>CAVXMR010000051.1:0-179798 GCA_963762765.1 uncultured Actinomycetota bacterium
TGCACAGCCTGGTCTCGGGCGTCGCGACCGGCGGTACCCGGATGCGGGCGGGCTGCACGATGACCGAGGTCGAGGACCTCGCGCGCGGCATGGCGAACAAGACCGCGACCTTCAACCTCCCGGTCGGCGGCGCGAAGGGCGGCATCGACTTCGACCCGAAGGATCCGCGTGCGTTCTCAGTGCTGGAGCGGTTTTGCGCGTTCCTGCGGCCGTGGCTGGACGCGCACTGGGTGACTGCCGAGGACCTGGGCGTCCCGCAGCACCTCATCGACGCGGTGTTCGAGAAGCTCGGGCTTGAGCAGTCCTACCACGCGGCGATCCATCGTTCGGCCGATCCGGCGCGCACCCTGCGCCGGGTGCAGGCCGGGCTCAACGCCCCGGTGCCCGGCGGGCTGCTGCTCGGGGACGTGGTCGGCGGCTACGGCGTCGCGCAGGCCTGTCTCGGCGTCGCGGCGGCGTGGGATTGGGACGTCCGGGCGACCACCGTCGCGGTGCAAGGCATCGGGACGATGGGCGGCGGCGCGGCCTGGTACCTGCACGAGGCCGGGATGAAGGTGGTCGCGGTCGCCGACGCCGCGGGCACGCTGTACGACCCGGCGGGGCTGGACATCCCGGCGCTGCTGGAGCTGCGCGATCGCTTCGGCGAAGTCGACCGCTCGCGGTTGCCCGACGGGGTCCGGACGCTGCCGCGCGAGGTCGTCGCCGGGATCGACGCGGACATCTTCGTCCCCGCGGCGATTTCCTACGCGCTGCGGGCGGACAACGAGAGCGTCGTGAAGGCGTCCGTCGTCGTCGAAGCGGCGAACGCGGCGACGACACCGGAAGCCGAGGCCGCGCTGTCAGCGCGAGGAGTCGCGGTGGTGCCGGACTTCGTGGCCAACGCGGGCGCGGCGGCCTGGGCGTGGTGGCTGCTGCTCGGCCAGGTCGGCGCGGACCCGGCCGACTCGTTCCTGCGGCTGCGCACGGAAATGCAGGCCAAGGTGGCGCTGCTGCTGGCCGAGTGGAAGCTCGACCGGGTCCCGCTGCGGGTCACCGGGCTGCGGCTGGCTTCGGCCAACCGGGCTCAGCCGGCGCCCGTGGAGTCCGGCCTGCTCATCCCCTAGCGAACCGGTCGGTGGCGCCGACCAGGACGTCCTGCATGCTTTTCGCGCTGGTGGTGTGGCCGACGTCGGAGATCATCACCAGCTCGCTGCCCGGCCAGGCCTGCTGGAGCAGCCAGGGCGTGCCGACGAGGTTGCTGGTATCGAGCACGCCCTGCGCGAGGACGGCCGGGATGCCGGCGAGCTTCCCGGCGTCGCGCAGGATGGCGCCGTCCTCGAGGAACGCGCGGTTGCTGAAGTAGTGCGTGACGATCCGGGCGAAGTTCAGCCGGTACTGCGGGTCCTCGAAAACGTCGTGCGGCGGGACGCCGGGGAGCATCGCGTCCTCCCAGGCACACCAGTCGCCGGCGGCCTTCTGGTGGACGGCGGGGTCGGGATCCATGAGGAGTCGGTGGTAGGCCGCGGAAAGGTCGCCGTCGCGGTCGGCCTCGGGCACGCCCTCGCGGAACTTCGCGAAGCCCCCGGGAAAGACCGCGCCGAGCCCGCGGATCAGCATCTCGACCTCGATGAACCGGTCGGTGGCCAGGCCCATCAGGACGATCTCGCTGACGCGGTCCGGATGCCGCTCGGCGTAGGCGAGGCTCAGCACCGAACCCCAGGAACCTCCGAACAGCAGCCACTTCTCGATGTCGAGCAGGGTGCGGAGCTGTTCCATGTCTCGGAGGAGGTGCTGGGTGGTGTTGGTGGACAGGTCGGCGTCCGGGGCGCTGGCCAGCGGGGTGCTACGGCCGCAACCGCGCTGGTCGAACAGGACGATCCGGTAGCGGGCGGGGTCGAAGAACCGGCGGACGTTCTCGGAGCAGCCCGAGCCGGGCCCGCCGTGGACGACGAGCGCGGGCTTGCCCTCGGGGTTTCCGCAGGTCTCCCAGTAGAGCGAGTGCCCGTCGCCGACGTCGAGCATGCCGTGGTCGTACGGTTCGATCTCGGGGTAGAGCCCGGCCATCAGCGCGTCCTTCCAGCGAATGCAACAGTGCTGTCATATTAGCGCTGTTACTTCTTGGCGCCACCGGATTTATAAGCCGTGAAGGCCCCCTTACCGGCTCTCACAGCCGGTAAGGGGGCCTCTACGGACATTGGCGTCAGGCGAGGGTGGCCGCCAGCTCGGTGAGCGCCTCGGCCAGCTCGCGCGGACCGGCGGGGCCGATGTGGATCCTCTCGTCCGCCTGAGCCCCGGTCGTGTAGCTCAGGTACCGGCCCCAGTCGGTGTCCGCGTAGTGCAGCGGCTGCTCGAGGCAGGTGTGCCGGCCGACGTCGTCGCGACGCCCGGCGTAAAGCTCGCCGCTGCCCGACACCGGCCGCTGGACCAGGCTCACGACGTCCCGGATCGCCGGGTCCAGCGGGTAGGCCTCCTGCCCCCGCCGGGCCGCGTCGGCGAGGTCCTGGACCAGCACCGACCGCGGGCGCCCGCCACCCGCGCCGAGCGGCGGCAGCTGGTCCACCAGCGACTCGACGAGCCTGCCCCGGTCGATCTCCTGCACGCCGACCTGCTGGCCGTCCGACACCGCGAGCACCGCCTGCAGCCCGCGGGAAGCGGCGAGGACACCGTAGGTCTGACCGCCCGTCCCGACCCAGCCGTAGAACTCGCGCGCCGGCGCGGTCAGCAGCGGGAGCCAGTCGAGGAAGTCGACCGTGGCGCGGCCGCGGCGGTCGACCAGACCCGCCTCGGCCAACGCCTCGTCGACCCGCTTGTCGGCCACCGCGCGCTCTTCGTCCGACAGCCAGACCGGCTCGGGCCGCAGCGTGATGTGCAGCCTGCCGACCTGTTCGCGCTCGGCCAATGCCGCCAGCGCCTCGACCGGAACGTCCACCCGGCCTGTTGCCACGTCCACCCGCCTACTCGCCGATGACCGGCGGGCTGGTCCGCTGGTCGGTGCCGAAGATCGCGTCCGGGTCCGCTTCGATCAGGTAGTCCGGGCGCTGGTGTTCATCATCTTCTTCCCGCTCGCCGCCGCGGCCACCGGCCCCCATCGGCCCCATCTGGCCACTCCGGCCCGCCGCCGCACGCGCCGCGGCCGCCTCCTGAGCGGCCGCGTTGCCGAGACCACCCATGCCGGACCGGCCACCGCCGCCGAGCCGTCCTTCACCCTCGGCGCCACCCGCACCGCCGACCCCGGGCCGCCCGGACGAGTCGAGCAGCCGCCCGCCCGCCGAACCCGGCCCACGGCCGGCGCCGCCGCCACCGGGTTCCCCGATCGTGCTGCTGTTGTATGGCCCCTGACCACCGCTCAGACCGGGCATCCCGATCAGCGAAGGGTCGTCGGGCGTTTCGCCCGGCGGCGTTCGCGGCGGCACCACAGGCGGCCGCGACGGGAGCCCGGTGGGGGGCTTGACGCCGGTCTTGGTGGTGCTGTCGTCGGTGTCCTTGCCCTTGCCCCCGACGCCCGGAGGAATGGTCTTGTCGTCGGGGCGGTTCTTGTTGTCGGCGTCCTGGCCGGGGGGCGGATCCGGCCGGTTCCATTCCCCGGTCTCGGGCGGAACATAGCCGGACTTCTTGGTGCCGCCGCCGTCGTCATCGCCGCCGCCGTCATCACCGCCCTTCTTCACGGGCTTCACCGGCGGCCTGATGTGATGCTCGATGATGGGCGGCTGGGGCCGCTCGATCTCCACGGCGGCGCCGTCGTTCTTCAGCGTGCCGTATTGAGTGGGCAGCACCGACTTCGTCGAGGTGGTGGCGTCGTTGTACTGGTCCATCACCCGGACGTTGGTCTCGTTGGCCTCGTTGTACCTGGCCATGCCCTCTTGATAGTTCTTGACGTCGTTCGCGGCCATGAACGGCCCGGCGATGGGAATCGCGGCCTTGAGCCCGGTGCTCCACGCGCTGGGCTTGTCGGGCTTGTCCGGCACCTGGACCACCGCGTGCCCGGAAGCGTCGAAGCTGGTTGCCTGCGAATGGACCGAAATCTTGGTCGCGTCGAGCGGTTCCGAACTGTCGTAGTAGGCCTTCTCGAGCGGGCCCGCCCCGGCGTTCGCCGCGTCGGCGGCGTCACCGGTCCACGCCGAAGCCATCCGCTGCTGGAGCGCCTTGATGCTCTGCGCGCGCTCCGTGTACGCGTCCTGGAGCTCCTTGACTTTGTCGGCTGCCTCTTTTAGGCCGTCCGTACGTCCTTGTTTGAAGTTTTCGTAGATCTCCTTGCCGTCCACTCTCAGGCCCCCTTGAGTGTCTTGACGACCGCCGCCGCGACCTTCTGCGCCGCGTCACACGAGTCCTGCTCGCCTTCGTACCCGGTGGTCTTCACGGTGAAGGTCAGATTGTCCGCGATGCCGACGTACATGCCACATTCCCCGGCCGGCCGACGATCCCTCGTCTGTGCGTAGACGGCTGGGTAGCCCTCGACATCGGGCGCCGGTTCGACGTAAGCGAACAAACCGGTTTTCTTGTTGTAATAGACGGCGACCAGACCACCGGCGCCACGGTCCCGGTTACCGGTGAGGATTTGAATCCCCAATCCCTTGCCGCCCCCGAGCCAGCCACAGGCAGGCCCCGCCTCCGCGGTGGAACCGTCGACGTCCGCCTTGCCCGGGCCGGCGAAGCCGAGTTCGGTGGCCAGTGCCGCCGGCACTACAGTGCACGGCTCTCCCAGATGCGCCGACGGATCGATCGGGTTGGACACCTTCGGCACATTCGGATCACCCGGAACGCTCGTCGCGGTGCCTGAACCGGTCGACGAAGGCGTCGCGGTTCCGCCGGTTTGGCTCGTACAGGCAGAGAGGCCACACGAAGCGATGACGATCGCCCAGACAAGTATCGAACGCTTCATCCGGGTGCTCACGTCTCCAAGTTGAAATTGAAAGTGGTCGAGAGGTCCTGATCGGTGGCGACCGTGCCGGACTTCGCGAGATTCAGTTTTTTGATGTAGTTCTTGACGTAGTCCTTCATCGAATCGTTTTGGGCCTGCAGCGCCAGGACCGAATCGACGCCGGAACTGACGTAACTACCGCTCGCCGAGTCCCCGCCGGGAGGAATCTGGAGCGCCTCCAAGATCCTGTCGATCTTCATGCCGTCTTCGGTGAGCCGCTCCTGGAGATCCTCCCAGTGGGTGATCACCGTCGCCAGCTCCTGCGGGTCCATCTTGAACTGGCCCCCGCCACCCCCGCCCCCGCCGTAGACCCGGCCGGGGTCGCTCCCCAAGTCACCCCAGATCGCCCTGGCCGCCTGGCCGGCCTCACCGATGATCACGCCCGCACCCTTCCCACCCAGAGTCCTCACCCACAGTGAATGTGACAAAGACTAGCCAAGTGCCCGACGCCGTGTCAGCCGAACGGACAAGGATTCGACGCGGGTGGGTGAGTCCCGGTTCCCCGATACTCCGGGTCACAGTACGTACGTACGGATTGCGAGGAGACCGTCCTGGATGTCAGGATTCCAGGATGCCACGCGTAAGCCAGGATCACCTCGACGCACGCCGGCGCCAGATCCTCGACGGCTCGCGCGTCTGCTTCGCGCGCTATGGGTACGAAGGTGCCACAGTTCGGCGGCTCGAGGAAGCCACCGGGTTGTCCCGCGGGGCCATTTTCCACCACTTCCGCGACAAGGAGTCGCTGTTCCTCGCCCTCGCGGAGGACGACGCCCTCCGGATGGCGGACGTCGTCGCGGAGCAAGGTCTCGTCCAGGTGATGCGCGATCTCCTCGCCGGCGACGGCGAGCACCCGGCCGATTGGCTCGGGACCCGGCTGGAGGTTTCGAGGCGGCTGCGGACCGACCCGGAGTTCCGCGCGCGCTGGGCCGAGCGGTCCGAGCAGCTCACCACCGCCACCCGGCAGCGCCTGCTGCGGCAGCGTGACGCCGGGAAGCTGCGGGACGATGTCGACGTCGACGTGCTGACCGCGTTCCTCGAGCTCGTGCTGGAAGGGCTGGTCTCGCACCTCGCCATGGGCCTGCCCGGCGACGACCTCGGGCCCGTCCTCGACCTCGTGGAGGAGACGGTCCGGCGGCACCGCACCGGCCTCACCGGGTGAAACCGTGTTCAATGGCGGCGTGGATCTTCTCGACGCACACGGCCAGGCGCTCCGGGCTTTCGACGAGGCCGTGCACGCGATCGGCGCCGACGACTGGTCTCGGCGCACGCCCTGTACCAAGTGGACTGTGCGCGACCTCGTCAACCATCTGGTGAACGAGCAGCTCTGGGCCCCACCGCTGCTCGCCGGGGCGACCCTGGACGACGTGGGCGACGAGTTCGACGGCGATGTCCTCGGCGCCAACCCCGTGGACGCCTGGGAGCGGGCCGCCGAAGCCTGCCGCGAGGCATTCCTCGGCGAAGGGGTCCTCATGCGGACCGTCCACCTTTCGAGTGGTCTCACCCCCGCGAAGGAGTACGGCTGGCAGATGACCGTCGATGCCGCCGTGCACAGCTGGGACCTCGCGATCGCGCTCGGCAGGCCGCAGCCGATCAAAGAGGCACTGGCCGAGCGCCTGCTGGACGTCGTGCGGCCTTGGGTCGACGACTGGCAGGGCATCGGGCTCTTCGACCCGCCGGTCGCCGTCGGCCGCGGCGCCGCGCCCGCGTCCCGGCTGGTCGCGCTGCTCGGTCGCCGGCCGCACTGAAGCGTTCACCCGGACGATTGAGCGCGCCGCCACAGGGATAACCCCTCGAACGACGGCGCGAGCACGTTAAGATTGTCGGCATCTCCGCAGTACACGCCGATTCCCTCAGCTAGGAGTGACCGTTTCGTGCGCGCAGCGCAGTCACCCGGTGACAGTACCGGGCCGGGTGACGGACCCGGCTGTTCGATAGATCCTCCCGACGGCCCGCCGGCCGGTGCGGCATGATCGACGCCCTCATCGCCGTTCTCGGCGTCCTCCTCTTCGTGCTGCTGACCGTCGGCACCGGGCTCGCGGTCGCCGCCGAGTTCTCGCTGACCGCGCTCGAGCGCAGCACCGTCGACGCCAACGTCCGCCAGGTCGGCGACCGCCGCGCGGTCACCGTCCAAAAGGCACACCGGACGCTGTCCTTCCAGCTCTCCGGCGCTCAGGTCGCGATCACGCTCACCACGCTGATCACCGGTTACCTGGCCGAGCCGCTGATCGGCGAGCTGGTCCGGCCGCTGCTCATTTCGGTGGGGCTCTCGCAGGGCTTCGCCGACGGCGCGTCCGTGGTGCTCGCACTGGTGCTGGCCACGTCGCTGTCGATGATCCTCGGCGA
The DNA here is from genome assembly GCA_963762765.1 of uncultured Actinomycetota bacterium. GTDB lineage: Bacteria > Actinomycetota > Actinomycetes > Mycobacteriales > Pseudonocardiaceae > Amycolatopsis. Next base: position 7,241 of record CAVXMR010000051.1, read on the forward strand.
GATGGTGCCGAAGAACCTCGCCATCGCGCGGCCGCTGCAGACCGCGCGCGCGGTCGCGGGCTACCACTCGCGGTTCTCGGCGCTGTTCCGCTGGCTCATCACGCTGATGAACAACAGCGCGAACTTCCTGGTCCGCAAGTTCGGCGTCGAGCCGCAGGAAGAGCTGCGCTCGGCGCGCTCGCCGCAGGAGCTCGGCTCGATCGTGCGCTCCAGCGCGGAAAGCGGCACGCTCGACACGTCCACCGCGGAGCTGCTCGACCGTTCACTGCGTTTCGGCGAGCGGACCGCGGAGGAGCTGATGACCCCGCGGGTGCAGCTCGAGTCGCTCTCGGCCGACGACACCATCGACGACCTGATCGACATCTCGCGGCGCACCGGGTTCTCACGATTCCCGGTGCACAGCGAGGATCTCGACGACGTCCGCGGCGCGGTGCACGTCAAGCAGGCCTTCACGGTCACCGCCGCCGAGCGCGCCACCGTGCGGATCGGCTCGGTCATGCGGCCCGTGCCGACCGTGCCGGAATCACTGCCGGGAGACGACCTGCTGAACCGGCTGCGCGACTCGCGCTACCAGCTCGCCATCGTCGTCGACGAGTACGGCGGCACCGCCGGGCTGGTCACGCTCGAGGACGTCGTCGAGGAGATCATCGGCGACGTCCGCGACGAGCACGACGACCGCGAAACCCCTGCGGCACAGCAGCTCGGCAGCGACAGCTGGATGGTGTCCGGGCAGCTGCGCCCGGACGAGGTCACCGACGTCACCGGCTTCCGGATGCCCGACGGCGATTACGAGACCATCGCCGGGCTGATCCTGGAACGCCTCGGCCGGATCCCCGCCGAGGGGGACGCCGCCGAGGTCGACGGGTGGCGGCTGACCGTCACCACGATGGACCGGCTGCGCATCGCCGAGGTCGAGGTCGCCCCCGCGCCGGAGGTGGCGGAATGACGGACTGGCAGCGCGGCACCCAAGGCGGCCACCGAGCGCGCTCCGGCCGGCAGGCCCCGCTATCGGGGCGGCAGGGCGCCATTCCTGATGAAGTGACATGCCCAGCAGAGGAGCGCCCTGTCGACACGATCGCGGACGCGCGCGGGGTGGCGTCATGACAGACTGGCTGAACATCGCGCTCGTCGTCGTGCTGCTGCTCTTGAACGCCTTCTTCGTCGGCGCCGAGTTCACCCTGATCTCCTCGCGGCGCGACCGTCTGGAAGCCTTGCTGGAACAGGGAAAGACGCGCGCGAAGATCGTCATCAACGCGAGCAAGCACGTCTCGCTCATGCTCGCCGGTGCGCAGCTGGGCATCACCATCTGCTCGCTGCTGCTCGGCCGGCTCGGCGAGCCCGCGATCGCGCACCGGCTCTCGGCCGGTTTCGACGCGCTCGGCCTGCCGGAGACCCTGCTGCACGCGGTCTCGTTCGCGCTGGCGCTGGCGTTCATCACCGTGCTGCACGTGCTGATCGGCGAGATGGTGCCGAAGAACCTCGCCATCGCCGAGCCGGAGCGGCTCGCGCTGTGGCTGGTGCCGGTGCACGTGGCCTGGGTCAAGGTCGCGAACCCGTTCATCTGGCTGCTGAACTTCGTCGCGAACTCGCTGCTGCGCGCGGTGAAGGTCGAGCCGAAGGACGAGCTGGAGACCGCCTACACCTCCGACGAGCTCGCCGAGCTGCTCAGCGAGTCGCGCCGCGAGGGGCTGCTGGAGGTCTCCGAGCACCGGCGGCTTTCGCAGACGCTGTCCTCGGTGCAGAAGACGGTGTCGGATGTCCTGGTGCCGACGGCCCAGCTCACCACGCTGCCGTGCGGGCCGACGCTCGGCGACGTCGAGCGCGCGGTGTCCTCCACCGGGTTCTCCCGGTTCCCGGTCTGCACCGACGACGGCACGCTCACCGGCTACATCCACGTCAAGGACATCCTCGACCTGGTCGGCCAGGACCCGGCCACGATGGTGCCGGACGGGAAGACCCGGCCGCTGACCGAGCTGCGGGCCACCGCCCGCCTGGACGAAGCGCTGTCGGCCATGCGTAAGGAAGGCAGCCACCTGGCCAGGGCGCTGGACGCCGCCGGCGCCGCGGTGGGCGTCGTCGCGCTGGAGGACCTCGTCGAGGAGTACGTGGGCACCGTCCGGGACGGCACTCACGTGGGCGCATGACCGAGGTACTGCTCGAGAAGGAGTGGCTGGCCAGGGAGGCGGCGCACGTCGAACGGATGCGGCACTGGACGGTGCCGCATCAGGAACGGCGTGCGCGTGGCGAGAAACACCCGGTGCTGGACTTCCTGTTCACCTACTACTCCCACCGGCCGACGCATCTGGAGCGGTGGCAGCCCGGCCTGGGCGTCGCTCTGGCCGGGCCGCGAGCTCAGCGTTTCCTGGAGCGCAAGGGATACGTCGAGACGCCCGACGGCGTCGTGCTCGATCCCGCCGGTCTGACCCCCGGCAAGGTGAAGGCGGCTGAGTTCGTACTCAGGCTGCTGAGCGCGACGGCGTCGCGCGCGCCGCGCCTGAGTTGTTTCGGGCTCCACGAATGGGCAATGGTTTACCAAGAACCGCCGGATTCGGTGCGGCACAACCAAGTCCCGCTACGGCTCGGGACGGCGGGCACCGACGCCGTCGTCGAGTCGCTGGACATCCGGTGCGGGCACTTCGACGCCTTCCGGTTCTTCACCGAGCCCGCCCGGCCGCGCAACGAGCTGGCGCCGACCCGCGAGCGCCAGCTCGACCTCGAGCAGCCCGGCTGCCTGCACGCCAACATGGACCTGTTCAAGTGGGCCTACAAGCTCGACCCGTTCGTGCCCGCGGAGCTCGTCGGCGACTGTTTCGCGCTGGCCGCCGACATTCGTGAGCTGGACATGCGGGCGAGCCCGTACGACCTTTCCGGGCTCGGCTATCGGCCGGTCCGGATCGAGACCGCCGAGGGCCGCGCCGCCTACGCCCGTGAGCAGGCCGGTTTCGCCCGTCGAGCTGCGCCACTGCGTGCTCGGCTGATCGCGCACTGCCATCGCCTGGTCGGCGGCAGTTGACACGGTTCGGCAGCGACCGGCCAACTGTGAGTCACATTATTTCCCCATCGATACTCACCTGTTAGGGTGATAACGGTTTCATTGCATAGCAGCGCGTGCTTGGCATGCGCCCACCCCGAAAGGACGTCGATGGGGCGACACAGCCTGGCCGAGGAGCCGGTGCCGCACCCTTTGGACCCGCCGAAGCGCCCGGCGCGGCCGAGTGAGGCCACCGGCTCACACCGCATCGTCGGCAAGAAGGCCCCACGCCGCCGGATCGCCGGATGGCCGATCGCGGCCCTCGTGCTGGCCGTCCTCATCGGGCTCGGCATCGTCGGCTGGAACTGGGCCGACAACGAGCTGAACAACCGCGCCGAAGCGCAGGCCGCCAGCTGCGCCAGCGGGACCGCGCAGATGCGGATCATCGTCACGCCCAGCGTGCAGAAGCCGGTCACCGCGGCCGCGGACCGCTGGAACGCCGCCGCGACCGTCGTACACGGCCAGTGCGTGAAGGTCACCGTCGACGCGAAGCCCTCCTCGCAGGTGCTGGACGCGCTGGTCGGCCGGTCGAACATGGACGCCATCGGCGGCATGCCGGCCGCGTGGCTGCCCGAGTCGACGTACTGGGTGAGCGAACTCACCACCGCCCAGCCGGGGCTGATCGGCTCCCCCGCGCAGTCGGTGGCGAACGCGCGGTCCGCGGACTACCCGTTCATCGGGCTCAACGGCCCCAACGTCGGCGACATCCTGCTCCGCGCCTCGCAGACGTTCCGCGAGTTCCTGCAGCAGCCCGCCCAGCAGGCCGACTTCGCCGCCGCCGGGATCAAGTCCTAGCTCCCAACGGCACTTGGCGGAGCGTCAACTGTCGAGGTCGGCGAGGGCGGCCAGGTCGTCGTCGGCGAGCTCGAAGTCGGTGATCTCGGTGTGCTCGCGGATCCGGCTCGCCGCCGCGGGCTCCCAGCGCAGGACGGCCACCGTGCCGAGCTGCACGTGCCAGCGCAGGACGAGCTGGGCCGGGGACTTGCCGTACTTCGCCGCGAGCGCGGTGACCGTCTCGTCCGCCAGGAGGGCACCTCGGCCGAGCGGGCTCGACGCCGCCGTGACGATGCCGCGCTCGGTGTGGAACTCCCGCAGCGGCACCTGCTGGTGCCACGGGTGCAGCTCGACCTGATGCACCGCGGGGACAACGCCGGTTTCGTCGATCAGCCGCCGCAGCGTGGACTCCGGCAGGTCCGCCACGCCGATCGCGCGCACCTGGCCTTCCGCACGCAGGTGGGCCAGCGCCCGCCAGGTGCCGAGCAGGTCGGCTCCCGGACCGGGCAGCAGCGCGAGGTCGAAGGAAGCGGAGCCGAACGCCCGCAGCACCGCGTCGTAGCCGTGGACCGGCGAGCGGGTGATCAGGAACAGGTCGTCACGAGGCACGTCCGAGGCGAACGTGTCGGTGACGGCGGTCTCGAAGGCCCGGTAGCCCGTCTCGAGCGCGGCGGGGACGGCCTGGGGTGCGCCCACGACATCGAGCGCGAGCTGGGGGATGCGGATTCCGGCGGACAGGGTGAGCAAAGGCGGGACGGCCATCACCAGGTGGTCCTCACGTCGGATGCGGGCTGCCACCCCAGATCCTCCCACCCGGTTCAGCCCGCCGCGCGCATCCGCAGGTACTCCGCCGTGGCGGGATCGGCCGGGAAGAACGATTCGATCACCAGCTCGGCCACGGTCACGTCGAGCGGGGTGCCGAAGGTCGCCACGGTGCTGAAGAACGTCAGGTCGGTGCCCTCGTGCCGATAGCGCAGCGGCACGAAGATGTCCCCCGGCCCCGGCAGCTCCACCTCGGGCACCGGCTGCTCGCACGGGTAACCCCGCAGCTCCTCCAGCAACTCGGTGAGCGCGACGTCCGCGGTCTGGGTCACCTGGCGGCGCAGCCTGCCGAGCAGATGCCCGCGCCACTCCCCCAGGTTCGTGATCCGCGGCGCCATGCCGTCCGGGTGCAGGGTCGCGCGCAGCACGTTCGTCAGCAGTTCGGGGGCGACACCCTCGACGAACAGTGAGATGGACGCGTTGGCGTCGACCAGGTTCCAGCCCCGGTCGACCACCGCCGCCGGATACGGCTGGTGGCTTTCCAGCAGCAGCCGCACGGCCTGACGGACCGCGGCCAGCTCCGGATCGGCCAACGCGCTCTCGGTGTACGCCGGCGCGTACCCGGCGGCCAGCAGCAGCTGGTTGCGCTCGCGCAAGGGAACCTCCAGGTGTTCGCCGAGCAGCAGCACCATCTCGCGGCTCGGCTTGGACCGCCCGGTCTCCACGAAGCTCAGGTGCCGCGTGGAGACGTCCGCCGAGATCGCCAGGTCGAGCTGGCTGATCCGGCGGCGGTCCCGCCATTCCCGCAGCAGCTCACCGACAGGCCGCGCCTTCACCGAAGTCCTCACCCCGCCGACGCTACGGCCGTCACGCCACCGCGGCCATTACCTCCGGGGTAACGGGCGCCGGCATTACCTCCCGCGTAATCGACGCGGCGAGTGCGAGCCGTCAGGGTCGGTGGCAGCGAGGGACGGCGAACCCGTTGTCCCCCACCGGAAGGAGTTTCCCATGACCGACGTCCGCGGCATCGTCGAGCAGTACATCGCGGTCTGGAACGAGACCGACGACCACAAGCGCCGGGCTCTGATCGAGGAGACCTTCACCGCCGACGCGACCCTCACCGACCCGCTCGCCTCGGTGTCCGGGCACGAGGGCATCGACCAGCTCGTCGCCGGCGCGCAGGCCCAGTTCACCGGGCTCGGCTTCAGCTTGCCCGCCGAGCCGGACGCCCACCACGACCTGGCCCGCTTCCACTGGCACCTCGGGACGCCGGGAGCCGAGCCGCTCGCCATCGGGTTCGACGTCGTCGAGCTCGACGGCGGCAAGATCGCCAAAGTGCACGGCTTCCTCGACAAGGTGCCGGGCTGAGCAGCGTGAAGGCCCCTTGCCAGCACCGGCAAGGGGCCTTCACGGTATCCGCGCCTACGCCTTCACGACGCCGCGCCACCGGACGCCGGGGCGCAGCTTGTCCTGGTTCACCCGGTGCTTGTTCGCGCCGACGATGTCGAACAGGGACTCGATCAGTGTCTCCGACAACAGGTGCGGCCGCAGCCCGAGCTCGACCAGGCCGGTGTGCTTGACGTTGTAGTAGTGCTCGGGCGCCTCGGTCCGCGGGTTCTCGAGGTGCTCGATCTGGACCGGGCCGGGGAACCGGTCGGCGACCAGCTCGGCGATTTCGCGCACGGACAGGCTTTCCGTCATCTGGTTGAACACCCGGAACTCCCCCGCCTCGGCGGGATGTTCGACGGCGAGCCGGATGCACTCGGCGGTGTCACGGATGTCGATCAGCCCGCGGGTCTGGGCGCCGCGGCCGTAGACGGTGAGCGGGTGCCCGAGCACGGCCTGGATGACGAACCGGTTGAGCACGGTGCCGAACACGGCGTCGTAGTCGAAGCGGGTGGCCAGGCGCGGGTCCCGCGCGGTCTGCGGGGTCTGCTGGCCGTAGACCACGCCCTGGTTGAGGTCCGTCGCGCGCAACCCCCAGGCGCGGCAGGCGAACTCGATGTTGTGCGAGTCGTGCACCTTGCTCAGGTGGTAGAACGAGCCCGGCCGTTTCGGGAACAGCACGCGATCGGTGCGGCCGTTGTGCTCGACGTCGAGCCAGCCTTCCTCGATGTCGATGTTCGGAGTGCCGTATTCGCCCATCGTGCCCAGTTTGACCAGATGGATCCCGGGGTCCGTTTCGGCGATCGCGTAGATCAGGTTCAGCGTGCCGACGACATTGTTCTGCTGGGTGTACGCGGCATGCGCGCGGTCGATCATCGAATAGGGCGCCGAGCGCTGTTCCGCGAAGTGCACGATCGCGTCCGGTGCGAACTCCCGCACCGCGGCATAGAGGACGTCCGCGTCCATGAGATCGCCTACGTAGCAACCGATCCGTCGCCCGGAGACCGCCTCCCATGCCTCGATCCGGTCGGGCAGGCTCTCGATCGGGACCAGGCTCTCCACCCCGAGCTCGGCGTCGTACCCGCGACGGGCGAAATTGTCGAACACGGCCACCTCGTGGCCACGGTCGGACAAATGCAGCGCCGTGGGCCAGCCCAGGTATCCGTCTCCGCCCAGAACTAGCACTCTCATGGTGCCGCCTTTCCATTCGGTTTCCCCCGTGGCCGGAACCCGACGCTATAGATCAGGTGCTGATGAAGGCCTGGCAATGACCTGTGAATCTCCTATGCGTCGGGGGGCCGGTCTGCGGCACGCGGGGTCCACGGGGAGACTGGGAGCATGTCGACGGTAACCACCGGGGCTCCTCCTCGCAGAACGGAGGAACCGCCCAGGACGCGCCACCGGCTCGTGCGCGCCGCCACGAGCTCTGTCGCGGCCACGGTGCTCAGCCAGGTGGTGCTGCTGGGCGTCCTCACCGCGAACGGCGCGCCGGTGCTCGCCGGGACGCTCGCCTGGGCCGCGGGCGCGGTGCTGAACTTCCTGGTCACCCGTCGCTGGGTCTGGGGCCGCACCGGCCGCCCGCGGGTGCGCCGCGAACTGGTGCCCTACCTCGTGGTGATCGGGATCGGCGGAATGCTCTCGGTCGGCCTCACCACGCTCGCGGGGAACGTCCTCATGCCGCTGGCGCTCCCGCACGCGCTGTGGGTCGTGCTGGTCGACGGCGCCTACGTCGCCAGCTACGCGGTGGTCTTCGTGCTCAAGTTCACCCTGCTCGACCGGCTCGTCTTCCGCGGCGCAGCACGTACCCCCGCCACCACGTCCCGGTCATGACCCGGGCGTAGTTGGCGCCGTAGACCAGGCTGCCGCCCTTCTTGCTCTTGCCCGCCTTGCGCAGCCGCATGCTCATCGGGCGTTCGAGGACGCGGGCACCGCGCGCGGTCACCCCGAGCAGCAGTTCCGACGACTGGTACTGCGGTTCGTTCAGCGGTACCGCGCAAGCCAGTTCCGCCCGCATCGCGCGGAATCCGAACGACGTGTCGGTGATCCGGCGCCAGGTCAGCACCGAAGCCAGCGCCGCGAATACGCGCACGCCGAGCCAGCGCACCCGCCCGTCCGCCTCCTCGTACCCGAGCCGCCGCGACCCGGTGACGAAGTCGGCGCGGCCGTCGAGCACCGGACCGGCGAGCTCGGCCAGCTCGCTGTTGTCGTACTGGCCGTCGCCGTCGGTCGTCACGATGTACTCGGCGCCGTGCTTCTTCGCCAGGTGATAACCGAGACGCAGCGCCGCGCCCTGGCCGCGGTTGCGCGGCGCGACACAGACGTAGGCGCCGCCGTCCCGCGCGATCGCCGCCGTGTCGTCGGTACCGCCGTCGACCACGACCAGGACGTCCACCCGATGGCCGAGGCACTCGTCCGGCATCTTCTCCAGCACCTCGCCGATCCCGCCGGCCTCGTTGTAGGCGGCGATGACCACGACGAGCGGGGACAGCCGGACGTCGGGGAACTCGGCCATCGCGGCCGCGTCGACGTCGTCGGGGAACGCCGCCAGCCGCCGCCTGCTCGCGGCCGTCAGCGCGGTGAACCCCAGCGCGCCGGCGACCGGGAAGAGCAGCAGCGCGGGAAGCTGGTAGCGCCACGAGAACTCGAACAGCGCCGAGCAGAACAGCAGCACCAGCCCGGCCGACGCGGCGAAAAGCGCGCCCGCACGCCCTTGCTTCCGGAACACCGCCAGCAGGCCGACGAGCGCGGCCAGGCCGAGCACCCCACCGGAGACGTACCCGCCGCCGAGCTGGTAGTCGCGCAGGAACGAGGCCGGCGGGACGTCCACGCTGGTCGTCGTCCCGTCGTACTGCCTGGTCAGGAGGTCGATGATGGTGGCTCGGTCGGCGAACTCCGGGTAGGTGAGCTGGAACTGCCAGCGGTCCAGCGGGACGTCCTCGGGCGCCTGCACCCGGCTCCACGCGAAGCTCTTGCCGAAGTCGGTCAGGACGGCGTCGGCGACGTCGCCGAACTGCTGCCGCAGCACCTGCATCGCGAAGTCGTGGGCGAGCGCCTTCTTGTCCGCGCCCGGCGGCAGCGGCCCGGGCCACGCCGGGTCGAGGTCGGCGTGGGCGTAGTCGTCGACCAGCCGCTCCTCGATCGGCTCGGCCGGGCAGAACACCCGCAGTGTCGGGTCGAGGTCCAGGCGGGCGCAGTCGGCGACGGCCGCAGTCCGGCCGTAGAGCATGTCGCCCGACGGGCCCGAGATGCTCCAGTTCCCGGTCTGGGAGTGGACATGCACGACGTAAGGCATGAGAACCACAGCCATGCCGACGACCGCGATCCCGGCCTTCCGCCAGCCCGCCCAGCTGCGCCACGCTCCCCCGGCGGTGACCAGGAAAACCAGCAGTGGCAAGGCAAGCGTGATCCCGATGAGCCGGGTGAGCACGGCGGCGCCGAGGACGAGCCCGGCCAGTCCCGCGCGGCGCCATCCGGGGGTGCCGCGGCCGAGCAGCAGCCAGAGCATCGCGAGGAGCAGCGCCTCGAACGTCACCTCCGACATGATGTTCTGCTCGATCTGGATCTGGTAGGCGTCCAGCAGCAACGGCGTCGCGGCCAGCGCGGCCACCCACGAGCGCCCGCCGAGCCGGCGGACCAGCGCGTAGACACCGATGGCGATCAGGACCCCGCCGATGTGCTGCACGGCCGCGACGAAGGCCAGCCCGCCGACCGCCAGCAGCGGGCGCAGCACCAGGTCGTAGCCGATGGGGTTGAGCTGGTCGCCGCGCAGCTCGTGCAGGTTGTCCAGGTAGCGGAAGGAATCGATGTAGAGCAGCGCCGGACGGTAGGCCAGCCAGGCGAGCACGCGCAGCACGATCGCGGGGACGAGCAGCACGAGCAGCAGCCCGTGGCGGCGGAGAAACCCGGTCACCCCGCGAAGTACTTCCACGCCGTGGCGAGACCGTCCTCAAGGGACACCTCGGGCCGGTAGCCGATCGCCCCGGCGCTGCCCGAGACGTCGACGACGACCGCGGGCATCTCCCCCGCCGGCGCCGGGACGTGCTCGACCGGCAGCTCGGCCCCGGTCGCCACGCGGGCGGCCGCCACCAGCTCCAGCACCGAAACCGACCGGCCGGCGCCGATGATCACCCGGCCCGAGTAGCCGCTGTCCCAGGCGAGCCCGAGCGCGCGGACGACGTCATCGACGTGCACGAGGTCGCGGCGCTGGCGGCCGTCGCCGTAGATCTTGACCCCGGTGCCGGCGAGCGCGGCCCGCATCATCCGGGGGACGAAACTGTCCTTATGGGACATTCCCGGACCGTAGACATTGGTGAACCGCAGGGCACACGTCTGGATCCCGTAAGCGCCGGAGTACCCGGACATGAGCATCTCGCAGGCCGCTTTCGTTGCCCCGTATGGAGTCAACGGCCGGAGCGGCAGGTCCGGGGTGATCGTGGCGGTACCGACGTCACCGGCCACGGCGTTCGTGGAGGCCAGCAGGAACCGGGGTACCTCGCGTTTCCGGGCCAGCTCAAGGAGTTCGTGTGTGACCAGGACGTTGTCCGTGAAGGTCTGCTCGGGCATTTCGACGGACTTCAGCACCGAGGTCAGCGCGGCGAGGTGGACGACGCCCGCGGTCTCCGTCGTGACCGCGGCCTCGCGGACGTCGGCGTCACGGAGGTCGCCGGTCACCACACGGACGCCCTCGACGGGCTCCGGGAACGGCACCCGGTCGACAACGGTCACTGGCATCCCGCGCTCGCGGAAGGCGCGCACCGCCGCCCGGCCGATGAACCCACTGCCGCCGGTCACGACCACGTCCGCCCGAGTCATGGCGTCAACCTACCCGCCGTGCCTGTGCCCGCGCGTGCTGCCTATCCGCGTGCTCCGGCGCAGGGCAACGTCCCGCCGCGCAACGCGTGGTGGCCGTCGTTGCCGTCGTCGGCCCAAAGGACCGGCTTCCGGCCCGCCGAGCACGCCGACTGCGGCGCGATCGCGAACCCTTCGTTGTTGTAGTCGGGCATCCCGGATGGGCGGGCGTAGGTCGCGGTGACCGTGAGCCGCCCTTGCGCGTTGATGTCGAGCGTGGTGGTGCGGCCGCCGCAGTTGTCGTCGCACACCGCCCACAGGTGACCGGTCTCCGGTTCGAACTCGAGGTCCATGATCTCCGGCAGTCCACTCGCGACGGTGGCGACCCGGGTGAAACCGCCACCCGCCTGGTCGAGTGCGTAAGCGTGGACCGTGCCCTTGTCCTCGAGGCCGACGAAGTACAGGCCGCTGCCGTGCCGGGGATAGGAAGCCGGGTCGTAGGGCGCATTGGTGTGGTCGTCCCGGAATCCGTGCGCCACCAGGAAGGTGTCCGGGACCCACGAGATCGCCTCGAGCCCGCCGTTGGCGGAGACCTTGGGCAGGTCGGCGGTGAGGTTCCATTCCGCGGTCGCGCTGAGCGAGGAGGCCGAAGACGAGCCGTCGTAGCGGAGGACCTTGAGCATGCTCTTGCCGTCGTTGTCGTTGTCGCGCTCGGTGGCCACGACCACGCCGTCGGGGGTCGCGACGACGCCCTCGGCGTCTGGATCTCCGCTGCCGTCGCGGTAGTGCAGCGTCCGGCCCGCCCGGTCGGGGCGCCACTTCGCGCCGTCGGGCACGAGCCGGTAGAGCGTGCCCGGGCCGTTCTTCACCGCCCACACCACGGACGGGCTCTGGTAGGAAAGGCCGCTGAGGTTCTCGCCGAAGATGTTGGAGCCATCAGCGGCGGTGACGGTGCTGCCGCCGGGCCACGGCGTGACCGCCGCATTCGCCGGGGCCGCCAGGACGGGGAGAAGCAGGCAGGCCGCGAGGGCACTGCTCAAGATTCGACTGGGGGACAACGTCGCGCTCCTTCGGGCCGGATCGGGCTCGGGTGAACTGCGGCGACTAGTTAAGAATCTTAACTATTGGAACTCACTGTAGCGGCAAGGCTTTGCGGGAACAAGTCTCAGGACGCGCCGATACCCAGCTCGGCGGCCAGCGTGCCCGCCGTGGCCCGGACCTCGGGGGTGTCGTAGCGGCCGCACTCGGCCAGCGCGCGGACCCGATGTTCACGGGCTCGCGTCGCTTCGCCGGACTTGTCGGCGACTTCCGCGAGCAGCATCAGGATCTCGATCCTGGCTTCGGACCAGCGTGATTCGTCCAAAGTGGACATCAGCTGCTCCTGTGCCTCCGCGAGCCTGCCCGCCCGGATCAGCGCCCGGCCCCGCATGTACCGCACACGTGCCAGGCCCGTGGTCACGCCGTGTCCGCGGAACAGCTTTTCGGCCTCGTCCAGCAGCTCCAGCGCCGTGGAGACGTCGTCCGCGGCCGCCAGGCTGTCGGCGAGCCGGGTCAGCACCATGGCGAGCAGCTCATCGTTGCCCGGCGTGCTGGGCAACGACCGGAAATGCGCCTCGGCCAGCCGGTTGGCCGCGATCGCCGCACCGAAGTCGCCCGTCAGGTGCAGCATCGCGCCCAAGAGCGACAGCGCCAGATTCCGGCCGATCGGGTGACCAGCGCGCTCGAACAGCTCCACCGAGCGCCGGACGAGATCGACCGCCTCGCGCGAGGAACTCAGCCGCCGCTCGATCGCCGACCGGTAGTACCAGGTCCACGCCTCGGCCAGGGTGTCGCCCGCTTCGACCGCCGCCGCTTCCGCGAGACGGCTCGCCGCCAGTGCCTCGCGCGGCTGCCCGCACAACGCGTAGAACGCCCAGGACAAGCAGTTGAGCTGCGTCGCGGTGGTACCGGCCTCACCCAGCGCGCGGCTGGCGGCCACACCCGCCTCGAACACCTCGCGCCACACCGCGCCGGTGCCCCGCAGATCCGAGTACCAGTGCACGGCCTCGGCCAGGTCGAGCACCTTCCGATGCTCACCCCGCGCCGCGGCCGCCCGCAGCGCGCCGAGCCAGTTCGCCTGCTCGCGCGCCAGCCACTGATCCGCGGATTCCCGGTCGGACACCGGATCCGGGCCGTCGACCGAGATCGCCACCTCGGGCCGGTCATGGTCGAAGAACAACGCGGCCTTCGTGGCGACCGCCAGCAGCCAGTCCCGCATTCGTCCGACGGCCGCCTCGGCTTCTTCGGGAGACTCCTCCAGCTCCACCCGTTCCCGGGCGTACACCCGCAAGAGGTCATGAGTGGTGTACCGGCCGGGCGTGTCGCTGATCCCCAGCAGGCCGGCGTCGGCCAGCTCCTCCAGCGCCGCCTCGGCGACATCGGCGGCCTGCCCGGACAGCACGGCGGCCAGGTCGGCGGAGGTGTCGGGCCCGGGTGCCAGCGCGAGCAGACGGAACATCCGGGCGGTCCCCGGATCCAGGTGGTGGTAGGAGATCTCGAATGTCGCGCGCACCTGCAGGTCCCCTGCGGTGAGCACGGACAGCCGGCGCCGCTCGTCGGCCAGCTGACCGGCCAGGTGGGCGACCGTCCACTGTGTCCGGCTGGCCAGCCGGTTGCCCGCGATGAGCAGGGCCAGCGGTACGCCGCCGCACGAGGTCGCGACCTGCCGCGCGGCCTCCGGCTCGGCCGTGACCCGGTCGGCGCCTGCGACGACGCCGAGCAGTTCGACTGCCCGGTCGGTGTCGAGCAGTGCCAGCCGGAGCCGGTGCCGCGCGCTCAGCCCGGCCAGGGTGTTCCGGCTGGTCACCAGCACCACCGAGCCGGGACTGGTGGCCAGCAGCGGCCGCACCTGCGCTTCGTTGGCGGCGTTGTCCAGCACCAGCAGGACCTCACGCTCGTAGAACAGCGACCGGTAGAGCGCGAGGCGGTCGTCGAGGCCGACCGGGATCCCGCGCTCGTCCACCCCGAATCCGCGGAGCAACCGATGCACGGCCCGGTCCGGCGTCAGCGGCTCGGCGTCCATGCCGCGCAGGTCCAGGAACACGGCTCCGTTCCCGAACCGCCCGGCCAGCCGGTGCCCGGCCGCGACCGCCAGCGCCGTCTTGCCCACGCCCGGCGAGCCGTGGACCACCGCGACCTGCAGACCCGGCGAAGATTCGGTGTCGCACGCGAACTCCTCCAGCGCGCGCTGTTCGGCTTCTCGCCCGGTGAGCTCGGTGAGCATCGGGGGCAACGCGCACACCGCACCGGCCTTGATCGCCTGCGGCCGGTCCCCCGCGACGCCTCCGGTGCGGGCGAGCGCGGTGAACTCCCCGGCCTCGTCGGCGGTCAGGCCGAGCCCGGCGACGAGCAGCTCGACGGTGCGCCGCTGCGGGTTGCGCGCCCGGCCTCGTTCCATGTCGCTGAGCGCGCGGACACTGACCCCGGTTCGCTCCGCGAGGCCTTCCTGCGTCAGCGCGAGGCGAAGCCGGTAGAACCGGAGGAAGTCACCGAACGCCGTCGTCGCCACGCGGCCCGACTCCTCTCCGGTCAGCGTCGCGGATACCGCGTCACCGCTGGTCCGTGCCATTCTGCCACAGCGCCGGCCCCTGGGTGATCTTGCTCGGCCGAGTCCAGCATCTCCGCCAGGAACCGCAGCGCGATGGCGGGCGGGACGCCGAATCGGCGCAGGCCGTGCGCGATGACGAGGAGCTCCGGGCGTACCGGCCGCAGCGAACCGTCACCCTCGCTCGCCACCACGCCGTGTCTGGTCAACGCCTCGACGAGGGCAGGGTGCTGCGCGAGCCAGCGGAGGACCGGCGAAAGCGAGCACTCCGGAGGGCTCTGGTCACGGCCGCCGATCAGCGCCACGATCGCAGCGAGATTGAAGCCCTGCCGCTGCATGGTTTTGATCTGTTCGAGCCGCCGTAAATGACCGTCACCGTAATAGGCGACCCGCAGGCGGCGAACCGGGGGTGCGAGCAGCTTGCGTTCCTGATGCGCCCGGATGTTGCGCACCGACATCCCGACGATCCGCGACAGTTCTTCGATGGTGTACTGCGCACTGGAATAGGTGTCCATACGGTTCGCCGTCCGGTGTGGGGCCGTCCATCCCGAGTGAACTCCCCGGGTGGCCGCCGGGACCACGCGGAAGTACCGGCAGGACCCACCCAGGTTCTGCCGGTACTTCTGCGTGGCGGCGGAGGCGGCTATCCGGTATCAGCCAGGCAGACGCCGGTGCCCCGGCCACCTGGGGGCAGTGGCCGATACGCCGGCGTCAGGCGGTGCCGCGGCCGACGGCGATTCCGGATATCCGCTGGCGCCTGCCCATGCTATTGGGCGGAAATCGCGGCGGGCAACGACTCGGGTGACGATTCCATCGAACCATGTAAAAGTGGCCGTTCCCCGTCCTTCGCATTGCGCCGATCGGGCGATGATCATGGGAGAAATACCCCCTTCTCCGCTTAGATGCGAGCGACACACCCCCTTTTTTTCCTGATCCCCGGGAGATCCCATGTTCTGGAAACGAATCGCGGTGGCGACCCTGGCCGCCGCCGGCGTCGCCACCGGCGTCGTCTCACTCACGGACACGTCCACCGCCGCGACGCAGCCCGCCGCGACGGCCGTGCCCTCCTTCGACCACATCGTGCTGGTGATGTTCGAGAACAAGAAGTACTCGTCCATCAACGGAAGCTCCAGCGCGTCCTACTTCAACCAGCTCGGGTCGCAGAGCGCGAAGTTCACCAAGTCGTTCGCCATCACCCATCCGAGCCAGCCCAACTACGTCGCCCTGTTCTCGGGCGGGACACAGGGGGTGAGCGACGACGACTGCCCGGCGAACCTCGGCGCCAAGGAGAACCTGGCGACCCAGCTGGCCGGCGCCGGCAAGAAGTTCACCGGGTACGCCGAGGCCATGCCCTCCGACGGGTACACCGGGTGCTCGAGCGGCACCTACAAGCGCAAACACAACAGCTGGGTGGACTTCAGCAACGTCCCCGCTTCGGCCAACCGCAAGTTCTCCGCGTTCCCCAGCGATTTCTCGAAGCTCCCGGCCGTCGCCTTCGTGACGCCCGACATGTGCAACGACATGCACGACTGCTCGATCGGCACCGGTGACGGCTGGCTCGAGAAGAACCTCGACGCGTACGCGCAGTGGGCGAAAACGCACAACAGCCTGCTGATCGTCACCTTCGACGAGGACAGTGGCACCTCGGTGAACCAGATCTTCACCACGTTCACCGGCGCGCACGTCAAGCCGGGCAGCTACAGCGAATCGATCAACCACTACACCGTCCTCCGGACGATCGAGGCGGCGCACGGCCTGCCGGGTATCGGCAGCGCCGGCGGCAAGTCTCCGATCACGGACGTCTGGAAGTAGTTCGCGGGTGAGCACCCGGATCCGGATCCTGCTCGCCGTTCTCGGCGTGCTCGTCCTCACCGCGACCGCGGTCGTCTACATCGGACTGACCGCCGCCCGGAACCGCGACGCCGCCGCGGCCGGGACCGAGGGCGCGGTGACGCTCACCGGGCCACGCCTGCTGTTCCGCAGCACCGCCGATGCCGACCGCGGGCACATCGCCACGGTCGCGGCCGCCGATCCCGGTGGCGCGAGAGCGGTGTCGACCATGAGCTGCAACCGCGTGTACGCCGCCGGCGGCACCGGGCTCTGTCTGCGTCCTGAGGGCGGCCTGACGACCTACCAGCTCGTCGTTCTCGACGCCCAGCTGGCCGTCAAGCAAGAGATTCCGTTGGTGGGACTGCCGAACCGGGCCAGAGTCTCGCCGAGCGGACGCCGGGTCGCCTGGACCGTCTTCGTCACCGGGGACTCGTACAACGGCGGGCGGTTCTCCACGCGCGCCGGGATCCTGGACACCGCGGGCGACACCCTCGAAGGGACGCTCGAGGATTTCGGCGTGACGGTCGAGGGAAAGCCCTACAGCGCCGCGGATCTCAACTTCTGGGGCGTCACGTTCGCCCGGGACGACAACCGGTTCTTCGCGACCATGTCGACGGGCAGTCATCGATACCTCGTCGAAGGTGACCTGACGACCCGGACGATCCACACTGTGCGCGACGGTGTCGAATGCCCTTCCCTTTCCCCTGACGGAAATCGGATCGCCTTCAAGGCGGCGCTCGACGGTGACCCAGCGAAAGGCTGGCAGCTCTCCGTCCTCGACCTGACGAGCGGCGCGGTCACTCCACTCGCCGAAACGCGCAGCGTCGACGACCAGCCCGCCTGGCTCGACCAGCGGACGATCGCGTACGGAATTCCTCGTGGTGGCGGGCATTCCGACGTCTGGGTGGTGGCCGCGGACGGATCCGGGACGTCACGGCTGCTGATCCCCGAAGCGGAGTCACCCGCCGCACTCGGGCCTTGATTACATCGATCCATGGCACCTGAACTCGTTGACTTCGTAAGGAACGTTTCCTAACGTTCGATCATGACCGAGACACCGGCTCGCACCCCACGTCCCAGCCTCGCCGAACAGCACGAGCAGTACGTGAGCCGGTATTCCCGGCGCAACCTCCTGCGAGCCGGCGCCTTGGGCGGCGCCGCGGTCGCGAGCGGGGTCCTGCTTCCCGGCCCTGCCTTAGCCACAAATCTCCTCCCCAGCAAGGAAAAGGTCGCCGGATCGGCCGTGCGGCCGTTCGGGCGGCACCTCGCCTACGGAGCCGACCCGTCCCAGCAGGTCGTGGTCTCCTGGCAGGTGCCCGCCGCGGTGACCGCGCCGTTCGTCCGGATCGGCCGCGTGCCCGGCGACTACAGCGAGCCCATCGCCGCCGAGGTGCGGACGCTGACCAGCCAGCTGTCCTGGCAGAAACCGGTCGAGGACCTCCCGCTGGTCAAGCCGAAGACGGTCACCCAGTACTACCTGCACGTCCGCTTGGACCACCTGATTCCCGGCACCACGTACTACTACGTCGTGGGCCACCAGGGTCACGACGGCGCGAGCCTGCTCGGCGAGGTGGCCTGCTTCCGCACCGCGCCCGCGCCGGGCAGCGCCACGCCGTTCACCTTCACCGCGTTCGGCGACCAGGGCATCGGCTACAACGCCGTCGCGACCGGCGGGCTGGTGGCGAGCCTCGACTCGGCCTTCCACGTCACCATGGGCGATCTGAGCTACGCCAACACCGAAGGCGGCGGAGGCACCGACGACAAGTACGACGCGCGGGTGTGGGACTCGTACTTCACGCAGAACGAAGCGGTCGCCGCGCAGGTCCCGTGGATGATGGCGATCGGCAACCACGAGATGGAGGCGTGGTACTCGCCGGACGGATACGGCGGCGTCCGGGCCCGGTTCACCATGCCCGACAACGCCTGGAGCGGGTCGACCGGCATCTATTCGTGGCGCTACCAGAACGTCGGCCTGATCAGCCTGGACGGCAACGACATCTGCTTCAACACCCCGGCGAACCTGGACTACACCAAGGGGAAGCAGGCTGCCTGGCTCAAGAGCAAGCTCGCCGCGTTCCGCGCGGACACCTCGATCGACTTCATCGTCGTCTACTTCCACCAGTGCGCGTATTCCACCTGCCCTGGCAACGGGGCGGAACTGGGCGCGCAGGACCAGTGGGCGCCGCTGTTCGACACCTACCAGGTGGACCTGGTGCTCAACGGCCACAACCACATCTACGAGCGCACCGACCCGATCCGCAAGGGCAAGGCCACCCGCAAGGTGAAGCCGGGCGACACCGTCAACCCCGTCAAGGACGGCACGACGTACGTGGTGGCGGGCGGCGGGGGCGGCGGTCTCTACACCTTCCCCGCGTCGGACACCTACCTCGGCCACGAGACGGCGAACGATTCCCCCGTGCCGATGAAGTACTCCGACAAGGACGGTCACGACCACACGGTGAAGGTCACCTGGTCGCGGGTCCGCTACACCGGCTACTGCCTGATCGCGCTGGACGTCGCCCCCGCGTCCGGGGACACGCCCGCCCAGCTGACCGCGCGGGCACTGACCGAAGACGGCACCGTCGTCGACCGGTTCGTCGTGCGCCGCGGCTGACGATTTCCCTTACCCGGAGGACAACAGTGAAGCGATACCTGATGCCGCTGGTGCTCACCGCGAGCCTCGCGCTGGCGGCCCCGGCCGCGGCGGCCGCGCCCAAGCTGGACAAGAAGACCATCGCCATGATGGACGACATCACGGCCGTGTTCGAGTACAGCGCGCTCTCGCCGCAGTACGGCAACATCGAGAACGACGACGACGGCTGCGGCTGGACCGCGGGCTGGATCGGGTTCTGTACCGCGACCGGGGACATGCTCGACCTCGTGAAGCACTACAACAGCGTCAAACCCGGGAACGTCCTGCAGAAGTACACCCCGACCCTGCAGAAGCTGGCCGACGCCGAGAGCGACAGCGTCAAGGAACTGGGCACCAAGTTCCCCGCGGACTGGAAGACCGCGGCCAAGGACCCGGTGTTCACGCAGGCCCAGCTCGAGATCGGCCACGGCATGTACCTCGACCCGGCGCTGGCCATGGCGGGCAAGATCGGGGTCAAGACCAACCTCGGCGTGGAGAACCTCTTCGACACCGGGCTGATGATGGGGCCGGGCAGCGGCGACTGCGACGGCATGCCCAAGATCGTCAAGGAGACCACGGCCGCGGTGGGCGGCACCCCGGCCACCGGCAAGGACGAGAAGGCGTGGTTCAAGACCTACAACCAGATCCGGGTCAAGCACATGAAGAAGCCGTGCACGCCCGGGCGTGAGCACGACTGGCCGGACGCGGTGGACCGGGTGGATGCCCTGCAGAAGCTCTACGACGACGGCAAGCAGGACCTGCGGGCGCCGCTCACCATCGCCGGTGGTTGGGACCTCACCATCACCAACCCCCACGACTAGTGTCGTTTGATGCTGTTGTATTTGTGCGGCGAGGTGACCTGCCGCGATGCCCGACCCTCTGTCCGGATGGGCAAGGCCGTGAAGGCCACCTTGAGGGATAAGGCAAAGATGGCGTGGTTTCGAAGGGTGGTTTCGGTGAAGTGAGGGGCTCAATGTGGCCTTCACGGACTCACGAACCGTCCCGTTACCAGACTGCGGGCTAGGCGAAGGCCTCCGGCGGCGGGCAGGAGCAGACGAGGTTGCGGTCGCCGCTCGCGCCGTCGATGCGGCGGACCGGGGGCCAGATCTTCGTCGCGGTCTTGCCCGCCGGGAAGGCCGCCAGCTCGCGCGAGTACGGGTGGTCCCAGTCGCCGGCGAGGCACTGGGCGGTGTGCGGGGCGCCGCGCAGGGGGCTGGCTTCCAGGGGCCACTCCCCGGCGGCCACCCGGTCGATCTCGCCGCGGATCGCGATCATCGCGTCGCAGAAGCGGTCCAGCTCGGCGAGGTCCTCGCTCTCGGTCGGCTCCACCATCAGCGTCCCCGCGACCGGGAACGACATCGTCGGCGCGTGCAGGCCGTAGTCCGCCAGGCGTTTCGCGACGTCGTCGACGGTCACGCCGGTCCGCTTGGTCAGCTCGCGCAGGTCGAGGATGCATTCGTGCGCGACCAGGCCGCCGTGTCCGGTGTAGAGCACCGGGTAGTGCTCGCCCAGGCGCCGGGCGATGTAGTTGGCGTTGGCGACCGCGACCAGCGTCGCCCGCCGCAGCCCTTCGGCGCCCATCATCCGGACGTAGGCCCACGAGATCGGCAGGATCGATGCGCTCCCCCACGGCGCCGCGCTGATCGGGCCGACCCCGGTCGCCGGGCCGGCCGCGGGCTGCAGCGGGTGGTTCGGCAGGTACGGCGCCAGGTGCGCGCGGACGCCGATCGGGCCGACGCCGGGGCCGCCCCCGCCGTGCGGGATGCAGAACGTCTTGTGCAGGTTGAGATGTGAGACGTCGGCGCCGAACCGGCCGTACTGTGCCACCCCGATCAAAGCAGTCAGGTTGGCGCCGTCGACGTAGACCTGGCCACCCGCGTCGTGCACCAGCGCGCACACCTCGCCGACGGTGTCCTCGTAGACGCCGTGGGTCGACGGGTAGGTGATCATGATCGCGGCGAGGTCCGCGCGGTGTTCGTCCACAGTGGACTTCAAGTGTTCGAGGTCGATGTTGCCGTCGTCGTCGCAGCGGACGACGACCACGCGCATTCCGGCCATCACCGCACTGGCGGCGTTCGTGCCGTGCGCGCTCGACGGGATCAGGCAGACGTCGCGAGCTTCCGCACCGCGGGCCCGGTGGTACGCGCGGATGGCGAGCAGCCCGGCGAACTCGCCCTGGCTCCCGGCGTTCGGCTGCAGCGAAACGCTGTCGTAGCCGGTGATCCGCGCGAGCCACTCGGCCAGATCGTCCACAACGGACAGTAGTCCGGCAGCGTCCTCGGCGGGCGCGAACGGGTGTAGTCCGGCGAATTCGGGCCAGCTGACCGGCTCCATCTCCGCGGTGGCGTTGAGCTTCATCGTGCAGGAGCCGAGCGGGATCATGCTGCGGTCGAGTGCGACGTCCTTGTCCGCCAGCGCACGCAGGTAGCGCAGCAGCGCGGTTTCCGAGCGGTGGGCGTGGAACACCGGGTGCGTCAGGAACTCGCCGGTGCGCCGCAGCGGCGGCGGGAGCGCGTCCGCGGTGTCCTCGTCCAGACCATCCACATCGGACACAGCCACGCCGAACGCCTTCCACACCAAGGAAAGCTGCTCGCGAGTGGTGGTCTCGTCACACGCGATGCCGACGCGGTCGTCGTCCACCAGCCGCAGGTTGACACCCAGGTCCCGCGCGGTCGCAACCACCGAAGCTGCCTGGCCGGGCATCACCGCCGCCACCGTGTCGAAGAACTCGCCGTGCGCGACTTCGACACCGCCCTCGGCCAGCCCGGCGGCGAGCACGGTCGCCATCCGGTGGGCGCGCAACGCGATCCCGCGCAGCCCGTCGGGGCCGTGGTAGACCGCGTACATCGAGGCCATCACGGCGAGCAGGACCTGCGCGGTGCAGATGTTCGAGGTCGCCTTCTCGCGCCGGATGTGCTGCTCGCGGGTCTGCAGCGCGAGCCGGTACGCGGGCGCACCATCGGCGTCGACCGACACCCCGACCAGCCGTCCGGGCAGCTGCCGCTCGAGTCCCTTCCGGACGGCGAGGTAAGCCGCGTGCGGTCCCCCGAAACCCATGGGCACGCCGAAGCGTTGCGTCGAGCCGATCGCGACATCCGCACCCAACGAGCCGGGCGACCGCAGCAAGGTCAGGGCGAGCGGGTCAGCCGCCATCACCACCGCAGCTCCGCAAGCTTTGGCTTCGGCGATGGTCAGGTCGGGTTCCCACACCGCGCCGGACGCGCCGGGGTACGGCAGGAGCACACCGAAGAAGTCGCCACCGAGACCGAGCCCGGTGATGCCTTGCGAAAGATCCGCGAGCACGATCTCGATGCCGAGCGGTTCGGCGCGGGTCTGCAAGACCGCGATGGTCTGCGGCAACGTGTCTTCGTCGACGATGAACCGGCTGGACTTCGCACGCCCGGCGCGGCGAACCAGCGTCATCGCTTCGGCGGCCGCGGTCGCTTCGTCGAGCATGGACGCGTTCGCGATCGGCAGGCCGGTCAGGTCGGCGATCATGGTCTGGAAGTTGAGCAGCGCTTCGAGCCGCCCCTGCGAGATCTCCGGCTGGTACGGCGTATAGGCCGTGTACCAGGCGGGATTCTCCAGGACGTTGCGGCGGATCACCGGCGGCGTCACGGTGTCGTGGTAGCCGAGGCCGATCATCTGGATCATCGGCCGATTGCGCGCGGCCTGCTCACGAAGCTCGGCGAGGGACTGGGCCTCGGTCGCGGGCGGCGGAAGTTCGAGAGGCCGCGCGGATTCGCGCAGCGAAGCGGGGACGGCGCGCTCGGCGAGTTCGTCCAGCGAGGCCACGCCGATCACATCGAGAATGCGGGCGAGTTCCTCGGGGCCGGGACCGATATGCCGGTCCGCGAAGGGAATTCCCTGTTCCAGCGAGGCGAGTGACTGATCCACGAGAGCCTCCTGGGGACGGCGGGGGTGGGGCCGGGACGTCGCCGCTTCTAGAAGGCGCTGCCCTGGCCCTCCCCACTCTGTCCGTACCCCGGAGGGCGCCTGAGAGTTTCGCCCGCGTTGCCGGGCTTGCACCGTCGGCGGGGCCACCAGGATGTACCCTGACGACCCGCTTTCCAGAGGCGTCTCACCCGCGCGGTCCAGGGTGCCTGAGAGGTTCCGGGGAGGACTTGCTCCTTCGGCGCCGAGCTCAAGGTGTGGCTCGGACTCTCCCGCGCGGGTTCGTCGACTGCGAAAGAAACCTTACTCGCCTCCGCCGCAGCAGTGATCACCCGGTCCGTCGAGCGTTACGGCGCTGGGTCAGCTCGTCGGGTTCGTGGGCCTCGACGGTGCCGCCATCGGCACGTTCGGCCTGGAACTCGTGGATGGTGCCGCTGATTTCCTGCATCGCCCCGCTGACCGCGATCCCGAAGACGCCTTGACCGCCTTGAAGCAGATCGACGATCTCCTCCGGCGAGGTGCATTCGTAGACCGTGGTGCCGTCGGAGAACAGCGTCACGCGCGCGAGGTCACGAACCCCCCGGTTGCGGAGGTGGTCGACCGCGACCCGGATGTTCTGCAGGGAGACCCCGGTGTCCAGCAGCCGCTTCACCACCTTGAGGACCAGGATGTCCTTGAACGAGTAGAGCCGCTGCGACCCGGACCCGTGCGCGGTGCGGATCGTCGGAGCGACCAGCTTCGTCCGCGCCCAGTAGTCCAGCTGCCGGTAGGTGATCCCGGCGATCTGGCAGGCGGCCGGGCCGCGGTAGCCCACCAGCTCGTCAGGCAGCGACGCGTCGGGGAACAGCTCACCCTGCTCGCCGCTCACGACCTGAACAGGCTGCTTCTCGGAACCAGCCTCGACCACGCAAGCCTCCCCTCGCCCGACCTGGCGGCCGGCGAATGACAGCCGGAACGACCCAGGACGGGGTCCCTCCGGAGATCAACCGCCACGACCCGGCCCCAGACCGTGAATCACATCGTGGCGATTTACCTCCTTCGACGGTAAGCGCCTGGAGGTACCCGGTCAACGCGACGCGCGGAAGCCTCAACGGTTGGCTGAGGCTTTGGTCCGTTCGCCGTACGAGAGCAAGCTCGCTGGACACTTTTACTCAGCCGTGTTAATTTTTACTCATGCGAGTAAATCCCGACATCATGGCCGAGACGGGCCTGAGCGTCACCGAAGCCGCCCGCCGGGCCCAAATCATCGGCGCGACCATCGGCACGATCGCCGACCTCGGCTACCACAAGGCGACCTTCGCGAAGATCAAGGAGCGGGCCGGGCTGAGCAGCACCCGGATGATCTCCTACCACTTCACCAACCGGGCCGGGCTCATGCAGGCGGTGCTGAGCACGGTCGTCGAGACCAAGGGGCGCTTCCTGCAAGAGCGCACGGCGGGAAAAATCCCGCCCGGCGACCGCCGCGGCCACCTGCGCGCGCACATCGAAACGTCGATCGCGTTCCTGCGCGACTATCCGGAGTGCGTCCGGGTGCTGGACGAGATGGCCGCGGCCGGCGAGGACGCCGACGGCTGGGCGATGACGCAGATCGTCGTCAGCGACATGCGCATGCACGCGCTGGCCCGCCAGCTCAAGCAGGGTCAGGCAGAGGGCGTCTTCGGGGATTTTTCACCGGAGGTGATGGCGATGTCGGTGGCGCAGGCGATCGACGGCGTGGCGGCGCTTTACGCGAAAGATCCCACACTGGATCTGGACAAGTACGGACGTGAAGTCGCGGACCTCTTCGAGCGGGCTACGAAAAGCTCGTGAGCGTTGCGGGCAGAACCGCCCTACCGCTCACGAGTCCTCAGGTGTCGGCCCCTCGAAAGTCTTCCGGGGAGACGGAGTCGAGGAACTCGCGGAACTTCTCGACCTCGTCCTCCTGCTCGTCCGGGATGATCAGGCCTGCCTCTTCCAGCACCGCGTCCACGGCGTGGATGGGGACGCCGATCCGCAGCGCCAGCGCGACCGAGTCGCTCGGGCGGGCGGACACCCTGATGTCCCCGTCGAAGACGAGCTCCGCGAAGAACGTGCCTTCCTTGAGGTCGGTGATGACGACCTGCTCCAGTTCCCGGCCGAGCGCTCCGATGACCTCTTTCAGCAGGTCATGCGTGAGCGGCCGGGCGGGGCGGACGCCCTGTTGCTCCAGGGCGATCGCGGTGGCTTCGACGGACCCGATCCAGATCGGCAGGTACCGTTCGCCCTCGGTCTCCCGCAGCAGCAAGATCGGCTGATTCGCGGGCAGCTCCACCCGCACGCCGACGACGCGCATCTCGCTCATCGGACCTCGCCTCCCTCTCGTGCACACGGGCCGCAGCGCTGTTCGTCTTGGCTGCGCCGACCTGGTCGACGCTACCCGTCATCCGAGCGCCGTGCTCGCTGTCCGGATCTTCTCGGTTCGCCTGCCGCAAACCTGTCTTCACGGTACGGCATGCGGTGGCCAACAATCAGGCATTGACATGGGACCGCAAAGAGGATCTCACCGCTCCGTTATGGATCAACCGCCCGTGACGCCGCGAATTCCCGCCTTGACAAGGAGCGTATGCAGGGTCACGGACAGTGCCGCGAGCTCCCGCACGACCTCGTCGGCCCGCGCGGCGGCCTCCGGGTCACGGTGGCGATACACCGGCGTCACGATCTGCTCCAGCAGCCCGACCTCGCGGTCGGCCGCGGCGCGGAAGGCGCGCAGATGTCTCGGCTCGATACCGAATTCGGTCATCGCCCTCACGGTCCGGGCGATCGCCACCGCGTCGGGGTCGAAGAACCCCGCCGCACCGGGCCGGACCAGGCCGTACTGGCGCAGCTCGGCGAGCGTGGCCGCGTCGATGCCCGCCTGCGCCAGGAGGTCCTCCTGGGTCAGGCGCTGCTCGCGGCCCGGCGCGAAGTCGTCGGCCTCGGGGAGGCCGACGTTCTCGGCGGGCGCGTCGATCGGGACCAGCCGCCGTGGCGGCTTCGGCAGCGACGTGGCGGCCCCGGCTCCCGAGTCCGCCGCGTCCAACTGCTCCTTGATGACCTTCAACGGGAGGTAGTGATCCCGCTGGGCGGACAGCACGAACTTCAACCGCTCCACGTCCGCCGCGGCGAACTGCCGGTACCCCGAAGCCGTCCGGCCCGGCTGCACCAGGCCTTCGGCTTCGAGGAAACGGATCTTGGAGATGGTGACATCGGGGAAGTCCCCGCGCAGCTGCGCGAGTACCGCCCCGATGCTCAGTCCGTGATTCTGTGGCCGCCCGGCCGCCGTCACTGCGCCCCCTGGCCCCCGTGCCCCGGGCCGGTCAGGAAGACCAGGCGGAACTTCCCGATCTGGACCTCGTCGCCGCCGGCGAGCACGGCCTGGTCGACCGGCTCGCGGTTGACGTAGGTGCCGTTGAGGCTGCCGACGTCGATGACGACGAACTCCCCGCCCTCACGCCGGAACTCGGCGTGCCGGCGCGAGACCGTGACGTCGTCGAGGAAGATGTCGCTGTCCGGGTGCCGCCCGGCGCTGGTGGTGTCGCGGTCGAGCAGGAACCGCGAACCCGCGTTGGGCCCGCGCTTCACGACCAGCAGGGCCGAACCCGACGGCAGGGCATCGACGCCCTGGACCGGTGCCTCGGCGGCCGGGGCGGGCTCGTGGCCTTCGACGTCGGCCAGGAAGTCGGCCCGGAAGACGGAGGTCCGCTCCGGAGACTGCTCCGGGGGAACGCCGCCGGGCCCGTCGTTCGTGCTCACCTGAGCTCTCCTCCACACATGCTGTGTTGCCAGTACTCAAGAACGTGTAGCTGCCAACGTACCGTGCCTGATCGTCTCTCCGAGCCCCGGCTCCCCGAACTGTTAGCGGAAGCGCTCAGCCCTTGGTCAGGGCGTCGTAGGCCTCGGCTTCGAGCAGCGCTTCGAGCCCCGCGGGGTCGTCGAGCCGGATCTCGATCAGCCAGCCTTCGCCGTAGGGATCGCTGTTGATCAGCTCGGGCGAATCGGCGACGGCGTCGTTGACCGCCACGATCTCGCCGTCGACGGGCGCGAACAGCTCGGAGACGCTCTTGGTCGACTCGACCTCGCCGAAGACGTCTCCCGCGCCGACCTGGCGGCCGACCTCGGGCAGATCGACGAAGACGACGTCGCCCAGCTGGTCCTGCGCGTACTCGGTGATCCCGATCCGCACCAGGGTGCCCTCACGGGAGGCGACCCACTCGTGTTCCTCGGTGTAGCGAAGCTCTTCAGGAGCGGACAACGCCGGTCCCCTTTCTTGCCCTCACTGGCGAAAAGTGCTGCGGGAAGTCTTACACCCGATCCGCGGGTTCAGCCCGCGCGGTCGCCCTTCAAGGCATTGACCACCTGAACCACGTACAACACGCCGGACCAGAGATAGAGAACGCCGCCCCAGATGGTGAAGGCGTAGCCGATCGGGCGCGCCACCGCGGCGACGTCCGAGCCGCCCTGGGTGAGCAGCAGGAACGGGAAGGCGTACATCAGCACGAAGGTCGCGCCCTTGCCGATGTAGGTGACCTCCGGCGGCGCGAACCCGCGGCGGCGCAGGGTCAGCACGCAGACCGCGAGCACGGCCTCGCGCAGCACCAGCGGCACCACGACCCACCACGGGATGATCTCCCGCAGCAGGAACGCGACGAGGGTGGCGAGGATGTAGAGCCGGTCCGCCGCCGGGTCGAGCAGTGCCCCGAGCCGCGACATCTGGTTGAGCCAGCGGGCGAGCTTGCCGTCGAGCCAGTCGGTCAGCGCGCTGAAGACCAGCACGGCGAGCGCCCAGCCATCCTCCTTCGGGCCGAGCAGCAGCCAGAGGAACAGCGGCACGCCCGCCAGCCGCAGGATCGACAGCATGTTGGGCACGTTGAAGGCCTGCCGGAGCAGGGACGGCTCGGGGCCGGCCGGGTTCGCCGGCGCGGCCGGTTCGGGGGCGGCGGTACTCACCCGCCCAGCCTAGAGAGCACGGCCGGCGCTGTCCCGGCGGGCGCGGTCACGACGCGCGGCGACGGCTCCAGCCGCGGCGCTGCAGGTCCGCGCTGCTCAGCGCCTCGGGGCGGCCACGCAGGTCGGTGCCCATCCAGCGGGCGCGCCCGGGGCGGGACTCGAGAACATAGGGCCGGCCGCCGCACCAGACGACGCTGCTGGGGACGGTGGGCGGGGTGGTGACTGCTTCGGGTTTCATCGCTCTCACGGTTCGAAGACGGTTCCGGGGACGGGGGAGGCTCGCGGGCCTCACCTTGATCTTCGGTCGGCGGCGCCCGGACGTTAACCGGGGCACCGGGAATTAGACCGATCGATTCTTGATGGCAGCCCTGCGTGTCCTCACGTGAACGGGATGTTAACCGTCCACTGTGGACTGTCATTTCGGCGGTCCGGCGATCATCGGCGCGGCGCGCTGGAGTAACCTCGCGCGAACTCGCCGGTGGCGGCTACGCCAGAATGTGCCGGTCAACCCCGGAGAGAGGGAGCGCGGTGTCCCGATCGACCCCCACGCGGACGTGGTGGCCGTTGCTCGCGGCCTGCCTCTTCGCGGTCTCGGCCTGCTCGGGCGGTGACCCCGCGCCGTCGCCGTCCGCGACGCCGTCGCCGACCTCGCCTTCAGCTCCGTCGTCCCCCACCGGGACGACCGCGCCACCGCCCCCCGCCGGCACGACGGCCCCGCCGCCTGCCTCGAAGACCTTGGGTCCGCCGCCGTCGGTGCCCGGGTCCTGCGGCACGGTGAAGGCCGCGAGCGGGCTGACGCTGTACGTGTTCGACAGCAGCTCGGCCGGGGTGAACTGCGTTGCCGCGACCAAGCTCGTGACCGACTTCCAGCAGAAGATCGCCGGCCGTCAGGACGCGTCGTCCAACGAGGCCGTGAACGAGACGGTCGACGGCTGGCTGTGCACCTCCGGGCCGCCCGCCGCGCAGGGCGGCACCACCTGTTCCAAGGGCGACCAGACGGTGTTCGCCGCCGTCGTCCCCGCCGAATGACGTCCGTTCCCACGCCGCAGAAGGGCCCATGAAGACACTCGCCTATCCCCTGCTCCTGGCTGCCGCGACCGTGCTGCTCGCGGGCTGCGGCTCGGATCCGGCGCCCTCGCCTTCCTCCTCGCAGGCGCCTGCAGCCGCTGCCGCGGCCGACACGAACGCGCCGGGCAAGCCCTGCGGCGAGGTCTCCGGCGCGGGCGGCGCGAAGCAGACCGTGGTCACGCACGGGAACATCGACTGCGCGGCCGCGGCGACGGTGCTGAAGGACTACTTCGCCAAACTGACCCCGGCCGAGGCGACCTCACCCGACGGCCCAGGCCCGGTCGCCGTGAACGAGTGGACCTGTGGCAGCGGCCCGAACAACGACCCGGTGACGACGTGCTCCACCGAGGACGACCGCCAGATCGACGCCACCCGCGGCTGACTCGTGAGTGTTGCGGCCGGTTAGAACCAGCCGCAACACTCACGAGTCCTTGAGGTCGGGGAAGTCCTCTTCGCGGTGTTCGCCCGGCGGGCGGGTGTCGGCGTGTTCGCGCTCGCGGAGCTCGACCCGGCGGATTTTGCCCGAGATCGTCTTGGGCAGCTCCGTGAACTCGAGCCGGCGGATCCGCTTGTACGGCGCCAAGTGCTCGCGGCAGTACGCCAGGATCGCGCGCGCCGTCTCGGCCGTGGGCTCGTGGCCCGCCGCCAGGACGACGTACGCCTTCGGCACGGCCAGCCGGATCGGGTCCGGCGCCGGGACCACCGCGGCCTCCGCGACGGCTTCGTGCTCGATCAGCACGCTCTCCAGCTCGAACGGCGAGATCCGGTAGTCCGACGCCTTGAAGACGTCGTCGGTGCGCCCGACATAGGTGATGTAGCCCCGCGAATCGATCGAACCGACGTCACCGGTGTGGTAGAAGCCGTTCGCGAAAGCGGAGGACGTCCGCGCGTCGTCGTCCGCGTAGCCGGTCATCAGGCCGACCGGGCGGTGCTCGAGGTCGAGACAGATCTCGCCTTCCGACGCCCGCTCGCCGGTGACCGGGTCCACCAGCGCCACCACAAACCCCGGCAGCGGGCGGCCCATCGAGCCCGGCACGACGTCCTGGCCCGGCGTGTTCGCGATCTGGACGCTGCTCTCGGTCTGCCCGAAGCCGTCGCGAATGGTGATGCCCCAGGCCTTCTCGACCTGGCCGATCACCTCCGGGTTGAGCGGCTCCCCCGCGCCGACCACCTTGCGCGGCGGCGTCTTCAGCGCGGTCAGGTCGGCCTGGATGAGCATCCGCCACACCGTCGGCGGCGCACAGAAGCTCGTCACGCCGCAGCGGTCCATCTGGCCCATCAACGCGGCTGCGTCGAAGCGGCTGTAGTTGTAGAGGAACACCGTCGCCTCGGCGTTCCACGGCGCGAAGACGTTGCTCCACGCGTGCTTCGCCCAGCCCGGCGAGGAGATGTTGAGGTGGACGTCGCCGGGCTCCAGCCCGATCCAGTACATCGTCGACAGGTGGCCGACCGGGTACGAGACCTGGGTGTGCTGCACCAGCTTCGGCTTCGCCGTCGTCCCCGAGGTGAAGTAGAGCAACAGGGGGTCCGACGCGGCAGTAGGCCCGTCCGGGGTGAACTCCGGTGACTCGGCGAACGCCGAGGAGTACGAGTGCCAGCCCTCGACCGGCTCCCCGACCACGATCCGGGTGTAGTCGCCGGAGACGTCCTCGAACTTCGGCGCGTCCACCGACCGGATCACCACGTGCTTGGCGACGCCGCGCTCGACCCGGTCGGCCAGGTCCGCCGGGCCGAGCAGGGTGGACGCCGGGATGATCACCGCGCCGAGCTTGATCGCGGCGAGGATGGTCTCCCACAGCTCGCCCTGGTTGCCCAGCATGAGGATCAGCCGGTCGCCTCGGCGGACGCCGAGCCCGCGCAGCCAGTTCGCCACCTGGTTGGACCGGCCCGACATCTCCGGGTACGTCCAGCGGCTCTCCCGGCCGTCCTCCTCGACGATCCACAGCGCGAACCGCTCGGCGTTGTCCGGGTCGTGCGCGACGACGTCGAACCAGTCGATCGCCCAGTTGAACTCGTCGAGGGACGGCCAGGCGAAGTCGCGGTAGGCCGTCTCGTAGTCCTCGCGATGGGTCTGGAGGTAGTCCCGTGCGACCCGGAACGCGTGATGACCTTCCCTGCTCACCCTGGCCTCCTCGTTACTCGCCCTTGAACACCGGCGGGCGCCGCTCCATGAACGCCTGCACCGCCTCGCCGAGGTCCTTGCTGGGCAGGAACGCCGAGTTCCACGCCGCCACGTACCGGAGGCCGTCGGCGACCTGGCGCTCGGTGTTCGCCGCCAGCACCTCCTTCGTACCCTGCACCACCAGCGGCGGGTTCGCAGCGATGTCGCCCGCGAGTTTCCGCGCGGCCTCGAGCAGTTCCGCCTGATCGGCGTAGACGTCGTTGACGAGCCCGATCTTCTCGGCGCGGGCGGCGTCGATGTCCTTGCCGGTCAGCGCGAGCTCCCGCAGGTGACCCTCGCCGATGATCGGGGCGAGCCGCTGGAGGCTGCCGAGGTCGGCCACGATCGCGACCCGCACCTCGCGCACGCTGAACTTCGCGTCCGCGCTGGCCACCCGGACGTCCGCCGCCGAGATCACATCGACACCACCGCCGATGCACCAGCCGGAGACCGCCGCGATGACCGGTTTGCGGCATTCGGCGACCGCGGTCACCGCGGCCTGCAGGCCGCGGAGGTGGTCGAGGAAGGCGGTGCGCGGGCCGGCGAGGTTGTCGCTGCCGAGCATCGGGGCCCAGTCGCCCATCATCGCGGGCAGGTCGAGCCCGTAGGAGAAGTTCGCGCCGGATCCGGTCAGTACCACGGCCCTGACCTGCGGGTCCGCGTCGAGCGCGCGGAACACGAGCGGCAGTTCACGCCAGAAGTCGGGCCCCATGGCGTTGCCCTTCGACGGGCCGAGAAGCGTCACCTCGGCGACGTGGCCGTCGATGTCGACCTTCAGGGAGACGAGGTCGGGCAAACTGTCAGCAGTAGCGGTCATGGGATCATCTTGACCCATGCCCTCGGCCGTACGCCATTGGCGCGGTGTCAATTGAGCGCACCGCCACTGTGCCAACGTGGTCACGGGATGCTTTCCTGGAGTGAGTACGACGAGCGGGGAGGACGGTGGGACATGAGCCCGGCCAGCACAGCGACCGTGATCGAGCCCGAACCCCCTTCGCCGCCGGCGCGCCGGTCCTCCCGCCCGATCGAGCTGACCGGCTCGTTCGGCCATGACGGGCACCGGCTCTGGTACACCGAGTTCGGCAGCGGCGACCGGGTGGTGGTGCTGACCCACGGCATCATGCTCACCCGCCGGATGCACGCTCCCCTGGCGCGCAAACTCGCCCGCGCGGGCTTCCGGGTGATCACCCTGGACCTGCTCGGACACGGCGACTCGGACCGGCCGACCGACTCGTGGCTCTACTCGATGCCCGCGTTCGCCGAGCAGACCCTGGCGCTGCTGGACCACCTCGAGGTCGACTCCGCGGTGATCGGCGGGACGTCGCTCGGCGCCAACGTCTCGCTCGAGGTGGCGGTGTCCGCGCCGGAGCGGGCACGCGGGCTGATCGTCGAAATGCCGGTGCTGGACAACGCGATCGTCGCCGGGCTGGTCACGTTCGCCCCCCTGCTGCTGGCGGCGCGGTTCCTGCCGGTGACGGTGCAGGGCGTGGCGCTGGCGGCGTCCCTGGTGCCGCGCGGCAACCAGTGGGTGGACGTCGTCACCGACACGCTCTCGCAGCGCCCGGGGCCGATGGCCGCGCTCCTGCACGGGGTGCTGTTCGGCCGCATCGCGCCGCCGAAGTCGGTGCGGCGCTCGATCAGCACGCGCGCGCTGGTGATCGGGCACCAGGGCGACCCGATCCACCCCTTCGGCGACGCGGACTCCCTCGCCGTCGACATGCCGGACGCCGAGTTCGTCCAGGCGCGGAGCCCGGTCGAGCTCCGCCTGGACCCGACCCGGCTCACCGACGCGATCAGCGCCTTCGCGGCCAGCTGCTACGACTCGTGAGTGGCGCGGCCGGTTCTCACCGGCCGCAACACTCACGAGTCCTTGCTCAACCCCGCCACCGGCCCGAACACGATCACCGCGGGCGGCCGGACCCCCGCCTCGGCCGCATCCCCGACCACGGTGTCCAAAGTGGACCTCAACGTCCGCTGCGTGCGCATGGTGCCGTCCTCGACGATCGCCACCGGCGTGTCGCCAGGACGTCCACCCTCCAGCAGCGCGGCCGCGAACTGCGGCAGCCGTTCGACGCCCATCATCAGCACGATCGTGCCCCGCATCCGCGCCAGCAAAGACCAGTCCACCAACGACTTCGGGTCGCCGGGCGCGACATGCCCCGACACCACCACGACCTCGTGCGCGACCCCGCGGTGCGTCACCGGTACATCCGCCACGGCCGGGACGGCGAACGCGCTGGTGATGCCGGGGACCATCGTCACCGGCACCCCGGCCTCGACGCAGGCGAGGACCTCTTCGAAGCCGCGGCCGAACACGTAGGGGTCGCCGCCCTTGAGCCGGACGACGAACTTGCCCTCCTTGGCCCGCTCGATCAGGGTGCTGTTGATGACGTCCTGGCTCGCCGCGCGGCCGTAGGGGATCTTCGCGGCGTCGACGATCTCGACTTCCGGCGCCAGCTCGTCCAGCAGCTCGCGCGGGGCGAGCCGGTCGACGACCACGACGTCCGCCCGCGAGAGCAGCCGCCGCCCGCGCACGGTGATCAGGTCCGGGTCGCCGGGCCCGCCGCCGACCAACGCGACGCCGGGCAGCTCGCCCTCGGGGTGTGGACGGCGGCCGTCCTCGATCGTCCCGGCGTGCAGGCCGTCGAGGATCGAGTCCCGCACCGCGGCCGACCGCAGCGGCTCGCCGCCGGAGAGCACGCCGACCAGCAGCCCGCCGTGCCGCCCGGACGCCGGGGTCACCGCGCTGCCCGACTCGCCTTCGTCGGCGCGCACGCAGAACACGCGCTCCCGTTCAGCCTCGACGCACACGGCGGCGTTCACCGACGGATCGTTCGTGCAGGCCAGGGCGTACCAGGCGTCGCGCAGGTCTCCGTCGGTGTAGCGGCGTTCGTGCCAGACGAGCTCCCCCGCGTCGACCATGGCCCCGACCGACGGGGTGGTGTGCGGCGAGACCAGCTCGACCCGCGCGCCCGCGCGGATGAGCCGGGGCAGCCTGCGCTGGGCCA
The DNA here is from genome assembly GCA_963762765.1 of uncultured Actinomycetota bacterium. Classification (GTDB taxonomy): domain Bacteria; phylum Actinomycetota; class Actinomycetes; order Mycobacteriales; family Pseudonocardiaceae; genus Amycolatopsis. Next base: position 41,102 of record CAVXMR010000051.1, read on the forward strand.
CCGTGCCGCCGCCGATCATCACGACGCGGCGGCCGGCGAGCTGCAGACCGGAGAGGTAGTGGGGGTCGTCCATGGCCGAAATGTAACAGCGGCGCGAAGCGGCTCCGTTGAGGGCGGGGGTGGGGAGGAAGGTGGGTTTTACGTCCTGGCGCGGCGCCAGCCCGGCGTGGGTCACGCCACGCGGAAGACCGGTCCACGGGCGATGAAGGGCAGCCGCGCGCCCGCCGGAATGAGGTAGGCGTGCTCTCGGCGGACGCGGACGTGGTCGCACCAGGCGTCGGTGATGATCAGGATCGGGCCGTCCGGCGGGAAGTCCTCGGCGCGCTGCAGGAGGTCGACGCCGGGCTGCAGGATCGTGCCGCCGCGCCCGCGCACCTTCACCCGGCCCGCGATGTCCTCCACCTGCAGATATCCGGCGTCGTAGGCGACGGCGTCGCAGAACACGACCCGCGCGGCGGGGACGTCGCGGGCCATCGCGTACGAGGCGATCGCGCCCAGCGCCTTGCCCATCAGCTCCTTGTTCATCGAGCCGGACGTGTCGAGCACGACGCCGAAGGTCGCGCGCCGGTCGAGCTGCTCGGGCCGGACCTTGCCCGGCCGCGGGATGTCCGGGCTCGCCGACTGCCTCCGCGACGCCCGCGCGTAACTCCGCACCGGCAGCTCGGACCGGACGTGCTCGTCGAACCAGCGCGCGAGCTGCGCGTCCCAGGGCAGCGGCGGGTGGTCCAGCGCCCGGATCTCCTCCTCGAGGCCGAGCGGCAGCAGCCCGCGTCCCTGGCTGTAGTGGTAGCTCAGACCCTGGGTGAGCGCGCGGCGGTAGAACTCGTCGAGGTCGACGCCCTGGGCGCGGCCCGCCCACGGCAGCGGCCGCGGGTCGGGCCGACGCGACCCACGGCGCTGTTCTGCCGCGGGCTGCGAAAGCCAGTCGCCCAGCACGTCGCCCGCCTCGCGCCCGCCCATGGTGAGGAGCTTGCGGGCGCGCCGGAGGTCGGTGGTGAGCGTGTCGTACACCGATTCGGCGGACATCCCGGTGAGCTGCGGGTCGTGCAGGCAGTCCTCCGGCAGCTCGCCGACGGCCATCGCGACCAGCCAGCCGTTGATCACGTAGTCGCAGGCGACGTTCCACAGGTACGGCTCGCGGCCGAGCGCGCGGCGGTCGTGGCGCAGCGCGGCGTGCAGCATTTCGTGGGCGAGGACGAACCGCCACTCCTCCGCCGTCAGCGGAGCGTGCGGGTTGACGTAGATCTCGCCGTGCTCGGCGCTCACCGCGGCGATGGAGATCTCCCAGGCTTTCGCCAGCTCGGCGTCCGCGACCAGGGTGAACCCGGCCGCCATCGCACCGAGCAGCGGGAACGACGAGACGAACCACGACAGCGCGCGGTCCCACTCGCGCATCGCGCGCTTGTGCCGGGTCTGGCCGCGCGCGTCGGCCGCACGCTCCATCGCCTCGTTGGCGGACTCGATGAGCCCGCGCGCGAACAGGTCGACCCAGGCGCCCGGATCGACCCGATGCTGCAGGACCCACTTCGACTGGGGCGGTTCGAGCTCCAGGCAGAGGTGGTACCCGCCGGTCCCGCAGCGGGAAAACTGTTCGGGGACAACGGTTTCGCGCCACCGCTGGGCGAGCGCGAGCTCGTCGTTGCCGGGCATCTCGGGCAGCCACAGCGGCGTCGAGCCGATCCGGACGACGTCGGCGAAGCGATGCACCGCGACGCAGCAGGCGGCGGCGTACGCCGCGTCGATCTCGCGGTCGTGGACAGCCTCGGCTTCCTTGAGCCGCTCTTTGTCGAGGTGCCCAAGGCCGAGGTGCAGCAGCAGGTGGGCGAACACCCAGGCCCATTCCGCCGGCTCGCCGTCGCGGGAGCGGTTCACGGTGATCGCGCCGCGGTCGTCGACCACGGCCCAGCTGTCCTGGCCGGACAGGCTTTCCGTGGTCAGATGCGCCTCGCGGGCGAGGTAGCCGAGCACGACGCTCCCCCGGACGAGCTGCCAGCCGTCCGCGATGGCCTTCTTGCGGCGTTCGCGGCGCTTGGCCTCGGCCTGTGCGCCGCTCACGAGCCGGTACGGGCGTCGACCAGCCGCGGCAGGTCGCGCGCGGCCTCGACCAGGAACCACGAGGGCAGCCGCGGGTTGCCGGCCTCGTCGTCGGCGATGACCAGCTGTGCCATCTCGAGGGAGATCTCGGCCAGCTCGATGAGCAGGCTCTTGGCGCGGAAGGCGAACTGACGGACCGTCGGCGACGCGTGCCGCTTGTCCGCGGGGAGATCCTTGGCCAGGCGTGCGCGGAACGTCTCGGCAAGGAAGTAGAGCAGGTCGCGGTCGCCGGGCTCGGCGGGCCAACGCGCGTCGCCCTTGAGGATCGCCTCGAGGTCGTAGGCGTGGCGGGCGACCTTCAGGTATGCGCGGAAGGAACCCGCGTGCTGCGGGGTGAGCGTGGCGTAGGCGAGCAGGCCGAGGGTTTCGTCGTCGGTCGGGTCGCCGTAGGAGCGCAGGAGGTCCGAGAGCATGTGCCACGACCGCGGCGTCGAGAACGGTTCCTCGGTCTTCGGCGGCGCGCTCCACAGGTGGTCCGGGCGCTGGGTGAGGTACTCGACGATCCACGGGTGGATTTCGTGGCCGGTGGCCCAGGTCAGCCAGTCCACGGCGCTCGCGCGGAGGTGGACGTGCACCAGCCGATTGACGAGCGCGGACGCCATCGGGCGGGCCAGCGCCTGGTCCGTGGCGCGGTTTCCAGCGCCGATCACGACGGAGCCGGGCGGGAGCTCGTAGTTGCCGATGCGGCGGTCGAGAATGAGCGAGTAGAAGGCTTTCTGGACGTCCGGCGCGGCGGCGTTCAGCTCGTCGAGGAAAAGGCAGTACGGCTCGTCCCGCGCGATCTGCTCCGGCGGGCAGAACCGGCTGCGGCCGTCGACGATCTGCGGGACGCCGACGAGGTCCTCCGGCGCGAGCTGGGTACCCAGCAGCGACACGCAGTCCAGGCCGAGGCTCGCGGCGAAATCCCTTACCAGGGAAGACTTTCCGATGCCGGGCGCGCCCCAGAGGAACACCGGGCGGACAACGGCGGTGTTGAGCAGGACCTCGGGCAACTGGGCGGGCGTGACGGTAACCTGGGCGTGCAAGCGTGAACCTCCCCTTTCCCGGGGAATGATCGCGCGTCGAGGCTGGCAGCGCATCCGGTTTTACGGCTCGTGAGTGGTAAGTAGGGTTGCCAGAACCCGACTTACCACTCACGAGGCCCTAGCCCGCGCGGCCGGCCGTGGGATAGGGCAGCAGGGCCATCTCCCGCGCGTTCTTGATCGCCGTCGCGACCTGTTTCTGTTGCTGCGGCGTCAATCCCGTCACGCGGCGGGCACGGATCTTGCCGCGGTCGGAGATGAACTTCCGCAGCAGGTCGACGTCCTTCCAGTCGACCTCGGTGACCTTGTTGGCACGCAACAAGTTCACCTTCCGCTTGAACGGCCGATCGCGATTCACCCTGGCCATCACCAGCTCGCCTTCGTCACACCGGGCAGCTCGCCGTTGTGTGCCATCTGCCGCATCCGCACCCGCGACAATCCGAACTTCCGCAGGTATCCCCGCGGCCGCCCGTCCGCGGTATCGCGGTTGCGGATCCGGGTCGCGCTCGCGTCGCGCGGCATCTTCTGCAGCGCCACGACGGCGTCCGCCTTCTCTGCCGCCGACGCGGTCGGAGAAGCGATGACGGCCTTCAGCTCACGACGGCGTTCGACGTAGCGCGCCGCGACGACCTTCCGCTGCTCGTTCTTCGCGATCTTCGACTTCTTGGCCATCAGCGCTCTTCCTTGAACTCGACGTGCTTGCGCGCCACCGGGTCGTACTTGCGGATGACCATGCGGTCCGGGTCGTTGCGCCGGTTCTTCGTGGTCACGTACGTGTAGCCGGTGCCCGCGGTCGACCGCAGCTTGATGACCGGCCGGATGTCGGTGCTCTTCGCCATCAGAGCTTCACCCCCTTCGCCTTCAGCTCGGCGACAACCGCGTCGATGCCGCGCTTGTCGATCGTCTTCATCCCCTTGACCGAGACCCGCAGCCGCACCCAGCGGCCTTCGCTCGCCACGAAGTACCTGCGGTTCTGCAGGTTCGGCTCCCAGCGCCGCGACGTCCGGCGGTGCGAGTGCGAGACCTGCTTGCCGTAGCCCGGCTTGCGGCCGGTGACCTGGCACACGGCTGACACGGACCCTCCCGAGTTGATAGTGCGCTTGAATATGATTGTCGTTTTCATCTACTCTAACGGACAGTACCCCGACCCCATTCCTGGAGCATCAGTGACCCACGACCCGCGCATCCCCCTCGTCCTCGTGAGCGGCCTCGCCCCCGGGCCGGCCGCCACCCTCGCCGAGCTGGTGCGCGCGGCCGGGCCCGGCACCGCCGCCGTCCACCACGACCTGCGGGACATCCACGCCGGCGTGGTCCGGCGCCGGCTCCGGCTGGACCAGCGCGACCAGCTGACCGTGCTGGAACTCGCGCACGGCTGCGTGTCCTGCACGCTGCGCCAGGACCTCCTCCCGCTGCTCCGGCGGCTCGCGCGGATGCCGCGGGTACGCCGGATCGTCGTCCGGCTCGACGAGGCGATGGAGCCGGAGCCGGTGAGCTGGGCGCTCCGCAACGTCCTGGTCGGCGACCGGCCGGTGATCGAGGACGTCGACCTCCGGGCGATCTTCACCGTCGTCGACTGCGCCACCTGGCTGGCCGACGTCACCGGCGACGACCTGCTCGCCGAGCGGAATCTGCAGGGCAGCCCGGAGGACGAACGGACGGTCGCCCAGGTGGCGCTTTCGCAGGTCGAGTTCGCGGACGTCCTCGTGCTGGCCGGCGCCGCGACCGACGCCTGGAGCGCGGCCAAGTCCGCCGCGGTGCTCGACCGGGTCGCGCCGGCCGTCCCGCGGATCGAGCTGGCCCGGGTCGACGGGCACAGCGTGTTCGACGCCGTACCGGAGAGTGCGCGTCGCGGTGAAGTCACCGACATGCACGGCGCCCTGCTGCGCGGCGAACCGCCGTTGCACGCCGACTGCGGCATCGCCGTGCTCACGTTCACCGCGCAGCGGCCCTTCCACCCCGAGCGCCTGCACGACGCGATCGACGTACTGCTCGACGGCGTCGTCCGCACCCGAGGGCGAGCGTGGGTCGCCAGCCAGCCCGACGTCGCGTTCTGGATCGAGTCGGCCGGCGGCGGCCTCGGGATCGGGCACGCCGGGCCGTGGCTCGCGTCGCCCGGCGGGCCCGCCTGGACCGACGTCTCGCCGGAGCGCCGCACGCTGGCGTCGCTGCGCTGGGACCCGGTGTGGGGCGACCGCGCGCAGGAGCTGGTCGTGGTCACCGACCAGGCGACACCGGACGAGGTCGAAGCGGCGCTGCGCGGCGCGCTGCTGACCGACGACGAACTCGCCGACGGCGCCGAGGCGTGGCAGCGCTACCGAGACCCGTTCGGCGAGTGGCACGAGGAGCCGTGCGAGGACACCGAAACCGACCCCGCCAAGCACGACGCGACGGCGTCGAACCGAAAGGAAGACCAGTGAAACCCGGCATCCACCCCGACTACCACCCCGTGGTGTTCAAGGACTCGTCCACCGGCGACGCGTTCCTCACCCGGTCCACGATCACGTCGGACAAGACGATCGAGTGGACCGATGGAGCCACCTACCCGCTTGTCATGGTCGACATCAGCTCGTGGTCGCACCCGTTCTGGACCGGCAACCAGCGGATCATGGACACCGCGGGCCAGGTCGAGAAGTTCCACCGCCGCTACGGCAAGCGGGGTGCGCGCTGATGGCCGTCCCGAAGCGGAAGATGTCGCGCAGCAACACCCGCGCCCGGCGGGCCCAGTGGAAGGCAGCGGTGCCGGACCTGGTGCCGATCCGCGTGGACGGCGAGGTCAAGCTCGTCCCGCGGCGGCTGATCAAGCACTTCCAGCGGCTGGCGAAGTGACTCGTGAGTGGAAAACAGTTCTATTTTGAGAGGTAAGGCAAAGGTGGCGTAGTCGTCCTGTGTGGACGGATGTGGAGCAAAGGACGCCTTCAGTCCACCCAGCGGACTGAAGGCGTCCTGTCGTCTCTGGGGTCAGGCGGGGTTTGAGGTGCTGCCGGGGTTGGTGTGGCGAAGCGGAGATCCGTGAATGCCACTGTGGGCCCAAGACGCCGTGAATGTGGCATTCACGGACTGGGGCTCGGCGGTTCGGTGGAGTGAGGGGACCTTGCTCGCGTCTGCCGCGACGAAGGCACCCCTCACCCACCCGCCGGGTTTGCCTTACCCCTCAAAGAGAACCGGCCGCACCACTCACGAGTCAGTGGTCGTCGTAGTGATCCCCGTGTACCGCGTGGCGGTGGCCGTCGTGCAGGTAGTCGACGTGGTCGCCGTGCGGCACGGCCACGTGCCCGCAGCCTTCCCCGTGCGCATGGGCGTGCCCGCCGTGCTCCGCGTGGCCGTCCGCCTCGCACTCGTCGAAGTGGCCGTCGTGCGGGCGGTGCAGGTGACCGTCGTGGACGTAGTCGACGTGGTCCCCGTGCGGAACCGCGACGTGCCCGCAACCGTCGCCGTGGGCGTGGTGTTCGTGACCGGCGTGTGCGACGTGCATAAAGCGATCCTCCGAGTGATGCCAAGCGGTGCATATGTCCACTTCGGACGCTAACAGCGGCGAAGCCCCAGCACCGGCCCGCTCACCCGACCGTGTCCGATCCGTCCCAGTTGATAAACCCAGGTTTATCAGTCTAGGTTTACTACTTGTGGCGGACGAGATCTCCCCCGAGCTCCTGCGGGCGGGCGGTGACCTGCAGGTCGCGCTCGGCCGGGTGGTGCGGCGGCTGCGGCAGGGCTACACCGCGGGCGAGCTGACGCTGTCCGAAAGCTCGGTGCTGAAACGGCTCGACCAGGACGGGCCGGCCACCCCCGGTGTCCTCGCCGAGCAGGAGCGCGTCCGCCCGCAGGCCATGGGCGTGACGCTGCAGGGGCTCGTCGAGCGCGGGCTGGTCGCCCGGCGGCCGGACGCCGCGGACGGGCGCAAGGTGCTCATGTCGGTCACCCCGGCGGGCGCGAAGCTGCTCACCGACCGGCGTTCCCGCACCGCCCAGCGGTTCGCGACCGCGCTGGCGGAGTTCAGCCCGGCCGAGCGCGCGCGGCTGGTGGCGGCGATCCCGTTGCTCGAACGACTGGCGGAGGGGCTGTGACGATCACCGAGACGAGCAAGCCGGGCGGGCGCTACAAGTGGGTCGCGCTGTCCAACACCACGCTCGGCGTGCTGATGTCGGCGCTCGACGGCTCGATCGTGATCATCTCGCTGCCCGCGATCTTCCGCGGCATCGGCCTCGATCCCCTGGCGCCGGGCAACATCGGCTACCTGCTCTGGATGATCCTCGGTTACCTGCTCGTCCAGGCCGTGCTCGTGGTGACGCTGGGGCGGCTCGGCGACATGTTCGGCCGGGTCAAGATGTACAACATCGGGTTCGTCGTGTTCAGCATCGCGTCGGTGGCGCTGTCGTTCGACCCGTTCCACGCCTCCGGCGGCGCGCTCTGGCTGATCGGCTGGCGGGTGGTCCAGGCGGTCGGCGGGTCGATGCTCACCGCGAACTCCGCCGCCATCCTCACCGACGCCTTCCCGGCCGAACAGCGCGGGATGGCGTTGGGCGTCAACCAGATCACCGCGCTGGCCGGCATGTTCCTCGGCCTGGTCGCGGGCGGGTTGCTCGCCGAAATCGACTGGCGCGCGGTGTTCTGGGTGAGCGTCCCGTTCGGCCTGCTCGGCACGATCTGGTCGATCCGCAGCCTGCGCGAGGTCGGCACGCCGCGCCGCGCCAAGATCGACTGGGGCGGCAACATCACCTTCGCCGTCGGGACCGCGCTCGTGCTGGCCGCGATCACCTACGGCATCCAGCCCTACGGCGGCAGCGCGACCGGCTGGGGCAGCCCCTGGGTCCTGGGCGGAATCGCCACCGGAGTCGCCTTACTCATCCTGTTCTGCCTGATCGAGACGCGCGCCGCGGCGCCGATGTTCCAGCTGAGCCTGTTCCGCATCCGGGCGTTCGCGGCGGGGAACATCGCGGCGCTGCTCACCGCGGTCGCGCGGGGCGGGATGCAGTTCATGCTGATCATCTGGCTGCAGGGCATCTGGCTCCCGCTGCACGGCTACACCTATGAGCAGACGCCGTTGTGGGCCGGGATCTACATGCTGCCGCTCACCGTCGGGTTCCTCATCGCGGGCCCGGTGTCGGGCTACCTCTCCGACCGCTTCGGCGCGCGGCTGTTCTCCACCGGCGGGCTCGTCCTGGTGGCGCTGGCCTTCCTCGGGCTGCTGGCGCTGCCGGTCGACTTCCCGTACGTGCTGTTCGCGGCGCTGCTTCTGCTCAGCGGGATCGGCCAGGGCATGTTCTCCGCGCCGAACACCTCGGCGATCATGAGCAGCGTGCCGGACCACCAGCGCGGGGTCGCGTCGGGGATGCGGGCGACGTTCCAGAACTCCGGGACGTCGCTGTCGATCGGTGTGTTCTTCTCGCTGATGATCGCCGGGCTCGCCGGTTCGCTGCCGCAGACGCTCACCGCCGGGTTGACCGCGCACGGCGTGCCGGGCACGGTCGCCGGCGGGATCGCCCAGCTGCCGCCGGTGAGCACGCTGTTCGCCGCGTTCCTGGGCACCAACCCGATCGGGCACCTGCTCGGCCCTGGTGTGCTCGGCTCGCTGTCGCCGGCCGACCAGGCGGCGCTGACCGGCGGGGAGTTCTTCCCACGGCTCGTGTCCGGGCCGTTCCACCACGGGCTCGCGGTCGTGTTCACCGCGGCCACCGTCATGGCGCTGGTCGCCGCGGCCGCGTCGGCGGCCCGCGGCGCCCGTTACCTCCACCCCACGAAGGAGCATGAATGAGCGACGAGCTCGTGGCCGGAACCGTCACGATCACCGGCCACGGCGGTGACGAGATCGAGGCGTACGCGGCCAGGCCGCTGGACCCGGCGCCGCGCGGCGGGGTCGTGGTGATCCACCACATGCCCGGCTACGACGCGTCGACGAAGGAGATGGTGCGGCGCTTCGCCGCCGAAGGTTTCGCAGCTGTCTGCCCGAACCTCTACTCCCGCGAAGCACCCGGCGCGGATCCCGACGACGCCGCGGCCGCTGTCCGCGCGCTCGGCGGCGTCCCCGACGAACGCCTGGTCGGTGACTTCGAAGGCGCGGCCGCGTACCTCAAGGCGCTCGACAACGCGAACGGCAAGGTCGGCGTGATCGGGCACTGCTCAGGCGGGCGGCAGGCGTTCCTCGTCGGCTGCTCGACCCAGGTCGACGCCGCCGTGGACTGCTACGGCGCCTTCGTCGTCAACGAGCCGCCGGCGGGGATGCCTTCGTCGATGAAACCGTTGCTGGGCCTGGCTCCTCAGCTGTCCTGCCCGCTGCTGGGGATCTTCGGCGGCGACGACCAGTACCCCGGCCCGGACGAGGTCGCGGTCCTCGCGACGGAACTCGAACGACTCGGCAAGGAGCACGAGTTTCACACCTTCGCGGGCGCCGGGCACGCGTTCTTCGCCGTCGACCGGCCGAGCTATCGGCCCGAAGCGGCGAAGGAAGGCTGGGCCCGGATCCTCGACTTCTACTCCCGCACTCTGAGCGCCTGAGAGGACCCGCCATGTGCACCTATCTCACCGAGAAGTTCGCCATCGAGGGCAGCGGCAAGGGCGCCCGCGGCTGGTTCGCGCTGCGCGAAGCCACCGTGTACGTCGACCACCCGGTCCACGCGCCCTACGCGCACACGGTCAACATCGACTTCCTCAACCCCGAACTCGGCCCGTCCGCCCGCGTCGCGGTCGAACTCACCGAAGAGGACGCTCTCGCCCTCGCCGACGCGATCCACGCGGCCCTCGGCGCCGCCCCCGCCGGCCTGGCCTCCCGCACCCAGTAGCGCTTATCCCCCGGCCCTCGTGAGTGGTAAGTAGGGCTAGAACCCTACTTACCACTCACGAGAACCCTAGCCCCGCAGACGGCACATACAACGCCCCCAGAAACTCCAGCAGCAGCCGCTCTCGCAGTGCCGGGGGCGCCGTGGCGAGGAGTGCGTTGATCGGGGCCATCCGGTCCGGAAGTCCGGCGCCCGAACCGAGTCCGGCCGCTGCGAGTAGCCCGGCGAACTGCTCCGAGGTCAACGTCGAGGGATCCAGCGCCGCGGCGAACGAGGCCACCGCCGGGTCGACCACCACCGGCCCGGCCGCGCGCGCAGCGCCCACCGAAGCCGCGAGGTCGGCCAGGAACTCGTTCTCGCTGCCGCGGTTCGCCGCGGTCACCGTCAGGTGCAGGTTCACCGGCGAAGACTCGAACGCGAACTGCGGCTGGACGTACCAGCCGCGCGCCTTCATCTCGTCCGCCACGGTGAACAGGTCGAAGCCGTCGTCGCCGGTGAACGCGATCAGCGTGGACACCGGGTCGCCGAGCACGCGCAGGCCCTCGATCGCCGAGACGCCGGACCGCATCCGCGCGGTCGCTTCACGCGCCTTCGAGGCCAAGCGGAGGTAGCCGTCCTCGCCGAGGTGCCGGGTCACCGCCCACGCCGCGGCCAGCGGACCGCCCGAGCGTGTGCTCTGGATCGTCGTGTTCAGCATCGTGTACCCGGGCCACGACGCACTCGCGAAGTACTGCGGCCGCCGCAGCTCCGCCGAGGCGTGCAACAGCACCGACGTCCCTTTAGGACAGTAGGCGTACTTGTGCAGGTCCACCGAAATGCTGGTGACGCCGGGGACGTGGAAGTCGAACGGCGGCACGTCCGCGCCGAGGCGGGCGAAGTACGGGAGCACCCAGCCGCCGATGCAGGCATCGACGTGCATCCGGACCCCGCGCGCCGCCGCGGCCGCCGCGATCTCCGGGATCGGGTCCATCACGCCGTGGGCGTACGAAGGCGCGCTCGCCACGACGAGCACTGTGGACTCGTCGATGGCCGCCGCCATCGCCGCCGGGTCGGCGCGGAAGGAATCGGCGACCGGGACGTCGATCCGCCGCAGCCCGAAAAGGTGCGCGGCCTTGTGGAACGCCGCGTGCGCGGTGCTCGGCAGCACGATCGACGGCGCCTCGATGTCAGGCCGGGAGTTGCGCGCGGCGAGCACGGCCAGCAGGCACGACTCGGTCCCACCCGAGGTCACCGAGCCGACGCCGCCGCCGAGCAGCGCGCCGGCCGCGGCGACCAGGTCGTTTTCCATGCGAAGCAGGCTGGGGAACGCCGTCGGGTCGAGGCCGTTCGCCGAGGACGCCAGTGCGTGCGCGGCCGCGCCCAGGGAGTCCACTTCGGACAGTCCGGAGTCGTAGACGTACGCCAGTGTGCGGCCGCCGTGGGTGGGCAGGTCGCCCGCCCGCAGCTCACGCAAGGAGGCGAGGACGTCCTCAGGCGGGTTCATGCCGGGGCTCCAGCACCGACCGCCGGAGCATCGGCAGCGCCAGCGCGATCAGCACCCCGGGGATGATCGACGCGCCGATCAGGATCGCGGTGATCGCGCTGTCCGGCTGGAAGGCCGTCGCGTCGGTGCTCGACACGTAGCCGCCGACCGCCAGGATGATCGCCCAGAGCCCGCCGCCGAAGGCCAGGCCCAGCGTCTCACCGGCGGTCCAGACCCCGGCCGCGATCCCCGCGCGGGTCTCGCCGGTGCGCTCCTCCTCGGCCGTGATCAGGTCCGGCAGGATGGCCAGCGGGAACACCGAAATCCCGGCGTAGCCGACACCGCAGAGCGCGACGAACACGAGCGTGACCACCAGCGGCAGCACCTGGGCCAGCACCAGCCCGAGCAGCCCGATGGCGAACGCGGCGGTGGCGAGGCGGAAGCCGTTCAGTTTGCCGACGCGCTCGCCCAGCCGCGGCCACAGCGGCATGGTCACCAGCGCCGGGCCGACGAAGATGACGAACAGGATGGTGGCGTAGGCGTCGTCGCCGAGGATCCGCTGCGCGAAGAACGGGATCGCGGCCAGCACGGTGCCGATGCCGAGCGCCTGAATGAAGTACGTGCCGAGCAGCCAGCGGAACGGGCGCCAGGTGACCAGCGTGCGCGAGAGCTCCTTGAGGTTCACGGTGTTCGGCCGCAGCGAGCCGACCGGCGCGCCCTTCAGGCCGAAGTAGACCAGCAGCGTCGCGGCCAGCACGATCAGCCCGATCGCCACGGCCATCAGCCGGTAGCCGGCGACTCCGGCGATGGCGCTGGTGATCGCGGGGGCGCCGCCGCCGCAGATGAGGATCGTCACGGCGAGCACGCCGATCCGCACGCTCGTGAGCTTCGTGCGTTCCGCCGCGGAATCCGTCAGCTCGGCCGGCAGCGCGTTGAACGGCACCTGGAACAGCGCGTACGCCGTCGCGCACGCGGCGAACATGACGGCCACGTACAGCGCGTCGGGCAGCGGGCTGCCGAAGCCGGGGTGGGCGAACATCGCGGCGAAGAGGATCGCCACGCCGATCCCGCCGACCAGCAGGAAGCGGCGCCGGCTGCCGGTCTTGAGCAGGTCCGCGTCGGACATCCGGCCGGCGATCGGGTTGAAGAAGAAGTCCCAGGCCTTCGGGACGAACACGATCGCGGCGGCCCAGCCCGCGGGCACCGCCATCGTGTCGGTGAGGTACTTGACCAGGACCAGGCCGGGCACGGTGCCGAAGGAGCCGGTGACGAACGAGCCGAGCGAATAACGGAACCTCGTCCGGCTGGGCAGGGTCGCCAACAGATCCTCCTCGAAATGCGTACCGGGTGCAGGCCATGAGTATTCGATCTCGGCGTGCACCCGGTAGTGGTCAAGGGGAATCGTGCCACCGTCGTGACCATTCACGACGGCGACCCGCCAGGTGAGGACTCGTGAGCGTTCCGGGCGGCTAGAACCGCCCGGAACGCTCACGAGTCCTACCCCAGCGCTCCCGCAATCTTCTCCAGGGTCGCCGCGTCCCCACGCAGCAGCAGCTGGGTCACGACGGTCTCCTCCCACGCCGCCAGCTCCTCGCGGATCTTCGCCGCCGGCCCGATCAGCGAGGTGTCCTCCACCAGCGACGTCGGAATCGCCGCGGTCGCCTCGTCCTTCCGCCCGGCCAGATACAGCTCCTGGACCTTGTCGGCGACGTCGGCGTAGCCCAAACGCGCGAAGACGTCGTGGTGGAAGTTGACGCTCTTCGCGCCCATCCCGCCGATGTACAACGCCAGCGACGGCTTGATCCAGCTCGCCGCCTCCTCGACGTCGTCGTGCACGATCACCGGGATCGAGCACGGCACCTCGAAGTCTTCGAAAGACCGGCGCGCGCCGGGCCGCGCGAAGCCCTCCTCCAGCGCGCGCCTTGTAGAAGTCGTTGCTCTTCGGCGAGAAGAACAGCGGCAGCCAGCCGTCGCAGATCTCCGCCGCCAGCGCGACGTTCTTCGGCCCCTCGGCCGCCAGCAAGATCGGGATGTCCTTGCGCAGCGGGTGCACGGTCGGCTTCAGCGCCTTGCCCAGGCCGGCCCCACCCTGAAGCGGCAGCTGGAAGAACTCGCCGTCGAGCGTCACCGGCGCCTCGCGGGCGAGCACCTGCCGCACGATGTTCACGTACTCGCGGGTCCGCGCGAGCGGCTTGGGGTACGGCTGGCCGTACCAGCCCTCGACGACCTGCGGACCCGACGCGCCGAGGCCGAGCACGAACCGGCCGCCGGAGAGGTGGTCCAGCGTCAGCGCGCTCATCGCGGTCGCGGTCGGGGTGCGCGCCGACATCTGCACGATGTTGGTGCCGAGCCGGATCCGGCTGGTCGAGGAGCCCCACCAGGCCAGCGGGGTGAAGGCGTCCGAGCCGTACGCCTCGGCCGTCCACACCGAGTCGAACCCCAGCTCCTCGGCCTTCAGGACGGCTTCGAGCGCGCCCGGCGTCGGCCCGCTTCCCCAGTAGCCGACGTGGAATCCCAGCTTCACCGTGCCTCCTGCGGTACGTAGTGCTCCGGCTTGCCGCGCTCGGACAGCGGCGGCAGGTTCCTTGATGGAGTTTCGACCAACGGCGCGTCCACGGCTACCTCTCCGCGCTCGCGACGCCAGCCCGCGCGCGCCCGCGGGTGGTAGCGGCGGTCGTGCGGGACGAGCTTGAACAGCGCGTTGATCACCCGGCCGGCGCGGCGGTGGCGCCGGGCGTCGGCCGAAGTCCAGGTGAAGCCGAGCAGGTCGCGGATCTCGCGGTCGTACATCCCGACGGTCAGCCAGACGAAGTTGCGCGCGACCACCCGCTGGACCGGTCGCCACAGCACGTCCGGCAGGAAGGGCAGGAACGGCGGCTTGCCGAGCCCCCGGATGTCGAGGACATCCCGGGTGGCCTTGTTGTCCTCGAGGACCTCGGCGCACATGTGCTTCCAGTACCGCTGGAAGTCCTCCCAGCTCTCGGGCACCGGCCGCATGCTCATGTCGTAGAGCCGCCACCACTGGACGTGCTCGTCGAACAGCTGCCGCTTCTCCGCCTCGCCGATCCCGCCCATGAAGTGCTCGGCGATCAGGATCGTGCTGACGAAGAACGTCGAATGCGCCCAGTAGTACGTGTCGGGATCGAGCGCGTGATACCGCCGCCCCAAGCTGTCGACGCCCTTGATCCGGTCGTGGTAGCCGCGGACTTCCAACGCCGTCTGATGTGCGCGCGGGCCGTCGAACACGACCCCGCCGATCGGGTAGAGCGAGCGGAACAGCCGCTGCCAGCGCTCCTCGAAGAACTTCGAGTGCTGCTCGACGCCGGCGCCGAGCCCGGGGTGCATGTTCTGCATCGACCCGGCCCAGAGCCCGATCAGCAGCCCGCGCCAGTCACCGAAGTACTTCCAGGTCAGGGAGTCGGGTCCCAGTGGCTCCGGGGTCATCGGACGCTCCTCGTCGAGTCGAAGACTGACTACAGGTGTTGTCAGGCTATGATCTGACAACGGCCGTAGTCAACCGAGGAGTAACCATGCCGGGGCGGACCTGGGCGGGCACGACGCTCGACGACCGCAAGGCGCAGCGGCGCGAGCAGCTGGTCGCGGCGGGCCTCGACCTGCTGGGCACCGAGGGCAGCGCGGCGCTGAGCGTGCGCGCGGTCTGCCGTCACGCCAAGCTCACCGAGCGGTACTTCTACGAGAGCTTCACCGACCGCGAAGAGCTGGTCGTCGCGATCTACGAGCACGTCGGCGAGCAGGCCAAGCAGGCGCTGGTCGACGCCGTCCGCGACGCGCCGAGTCCCGCCCTGCGTGCCGAGGGCGCCGTGCGCGCGTTCGTCGAGCTGATCGTCGACGACCCGCGCCGCGGCCGGGTGCTGCTGCTCGCCCCGCTCACCGATCCGGCGCTGACCCGCCGCGGCCTGCACCTGCATGCCGGTCTTCGCCGCGCTGGTCGGGCAACAGCTGTCCCGGGGTGACGAATCCGAGCGGCAGCTCGTGTCGATCGGGCTGGTGGGCGCGCTGACCAACGTGTTCATCGCCTACCTCGACGGATCGCTGCAGGTCACACGGGAACGGCTGGTCGCGCACTGCGTCCGGCTCGTCCTCGGCGCCGACGACCTCTGAGCTGGCCACCCTTCGACGATCACCGCCGGATCCGGCACACTCAACCCGTGCGTACCACTGGGCGGAACGAGGGCGACGGACTCGTCGCGGGCCGGTTCGCGATGCTGCTCGGCGCGTTCCGCCCCGGCGATGGCGCGCTCGGCGTGTCCGAGCTGGCCCGGCGGACCGGATTGGCCAAGACCACCGTGCACCGGCTGGTCGGACACCTGGTCGACACCGGCCTGCTGGAGCGCGACGGGACGTCCGTGCGGCTCGGGCTGCGGCTGTTCGAAATCGGCCAACTGGCCCTCCGGCGGCCAGGACTCGTCGAAGCGGCCCGTCCCTACCTCGCGGATCTGCGCGAAGCCACCCACAACACCGTGCACCTCGCCGTGCTCGAAGGCACCGAGGTCGTCTACCTCGACGTGCTCCGCGGCCGGGACGCGCCGAATCTGCCCTCGCGCATCGGTGGCCGGTTTCCCGCGCACGCCACCGGTGTCGGCAAGGCGATCCTCGCGTTTTCCGCGGAATCCGTAGTGGCACGGGTGATCGACGCCGGATTACCGCGCGTGAGTGCCCGGACGATCACCGCACCCGGGCTGCTTCGCCGTCAGCTGGCCAGAATCCGCGAGGAAGGGATCGCGCTCGAACGGGAGGAGTCGGGCATCGGCGTGGTCTGCGCCGCGAGCCCGCTGCTCGACGCCACCGGGGAAGCGATCGCGGCCATTTCGATTTCGGGCTGGGCCAACCGGATGCGCACCGAACGGGTGGCCCCGGCCGTCCGGACGGTCGCACTCGCGTTGACCCGGACACTCTCCGAATCCACTCCCGACAGTCAGAAATAATCTTGCCGCGCAAGGGTTTCCGATCTCTAGGCCGTCCGGATGACGTAACCGGCTGGTGCTGGTGTCGCGTTCCGGGGCGACTACGATCCGTCCAATGGCCCAGCACAGCTGGGGGGGTACGTTTCCGGGCCGCTCCCCCACGACCCTCGCCGGCCGGCCGGGCACCCACCCGGCCGCGGCACGCCGTCTGCTCTCGCTGGACATCCTCCTCGCGCTGCTGGCCCTGACCGGCGGCCTGCGCGCGGTCTACCTTGCCACCGCCACACCGGCGCTCCCGGCGGAAGCGGCGAACGTCGCCCACGCCTACGCGACCGGCCATTTCACGTCGTTCGCCGACGCGGGCACGGCCGGGGTCAGCCGCTTCGGCTGGCTGCAACTCGCCGCCTACACCATGGTTTCCGGCGCGTTCGGCCGCGCGGACACCGCGGTCGCGGCGGTGCGCGAGACCGTGCTGGTCGCCGCCATCGCGAGCGCGATCCTGCTGTGGATGCTCGGGCGCCGCCTCGAGCTGACGCGCTGGGCGGCCACCGCCGCGGTCGTGCTGATGGCCGTTTCCCCGCTGGCGCTGGGGATGCAGCGACTCGTCGTCGTCGAGCACCTGGCGGTCGTGTGGGCGCTGGCCGGGCTGGTGCTGATCACGACCCGCGGTGCCAAGCCGTGGCACGACATCGTGGCCGCGTTCTGCCTGCTGGCCGCGATCCTGACCTCGCCGCTGGCGTTGTTCGTGCTGCCCGCGGCCGGCTGGCTGCTGGTGCGCCGGTCGCCGCCGCGCGCTGCCCTGGTCGCCGTGCTGCTCAACCTCGGGCTCGGCATCGCGTTCGGCCCCGCCGCGTCCGTCCTGCGCCCGCACCTGGCCGCGGGTGGCGGCCCGCGGCTCCTGGACTGGCTGGCTTTCGACCCGGTGCTCGCACTGCTGTCGGTCGCGGCCCTGGTCGCGGCGTTGTTCGTGGCCACGTTGCGGCCGCTCGGCGGTGACCGGGCTGCTGCTGGTCGCCGTGCTGCTCGTGCCGGGTGTACCCGCCACGGCGGCGTTCGCGTTCCTGCTTCCGCTGGCGCCACTGCTGATCGCGGGGGTAGTCCAGGCGGTCACCCGGCAACGGCGAAGACCGGGTCACCTGTGGGCGCCGTCCTCGCGGCGGCGGCTCGGGCTGAGCGTCGCCAGTGCCGTCCTGGTGGCCGTGGTCGCCGCGAGCTGGGTGCACGGGTTCACGCTCCTGCGTCCCCCGCCTGCCGCGGCCAGCCCGCTCGAAGACGCGCAGACCTGGTTGCGGGACAACGCTTCCGGCGCCAGGCTGCTGGTCGACGACGCGGCCTGGGCACAGCTGGCGGCGGCGGGCTGGCCGACCGGGATGCTGGGCGCGCCCGCGTCGTGCGCCGACCGGTGCCCGCCCGCCGAGTGGGCCGTGCTCACCGGCGACCCGACGACGCTTTTGCGTCGTTACCCCGCGCTCGGCGGCGCGGTGTTCGACAGTCTGAAGGTCGCTGTCTTCTCCTCCGGCGAAAGCCGGGTCACGATCTCGCGGCTCGACCTCCCGCCGGTCGACCCGACCGAGCCCCCGGAGGACTCCGCGCGGGCGCACGCCGGGGTCGCGCTCACCGAATCCGACCGGATCACCCTGAGCGAGCAGGCCGCGGCCGTGCTGCGCGAGGGACGCGCCGACCCGAGGCTGATCGCCACGATCGCGGCGATGGCCGCGCTCGGGCCGGTCCGGGTCGCCGGCTTCCCGGCGGTGCCGGGTGAGGACGCCGCCGGGCAGCCACGCCGCCGCGTGCTGTTCACCGGCGACGAAGACGGCGCTGCCGCGTACTACGCCGGGCAGCGCGACCTGTTCCGTCCGTCGTCGGTCGTGCGGACCGCGGACGGCGTGCTGGTCACCTACCCGCTGTTCCCGCCGACGGGGCTGCTGGTCCCGTTCTCCTTCCGCTGAAAGGCACCCCCTGATGCGTACCCGGCTCCTGCTCAGACCTCTGGCGGTCATCGCCGCCGCCCTGCTTCCGTTTTCGCTGGCTCCGGTCGCCTCGGCCGCGGTGAGCGCGCCCGGCCCCGGCGTCGGCTGGATCCGCGTCGGCCACCTCTCCCCGAAGGTGCCGCCGGTCGACATCTACTTCGCGCCCTTCGGCAAGGCGGAGAAGGTCGTCATCCGCAAGGCCGGTTATGGCGCGGTGACGCCGTATTCCTCGCTCGACCCCGGCAAGTACACGCTGTCGATGCGCCCCGCCGACGCGGCCGCGAGCACACCGCCGGCGCTGAGCGCCACGATCGATGTCTCCGAGCGCACCGCGTATTCGTTGCTGGTCTTCGCGAACGGCCCGGACAACTCGCTCAAGGGCGATCTGATCAAGGACGACCTGACCGCGCCCGCCGCGGGCAAGGGCCGGGTGCGGGTGGTCGAAGGCTCGGCCGCGATCGCCCCGGTGAGCATCTCCGGCCCGCAGGGGATGTCGCTGGTCAAGGACTCCGCGTACGGCTTCACCTCGCCCTACGCCGACGTCCCCGAAGGCCGGTGGCCGCTCGAACTGTCCGGTGGCACGGTGAAGTCGACCGCGGACGTCGACGTCAAGGCCGGGACGTCCACCACGCTGCTGATCACCGAGAACTCGGGCGCGCTGAAGGCGAACCCGATCTCCGACGGCGCGATGCTGCCGAACCCGCCGAAGCTGGGCGTGGAGACCGGTGGCGGCGGAACGGCGCCGGGAACGCCTTGGTGGCTGACGTTCGGCGTGCTCGCAGCGTTCGTCGTGCTGGCGATGTGGCCCCTCGCACGGCGCCGGGCGGCCCGTGCGCGTTGAGGCCGTCCTGGTCGCGGTGCTGCTGGCCGGGGGTTGTGCATCGGTAGCGGCGCCGGCCCCCGCGCCTGCCCCGGTTTCGGTGCCGCCGTCGGCTTCGGCTTCGGGGTCCGGCCCGCTGCCGCTGCCCGCCGCGTCCGACGTCCGGCCGGTCCGGCTGCGCATCCCGGCGATCGGGGTGGACGCGGCCGGGCTGGTCCCGCTCGCGCTGGGCCCGGACCACGCCCTCCAGGCACCGGCGAGCTTCTTCGACGTCGGCTGGTACGCCGCCGGCCCACCCCGGGCGACGCCGGACCGGCGGTGATCGCGGCCCACGTCGACTCCCGCTCCGGCCCGGCACCGTTCTTCCGCCTGCGCGACCTGCACCCGGGCGACGAAGTGCTGGTCACGCGCTCGGACGGCGTCGCGGTCCGGTTTGTGGTCGACAACGTCCAGCGCTACCCGAAAGACGCCTTCCCGACCGACGCGGTCTACGGCCCGGCGCCGGGCGCTGCGCTGCGGCTGATCACGTGCGGCGGCAGCTTCGACGCGGCGAAACGCTCCTACCGGGACAACATCGTCGTCTACGCCTCCACCCGCTGGGCCTGACCGCCTCGGGAAGCGGGGCTCAGGCCTCGTGAGTGGTAAGTGTCGTTCTAACGACACTTACCACTCACGAGGGCCGGGGGATAAGCGGCCACCGACGCCAGACGGCCACGTGCAGAATCACCGCCAGGCTCAAGGAATTCAGCGTCGCGTGCGTGACCCATCCGTCGACCTCGGACACGCCCAGCCGGCGCGCCACCAGCGGCAAGGTCCACGACAGAAACGCTGCCAGCGCAACGATGATCACCAGCGCGAGTGTCCGTCCCGGCAACGGGTCCAGCCGGATCGCGGGCCAGGCTTCGAACAGCATCGACACCACGAGCACCGCCGCGATGACCGCGCCCGCGACAGCGGTGGTCCACCCGGCGAGGTAAGTGCCCCAACCACAGGCCACCACAACCACGTTCCCGGTCACCAGCCGCACAGCCCGGTTGCGCAGGCGCGCGAACGGCCAGCCGCGCAAGGCGACGTACCAGATCATCTGCCACGCCCCGAGCGAAGTCAGCCAGGCACCCGGTACCCCGCCCGCGAGCAGGTACCCGGCCAGGCCGATCACCCACGACACCACCAGCGCGGCGACACCGGACCGGATCGGGCCGAGGCTGCTCAACGGCCAGCGTTCGCAGACCAGCGTCAGCTGCAACATGATGGTGAAGATCGCGCCGGCCAGCGGGAGCGAACCGTGGCCGAGCGCGGTCAGCAGCACGCCGCCCACGACGACGATCGCCGTGTCGGACAGGCCGGACCAGCCGCCCCGCGCCAGGGTGCCCGGCCAGTCCTCCCACCAGAACGCGATCATCGCCACGACCGGCAGGGCGAAAGTGACGACCGGCGCGAGGTCCACGTCCGCGGCGAGCAGCCCCGCCATGGGCAGGACGAACAGCAGCCCGGCGAGCCCGCGTTTCGGCTGAGATCGCCGGGCATCGGCCAAGGCCTCCGGGCTCAACGCGTCGGGCGCGCTGACCTTCGGGCGGGCAGAGTCAGAGGACATGTTCCAGCCGGATCGGCAGCCGCCGTGGCCGCCGGCCGGTCGCGTGGTGCACGGCGTTGGCGATCGCCGCCGCGACACCGACCATGGCCACCTCGCCGAGCCCCTTCACCCCGACCGGGTTGAACAGCAGGTCCGGCTCGTCGATGAAGTCGACATCGATCCGGTGGACATCGGCGTTGACCGGCACCGGGTACTCCTCCAGCGTCGTGTTGAGGAAGCCGCCGAACCGCTCGTCGACCTCGCTCTCCTCGCGCAGCGCCGCACCGATCCCCCACACCACCGCGCCGCGGACCTGGCTCGCGGCGGTCACCGGGCTGGCCACCCGGCCGCAGTCGGCGACGCTGACCACGCGCGGCACCCGGATCCGGTGGATGCCCGGCTCGATCCGGACCTCGACGAAGTGGGCGATCCAGCTGAACGTGCTGAACTCCGGGAACACCGGCCCGGCGATCGACACCAGCCCCGCCCGGGCCCCGTCCAGCATCTCCGGCGGCTGCCCGACCCCGAGCGAAGTCACCTCGGCCTCGACCGTCTGCTTCCCGCTCTGGGTGACCGCCGTCGCGACGTCGACGTCACCGGAACTGGCCGCGTTCAAGTGTTTCCGCAGCTCGATGAGTCCAGAGTGGACAGCCGGGAGCGCCGTCGCGGTTCCCCAGGAACCGGCGGTGAGGTGCTGCGGCGCCACCCGCGTGTCGCCGACCCGCACCACGACGTCCGCGACCGGGATGCCCAGCTCCTCGGCGACCAGCAACGCGATCGCCGAGCGGATGCCCTGGCCCATCTCGTGGCCGTCCACGCCGACCGTGACGCGACCGTCCAGGTCGGCCGAAAGATGCGCGACGGCGGGTGCGACGTTGCCTGGGTAGGCGCCCACGGCGACACCCCAGCCGAGGACCGAACCGTCGTCGGCCACCATCGATCCCGGCTCGGGATCCCTTGCCGCCCAACCGAAGCGCTCCGCGCCGCGGCGCAGGCACTCGGCCAGGTAGCGGGTGGAGAACGGCCGTCCGGTGACCGGGTCGGTGGCGGTGTCGTTGGCCAGCCGCAGCGCGACCGGGTCCTGTCCGGTGGCGTACGCGAGCTCGTCGACGGCCGACTCGAACGCGAACGCCGCCGGGCTCTCGAACGGCGCCCGCATGTAGCCCGGCGTCTGCACATCGGTCCGCACCAGCCGCTGACGGCCGCGGAAGGCGGGCACGCCATACAGCCGGGACGTGATTTCCGTTGCCAGGCAAGGGAACAGGTCGTGCCGCGACGTCTGCTGGTCCACCTCGTGCACCGCGGCCAGCAGCTTGCCCGACGCGTCGGCGCCGAGCCGGATGGTGTGCCGGGTGGCCGGGCGGAAGCTGGCCGCGTGGAACGTCTGCGGCCGGGACAGCACCAGCTTCACCGGCCGCCCCAGCCGTCGCGCGACGATCGCGAGCGGCCCGAGATGCGACTGCAGCGAGTTCTTCTGCCCGAACCCGCCACCGACGTAGGGCGAGATGATCTCGACGTCGGCGGCGTCGATGCCCAGCTGCCGGGCGAGGCCGTTGCGCAGCGCGCCCGCGTTCTGCGTGCCTTCGTGCACGACCACCGTGTCGCCACGCCATTCGACGACGCTGCTGATCAGTTCCATCGGCACCTGGTGCTGCGGTGCGTGCTCGTACGTACCTTCGACGCGCACCGGGCTCGCCGCGAGCGCCGCATCGGCGTCACCCACCTTGACGTCGGCCAGGAACGGCAGCGGGATGGCATCCTCCTGCACCACGATCTCCGCGCCTTCAGCGTCGAGCCCGACCGCGAAGGGCTCACCCGAGTACTCGGCGACGACGAGGTCGGCGGCCTCGGTCGCGGCGACGAGTGTCTCGGCGACGACCAGCGCGATGGGCTGGCCGCGGTAAGCGACGCGATCGTCGCGCAGCGGCTGGAAGCTCTGGAACCCGTACCCGCCGCCCATGACGAACCCGGCTTCCCGCAGCTCGCCGGGCTCGAACCGGGTGATGACCGAGAGCACGCCCGGGACCGCCTCCGCGGCCGCGGTGTCGATGCGGGTGATCCGGCCCTTGCCGATCCTGGCCACGGCGAACACCGCGTAGGCCACCCCGTCCGGGACGCGGTCCGCGCCGAAGCTCGCCTTGCCGGTGACCTTCTCGTAGGCGTCGACACGCCGTTTGTCGATCATCGGCCCGCTCGCTCTCCGGCGATGCGCACGGCGTCGGCGACGGTGCGGATGCCCAGTTCGATGCGGAATCCGTTGGACGTCCCGGCCCGCGCTTCCGCGAACGCGATCTCCCCGGCCCGCCGGGCCGCTGCCAGGCTGAGAGGTTGTCCTATCAGGTCTACCTCGGCGGCGCGGGCCCGCCACGGCCGAGTGGCAACGCCGCCCAGCGCGATCCGGCACTCCCCCACCACACCGTCGTCCAGGGTCAGCGCGACAGCGGCCGACGCGAGCGCGAAGGCGTACGACTCGCGGTCCCGGATCTTCAGGTAGGTCGAGCCGCGGCCAGCCGCGCTCACCGGCACCCGGATCCGCACGATCAGCTCGTCCTCGGCCAGGGTGTGCTCCCGTGCCGGATCATCGCCGGGCTCGACGTGCAGGCCGGCCAGCGGCACGCTGCGCTCGCCGTGCGGCCCGACGACGTCGACCACCGCGTCGAACGCCAGCAGCGCGATGGCCCAGTCCCCGGGGTAGGTCGCGATGCAGGTTTCCGAGCCGCCGAGGAGCGCGTGGCCCCGATCGTGGCCGCCGATCGCGGCACAACCACTGCCCGGTTCCCTTTTGTTGCAAGGAAATTCGGAGCCGTTGCGGAAGTAGGCGCAACGGGTGCGCTGCAACAGGTTCCCGCCAACGGTCGCCATGTTGCGCAGCTGCTGCGACGCCGCCCGCCACAGCGATTCCGACAGCGCGGGGTACTCGGCCCGGATGACGGGGTGGTCGGCGACGTCGGCCATCCGGGCGCCCGCGCCGAACGACAGCTCGTCCGCGCTGATCTCGATGCCGCTCAGGCCGGGCAGCCGGTGCACGTCGATGACGGCCGCAGGTGTCTCGATGCCCAGCTTCATCAGGTCGTACAGCGTGGTGCCGCCGGCCAGGATCTTCGTCGCCGGGGCCCGCCGAGCGCAGAGCCTCGACCGCCGCGTCGACGCTTTCCGGTGCCAGATAAGCGAAGGATCGCATCACGCCTCGTTCCGCGCGGTCTGCCGGACCGCGGCGAGGATGCCCACGTAGGCGCCGCAGCGGCAGATGTTGCCGCTGAGGTACTCGCGGATCTGGTCGTCGTCGGCCGTGTGCCCCTCGGCGATGCAGGCCAGACCGGACATGATCTGGCCGGGCGTGCAGTAGCCGCACTGCAGGGCGTCGTGGTCGACGAATGCCTGCTGCAGCGGGTGGAGCCCGCCGTCGGGCCCGGCGACGCCTTCGATGGTCGTCACGTCCTGGCCGCCGACCTGGACGGCCGGGGTCAGGCAGGACACCACCCGCCTGCCGTCCACATGCACCGTGCAGGCACCGCAGTGGCCCTGGTCGCAGCCCTTCTTCGTGCCGGTCAGGGCGAGCCGCTCGCGCAGCACGTCGAGCAGTGATTCACGCGGGTCCAGCCGCAGCCGGACGTCCTGCCCGTTGACGGCGCAGGACACCTCGACCGTCGGATCGTTCGCAGCCATGGTGGCGACCCTAAGATCGCGGCGACGGCGGCGCTTTCCTCCGATTGCGTTCCGGGTTGCGGGTTATTGCTGACTGTCCCGATAGGACGTCGGCGACACCCCGGTCTCCTGCCGGAACGCGGTCGCGAGCCTCGACGGTGTCGCGAATCCGCACAGATGGGCGATTTCGGTGACGGACAGGTCGTCGCGCTTCAGGTAGCGGCGGGCCTGCTCGAGCCGGAAGCCGGTCAGGAACCGGTGCGGCGTCCGGCCCGTGCCTTGTTTGAAGACCCGAAGGAAGTGGAACGGACTCAGCTCCGCGACCGCCGCGATCTCGGTGAGCGTCAGCGGCAGGTGGTGGTTGTCCTTGATGAACGCGACCGCCCGCCGCACCCGGATGTCCTCGCCTCGCGGCGGGCCCGGGATCGGCCGCGCGGCGTGGCGGGTCAGCAGATGGGCGGCGAGGAACGCCGCTGCCGTCTCGGCGTACAGCTCGTCGGCGCCGGCGCGCGCGGCCTCGCCGAGACCGGTGAGCACGGCCGCGAGCACGGGATCGTCGATGGCCAGGGTGTCGGGCCTGCCGACCTGGGCCGCGTCGCGGCCGTACAGCTCGGCGGCCGCGCGGTCGAGGATGTGGGCCGGCAGGTAGACGTGTGTGGTGAGCGTGCGTTCGGTGCCGCGCCAGCGGATGTGCGTGGGGCTGCCGGGCGCGGTCAGCCCGATCCGGCCCGGTCCGTAGTCGGCGCGATGCCAGCGCGCGCCGTGCCGCGCCTCGATGGCGGTCGTTCCGTCGGTGATCAGCACCAGCGCCTGCTCGCCAGTGGCCGGGAGGACGAGCTCGTCGGCCACCTCGACGTTGGAGAACGTCTGGACGAGCAGGGACCGCCAGCCGGTGTCGCGCCAGCTGCACGAACGCAGCTCGGCGACCACGCTCGGCTCGAACGCCAGCGCGCCGAAAGAGTCAGCTCCCACCTCACCGAGGCTACCATCGATAACCAATGCTTGGTAGCAACGCTACACGCGGCGGACCAGCGCGTCTGCCGCGACGACGCCCTCCGGCAGGACCAGCAGGGGGTTGATGTCCAGCTCCAGCAGCGTGTCCGACGCCGCCAGAGCGTAGGCCGCGACGGCCTCGATCGCGTCCAGCGCGGCCGCGATGTCGGCCAGGCGGCCTCGGTAGCCTGTCAGGAGGCGGTGGACGCGGAGGCTTTGAAGCGCACCTTCCAGGTCGGCGCGGGTCGCCGGGAGGAGGACGGTGGCGCTGTCGGCGAGGAGTTCCACCAGCGTGCCGCCCGCGCCGATCGTCAGCGCCAGGCCGAACCGGGGGTCCGCGCGGACGCCGACCAGAAGCTCCGCCACCGCACCCGTGATCATGCGTTCCACCAGGAGCTGCGGCGAGAGCAGCGCGAGTTCCTTCGCCGCGACCCGCACGGCTTCGGCGTCGCGCAGATCCAGACGGACCCCGCCCGCCTCCGTCTTGTGAGGCAGCGATGGCACTTTCAGCACCACCGGGAACCCGAGCGCTTCGGCTGCTTCCGGTGCGCCCGCGGCATCGGTCCGCACCCCGGCCGGGATCGGGATTCCCCAGCGCGCCAAGTCCTGTTTGGACTCCCACTCGTCCAGCGGAACGGCCTCGCCGTGCGCCGTCGAGACAGCCAGCGGTTCTGAAGCGCGTTGCCTGCCGATGCGCGCGGCCGCGGCGATGGCGTCCAGGCATTCGGCCAGGCCCTGCATCGGCGCGATGCCCTCGGCCAGCAGCCGGGCGCCGAGGGCCTCGGGCATCCCCTCGGGCAGGCTGCTGACCACGCTCGCCGCCGCCCCGGTCTCCCTTTGGGCCGCGATGAATGCGTCCACAGTGGACTCGAAGTCGGCGGTCCGGCAGCGGTCCTCGCGAGGGACGTCGAGTACCAGCAGATGGTTGTCCACATCGGACCCGAGGAGGCTCGTGAAGCAGGCCTCCTGCGCGGCGGCGTCGCCCCAGATGTAGGTGTGGTAGTCGAGAGGGTTCGCCACCGCGACTCGTTCACCCAGCACCTCGCCGAGCCTTGTGGCGACCGAAGCGGGGAATTCGGGCAGCGTGATTCCCCGCGTGGCGGCGGCATCGGCGACCATCGCCGCCTCCCCGCCCGAGCAGCTCGCGGAGACGATCGACGAACCGGAGAGCGGACCGTGGACGTGGAGGAACTTCAGCGTTTCGATGAGGCCCGCCACGTCCGCCACCCGGGCGATCCCGGCCCGATCGAACAGCGCCGAACACAGCATGTCGGACGTCGCCAGCGCGCTGCTGTGACTCAGCGTGGCCCGCGCGCCGAGCTCCGACGTTCCCGACTTCAGCGCCACCACCGGCACCCGCGCGTGCTGCGCCGCCGCACACAGCCCGGCCGGGTCGTCGACCCCTTCGAGGTACAGGCCGATCGCGGTCACGCGCGGGTCGGCGGCGAGGGCGTCGATCAGCTCGGACACGCCCGTCACGGCCGCGTTCCCGACCGTTACGAGGCAGGCCAGCGGCAGCGAACGCCGTTGCATGGTCAGGTTGTAGCCGACGTTCCCGCTCTGGCTCAGTACCGCGACCCCGCGCTCGACCCGCCGTCCACCATGCTGTTCGGGCCAGAGCGCGACGCCGTCGAGATAGTTGACGAACCCGAGGCAGTTGGGCCCGAGCAGAGGCATGACCCCGGCGGCGTCGCGCAGCTCGTCCTGCAGCGAACCCGCCCCGGTCTCGGCGAAGCCCGAGGCGTGGCAGACGACTCCGCCGGTGCCGAGTTCGCGAAGGTGACTTACGAGGTCCACTGTGGACCGGGCAGGCACCGAGAGGAATGCCGCGTCCGGCACACCGGGAAGCGCTTCCAGCGAAGGGAAACAAGGCACTCCGGCGAGTTCGGCACGCCGGGGGTGCACCGGCCAGATCTCCCCAGTGAAGCCAAGCCCCCGGCACTGCGTGATCACCTCCGCGGCCGCGGCTCCCCCGACGACGACGATCCGCCGTGGCGAGAGCAGGGCTTTCATGCGCCGAGCGGGCGCAGCAGTGACCGCGCGATGATGTGCCGCTGGATTTCGCTGGTGCCGTCCCAGATCCGCTCGAGCCGGGCGTCGCGCCAGAAGCGTTCGACGCGCATTTCGGCCATCAGCCCCATCCCGCCGAACACCTGCACGGCCTGGTCGGTGATCCGGCCGAGGGTCTCCGAGGCGAACAGCTTCGCCATCGCGACGTCGCGCTCGGTCATCCGGCCCTGGTCGTAGTTCCACGCCGCCCTCAACGTGAGCAGCTCGGCGGCCTCCAGCTCGGTGCTCAGGTCGGCCAGCGGGAACGAAATCCCCTGGAACCGCCCGAGGGGCTGACCGAATTGCTCGCGGCGCGCGGCCCACTCCGTGGCCATGTCGAGCACCCGCCGGCCCCGGCCGACGCAGGTCGCGGCCACACTCAGCCGGGTCGAGCCGAGCCATTCGTTCATCAGGTCGAAGCCGCGGCCCTCCTCGCCGAGTCGCTTCCACGCGGGCACGCGCACGTACTCGAAGAATAGCTCGCAGGTGTGGTAGCCGCGGTGGGAAACGCAGCCGGCCTGCTTTCGGACCGTCACGCCGGGCGTGGCGAAGTCGACCAGGAACCCGGTGATCCGCTTCTTCCCGCTGTCCTCGACGCCGGTGGCGGCGAAGAGGATGACATAGTCGGCGACGTCGGCGTGGCTGATGAAGTGCTTGGCGCCGGTGATCACGTAGTCGTCGCCGTCGCGGACGGCGCGGGTGCTCATCGAGCGGACGTCGGAGCCGGAGCCGGGTTCGGTCATCGCGAGGCAGTCGATACGTTCGCCGCGCACGGTCGGCAGCAGGTACTCCTCGCGCTGCGCGCCCTCGCAGCCCAGCAGGATGTTGCTCGGCCGCGCGACCAGCGAGTGCAGCGCGTAGGACGCCTTGCCGAGCTCACGTTCGGCCAGCGCGACGCCCACGCCGTCGAGCCCGCCGCCACCGAGGTCGGCGGGCATGTTCGGCGCGTAGAGCCCGGCGTCGAGGGCGCGCTTGCGGATCTGCGCGGCGAGGTCGGCCGGGACGTCGTCGAATCGTTCGACCTCGTCTTCATGGGGATAAAGCTCGGTCCGGACGAAGTCGGCGACCGTGTCGACGATCATTCGCTGTTCGTCGGTGAGGGCGAACTGCATGCGCGGCCTCCACAGATGTCTCATAATATGCGACACGTGTTCGTATGAAGCAACGCTAAGTCGGCGCGCGGCGAACCGTCAAGGTTCGGGCGGTGGCTCGTTAGTCTTTGACGTCAGGAGGGACCGAATGGACGACAAGGACGACAAGCACGGCACCGGCCGGGTCCAGTCGGTCGACCGCGCGATCGCGCTGGTGCACGCGGTGGCCGACAGCGCGCCGCAGGGCGAGACCGCCGCGACGCTGGCCCAGCGCTGCGGCCTGAACCGGGCGACCGCGTGGCGCATGTTGGCGACTCTCGAACACCACGGCGTCCTGGAGCGCGACCCGGCGAGCAACCGCTACACGATCGGCCTGACCGTCGACCGCTGGGCGGCGGGTGCGGGCGTCGACGGCCTCGTCCGGCGCGCGCACGACACCATCGCGTCGCTGTCCGAACAGACCGGCGAGACGGCGAACCTGGCCGTGCCGCGACAGTTCGGACTGACCTATGTGGACGAAGCGGTCCCGTCGGCGGTGCTGTCCGCGCGCTGGCTCGGCTGGCAGGCGCCGCTGCACGCGACGTCCACCGGCAAGGCGTTCCTGGCGAGCCTGTCCTGGTCCGAGGTGACCACGCTGCTGCCGGAGGACCTGACGCGCTACACCCCGGCCACGATCGTCGACCGCGACCACCTCCGCGCCGAGCTGAGCACAGTCCGCGAGCGCGGCTACGGGCTGAGCATCGGCGAAATGGAGTCGAACCTCTACGGCGTCTCGGCCGCGGTCCTCGACCGGCGGCGCCGCCCGCTGGCGGTGGTGAGCCTCTGGGGTCCCCTGACCGCCACGAGCACCCCCGAGCGCTTCACCGAGCTGGGCGGGCGGGCCGTGAAGGCGGCCGAAGAGATCGCGACCGCGGTGTCGGCTTGAAGGACTCGTGAGCGTTCCGGGCGGTTAGAACCGCCCGGAACGCTCACGAGTCCTTACGCCACCTCGTCGAGGACCTTCCGCAGTGCCGCGTCCCGCCGGGCGGTGTCCTGCGCGAAGCTCACCGAGAGCAGGACGTGCTCGGTGCTCAGGCGGTGCCAGAACAGTCCGGCCACCGGGAGCTCGGTGACGACCAGCCGGAACGGCCTGGCCTTGCGCCCCAGCTCGGCTTCCTTGGCCCGCACCAGGTCCCCGATGCCCGCGGTGTGCGGCGGCGGGGCCACCCACGTCTTCAGGCGGTTCGCGTACGGGCCGAATTCCGGTTCGAAGGCGGCCAGCGCCGCCCGGATCGCCGGACGTCCGGTCAGCGCCGGCGAACCAGGCACGTCCGGCCAGGAGGCGAACTGCTCCTCCGGGCTTCCGATCGGCTCGGCGCCCTGGTGGGCCAGGACGTCCGACCACCAGGCCGGCCATTCCCGGGTGACCGCCGCGCGGTCCACACCCGCCGGCACGCTGACCGGCACCGGCGGGGTCAGCAGGGGGATGTCCGGTTCGGTGTGGACGGACAACGCGAGCGCGTCACGCAGGTACAGCGCGGCGTTGACCGCCCTGTCGTCACCCCAGCGAAGCTGCCACGACTGGCTGCCCGCGAACCTCATACGCCTACGGTACGCCGGGGTTCAGCCGCCGAACATGAGCTTCCATTCGTCCAGCGAACGCGGCCGGTAGACGAAGTTCGTGCGCTTGACGTCGGAAAGCGACGCCGACGGCTCGGCCGAGTACTGGTGGCCCGGGTAGACGACCGGGTCGCCCGGGAGACCGGCCAGCGCCTGGAGGCTGCGGTAGATCTCCTCGGCGTCGCCGCCGGGGAAGTCGGTCCGCCCGCAGCCCTCCAGGAACAGCGTGTCGCCGGAGACCAGCTTGTCCTCGACCAGGAAGCACTGGCTGCCCGGCGTGTGGCCGGGCGTGTGCAGCAGCCGGATCTGGATCGCGCCGACCTCGAGGACGTCGTCGTGATCGTGCTCGCGCAGGTCGGTGCCGGACACGCCGGTGACCCGCCGGACCCACTCGGACTCGTTGCCGTTGACGTGGATCGGCACCTGCTGGATCGCGAGCAGCTCGGCGATCCCCGGCAGCGAGAACCCCAGCATGTCGCCGCCGACATGGTCAGGATGGTGGTGGGTGGCCAGCACCCCGGTCAGCCGCATGTCGTCGGCCGCGACGACGTCCAGCAGGTCCTTCACCGCGTACGCCGGGTCGACAAGCACCGCCTCGCGGGTCTCGCGGTCGCCGATCAGGTAGGCGAAGTTGACCATCTGGGTCGCCACCGGGTCCCCGACCGCGAAGTCGCGGCCCGCGAGCAACTGCCGGAAGTACAGCCGATCCGTCATGCGCACCACCCTACGACGCGGCCCACTGGTGCACGCTCCCCTGGTGCAGCGCCGCGTAGACCCGATCGCGCAGCACGTTCGCCCCGTGGTCGGACAGCGTCGCGTCCAGCGGGCGCAGGACGAGCCGGACCAGCAGGTTCTTCTGCGACGACCGCGCGCCCAGCCGGGCCAGTGCCTGCGGGGGCAGTGACGCGCACGGCGTCGAGCCGCGGATTTCGACCGACTCGACGCAGTCCGCATCGTCGCCGAGGGCGTCGCGGACGCGGTCGCCGAGGTCTTCGGCCAGGTCGTCCTGGTCGACCGCGATCGAGAGGTCACGGCGGACCGGCGGCAGGGCCGACACCGGCCGGTACGGCGAGAGATCACCGAGCTGAGCCGCCTCCGCGGGCACCGGTGAGCGCAGCAGGCGGATGTCCGGGATTCCCTTGATCAGCATGAGCATCCGATCCAGGCCCATGCCGAGCGCGAGCCCGTGCCGGCCCGGCAACCCGGCGCGGGCGAGCACCTCCGGGTGGGCCTGGCCGCATTCGGCGATCTCCACCCATTCCTCGCCGGCCAGGACGTCCACTTGATAACCGTCCACTGTGTACGGATGAGGTCGTGGTGAGCGCCGCTCCGGCCGGCCCGGGAGCAGGGAACCGGCCAGCGTGGTGATCATGTCGTCCAGGTCGGCCGGGCGACGGCTGATCCGCCACAGGTCGAGCTGGTGCGGGGTCCCGCTGTGCAGCCGGTCGATGCTGTCGCGGCGATAGACGACGCCGGGGCACACCAGCAGGACGTCGTCGGCCGGACTTGCGGCCAGTGAGCGCAGCGCGGCCGGGATCATCGCGCTGGAATGGCTGCGCAGCATGCGGTTCTCGTCGACGTAACGGGTGTAGCGCGCGTCCCGCGTGACGTCCGAGGGGTCGTAGCCGAGGTTGTCGTAGTTGTCGGCGATCGTGACGATCCGGTCGCCGGGCCAGCGGCGCACCTCGCAGCCCCAGCGCGTGGCCAGGGCCTCGACCGCGCGGTCGACGACGAGCTGGATGGCGTGCGGGCCGGCGGCCGGATCGGTGAGATCGCGGACGCCGAGGTCGCGGGTGAGCTGGGTGGGCGTGAGCAAGCGCATGACGGTTCTCCTGGGCGAGAAGGCGGAAAGGGGATCACCCCCTGGCCTTCGAACACCCGGCGAAACGGGTCAGCGGGACATGCCACCGGACCCCGCGGGCACCCGGATCGGGGCCAGGGGGCTGGTAAATCGACGGCACGTCATGCGCCCAGGGTAGTTCATTCCCCGGTTTCGCCGTCGGCCATTTCCCGCAGGATGTCGAGATGCCCGACGTGCCGGGCGGTCTCCTGCACGACGTGCTCGAGGATCCACCGCACGGTGAAGTCCCCGCCGCGACGGCTCGAGTCGTCGGGCGTCAGCCCGGACAGCGAAGCAGCCGCGTGTGCCCACTCCGCCTGGTACGCCTCGACGACCGAAGCCGGGTCGTCCTTCGGAGTGAGATCCCAGCTCGGATCGGGCGAACCTGGCCACAGCGACGGCAGGTCCGCCCCGCCGGCCTCGATCGAAAGCCACCACCGCTCCACCGCGGTCAGGTGCTTGAGGACGCCGAGTGCGCTCATCCGCGGCGACGTCGGCAACGGCGTCGCCGCCGCCGACGCGCGACTGAGCCCGGCCACCTTGTTCACCGCCGTGGCGCGCAGGAACGCGAGGAACTCCAGGTGCAGGCGCAGTTCGTCGTGGGCGACGGAGGTCGGCCAGCTTCGCTCGACCTTCGAACTCGTGTTCGACATGATCGCCACGATACCGGCGAGACTAGGGTGAGTCCTCATGTGGTGGGGTTTGGTCTGCGCGTTGGCCGCGGCGTGCGCGTACGGCGTGGCGTCGGTGATGCAGTCGGTGGCCGCGCAGGCGACCCCGGGCAGCGAGGACCGCGTCGACCCGCGGCTGCTGGTCCGGGTGCTCGGCCAGTGGAAGTTCGTCGTCGGCCTCGGCCTGGACGTCCTCGGTTTCGTCGCGCAGATCGCCGCGCTGCATGTGCTGCCGCTGTTCGTCGTGCAGGCCGCGCTCGCCGCCAGCCTCGCGGTGACGGCGGTCGCCGCGCGGTTCCTCGGCATCCGGCTGGGCCCGCGCGAATGGACCGCGGTCGCGATCGTGTGCGGCGGGCTCTCGCTGCTCGGCACGTCCGCGCAGAGCGAAGGCTCCGACCCGGTCGGGCTCGGCTTCCGGCTGGTGCTGGTCGGCGTGGTCGCGGTGCTCGGCGCCGCCGGGATCATCGCCGGGCGGGCCGCCCGCCGGGTGCGGACACCCGCGCTCGGGCTGGTCGCCGGGCTGAGCTTCGGCGTGGTCGCGATCGCCGGGCGGATCATCCCCAGCCTGGCCCCGCTCGACCTGCTCACCGACCCGGCGACCTACGTGGTCGCCGTCGCCGGGGCGATGGCGATGTTGTTCTACGCCACGGCGTTGCAACGCGGGAGCGTCACCACGGCCACCGCGATGATGGTCCTCGGCGAGACGCTCTTTCCGTCCCTGGTCGGCATTCTCGCGCTCGGCGACCGCACCCGGCCCGGCTTCGCGCTGGTCGCCGTCGCCGGGTTCGCGCTGGCCGTGACCGCGGCGCTCGCGCTGGCCCGGTTCGGCGAACCGAAGCCCGAGCCGGTCGGAGTCCCCTAGCCGAGCAGGTGCCGGGCGAAGAAACGCAGCGAACTCTCCAGCTCGAACGCCGGGATCCCCGCGTGCGGGCCGGGGTTCGCGTGCAGTGTCTTCTCGGCTGACGCGAAGGCGCCGAAGAGCGCCAGGCAGTCGTCACGCGGGATCAGCTCGTCGTCCCACTGCAGCAGGAACTGGACCGGGATGGTGATCCGCGCCGCCGCCTCCTCGAGGCCCTGACCAGCAAGGCCGAAGATCGCGGCCTGGATCCGCGGTTCGGCAGCGACGAACGGGATGCCGATCCCGCTGCCCATCGACAGCCCCGAGAACCCGACCGGCCCGTCGAACCCGAGCTCCTGAAGCGCGTCCAGGGTGGCCCGCCATTCGGGTACTCCCTGCACGGCCTGGATCTCGTTGAGCTGAGCCATGAGCGGCCCGATCCGTTCGCCCGCCGCTACCCGTTCCCGCAGGCCCGCGAGCAGCCGGGCACCCGCGGCGGACATCGGCCGGTCACCGTGGCCGGGCGCGTCGATGGCCGCGACCGCGAACCCGCCGGCCACGAAACCGCGGGCACGCGCGACGAGTGACTCGGCCAGCTTGTGCCTGCCACCACCGTGACCTTGCAGGATGAGCGGTCCGCCGGTGGCACCGGCCGGGGTCCAGAGGACGCCCGGGACGTCGCCCAGGCTGAACAGCCGTTCCGAGACGCCGTCCGACGTCCTCTCCGAGATGAAGCGCATAGTTTCCCCCACACCGGATTTCCCTGAACTTAGACTAGCCTCACCTAAATACGAGGGAGGGTGCTGGGTGAGCGTTAGCCGAACGACCGGGCGGGATGTCCTGCGCCGCGCGATCGGGCGCCAACGGCGTCCGGTGACGCTGGCGTCGCTGCTGACCGCGGGTCACCAGGGCGGCGAGGCGCTGGTCCCGGTGGTGATCGGCGTGGTGATCGACCAGGCCGTCGCGCGCGGGTCCGTGCTGACGCTGCTGGCCTGGCTCGCGGTGCTCGCGCTGCTGTTCGCCGGGCTGTCCACCAGCTACCGGTTCGGCGCGCGGTACGGGGAACAGGCCGCCGAGCGCGCCGCGCACGAGATCCGCCTCGACGTCGGACGCCGGGTGCTGCACCCCGGCGGCGTCGCCCAGGCCGGCCTCGCGGGCGAACTGGTCAGCATCGGGACGTCCGACGCGAAACGGGTCGGCACGATCAACAGCGTGCTGCCCTTCGGCGTAGCCGGGCTGGCCGGGCTGCTGGTCGCCGCGGTGGTGCTGCTGCGGATGTCCGTCCCGCTCGGGCTGCTGGTCCTGCTCGGCACGCCGCCGATGCTCTACCTCGCCCACCTGATCGGGAAGCCACTGGAACGCCGCAGCGAAGCCGAGCAGGAGCGCGTCGCGCACGCCTCCGGGATCGCCACCGACCTCGTGGCCGGGCTGCGCGTGCTCAAGGGTGTCGGCGCGGAACGCGCCGCGGTCGAGCGCTACCGCCGGACCAGCCAGGACTCACTGCGCGCGACGCTCAAGGCGGCGCGCGCCCAGGCCTGGCACAACGGCGCACTGCTGGCGTTGACCGGCATCTTCATCGCGACTGTCGCGCTCGTCGGCGGGAACCTCGCGGCGGCGGGCCGGATCAGCGTCGGCGACCTCGTGGCCGCGGTCGGGCTCGCCCAGTACCTCACCACCCCGTTCGTGATCTTCTCCTGGGTCAACGGCGAATTCGCGCAGGCCAGGGCCTCGGCCGCACGAATCGCCGACGTCCTCGACGCGCCGCCCGCGGTCGAGTCCGGCGACGGCGCCCTGCCGGACGCGCCTGCCGGGCACGTGCGACTTTCCGGTGTCACGCAAGGAAACCTGCGGGAGCTCGACCTCGAAGCCCGGCCGGGCGAGCTGCTCGGCGTGGTCGTCACCGATCCGGCGGCCGCGACCGACCTGCTCGACTGCCTCGGCCGCACCGCCACCCCCAGCGCGGGCACGGTGTCACTCGACGCCGTCGATCTGTCCACTGTGGACACCAGCCGAGTGCGGGAAGCGGTGCTGGTGGCCGCCCACGACGCGGACCTCTTTGCCGGGACGCTCGAAGAGAACGTCCACATCGGACCGCGCGCGGCCGAAGCGATGGCCGCGGCCGCCGCCGACGAAGTCGCTCACGCGCTTCCCGATGGCGCCACGGTCTCCGAACGCGGGCGGTCGCTGTCCGGCGGACAACGCCAGCGCGTCGCCCTCGCTCGCGCTCTTGCCGTCGACGCGCCGGTGCTCGTCTTGCACGACCCGACGACGGCGGTCGACACCGTCACCGAAGCCCGGATCGCCGACGGGATCGCGGCATTGCGCCGGGACCGCACCACGATCCTCGTGACCACCAGCCCGGCGCTGCTCGCCGCGACCGACCGGGTGGTGCTCGTCGACGACGGCCGGGTGGTCGGCGAAGGCAGTCACACCGAACTGGTCGAGCGTCCCGACTACCGCGCGGCGGTGCTGTCATGAGCGAGCTTCTCCCCACCGCCGACGGCCGCCGGATCCTCGCGGTCGTCTTCGAACTTCTCGGCACGGCCAAGGCGCGCGCGGCCGGGGCGTTCGCGGTGCTGCTCGCCGCGACCGCGATCGGGCTGCTCACCGCGCCGCTGCTCGGGCGGGTCGTCGACCTCGTCGCGACCCACCGGCTCGCCGCCGACCTGATCACGCCGATAGCGGGGCTCGTGCTGGTCGCGATCGCCCAAGCCATGGCGACCGCGATCGGCGTGTCCATGGTGGCGCGCCTCGGCGAGACGATGCTGGCGACGCTGCGCGAGCGGTTCGTCGAGCGGGCCCTGAACCTGCCGCTGGACCAGGTCGAACGGGCCGGGTCCGGCGACCTCACCGCCCGGGTCACCAACGACGTCTCGGTGGTCGCGGAGGGCGTCCGGCAGGCTCTGCCGGAGCTGGGCCGGTCGGTGCTGACCGTGGTGCTCACGCTCGGCGCGCTGGCCGTGCTGGACTGGCGGTTCCTGCTGGCCGCGCTGGTGGCGGTGCCGATCCAGCTGCACACGGTCCGCTGGTACGTCCCGAACGCGAAGCCGCTCTACGCATCCCAGCGCGAGGCCGTCGGAGCGCAGCAACAGCAGTTGCTCGACACGATCGGTGGCGCGAAGACGGTCCGGGCGTTCCGGCTCGGCGACGCGCACCTCGAGCGGGTCCGGGAGCGTTCGGACCACGCCGTCGGCCTGTCGCTGCGCGGGATCCGGCTGGTGACGCGGTTCTACGCGCGGCTGAACCTCGCCGAGTTCGTCGGCCTGTCCGCGGTGCTGGCGATCGGTTTCCTGCTGGTCAGCGCGAACGCGGTGACGGTCGGCGTGGCCACGGCGGCGGCGTTGTACTTCCACAGCCTCTTCGGGCCGATCACCACCGCGCTCGCACTGGTGGACGACGCCCAGGCCGCGGCCGCGAGCCTCGCACGGCTGGTCGGCGTGGCGGACCTGCCCGCGGTCACCGAGCCCACGACGCCTGCGCGTCCGCTCGACGCCTCGGTGAAGACGGCCGACGTCGGATACTCCTATGTGGACGGACACCCGGTGCTGCGCGGCGTCGACCTCGCCGCCGCACCCGGCGAACGGGTGGCGCTGGTCGGCGCGAGCGGTGCCGGGAAGACCACGCTGGCCAAGCTGATCGCCGGGATCCACCGGCCCGGCACGGGATCGGTCACGCTCGGCGGCGTCGGGCTCGACGAGCTCGGCCCTGCCGGTGTCCGCTCGGCTGTGGCCCTGATCAGCCAGGAGGTGCACGTCTTCGCCGGCTCCCTTGCGGAGGATCTCCGGCTGGCGCATCCCTCGGCTTCCGATGCGGACCTCAAGGCTGCACTGGACAAAGTCGGGGCGCTGACCTGGGCAGATGCGCTGCCCGAGGGTCTGGCCACGGTCGTCGGCGAGGGCGGGCATCAGCTGACGGTCACCCAAGCCCAGCAGCTCGCCCTCGCCCGCCTGGTGCTGGCCGACCCGCCGGTGGCGATCCTCGACGAAGCCACCGCCGAAGCGGGCAGCGCGGGCTCCCGAGTCCTCGAAGCTTCGGCGGCAGCAGCACTCGAAGGCCGCACCGCGCTGGTCGTCGCCCAC
Organism: uncultured Actinomycetota bacterium; assembly: GCA_963762765.1. GTDB lineage: Bacteria > Actinomycetota > Actinomycetes > Mycobacteriales > Pseudonocardiaceae > Amycolatopsis. Next base: position 78,543 of record CAVXMR010000051.1, read on the forward strand.
CGCCTCACCCAAGCGGCGGCGTCGGACCGGATCGTGGTGCTGGACAACGGTTCCGTCGTCGAAACGGGCACGCACGACGAGCTCGTCTCCGCCGGTGGCCGCTACGCCACCCTCTGGGCAGCCTGGTCCGGCCACCGCTCCTGAGCCGTGGTCCGTATAGGGCGTTATACGAAAGGCTAGGCATCGCGGTAGTGGAGCAGGGTGCCGCGAGGAGGAGGGCTCCGGCGGCCCACAGGCCGAGGACGCCGAGGCACTGTGCCAGTCCGGGTCGGTGACGACCTGGAGCAGGATCGAGAACAGGAACAGCAGCCCCAGCACGATCCCGATCGCCGTCGCCGGGTCGCGCACCACCGTCGCCGCGCCGAGCGACAGCAGGCCGATCAACCCCAGGTACAGCACCGATCCCACCGCGGCGCGCACGGTCGGGCCGTCCAGCGGCAACGCCGGGAAGCCGTTGCCCGGCAGGATGACCATCCCGGCCAGCAGGCTCCCCGACACCGCGAGCACGCCCGCCACCCGCACCACCGACGTGACCACGAAAGCCTTGGCGGGCAACACCGTCAGCCGCCGCGGCAACGCCGTGAGCCGAGTTCGCCCGGACGCGCCCTGACCCGGCGCCGGTCGTTTCGCTCGGCTCACTGACCCCGCGCGAGACCGAGGTGCTGCGGCTGGTCGCGGAAGGCCTGTCCAACGGCGAGATCGCCGCGCGGCTGAGCGTCACCGAAGAGACGGTGAAGACGCACGTGAGCCGCATGCTGACCAAGCTCGGCCTGCGAGACCGGACCCAGGCCGTGGTGACGGCCTACGAGTCCAGCCTCGTCGTCCCGCGGACGCGCTGAACCTCAGGCGACTTCGCTGCGCCGGTCGCTCTTGTGCAGGCCCAGCATGTCCAGCAGCATCGCGCAGTCCTCGGCGTTCTTCGCCCGCGACGCGACCGCGATGGCGGCCCGGCGGCGCGTCTCCGCGTGCTCGGGCGCGTCTCCGCCCTCGGGCACCAGGTCCCCCACCGGGTGCAGTCCGTTCAGCAGATCTCGCATCATCCGCTCCCCTCCGTACAGAACCGGCCACCCGACAAGTACCCCGCCGGTTCTCCCTACACACAGGAGCGGCTGATCCGATTCCAGAGACACCCTTCGTTGCGCCGAACGGGTGAAATCAGCGAGCGCGGCGGGCCAACCAGACCAAGGTGGGTGCAGACCGTGGCACCTCGGGAGGCGGCATGGGCACGCACATCCGGATCAGCCGGGAGGATGGCTCGCTGCCCTGCGAGGTGTGCGGCTTCCCGACGATGCACGTGGCGCAGGTCGTCGCCGACGACGGCACCGTGCTCGGCCGGACGCTGGTCTGCACCACCTGCCAGCGCAGCAGGCACCGAACCGACGACGACACGCCCGAACCCACCGACGAGGTCCCGGCGACCTAGTGGTCACCATCGGAAGTCCTCCGGGGTCTCGACGGCCCAGCTTCCCGCTGGACGCACGGCCGCGAGGTCCGAGTACAACCCCGGTACGAGGACCTCGCGGCCGCACGCCCAGCAGAAACCCGGATCCGCCGAATTCCCCCGAAGGACTTCCGATGGCAACCACTTAGGACGTGGTGACCGCCACGACGAACTCCGCGGCGACGTCGTAGAGCTTCCGGTTGCCGTCCTGCGACCGCTTGACCAGCAGCTGGAAGGCCTCCTCGGCGCTGATCCGGTGGGCCGCCATCAGGATGCCCTTGGCCTGCTCGATCACCGCCCGGGTCTCCAGCGCGCGGTTGAGCTGGCCGACCAGCTCGCGCGAGTCGAAGTAGCGCCGCGCGCCGCGGAGCCCGAACACGACGGCCGAGGTGTACAGCTCGAGGATCTTGGAATCCAGCTCGCCGAAGCCGTGCTCATCGAAGCCGAAGAGGTTGATCGCGCCGGCCATGTCCTCGTCGACGGTCAGCGGCGCGGCGAGGAAGCTCGCCACGCCCAGCTCCCGCGCGGCCTCGGCGAACTCCGGCCACTGCTCCCCCGCCGCGGCGACGTCGACCCGGACCGGCATGCCGGTCCGGGCCGCGCGCACGCACGGGCCGTCACCGGCGAGGTACTGCTCGCGATCGAAGTTCAGGGTGCGTTGATCGGTGCTGGCGACCGTCTCGGGGACGCCGTCGCGGACCAGGGTCAGGCTCGCCATGTCGGCGCCGGGTACGACCTGCACCGTGTGCTCACAGACCGCCTGGAGCATCTTGGCGAGGTCGAGGCCGCGGTCCAGCATCGCGGTCAGCGAGTCCATCGCGACGGTGACTTCGTCCAAGCGCGCGGTGAACCGCTCCTGGCCGCCGGTCATCTTGTGCTACGCCCCTTCTCCGTGCCAACGGCGCTGGAGACCAGGGCAACCCGGGCGCGCGCCAGTACTGGCCGCTAGCGCTTTAACGGGTCGGATCGACTTTACTGGATCGACGTCGGGCGGTGCCCGCGACCCACGTACTGCTCGGCGGGCAACCGCTCACGCATGTGCGGGTAATGCAACTCGAAGGCCGGGCGCTCGGAACGGATCCGCGGCAGGTCGGTGAAGTTGTGCCGCGGCGGCGGGCAGGTCGTCGCCCATTCGAGGGAGTTGCCGTAGCCCCAAGGGTCGTCGACGGTGACCCGTTCGCCGTAACGGTAGCTGCGCACGACGTTCCAGATGAACGGCAGCACGGACGCGCCGAGCACGAACGCCCCGATCGTCGAGATGGTGTTGAGCAGGGTGAAGTTGTCGGTGCTCAGATAGTCGGCGTACCGGCGCGGCATGCCTTCGGCGCCGAGCCAGTGCTGGACCAGGAACGTGGTGTGGAAGCCGATGAAAGTGGTCCAGAAGTGCCACTTGCCCAGCGCCTCGTCCATCATCCGGCCGGTCATCTTCGGGAACCAGTAGTAGATCCCGGCGAAGGTGGCGAACACGATCGTGCCGAACAGGACGTAGTGGAAGTGCGCGACGACGAAGTAGCTGTCGTGCACGTGGAAGTCCAGCGGCGGCGAGGCGAGGATGACCCCGGTCAGCCCGCCGAACAGGAACGTCACCATGAACCCGACCGACCACAGCATCGGCGTCTCGAACGAGACCTGCCCCTTCCACATGGTGCCGATCCAGTTGAAGAACTTGATGCCGGTCGGCACCGCGATCAGGAAGGTCAGGAACGAGAAGAACGGCAGCAGCACCGCGCCGGTGGCGAACATGTGGTGCGCCCACACCGTCGCCGACAGGCCGGTGATCCCGATCGTGGCGAACACCATCAGCCGGTACCCGAACAGCGGCTTCCGGCTGAACACCGGCACGATCTCGGTGACGATCCCGAAGTAGGGCAGCGCGACGATGTAGACCTCGGGATGACCGAAGAACCAGAACAGGTGCTGCCAGAGGATCGCGCCGCCGTTCTCCGGGTCGAACACGTGCGCGCCGAGCCGCCGGTCGGCCTCCAGCGCGAACAGCGCGGCGGTGAGGATCGGGAAGGCCAGCAGGATCAGCACCGCGGTGAACAGGATGTTCCAGGTGAACAGCGGCATCCGCCACATGGTCATCCCCGGCGCGCGCAGGCAGACGATCGTGGTCACCATGTTGACCGCGCCGAGGATGGTGCCGAGCCCGGACACGATCAGGCCCATGATCCACAGGTCGCCGCCGATACCGGGCGAGTGGATCGGGCCGGACAGCGGCGTGTAGGCCGTCCAGCCGAAGTCCGGCGCGCCACCGGGGGTGACGAACGCGCTGATCACGATCAGGCCGCCGAACAGGTAGAGCCAGTAGGAGAACGCGTTGAGCCGCGGAAAGGCGACGTCCGGCGCGCCGATCTGCAGCGGCAGGATGTAGTTGGCGAAGCCGAACAGGTTCGGGGTGGCGTAGAGCAGCAGCATGATCGTGCCGTGCATGGTGAACAGCTGGTTGTACTGCTCGGGTGAGAGGAACTGCATCCCCGGCCGGGCCAGCTCGCCGCGCATCAGCAGCGCCATGAACCCGCCGGCCACGAAGAACCCGAACGAGGTCACCAGGTAGAGCAGCCCGATCTGCTTCGGGTCGGTCGTCCGGAACAACCCGAGCAGCGTGCCACCCTTCGGCCCGCGCCGGGCGATGGCCAGGGGCATCGCCTCGGGCCGCAGCTTCGCCTGCGTCATCGTGCACTCCCGCTGTCGAAGGGGGAACTACCCGCGCGCCTTCCGGCTTACACGCCTCTCACGGATCCGCGTTACGCCGACCGGGCGAATCTTTGTCGCGCGAAGGGCGTTTGCCCGGAGTCCGCGGCTGGGTACCCGACGTGGTGGAAGGAGGCCGTCATGCCCCAGGCGTGGAGTGCAAAACGGGAACGCCAGTACGAACACATCAAGGAGTCCCAAAAGGAGCAGGGAGCGAGCAGCTCGCGCGCGGAGGAAATCGCCGCGCGCACGGTCAACAAGAACCGCGCCCAGTCGGGTGAGGCTGCCGAAGCCAGCCGGAGCTCCGTGGAAGACATCTCCCCGCAGCGCCGGGGCGGCCTGCGATCCGGAACGGGTCCCGGCGGGCCGACCAGGGACCAGCTCTACAACGAAGCCAGGAAGCGCAACCTCAAGGGCCGGTCCCGGATGTCCAAAAAGGACCTCCAGCGGGCACTCGGCCGCACCGACTGAAGCGAAGGTCCCCGATATGGAGTTTGACGGACGCATCAGGTCGTCCAGCAACCACAGCTCGCCCGACGGCGTCCTCGACGAGCTGATCGAGCTGCGCCTGCCGGCCAAGGCCGAGCAGATCCCGCTGGTGCGCATGCTCACCCACGGTGTCCTGGCGCGCGCCGACTTCGGCCTCGACGCGATCGCCGACGCCAAGATGGCCGTCGATGAGGCCTGTGCCCAGCTCGTGCAGCTCGCCGACCTCGGTGCGGAGCTGACCTGCCGGTTCCGGACCAGCGGGCACGGCGTCGAAGTCTCCGTCTCCGCCCGGACGCGGCAGTCCGGGCCGCCGAGCGAACGCAGCTTCGGCTGGCACGTGCTGACCACGCTGGCGCATTCGGTCTCCGCTCACCACGACACCCTGCCCGGGGAACCGGCCGGCGTGCTGACGATCGAGCTCGTCCTGCGCGCGGAATCGAGCGCCGGGTGAACGGAGACAGAAGGTCCCTCCTCCGCCGATCCGACGAGTACGCGCACTGCGAACCCCTCTTCGACGAGCTGGGCACCCTCGACCCCGACGATCCGCGCCGCGAGGAGGTGCGGACCAAACTGGTGACCGAGCTCCTCCCACTGGCCGAGCACATCGCGACCCGCTTCGCCGGCCGCGGCGAACCCCGCGAGGACCTGGTGCAGGTCGCCCGGATCGGCCTGATCAACGCCGTCGACCGCTTCGACGCGAGCCGTGGCCACGACTTCCTCTCGTTCGCCGTGCCGACGATCATGGGCGAGGTGCGTCGCCACTTTCGCGACACCGGCTGGGCGGTGCGGGTGCCGCGGCGGCTCAAGGAGCTGCACCTGACGCTGTCCCAAGGCGTCTCGGAGCTCTCCCAGCAGATCGGCCGGGCGCCGACCCCCACCGAGCTGGCGGTGCACCTGAACCTGGACCTCGACGACGTCCGCGAGGGCCTGATGGCGGGTAACGCGTATCAGGCGTTGTCGGTCGACAAGCCGGTGCACGAAGAGCTTTCCCTGGCGGACACGATCGGTTCGGACGATCCGGAGATGACGTCGGTCGAGAACCACGAGGCGCTGCAGCCGTTGCTGGAGGAACTGCCGCGGCGCGAGCGAGCGATTCTGGTCATGCGGTTTTTCGGGGGAATGACGCAGACGCAGATCGCGGAGCGGGTGGGGATTTCGCAGATGCACGTCTCGCGCCTGCTGTCGCAGACGCTCGAGCAGTTGCGGGGAAAGCTCACCGGGGAACAGTAAGGACTCGTGAATGGCAAGGCCGGTTCTCACCGGCCGCAACACTCACGAGCATGGATGACCCTAGTGCGCTGACGGCTGAGATGAAGGGGACTTTCCTCACGCCGGACGTGAGGAAAGTCCCCTTCATCGAGGCACCATGCCGAGCGCGCCACCTTTGCCCATCCATCAACAACCGGCCGCACCACTCACGAGACCCGACCCCCGCCTACAGCCAGCCTGGGCGCGGGCCCTTCCTCAGTTTCTTCCAGTGCTTCCCGAACGTCCCGCGCAACTCCTCCGCCTCACGCGCGTCCCGCGCGTACAGCAGGCCGAAGGTGAAGACGTTCTGCCCCTCGCCGTGGCCCGAGATCACCAGCTGGCGCAACTTTTCCCGCCCGACGACGGTGTCCTGGTGCGCGCCGAGATCGCTCTGCACGGCCTTGACGTTCTTCCGCCACTTGCGCAGCTTCTTCCCATACACGGGGCGAACGGCGTCAGCGGCGTACCGAGCCCGCTTGGCCTTCTTCCGCACCTCGTGGAGCGCCTTCTCCAGCTCAGGTCCCTGGAGTCCAGCCGTCGCCGCCTCAGCGCGACGCACCTTCCGCGCCGCCTTGCGAACCGAAGAGCGCAAGCCCGACCGAGCCGGTTTCCGCGCCTTCTTGGTCAGGGGCGGGTCCTCCAGCAGAGTGTCCAGCGACCGCAGCAGGGCCAGATACCGGTCGCTCTTCAACGCCTCCATCGCCCGCGCCCGGCCCTCCTGGCCCTCGCGCGCGAAGTACCTGGTCAGGTACTGGCGCAGCGGCCCCAGCACCAGCTCACCCGGCACGTCGTCCAGGCGCGCGGAAAGGCGCTCCGCGGTCACCTCGGCGTCGCGAGCCGGCGCCAGGCGGCCGCCCAGCCACTTGAGCTCGGCGGCCAAGGACGCGGTCGCCGACTTGTCCACAATGGACCCGAACGTGCGCAGGGCGCTGCGGAGTTTCCGGCACGACACCCGCAGTTGATGCACCGAATCCTCGACGTCGAGGCGGACGCCCACGTCCGACCGGCGCAGATGCTCGACCAGCCCACTCAGGTAGTTGAGGACCACGTCGCCCGCGGTCGGTTTCCGGGGCTGACGCCTGGGCGCGGGGACCCGGTCGGCGATCAGGCGGCGGAGTTTGGAAGACCAGGGCGACTCGAACGCGCCCGAGCGAATCAGCGCGCGGTCGAACTTGCCGAGCAGGTGCGCGGGCACGTCCGGGGCGAGTTCCAGCTCCAGTTCGCGCCACTGGTCCAGCAGGACCGTGTCGCCGCCGACCTCGCCGGTCACGTGATCATCGGTCAAGACCGCCAGCGTCCGGCCACGAGCGTCGGTCAGGCGGTGCTCGAAGCGGTCGGTGCGCAGGCGCGCGATCGAGTGCAGCTCCTCGCCCAGGGTGTAGGCGCGCATCAGCTTCCGCAGGCGCCCGGGGACCTTCTGGGAGTCGCCCAGCGGGAACTGGAGCTCCTGGCGGGTGTCTTTGGACACCGGGAGCTTGACGTGCCAGCCGGCGTCCGTGCCGCCGGTGCGGCGCCGCAGCGTGATGCCCGCGCGTGCCAGGCGGAAGCCGTCGGTGTCGTAATACGTCGCGTCCAGCATTCGCTCTTCGGGCGCTTCTTGTTTCTTGACGCCCGCGATGCCGGCCAGGCGCGGGACCACCGTCGCCGGGCCGATCTCGTACTTGCGTTCACGCTCGATGACGGACGCTGTCATAGGGCTCCTTCCGTCGGATCCGTCAGGGTAGCCGCGGAGCCCGTGGAAGGGCGGCTCCATCGGCTGAAGTGCTCAACCGATGGAGCCTTGACGAGCCGCGGCTCTAGAAACACAACCCGCCCGTCTGCCGGTTAACCGGTCTGGCCGAGCGCAAACATCCCCCGGTTCCGCACCGCCCCGGTGGGGTAACTTCCAGGAATGGAACCCCTCGAGGAAGACGACTGGGTGCTGGAGAGAGCCGCGTTCGGCACGGACGCCGCGACCCCGGGCCCGCTGGCCCGCCAGTTCGCGGACCTGACCAGGCTGCTGCTGGACACCGCCCCGACCACGGGTGCGGTGCTCAAGCAGGTCGTCGAGACCGCGCGGGCGGTGATCCCGGCCGCCGACCTGGTCAGTGTGACACTGCGGGCACCCGATGGCACATTCCACACGCCGGTCGAGACCGATGCCGTCGCTGTCGAACTCGACCAACTCCAGTACGACAACAACGAGGGCCCGTGCCTCGAGGCGGCCCGCCCCGACGGGCCCGCGATCGGCCGCTCCGGGACGCTCGCCGAGGATCCGCGGTGGCCACGGTTCGGCCCGGGTGCCGCCCTGCGTGGCTACCACTCGGTGCTGGCCACCGCACTCGTGCCGGACTCCCGCCCACCCCGGCTCTCGGGCGCCCTCAACCTCTACTCCCGCACCGGCGGCGCGTTCGGCCCGGAAGACGTCGACATCGCGCTGCTGCTGGCGACCCACGCCTCGCTCGCCCTCGCGCACACGAACACTGTGCTGGTCACCGAGCTCGAGGCCACACACCTGCGCCGCGCGGTCGAGGGCCGCGACGTGATCGGTCAGGCGAAGGGGATCCTCATGCACCGCAGGGGCATCACCGCCGACGAGGCCTTCGACGTACTGCGCCGCGCCTCCCAGGAGCTGAACATCAAGCTGGCCGACCTGGCCCGCACCATCGCCACCCGGCACACCGAACTCGACGTCCCGCTCCCCGATTAGCACACGGTGAAAGCCCCGGTCCACTGTGGACCGGGGCTTTCGCCGTGCGTCAGGTGGCGTAGGGCGGCGGCGGGGTGTCGAGCGTCGAGCCGGGCGCCGGCGCCACCGTCGGGCCTTGCTGCTGCTCCGGCTCGGCGTGCGGCCGCGGCCCGCGCGCGAGAACTCCCTCGGCCTGCTGCTCACCACGGATGTGGGACAGCGCGGCCAGCGTGATCCCGTGCGCCACGGCCAGCACCAGCAGCAGGACGCCGATGCGGCCCACGACACCGGGCAGGTCGCTGCCACCCAGGTTGATGGTCGAGATGAGCGCCAGGATGCCCAGGGTGGCGAAATGGAACAACGCCGTGACGAGCCGGGTCATCGAGGCGCCCGCGGTCGGGTCGCCGTACGAGTTCTCCAGATAACGCCGCCCGCTCCGGTAGATGATCTGCCCGTCGAGCAGGACCAGCACCACGCCGATCGCGAGGAACGACAGGTACGCGTTGGTGCTCATGCCGAGCTCCTTCCCTGGGAGGACCACCCGGGGATACCCGGCAGGCCGGGTGGGGAAACACCCGGCCACCTGGTCAGTCCACTGAGGACGGTCAGCCCGGCACGCCCTCACTCGCGCTGGCCAGTGCGCTCTCCAGCCCGGCGTGCACGTCGAGGACGTCGGCGACGCCGCTGACCTCGAACGATCGGGCCACGGCGTGCCCGCCCGTCACGATGGCGAGGCGGTCCGCCCGGTCCTGCGCGACGAACAAGGCGTGCACACCACACAGGCCGAGGAATTCGACCCGGGACAGGTCGACGACCACACGCTCGCAGGCGGCGAGCTCGGCCTGCAGCATGCCCACCGTCGCGGTGTCGATGTCACCCACCGCGGTGAGCACGCGGACGCCGCCGGAGCGGTCGGTGCGGGTGATGGTCAGGCCGGGCGGGGCCGAGGGAAACAACGAAGTCATGAAGGGGGCTCCTCTCGCAGTCATGCGGGACCGCAGACGCTGACCGGAGCACGTGGTTGAACAACAGCCAACACCTCGACCGTACGCGCATCGACGGGCGCCGCAACCGGTAGCGTCCGGCGGCGTGGCCGATGCGACGGAAACGACCGATGCCGACCCGGCGGGGCTCGATCATGCGGTGAAGCTGATCCAAACGCGCGGCGGCGCCTCGGCGTTGTGCCTGCTCAAGGACGGGAAAGTGCTGCTGGACCGGCACTTCGGCACCGACTCCGAGGCGTTGTTCTGGATTTTCTCGGCGAGCAAGCCGTTCGTCGCACTGGCGGTGCACCAGCTGGTCCAAGAGGACGAACTGGCGTTGGACCAGCCGGTCGCCCGCTACTGGCCGGAGTTCGCCCGCCACGGCAAGGAAACCGTTACCGTCCGCCACGTTTTGCGGCACCGGTCGGGCTTCGCGACCGCACGGGGCTTCCTCGGCGACGCCCTCGCGATGACCGACTGGGACGCCGCGGTCGACGCTCTCGCGCGCACCCGGTTGCGGTGGACGCCCGGCGAAGTCGTGGCGTACCAACCCATCACGTACGGCTTCGTGCTCGGCGAACTCGTCCGGCGGATCACCGGGCGCGGGATCCGCGAGGTGCTGCGCGAACGCTTCTTCGCCCCGCTCGGCCTCACCGACATCCATCTCGGGCTCCCGGCGACCGAGTGGGGCAGGCACGTCCCGATCCGCGGCAAAGGCTTCGGCGGCCCGATGACCGCCCGGCTGGTGAACCGCCGGGCGGTGCGCGAGGCGGTCATCCCGGCGGCCGGGATCTCCACCACCGCAAGGGATCTCGCGCGGTGCTACCAGGCACTGCTCGACGGCGGGGAGCTCGACGGCGTCCGGATCCTCGACGACGCCGCGATTCTCGAAGCGCGGCGGCCGTCCGCGCACGGCGAGGTGGACCGGACCATCCGGCTGCCGATCCGGTGGGCACAGGGGTTCCAGCTCGGCGGCGTCGGCCGCCCAATGGGAGCCCTGAGCGGGCCGGAAACGTTCGGGCACAACGGAAGCAATTGCTGCATTGCCTGGGCCGACCCGCGCAGGCGGCTCGTTTTCGTCTACCTGACCGACCTGATCGTCCCCGGGCACGCCGAAGCGCGTCACCTCGGCGCCGTCGCGGACGCGGTGCTAGCCGCCTGCGACTGACCCCGCGAGGTCGAAAAACGCCTTCACCACCGGGGAAACGGGCCCGGCGCGCCGGGCGAGGCCGAGCTCGATCCGCGGCACCGGCTCGGTCAGCCGCCGCAGCACGACACCGCGGGTGCGCAGCGCCCGCGCCCGGTGCTCCGGCACCGCCGCCAGCCCCGCGCCCTCGGCGACCGCCCGCATCAGCTGCTCGTCCTCCGGTTCCTCGCGGACGATCTCGGGGACGCCGCCGGGCCAGACCTGGCCGCTGATCGCGTCGTACTGACCGGGCCCGTTCTCCCGTGGCCAGAACACGACCGGCTCGCGCGCGATCTCCTCGCGGGCGATCCGGCCCTGACGACGGGCCAGCCGATGTCCCGCGGGCAGTACGATCAGCACCTCCTCGCGCCCGATCACCACGACCTCGGTGTCGCGGCGGGTCACCGGCGTCCGGACGAAGCAGATGTCGATCTCGCCGGACTCGAGCCGAGCCAGGTTCAGGCTGGTCCAGCCGGTTTCCAGCTCGAGGGTGACGTTCGGGTGCTCAGCCCGGTACGCGGCCACCACGTCGCCTGCGAGCGGGCCTGGCGCGGACCGCGTGTAGGCGATGCGGAGACGTCCGGTGTCGCCACGGCCCGCTGCCGCGACGATCCCCCGCGCCCGGTGCAGCTGTCCCACCAGCTCACGGGCCTCTTCGGCGGCGACCCGGCCGGCTTCGGTCAGGGTGAACCGCGGGCCTGAGCGATCGAGGAGCGCGACGCCGAGCTCCGCCTCGAACGCCCGGATCTGCTGGCTGAGCGAAGGCTGCGAGACGAACAGGCGGGCAGCCGCGCGGGTGAAGTGCATCTCTTCGGCGAGTACCGCGAAGTAGTGCCATCGGCGCAGGTCCACCCAGCCATTATAGGTCAGGCCAATGACATCATCGGGACCAAGACTTGGACCGGCCCGCCGAGGCGCTGGTCTGCTTGTCCGGTGACCACGACACTCGAGCCCCGCACCCGTGCCGACCGCCGCCGTCTCGCTCTCGCCGCCGCGGCCGACCGCTGCTTGATCGACCCGATGGCCGGGTTCATCGACCTCGCCGGCATCGGCGAGAGCGTGGCCGAGCTGAGGGACGCCTTCGCCCCGCTCGGCCAGGTCCAGCACACCGTCGCGGCCAAGGCGTGCGGGCTCGCGCCGGTACTGCGCCTGCTCGCCGACCTCGGTGTCGACGCCGAGGTGGCCAGCCCCGGCGAGACCGCGGTCGCCGAAGCCGCCGGGATCCGCTGCGCGCGGCTGGTGCTGGACTCCCCCGCCAAGACCACCGCCGAGCTCGCGCACGCGCTGGCCGAGGGCACCGCGATCAACGCCGACAACTTCTCCGAGCTTGCCCGGCTCGACGCGCTGATCGGTGCCACCCCACCGAAATCGGTGCTGGGCCTGCGGATCAACCCGCAGATCGGCGCGGGCCGGATCGGCGACACCAGCACCGCGACCGACACCTCGAAGTTCGGCATCGCGCTGCGCGACCACCGTGCGTTGCTCATCGAAGCCGTCGCACGACGGCCGTGGCTGACCCGCCTGCACGTCCACGTCGGCTCGCAGGGCTGCCCGCTCGGCCTGATGGCCGACGGCGTCGCCGCGGTCTACGAGCTCGCCGAGGAGATCAACGCCGGGCTGGGCCGCCGGCAGATCACCAGCATCGACCTCGGCGGCGGGCTCCCGGTCAATTTCGCCTCCGACGAGCCAGGGCCGACCTATGCGGACTACGTCGCCACTCTGCTGGCGCGGATCCCCGGTCTCGGCGATGGGCGCTACACCTTCGTCACCGAGTTCGGCCGGTCGCTGCTGGCCAAGAACGGCTTCCTGGCCAGCACCGTGGAGTACACCAAGGTGTCAGGCGGACGCCGGATCGCGATCACCCACGCGGGCGCCCAGGTCGCGGCCCGCACGGTGCTGCAGCCCGAGCACTGGCCGTTGCGGATCGACGCGTTCGACAGCACGGGCGCGCCCAAGGCCGGGCCGGTCGTGCCGCAGGACATCGCCGGTCCGCTGTGCTTCGCGGGCGACCTGCTCGCGCAGGAGCGGCCGTTGCCGTTGCTGGAGCAGGGCGATCTGGTCGTCGCGTGCGACACCGGCGCCTACTACTTCGGCGCGCACTACGCCTACAACACCCTCCCCCGGCCCGCCGTGCACGGCTTCATGCTGGACGACGGCGCCGTCCGGTTCAGCCCGATCCGCCGGGCGCAGTCCCTGACGGAGCTGGTGGCGGACGCGGGCGCCGAGTACGCCGGAGCTTTGCCGAAGCCATGACCGGCGAGACCTTCCCGGCGTACGATCCCGCCATGATGGGGGTCAGCAGGGAATCCCTGCCGCGCTTCGCCGTGATGCCGGTCGGCGTGGTCGTCGCGATCCAGGCAGTAGTACTGACAGCGCTTTCCGGGCGTTACGGCTTCCACCGCGACGAGCTGTACTTCCTCGCCGCGGGCGCCCGCCCGGCCTGGGGGTACGTCGACCAGCCGCCGGTGACGCCGATGCTCGCGCGGCTGTCGACGGCGGTGTTCGGCGAGACGCCGTCCGGGCTGCGGGTGGCCGCGACCCTCGCGGGCGTGCTGACCGTCATCGTCGTGGCGCTGATCGCGCGCGAGTTCGGCGGCGGGCGCGGCGCGCAGCTCTTCGCCGCGATCGCGACCGCGTTGTCGGCCTACGTCCTGGTCGTGTCGCACATGCTGGGCACGAACTCCGCGGACATGCTCTTGTGGACGGTGCTCGTGCTGTTCGGGTTGCGGCTGCTGCGCACCGGCGACGGCCGGTGGTGGCTCGCGATCGGTGCCGTGGCCGGGCTCGCGATGGCCAACAAGTGGCTGGTGCTGCTCCTACTGTCCGGGCTCGGCGTCGGCGTGCTGGCCGCCGGACCGCGGCAGGTGCTGCGGAGCTGGTGGCTCGCGGCCGGGGTCGCGGTGGCTGTCGTGCTCGCCGCGCCGGTGGTGCTCTGGCAGGCGTCGCACGGGTTCCCGATGCTCACCGTGGCGGGCGGGATCAGCGAGGACGACGGCGTGGAGAACCGGATCCTGTTCGTGCCGATGCAGCTGGTCTACCTCTCCCCCGTTCTGGTGCCGGTCTGGATCGCCGGGCTGCTGCGGCCGTGGCGTGACGCCGGTATGCGCTGGGCACGCGCGGTTTCGATCGCCTATCCGGTGGTGTGCCTGGAACTGCTGGTGCTCGGCGGCAAGCCGTACTACTCGGTGCCGCTGCTGTTGCCGCTGGTGGCCGCGGGCGCCGAGCCGACGTTGCGCTGGCTGCGCCGCGGCCGCGCGACCCGGCGGGTGCTGCTCGGCGCCGCGGCCGTCCCGGCGCTGGTGATGTGTGTCCTCACCGGACTGCCCGTCGTGCCCGCGCAGTCCCTGAACGGGCCCCTCCTGGCGCTCAACAAAGAACCCGGCGAGCAGGTCGGCTGGCCCGACTTCGCCGACTCCGTCCAGCGGGCCTGGCTCCGGATCCCGCCTGCCGAGCAGGGTACAGCGGTGATCCTGGCCGGGAACTACGGCGAGGCGGGCGCGATCGAGTACTACGGCCCGGCACGCGGGCTGCCCCAGCCGTACTCCCCGCACATGTCCTATGCGGACTGGGGCCCGCCGCCGGACCGGATGGCCGGGCCGGTGCTCATGATCGGCCGGCTCGACGGCGGTTCGGCGGGGCTGTTCACCGGGTGCCGCGTGGTCGCGACCCACCACAACTCGGCGGGCGTGGACAACGACGAGGAGGGCGTCGAGCTGTCCCTGTGCTCGGCGACCGAGCCGTGGTCCAGGATCTGGCCCGCCATCAGGGAATTCTACTGACCGTCCACTCTGGAGGGATGCCATGCAGGTCGTCGAGATCGCCGCGGGAACCAAGCCGCTGACCGAGTTCGAAGGCCGGGACCACGGTTCCGAAGTCTCGTTCATCATGGTCAGCACGGACGTCGAGGGAGCAGGGCCCCGGCTGCACCAGCATCCGTATACCGAGACGTTCCTGATCCGCTCGGGTGAGGCGCTGTTCACCGTCGGGGACCGGACCCTCATCGGGCGCGGCGGGCAGATCATCGTCGTCCCGGCGAACACCCCGCATAAGTTCGCCAAGACCGGGCCGGGGCGGCTCGAGATGACCGACATCCACGCCAGCGACCACTTCATCACCGAGTGGCTCGAGCCCGCGGACTCGTGAGCGTTCCGGGCGGTTCTAACCGCCCGGAACGCTCACGAGTCCCTACTTCCAGCCGACCTTGAACACCCAGGCGTAGCGTCCCGCCGCCCGCGCCCCGGCCGGGACGTCAATGGTGAGCTTGCCGTTGGCCTGGGTCCAGTGCAGCGAAGCCGGGTAGCCGAGCAGGGTCACGCGGTCGCCCGGCCGGATCGGGACCGGCGCGTCGACCACCAGCTGCGTCGGCGGCGCGACCAGCGAGTGGATGTAGAACGCCTCGTTCGGCTTCACCGTGAACCGCAGGTCGCCGAGCTGCGCCATCCGCGACCAGTACGTCGTGCCGTAGATGGCCTCGCCGTTGACCTTCAGCCACGCGCCGACGTCGCGCAGGTGCGTCGACATCACCGCCGGGATCGTGCCGTCGAACTCCGGGCCGATGTCGAGCAGGAAGTTGCCGTTCTTGCTGACGATGTCGACCAGCGTGCGAACGACCTCCTCGGCGGTCATGTAGCGGTCGTCGGGGGTCGCGCGGTTGTAGCCGTAGGAGAACGGGTCCAGCCCGCGGCTCGACTCCCACTTCGCCACGACCGTGTTCGGGTACGTCGTGTACTCCGGTGTCGTAAAGTCGTAGTCCGGGATGCCGCCGCGGTTGTTCACCGTGACGTCCTTGGGTCGCGCGCGGTTCTTCGCGTGGTTGAAGTACTCGGTCAGCACGTTCCGGCTGTCGTTGACGCCGCCGATGTCGAACCACAGCACGTCCGGGTCGTACCCGTCGATCAGCTCCAGCACCTGCGGCGCCTGGTAGTCGCGCACGAAGTCCTTGCCCGCGGTGTACCCGGTGTAGGGCACAGACGCGCCGGTGTACGGGTTCACCGGCGCGTGGCCCATCCATGGGTTGTCCGGGTTGAACCACTCCGGCAGCGAGAAGTACAGGCCGTTGCGCAGCTGCGGGGTGTAGCGCCGTGACGCCGCGAAAAGCTCCGCGACAATGTTGCGCTTCGGGCCGCGAGCGACGGAGTTGCGCGTGCTGAGTTTGGTGTCCCACAAAGCGAATCCGTCATGGTGCTTCGACGTGAGCACGTAGTACTGCGCACCCGAGTCGGCGAAGAGCTTCACCCACGACCGCGGGTCGAACTTCGCCGCGGTGAACATCGGGATGAAGTCGTCGTACACGAAGTTCTCGCCGTACTTCTCCCGGTGGTAGGCGTACGTCGGCCCGTTCGGGTCCTGCATGTTCTGCCAGTACCACTCCGCGTACTGCTGCCCGACCGGCGCCCACGCGGGCACCGCGTAGACACCCCAGTGGATGAAGATGCCGAACTTGGCGTCGTTGAACCAATACGGCGACCGGTGCCGCGACAGCGAGTCGTCGGCCGGCCGGAAGTCCGGGATCCCCAGGGTGACCGGCAGCGACCCGGTGGCCAGCGTGCTGCGCCCGGCCGTCACCCGCACCTGCCCGGACGACGGTGTGCCGGGCGGGATGGTCGCGTTCGGCTTCAGGCCCAGCCGGACTGTGGTCTGCTCCCCCGGCCCCAGTACGCGGATCCCGGCGGGCACCGAGGTCTGGCCGCCCGCGACGTCGACCGTCACGGTCACCTTGTCACTCGCGCCCAGCCACACCGAACCCGCGTTGACGATCGTCGCCTCGATCGCCTGCGGACCGCCGTCGGCCAGGAGATTCACCGTCGACAGGCTGTTGAGCACCTGCGCGGACCGGCCGGCCGCGGCGGGCTGCAGTGTCAGCGCGAACACGTGCAGGCTGGACTTGTTCGGCGCGGGCACGGCGGTGTTCGGCAGGGTCAGGCCGACCGCCTCGCGCGCCGGGTCCACCCAGATCTGAGTCTGGCCCAGCGATACCGGGTTGTTGTCGACGACGCCGCCGGGTGCGTACCGGAACGGCGTGACCAGCACGCCCGACCCGGTGTACCAGTCCGGCCCGGCGATCGACGCCGCGCTGGTGCTGCCGTCGGCGTAATGCACGGTCACCGCGCCGCCGGTGGCACCGTAGCTCGACGCGACCAGGAAGTACGCGACGAAGTAGCGCCCCTTCGGCAGGTCGATCCGCTGGCCGAGGGCGACGACGTTGTTCTTCGCCCCGGGGGCCGCGGTGCCCAGCTTGTAGAGCACGCCGCCGGCCGTGACGGTCTGACCGACGGGCAAATGCTCGGCCGGGAAGGTGTACCCCGAGCCGTCGAAGTCACCGTCGTGCGCGCCGGCGCTGTCGATGCCGTCGTTGGTGAAGAAGGCGTCCAGCGCGACGGTGACGGGAGCGGGCGCCGGGACGATCGGATCGCCCGGGCTTTCCTCCGCGGCGGCCGCGGTGCCGGGTGGGAGCGCGAGTCCGGCGCCGAGCGCGACTGCGCCACCGGCGGCCATACCCAGTGCTTGACGGCGGGGATAGGTGGCCACGAGACCTCCACAGCTTGACCGGTTCATCGGATGTGTACGGCGGAATTCAGGCTGTCGTGTAACACAGGTGTACAAACAAGGGGTCTTACGCTTGATTCATCCGATGAATGACCCTCGTGGACTGTAGGCAGACTGTCAAGAGAGCAACCGGGTCGATCGGAATGAACCGTGCCCGTCGTCTCCGCGTACTAACTGGTAACGAGCTGCAGCACTCGCGCCACCCCCTGCCGGATCGAGAGGCCACACCGATGTCCACCCACCCGAGCGCGCTGAACCGCCGCGCCGTCGCCATGCTCAAGGCGATCGCGGACGGCCGCGCCGAACTCCGCTGCAGCTGCGAACCCGATCTCCGCGTCGACGGCCTGTCCTGCTGCGACCAGGACACCGCCCACCAGCTGTCCAGAGCCGGGCTCGTGAAGCCCGCCTACGTCGTCGCTCCGGGCCACTGGGCGCCCGCCGAGCTCACCTCCGCAGGACACCAGGCATTGCACGGTTTCGCCGCCGCGGCATGACTCCGCTGGTGAACACGCTCTGCTCGATCGAAGAAAGGCCGTCCGGCCTCAGCCGGGCGGCCTTTTCGCTGCTCAGACCCGGTGGCGGGAAGAATTCCGCGAGGCCGGTGAACCGCAAGGGCACCCGGGCCGTGCTGTGAAGGGAGGGCGTCTCGCACACGCCCTCCGGGGTCGCCACGATGCAACGATCCGGGCCAGCCTCCGTCTGGATCGGGACCGGGCACTCCGGCGACCGGTCGTCGCGGCAACGACCGGTCGCGCGGGCCCGCCCGGCGCCCCCAGAATCGCCGGGCGGGCCCGCCCCTAAGCCCCAAGGACTCGTGAGCGTTCCGGGCGGTTCTAACCGCCGCTAAACGCTCACGAGTCAGGCCGGCACGAGGTCTTCGGCCAGCAGGTCCATCAGGATGCCGTCGTGCCAGCTGCCGTCCGGCCCCCGCTCGTAGCGGCGCATGGTGCCGACCGGGCGGAATCCCAGCGCGGTGTACACGCTGATGGCAGCCTTGTTGTCGGCGGCCGGGTCGATCACCACCCGGTGGTGGCCGCCGACGGTGAACAGGTGCTGGGCCAGGGTGCGGATCGCGTCCGCGCCCAGGCCCTTGCCCTGCCAGTCGGGGTGGATCGCGATGTCGATACCGGCGTGGCGGTACTGCGGATCGGTCTCCTCGAAGGCGAGCACGACCCCGATCGTGTCGCCCTCGAACTCGACCGCATAGGTGGTGGTGGCGTCGTCGGGGTCCAGCAGATAGGACACCTGGGCGGTCACCGGCTCCTCGGCATCAGCCCACCAGCGGGCGACGTCGGGGTGGATGAGGATCTCCTCGAACCGGGCGGCGTCCGCGGCGGCCACTGGCCGCAGCCGGACACGGCTTCCCGTGATCAGGCTGGTCATCGGCTCAGTGTCGCCCGCGGCCGCCCCGCTGTCGAGCGCAAACCCTACGGCCTGGTGAACTTCCCGGTGATGGTGTCCATCGTGGTCCCCATCGGGGGGAACTTCGGCATGTCCCCCCACTTCTTGTTCGCCTTCAGGTATTCCTCCAGGAGCGGGGTCATCCCCTTGTACTCCGCGTTCAGCTCGACGTGGTCCCGGATGGACTTCTCGAAGTCGTTCGTCGAGCCGGGGAACTTGCTGTCGTCGCTGACCTTGACCTCGTACTCCACCTTGAGGTTCCCGATGTCCTCGCGGATCTGCTTGGCCTCCGCCGGGGTCCAGTTGCTGTTGACCAGCGCCTGCTCGGACGGCACGTTGTTCTGGGTGGCGTGGATCCAGTCGTTGGACTTCTTCAGCGGCTCCTCGAAGCCCTTGCTCATGTTCTTGTTCGCGGTGCTGGTCAGTGGGGTGAGGTTGTCCGACTCCCCGAGCCCGCCCAGGTTGTCGTTGCGCAGGTGGCCCTTGATCCACACCTCCGGGCCGCCGCTCTTGGTCGGCTTGAGCTGGTTCAGCTCGTTCTGCAGCTCCGGGCTGAGTTTGCCGTCCCGCGCCGCGGTGTTGAGTGCGCCGACGTCGGTGCAGTGCCCGGTCTGCGGCCCGGAGCCGTAGTGCTGCGGCGAGCCGTCGAGGGTGTGCTTGCCCGACGTGGTGCCCCCGCCCTGCGATTCGTGCCGGCCGGTGTTCATGTCGACGTCGCCCCACGGCTTGCCACCGGTGTCGTAGTCCGGCGCCGGATCCGACTTGCCGGGCTTGGGCTTCGCCGACGACGTGCCGGCGGGCTTCTTGCCGTTCGAACCGGACGGCCGGTCGTACGGCTTGGGTTGTGCGTCCTTGCACGGCTTGCTGACCCGGCCGGACTGCGTGACGTACCCGCTGCCGGTGAGGCCGAGCGGGTCGCACTGGGTCAGCGGGTCGGGCACGTAGGCGACCGGGTTGGCCGCCGGCGCCAGGCCGAGCGGGTCCGGGCTGAGGTACCGGCCGTTGCCCGGGTCGTAGTAGCGGTAGACGTTGAAGTGCAGCCCGGTCTCGGCGTCGAAGTACTGCCCGGGGAACCGCAGCGGCGTCGCGGCCGCCCTGGTCAGGCCCCACAGGCTGGCCTCGACCGGCCACGCACCGCCTTCGAGCCCGACGAGCTCGACCGGGGTGCCGATGCCGTCGGTGACGATCGCGGCAAGACTCCGCCGTCCGTCGGGCATGCTGACCGCCTGCGCGACCGGGCGGTCGTCCTCGGGGTCGTGGGCCCAGGTCAGGGTGTCGACGAGGTCGCCGTCGACGCGGTGCAGCGCTTCGACGAGCGTGGTGCCGTCCCAGATGAACTCGACCTGCTCGGCGACGCCGCCGTCCGCGCCGAGCCGCTGCTTGGCGACGCGCCGGCCGAGCGGGTCGTAGCGGTAGCGCCACCGGGCGCCGTCCGGGGTCAGCACGCTCACGAGCTGATCGAGCGCGTCCCAGCCGAACGTCCAGGTGCCGACGCCCGCGACGATGCGCTGGGTCAACCTGCCCTGCCGGTCGTGGACGTAGCGGACCGCGCCCGCGGACTCCACGGCCGTGCCGACGTAGTGCCGGGGACCGGCCTCGACGCCGGTGCCGGGCGCGGACGAGACGACGTTGCCCAGCACGTCGTAGGCGTAGGCTTCCACGCCGGACCGGCTGTGCACGGCGGCGATCCGGCCCTGCGGGTCGTACTCGTACCGCGCGCCACCTGCCGGATCCTCGCGGGCGGCGAGGCTGCCGTCCGGGCGGTAGTGGTAGCGCCGCGAGCCCGCCGGGGTCAGCTGGGCCGAAAGCCGCCCGTTCACGTCGAATTGCTGGCGCAGCAAAGAAGTCTCGCCGAGATCGACGCCGACCGGCCGGCCGTGGACGTCCCGGCTCCACCTCAGGCCGACGCCGCCGATGGACAGCTCGTCGACGGTTTCGCGGTCCCACTCGACGTCCACTCCGGACGGTGTGCGGCGGGCCGCGCCCTCGGCGTAGTCGAACTTCGTGACCAGCCCGGCGGTGATCTGCGTGACGACCCGGCCTTCGTCGTCGTAGTCCAGTTCGATGTCGCCGTCCGGCCCGCTCGCGTGCACCAGCCGTCCGACCGGGTCGTAGCGGTAGGTGTCGGCGCGGGTCGCCGTGCGCCGCTGCGCCAGGTTGCCGAGCAGGTCGTAGCGGTAGTCGACGACCTCGCCGGCGGCGTTCACCGACTGGGTCAGCTGGCCCGCCGCGTCGTAGCTGTACCGCAGGACACGGCCGTCGAAGTCGGACTCGGCGACGAGCCTGCCTTCGGCGTCGTAGGTGTAGTCCCAGGTCTGGCCCAGCGGGTTGACCACGGCGACCAGCCGCAGCTCGGTGTCGTAGCGGTGGAGCGTGCGCGCCCCGGTCGCGTCGACCTCGGCGGTACGGGTGCCGAACGGGCCGTACTCGGAGGTGACGGTCCGGCCGAGCTCGTCGGTGCGCGAGGTTTCCTGCCCCTCACCGTCGTAGGTCCACTGCCGGCGGGCGCCGTCCGGGCCGACCAGCGCGCGCAGGCCGCCTTCGACCGTCCACTGTAGACCGAGGCGCGCACCGGTCGCGGCCCGCATCGTGCGGGCGCGGCCGAACATGTCCGGCTCCTCCGGCTGCACTGCGGCGGGAAGTCCCGGCTCACTCCTGACCGCGCGGCCGAGGTCGACGCCGAGCGGATCGACGTACGGGTCCGGCAGTTCGGGCGCGGCGTAGGTGCGGCGCCAGGTTCGCTCGCCGGTCACCTCGATCTCCAGCTCGGTCCCGGTGTGCCGCAGGATCGTCACCCGGGTGCCGTCCGGGCGCAGCACCGCGCGGAGCATCCCGGTGACGTCGTGGGCGAACTCGGTGCGCCGGCCGAGCGGGTCGGTCCGGGCCAGCAGCCGGTTGCCCGGCCCCCACTCTGACCTCGTGACGCCGCCGAGCTTGTCGGTCTCGGCCACGACGTCGCCGCGGTCGAACTCGAAGGTCTTGCGGTGCCCCAGTGAGTCCACTGTGGTCGTGACGCCTTCGGCGTAGCTCAGCGTCCCGTCGAGGAAGCCGCGGTCGCCGACGGTCCGGACGCACCGGCCGCGGTCGTCGTAGAGGTAGCGGTACCAGGCGCCGTTATGGTCGGTCCAGCCGAGCAGCCGACCCTCGGGATCGTGGTCGTACCGCGCGGGGTGCGGCGCGGAGGTGGCACGCAGTGCCAGGTGCCCGCGCACGTCGTACTCGTACCGGGCGACCGGGACGACGCCGGTGTCCGACAGTGCGCGGACCGACCGGATCCGGCCGTGCGCGACCTCGAACGCGAGCCGGGCGCCCGCCGAGTGGCGGAGCTGCGACGGCACGGCCGCCGGGTCGTACTCCAGCTCGACGGACTCGCCGTTCTCGGCCCGGATTTCGGTCAGCAGCAAGACATCCGTCCGGCCGGGCGCCGGGGTGAAGCGCCGCTGGACGCCGCGTGCGGGGTCGTCGACGACAAAGCCCTCGCCGTGGACGCGCAGCCAGCGCAGCGGGCCGTACGCGGCGCTCACCTCAGCCCCGGGCGCCGGGACCGGGAAGGTCAGCACCATCGCGTCGGCGGAGTAGTAGGTCACCGTGCCGGCGGCGATCTCCAGCCGTTCGTCCACAAGGGACGTCCACGATGGACCGAACCAGCGACCGTCCCGGTAGGACGAAACATGCTGGCGGACGAGCAGTTCGCCGAGTACGCCGGGGACCGCGAGGTCGACCTGGGTCATCAGGACGTCGCCGGTGGCCACGTCGATCGGGTCGAACTCGCAGACCTTCTCGTCCGGTTCCTTGTTCTTCGCCGGGTCCGGACCGTCCTTCGGAGTGTCCTTCGGCGGGCTCTTGGGCGTGCCCGACGGCGTCGTGTTGCCGCCGTCCGGTTTGGGGTTCGGCGCCGGATCCGGCGTGACGTCCGGGCTCTTCGGCGGCGGATCGGGCGTCGGCGACGGCGAGCCGTTGCCGGACGGCGAACCGTGCGAACCGCCACCTCCCGCGCCGGAGGTGTGGGTCGAGTCGTCGCCGTCCGGCTTGGGCTTCGGCTCAGGGGGCGGCTTTCCGCCGCCTTCTCCCCCGCCCGAGCCGCCCTGGGGACCCTTGACGTCCTTGGGGCTGCCGTTGATGTCCGAGTGTTTCGGCGGCGGCGCGCCTTGCCGGGCTTGATGTTCTTCAGCGCCTTCGCGGCGTCGTCGAACAGCGAGCCGGCCCGCTTCAGCAGCGGGATGAGCGCCTTGAGGGCCTTGACGAGCCGGGTGACGAGGTCGGCGATCTTGGACGCCGTCTTGGCGACCGCCGCGACGACCTGCGGGACGACCCAGGTCAGGCCGATGCCGAGGGTGAACACGACCTGCAGCGCCCAGCTGATCAGGTGCCCGACCAGCTCGGCGATGATGTCGCGGACCAGCGCGCGGACCGCGCCGACGACCTCACCGGCGGTTTTCACGCCGCTGGAAGCGCCTTCGCAGCCCTTTTGCGCGGCTCCAGGAGCGTCGTGGTGTCCTGCGCGCGCTGCCGGTAGGCGTCGGCCGCCGGGCCGGTCCACGACTGCAGGTCGGCCTTGACCATGTCGACACGAGGTCGGTCGCCGACGATCTTGCCAGCTCGCCCGCGACGTTCTTCCACGTCTCGGACTGGGCGGCGATCTCGTCGGCGTTGCCGGTGAGGCCGTTGAGCGCTTCCTTCAACGGGCCGACGTGTTCCATCAGCCAGCCGACACCAGCGGCCAAGATGGCGCCGAAGGGGTCCATCGCCATCGACAGCGCGTCCAGCGCGGTGCCCACGGCGCCGAGCGCGACCGAGGCCCAATCGCCGCTCTCGATGGCCGATTTCAGGTCGTTCGCGCTCTCCAGCAGCGAAATTCCCGAGTACGCCTTCGTGGAATCCTGCGGTGCTGCGATCAGGGGGTTCGTCACTTACCGGATCCTCACCAAGGGTTGTTGTCCTGCTCGTCCGGATCGATCCCGCCGGGGCGCCGCGGCTCGGGCCGCGGTGACGCGGGCGGCGCCGCGGGGGCGGGCGGCACGGCCGCGCCTCCGGACGGCGACGGCGGGACGGGCGGCGGCGGGGGTGGCGGCGGCGTGTCGCCCGGGTCTTCCGGGTCGGGGAACCGGCCGCGCAGCGAGTCGAGCATCGCCGAGCGCGTCTCGCGGTCCTCGTCGCCCAGCGCCTGGGCCATCACCTCGCCGACCCGGTCGGCGATCCCGGCCTGCGCCCGGCGCATGGTGCCGAGGATCTGCCGGGACAGCTCTTCGAGCGGGAACGAGCGGACCTTGTTGGTGAACACCAGATCCGTCACCGTGCCGTCGGCGCCGACGGTCACCTTCACAGCGCCGTCGCTGCTGGTCGCGGTCAGGCGCAGCTGTTCGGTCTGCTCCTGCGCGGCCTGGTAGCGCTCGGCCTTCGCGGCGAAACCGGCCGCCCACTCGTCCATCCGCCGGATCGTCTCGTCCGGGTCGCGCATCAGGTCCCCGAGACCGTTCGTCACAGCGTTCCTCCCTTTTCACGGACCGAGGGCGCCGAAAGCTGGCGCTTGAACGGCTGCGCGTTGCTTTCTTCGTCCTCCCGGTAGGACTTCGCGGCCGTGCGGACGTTGTCCGCGAGCGTCCGCACGCCTTCGACGCCCGCGGTCAGGCTGTCCTTCGCCTCTTCCCCGGTCGGCCGGATGATCGGCGGCAGGAACGCGCAGAGCAGGCCGTAGGCGTGGTCGGACATCGCCGAATCGGCGGCCTGGACCGCGGTCTGCAGCCGGTCCACCAGGCCGTCGAGATGGCTCGCGTGCGCGACGAGGTCGTCCGCCTCGACTTCGAATCCGCCGCCGGTCACGCGCTCACTTCCAATCCTGGTTCTGCCAGTCGCCGATCACCGGGGGCGCCACGACCTCGTCCGCGGAGAAGGCGTCCGGGTCGTCGTTCTCGACGTAGTCGGCGAGGCGATGTTCCTTGTCCTCTTCCTTCTTTCCGCCTTTGGCGCCGCCCATCCCGCCCATGCCGCTCATCCCCGGCGTGCCCGCCGCGCCGCGGGTCCCGGACGCCGCCGCGTTGCGGGCCGCCATCGCCTCGGCTTCCGCGGCCGCCGCCCCGGACGCGGCACCGCCGGCGAGGCCGCCCGCCGTCCCGGTGCGGATGCCCGCGGCACCGGCGCCGCCGGTCCCGCCACCGCCGAGACCGCCGCCGAGCCGGCTGGCGATGCTTTCGCCGTTGATCCCGCCCATCCGGCCGATGGTCGGCGTGCCACTGTACTGCTGCCGCCGCCGGGCAGCGGCCCGCCGGGCCTGCCCCCACCGCCGGGCAGCGGCCCGCCACCGGGGATGTCGCCGGGCATCGTGAACGGCTGCGGCGTGAACCCGCCACCCGGGCCCTGCCCGCCGCGGACCTGGCCGCCGCCGGGGATGTCGGGAATGTTCAGCCCCGGCATGCCACCGGGCGGGTTCGACGCCGCCGGGGCGAAGCCCGACGTCGTCGTCGAGTCGTCGAAGCGCGGCATCGTGGTGCCGGGAGCGCCCGTGCCGGAGTGGCTGCCCGGGGCGAGGCCGTCGCCGGTGGTGCTGTCCGGGATGTTCAACGGCGGCGGGGTGGAGCCACTGCCGGGACCACCGGAGCTGTCGGGGATCCCCGGCGCACCGCCGGTCGGGCCAGCACCGGTGTCGAGCCCGCGGGCCTTGACACCATCCACAGTGGACGGATCGCTGCCGGGCATGCTCGGCGTCATCGGGGTCCGGGCGGTCCGCGCGAGCAACGGCTGGGCCGCGCCGCCACCGGAAGCGCCACCACCGGCCGTGCTGCCCGGAAGCTTCGGCGGGGGCGGGAACCGCGGGGTCGCGACCGCGGCGCCGATGGTCTCGTCGAACTGCGTCATGATCTGCGCCGCGTGCTCGCGCGCGGCCTGCTGCGCCCGGTACTGCGCCATGTCCTGCGAGGCCTGCGCGGCGTACTGCACCGGGTCGGTGACCTGCTGGAGCCGCGCGTTCGCGTCCTGCACCGAGAACGCCACGGGCGGGTTCGCCGCCATCGCCTTCTGCGTCTCGTTGAGCGTCTGCGAGTGGATCTGCTGCTGGCGCCCGGTGAGCGTCGCGCCCTGCGCGGTCGCGCCCAGCCACTTGCCGACCCCGGCGAGGTGCTCGCGGACGGCGTCACCGGCGTCGCCCTGCCAGTTGCCGAGGCTCGAGGAGATCGCGCGCGCCAGGGTCTCCTGGTGGGTGGCCAGCTCGTTGCCGACGCTCACCCATTCCTCGGACGTCTCGGCCATGGTGCCGGAGTTGGCGTTCTGCGCGATGGCCGTGAACATCTGCTCGTGGGTGGCGTTGGCCCAGAGCGTCTTCGGGGCGCCGCCGGTCTCGCGGATCTCCAGGCCGTTGTCGAGGCCGTGGCGCGCGTCGTCGAGGTGCTGCTGGTAGAGGTCCTGGATCCGGTGGTCCTTCACGACCGGGTCCACGGCCTGCCCGAGCCAGCCGTGCGCGATCTCGTCGTCGACCTCGGCGGCAGCCTCCGCACGCAGCTCGTCACCGGACCGGCCGCCCGAGGCGAGCGGTCCGACGTAGTACTTCGACGACGGGTCGGCGGTGACGTCGTAAAAGGGGCTGTGCGGGTCGTAGTCCGGCGACTGCGGGTCGGAGACGCCGGCGGGTGCGGAGGCCATCAGTTCCCTTCGGTGGGACGGATCGCGTCGAGCTCGGCGCGGGTGTCCTCGTCGCGTGCCCGGTAGTTCCGCTTCGCCTGCCGGATCGCCTCGATGTAGGCGGGGAACTCGGCGCGCGCCGCCTCGAGCTGGGTCAGCAGGCCGCTCTCGTCGGCCGCGGTCGCGACCATGTGCCCGGCCACCCACTGCCCGGTGGGCGTGTCGCTCAACGCCGGGTTGTTCCGGAACCGCTGCAGCGCGGCCCAACGGCTCTCCAGCGTCTGCAGGACGCCCTCGAGCGACGCGATCAGCTCGTTGCCGGTCGTCTCGTCGACGGCGAACCCGCCGCCGACGGCGAGGCGCTTCATCTGCGCGCCGGCCAGGCTCTCGCGAAGCCGGGGCTGCGTCACGGCCATGGCGGTGGCCTCCTCGGTCATGCTTCCCTTCCTCGGATCAGTAGACGGCGGCGATGGCGGCGCGGATGGCGCGGGCGAGGTCGGCCCGCCCGGCCGGCACGTAGTCGGCGGTGAACTCCCCGGTCTCGCCCGTCCTGGCGTAGATGAGGTAGCGGCCGTCGCCGGTGTCGAGCCAGCTCACCGGGTCCCCGGTGAGCCGCTGCCCGTGCCGGCCGCGGCCGGTGACCACGAGGTGCCCACCGCCGAGGCGCGGCGCGGTGAGGACCCGCTCGAGCACGGCGGTGCCGGACTCCCGAACCGGCGCCGGGGCGCGGCGGCCGGGGCCCGGCCGGACCACGCCGCGGACCTCGATGTTGCCGAAGGCGTCGGTTTCCTCTTCCTCCGCCTCGGCTTCGGCCATCCGGCGTTCGGTCATCGCGGACACCTGCCGGGCGGCTTCGCGACGGACGGTGTGCGCGCCGGTGGACGCCGCGGGGGCGGGCGGGAGGACGCCGGTGACGACGTCGACGAGCTCCTCGTCGGCGAAAAGCGAGAACAGCAGCTCGTTGGTCTCGGGGGTCTGGGTGATGCCCAGCGCCTGCGCGCCGTCGGTGACGGCCAGCACGGCGACATCCGCGCCCAGGCCGTCGATTCCGGTCACGGCCACCGCGACCCGGTGGTCGGACAGCAGCTCGAAGGCGGTGCGCACGCCGGGATGCAGCTCGCCGCCGACGGAGAGGCGGCGCTGCTCGAGGTCGAGATAGACCTGCTTCGCCAGCTTCACGAACCGGACCGGATCGGCAGGCAACGTGCCGATCCGCAGCGGGTACTGGCGGATGTCACCCCCGGCCGCGGGACCCACCACCAGCGCTTCGACCACGTCGAGGACGAACTCGAACCGTTCGGCCACCCGTTAACCCCTCAAGCTCTCAAGCACTTCTTGACTACTCGAAAGTAGCGTCGACTTGGGGGACGATGCCGGTCATCCGGCACGGCGTTGCCCGAAAGCACCTCGATCCCTGGTCCGCACGGGCAACGCGTCCGGACGGGTGCCCGCGCCGGCCCGTCCGGACGCGGGAAATGGCGTCCCCACAGCGTTTCCACAGCAATTCACAGTAAACAGACAGGTAAATCCCGCAACAATTCCGCCGGGATGCGGCGTTATCCGGTCATGGGCAGACGAATTCGGTGGACATCGGCGGGCGCGGGAATGGCCGCGCTCGCGCTCACGGCCGGGCTCGTCGTCGCCACCGGGAGCCGTCCGGTCACTCCCGTCGCCGAGACGCTGACGCCCTCGGCCACCTCGGCCGAACCCGAACCCGATCCCGATCCCACGACCAGTTCCAGTACCCCCGAACCCAGCCCGCCGGACCCCGGTGAACTGGCCAAAGGCGTGACGGACGCTGTCTCCGCGGACTCGCGAGGCACCAGCTCCGGGTTCGTGCTCTACGACCGCAAGACCGGCAAGCAACTGGCCGCGGTCAACGCCGACAAGACGTATTACACCGCCTCCGTCGTAAAACTCCTGATCGCGATCGACGAAGTGCACGACGACGAAAGCGGCGCCTGGGTTCTTCCCGATTCCGATACCGCCGACGACCTTTCGGACATGCTTTCGGGCAGCAACGACGCCCTCGCTTCGGAATTCTGGGAAAGCAACGGCGGCAATTCGATCGTGACGCGGACCGCCGCCCTGATCGGCCTGAGCCACACCACCCCGCCGGCCGATCCGACCCAGTGGGGCATGGCCCGGACCACCGCGGGCGACGTCGTCGCGACGTATCAGTACCTCGAGGACGCGATCCCGGACGACGTGGCGCAGCCGCTGCTGACCGCGATGGGCAACGCCCGCAACCCCGCCGACGACGGCTGGAACCAGTACTTCGGCATCCCCGACGGCCTGCCCGGCACGTCCTGGCAGATCAAGCAGGGCTGGATGATCCTCAAGAACGCCCTCGTCCTCAACACGACCGGCGTCGTCGACAACCGGTACGTCGTGGTGCTGCTCACCCAGCAACCCCTGGTCAGCTCCGCCAAGGGCCGCGCCGCGGTCACCGCCGGGATCAAGACGCTCGGGCCGGTGCTGGCCGAGCTGAGCAGGTAAACCGTTTCCGCCTCCCCCGCCCGATCGGGCATACTCGTCAAGATCATGAGGGGAAACACCACGATGAAGCTGGCCGAAGCACTGGCCCTGCGCGCCGACGCGACCCGTCGCGTCGAGCAGCTGCGCAGCCGCATCACGGGCAACGCGCGCTACCAGGAGGGTGAGCCGCCCGCCGAGGACGCCGCCGCCCTGCTCGTCGAAGCCGACGAGGTGCTCGTCGAGCTTCAATCGCTCATCCGGCGGGTCAACCGGACCAACGCGGCGACGCCGTTCGGCGAGGGCACGCTCACCGACGCGATCGCGCGCCGCGACATCCTGCGGCTGCGCCACAGCGTGCTCACCTCGGCGGCCGACGCCGCGGCCGGGCGCGGCGGGATGCGCCAGCTGCGTTCGGAACTGCGCTCGATCTCCGCACTCCCGGTCGCCGAGCTGCGCTCCCGGGCCGACGACGTCGCACGGGACCTCCGGGCCCTCGACGTCGAAATCCAGCGGGTCAACTGGGAGGTCGATCTGCTGGACTGACGCGGAAGCAGGTAGTCACCGGGGAAGCGAGCACGAGCCGTGGGCCGGCGGTCATTCCGGCCCGACTCCTGGTGCGCGGTGGGCAGCGCGAGGTTCGACCCCTCAGCTACAGAGCAGCCCAGCATCACGCACAAGTGAGCGCGCACAGGGCACAATTCACCACCATGTGCTGATCCCCGATGACGAGGGCGGGTTCGGGGCCTTCCGCGTCACCTCGACGGCACCGCCCTGGCCACATCGACGTCCGGGCTGCGATACAGCCGCTCCGGAATCCGGGCCAGGGTCGAAGGATGCACCTGCGGGCCGAGCCCGTAGAGCTTCTGGAAGCTCATGATCAACGGGCGCCAGGCGTCCGGGTCGACGTGGTCGTCGGTCCCCTCGAGCCGGATCTCGTCGTGCACGAACACCCGCTGCACGCGGACCTCGATCGCGACGACCCCGCCTTCGGCGATGGGATGCACGTCCTCGACGACCACCTCCATCGCGACCGGGCACTCGGCGACACGCGGCGGCGACACCGTCTCCGACGCGACCGGGGTCAGCCCGGCGCGGGCGAACTTGTCGGCGATGTGGAAGTAGCCACGCCGGTGCTTGGCTTCCGGCACCGGGTCCGAACCGGTGGTCAGCGCGAGCCGGTCGACGGCCGCGGCGAGCGCGTCCGAGGGCAGATTGAGCACGCCTTCGCGGGTGCGCAGGAGATTCTTGGTGGTCTGGGACTTCGCGCCGAGGCCGAGCACCGCGCGCCAGCCGAGCCAGAACACCGAGGACATCGGCGCGAGATTCGGCGAGCCGTCCGCGTTGTCGCTGGAGATCAGCACCACCGGGGTGCCGAAGTACAGGATGTTGGGCTCGATGGCCGCGTGCGCAAGAGTTTCCGTCTTCACGCCACCAGTCTCACGTCCACACAGGACGCTCCGCTGGCGGAAATCCGACGCGGCGCTGAAGGCCGTGAATGGCACATTGCGAGCTCTCAAGGCCCTCAATGTGCCATTCACGGACTACGAAGCGGCCGCAGCCAGCGCTCGGCGGGTGAGGACTCGGGCGAGGTGACGGCGGTAGTCCGCCGTCGCGTGCGGCTCGTCCGGCGGCGTGGTGTCATCCGCAGCAAGAGCCGAAGCGTCCGCGATCGAAGCGCCCGAAGCCAAAGCGGCCTCGGTCGCGGCAGCCCGCAGCGGGACGCCGCCCATGTTGATCAGCCCGACCCGGCCGTCCACCACGGCCACCCCGACCATCGCCCAGTCGATCGCCCGCCGGGTGAACTTCTCGAACCCCCAGCCCAGCCCGGTCTGCTTCGGCAGCCGGACCTCGACGAGCAGCTCGTCCGGCTCCATCGGCGTGGTGAACGGGCCCAGGAAGAACTCAGCTGCCGGGATCCGCCGCTCCCCCGACGGCCCGCGCACGACGAACACCGCGTCCGACGCCAGCGTCGCCGCGGGCAGGTCCGCGGCGGAGTCCGCGTGCACCAAAGAGCCACCGAGCGTGCCGCGGTGGCGGACCTGCCGGTCGCCGACCGCGCCCGACACGTGCGCCAGCAGCGGCGCGTGCTCGCGCAGCACCGGGTCCCGCTCCAGGTCGTGGTAGCGGGACAGCGCGCCGATGACGACCTCGTCGCCGTCGAGCCGGACGTAGCGCAGGTCTTCGATGGGCGTGATGTCCACCAGGTACTCGGGCGCGGCCAGCCGCAGCTTCATCAGCGGCAGCAGCGAATGCCCGCCCGCCAGCAGCTTCGCGTCGTCGCCGTGCTCGGCGAGCAACGCCAGTGCTTCGTCCACAGTGGACGCGCGGCGGTAGCTGAACGCGGCGGGGATCACCGGTCCACCGCCTGCCCGGACGCATCGATCACGGCGCTCACGATGTTGTGATACCCGGTGCAGCGGCAGAGGTTGCCCTCCAGGCCCTCGCGGACCTCCTGCCGGGTCGGCTTCGGGTTGTCCGCCAGCAGCGACACCGACGCCATGATCATCCCCGGCGTGCAGAACCCGCACTGCAGCCCGTGCTGCTCGCGGAACGCCCGCTGCACCGGGTGCAGCTCACCGTCCACACCGGACAGTCCCTCGACGGTGGTGACGGCGTGCCCGTCGGCCTGCGCGGCCAGCACCGTGCACGACTTGACCGACTCGCCGTCCAGCAGCACCGTGCAAGCGCCGCACGACGTGGTGTCGCAGCCGATGTTCGTGGCGGTCAACCCGGCGTTCTCGCGCAGGAAGTGCACCAGCAGCGTCCGGTCCTCCACCTCCTCGGCCACTTCCCGGCCGTTGACCTCGATGCCGACCTTCACCGCTGGTTCTCCTTAGCCACGTCGTTGAGCGCGCCCCAGACCCGGATCGGGGTCGTGGGCATGTCGAGATGCCGGACGCCGAGATGCGCGAGCGCGTCGACGACCGCGTTGTGCACCGCCGGGGTCGAGCCGATCGTCGCCGCCTCGCCGATCCCCTTGACCCCCAGCAGGTTCCGGTCGGTCGGGGTGGCCATGTCGACGAGCTCGAAGTCCGGCAGCTCGGTAGCGGTGATGAACGAGTAGTCGGCCAGCGTCGCCGTGGTCGGGTTGCCGTCCTCGTCGTAGTTCATCACTTCCAGCATCGCCTGGGCGACACCCTGGCCGAGCCCGCCGTGGCGCTGCCCGCGGAAGGCCAGCGGGTTGACGACCGGACCGGCGTCGTCGGCGGCGATGATCCGCCGCAGCTCGACCTTGCCGGTCTCGGTGTCCACTTCGACCACCGCCAGGTGCGCCCCGAACGGGAACGTCGGCTGCCCGCCGGTCCACACGTTCGCCGTCAGCTGCCCCGCACCGGCGGATTCCGCGACCTGCGCCCAGCTGATCACCGTGCTCGAGGGAGCGCCACGCACCTGCCAGACCCCGCGTTCGACGTCGAGCTCGAGGTCGTCCGGCGAGGCTTCCAGCAGGTTCGCGGCCAGCTCCCTGGCCTGCGCGATGACCTTGTCGGCGGCCTCCCGGATCGCGGAGCCGCCGAACTGCAGCGACCGCGAGCCGAACGTGCCGACCGCGTTCGGCACCTCGTCGGTGTCGCCGTGGCGCACCGAGATCTGCTCCATCGGGACGCCGAGCCGGTCCGAAAGGATCATCGCCAGCGACGTGCCGAGGCCCTGGCCGTGCGGCGAGCTGCCGGTCCAGGCGACCACCGTGCCGTCGCCGTGGATGTCGACGCGGCCGCTCTCGCCGCCCGCGTCACCGCCGGTGATCTCGACGTACGAAGCGATCCCGAGCCCGAGCGCGACCGGGTCGCCCGCCGCGCGACGGCGTTCCTGCTCCGCCCGCAACTCGGCGTACCCGCCCGCCGCCAGCACCTTGTCGAGCGCCGTGGCGTGGTCGCCGGTGTCGTAGGTCGCGCCCGTCGGCGTCGTGTAAGGGAACTCGTCGGGCCGGATGAAGTTGACCCGCCGGACCTCGACCGGGTCCATCCCGATCTCGGCGGCGAAGACGTCGATCCCGCGCTCGACCGCCGCGGTGGCCTCCGGGCGGCCCGCGCCGCGGTAAGCCGAGATCGGCGTCGTGTTCGTGACCACGGCCCGGCTGCGCGTCTCCACCACGGGGAACCGGTAGACACCGCACGCCATCAGCTCGGTCAGCGTCGGCAGGAACAGGGCCCGCGGGTACGCGCCGGCGTCCTGGACGACGTCGAGGCGATACGCCAGCACCGTGCCGTCGCGCTTCCCGCCGATGGTGACGGTGTTCTGCTGTGCGCGGCCGTGCGTCATCCCGGTCATGTTCTCGCTGCGCGACTCGACCCAGCGCACCGCGCGCTCGACCCGCTTGGCGGCCCAGCCGAGGACGGTCACCTCGGGGTCCGCGCCGATCTTCGCGCCGAAGCCACCGCCGACGTCGGGGGTGATCACCCGCACCGACTCCTGGTCGACGCCGAGCCCGGCGGCGACCGCGCCCCGGGCGATCTGCGCGTTCTGCGTGGACAGCCAGATCGTCAGCCTGCCGTCCTCGCCCCACGCGCACGACGCGCCGCGGACCTCCAGCGGCGCGGGCGCGACGCGCTGGTTGAGGATCGTCTGCGAGACCACGACCTCGCAGTCCGCGAAGATCTCGTTGTCGAAGGTCTCGGTACCGTTGACCTGCACGATGTTGCTGCCGTTTTCCGGGTACAGCACGGTCTCGTCCGCCAGCGCCGCATCGATGCTCGCGACCGCGTCGAGCGGGTCGTAGTCGATGTCGACGAGCTCGGCGGCGTCCGCCAGCTGGTAACGCTCCTCGGTGATCACCAGCGCGACCGGCTCGCCGACGTACCGGACGACCTCGCCCGCCAGCCACGGTTCCTTCACCGGCCCCGAGGCGTGGGGTTCGAGCTCGAGGTCCGCGGCGGTGAACACCCCGAGGACGCCGGGGGCGGACCGCGCCTCGGTGACATCGATGGCGGAGATCCGCGCGTGCGCGATCGGACTCCGCACGAACGCCGCGTGTGCGGCGCCCGAAAGCGCTTCCTCCCGCAGGTCGTCGACGTACGCGCCGCCGGTGGTGATCAGACTCCGGTCCTCCATGCGGACGACCCTGGTGCCGACAATGCTCATCTGTTCTCCCGCTTCGCCGCTACCCCGCCGATCATGCCCTTTCTCCGGCCCGGCGTCAGCCCACTGGGCCCGTCACGAGCCGAACGCCTGCCACCCGAGCACGAGCGCGAGGCCGAGCCCGACGATGCCGATCCCGATCCGCAGCGGCGTACCCGGCAGGTACCGGACGATCGTCGAACCGAGCCACGAACCGCCCAGCGACCCGACGCAGACCGCGATGGCTGCCGGCCACGCGACCTTCCCGGTGGCGGCGAAGACGATCGCGGCGAGCAGGTTGGCCGAACCGGTCGCGAGGTTCTTCGCCGCGTTCATCCGGGCCATCGGCAGGCTCCACACGGTGACCAGCAGGGCCAGCATCAGCACCCCGGCCGCGGCGCCGAAGTAGCCACCGTAGATCCCGATGCCGAACGCGGCGACCCGCGTCCACCGGCCAAGGCCATGATGCTCGGCGCCCTCGGCCATCCGCCGCAGCCGTGGCCCGGCCATCAGCACGATCGCCGCGCCGCCGATCAGCCAGGGCACGATGAAGGTGAACGTCTTGGCGGGCGTCAGCAGCAGCACCGCCCCGCCGACCGCGCCGCCGACCGTCGTGATGAGACACAGCGGCAGCAGCCGGTCGCGCTGCCCGGCGAGTTCGGGCCGGGCACCGGCGGCGGCACCGGTCGTGGTGCCGAGCATCGCGACGGTGTTCGTCATGTTCGCCACCACCGGCGGCAGCCCGGCCGCCAGCAAGGCCGGGTAGGACACGAGCGAGGCGAGCCCCGCGGTCGCCCCGGTGAGCCCCGCGCCCACGCCGGCGAGCACCAACAGGAGCAGCACTGGAACGTCGTTGATCACACGCTCATCACACCATGCCCGATCGGGCGGGGATTTCCGTCTCTCTTGATCGATTGTGCCCGTGCTCCACGGGGTCCGGATGCGAGTACCTTGGCAACACAGACGTCGCCACTGGCACCAGGAGGCCGGTATGCGGGTCACGATCGCCGAGGTCGCCCGCCAAGCGCGGGTGAGCAAGACGACCGTGTCGAGAGTCCTCAACAACAAGGCCGATGTGGACGCGGCGACCGCTGTCCGCGTGCGCGAGGTGATCGCGGCGACCGGGTACATCCCGAGCGCGGGCGCGGTCGGGCTGGCGCGGGGCGTGACACACACGGTCGGAATGCTCGTACCGGAACTGACTTGGCCGTGGATGGGCGAAGTCCTGCAAGGCGTCGCGGACGTCGTGGAGTCCAAGGGCTACGGCCTGCTCCTCAGCACGGCCAACCGCGGCGCGGACTCGCTCGAGCGGTTTTCCCGTCAGGTCTCGGCGAAGGCGTTCGACGGGCTGCTCCTCATCGAACCGCCGGAAGCGGTGCGCCATCTGCGCGTGCTGCACGACTCCGGGCTGCCGGTCGTGCTCATCGACGACCGGGGCCGGATCGCGGCCTTCCCTTCGGTGGGCACGAGCAACCGCAAGGGCGGCGAGGACGCGGCCAAGCATTTGCTGGGGCTGGGCCGGACGCGCCTCGCGGTGGTGACCGGCCCGCGCGAGTTCGACTGCACGGCCCACCGGCTGCGCGGATTCCGCGACGCCGTCCGCGATGCCGGGTACACCCTCGACCCGCAGCTGATCATCGAGGGCGACTTCACCTCGGAAAGCGGTCTCGCCGCGATCCGGCAGCTCCTGGCGACCGGTCCTGGCTTCGACGGTGTGTTCGCGCTCAACGACCTCACCGCGGTCGGCGTGCTCAGCGGGCTGCACGAAGCCGGGAAGTCGGTGCCGGGCGACGTGGCCGTGATCGGGTTCGACGACATCCCGATGGCGGCGAGCACGCATCCGCCGCTCACCACGATCCGCCAGCCACTGCGGGAAATGGGCGAAACGGCGGCACGCGAGCTGCTTGCCCGGCTGGCCGGGGCGCCGGCCCCGGACGAGCCGGTGATCGTGCCGACCACGCTGATCGTCCGGGAGTCCGCGCCTTAGTCCTTTGTGGACTTCCCGGTCGCCCGGCCGATCACCCGGGTCAGCTCGTCCGGAGTGCGTGCGACGGCGGCGACGTAGGCATCCGGCCGTACCACCCATACCTCGCCTGGCCGGATGCCGAGTGATCCCTCGGGCATTTCGACGACCGGCAGCGACTCCGCCGTCGGCGTGCCCGGGGTCGTGAGCAGCAGAAAACCTTCCCGCGCAAGGTCCCTGAGCCTTCCGGCGGGCACCGTGACGTCGGGGAGCAGCACCCCCGGCCCGGGCGGCGGGACCGTCCCGCGTGGCGGCCGTCCCGTCGAGGGCCGCGCGGGGTCCGGTGTCGTCAGCGGGGAATCGGCGTACCAGAACGGTTCCGCGAGCCGTCCCGAGTCGACTTCGGCGTGCGCGGCCGGGTCGTGCGCCGCCCGCGCGAGGACGTCCAAGCGATGGTTCCGGCACCGCTCGTCCTGCGGCACCAGGAAATCCATGGTCGCGGTGGTGACCTCCGCGTTCTCGACCGCCGCCGCGTGCCGCTCGGCGTGGTAGCTCTCCAGCAGGTCCTCCCCCGCCGCGCCCCGCGCCACCTTGGCGAGCTTCCACGCCGCGTTCTCGGCGTCCGCCACGCCGGAGTTGAGCCCGCGGGCGCCGAACGGCGCGTACAGGTGTGCGCAGTCCCCGGCGAGCAGCACCCGCCCGACGCGCAGCCGGTCGGCGAGCCGGGTGTGGAAGCGGTACACCGACTTCCACACGACCTCGTACGGCCGGTCGCCGATGATGGCCCGGATGCGGGCGTCCAGCGCGTCGCCGGACTCGTCGTAGCCGCTCGGCACCTGCCAGTCGATCCGGTACTGCGAGCCGGGGCACGGGTGGATCAGCACCTGGCGGCCCGGGTTCCACGGCGGGTCGAAGTAGAACCGCCGCTCGGCGGCCCAGCCGGCCAGCTCGGCGCGGATGTCGCAGATGAGGAACAGATCCCCGAACGACCGGCCCTCCAACGTGACGCCGAGCGCGTGCCGCACGACGTCACCCCGGGCACCGACGCACGCGATGGCGTAGTCCGCTTCGATCGTTCTTCCGCCGTCGCACTCGACTTTCACCGTGTCGGCCTGGGTCAGCCCGGTGACGCGATGGGCGCGCCGGACGTCGATCAGCGGCTGCGCGGCGATCAGCTCGTCCAGGACCTCCTCGACGCGGGACTGCGAGATGTTGACGAACGGCGGCAGCGCCGACCCGCCGTCGGGCAGGCGGAGAGAGAACAGCTCGCGGTCACGGTGGAACGTCCGCGCGGTCGTCCAGGTCACCCCTTCGTCCACAATGGACCGACCGCCGAGCGACGCCCAGACGTCCAATGTGTCCCGTTGCTGGCAGATCGCCTTGGACCCCAACGGGTCCCGCTCCACGTGCTCGTCGACGAGCACCACCGGTACGCCCCAGCGGGCGAGCAGGAGCGCGGCTGTCTGCCCGACCGGACCCGCTCCGAGGACCGCGACCGTCATCCCTGCAGCTGATCCCAGACTTCGCGGTCCCGCTCAGCGGTCCAGATCACCGGCCGCTCGATGCCCGAGACCTCGTCCCACAGCCGCGAGACGTCGAAGGGCAGGCAGTGCTCGAAGATCGGCCAGTGCCCGTATTGGTCAACCAGCGCCGCGTGCGTGGCTTCGAAGGCTTCCTTGAGCGTGCCGCCCCGATCCCGTACGGCGCCGACCTCGCGGAGCATCACGTCCAGGAAGTGCCGCGTCTGCGCGATCGCCGCTTCTACCGCCTCGCGGCCGCGGCTCACCCCGCCGCGGCCGCCGATCAGCGTCTCGGCCTCGAACTCGGCCACTCTGTCCAAAGTGGACGTCGCCCACTCACGGTGGAACGCATCGCCGGTGTACAGCGCCGCTTCGGCCTCCACGAGATCGCCGGCGAAGAGGATCCGCTGCCGTGGCAGCCAGGCGACCAGATCGCCTTCGGTGTGACCACGGCCACAATAGTGCAGAACGAGGTCGCCTCGATCGCCGCCGAGGTCGATCGTCAGCCGGTCCGAAAAGGTCAGTGTCGGCCAGGTCAGCCCTGGCACCGATTCGGCACCCTTGGCCAGCCGCGGCATGCGGCCGAATTCGCTCGCCCAGTCCTGCATGCCGCGTTCGGCGATCAACGCCCGGGTGTTCTCGTGCGCCACGATCACTTCGGCATCGAAGGCGGACGCGCCGAGCACGCGTACCGCGTGATAGTGCGAAAGCACCAGGTACCGCACGGGTTTGCTGGTGTGCTCACGCAGTTTCGCAAGCCACTGCTCAGCGACGACGGGCGTCGCCAACGCCTCGAAGCAGACCAGGAAGTCTTCGCCCTCGATCGCCCCGATGTTGGGATCGCCTTCCGCGGTGAGCGCGTATACGCCGTCCGCGAGGACCTCGAGGG
Organism: uncultured Actinomycetota bacterium; assembly: GCA_963762765.1. Lineage (GTDB taxonomy): Bacteria > Actinomycetota > Actinomycetes > Mycobacteriales > Pseudonocardiaceae > Amycolatopsis. The sequence goes on from CAVXMR010000051.1 coordinate 116,715, forward strand.
TCTGTTCCTTGTCGGTCAGGTCGGCCGAGCTGGCAAACGCTTTCTTGGTCACGCCGGAACTCCCTTGGTCAAAACCTTGACCATCGTTCTTGACACAGGTTAGTCCGGTCGCGACACCCTTCGGTAGGCCTCGTTCCCCTAACCTGGGGCGCATGTCCGCTCAACCGGCCATGCCCGAAGACCTCGACTACCTCTCGTTCGTCGAATACGCGATCGGCAAGACGAAGACCGAACTCCCCGCGGTGGACCCGGTGGCGATGCGCCTGGGCCTGACCCTGCACCGGCTCGTCGGCGCGCTGGTCTACGACTGGGAGTCGACGGTGCACCGGCCGAGAGGCTGGAGCTGGGGCGGGTTCCGGGTGCTGTTCGTGCTGTGGCTCGCCGGGCCGCTGGAGGCCCGGCACACGGCCCGGCTCGCCGGGATGAGCCGCGCGGCGGCGTCCGCGCTGGTCAAGACGCTCGAGCGGGACGGGCTGGTGACCCGCACGCCGGTCCCGCACGATCGCCGCGCGGTCGAGGTCAGCCTCACCGACGACGGCCGGGCCGCCGTCACGGAGGCCTACCTCGCGCACAACGCCCGCGAGCGGGCCTGGGCGGCGTCGCTCACCCCTGACGAGCAGAACGACCTGGTCGGGCTCCTGGAGAAGCTCACCACCGGCGCGGCCGCGGCGACGGCCCAGCGGCTCAGCTAGCGAGCCCCGCCGGCAAGGCCAGCGTGTGCCCGGTCTGCTCGGCCTTCGCACGCAGATAACGGACGTTGTTCTCGGTCGCGAAGACGCCGGTAGGCACCTGGTCGCGCACGGCGATCCCGGCAGCGCGCAGCTGCGTGGCCTTGTCCGGGTTGTTCGACAGGACGTCCACTCGCGACACCCCGAGCGCGGTCAGCATCTGGGCGGCCACGGTGTAGTCCCTGGCGTCTTCGGGCAGGCCGAGCGCGGTGTTCGCGGCATAGGTGTCGAGCCCGCGATCCTGCAACGCGTAGGCGTCTAGCTTGTTATACAGGCCGATCCCGCGGCCTTCCTGGCGCAGGTAGAGCAGGTAGCCGCCGACCTCGGAGATCCGCGCGACGGCCTCGGCCAGCTGCGGCCCGCAGTCACAGCGCGCCGACCCGAAGACGTCGCCCGTCAGACACTCGGAATGGGGCCTGACCAGCGGAATCTCCCCCGGCGTGCCCAGCACGAACGCGAGGTGCTCACCGTCGTCGGCCAGCCCGCGGAACGTGACCGCCTCGGCGTCCACGGCGATCCCGCCGTCCAGCCGCAGCGGGATCCGCACCCGCGTCCGCACCTCGGCCGTGCTCGTCAATGCGCTCTCCGTTCACCCCCGTGGCCGCACCGCGGCCCACCGCAAGATCGACCTTACCGAGCGGCGGATTATTCCCGTGCGGGCCGGACTAGGGTCGAAATCATGACCTCCGGGGCCACCGCCATCTCGTTCCTGCTCGTCGTGCTGCTCGGCGCCATGTCGCCGGGCCCGGACTTCGTGGTCGTCACGCGCACATCGCTGTTCGGCGGACGCCGGGCCGGGATCGCGGCGGGGGTCGGCATCGCGATCGGCGTATTCGCGTGGGTGGTGGCGATCGCGCTCGGCGTGGCCGCGGTACTCACCGCGTCGGCGGTGGCGTTCACCGTGGTCAAGCTGGTCGGCGCGGCCTACCTGATCTTCCTCGGGGTGAAGGCGTGGCTCGCTGTGCGCCGCGGCGAGTACCGCGACCTGCGGCAGGAGGACGGCCCGAAGGCGGTCGGCGCGGGCGCGGCGTTCCGGCAGGGGTTGTTCACCAACCTGCTGAACCCGAAGGTCGCGGTGTTCTACCTGGCGCTGCTCCCCCAGTTCCTGCCGGCGGACGCCTCCACCACGCAGACCCTCGAGCTCGCGCTCATCGCCCTGACCGCGACCGTGCTGTGGTTCGTCACGCTCGCGATCCTGATCGGCGCGCTGCGGCGGTTCTTCACCGCGGGCAAGGTGCGCCGGGCGATGGACGCCGTGATGGGCACCATGCTCGTCGGCCTCGGCATCAAGGTCGCGGCCCAGGCGAACTGACCCGCCGCGTTCGCACGGCGGGTCAGTTCGTGGTCAGCCCAGGACGTCCGCCGCCAGCGCGGTGCCCTCGACGCGCGCCTTGATCTTGGCGAACGCGATGTCGCGCGAGGTGGACGTGTCGTCGGCGAAGGGCGAGAAGCCACAGTCGTCGCACGTGCCCAGCCGCTCGGCCGGGATGTACTTCGCCGCCGCGAGCACCCGGTCACGGACCTCTTCGGCGGTCTCGACCCGCGGGTCGATCGGGTCGATGACACCGACGAAGATCCGCTGGTCCGCCTTGATGTGTCCGGCGATCGCCTCGAGGGCGGCGGCCGGCTCGGCCTCGCTGGCGAGCTGGACGTAGAACCGGCCCGCCTTCAGGTCGAACAGCGCGGGCAGCAGCCCGGCGTAGTCGACGTCGAGGCTGTGCACCGAATCCTGGTCACCGCCCGGGCAGGTGTGGACGCCGATCTTCGCGCGCTCCTCGGCGGTGAACCGCTCGAGCACGGCGTTGTTGAGGGCGACGAACTGGCGCAGCAGGCCGCCCGACGGGTCCAGCTTCAGCGAAAGCCGGCCCTCGGTGAAGTCGATCTGGACGCTGTCCGCGCCCGCGTCGAGGCTGCGCCGGATGTCGGCCTCGGCCTCGTTCACGAGGTCGGCGATGAACGCTTCCTGGGCGTAGCCCTCGATCCCGTCGCCGGGATAGATCAGCGAGATCGCCGACGCGGCGATCACCGCCTGCTTGACCGGTCGGTCCGTCAGCGCCTTCGCCCGCCGTAGGTACGAGTCCGCGTACGTCCCGTAGCGGAACGGCCCCGCGGTGAGCCGCGGCAGCTGGCGCGTGTGGCCGTCGGCGAACGGGATCACGACGCCGTCGGCAGCGAGCGCTTCCAACCCCGCGAGCGGGTATGTCGCGAAGCTCGGCTTGGCCTGCTCGCCGTCGGTCAGGACCGGCGAACCGGTCTCCTCCAAGCGGCTGATCGTGTCGGCCAAGGCGCGGGCCTGGAGCTGCGCGAGCGCGTCGGCGTCGAGGCGGCCGTCGACGAGGTAGGCGGGCCGGGGAATGCTGCCGATCGGTTCGGTGGGCAGGGTCATGGGAGTCCTCCAGTGCAGAGTCTTTGACCGGCCACCGCCGCGCACGGAAGAGGCTCCGGCCAGACCGCCCCCACGACCGCCCCTTTGCGGGCGCCTTCTTCCGCCGTCCGGCCGCCGTCCGGCCTCTTCCCGGCGACCGTATCCCGCGAAATCGCGGTGACCGGACGAGCTTCACCCGGTTGGCTCAGCAAAAAGCACGAAATGAGAAGGCATCCGGCGGTTCGCCGAGACGCTGTTTGGGTATCTGATCGCCGGAACGCCGGTTCGGCTCCAAAGGAGTGTCCCGATGCTCAGCCACCACGATCGCAGCGAGCTGGCGAAGATCGAGCACAGTCTCGAACTGAGCGACCCCGAACTGGCCTTGATGCTGCGCTCGGGCAAGCGCCCGCCAACCGGAGCGCTCCGGACCGTGCTGCTGGTGTCACTGGACGTGCTCGCCTCCGTCCTGCTCGTCACCGGGATCGTCGTGGCCGACCCCGGCCTCACCCTGTTCGGGCTGCTCGCGCTGGCCGCCGCGGTCTGGATGCACGCCGCGCGCCGCCACGTGCTCAGGTAGCCGATCGCCTGCCGGTACCCGCACACTGGGCGGGTGACCTGGGTCCTGCACGTCGACCTCGACCAATTCATCGCCGCGGTCGAGATCGCCCGCCACCCCGAGCTGCGCGGCCGCCCGGTGGTCGTCGGCGGCAACGGTGACCCCACCGAACGCGCCGTCGTCGCGACGGCCTCGTACGAAGCCCGCGAGTTCGGCATCCAGTCGGGCATGCCCTTGCGCACCGCGGCGAAGCGCTGCCCGGACGCGGTCTTCCTCCCCACCGACGCGCCCGCGTACCTCGAAGTCTCCGAGCACGTGATGGCGACGCTGCGCGAGTTCCCGGTCGTCGTCCAGGTGATGGGCTGGGACGAGGCCTTCCTCGGCGCCGACACCGACGACCCGATGGCACTCGCCACCGACATCCGGGCGGCGGTCACCCGCGAGACCGGACTGTCCTGTTCGGTCGGGATCGGGGACAACAAGCTGCGCGCCAAGCTCGCCACCGGCTTCGGCAAGCCGGCCGGGATCTTCCGCCTCACGCAGGAAAACTGGTGGGACGTGATGGCCGCCCGCCCCACCGACGCGCTCTGGGGGATCGGCAGCAAGACGTCGAAGAAGCTCGCGGAACTGGGCATCCAGACCGTCCTGGACCTGGCCGGTGCCGACGTCTCCGAGCTGGCCGCCCGCTTCGGCCCCAAGACCGGCCCGTGGCTCCGCCTCCTCGGCGGCGGCATCAGCGACGCCGACGTGAGCGCGACCCCATACGTCGCCCGCTCCCGCAGCCGCGAAACGACGTTCCAACGCGACATCACCGACCCGGCGGCGATGTCCACCGAAGTCTCGACACTCGCGAAGCGCGTCGCCCAGGACGTCCTCGACGAAGGCCGCCCCGCCGCGCGAGTCGCGGTGAAGGTGCGCTTCGTCCCCTTCATGACCCACATGCACAGCATCACCCTCCCGGAACCGACGTCCGACGCCGCGGAGCTGGACCGTGCGGCGCAACAGGTTCTGGCAATGTTCGAGCTGACGCGCCCGGTGCGGTTGCTCGGCGTCCGCGCCGAATTCCCGCGCGACTAAGTGGTTGCCATCGGAAGTCCTTCGGGGGTATTCGGCGGATCCAGGTTTCTGCTGGGCGTGCGGCCGCGAGGTCCTCGTACCGGGGTTGTACTCGGACCTCGCGGCCGTGCGTCCAGCGGGAAGCTGGGCCGTCGAGACCCCCGGAGAACTCCCGATGGTGACCACTAAGGCTGGCTCCGTGGTTTGTGAATGGGATCGGGTTTGCTGGTGTAGGTCCTTCCTGCCGGAGTGGTGATCGTGGTGGTGCCGTCGGGGTTGGCTTGGTAGTGCCAGCCGGGTTCGTTCTTGAGCAGGTGGTGGTAGCGACATCGCCCGCCGAGGGTGTCGGCGTTGGTCTCGCCGCCGAGTGCCCAGTCCTCGGTGTGGTCGATGTCCACGAATTCGGCGGGCTGGTTGCACCCGGGATGCTCGCAAGTCCGGGCCCGGATCCGCACGTAATCGGCCAGAGCCGCTGGTGGCCGGTACTTGGTCCGCCCGACGCTGAGCAACTGCCCGGTGTCCGGGTCGGTGATGAGCCGGGTCCAGATGGAGTTCGGGTCGGCCGCGATCTGCCGCGCCAGGTCCGCCGGAATTTCCCCGTAGCCGGGCAGGTAGCCAGGATCATTGTTCAACGACCACAGGGTGAACAGATCCACGTACACGTAGACCTGCGCCTTCACACTCGCGGTGCCGTTGACCGCGTTGAGCAGTCGGTCGGCGAAGATGTCTGCCCGCAGCTGGTCCATGGTCCTGCTCGGGTCGATCTTGCGCAGTTCCCGGGCCGCGTCGGTCAGCGACTGGTAGATCGCCGACGCCTTGTGACAGGGCAGGTCCGCACTCAGGACGCTCCAGCCGTGATCGCGATGGCTCAGCGCGACCTTCCGGCCGGCCTCGCACTTCTTACGCCGCTCTTCATCGCCATCGGGGTCGACGTTTTTGACCACACCGTAGACGGCGCGACGCAGGTTCTTCGGCGTCTTCTTCAACCGCTTCTCCAACAGCACATCCGCCCGCGCCAATTGCTCGACAGAGAGGGAGGTGGTGAGTTCGGCGACGATGAACGCCTTGTACAGATCAATAGTGCCCACCCGCAACGCGGCGAGCGTGCGCGGAAGATGCCGCACCAGCGCCCGTGCCCAGGTGAGCTCCTCGGCCGCGCGATCGTTGTCGATCCGCACCGCCAGCCCCACTTCGGAACTAAGCGAGCGAGGAGAACCAGCGCAGTCGCTGACCTCGGCGAGGGCACGAACATATTCTTCTTGGGCAGCGCACATGCGAGCGTGCGCTTCGGTCAGCTGGTCAACAGCGCCAGATCTTCGACGGTCATAGGGGGTTTCTGCGATACCTGTATCGGTCGCCATGCCACTACGATACCGAACAGGAATTCGACACACCATCGCTTGATCGAGTGAACCCTGACAACCCACTGTCCTTTATGGACTCAGCGGCTATATCCGTTGCGGCGCAAGCAAGGTGACCAACAACGCGACGCGAGAAGCCCCCGAAGTCCACACTACCGGCGACCACCGACAAAACCGTCGGCAGAGAATCCGAGGCGTGGGGAATCGACGCCTGCCGCCCCGAGATCAGGGTGACCACAGGACGCGTCGATTTCCTACGCAACGGCGAAGCCCGCATCTTGAAACCCCACCCCACGAGCGCAACCTCAACCTACGAGAGCACCCGGCCCGCGCCACCCACAACCCAAACCGCCGAACCCACGTACCCAGACGGCGAACACGCGTACCTGAATGGACGACTCGCGTACCCAGAGGGTCGGCTCACGTACGGCTCACGTACTGAGGGTCGGCTCACGTACCTGGAGGGTCGGCTCACGTACCTGGAGGGTCGGACGGAACCCGGAACTCACGTGATCAGAAGCGGAACTCGCGTGATTGGGGGCGTAACTAGAGGTCGTCGGGGAGGGGCAGCGGCTGGTCCGGGTCGAGCGAGACCCCACCCGCCCGCAGCGTGTAGTCCAGCATCGCCCAGATCGTCCCGGTGAGCTGCCCGGTCAGCTGAGCCAGGCTCAAGGCCCCGGGGTGATCGAGCCAGCGGGTCGTGGCCGATTCGACGTACCCGACCAGTCCGAACGCGATGGTGTCCGCCGGGGCGGTGTCGAGACCGAAAGCCGCGAGATATCCGGTGAACAGCCGGCTCAAGTGCCGCGCGATCGCACCGCGGACGTCAAGGCTCGGCGATGGAGCGCCCCGCAAAGTGCGCACCAGGTACCGGTGCAGCTGAGCGTTTTCGGTCAGCCAGCGCAGGTGGGTCTCGATCGCCGCGGTGATCATCTCCCGCGGCGAGCCCTGCGGGTGCCACAACGGGTCCAGCTCGGCCGTCACCAACTCCGCCGCCCGCGAGGCGATCGCCCGCTGAAGGTCGGCAGCGTCCGAGAAGTGGCGGTACAGCCGGGTGCGTGCGACGCCGGCGCGTTCGGCGATCTGCTCGGTGGAGACGTCGGGGCCGTGTTCGGCGATCGCGGCCAGGGCGGCGTCGACGAACTCCGCGCGCCGCCGCTCCTGCTGCCCGGCCCACCGCGTGGCCCGGCCGTCTGCCTTCGTCACGCGAAAAGCCTACTCAGGTCCGGCGCCCGGGGGTACTGTAGCTAGTACACCGCGTACCACCTACTTCGCCGGAGGTAGCCCATGGGCATCGAGGCCCAGGACCGGGACGTCAGCGCAGGCCGCCTGCTCAAGAGCTCCGCGAAGAACTCCTACGACCCGCACATCGACATCGACTGGGCCGCCCCGCTCGCCGACGGCAAGGCCTACATGCCCCTCGAACGAGTCTCGCTCTACGGCACCGACCTCTGGGCGAAACTGACCCCCGAGCAGCGGATCGAACTGTCCAAGCACGAGATCGCCAGCATCATGAGCGTCGGGCTGTGGTTCGAGATCGCGCTGATGCACCTGCTCGCCCGCTACGTCTTCGACCTCGACGCCCGCACCGAGCACGCCCAGTACGCCCTCACCGAAATCGGCGACGAGACCCGCCATTCGGTGATGTTCGCGCGCACCGCGGAACGCCTGGGCGTGCCCCGCTACGGCGTGCCGAAGGTCGTGCACCGCGCCGCCAAGGTGTTCGCCGCGACCGCCGCCGGGCCCTCGATGTTCGCCAGCGTCCTGGTCGCCGAGGAGACCACCGACCGGCTCCAGCGGTCCATGATGGACGACGACGGCATCCAGCCGCTGATCCGCGCGGTCAACCGCATCCACGTCGTCGAGGAGGCCCGGCACGTCCGCTTCGCCAAGGACGAAGTCCTGCGGACGACGCCGAAGCTGACCCGCGCCGCCCTGCACCGCCACCGCGTCCGGACCGCCCTGGTCGCCTTCGGGGTGATCGACAGCATGGTCGACGCCCGCGTCTACCGCAGCGTCGGCATCGCGCCGCGCGAGGGCCGGGCCGCGGCGCTCGCCAATCCGCACTTCCACGAGACCCGCCGCTGGATGGCCGAGAAGATCGTGCCGTTCCTGCGCGAGGCCGGGCTGATCGGTGGCCGCTCAGAAGGAATCTGGCGCCGCGCCCACCTGATCTGAGGGCGCCGAGGCGGGTCCGGCAAGATCTTCCTCGTGATCGAGATCCGCCGGGCCCACCTCGGCGACGAAGCCATGCTGGCCCGCATCGACCTGCGCACCTGGACGGCGGCCACCTCCCCCGTGCCCCCGCCGCCATCGGACGCGCCCTTCTTCGACGAACAGATCCGGCCTGCCGACGTCCTCGTCGCCGAGACCGGCGGTGACGTCGTCGGCTACGCCCGCGTCGGCCCCGGCTTCGGCATCCCGGCCCACCGGCACGTGCTGCTGCTGGCCGGCCTCGCGGTCGACCCCGACTACCAGGGCTGCGGCATCGGCAAGCGGCTCGTCGAGGCCGCGGTCGACGAAGCGCGCCGCCGCGGCGTGCGCAAGCTGAGCCTGCGGGTGCTCGGCCCCAACACCGGCGCCCGGCGGCTCTACGTCGCCTGCGGGTTCGCCGTCGAGGGCGTCCTGCAGGACGAATTCCTCCTCGACGGCGACTTCGTCGACGACATCCTGATGGCCCGTACGCTCGCTTGACAGCCTCCGGACGGTTTTGCCATCCTGGACGGTGAAACCGAAACTGCGTCGATCTTCGGCGCGTTTCCGGGCCGAGAGGCGCTGCGACGGAATCCGATTCCGCCACGCTCGGACCGGGGATCACGGACAAGGGCGCCTCCTGCGAGGGAGGTGTCCTTTTTTGTCGGTGTCCCAAGGATCTCAGCCACAGCCAGGCGCACTGCGCCGATCCTGAACCCCAGCTCCTGACGGCATCCCTCGCGCGGATGCCGCTATTCGTCATGCCCTTTCACTGAAAAGAGTTCGTGAATGAGCGAGAAGCTCCAGAACATCAACGGCCTCGACTTCGCCGTCGCCGACCTTTCCCTCGCCGCGGCCGGACGCACGCAGCTCCGGCTCGCCGAGCACGAGATGCCCGGCCTGATGGCGATCCGCCGCGAGTATGCCGCCGCGCAGCCGCTCAAGGGCGCGCGCGTCGCCGGTTCGCTGCACATGACCGTGCAGACCGCGGTCCTCATCGAGACCCTGGTCGCGCTCGGCGCCGAGGTGCGCTGGGTGTCCTGCAACATCTTCTCCACCCAGGACGAGGCTGCCGCGGCCGTCGTCGTCGGCCCGAACGGCACCGTCGACGCACCGAGCGGCACCCCGGTCTTCGCCTGGAAGGGCGAGACGCTCGAGGAGTACTGGTGGTGCACCGACCAGCTCTTCGCCTTCGCCGGCGGCAAGTCCCCCAACATGATCCTCGACGACGGCGGCGACGCCACCCTGCTCGTCCACAAGGGAGTCGAGTTCGAGGCGGCCGGTGCGGTGCCGCAACCGTCCGAAGAGGACCCCGAGGAGTACCGGATCGTCCTCGACACGCTGCGCGCCAGCCTCGCCAAGGACGGCGAGCGCTTCACCAGCATGGCCAAGGAGATCCGCGGCGTCACCGAGGAGACCACCAACGGCGTCAAGCGGCTCTACAAGCTCGCGCGCGACGGTGAGCTGCTGTTCCCGGCGATGAACGTCAACGACTCCGTCACGAAGTCCAAGTTCGACAACAAGTACGGCATTCGTCACTCCCTTGTGGACGGCCTCAACCGCGCCACCGACGTGATGATCGGCGGCAAGCGTGTCGTCGTCTGCGGCTACGGCGACGTCGGCAAGGGCGCGGTCGAGGCGCTGCGCGGCCAGGGCGCGCGGGTTTCGGTGACCGAGATCGACCCGATCTGCGCACTGCAGGCGTCGATGGACGGCCTCGACGTGGTGGATCTGGATGACGTCCTCGAGACCGGCGACATCTTCATCACCACCACCGGCAACTTCGGCATCATCTCGGCCGAGCAGATGAAGCGCATGAAGCACAACGCGATCGTCGCGAACGTCGGGCACTTCGACAACGAGATCGACATGGCCGGCCTGGCGAAGATCCCCGGCGTGGTCAAGTCCGAGATCAAGCCGCAGGTGCACGAATGGACGTTCGAGGACGGCCACGCGATCATCGTGCTTTCCGAGGGCCGCCTGATGAACCTCGGCAACGCGACCGGGCACCCGTCCTTCGTGATGTCGAACTCCTTCACCAACCAGGCGATCGCGCAGATCGAGTTGTTCACCAAGCCCGGCGAGTACCCGATCGACGTCTACCGGCTGCCGAAGGTGCTCGACGAGAAGGTCGCGCGGCTGCACCTCGACGCGCTCGGTGTGAAACTCACCAAGCTCACCAAGGAACAGGCGGATTACATCGGCGTGGATGTCGCGGGACCGTACAAGCTCGACCACTATCGGTACTGATCCGGCGGGTTGCTCCATTTGCCGTAGTTTGGACCACGCTGGAACTGGCCATTCTCCTGGAGTGCTCGCTCGCCCGGCACCGCGCCGGGCGAGCCTCGTACGAAGGAGTGTGGCTCAATGATCGTTCTCGGCGTGATTCTGTTGATCATCGGCTTTATCGTGGGTATACCGGTGCTGTACACCATCGGCATCATCCTGGCCGTGGCCGGCATCGCGCTGGCCATCCTGGGTGGCACCGGTCGTCGCATCGGCGGCCGGGCTCACTGGTACTGAGCCATTTTCCGGTCTGGCGGGGTCAGCAGCAGTGCTGGCCTCGCCAGGCCGTATGGCCTTCTCGCACCGCCACGGCGCCGATCGCCAGCGCGACCAGCGGGTCGGCCCACCACCACCCGAACAGGGCGTTGAACAGGAGCCCGGCCAGCAGTACGCCGGACAGGTAGGTGCACAGCAGCGTCTGCCGGGAGTCCGCGACCGCGCTGGCCGAGCCGAGTTCACGCCCCGCTCGTCGTTGCGCGGCGGACAGCACCGGCATCACCACGAGCGAAACCGCCGCCAGCACCACACCGGCCACTGTGGACTCGGCTTCCCGGCCGCCGGCGAACGTCCGCACGGCGTCGACCGTGACATAGGCCGCCAGGCCGAAGAACGACAGCGCGATCACCTTGAGCGCCAGGCGTTCCCGCGCCTCGGGGTCCTTCCCGGAGAACTGCCAGGCGACGGCCGCGGCCGAGGCGACCTCGATCACCGAGTCGAGCCCGAACCCGACCAGCGCCGCCGAGGAGGCCCGCGTCCCAGCCAGCAGCGCGACAACGGCCTCTACGACGTTGTAAGAGATCGTCGCGGCCGTCAGCAGCCGTACGCGCTTGATGAGGCTGTCTCGCCGCTCAGACGCGACTGGGGGCGCACAACAGGCGTCCATACAGGACTCACTCATCGCGGCACTCGTCGGTCGGTTCGACGGCGAGCACGACCTGAACGAGCTCGCGCAGCGCGCGGGCGAGGTGTACGTCGGCGAGGTCGTAGCGAACCCGACGGCCCTCGTAGCCGGCCACCACCAGACCGCAACCGCGCAGGCACGCCAAGTGGTTCGACACATTCGACCGGCTCAGCCCCAGTTCGGCGGCGAGCTTGCCGGGATAACAGATTCCGTCGAGCAAAGCGGTCAAAATCCGGCACCGCGTCGGATCGGCCAGCGCGCGGCCGACTCTGGACAGCGCCGCTTCCCGCGTCTCACATGTCACCACGGACTGAACTGTACATCGTGGACTAACACGTTGCGCGGACACTGCCCGGAAAATAAGGGGTCCTCCGGCTCCGAGGGGGAGGGAGAGCCGAAGGACCTCGTTAGTGTTAGCACATCGCCAAGCCGGTGTACACAGCTGCATACACGATCGGGTACACCTGCTCACGCTCTCCTTACACCGCGAAGGCCCGCCCGAGCGCTTTCCCAACGCTCGGAGGGGCCTTCGCGGGTCCTGGCGGGAGGCTCAGGAAGCTTGACGCAGCGCCATCTCTTCGGTGACCACGCAGCTGCAGCCACGGCCGAAGGACGCACAGCCGACGATCAGGGCGTGCCGCAGCAGATCGTGGTCGGCGCACTCTCCGGCGGTACAGTCGGCGAATCCGCCTTCCGGGTGAACGACCAACGTGCCGTGACAGTGGTCCAGCCCCGCGATGCAGGACGCGCAGTCCATGAGCGCCACTCCTTCCGTGAGGATCGCCTTTCTTGGTACCACCGCGGGAGGGCGAAGTCCGGTATGGACACGGCGTGTCGCAGAACTGCTCCCCGGCTTCTCGTGAGTGGTAAGTCGGCTGACATGAAGGGGACTTTCCTCACGCCGGACGCGAGGAAAGTCCCCTTCATCGAGGCACCACGCCGAGCGCGCCACCTTTGCCCTACCATCAACCGGCCGCACCACTCACGAGAAGCTGGGGAGCAGCGAGTTCGGTCAGGCGGATTTGGTGGTCTTCCGGGCTTTCTTGGCCGGCTTTTCGTCCTTTTCGGACTCTTCGGGCTCGGCCTTGACCACCTTCGGCTTCGCCGCGGACTGGCGCGACTTCTTGGCCGCGTCCACCGAAGCCTGCAGTGCCGCCATCAGGTCGACGACGTCGGCCTTCGCCGTCACCGCCGCCGGCTTCTGCGTTTCGTCGCCCGCGACCTTCGCCTCGATCATCTGCTCGAGGGCTTCGCGGTAGTGGTCGGTGTACTTGTCCGGCTCGAACACCGGCTCGGCCAGCGAGTCGATCAGCGAACCCGCCATCGACAGCTCCTGCGAGCGGATCTGCGGCGGGTCCTCGCGCAGGAACGGGAAGTCCGGCTCGCGCACCTCGTCCGGCCACAGCATCGTCGTCATCACCATGACGTCGTTGTGCACCCGCAGCACCGCCAGGCTCTCCCGCTGCCGGACCGCGACCTTGGCGATCGCCACCTGGCTCGACTTGTGGAGCGCGTCCCGGAGCACGATGTAGGGCTTGATCGCGTTCTTCTGCGGCTCGAGGTAGTAGGTCTTGTCGTACTGGATCGGGTCGATCGACTCGAGCGGGACGAACTCGAGCACGTCGATGGTGCGTTGGCTGGGCAGCGGGAGGTCGGCCATCTCGGCGTCGGTGATCACCACCATCTCGCCGTCGGGCAGCTCGTAGCCCTTGGCGATCTCGGCGTAGGCGACCTCCTGGCCGTCGACCGTGCAGAACCGCTTGTACTGGATGCGCCCGCCGTCGGCCTCGTGCACCTGGCGCAGCTGGACGTTCTTGTTCTCGGTGGCCGCGTAGAGCTGGATCGGGATGCTCACCAGCCCAAACGACACCGAGCCCTTCCACATCGCTCGCATGCCAAGCACCTCCGCCGGATCACTTACGCTACGTAACTACCGTAACGCGAAACCCCCGTCAGCGACAGTCTTCCGTCTCAGCGACAGGCCTGCTGCCTGCTCTTTCTCTTGTCGTGCGCACCCTCGACGGTGACCGCGGCGAGGCAGGCGGCGTAACCCACTGCTCCATTCGGGCACCGGCAGCCGCCCCGCGGCGTCACCGCTGGCCAGACCGTCTTTCTCGATCACGAACGACGGGCCGTCCCACCCGCCGGAGCATCCCGACTCAGCGTCATAACGGTCATACGACCAGTAGCCGCGCTCCGGCGATCTGTCCAGGCGATATTCAGGTGAACTTCCGGCCCGGCAAGCACACTCGGACACTACTTTATCGGGACAAGATCGCCCCGACAGAGGTAGCGTCACGGATTATTCCGGATTAATCTCTTCGACGCCCTCGTTTCCGAAAGGCCGCTTCGGAGCAACCGCGACTGGGCCGAAGGCACGAATGAACGGTGAATGCAGCCATGGCCGATGTCGGCGTCTCGCTAGCCTATTTGTCACTCTACGAACACACCAGCAGGCAACTCGACAGACTGTGCGAAGTCATCGGAATGGACCGCAGTGACCACCGTCACCTGAAACTACTGGGCGAGTTACTCGGCCCGGCCGGGCAGAACAGCATCGCGGAACCGCCGGAATTCTTCTCGAATGTGGCGGACGACACCACGCCAGTCGAATTCTCCGTCGCGTTCGACGCGACCGGCGAATGCGCGGTCCGGGTGCTCGGCGAGAGCGTCGGACGGCGGACGCCCCGGGAGTTCCTCGACCGCATCGCCGCCGAGCACGGCCTCGACACCTCCCGGCTCGACGCGGTCAGCGACCTCTTCTTCCCCCATGAGGAGCGTCAAGGCCCCTTCACGATGTGGTACTCGCTGATCTTCCGGCCCGGCCGCGACCCCAAGATCAAGGTCTACCTCAACCCGCAGATCAGCGGGCCGACCATGGCGGATTCACTGGTCAGCGAGGGATTCCGGCGACTGAACATCGCCGGCGCGTACGACGCGGTGATCGAGCACGCGCTGCCCCGCGGCGAGCTGGACAACTTCACCTTCTTCGCGCTCGACCTCGACCGCAGCCCGCTGTCCCGGGTCAAGGTGTACGTCTCGCACGACAACGCCGAGAGCGCGGACGTCGAGCGCGCGGCCACGCTCGTGCCCGGCGTGGACCCGGCACAGGTCCACGAGTTCTGCTCGGTGGTCGGCGGCGGAAAGGGGCCATTCGGCCGCAGGCCGCTGATTTCGAGCTATTCCTTCGTCGAGGGCAACGACGGCCGCCCGAGCAATTACAGCCTCTATCTCCCCATTCGCAGTTACGTCACGGACGACGCTGTCGCCCGGGCCAGGGTGCACGCCATCATGGCCCAATACGATTTCGACGAGACGAAACTCGACGCGGCCATCGCGGCGGTCACGGATCGCCCGCTCCGGAATGGTGTCGGACTGATCGCGCACGTTTCGCTGCGGATCGGGGAATTCGGCTCGGGAATCACGGCCTACCTCTCGTCCGAAGCCTACCAGGTAATGCCCGCGCACCGACGACCGGTGCTCGGTGTCCCGCTCGCACTACGGCGATAGATTTCTGTTCTGCCGAATTCTGGAGGAAAGCACCATGCGGACATTTCCGCCGTACCGAGCACAGGTCGTCGCCGCGATCCCCGTCACCACCAGGGCGGAGCGCGAGCAGGCGTTGGCGGAGGCGGGCTACAACGCGTTCAACCTGCCCGCCAACCGGGTTTCGATCGACCTGCTGACCGACTCGGGCACCGGCGCGGTGTCCACCGCGCAGGAGGCCGCCGCCGCCGCGGCCGACCGGTCGTACGCCGGCTCGGACTCGTTCTTCCGGTTCCGGAACGCGCTTTCCGAACTGACCCGCTACCCGCACATCCTGCCGGTCCACCAGGGCCGCGCGGCAGAACGTGTGCTCTTTTCGAGCGTGCTCTCGGAAGGGCAACTGTCGATCAGCAACACGCATTTCGACACCACGCGGGCGAACGTCGAACTACTGGGCGCCGAAGCACGCGATCTGCCCTGCCCCGAGTTCTGGGATCTGGACAGCCGGGAACCGTTCAAGGGCAACATCGACCTGGCCGCCCTCAAGCAGATCCTGACCGGCCCGGAATCCGGCCGCGTCGGCCAGGTGCTGATCACCATCACCAACAACGGCGGCGGTGGGCAGCCGGTTTCGATGGCCAACCTCACCGCGGCGAGCAAGCTGTGCCGCAAGCACGGGAAGCCGATCTTCCTCGACGCGGCCCGCTTCGCGGAGAACGCCTGGCTCGTCATCCAGCGGGAGAAGGGTTACGCGGGCAAGACCCCGCGCGAAGTCGCCCAGGAGGCGTTCGGACTGGTCGACGGCGCCGTCGCCAGCCTGAAGAAGGACGGCATCTCCCCCATGGGCGCGTTCATCGGGCTCAACGATCCCGAACTCGCGCAACGCTGCGAGACGAACCTGATCGCGACCGAGGGTTTCCGCACCTACGGCGGCCTCGGCGCGCACGACCTCGATCGCGTCGCCCGTGGCCTGCAAGAGGTTCTGGACCCGCACTACCTCGAGGCCCGGACCGCCGACGCGGCCCGGCTGGCCCAGCAGGCCAACGACGCCGGGGTGGATCTCGTGCAGCCGCCGGGGATCCACGCGCTCTACCTCAACGCCGGACGCCTGCTCCCCCACCTGCCGCCGAAGCGCTTCCCCGGGCACGCGCTGGCCTGCGAGCTCTATCTCGAGGGCGGCATCCGCTGCGTCGAGCTGGGTTCGCTCTACCTCGGCACGCTGGACGAGGACAACGAGCTGGTGACCCCGGCTCCGTTCGAACTGGTCCGGATGGCGCTGCCGCGCCGGGTCTACACGCAGGCGCACTACGACTACGTGGCCGAGGTGCTGGCCGACATCGCGAAGAACCCTGAGCAGGTCCCCGGCTACCGCATCGTCGAGGCGCCGGCGATCCTGCGTCATTTCAACCTGCGGATGGCACCGGCCTGATCGGTACCGCCGTCATCGCGTGCCGCACCAGGCGGATCAGCGCGATCTTGCTCGAGTCGCGGTCCCGGGCGTCGCACAGGACGATCGGGACCCGCTCGGGCACGACCAGCGCTTCGCGGATCTCCTCGATGGTGTAGCGCGGAGCGCCGTCGAAGCAGTTCACGGCGACGATGAACGGAATCCGCCGCCGCTCGAAGAAGTCGATCGCCGCGAAGCTGGTCTCCAGCCGCCGCGTGTCGACGAGCACGATCGTCCCGATCGCGCCGCGCGCCAGGTCGTCCCACATGAACCAGAACCGCGCCTGCCCCGGCGTGCCGAACAGGTACAGCACGTGCCGGGTGGAGATGGTGATCCGGCCGAAGTCCAGTGCCACCGTGGTGGTCGTCTTGCGCTCGACGCCGGAAAGGTCGTCGACACCGGTGCTGGCCTCGGTCAGCACCTCCTCGGTGGACAGCGGCGGGATCTCGCTGACCGAACCGACCATGGTCGTCTTGCCCGCGCCGAAGCCGCCCGCGACGATGATCTTGACCGGGATGGGGACCATGTCCATCCCCTTGCCGTCAGTACTTGATGAGGCCATCGAGAACCGCCTGGAGAGTTTCGAGGTCCGGCGACTGGGCCGGCTGATAGTTCGGGGACCGGGTGATGACCAGACCGCGCTCGATCAAGTCGCCGCAGAGCACTCTGACCACGCCGAGCGGCAGCTTCACGTACACCGCGATCTCGGCGACCGACAGCGGCCGTCTGCAGAGCCCGATGATCGCCAGGTGCTCCGGGCCCAGCCCGGTCGGCTGCTGCTCCGAGCGCAGCGTCATCACCTGGGTGGAGACGTCCAGCTGTTGCGCGGCTTCGGAAGGCGTGCGGCCGCTGGTGATCGTGTACGGCCGCACGAGCGGCCCAGCAGCCTCGTCATACCAGCCGTCGTCCCCGCTCATGTGGCCTCCCGTAGCATGTATGCCGCATCGCGCGGAGCCGAGGCGAGGTAGTCGCCGACCCGCTTGACCAGGCGGTTCATCTCGTAGGCGATCATTTCGACGTCGGTGTTCTCCCCGGCCAGCACGGCCAGGCACGCGCCCTGGCCCGCGGCGGAGACGAAGAGGTACCCGCGCTCCATCTCGATCATGTTCTGCAGCACCTTGCCGCGGCCGAACTGCCTGCTCACCCCCTTGGCCAGGCTGACCAGGCTCGAGGCGATGGCGGAGAGCTGATCGGAGTCGTCCTTGCTCATCCCGGCCGACTTGCCGATCAGCAGCCCGTCGGCGGAGAGCACGATGGCGTTCTGGGCGCCGACGACGCGGCTCACGACGTCGTCGAGGAGCCAGTTGAGATCGGGCCTGGGGTTCCCGTACTCGTTCATGCGTGCAGACCTTGACTTTCGGTGTGTGGACTTGTCTTGGTGCGGTCGAGGACTACGACTCGCCGATCCCGTCGCGGCCGCGACGGGTCCCCTTCGCGAACGCGGCGAGCGTGCGCGCGGTCCCGTCCCCCGCGACGCTCGGCGCATCCGTGGTGTCCTCGTCCGGCTCCTCCTGGAGCTGGGCGACGAGATTCTGCTGGGGTTCGCGGCGGGGCAGCCGCGGCTTGTCCGCGACCGCCCGCTGCGGGACGTTCACGGGTGGCTCGGGTGCCTCCTCCGGCTCGGGGCCGGGGACGCGCGGCGTCGGTGAAGGTGGGGTCAGCGCGCGGGCCGGGTGCGGCCGCGGCATGACTTCTCGCCTCATCGGGATCTGACCGCTGAAGGAGCTGGGTGTGTCCATCGAACCTGGTGCGCTCTCCTGTACCTGCCGGGCGGCGCCGCCCACCGGCGCGGGCACCGCGAGGTCCTCCCGCAGCGGGCCCGGCTGGAACTCGGCGCCGTTGTGGCCGAGGTCGCCGGGCTGCTCCCCCGCCAGGTGCTGGACGGGGATCAGCACGGTGGCCCGGGTGCCGCCGTACCGGGACGGGTCGAACGTGACGGCGATCCCGAGCCGGGAGGCCAGGCGCGCCACCACGAACAGGCCGAGGCTGGAGTCGGCGCGCAGCGCCATCGCGTCGAACTCGGGCGCGCTGGCCATCATCGCGTTCGCCCAGTCGCGGACGCCGTCCTTCATGCCGAGGCCCTGATCCGAGACGTCGACGACGACCCCGCGCGCGACCAGCCTGCTGGTCACCTCCACCGGCGAACCCGGCGGCGAGAACGACGTCGCGTTGTCGACCAGCTCCGCGACCAGGTGGATGGTGTCCGCGACGGCCGAGCCGACGATCGAGACCTCGGCGACCTGCTCGACCTGGACGCGCGAGTACTGCTCGGTCTCGGAGATCGCGGCGCGCAGCACCTCCATCAGCGAGACCGGCTTGCGCCAGCGGCGTCCCGGCTGCTTGCCGCCGAGGATGATCAGGTTCTCGGTGGTGCGGCGGGCGCGCGCGGCGAGGTGGTCGAGCTGGAACAGCGACGCCAGCTGCGTCGAGTTCTCCTCGCGGCTTTCCATCTCGTCGAGGATCTGCAGCTGCCGGTGCACCAGGACCTGGTTGCGGTGGGCGATGCCGAGGAACACGTTGTGCACACCGCTGCGGGCCTTGGCCTCGCTCACCGCGGCGTGCACGGCGGTGAGCTGCGCGGCGTTGAACGCCTCGGCCACCTGCCCGATCTCGTCCCGGCCGTGGTCGAGCTGCGGCAGCTCCGTCGAGAGGTCGACCGCCTCGCCGTTCTTGAGCCGGTCCACGATGTGCGGCAGCCGGTTGCGGGCGAGGTCGAGCGAGTCGCGCCGCAGCCGGTCCAGGCGGGTCACCAGCGCGCGGTCGACGAGCGAGCGGGACACCCGGACCGCGACGATGATCGCGGCCAGCGACGCGAGCAGGGCCAGGATGCTGCCGATGATCGCGTTGCGCAGCTGGGCGTTGCCCGATTCGATGGCGGCCGCGGAGACCTGGTCGGCCTGGCCGATGGTGAGGTCGGTCAACCCCTTGGCGACCTGGCCGGTCGCGTTCTGCCAGTCGGCCGCGGTGACCGGGACGCCGCGCTGCTCACCGGTCGTCCACGGGCCGTTCTTGACGAGCGCGTCCTCCTGGCTCGTGAGCTGCTTCCACGACGTGCTGTTCGTGAGTGCCTGATAGCGGTCGCGGATCGCGGGCTCGAGGAAGGGCGCGATCTGGTTCAGCTGCGTCCGGTAGAACCCGGAGAGCTGGCTGAACTGCGCGAAGTCGTCCGGGGCGAAGGTGCCCGCCGCGAACGCCGAGGTGACCAGCGACGTCTCGCGGGACATCATGTCGCTGGCACGGAACAGCGAGGTGGCCGAGATGGCGCCCTGCACCGCCGTGGCGTCCGGCACGATCCGGGCCTGGGTGTCGAACAGGTTCGACGCCGCGTCGAGCACCCCGTTGTAGTAACTGTTGACGGCGACGCGGTCGATGCTGCGGAAGGTGATCTGCGAGCGGACCACCGGCAGCTGGTCGAACTGGTTCTTCAGCGCGGTGACCTTGGTGGCGATCTCGTCGGGCGCGTTGGAGATCGTCGAGGCGAAGGCGTCCTGCAGGTCGCTCAGCTTCGCGTCGGTGCTCTTCTGCTGATCCTTGAGCTGTGCCTGCCCCGGCGCCGGATTGTCCAGGAACTGCAGCGCGAGCTGACGTTCCTGCTGCAGCGAGGAAAGCGCGGTGACGGCGGGAATGGAGACCTCGCGTACCGAAGCCGCGACCAATCGCACATAAAGGCCGTTGAGGAAGAAGTACGACGAAACCGCGGTCCACAGCACCAGCAGCGTCACACTCGGAATGAGGACGGTCCGGGTGAGCCGTTTGCGGATGGACTTGTCGTACGGTTTGTCGGACTCTTCTGAGTTGGGCACAGTGGGCACGGGGGTTCACGAACTCCTGAGTGACGGTCGGCGAAAAGTTCGGGCACGGCCGAGGACGCGGACACGACGGTGGGGCAGGGTGGCTGCCGTCACGACTGCTTGCCTCACCCTCCGTGTTGCCGCGCGAACCGATCAGGGTCCGTTTTTTACCATGAACCACTCGGACGTGGCGGCCCGATCCGGCGTCCCACCTGCCACTCGACTGCTTCGGAGGGCACCCTTACCATGGGTAGTCAGTGAATTACCCGTGTTTGTGGTGGTAACGGCGCCGCGTCGATTCCGGCGTTGTCGATCACTGGGCCGAACGAGTGAAATAGAATTTTTCGCGACCCGAACGTGGCGCTCAGCCGTAGCCGGATGCCAAGGGCCACATCGGGAACGCCAGTGGGCCTATCGGACTAGACCATTCAGTCCTGAAACCTCCGGCATTGCCCGCCACGCTCCGCTACGGCCGCGCATGTCGCATCTTTCCCGGCTGTCACCCACCGAAACCGCAGCCGGACCGCGAGGGCCGATCGGGTAGCCAAAGGTGCGTGCCGCGCAAAATTTTGCGTGGCACGCAAGTTTTGCGCTACGCTGTGCACATGCCCACCGATCCAGCTCCGTTAGGCCTGCGCGAGCGCAAGAAGCGGGCCGCGCGGCGCGCGCTCGCCGACGCGGCGCTGCGCCTCGCCGTGGACCGTGGCGTGGACCAGGTGCGGGTGGAGGACATCGCCGCCGAGGTCGGCGTTTCCCCACGCACCTTCAACAACTACTTCTCCAGCAAGGAACAGGCGATCTGCGCCTTCGTCGTGCAGCGGCAGGAGCGGGTCCGGGAGGCGCTGCTCGACCGGCCGGCCGGCGAACCGCTCTGGACGGCGGTCAAGGCCGCGGTCCTCGAGCAATATTTCCGTGACGGCGAGCCGGATCGGACCTATGTTGCCAGGGTCCGCGCGCTGATGGGGCACCAAGGGCTGCGCGGGGAGTTCTTCAAGGCGCACGCTGCGGTCGAGCAGGTCCTGACCGAAGCGCTCGTCGAGCGGACCGGCGGCGACCTGCTGCACTGCCGGCTGATGGCCGCCGCGGTGGAGAGCGCGGTCCGGGTCGCGTTCTTCAACTGGTTCCTGACCGAGGACGCCCCGTTCGGGCCGACCATCGAACGGCTGCTGGACGAACTGGCGGCGGGCATGCCCACCCTGACCGGCACCTGCGGTGCCACCGAACTGAAAACCACCACATCCCTGGGGGAGAAACCGTTGTGCTAGTCCGGCTCCTGCGCAATTATCTGCGCCCCTACACCGGCCCGCTCTGGCTGATCGTGCTGCTGCAGCTCGTCCAGACCCTGGCCATGCTCTACCTGCCCACGCTCAACGCCGACATCATCGACGACGGCGTGATCAAGGGCGACACCGGCTACATCATGCGGGTCGGCGCGGTGATGCTCGGCATCACGCTGGTGCAGATCGCCTGTTCCATCGGCGCGGTCTACTTCGGCGCGCGCACCGCGATGGCGGTCGGGCGCGACCTCCGCGCCGGGATCTTCCACCGCGTGCAGGACTTCTCCGCGCGCGAGGTCGGCCAGTTCGGCACGCCGTCGCTGATCACCCGCACCACCAACGACGTCCAGCAGATCCAGATGCTGGTGGTGATGACGCTGACGCTGATGGTGTCCGCGCCGATCATGTGCGTCGGCGGCATCATCCTGGCGCTGAACCTCGACGTCCCGCTGTCCTCGCTGCTGCTGGTCATCGTGCCGGTGCTGGCGATCGCGGTCGGCATCATCATCAGCCGGATGCGCCCGCAGTTCCGGCTGATGCAGGTGCGCCTCGACCGGATCAACCAGGTGCTGCGCGAGCAGATCATGGGCATCCGGGTCATCCGCGCGTTCGTCCGCGACACCCGCGAGCGCGAGCGCTTCGGCAAGGCCAACGACGACCTGCTCGTCGTCTCACTGAAGGTCGGCCGCCTGATGGCGCTGATGTTCCCGGTCGTGATGCTGGTGATGAACGCCTCCAGCGTCGCCGTGCTGTGGTTCGGCGCGCAGCGGATCGACTCGGGCGAGATGCAGATCGGCGCGCTGACCGCGTTCCTGTCCTACCTGCTGCAGATCCTGATGGCGGTCATGATGGCCACCTTCATGTTCATGATGGTGCCGCGCGCGGAGGTCAGCGCCGAGCGGATCACCGAGGTGCTGGACACCGAGTCCAGCGTCCGCCCGCCGGTCACCCCGATCCGGCCGGGCGCGGTGCACGGGCACCTCGAGCTGACCGGGGTCGAGTTCCGCTACCCCGGCGCCGAGCAGGCGGTGCTGCAGGACATCTCGCTGATCGGCAGGCCGGGTGAGACCACCGCGGTGATCGGCTCGACCGGGACCGGCAAGACCACGCTGCTCAACCTGATCCCCCGGCTGATGGACGCCACCGCCGGCACGGTGAAGGTCGACGGCGTCGACGTCCGCGACCTGGATCCGGTGCTGCTGGCGAAGGCGGTCGGGCTGGTGCCGCAGAAGCCGTACCTGTTCGCCGGCACGGTGGCGAGCAACCTGCGTTACGGCAACCCGGACGCCACCGACGAAGAACTCTGGCACGCGCTGGAAGTCGCGCAGGGCAAGGAGTTCGTCGAGCAGATGGCCGAAGGGCTGGCCGCGCCGATCGCCCAGGGCGGCACGAACGTCTCCGGCGGTCAGCGCCAGCGTTTGGCGATCGCCCGGATGCTGGTGCACAAACCGGAGATCTACCTGTTCGACGACTCGTTCTCCGCGCTCGACTACGCCACGGACGCGGCGCTGCGCCGCGCGCTGGCCGCCGAGACGGCCGAGGCGACCGTGGTCATCGTCGCCCAGCGGGTCAGCACCATCCGCAACGCCGACCGGATCATCGTCCTCGACGAGGGCCGGGTCGTCGGCACCGGAACCCACCACGAGCTCATGGAAGGCAACGAAACCTACCGCGAGATCGTGCTTTCCCAGCTGACTGAACAGGAGGCAGCGTGAGCAATCTGCTGCCGAGGCGCGGCTCCCAAGGCGCCCACAGAGCGCGCACCGGCCGCCAGGCCCCGTTATCGGGGCGGCAGGGCGCCTTCCATGACCACCTGAGCGAAAGAGCGCACGTGCGCTCTGTCGACACGATCGCGGATGCGCGCAGAACCGCGAGGGGAACAGCGTGAGTACCACAGAGTCGACTCCGGCCAAGACGGACGCGGGTGAGCGGGTCACCGCCGCCCGGCACAAGAACACCGGGGCCGCCACGTCCGGCCCGGGGCGCTGGATGGGCAGCGGCGCGCCGCCCGAGAAGGCGATGGACTTCAAGGGGTCCCTGCGGCGGCTGCTGCGGCTGCTCCAGCCGCAGCGCGTGATCCTGATCGCGGTGCTGCTGCTCGGCGCCGCCAGTGTCGCGCTGACCGTGATCGGGCCGAAGATCCTCGGCCAGGCCACCGACCTCATCCTGGCCGGCGTGCTCGGCAAGTCGCTGCCCGCGGGCACGACCAAGGAGCAGGTCGTCGCGGGGCTGCGGGCGCAGGGCAACAACACCATGGCCGACCTGCTCGGCCGGGTGGACTTCGTGCCCGGTACCGGGATCGACTTCACCCGGGTCGGCCAGGTGCTGATGCTGGTGCTCGCGCTGTTCGTGGTGTCCTCGTTCTTCGCGCTGATCCAGGCGCGGCTGACCACCAACCTGGTCCAGTACGCCGTCTACGATCTGCGCCAGCAGGTGGAGGACAAGTTCGCGCGGCTGCCGCTGAAGTACTTCGACCGCCAGCCGCGCGGCGAGGTGCTCAGCCGGGTCACCAACGACATCGACAACCTGGCCCAGTCGCTGCAGCAGACGCTGTCCCAGATCGTCTCGTCGCTGCTGACCGTGATCGGCGTGCTGGTGATGATGCTCCTGATCTCGCCGATGCTGGCGGTGATCGTGCTGATCACCGTGCCGCTTTCGGCGTTCGTGGCGGCGAAGATCGGCAAGCGCGCGCAGCCGCAGTTCATCAAGCAGTGGTCCACGACCGGGCGGTTGAACGCGCACATCGAGGAGATGTACACCGGGCACGCGCTGGTGAAGGTGTTCGGCCGGCGCGACGAGTCGGCGCAGACGTTCACCGAGCACAACAGCACGCTCTACGAAGCGAGCTTCCGGGCGCAGTTCATCTCCGGGATGATCCAGCCGGCGATGATGTTCATCGGGAACCTGAGCTACGTCCTGGTGGCCGTGATCGGCGCGCTGCGCGTCGCTTCGGGCGGGCTGACGCTGGGCGAGGTGCAGGCATTCATCCAGTACTCGCGCCAGTTCAGCCAGCCGGTCACGCAGATCGCCAGCATGGCGAACCTGCTGCAGTCCGGTGTCGCGTCGGCGGAGCGGGTGTTCGCGCTGCTGGACGCCGACGAGCAGGAGCCCGAGCCCGAGCGCCCGGCGCACCCGGAGCTCGTGCGCGGCAAGGTCGAGTTCCAGGACGTGTCCTTCCGGTACCTGCCGGAGAAGCCGCTCATCGACGACCTGTCGCTGACGGTGGAGCCCGGCCAGACGGTCGCGATCGTCGGCCCGACCGGCGCGGGCAAGACCACGCTGGTCAACCTGCTGATGCGGTTCTACGAGCTGGACGGCGGGCGGATCACGCTCGACGGCGTCGACATCGCCACGATGAACCGCGAGGACCTGCGCGAGAAGACCGGCATGGTGCTGCAGGACGCGTGGCTCTTCGGCGGCACGATCGCGGAGAACATCGCCTACGGCGCGGACGACCCGAGCCGCGAGGAGATCATCGAAGCGGCGAAGGCGACCCACGTCGACCGGTTCGTCCGGACGCTGCCGGACGGCTACGAGACGGTGCTCGACGACGAGGGCGGCACGGTCAGCATGGGCGAGAAGCAGCTGATCACGGTGGCGCGGGCGTTCTTGGCGCGGCCGGCGATCCTGATCCTCGACGAGGCGACCAGCTCGGTGGACACCCGCACCGAGGTGCTCATCCAGCGGGCGATGAACTCGCTGCGGTCCGGCCGCACGAGCTTCGTGATCGCGCACCGGCTGTCCACGATCCGCGACGCCGACGTCATCCTGGTGATGGAGCACGGCCAGATCGTCGAGCAGGGCGACCACGAAACGCTGCTGGCCAGCGGTGGCGCCTATGCCCGGCTGTACGCGGCCCAGTTCGCCGAGGCCATGGCCGAGACGGACTAAGGACTCGTGGGCGTTCCGGGCAGAACCGCCCGGAACGCTCACGAGTCCTTGCCCGGTACCCTTTCCGGATATGGCGGACAAACTCGGTGAGTACCGCGCCAAACGCCGTCGCGAGCGCACGTCCGAGCCGTGGCCGGACGGGACGCCGGAACCGGGCGCCAACGACCTGTTCGTCATCCAGGAGCACCACGCGACCCGGCTGCACTGGGACTTCCGGCTGGAACGCGACGGCGTGCTCGTGTCCTGGGCGGTGCCGAAGGGACTGCCGCTCACCCCCGGCGTCAACCGGCTGGCCGTGCACACCGAGGACCATCCGATGGAGTACCTCGACTTCCACGGCGAGATCCCGGCGGGCGAATACGGCGGCGGCACGATGACCGTCTGGGACACCGGGCGCTACGAGACGCTGCACTGGAACGACCACAAGGTCGAGGTCGTCTTCCACGGCGCGCGGGCGCGCGGCACCTACGTCTTCCTCAACCGGCACAGTGGTGACGACAACCGCGACTGGATGCTCCGCCGGATCGACCCGGCCGAACCCGGCCACGAGGACGCGCCGGAGTTCCTCGAGCCGATGACCGCGCTGCCCGGCGAAGTGCCCGAGGGCGACGGCTGGGCGTTCGAGTTCGCCTGGGGCGGCGCGCGGACGATGCTGCAGGTCTCCGGCGGCCGGGTCACCGCGCACGACGACACCGGCGCGGACCTGACCGCGTGTTACCCGGAGCTGCGCGGTCTCGGTGAGCAGCTCGGCTCGACGGAAGTGTTGCTGGACGGCGAGATCGTCGCGATGAAGGACGGCAAGCCGAGTGCCGAGGGGCTGCGCGAGCGCGTGCACGTCGACCCGCACAAAGCGAAGTGGCTGCTCAGGCAGTATCCGGTGTTCTACTTCGCCTACGACCTGCTGCACCTGGACGGCCGTCCGACGCTTTCGCTGTCCTACACCGAACGCCGGGAGCTGCTGGAGGAACTCGGCCTCGCGGGCCCGCATTGGCAGGTGCCCGGCTACTTCAGCGGCGACGGCGAGGCGGTGGCGGGCGCGGCCCGCGAGCACGGCCTGGCCGGGATCCTCGCCAAGCGCGCCGACAGCGCCTACGTCCCCGGCGACGCCTCGGGCGACTGGCTCCTGATCTCCGGAAGTCCGTGAATGCCACATTCACGGCCTTGAGGGCCCTCGATGTGGCATTCACGGACTTACCCCCAGTGGTGAATCAGCAGCCGCAGGTGTAGTACGTGATGTCCCAGTGGTTGCCTTCGTCGCAGTAGAGGTTGCCGGAGCCCGCCTTCCACTGCGGGTAGCCGTCGCCGCGAAGGCCTATATAGCTGAAGCTGTTCTTGATGTAGGCGTCGATGCAGCTGTTGTGCGCGATGTCCACCTTGTAACCGTTGTAGTGGCTGTAGGTGCCCGACGCGTGCCCCACCTCGGTGCCGCCGGTGATGTTGATCGCGCAGCCGCTGGCGTGCTTGAGCGTGATCACGCCGCTGACCGTGCTCTGGTTGATCTGCTCGTAGGACGTGCACGTCGAGTTGCTGCGATCCGTACAGCCCCCGCTCGACGAGTGGGTGACGCCGGCCGCGGACAGCTGCGAAGCCGCCTGCGCCTGGGTGAGCTTGGTGACCTCGGTGGTCGCCGAAGCCGTGCCGATGGTCGCGAACACCATCGTCGCGACCATGGCGGTCAGGCCCAACGCCACTCGCGCGAGCATCGGATGTCCCCGCATGACTTGCCTCCTCGTGATCGCGGTGTGCGACGAGCGGCAGCCAAATCGGCGGGACCATAACTTCGCCAAACGCGGGCGCGCGAACCCGGCTCGGAACCGGTTCAGGTCCTGATCTTCGTCAAGACTTCACGAGTCCGCTCCCGGTCGGGCGAATCACTCGTGACGGCGGCGAGGTCACGCAGCGAGCGCAGCTCCCACAGCGGGAAACCCAGTTCCTGGAACAGATCCGCGGACATCCGCAGCGCGCGGGCGGCCTCTCGCGGTGAGTCGTTCCCGGCGTGCAGCCGGCCAAGGCCGAGCAGGACGTAACCCGCGCCGCGGCGGTCGCGCAGCTCGCGGAACACCGCCATCGCCGCCCGCAGGTGCCGTTGCGCGCCGAGCAGATCCCCCGCCAGCCGCCGCGTCTCGGCGAGACTGCGGTGAGTGTAGGCGGCCGCGTGCCGGTGCCCGATCTGGTCGAACAGTTCCAGTGAGCGGGAAAGGAAGTGCTCGCCGTCGGCGACTTCGCCCGCTTCGGTGTGCAGGTCGCCGAGGCTGCGCAGGACGTGCGCCTCCCAGTGCCGCTCCCCCGTCCGTACCGCGCCACTGAGCGCGTCGGCGAGGAGACCGGCAGCCTGATCCCTGCCGGCCCTGACGTCGCAGGACATCGGCGTAGCGCTTCGCGGCCTGGTCATGCCCGCGGCTGTCGTCGCCGTCGCGCGCGAGCAGCATGCTCGCCTCGAAGCTCTCGACCGCGCGGCGGACATCGCCGAGATCCTCGGCCAGCGACCCGAACTGCGCCGCCGCGACCGCCTGGGCCCGCCGGTCCCCGCACTGGCGCAACAGGTCCAGGGCCTCCCGCAGTTCGGCCTCGGCGGCGTGCGGGTCACCGGAGTCGAGGTGGACGTCCGCGAGCGCGACCAGCGCCGAACCCGTGCCGCGTGGGTCCTCCAGGGCGCGGTACCGCGACTCGGCCATCACGAAGTAGTTCCGCGCCTGCCGCCACCGGCCGTGCTGAGAGTGGACCGAGCCGAGGCTGTACAGCTTCGCGGCTTCCCGGACCGGGTCACGCCGTCGCCGCGCGGCCGCGAGCCCGATCACCGAGACCTGCCGGGCCGCGTGGCCGAGCCAGGGCGTGCCCGCCAGCTCGGTGCAGACGTCCGCGAGGCGTTCGGTCAGCTCGTGCCAGCCGTGCAGGTCGGCGAGCCGGACCGCGGCCGCGATGTGCCCGGTTTCGGCCCGGGCCCAGGCTTCCGGGTCGGCAGCGACCCGGCGCAGCGCGACCGGGTCCGCGCCGAGGGCCGGTCCGCCGCGGGCGTGTTCGGCCAGGGCGAGGGTGGTTTCGAGGGCGCGCCGGATCGCGTCGCGGTCGGTTTCCGGCGGCCGCTGCTCGGTCACGGCGAGCCGGACGAACCCGGGCACGGTGTAGCGGACAGTCCCCGCGGACGCCGTGAGCAGATGGCCTTCGGCGAGCGTTGCGAGCTGCTCGGCGGCTTCGGCGAGCCCCTTGCCGAGCAGCGCCGCCGCGCACCAGTCGGGCACCGGCGTGCCGAAGCCCGCCAGGAGCCGCAGCAGGTAGCGCTCGCTCGCCGGCCGTTCGCGCAGCGCCGACATGACCACCGCGCGGACGCCGAGGTCGCCCGCGGTCAGTTCGTCGAGGCGCCGCCGGTCGTCGGCCAGCCGCGCCGCGAGCTCCGCCACGCGCATCTGCGGC
Source organism: uncultured Actinomycetota bacterium (assembly GCA_963762765.1). Lineage (GTDB taxonomy): Bacteria > Actinomycetota > Actinomycetes > Mycobacteriales > Pseudonocardiaceae > Amycolatopsis. The sequence goes on from CAVXMR010000051.1 coordinate 145,464, forward strand.
CGGGCCGCGAGCCGGATTCCGGCGATCCGCACGGCCAGCGCCAGACCCTCGCAGTGCTCCAGAAGCTCTTCGGTGGCAACGGGTTCCTTGTGGAGTCGCGGCTCACCCGCGACCGCCGCGAGCAGCCCGCGAGCGTCCTCTGTGGACAGTTCGGGGATCCGTATCGCGCGCGCACCCGCCAGTCCGGGGAGACCTCGGCGCGCGGTGACCAGGGTCGCGCAGCCGGGTCCGCTCGGGAGTACCGCGCGGACCTGCCGCTCGGACGCGGCGTCCTCCAGCAGCACCAGTAGCCGTCGATCGGCGGTGTACCCGCGCCAGTGCGCGACCAGGCTCGTGCCGTCGAGCTCGGCCGGGGTCGCGCCGAGCTGGCGCAGGAAGGCGGCGAGAACGTCTCGCGGCTCGACCGGAACCCCGCCGGGACCGCGGAGATTCGCGACGAGCTGGCCGTCGGGAAAGCGCCGCCGCGCCCGCCAGGCCGCCTGGACCGCGAGTGCGGACTTCCCGATGCCGGCCGGGCCGTGCAGCACGACCGGCGCGGCGGTCTTCAGTGCTCGGCCGAGTTCGGCCAGTTCGGCGGCGCGGCCGGTGAAGTCCGGCGTCGCGGGCGGGAGCTGGGCGGGCGGGCCGGCAGTGGTCCACTCGGCCCCGGCGATCCCGCGATACACCGTGCACAGCTCGCCGCTGGGCCAAACCCCGGCCTCGTCCCACAGCGCCCGCCGCGTCCGCCGCAGGACGTCGAGTGCGGCGTCGCGGCGGCCGAGCGCACCCAGCGCCGAAGCGAGCCGCGCGGCGAGCCGTTCGTCGGAGGGGCGGACGGCGAGCACCGGCTCGAGCCGCTCGATCACGGCGGCGGCGTCGCCGGCGGCGAGTTCCAGCTCGACCAGCTGCAGCAGCGTCGAGCGGCGACGATCCTCCAGCCACAGCTTGTGGGCCTCCACCAGCGGCCCGCCGGCCACATCGGCGAAAGCGGCGCCGCGCCAATGCGCCAACGCCGCCTCCAGCGAATCGCGGCGCAGGCGCCCGGCCGTACTCAACGTCAGGAAGTCATCGGCGTCGAGCTCACCCGGCCCGACGGTCAGGGCGTACCCGCGCGGACCGGACCGCAGCCGCTGGCCGGTCGACCCCGCGCCGACGCCCGGCGAGAGCGTCTTGCGCAGCTTCGAAACGGTGACCTGGACGATGGCGGCGGCGCTGGAGGGCGCCCCCTCCGGCCAGAGCTCGTCGACCAGGGTGTCCCGCTTGACGAACTCGTTCGGCCGGGCGAGCAGCACGGAGAGCAACCGCCGCGGCTGGGCCGCCGAGGGCAGCGGAACGGACGCGGCCAAGGGACCGAGAACCTGAAACCGCACGTCAGCACCCACCCGTGAAGATCTCACCTGATCGAGCGAGGTGAATCTAACCGGCGGACGCCCGGATGGCAGCCACCTCACCCGGATGGCCGCCCCCGTACGGGGTTAGCCCCCGCAGTGTGAGAAAGAGGGCGTCGGGTCTCGTGAGTGGTAAGTGTCGTTAGAACGACACTTACCACTCACGAGGCCCTACCTGCACCCGCTCAAACGTTGGCCGCGAGCAGCTTCTCCAGCAGTTCCGGGTTGTCGCCGAGCCCTTCGCGCAGCGCGAGTTCCCGCAGGGGCTTGAGATCTCCATAAGGCTGCCGCGCCCAGTCGAGCGGGCCGAGCGGCGGCTCCGGGTCGTACTCGATCATGAACTGGACGTTCCGCGCGATCTCGGTGCCGACCAGCCGTTCCACCAGGTGCAGCGCCAGGTCGATGCCCGCGGACACGCCCGCGGCGGTGATCACCCGGCCGTCCTCCACCCAGCGCTGCGCCACCGGCGTCGCGCCCACGCCCGGCAGGAGGTCGCGGAACATCCAGTGCGTGGTGGCTTTCCTGCCCTCCAAGAAGCCTGCGGCACCGAGGATCAGCGAGCCGGTGCACACCGACGTCAGCAACTCGGCGCCGGCGCCCGCGGTCCGCAGCCAGCCGAGCAGCGTCTCGTCGGACATCGCCCGCAGCGTCGGCGTGGTCCCGCCGGGCACCAGGATCGCGAAGGGATCGGTGATCTCGTCGAAGGTGTGGGCCGGTGCGATCCGCAGTGGCGTGTCGGTGTCGACGGTGTCCGTCGTGGCTCCGACGGTCACCACGCGGTAGTTCGGGTCGTACTGGCTCAGCGCACTGAGCACCTGCAGCGGGCCGACGAGATCCAGCACGGTCAGCCCGGGATAGACGACGAAGGCGACGGTCTTCTGAGTCATGGCTCCCACCTTGGCGCGGCGCGCGATGCGGCACGGCCCGGATGTCCGGATTCCTGCGAACCGTGTCCGAGTGCCGGTCCGGCTGCTAGCGTGCGGTCATGTCAGGCTCCGTGCGGCGCGTCGTGATCGTCGGGTATCCCGACGCCGAGCTGCTCGACATCGCCTGCCCCGCCGACGTTCTCGACGCGGCGAACCGCCACGGCGCGCGGCCGCCGTACGAAATCCTCCTGGCCAGCATCGACGGCCATCCGTTCACCAGCTGCTCCGGCTTGACGCTGCAGCCGCACTTGAGGCTCGACCAGGTCTCCGGCGACCTCGACACGGTGATCGTCGCGGGCGGCTGGGGCAGCATGCCGTGCGCCAAGGACGAGCGGATCCTCGAGCACCTGCGCCGGCTCGCGCGCACCGCCCGCCGAATCGCGTCGGTGTGCACCGGCGCCGAGGTCCTCGCCGCGGCCGGGCTGCTCAACGGCCGCCGCGCCACCACGCACTGGCGCTACGCCGGCAAGCTCGCCGCCGACTACCCCGCGGTGACCGTGGACCCGGTGCCGCTGTTCATCCGCCACGGCAACGTCTACACCTCCGCCGGCGTCACCAGCGGGCTCGACCTGACGCTGTCGTTCGTCGAGGCCGATCACGGCCCGAGCCTGGCCCGCGAAGCCGCCCGATCGCTCGTGACGTACTTGCAGCGCCCCGGAAACCAGGCCCAGGTCAGCATGTTCCTGGCCGGGCCGCCACCCGAGCACCGCGAGGTCCGCGACCTCACCGCGTACATCGCCGAGCACCTCGACGACGACCTCGGCACGCCGGCGCTGGCCACCCGCGCGGGGATCAGCGCCCGCCAGCTGACCCGGCTGTTCGACGCCCACCTCGGCACCACGCCCAGCCGGTACGTCCGCACGGTCCGCACCGAGCAGGCGGCCCGGTTGCTGTCGGGCACGGACCTCCCGCTGGCGACGATCGCCCGCCGCTGCGGCTTCGGCTCGACCGAGACCCTGCGCCAGGCCTTCCTCGACCACTTCGACACCCCGCCCTCGGCCTACCGCCGCGTCTACCTCCGCCACTCGATCAGCTGAGGGCCGTTCCGGACGAACGCGACACCGGCCAGGCCCTGTGCGGCGACGCCGGAAGCCGCTGTCAGGATGTGCGGGTGGACCCCCGAGACCTCTCCGACGACGACACCGGCCCGATTCGCCGGGTGTCGGACGATGTGTCGGCCTCGGCTGCCCGCCGGACGTCCGGAACGTCCCGTACGCCCGCGACCCCGGCACGCCGCACCCCGCCGGAAGGCGCGCGGCGACGTCCCGACGCCGCTCGCCGGCGGCCCACCGACACCGGACCCCAGCCCGTGCAACGTCCACGTCCGGCCAAGCCGGCTCCCGACGCTGGACACGGGCACGGCCATGGACACGGGCACGGCCCGGCCGCCCCGGCGTCCCGCCGCGTCCGGATGCTGCTGATCTGGCTGCTCGGCCCGCTCGCGCTGGCGACCGTGGTCGGCATGATCGTGCTGTACCCATGGGGCAAGCCGTCGCCGACGAGCGTGGTCCCGCAGGGCACGCCGGTGCACGCCTCGATCGCCAAGACGGCGAGCGGCCCGTGCCTGGCGCAGGGCCAGGTCCAGGTCGGCGACCAGAGCGACCCGGGCGCGAAGCCGTGCCTGACCGTCGAGCTCACCATGACCGACGGTCCGGCGAACGGGAAACCGTTGCGGCTGACCGTGCCGATCGAGCCGAGCACCCCCCGCTTCACCACGGGCGACGCCGTCGTCCTCGCCTACAACGGGGGCAACGCCGCCGATCCGTCGAGCTTCCAGCTGATCGACTTCCAGCGCGGGACGCCGTTGTTCGTGCTCGCCGCGCTGTTCGCGCTGGCCGTGCTGGTGCTGGGACGCTGGCAGGGCGTGGCCGCCCTCGTCGCGCTCGTGCTGAGCTTCGTGGTGATCGCGCTGTTCATCCTCCCGGCCATCCTCGCCGGCGAGAATCCGCTGCTGGTGGCGATCGTGGCGGCGGGCGCGATCATGTTCATCGCGCTCTACCTCACCCACGGCCTGTCCGCGAGAACCTCGGCGGCCGTGCTCGGCACGCTCGTCAGCCTCGCGCTGATCGGCGTGCTGTCCGCGATCTTCTCCGCCGCCGCCGACCTCACCGGCCTCGACGAGAACACGACGACACTGATCGGCTCGCTCGGCCACGGCATCGACGCGCGCGGCCTGCTGCTCGCCGGGGTCGTGATCGGCGCGCTCGGTGTGCTCGACGACGTCACGGTCACGCAGACCAGCGCGGTGTGGGAACTCCGCCGCGCCAACCCGGATCTGACCTGGAGAGAGCTCTACAGCTCCGGCCTGCGGATCGGCCGCGATCACGTCGGCTCCGCGGTCAACACCCTCGTCATGGCCTACGCCGGCGCCGCGCTGCCGGTGCTGCTCTACTCGTCGATCTCCGGGGTCGGGCTGGGCGCGCTGCTCGGCAGCGAGGACATCGCGCAGGAGATCATCCGGACCCTGGCGGGCAGTGTCGGCATCGTCGCCGCGGTGCCGGTGACGACGATCCTGGCCGCGCTGATCGCCTCGCGCGAGCCGGCCGGGCACCTCATCAGCACCACGAAACTCGCTGAGTCACACGCGTAACATCGGCGAACCCCGGCCGTGGCGACCGGGTCCGGCCAGGGTAGGAAAGGCGGCACCCGACCGAACCCGGGAGGCGCCATGTTCGACGTCGTGCTGGCCGGTCCGCGGCTGTTCTTCCGCGGGGCGCGGCGGCTGCTGACCGCCACCGTCGAAGCCGCGGAATCGGTGCCCCGCATGGCTTCCGCGCTCGAGGACATCCGCACGACGCTGCTCCACATCGAACGGCTCGCCGCCTACGTCGCCCAGGAACTGCCGGAGCTCGTCTACCAGCTCGAGCAGCTGCGCGCGGAAGGTGCAGACGAGGTCAATCCAGCGTCGCCACGAACCGGCTGACCGCCTCCATGGTGAAGCGCTGCACGACCTTCCCGGCCGGCGCCGAGGAGGCCAGCCGGTAGAGCGGCCGCTCGGCCATCGCGTCGCCGCGCGCCTCGACCTTGAGTTCGGCGACCAGGAGCTCGCCGAACACCAGCCCGTTCGCCTCGGTGTTGTTCATCAGCGCGGTGGCCAGCCGCCGCAGCTGCAGCACGCCCAGCTCGCGCCCGCCCGCGCCGGAGAACACGGCGAGGTCGACCTTCGCCACCCGCCGCCGCTGGCCGGCGTTGACCAGCAGGCTCACCGTGCGGGTGCCGCGGACGTCGCCGATCACGAGGTCGAGCCGGGTCGCGGTGACCAGATCGACCCGGCGGATCCCCCACGTCCGCACGATCAGCGTGGTGCCTTCGAGCCAGACGCGGCGGCGGATGTTGGCCGCCAGCACGTAGATCAGCGGCAGCGCGACCACCACGCCGACGACCAGCCCGGCCACCCGGCCGCCGATGAGTCCGGCGATCCCGCCGAACGCGGCGCCGATGATCACCGCGCCGACCATGCCGGAGCAGCCGCGGCGGCGGCGCAGCTTCGGGTCGTCCTGGAACAGCGGAAGCCGCTCCGGTGCCTGCTCGGTCATGCCCGCACCCCGGCGAAGGCGCGCTCGGCGCCGATGGTCGTCGCGGGCCCGTGGCCCGGCAGCACGACGGTCTCGTCGGGCAGTTCCATCAACCGCCGCAACGACTTCGCGAGTTCGTCCGGGTCGGCGGCGCGGCCGACGGAGCCCGCGAAGAGAGTGTCCCCGGTCAGGACGAGCCGCCCGCCCTCGGCGGAGGTGAACCCGAGGACGACCGAACCCGCGGTGTGGCCCGGCGTGTGCCGGACGTCGACGTCGAGTCCGGCGAAGGTGTGCGTGCCCTCGGTGAGCGGAACACTTTCCCGCTCGGCGAGTCCGGCGTCGGCGGGGTGCAGGTGCAGCGGGACGCCGTGCTCGGCGGACACCTCGGCGGCCGAGCCGACGTGGTCCGCGTGCCCGTGCGTGGCCAGCAGCGCCGCTGGGCTCAGCCGATGCTCGGCCAGGGCCTTCAGCAGCGGTTCGCGCACCTGCTCGCCGGGGTCGACGATCACACACGGTCCGCCCGGCGCCGCCGCCAGCAGGTAGCAGTTGGCCTGGAGCGGGCCGGTCCCGAACCCGACGACGAGCACCGGAAGCCTCCCAATACGTGGACTCGGACCGGTCGCCCGGGCGACGCCGATCACGATCGGGTTGAGACTAGCCGCCCCTGTACGTCCCCCTCACAGGCTGTGCCCATACACTGCCGCTACCTCAGACGTATGTGAGACATCGAGCGAAACCTGGAGGGGTGGGGTGGCGACCAACCAGCAGCGCCGCGAAGCTGCGAAGCGCAAGCTCGATCGGCAAATCGAGCGCAGGGCGGAACGGCAGAAGCGACAGAGGATCGTCTGGGCCGGTGCGACCATCGTCGCGGTCCTCCTCATCGGCGGTGGCGTGGTCTGGGTGGTGAGCTCGAACAAGGGCGACGACGCCGCGGCCGCCCCGACGTCGTCGGCGGCTCCGCCCCCGATCCAGATCCCCACCCAGCGCGCGCCGATGCCCAAGCGGCCCAAGCCGTTGGCGAACCCGGTGTCGTGCAACTACGTGGCGGACACCAAGAGCCCGGCGCCGAAGAAGGTGAACCTGCCCGACGGCAAGAACGTCTCGTCGACCGGCACGGTGAACGTGACGCTCAAGAGCACGCAGGGCGACATCGGCCTCGTCCTCGACAAGGCGCTCGCGCCATGTGCGGTGCAGAGCTTCCTGAACCTGGTGAACCAGGGCTTCTACACCGACACCATGTGCCACCGGCTCGGCACCGAGGGCCTGCAGATGCTGCAGTGCGGTGACCCGAACGCGAAGGGTGACCCGACCACGGACGGCCAGGGCGGCCCCGGCTACACGATGCCGGACGAGGCCTTCCCGGAGCTGACCTACGGCCGCGGCATCCTGGCGATGGCCAAGACGCAGGACCCGAACTCGGGCGGCAGCCAGTTCTTCATGGTCTACGGCGACGCGCAGCTGAGCCCGGACTACTCGGTGTTCGGCAGCATCACCGACGACGGCCTGAAGGTGCTCGACAAGGTCGCGCGCGGCGGCATCGGGACCCCGGGTCAGGACGGCACCGGCGCCCCGTCGCTGCAGGTCAAGTTCACCGGCGCGACGGTCGGCTGACAGAGGTTTTCAGTGCCGTTAAGGCCACCTTACGGGCGTCTCACGCCCGCAAGGTGGCCTTAACGGCGTTTTCGGCATTTCCCGTGACGATCTGAACCGGCTAACCGGTTGCTCCGTGTAGAGGAGCAACACCGGGCCCGCCAGGGCACCGGGGAGAGGTCAGCCCATGGTCGTACACCGGGTTTCCGCAGCGGTCCGGGTCTTGAGCCGCGTCGGACAGGCCGGGTGCGCGCTCGCCGTCCTCGCGGTGGTGGTCGGCGGCCCGGCGGCCGCGCAGACCTCGCCACCGCCACCGCCACCGTCCTCGGTGAAGTTCTTCATCGTCCCGCACGCGGCCAACCCCGACGACGTGACGCTGTTCAAGATCGCCGAGCAGGCCCTCGGCGACGGCAGCCGGTTCCCGGAGATCTTCCAGCTCAACAAGGGCAGGCCCCGCGCCGACGGGACGCCGTTCAACGACCCGGCGCAGATCCAGCCCGGACAGGTCCTCGAACTCCCGCAGGACGCGAAGTCGCCCGGGGTGCTGTTCGGCCCGCTGCCCCCGGCTCCGGCGCCGGCTCCGGTCCAGCAAGCCCCGCCGCCCGCCCAGGCTTCGGAGCCGAAAGCGAGCCCGCCGACCGAGCTCGTCGCGTCGGTGGCCGGGATCGGCGGCGCGCTCGCGGGCCTGCTGATCGGGCTCTGGTGGCGACGTCCGCCGCGCGTGCTCCCACCGTCGCCCTTCGAACCCGTCGAAACGGACGACGACACCGGTTCGATCAGCGGCACCCTGCCGATCCCGTTCGTGGTCCCCCGGCCCGCACCCGACCTGCTCGCGACCCTCCCGGCGCTGCGCCGCGAACCCGCCACCGCCGGGCATTCCTTCGTCTACGTCGACACCGCCGACACCCAGGTGATCGCCGCGATCAAGCCGGGCGCGCGGTTCCGGTTCATGATCGGCCAGGGCGATTCCGCCGACGCGGGCGAAGCGACGCCGAGCGCCGGCGTCATGCTCGTGGTCGACGAGGAGAGCGACGCACCGTGACATTCGGCGCTGTGGCCGCGCGTAGGGAGGGCGTCACTCTGCGCTGAACGGCTCAACCGGCGTCGCACCCCTGGCCAAGCGCCCCGGAACCGGGCAATAGTCGTGTGATGACCTGGGATCCCTTCGGCACTTTGCACAAGGCGCTGTGGATCGGGGGCGCCCCGTGGGCGGGGAAGTCCACCGTCGCCCGGCTGCTGGCCGCCCGCCATGGCCTCACCACCTACCACCACGACGACCGCGAGACCCCCGATCCGGCGAGATGGACCGACGCCACCGCCGAGAAGATGCTGAGCGAGACGCTCGCGGAGTTCTCGCTGCGCTTCCAGGGCGCGCTGGACGACCTCCGCTCGCTGATGTCGCCGCGGCCGATCGTCGCCGAGGGCTGGGGCCTGCGCCCGGATCTGGTCGCGCCGCAGCTCGACTCCCCCGGCCGGATGGTCGTGCTGGTGCCGACCGAGCTGTTCCGCCAGCACCAGTTGCGGCACCTGCCGTTGAGCCCGGAGGCCGACGATCCCGAACGCGCGCGGCGCGCCCGCGTCGTCCGCGACCGGCTGCTGGCCGCCCATGCGGTCCGAGCCGCACGCGAGCGCGGCATCCGCGTACTGGAGATCGACGGCTCGCTCGGCCCGGAGGACGTCACCGACGTCGTCGCCGACCACTTCAAGGGGTATCTGCCGGTCTGATCCCCGGTTCCGTGTCAAGGTGGGTTGGTGATCAACCCTGCTCGGAAGTTCGTCGCGGTGTCCGCCCTGTCGATCACGGTTACCCTCGTGTCCACGATGCCCGCCTCCGCCGACGACGACCGCTGGACGGTCACCCTCACGGGCTCGGTGACCGCCGCGGTCACCCGCGCCGCCGACGGCTCGCTCGACTTCGCCGTCGGCCGCGACGGGCGGACGGTGCTGGCGCCCGCGCCACTGGGCCTGCACACGATGGCCGCGGACCTCACGCGCGGGCTGCGGTTCCTGGGCCGGACCGACCGGATCGTCGACGAGCAGTACGCGATGACCACGGGGAAACGCCTCCATCGGCACGCGCGTTCCGCGGAGGCGACGCTGTCGTTCTCCAGCGCCGGCGGCACGCTGATCGACATCGTCGTCCGCGCGGCGGCGGATGGTGTCGCGTACCGGTACGTGCTGCCCGCGTCGGCGACGGTGACCGGCGAAGCTTCGTCGTTCACCCCGCCCGCCGACGCGGCCGCCTGGCTGCTGCCGTACACGCCGAACTACGAGGCTGTCCGGGTCGAGACGACAGCGGGCACGGCCGCTGCCGGTGACTTCGGATTTCCGGCATTGTTCAACAACGGCGTGGACTACACCCTGCTTACTGAGTCCGATGTGGACGGTCGCTACTCCGGCGCACGGCTGATGCACGCGGGTGGTTCGGATTACGCCATCAAGCTCGCGGACGCGTCGGTGGCCGCGACCGGCCCCTTCACCACGCCGTGGCGGGTCGCGATCGTCGGGGACCTCGCCACGATCACCGAGTCCACTTTGGTCGACGACCTGGCGCCGCCGTCGCGGCTCGCGGACACCTCATGGGTGCGGCCGGGCAAGGTGGCGTGGTCGTGGTTGTCCGAACACGACAGCCCGGCCGATCCGGTGCGGCAGAAGCAGTACGTGGACTTCGCGGCACGCAACGGCTGGCCGTACGTCCTCATCGACGAGGGCTGGGACTCGGCCTGGGTGCCGGACGTCATCAAGTACGCGCGCGCGTCCGGAGTGGACGTTCTCCTGTGGTTCCGCTGGGATGCCCTCGACACGGCCGCGGAGCGCGAGCACTGGCTACCGCTGGTGAAATCGTGGGGCGCGGCCGGGGTCAAGGTCGACTTCATGGACTCGGACACGCAGGCCCGGTTCCAGTTCTACGACGACATGACGCAGGCCACCGCCGCCCAGCACCTGATGATCAACTTCCACGGGGCGACCATCCCGCGTGGCATCCAGCGCACCTGGCCGCACGTGATGAGCCTCGAAGCCATTCGCGGGGCCGAGCAGTTCACGACGCGAGCGTCGACCAACACCATGTTCCCGTTCACCCGCAACGTCGTGGGCAGCATGGACTACACGCCGACCGCGTTCGTGGTCTCGGACCGCGACACGACCGACGCGCACGAAGTCGCGACGTTCTTCGTCTACGAGTCCGGCTGGCAGCACGGCGCGGACAAACCGGAGAACTACGAAGCCCGCCCGGAAGCACTGCGCACGCTCAACTCGCTGCCGACGGTCTGGGACGACACCCGGCTCGTGTCGGGCCGCCCCGGCCACTCGGCGGTGCTGGCGCGGCGGTCCGGAGACCGCTGGTTCGTCGGCGGCATTTCGGCGGGCCCGGCCGAGACGGTGAAGGCGTCGCTGGACTTCCTCGGCGGCGGGCGCTGGAAGGCCTCGACGTTACGCGACGGCCCTTCCGGGCTGCTGCGCGAAACGAGCGTGCTCGACGCGGCCGACGGCCTGAGCGTGCCCGTCGCGGCCAAAGGCGGCTTCGTGACGGAGCTGGTCAAGGACTCGTTGCCTTACCCCCAATAACCGTCCGGACGAATCCCTCAGCGGAAGGTGAAGTTCGGCGGTCGCCGGGCCAGGAACGCCGCCACGCCCTCGGCGTAGTCCTCGCCGTGCAGCGCCTCGGAGCGGATCTCCTCGACCTCGGCGTCCGAAGTCTCCAGCCCGGCCGTGATCTTCTCGATGATCCGGTTCATGCCGCGGATCGAGGCCTGCGAACGCGAGCACAGCGTCCGGACGAATTCGAGGGTGGCCGGTTCGAGGTCGGCGAAGACGTCGTTGAGCAGGCCGATCTCGCGGGCGCGCGCCGCGGTGATCAGCTCGCCGGAGAGCAGGAAGTACTTCGCGTGCGCCGGGCCGATCAGCGACACCAGCTGCCGCGTCGAGTCGAAGTGGTAGACGATGCCCAGCTTCGCCGGGGTGATGCCGAACCGGGCGCCTTCCGCGGCGAAGCGGAAGTCGCAGGAGACCGCGATCTGGCAGCCGCCGCCGATGCAGTTGCCACCGACCATCGCCACCGACGGCTTGCGCATCGCCGTCAGCGCCGCGACCGCGCCCTCGACGGCCTTGTCGTAGCTCGCCGCGGCGTCCGCCGTCGACCGGAGCTCGCCGAACTCGCTGATGTCCGCGCCGGCCGAGAAATGCTTGCCGGAGCCCGCGATCACCAGCACCTTCAGGGCGCGATCGCGTTCGACCTCGGCCACGACGTCCGGGATCGCCGACCACATGCCGTAGGTGATCGCGTTCATCTTCTCGGGCCGCGCGAACGTCAGCCGCGCCACCTCGCCGTCGCGCGTGAGCTCGAAACCGTCGGTCATGCCTGGCACCTTAACCGCTCGCCCTCAGCGAAACCGCGAGCTTGTGACGCGGTCGCACCGCTAGCTTGGCGGCATGGCGACGATCACGGTGCACGGGGCGGACTTCGGGTACGACGAGGCCGGCGAGGGGCCGGCGGTGGTCCTCCTGCACGCCGCGGTCGGTGATCGGCGCATGTGGGACGCGCAGTTCACCGCGCTCGCCCAGGATCACCGGGTGATCCGCTACGACCGCCGGGGTTTCGGGGAGTCCACCGGCGGCAGCGACGCGTTTTTCCATCACGAGGACCTGCTCGCGCTGCTCGATGCCTGGGGAATCGAGCGCGCGGCACTGGTCGGCTCGTCGATGGGCGGCGCCTGCGCGCTGGACGCGGCCCTGGCCGCGCCGGAGCGGATCACCCGGGTCGCCCTGCTCGGCTCCGGGCTCAGCGGGCACGAATGGCCACCGCACATGCAGGCCGACCTGGCCTCGCTGACCCGGGATGTCGACCTCACCGACCCGGCGGCGATGGCCGAGATCAACCTGCGGTACCTCGTCGTCGGGCCGGACCGCACCCCGGACGTCCTGCCGCCGGGAATGTGGGAGCTGGCCATGACGATGTGCGAGCTGGTGTACACCAGGGAGTCGCTCGCTCCACAGTGGACTCGATTCCCGGAAACCCGGCACCGGCTGGGCGAAATCACCACGCCCGCGTTGGTTCTCATCGGACTCTCGGACGCGCTCGGCCTGATCGAGCTGTCCGCGCACCTCGCCGAGTCGCTGCCGAACGCGACCCGGGTGGACCTCCCCGACACCGGGCACCTGCCGCAGCTGGAGCGTCCCGACGAGGTGACCACAATCGTCGCGAAGTTCCTTGGTGAAGGACTCGTGAGTGGCAAGTAGGGTTAGAACCCGACTTACCACTCACGAGGCCGAAGTCACCCGGTAAACGTCGTAGACGCCCTCGACACCGCGGACCACCTTCAGCACGTGGCCGAGGTGCTTCGGATCGCCCATCTCGAACGAGAACCGGCTCACCGCAACACGATCCCGCGTAGTCGTCACCGACGCCGACAGGATGTTGACCTTCTCGTCCGCCAGCACCTTCGTGACGTCCGAGAGGAGCCGGTGCCGGTCCAGCGCCTCGACCTGGATCGCCACCAGGAAGATCGAGGACGCCGAGGGCGCCCACTCGACCTCGACCAGCCGCTCCGGCTGGGACTGCAGGTCGCCGGCGTTCGTGCAGTCGGTGCGGTGCACCGAAACGCCGCCGCCGCGGGTCACGAAACCGAGGATCTCGTCGCCCGGCACCGGCGTGCAGCAGCGCGCCAGCTTGGCCCAGACGTCACTGGCGCCCTTGACCACCACGCCGACGTCGTTGGAGCCGCGGCGCCGGGTGACCGTCGAGGGTGTCGCGCGCTCGGCGAGCTCCTCCTCCGCCGCGTCGACGCCGCCGATCAGCGCCACCAGCCGCGACACGACGTGCTTCGCGCTGGTGTGGCCCTCCCCGACCGCCGCGTACAGCGACGAGATGTCCGCGTGCCGCAGTTCGGTGGCGACCGCGCCCATCGACTCGGCCGACACCAGCCGCTGGATCGGCAGGCCGACCTTGCGGATCTCCTTGGTGATGGCTTCCTTGCCGCCCTCGATCGCCTCGTCGCGGCGTTCCTTGGCGAACCACTGCCGGATCTTCGCGCGCGCCTTCGGCGAGCCGGCGAACTGACAGCCAGTCCCGGCGTCGGGCCGGCGCTCTCCGCCTTCGAGGTGAAGATCTCGACGACCTCACCGTTCTCCAGCTTGCGCTCCAGCGCCACCAGCCGGCCGTTGACGCGAGCGCCGATGCAGCGGTGCCCGACCTCGGTGTGCACGGCGTAGGCGAAGTCGACCGGCGTCGAGTCGACCGGCAGCGTGATCACGTCGCCCTTCGGCGTGAACACGAAGATCTCGCGCGCGGCCAGCTCGTACCGCAGCGACTCGAGGAAGTCGCCCGGGTCCGCGGCCTCGCGCTGCCAGTCGAGGAGCTGGCGCATCCACGCCATCTCGTCGACGTCCACGGAGTTGCCGTTGTGCGTGCCCTTGGTTTCCTTGTACCGCCAGTGCGCGGCGATGCCGTACTCGGCGGTGCGGTGCATCTCGTAGGTGCGGATCTGCACCTCGAGGGGCTTGCCGTCCGGGCCGATCACCGTGGTGTGCAACGACTGGTAGACGCCGAAGCGCGGCTGCGCGATGTAGTCCTTGAACCGGCCGGGCACCGGCTGCCAGAGCGCGTGCACCACGCCCATCGCCGCGTAGCAGTCGCGGACGTCCTCCACCAGGATCCGCACGCCGACCAGGTCGTGGATGTCGTCGAGGTCGCGGCCGCGGACGATCATCTTCTGGTGGATCGAGTAGTAGTGCTTCGGCCGTCCCTCGACCTTCGCGGTGATCCGCGACGCCACCAGGTTGCTGCGTCAGGTCCGTGATGACCGAACGCAGGTAGATGTCGCGCGAGGGCGCGCGGTCGGCGACCAGGCGCACGATCTCGTCGTACTTCTTCGGCTGCAGGATGGCGAACGCGAGGTCCTCCAGCTCCCACTTCACCGTGGCCATGCCGAGCCGGTGCGCGAGCGGGGCGAGGACCTCGAGGGTCTCGCGGGCCTTGCGGGCCTGCTTCTCCGGCGGCAGGAAGCGCATGGTGCGCATGTTGTGCAGCCGGTCGGCGAGCTTGATGACCAGCACCCGCGGGTCCTTGGCCATCGCGATGACCATCTTGCGGATGGTCTCGGCCTCGGCGGACGATGCCGAGCTTGACCTTGTCCAGCTTGGTGACGCCGTCGACCAGCTCGGCGACCTTCTCGCCGAAGTCGGCCTTCAGGCTCTCGACGGCGTAGCCGGTGTCCTCGACCGTGTCGTGCAGCAGCGCCGCGACCAGCGTCGTGGTGTCCATGCCCAGCTCGGCGAGGATCGTCGCGACGGCGAGCGGGTGGGTGATGTAGGGGTCGCCGGACTTGCGCCGCTGGCTCGCGGTGCAGCTCCTCGGCGACGTCGTAGGCGCGCTGCAGCAGCCCGAGGTCGGCGTTCGGGTGCAGCTCGCGGTGGATGACGGCGAGGGGTTCGAGGACCTGCTTGACCGGGGCGGCGCGCTGCGCGGTGATCCGCCGGGCGAGGCGGGCCCGGACCCGCCGGGTCGCGGACGGGTTCGGCGCCGCACCGTTCGGCTTCGGCGGCGCGGGCTGTGCCGCCGCCTGCCCGTTCTGCTGGGCGCCCTCTTTCGCGGGCACCGCGGCGTCGAGCTCCTGGCTCACCCGCACCTCCTGCTGCTCGTGCGGCCTTCGAACCCCCAGGGTAGCCGTTGCGCCTCGCGGACCCCGTCGGGTGCGCCCGTTCAGGGTGAGCGAGGTGCCCGGACCTGCGGGTTCACCCGTTCGTCGGCGTGGCGGCGGGCTCGAAGCCGGAACTCGCGTGATTGAGGCCGGAACTCACGTGATCGGGGCCGGAACTCGCGAGTTACGGCCCCGATCACGCTGATTACGGCTCTGATCACGCGAGTTCCGGCTCAGCAGACCTGCAGCGCGTGGACCTTCCGGTTCGCCAGCACGTCACGGCCACCCAGCGCACCCAGCTCCAGGACCACCGAGACGCTGTCGACCACGGCTCCCGCGTCTTCCAGGAGCTTGCCCGTCGCCGCGACCGTGCCGCCCGTGGCCAGCACGTCGTCCAGGATCGCGATCCGCTGGCCGGGCCGGACCACGCCGACCGGGCAGCTCGACCGTCGCCGTGCCGTACTCCAGCGCGTAGTCCACCCGGCCCGCCACCTGCGGGAGCTTGCCGGGCTTGCGGATCAGCACCACGCCGAGGCCGCGGGCGTACCCGACGGCCGCGGCGAGGAGGAACCCGCGGGCCTCCACGCCGGCGAGCGCCTCGACTCCTGCGTCGAGGGTGCCCGCCAGCGCGTCGGTCACCGCTTTGAACGCGCCCGCGTCCGCGAAGAGCGGACTCAGGTCGCGGAACAGCACGCCGGGCTCGGGAAAGTCCGGCACCTCGGCGATCAGGCCGAGGGCGTCGTCCAGGTCCACGTCAGCGCTTCCGCTTGCCCGCCGGCTTGCCCGCCGGACGCTGCTTCTGGATCCGGGCCGGGACGCTGGCCGCGGCCGCGTACGCCTTCTCCTTGCGCAGCTCCTTCGCCAGCGCGTCGTCGTCCGAAGCGTCGAAGTCCTCCGCGCCGGCCGCCTTGCGCTCCTGGCTGGCCCGGCGCTGGTGGACGCGGTCGGCCTGCTGCCGGTACTTCGGGTCGCGCATCTTGAAGTCGACCAGCAGCGGCGTCGCCAGCGCGACCGACGACAGGACGCCGACGATCGTGCCGGTGAGCTGCACCAGCGCCAGGTCCTGCAGCGTGCCCGAGCCGAGCAGCACGTACCCGACGATCAGCAGGCCGAGGATCGGCAGCAGCGCGATGAACGCGGTGTTGAACGACCGCATCAGCGTCTGGTTCAGCGCCAGGTTCGCGGCTTCGCCGTAGGTGCGGCGGGTCAGCCCGAGCAGGCCGCGGGTGTTCTCGCGGACCTTGTCGAACACCACCACCGTGTCGTACAGCGAGAACCCGAGAATCGTCAGCAGGCCGATCACCGTCGCCGGCGTGACCTCGAAGCCGACCAGCGAATACACGCCCGCGGTGACGAAGATGTCGTGCAGCAGCGAGACGAGCGCCGCCGACGCCATCCGCAGGTCGAAGTAGATCGCCAGGAAGATGACCACCGCGACGAGGAACACCGCGAGCGCGATCAGCGCCTTCTGCGAGATCTCGCCGCCCCAGGACGCGCTCACCGCGCTGTCGCTGATGGCCGCCACGCTCGGCTGGTCGTTGCTGCCGATCGGCCCGAGGTCCTGGAACAGGCGTCTGCTTGACCTTGGCGACGTCGGCCGCGTCGAGCGCCTCGGTGCGGATCTGGATGGTCGACGCGGCGCCCGTGCCGACCTTCTGCGTCTCCGCGGCCTGGTGGCCGAGCGCCTTCTGGAACGACTCCTTGGCCTGGTCCTCGGTGATCACGCCGTGGATGCCGGCGGCCGGCATCTGGATCTGCGTGCCGCCCTCGAACTCGATGCCGAAGTTGAAGCCGCGGAAGATCATCGACGCGAGGCACACCAGCACCAGCGCGGCGAAGAAGATGTACCAGCGCTTGCGCTTGCCGACGACGTCGAACGCGCCCGTGCCGACGTAGAGCCGGCGGAAGATGCTGTCCCTCTTGCCGGGCTTCGCCGCGACCTTGGCGTCGCCGTCGGCGTCCCTGCCCAGTTCTTCGACGCCCACGTCAGGCCTCCTTCACGTTCGCGCGGCCGACGTTGGTCGACTTGCGCTGCGAACCCACTTGCTGCACGGCGCCCAGGCCCAGGTACTTGGGATTGGACAGGATCTTCGACTTCGACGTGGACGCGATCGCGACCAGCGGGTGCGTGACCAGGTAGACGATCACCAGGTCGAGCACCGTGGACATGCCGAGGGTGAACGCGAAGCCCTGGACGTCGCCGACCGCGATGATGTACAGGATGCGCCGCGGCCAGGAAGCTCACCGCGTCCGAGGCCAGGATGGTGCGCTGGGCGCGGGTCCAGCCGCGTGGCACCGCGGACCGGAACGTCCGGCCCTCCCGGATCTCGTCCTTTATTCGTTCGAAGTAGATGACGAACGAGTCCGCCGTGATGCCGATGGCGATGATCAGGCCGGCGATGCCCGCCAGGTCCAGCGTGTAGCCGATCCAGCGGCCGAGCAGCACCAGCACCGCGAACACCAGCGAGAAGGACAGCGCCAGCGAAAGGATGGTGAGCACGCCGAGCAGCCGGTAGTAGAACAGGCAGTAGATGAAGACCACCAGCAGGCCGATGCCGCCGGCGATCAGGCCGGCCTGCAGCGAGGCGAGCCCCAGCGTGGCCGACACCGTGGTCGCGTCCGAGGAGCGCGAACGACAGCGGCAGCGAGCCGTACTTCAGGATGTCCGACAGGTCCTTCGCCTCGGGCTGGGTGAACTTGCCCGTGATCTGGGTGTTGCCGTCGACGATCGCGACCTGGATGTTCGGCGCGGAGACGACCTGCGTGTCCAGCACGAAGGCGGCCTGCTGGCCCTGGTTCTTCGTCGTGAAGTCGGCCCAGATCTTGGTGCCCTCGCTCTTGAAGCTGAGGTTCACCACCCACTGGCCGCGCTGCTGGTCGTAGCCCGAGGTCGAGTCCGCGATCTCGGTGCCCGGCAGGAACTCCGGCTCCAGCAGGTACTTGTACGTGTCCTTGTCACCGCAGGCGACCAGCGGCAGCTTCGGGTCGTCGTTGCCCTCGAGCGGGTCCTTGGCGTTCGGCGCGCAGGTGAGCGACGCCATCGCCTGGGCGAGGAGCTCCTGGTTCGGGGTGCCGTCGGCGCCGATCAGCTGCGGGTTCTGCCGCAGCGCCTTCGCGGCCTGGATCTCCTTGGCCGTCTGGTCGTCGACCGAGCCGTCCGATGGGCGCCGGCGCCTGGCTCGACGCGGGCGGCGGCGTGGTGCTGCTGCTCGGCGGGGCCGGGGTGGTGCTCTGCTGCTGCGCGGGCGCGGCGGCGGGGGCGCCGCCACCACCGGCGGCCGGGCTGGACGGCGGCGCGCTGGAGCTGGCCGCCGGGGCGCCCGACGAGGTCGGCGCGCCCGAGGAGGGCGGGGCCGAGCTGCTCGGGGCGCCGGACGTCGGCGGCGGCGTGGTCTGCGGGGGCACCACCGGCTGCGTCGCGTTCGCGACGACCTTCCGGAAGCCCAGCTTCGCCGTCTTGCCCAGGTTCTTCGCCTGGTCGCCCTGCTCGCCGGGGACCGTGATGACGACGTTGTTGCCGTCGAGGAGGACCTCGGTACCGCTGACGCCGATCCCGTTGACGCGCCGCTCGATGATCTGGCGCGCCTGGTTCAGGGATTCCCGGGAGGGCTGGCCGCCGTCCGGGGTGCGGGCGGTGAGCGTGACCCGGGTGCCGCCTTGCAGGTCGATGCCCAGCTTCGGGGTCGGCTTGTGGTTGCCGGTGAGGAACACCAGCCCGTACAGCACGATCACGATCAGGGCGAAGAAGGCGAGATAGCGTCCCGGGCGGAGATGCCCGGCCGATGATGCCACGGTGCTTCGGTCTCCTCGGACTGGGTTGCCCCAACGTTTTGGTGCCCGCCCGGAGGGTTACCGGGCCGGACTGTGTGCGATTCACTCCCGGGCACGGGTATGACGGCGGACACGCACGCAGCACCGAGACACTACTCGGTGCTGCGTGAGCCCGGCGTTGCGGCCATACCGACTTTCGTCGGAGGTTTCCGCCCCCGCCCAGGGGGTTGCCGCGAGGGCCTTACTTCTTGCCGTGCTCCAGCGGCGGCGCCACCTGCGCGGTGGTCGGCTGCGCGTCGTCGCTCTTGATGCTGTCGTCCTTGATGCCGGAGCTCGACTCGATGATCGACTCCTCGGCGGGGGCCTCCACCTCGTCGGCCGAGTCCTCGTCGGTCTCGACGACCGGCTGCACCTTCTCGCGGACCGCGAGCCGCAGCCAGGTCGTGACGACACCCGGCGCGATCTCGATGTCGATCGTGTTGTCGCCCGAGGTGTCGGCGACGGTGCCGTAGAGACCCGAGGTGGTCATCACGCGGTCACCGGGCGCCAGGCTGCTCTGCAGATCCTGCTGCGCGGCCTGCTGCTTCTTCTGCTTGCGCGAGCTCATGATCAGCGGCACCGCGAGGACGAGCACGAGCAGCAGGGGCAGCAATAGCTGTTGCATGTTTCTCCGTTCGACGGACTCCGGGCCCAGCCGAAATGTCCGGTTTTTGGGTATGTGCTCCTGTCGAGTGTGCCAGGTACCAGCGCGGACGCCAGCACCCACCCGCCGGTACCGGCCGCTCAGTCCTGCTCGAACGGCGACGGCCCGCCCTGGTCGGGACGCCCCGGGAGGTCCGCGGGCGGCACCATGCCGAGGTGTTCCCACGCGGCCGCGGTCGCGACCCGGCCACGTGGGGTGCGGGCGAGCATACCGGCGCGCACGAGGTAGGGCTCACACACCTCTTCCACGGTGGTCGCCTCCTCCCCCACGGCCACCGCCAGCGTCGAGATGCCGACCGGCCCGCCGCCGAACGACCTGGTCAGCGCGGTGAGCACGGCCCGGTCGAGCCGGTCGAGGCCCAGCTCGTCGACGTCGTAGACGGCCAGCGCGGCGCGGGCGACCGCCACCGTCACCTTGCCGTCGGCGCGGACCTCGGCGTAGTCGCGGACGCGCCGCAGCAGCCGGTTCGCGATCCGGGGTGTGCCCCGCGAGCGGCCGGCGATCTCCGCGCAGCCGTCGCGGTCGATCGGGATGTCGAGGATCGTCGCCGCGCGCCGGACGACCAGCTCCAGCTCGGCGTCGGTGTAGAACTCCATCTGGCCGGTGAAGCCGAACCGGTCGCGCAGCGGGCCGGTCAGCGAGCCGGACCGCGTGGTGGCCCCGACCAGCGTGAACGGCGCGATCTCCAGCGGGATGCTGGTGGCGCCCGGGCCCTTGCCGACCACGACGTCGACCCGGAAGTCCTCCATCGCCAGGTAGAGCATCTCCTCGGCGGGGCGGGCGATCCGGTGGATCTCGTCGATGAACAGGACGTCGCCGGGCGCGAGGTTGGACAGCATCGCGGCCAGGTCGCCGGCGCGTTCCAGCGCCGGGCCGGAGGTGATCCGGATGGCCGCGCCCAGCTCGGCCGCGACGATCATCGCCATCGACGTCTTGCCCAGCCCGGGCGGGCCGGACAGCAGGACGTGGTCGGGCGGCACCCCGCGGCGCCGCGCGCTCTCCAGCACCAGCTCCAGCTGCTCGCGCACCCGCGGCTGGCCGACGAACTCGTCGAGCTTCCGGGGCCGCAGCGTGCCCTCGACGGTGTCCTCGCCGGTCTGGGCCCACGCCGAGAGGGCTTCGTCCTCGTCCTCGGTCACGGCCTCATGGTCCATCAAGGCGCCTTACCGCTTCCGGCCGAGGGTGGCCAGGGCGGCGCGCAGCACGCTGGCCGTCGTGTGGCCGTCGCCGTCGGCGATGACCTTGTCCACGGCCTGCTCGGCCTGCTTGGCCGGGAAGCCGAGCCCGGCCAGCGCCTCGACGACCTCCGAGCGCAGCGCGCCGGGGGCGGTCACGGCGGGCGCGTCCCCGGTGCCGCCGAGCGCGGTGACCTTGTCGCGCAGTTCGAGGGTGAGCCGTTCGGCGCCCTTGCGGCCGATGCCGGGCACCGAGGTCAGCACGGTGATGTTGCCTTCGACCAGCGCGCCGCGCAGCTTGTCGGGGTCGAGGACGGCGAGGGTGGCCAGCGCGAGCCGCGGGCCGATCCCGGACACCGTCTGCAGCAGCCCGAACAGCTCCCGCGCGTCGGCGTCGGCGAAGCCGAACAGCGTCAGCGAGTCCTCGCGCACGACCAGCGCGGTGTGCAGCCGGGCCTCTTCGCCGCGGCGCAGGGTGGCGAGGGTGGCGGGGGTGGCCTGCACGGCGAAGCCGACCCCGCCGACCTCGACCACCACGTGGTCCAGGCCGACCGACAGGACTTCCCCGCGTACCGACGAGATCATCGTGCTGCTCCAGGCTTCTTCGTCTTGTTCATCGTGGCTTGCTTGGCGGCGGTGTTCGCCTGCTTCGCGGCCGCGGCCAGCCGGGCCTTGTGCGTGCGGGCCATCTCGGCCGCGCGGGCTTCGGCTTCGGCGAGCCGGGCGCGCATCGGCTCCCGCCAGAGGTGGCAGATGGCGAGCGCGAGCGCGTCCGCCGCGTCGGCGGGGTGCGGCGCGACCTCGAGGTTGAGCAGGCGCATCACCATGGCCGTGACCTGCGCCTTGTCGGCGCGGCCCGACCCGCTGACCGCGGCCTTGACCTCGCTCGGCGTGTGGAACACGACCGGCAGTCCCCGGCGGGCGGCGGCCAGGGCGACCACCCCGCCGGCCTGGGCGGTGCCCATCGCGGTCCGGACGTTGTGCTGGGCGAAGACGCGCTCGACCGCGACCGCGGCCGGCTTGTACTTGTCCATCCACCGTTCGACCTCGTCGGAGATGCCGAGCAGCCGGTGCGCCAGATCGGCGTCGGCCGGCGTCCGCACGACGTCGACGGCGACGCAGCGGACGGTCCGGCCCTTGCCGCCGTCGACCACCCCCAGGCCGCACCTGGTCAGACCGGGGTCGACCCCGAGCACCCGCACCCGTTTTCCTTCCCGCCGCGAACACCAGTTCGAGCTTGCAGGCTAGCGGGCGCGCCTGCGGCAGGATGGCAGACATGCCGCAGCCTTCGGATTTCGTCACCCACCTGGGGCTCGAGCCCCTGCCCGTCGAAGGCGGGCGGTGGGCGCAGAGCTGGCGTTCGGACACCGGCTCGGCGATCTACTACCTGCTCGTCGCGCCCGAGTCCTCCGCGCCGCACCGGCTCGACCGCGTCGAGGTGTACGCCCACCACGCGGGCGCGCCGGCCGCGATGCTGCTGCTGCACCCGGACGGCTCGGTCGAGCGGCCCGTGCTGGGCACCGACGTCGCCGCCGGCGAGCGGCCCCAGGTCGTCGTGCCCGCCGGGACCTGGCAGGCCACCGTCACCCGCGGGGAGTGGAGCCTGCTCGGCACCGTCGTCGTGCCGCCCTACACCGACGACTGCGTGGAGTTCGCGCCGGCTTCGGAGCTGGCCGCGCGGTATCCGGAAGCGGCCGCCGACCTGCGGAAGTTCTAGGGACCGTCGACGCCGGGGGTCCAGCTCTCCGGGTCGCCGCTCTCGGTGAGCACCAGCTGCCACCGGGCGAAGCCCTCGGGCGCGTCCGGGTGCCACGGGAACTTGCCCTCCGGCGTGGCGACGATCAGCTGCAGCGCCGGGAAGTCGCCGTCCGGGTAGATGAGGAACGCGGTGCCGAAGTACTCCGGGTAGTGCCCCTTGGCGACCCGCTCGAGGACCACCGGGACGCCCTCGAAGAAGTCGTCGTAGCGCTTGCCGACCTCGAAGATCTCACCGTTGGCCGCGCGGTCGACGTAGGCGTCGAGCAGGACCTGGCCCATCTGCTCCGGCAGCCCGACGACCACCGCCTCGGGCACGTTGTGCAGCGCCCACGCACAGGCGGTGAAGCAGTAGCCGGCGCCCTGGTCGTCACCGGCGACCGAAACGACGGCGTTCCCGCGTTCCTTCGCCTGCGTCTCGATCCATTCGATGAGACGCAGTTCGTCCGCGCTCAGTTCGGCGGTGATGTCGGCGGAAGCGGCGGGGGTCGTCGAGGTCACGGCGCACATTCTGCCTGACGAGCCCGTCCCCGCCCAGGGCCCGGGCCGGAAAGTTTCCGGCTCGGGCGCGGAAGCGTTGCCGCGCAAGGGAAAAAGAAAATGCGCCGCGGACATCGTCCGCGGCGCATTCCCGGGCTGTCGTCGGCTGACTCGGCGTCAGCCGACTTCGGCGAGCACCTCGTCCGAAACGTCGAAGTTCGCGTAGACGTTCTGGACGTCGTCGCAGTCTTCGAGTGCGTCGATCAGCTTGAAGACCTTCTTCGCGCCGTCGGCGTCGAGGGGGACGCTGACCGACGGGAGGAACGTCAGCTCGGCCGACTCGTACTCGAACCCGGCCTCCTGCAGCGCCTTGCGCACCGGGACCAGGTCGCCGCCCTCGGAGACGATCTCGAAGCTCTCGTCGAGGTCGTTGACCTCTTCGGCGCCCGCGTCGAGGACCGCCATGAGGACGTCGTCCTCCGAGGCGTCAGCCTTCGGCATGATCACGACACCCTTGCGGGTGAACATGTACGCGACCGAGCCCGGGTCGGCGAGGGAGCCGTTGTTGCGCGTGAGCGCGGTGCGGACCTCCATCGCGGCGCGGTTCTTGTTGTCGGTCAGGCACTCGATCAGCACCGCCACGCCGTTGGGGCCGTAGCCCTCGTACGTGATGTTCTGCCAGTCGGCGCCACCGGCCTCTTCACCGGCGCCGCGCTTGCGGGCGCGCTCGATGTTGTCCTGCGGGACCGAGTTCTTCTTCGCCTTCTGGATGGCGTCGTAGAGCGTGGGGTTGCCATCCGGGTCGCCACCACCGGTGCCGGTCCGCGCGGCCACCTCGATGTTCTTGATCAACCGCGCGAAGAGCTTGCCGCGCTTCGCGTCGAGGTTGGCCTTCTTGTGCTTCGTGGTGGCCCACTTGGAGTGGCCGCTCATCTCTCCTCCATCTGTTCCGTACCCCGGCCGGGCACCGCGTTTCAGGCAGCCTGTCGCACGAGGTCGACGAACAGCCGGTGCACCCGCACGTCGGGCGTCAGTTCCGGGTGGAACGCGGTCGCCAGCACCGCCCCTTGCCGGACCGCGACGATCCTAGCGGCCTCGTCCGGCACTCCGGGCACACCGCTGACCGTGGCCAGCACCTCGACGCCGTCACCGGCCTTCTCGACCCACGGCGCCCGGATGAAGACCGCGTGCACGCCGCCGTCGTCGACCCCGGCGAAGTCGAGGTCCGCCTCGAAGGAGTCGACCTGCCTGCCGAAGGCGTTGCGCCGGACGACCACGTCGAGCCCGCCGAGCTGCTGCTGGTCCGGCCGCCCGTCGAGGGTCTGCCGCGCCAGCAGGATCATCCCGGCGCACGAGCCGAACGCCGGCAGCCCGTCCGCGATCCGCTCGCGCAGCGGTTCCAGCAGCTCGAAGGTCTCCAGCAACCGCGACATGGTGGTCGACTCGCCACCGGGCAGCACCAGACCGTCCACTTCGGACAGCTCGGTGGCGCGCCGCACCGGCTTCGCCCGCGCGCCCGCTTCTTCCAGCATCGCGACGTGCTCCCGCACGGCGCCCTGCATGGCGAGCACACCGATCACCGGCTCCGACGACACCCGACCTCCCGAAAGACCCTTCCCACCAGCCTAGACGCTCGGCGTCGAAGACGGACCAGCAGGTCAGCCCGGCTGCGACTCGTCCGGATGCCGTGAACGACTCGTTCACCGCGCCGGACGCGATGAAAGGGTCGTTCATGATCCCCAGGCCCCGGTCGCCTGGTTGCGTCTGACGCACCCAAGGCGGCCTTCGGTGCGTCTCACGCACCGAAGGCCGCCTTGGGGCGCTGGCAACCGGACAACAACGCGGCTCAGGGCACGCCGGCCAGCCGCAACAGCGCCGCCGTCGCCGCGGCGGCCACGACCACCAGCACGAACGGCGCCTTCCGCCAGGCCAGCACCCCGGCCACCAGCACCCCGGCCGGCCGCGCGAAGCCGGCGAACCCGTGTCCCTCGGTCAGCGCGCTGACCGCGACCAGCGCGGCCAGCAGCACGACCGCCGCCAGCGCCATCAGCCGCTCCGCCTTCGGGGACAGCTTCACCCGGCTGCGCAGCACCGGCCCGGCGAACCGGAAGGCGAACGTGCCCAGCGCCAGCACGGCCGTGCCGATCAGCAGTTCGACGCCGTCCATCAGCGGGCCTCCTCCAGTTCGGGTTCCTTCGCCGCGACTCCTGCCAGCACGCCGGCCAGCGCCAGCAGCACCGGCAGCCCGGCGGGCAGGAACGGCGTCGTGGCCAGCGCGACGACCACGCCCGACCAGCACCGGCAGCCGGGCCGCCTGGTCACGCAGGGACGGCAGCACCAGCGCCAGCAGCACCGCGGGGAACGCGGCGTCCAGGCCGAACACGTCGGTGTCGCTGATCGCCGACCCGGCGAACGCGCCGGCCAGCACGCCGCCGTTCCAGCAGACGAAGATCCCCAGCCCGCAGGCCCAGTAGGCCGCGCGGCGGCGCCGGGCCTCGTCCTGGGCCATGCGCGAACGCCACCGTCTCGTCGCTCATCAGGTGGCTGCCCGATCAGCCGGGCCGGCCAGCGCTTGCCCAGCACGTCGCCGATCGCGAAGCCGAACGGCAGGTGCCGCGCGTTGGCCAGCAGCCCGGCCAGCACGGCGGCGAACGGGTTGCCGCCGGCGGCCACGATCCCGATGAACATGAACTGCGACGCGCCGGCGAAGACCAGCAGCGACATGAGCATGGGCAGCCACAGCGGGAAGCCCGAGCTCACCGCGATGGCGCCGTAGGACACCCCCACGAGGCAGTCGGCCAGGCAGACCAGGCCGATGTCGCGGGCGAGGCCCCGATCGAGTGTTCGCCAAATCGAACGCATGTGTTCTATGGTGAACACAAGCACCCGTGTTCGTCAAGGCGAACAGACAGACCGATGGAGCGAACGGCATGTCGCAGGAAACCACCGGCGCGCCCCTGGACATCATCGCGGCGTCCCTGCGCCGGGAACGCACCCGCGCCGGCTTGTCCCTGACCGAGGTCGCGCGCCGCGCCGGCCTGGCCAAGTCGACGCTGTCGCAGCTCGAGTCCGGCACCGGCAACCCCAGCGTCGAGACGCTGTGGGCGCTCGGCGTCGCCCTCGACGTGCCGTTCTCCCGGCTGGTCGAACCGGAGCGGCCCAAGGTCCGCGTGATCCGGGCCGGCAAGGGCCCGACGGTGTTCGCCGAGCACGCCGACTACGCGTGCACGCTGCTGTCGGCCTGTCCCCCGTCCGCGCGGCGGGACATGTACCTCATCCGGGCCGAACCGGGCACCCCCCGGCGGTCCGACCCGCACATGACCGGCGTGATGGAGCACATCGTGCTGTGCGCGGGCCGCGCCAGGATCGGGGTGCAGGAAGCGCCCGAGGTGCTGAACCCCGGCGACTACATCTCCTACCCCGGCGACGTCCCGCACATCTTCGAGGCCCTCGAGCCGGGCACCTACGGCGTCGAGATCTCGGAGTACGTCTAGCCCCGGAACGCCCGCCGGTAGGCGCCCGGCGTGGTGCCCACCCGGGCGCGGAAGCGGCGGCGCAGGTTGACCGCCGAGGTGAGGCCGACGCGGGTGGCGACGGCTTCGACCGGCAGATCCGTCTGCTCCAGCAGGGTGCGGGCCTCCGCCACCCGGCGGGCCAGCAGCCACGCGCCCGGGCTCGTGCCCAGCCGCTCGGCGAAGCGCCGGGCCAGCGTGCGGGGCGAGACGTTCAGGTGCGCGGCCAGGTCGTCCACCGACAACGGCGTCCCGAGGCGCGCGCCGGCCCACTCGAGCAGGCCGTCCAGCTCGTCGGTGTCCGGCGCGGGTGGCGCGTACTGCGCCTGACCGCCTTCGCGGTGCGGCGGCATCACCATGTGCCGCGCCAGCAGGGCGGCGTACGCGGCGCCGTGGTCCTGCCGGACGAGGTGCAGGCACAGGTCGACACCGGCGCCCGCCCCGGCGCTCGTCGCGACGTCGCCGTGGTCCACGTAGAGCACGTCCGGCTCGACGCGCACCTGCGGGAACTCGCGTCGCAACTGCTCGGCGCGGGCCCAGTGGGTGGTGGCCGAGCGGCCGTCCAGCAGGCCGGTGCGGGCCAGCGCGAACACCCCGGAGCAGATCGTGACGAGCCGCGCGCCCCGGGCGTGGGCCTTCAGCAGCGCGCGGCGCACACGGGCGGACAACGGCGCCTCCACCGGCGCCCAGCCCGGGATGAGCACGGTGTCCGCGGACGCCAGCGCCGACAGCCCGCGCGAGACGGACATCGCGTACCCGGCCGACGTCGGCACCGGGCCGGGCGTCTCCGTGCACACCTCGAACTCGTAGTGCTGCGGCACTTCCGCCCGCGGGGTGCCGAAGACCTCGGCGGCGATGCCGAGCTCGAACGTCGACTGCACCGGCCGCACCAGGGCCACCACTCGATGCATGGCAGGAAAGTACCCCACGGTGTCTTTCCCGACGCTGGTCCGGCGGGACGAGCGCGCGGCACCGTGGGGGCATGCACCCGGAGATCCTCGCCCAAGACGGGCTACACGTCCGTGTCCGTCGAAGACGCCCCTGTCCGCGAAGTCTTCCCCGGGATCCGGTTACGTCCACTGTGGACGAGCCCGGCCGGGGCCCACGCCAACGTCCTGGAGATGGACCCGGGCACGTCCTGGCCGCGCCGCGACGTCCACGAGCCCGGCCCGGAGGAGGTCTACGTGGTCGCGGGCACGTTCAACGACGGCGCCCGCGACTACCCGGCCGGGACGTTCCTGCACGCCCCGGCCGGAACGTGGCACGTGCCCGCCACCAAAACCGGCTGCACGCTGTTCCTCTTCTACCCGGAGGGCTAGGACGTCACCAGCCGCGCTCGGCCAGGCGGTGCGGCTCCGGCAGCTCTTCGACGTTGATGCCGACCATGGCCTCGCCCAGGCCGCGCGAAACCTTCGCGAGCACGTCCGGGTCGTCGTAGAAGGTCGTCGCCTTGACGATCGCCTCGGCGCGCTGGGCCGGGTTGCCCGACTTGAAGATGCCGGAGCCGACGAACACACCCTCGGCGCCGAGCTGCATCATCATGGCCGCGTCGGCCGGGGTGGCGATGCCGCCCGCGGTGAACAGCACCACCGGCAGCTTGCCCTTCTCGGCGACCTCCTGACCAGCTCGTACGGCGCCTGCAGCTCCTTCGCCGCGACGAACAGCTCGTCCTCGGGCAGCGAGGTCAGCTTGCGGATCTCGGCGCGGATCTGCCGCATGTGCGTGGTGGCGTTGGAGACGTCGCCGGTGCCGGCCTCACCCTTGGAGCGGATCATCGCCGCGCCCTCGGTGATCCGGCGCAGGGCCTCGCCGAGGTTGGTCGCGCCGCAGACGAAGGGCACGGTGAACGCCCACTTGTCGATGTGGTTGGCGTAGTCGGCCGGGGTGAGCACCTCGGACTCGTCCACGTAGTCGACACCCAGGGACTGCAGCACCTGCGCCTCGACGAAGTGGCCGATGCGGGCCTTCGCCATCACCGGGATCGAGACGGTCTCGATGATGCCGTCGATCAGGTCGGGGTCGCTCATCCGGGCGACGCCGCCCTGGGCGCGGATGTCGGCGGGCACCCGCTCCAGCGCCATCACCGCGACCGCGCCGGCGTCTTCGGCGATCTTGGCCTGCTCGGCGGTGACCACGTCCATGATCACGCCGCCCTTGAGCATCTCGGCCATGCCGCGCTTCACCTTGGCGGTGCCGGTGACCGACTGGACGGTGCCGTTCTGGGGGCTGGGCTGCTGCTCGGACACGACGGGGCCTTTCCACACGATGAACCGGGGGTTACCGGTCCGAGGGTAGGTCGGTGGTGGACCCTTCAGGCAGGCCAGTGCGCGGCAATCTCAGGAGTCCACTTTCGGCACCCCGGCGACCAGGACTTCCGCAGCTTCCGTGCGTGCGTAGAGCACGTGACGTCCGGCACGATGCCCGCTGACCAGGCCCGCGGCCTTGAGGACGCCCAGGTGCTGCGACACGGCGCCCGCGGTGAGCTGCGTCCGGCGGGCGAGCTCCGAGGTGGACGCCGGCGCGGCCAGTTCGGCCAGCAGCATCGCGCGGCCGCGGCCCACCACGGCGGCCAGCGCGCCGGGCGCGGCGGCCGTGCCGGTCTCCCACAGCGTGGCGATCCCGCGCGGCGGGTAGCGCAGCACCGGCTGCCAGCGCGGGTCGGTCTTGGAGAACACCCGCGGCCAGACGAACGCCGAGGGCACGAGCACGAGGCCGCGCCCGTCGAGCGGCACGGCGGCGTGCAGGTGGCGGTGCGCCACCGTGAGCGTGCCGCCCTGCCAGCGGACCAGCGGGGTGAGGTCGTTGAACAGCTCGGCGGCCCCGCCCTGGGCCAGCAGCCGCGACCGGTGCAGCACGTCGGCCTCGAGCAGCGCGCGGATGCGCGGCCAGTCGGCGGCGAGCACGAGGTCCCAGTACCGCTCCATCAGCGTCGCGAGCCGCTCGAGCCCGGCTTCGGGATCGCGGTGGAAGCGGTTCAGCGCGGGCGAGCGCGGCCCGGACATCGCGTCGAGCTCACGCCGGACGACGCGGGCCGGCACGTCGCGGAGGTCGGCGAGCTCGTCGGCCAGCTCGGGCAGCGGGGTCGACGGCGTGCCGGCGAGGAAGCCCGGCAGGTGCCGCAGCGGGACGAGCTCGCGCAGCAGCCCGATGTCCAGCCCGGCGCCGTCGAGCGCCGCGGTGGCCCGCTTGACCCACGGCAGGTGCAGGGCGTGCTCCCCCGGCTGGTTCAGGACGCGGACGCTCGCCACGATCTCCCACGCCGGGGAGAACGCGAACCGGGTGTGCGCCAGGTCCTCTGTGGAGAATGCCAGGTCGAGCACGCGCTGCCTCCTGCCGCGGAACAGCTGTCAGCCTAGGACTCTCCCTTGTGGACGGTCGAGCGGGGTGCGGAAAGTCCTTGCGGGAACGCGAAAATTCCTCGCGGGTCGTACTTCCGGGCGACCGCGCGCAGCCGGGGCAGGTTCACCCCGTAGTACGCCTCGGCCCAGTCCGGCATCTCCGGGTCGAGGTAGTTGACGTAGCCGGTGGTGCCGAACTCCGGACCGAGCCCGTCCCGCACGGCGGCGAGCGAACGCCGGGCCGCCGCCTCGCCGCCGTCCTCCGGCGCCGCGCCGTGCAGGAACTGCAGGCTCGCCAGGGACTTCCGGTGCGGGAACGCCGTGTCACGGGCGCCGACCCGCGCGATGGCGCCGCCCGCCGAGTCGACGATCGTGCGGACGCCCGGGTCGCGGGTCAGGACCTCGACCACCGCGCCCGGATCCGCGGCGGGCCGCGTCAGCATCCGCGACGTCCCGGTGTAGGCGTAGCGGGCTTCGACGGCCCCCGGCCGGGAGTCGTGGTCGTCGAACGACCGCATGGCGGACAGGTGGTCCATGACCTGCCGCCGCTGGTCGATCGGCGGGGTGCCGACCCGGCGGATCAGGTCGTCGAGCAGCTCCTTCAACCGGGCTTCGGGACCGAGGAACGTGCCGCCGAGCGACGCTTCGTTCGCCGCGAGCCCCATCCCCGACCACAGCTCGTCCGGCCCGGCCGGCTGCCACTCCTGCCAGGCGGCGAGCAGGTCGGCGCCCGCGGCCGGCGGGAAGTACAGCTGGAAGGTGGCGACGTCGGCGACCGGGACGGTCCGGAACGTGAAGCCCGTGACGATGCCGAAGTTCCCGCCGCCCCCGCCGCGCAGCGCCCAGAACAGGTCCGGCTCCGCCGTCGCCGAGACCGTGCGCAGCCGGCCGTCGGCCGTGACGATCCGGGCCGCCTCCAGGTGGTCGCACGTCAGCCCGTACTTCCGGTCGAGCACGCCGACCCCGCCGCCGAGGGCGAGCCCGGCGATGCCGACGGTGTCGCAGCTGCCCGCCGGCAGCACCCGGCCGGCCGCCGCGAGCGTCGTCGCGATCGGCCCCAGCCGGGCCCCGGCGCCGATCACCGCGCGGCCGTCGGGGCGCACCTCGATCCCCGAGAACCGGCTCAGGTCCACCACGATCCCGCCGTCCACAGTGGAATAGCCGGGATAACTGTGGCCGCCGCTGCGGGCGGCCACGGGCAGCCGGTGCCGGGCGGCGAAGCCGATCGCGGCCTGGACGTCCTCGACGCACGCCGCGCCGACGACGGCGGCCGGCATCCGGTCGTCGTACATCGTGAAGAAGACCTGCTTGGCCTCCGGGTAACCCGCGTCGCCCGGCCGGAACAGCGGCCCGGACAGCCGGCGGCGCAGCCGCTCCCAGTCGTCCGGCGGCGGCCAGCCCGCCAGGCCCGCCACCGGAACCGCCCCGGAAATCCGCAGGAAAGTCCGCCTGTCCACCGTCATGACACTCCCCCTGGCACCGTGCTCCCCGGGCATTCGGCTGGTCCCGGGACCCTTGCCTTGCCGTGACCAGGGTAGCGGGTGTGTGATCGAGGACACATCCCGTACACCAGCCGTTCGCCGAGGAGTCGTCATGGCAGACAAACAGGCCAAGAACGCCGACACCGGGGCCGCCGTCGCTGTGGACGACCCCGCGAAGGTCCGCAACGTGGTGCTCGTCGGCCCGTCCGGCTCGGGGAAGACGACCCTCACGGAGGCCCTCCTCGCGGCGTCCGGCACCGTCCCGCGCGCGGGCTCGGTGGTCGACGGGACGACGGTGTGCGACCACGACCCGGCCGCGGTCCGCCAGCAGCGCTCGGTCGGCCTCTCGGTCGCGCCGGTGCTGCACCGGGGTCACAAGATCAACCTGATCGACACGCCGGGCTACGCCGACTTCGTCGGGGAGCTGCGGGCCGGGCTGCGGGCGGCCGACGCGGCGCTGTTCGTCGTCTGCGCGGCCGAAGGGGTCGACGCGGCGACGATCGCCGTGTGGGAGGAGTGCGCCGCGGTCGGGATGCCGCGCGCGGTCGTCGTCTCCCGGCTCGACCACCACCGGGCCGACGCGATGGCCGAGATCGCCGCCTGCCAGGCCGCGTTCGGCGCCGGGGTGCTGCCGCTGTACCTGCCCGCGGGCGACGGCCTGGTCGGGCTGATCACCCAGCGGTACTTCGACTACTCCGCCGGGCACCCGCCGAAGGTGGGCGAGCCCGAGCCGGCCGACCTGGAACGGATGGCCGAGGCCCGCAACGAGCTGATCGAAGGGATCATCGCCGAGAGCGAGGACGAGTCCCTGATGGACCGCTACCTCGGCGGGGAGGAGATCGCCGAGGAGACCCTCATCGCCGACCTCGAGACCGCCGTCGCGCGCGGCTCGTTCCACCCGGTCATCCCGGTCTGCTCGACCAGCGGGATCGGCCTGGCCGAGGTGCTCGACGGGATCGTCCGGGCGTTCCCCTCACCGCTGGAGCACGAGCCGCCGGACGTCACCACGCCGGACGGCGAACCGCACGCCGCGATCACCGCCGACCCCGCGGGCCCCCTCGCCGCGGAGGTCGTCCGGACGGCCGTCGACTCCTACGTCGGCCGGGTGTCCCTCGTCCGGGTGTTCTCCGGGACGCTGCGGCCCGAGCGGCCGGTGCACGTGTCCGGGCACGGCCTCGCCGAACGCGGCCACGAGGACCACGACGCCGACGAGCGCGTCGCGCACCTCTATTCCCCGCTCGGCGCGAACCTGCGCGAAGTCCCGTACTGCGTCGCGGGTGACCTCTGCGCGCTGACGAAGGTCGGGTCGGCGGAGACCGGCGACACCGTCTCCTCGCCCGAAGAGCCGTTGCTGATGGAACCGTGGGCGATGCCGGAGCCGCTGCTGCCGGTCGCGGTGGTCGCGAAGACCCGCAGCGACGAGGACACGTTGGCGCGCAACCTGTCCCGGCTCGTCGCCGGCGACCCGACGCTGCGGCTCGACCGCAACGCCGAGACCAACCAGCTGGTGCTGTGGTGCATGGGCGAGGCCCACGCCGACGTCGTGCTGTCGCGGCTGCGCGCGGGTGGCGCGGACGTCGACACCGAACCGGTGAAGATCAGCCTGCGCACGACGTTCGGCAAGCCCGCCAAGGGCCACGGCCGGCACGTGAAGCAGTCCGGCGGGCACGGCCAGTTCGCCGTCTGCGACATCGTGGTCGAGCCGCTGCCGCGCGGCGGCGGGTTCCAGTTCGTGGACAAGGTCGTCGGCGGCTCGGTGCCGCACCAGTTCATCCCGAGCGTCGAGAAGGGGGTGCGGGCGCAGCTGCAGCGCGGGCTGGCCGACGGGCACCCGGTGGTCGACGTCAAGGTGACGCTGGTCGACGGGAAGGCGCACAGCGTCGACTCCTCCGACGCGGCGTTCCAGACCGCCGGCGCGCTGGCGCTGCGGGAGGCCGCGGCGAACGGGCACCTCACGATGCTGGAGCCCCTCGAAGAGGTGGCCATCCGGCTGCCGGACGAGCACCTCGGCACCGTGCTCGGCGACCTCTCCGTCGCGCCGGGGCCGCGTGCTGGGCACCGAGGCCGGCGACGGCGGGCGGACGATGATCCGCGCCGAGGTCCCGGCGACCGAGCTGATCCGCTACCTCATCGACCTGCGCTCGATGAGCTCCGGCACGGCGACGTTCACCCGCCGCCACGCCCGGTTCGAGCCGATGCCGGAAGGGATGGCCGTCCACTAGCCGACCCGCAACGGACGACACGCGTACCCGGACGGACGACACGCGCACCTGGCCGGACGACACGGCAACGGCCGGGTCGGCGGCCGTGTCGTCCGGCTGAGTACGCGTGTCGTCCGGCGGTGTGCGTGTCGTCCGGGCGGCGGTCAGTCCGGGCGGCGGGCGCGGTGCAGCGTGGCCGCGAAGTCGAGGGTGAGTACGCCGTCCTCGGCCATCGTGCGGGCGCCGTCCAGGAACCGCGCGTGGAACTCGCCGGCCCGCTCACCCAGCGCGGCGACCAGCTCGGTGCCGCCGCGTGGCTGGAGCCACTCCCACAGCGCCTCCGGTCCTTCGAGCGGCAACGGCATCTCGACTTCTTCGCGGGCCAAATCGAGGAATCCCGCCTCGGTCAGCAGCGCGTCGAGGCCGGCCGCGTCCATCGGCCCGGCGCCGGGCGACCCGGACTCCGGCTCGGACTCCGGCTCGGCCGAGGAATCGGGCGCCGGCTCGGCCGGGGAGCCCGGCGTGAAGAACTCGGCGCTGAGCTCCTGCAACCAGCCCAGCCGGCCCACCGACTGCCGCTCCAGCGAGAGCGCGATCGTGCCGCCGGGGGCCAGCATCCGGCGGGCCTCGGCCAGCACGGCCGCCGGGTCGTCCAGGACCTGCACCACGAATCCCGCCGTGACCAGGTCGAACGCGCCGTCGGGGAAGTCCGGGCGGGCCGCGTCCATCGTGCGGGCGGTCAGCTCCGGGTGGTCGGCGGTGAGCCGCCCGACCATCTCCGGCGACGCGTCGATCGCCGTCACCACGCAGCCGCGCGCCAGCAGGGCACGGGCGACGGCGCCGCGGCCCGCGCCGACGTCCAAAGCCCGCGCGCCCGGCCGGGG
>CAVXMR010000052.1:0-44971 GCA_963762765.1 uncultured Actinomycetota bacterium
CCAGCGGTTCGAGGACCTGTTTGACCGGGCGCGGCGCGCTGCGCGGTGATCCGTCGTGCCAGCCGGGCCCGGACCCGCCGGGTCGCCGACGGGCTCGGGGCCGCTCCGTTGACTCTCGACGGGCTCGCCGGGGCGGGCTGCGTCTCGGCACCGTCCTTCGGGGGGCACCGCGGCGTCAAGCTCCTGGCTACCCGCACCTCCTGCTGCTCGTGCGGCCTTCGAACCCCAAGGGTAGCCGCTCGGCCCGACGGACCTGCGCGGTACGTCCGGTCAGCAGACCTGCAGAGCGTTCACCTGGCGGTTTCCCAGCACACCCCGCCCGCCGAGCGCGGCCAGCTCCATGACCACCGAGACGCTGCCGACGACGGCGCCGACGTCCTCGAGGAGCTTGCAGGTCGCGGCTACCGTGCCACCCGTGGCGAGCACGTCGTCCAGCACCGCGATCCGCTGTCCGGGCCGGACGATCCCGGCCGGGAGCTCGACGGCCGCGGTGCCGTACTCCAGCGCGTAGTCCACCCGGCCGGCGACCCGCGGCAGCTTGCCGGGCTTGCGGACGAGCACCACGCCGAGGCCGCGGGCGTACCCGACGGCCGCGGCGAGGAGGAACCCGCGTGCCTCGACGCCGGCGAGCGCGTCGACCTCGGGGCCGATGCACTCCGCCAGGGCGTCGGTGACGGCCCGGAACGCCGGCGCGTCCGCGAAGAGCGGGCTCAGATCGCGGAACAGGACGCCGGGCTCGGGAAAGTCAGGCACCTCGGCGATCAAGCCGAGGGCCTTGTCCAAATCCATCTTCAACGCTTTCGCTTACCAGCCGGCTTGCCCGCCGGGCGCTGCTTCTGGATCCGGGCGGGGACGCTGGCCGCGGCCGCGTACGCCTTCTCCTTGCGCAGCTCCGCTGCCAGCGTGTCGTCGTCCGAAGCGTCGAACTCGCCCGCCCCGGCCGCCTTGCGCTCCTGGGTCACGCGACGCTGACGGACGCGCTCGGCCTGCTGCTTGTACTGCGGGTCTCGCATCTTGAGGTCGACCAGCAGCGGCGTGGCCAGCGCGACCGAGGACAGCACGCCGACCAGGGTGCCGGTGAGCTGCACCAGCGCCAGGTCCTGCAGGGTGCCCGACGCCGAGCAGCACGTACCCGACGATGAGCAGGCCGAGGATCGGCAGCAGCGCGATGAGCGAGGTGTTGATCGACCGCATCAGCGTCTGGTTCAGCGCCAGGTTGGCCGCCTCGGCGTAGGTCCGGCGGGTCAGCCCGAGCAGGCCGCGCGTGTTCTCGCGGACCTTGTCGAACACCACCACCGTGTCGTAGAGCGAGAAGCCGAGAATCGTCAGCAGGCCGATCACCGTCGCCGGCGTGACCTCGAAACCGACCAGCGAGTAGACACCGGCGGTGACCACGATGTCGTGCAGCAGCGAAATCAGCGCCGCCACCGCCATCCGCGGTCGAAGTAGAACGCCGAGGAAGATCATCACCAGCGACGAGGAACACCCCGAGCGCGATCAGCGCCTTCGAGGTGATCTCCCCGCCCCAGGTCGCGCTCACCGCGCTGTCGCTGATCGCCTGCACGCTCGGCTGGCCGTTCGAGCCGATCGGGCTGAGGTCCTTGAACAGGCCGTGCTTGAGCTGGCGACGTCGGCCGCGTTCAGCGTTTCCGAGCGGATCTGGATGGTCGACGCCGCGCCGGTGCCGACCTTCTGCGCCTCCGCCGCCGGGCGCCCGAGCGCCTTGGCGAAGGAGTCCTTCGCCAACTGCTCGGTGATGACGCCGTGGGTGCCGTTGGCCGGCATCTGGATCTGCGTGCCGCCGGTGAAGTCGATGCCGAGGTTGAACCCGCGGAACGTCATCGACGCGATGCAGACCAGCACCAGCACGCCGAAGACGATGTACCAGCGCTTGCGCGCGCCGACGATGTCGAACGCGCCGGTGCCGGTGTAGAGCCGGTGGAAGACGCTCTCGCGCTGCCGTGGCGGGCGCCGCCTTGGCGTTGCCGTCGGCGTCCGTGCCCAGTCCTCGACGCCACGTCAGGCCTCCTTCACGTCGCGCGGCCGATCGCCGGCGCGTCTTGCGCTGCGGCGCCGACTTGCGCGACGGCGCCGAGGCCCGAGCAGCGCTCGGGTTGACCGAAGCGACTTGCGACTGCGACACGAGCGCGACCAGCGGGTGCGTCACCAGGAACACGACGACCAGGTCGAGCACGGTGGACATGCCGAGGGTGAACGCGAAGCCCTGCACCTGGCCGACGGCGAGGACGTAGAGCACGGCCGCGGCCAGGAAGCTCACCGCGTCCGGCGGCGAGGATCGTGCGCCGGGCGCGTACCCAGCCGCGCGGCACCGCGGACCGGAACGTCCGGCCCTCCCGCATCTCGTCCTTCAGTCGTTCGAAGAAGATCACGAACGAGTCGGCCGTGATGCCGATCGCGACGATGAAGCCGGCGACGCCCGCGAGGTCGAGGGTGAAGCCGATCCAGCGCCCGAGCAGCACCAGCACCGCGTAGACGATGCGCGCCGGACAGCACCAGCGACAGGATCGTCAGGATGCCGAGCAGCCGGTAGTAGAACAGGCAGTAGACGAACACGAGCGAGCAGGCCGATCGCGCCGGCGATGAGGCCGGCCTGCAGCGAGGCCAGGCCGAGGGTCGCGGACACGGTCTGCGCGTCGGAGGACGTCGAACGACAGCGGCAGCGACCCGTAGCGCAGGACGTCGGCGAGGTCCTGCGCCGCTGTCTGGCTTGAACTTGCCCGGAGATCTGGGTGTTGCCGCTAGATCGGCCTGGATGTTCGGCGCCGGAGACGACCTCGCCGTCGAGCACGAACGCGGCCTGCTTGCCGACGTTCTTCGAGGTGAAGTCGCCCCAGATCGACGGCGCCGGCGCTCTTGAAGGTCAGGCCGACGACCCAGCCGGCGCCCTGCGGGTTCTGGTGGCCTGCGCCGCGTCGATCTCGGTGCCCTCCAGGAACACCGGCGCCGAGCACGTACTTCCGCGTGTTGTCCTGGTCGCAGGCGACCAGCGGCAGCGTCGGGTCGTCGTAGCCGCGCAGCGGGTCCTCGGCGGCGCAGTCGAGCGCAGGCGCCGCCTGCTGCAGGACGGCCGCGGTCGGGTGCCGTGCCGGGTCCGACCAGCGCCGGGTTCTGCCGCAGCGCCTTGGCGGCCTGGATCGCTTGCGCGGTCTGCGCGGTCGACCGAGCCGTCGCTCGGCCGGCGGCCGGGGCGCGGGCGCGGAGCTGCTGCGGCGGCGGCGGCGGGTCGACGGCGGCGGCGTGGTGCTCTGCTGCTGCGCGGGTGCGCCGGCGGCGAGACCGGCCGCCGACCAGGCCTGGTCGGTGGGGGTCGCCGGGGACGTCGGCGCCGCCGGGGTCGTCGGCGCGCCCGAGGTCGGCGTCGTCGCCGGGGCTCCGGTCGGCGCCGGCTGCGCGGGCGCGACCGGCTGGACCGGTCGCCGACGACCTCGCGGAACTGCAGCTGCGCTGTCTGGCCGAGCTCTGCGGGCCTGCTCGCCCTGCTCGCCGGGCACGGTGATGCCACGTTGTTGCCGTCGAGGAGTACCTCGGTGCCGCCGACGCCGATGCCGTTGACCCGGTGCTCGATGACCTGGCGGGCCAGGTTCAGGGGGTCCCGGCTGGGCGGGCTGCCGTCCGGTGTCCGGGCGGTGCAGCGTGACCCGGGTGCCGCCCTGCAGGTCGATGCCGAGCTTCGGGGTCGGCTTGTGCCGTCGCCGGTGAGGAACACCAGCGCGTACAGCACGACCACGATCAGCGGCGAACAAGGCGAGATAGCGCCAGGGCGGAGATGCCCGGCCGATGCTGCCACGGTGCTTCGGTCTCCTCGGACTGGGTATTCCCCAACGTTTCGGCGGGCCGCCCGGAGGGTTCCGGACGGCTGATGTCTGCTGCCTGCGATTCACCCCCGGTACGGCTATGACGGCGGACACGCACGCAGCACCGAGACAGTACTCGGTGCTGCGTGAGCCCGGCGTTGCGGCCATACCGACTTTCGTCGGAGGTTTCGCAGGTCGCGGTGCTACTTCTTGCCGTGCTCCAGCGGCGGCGCGATCTGCGCGGTCGTCTGCGGCTCGTCCTTGATGCCGGCATCCGACTCGATGATCGACTCCTGGGCGGGCGCGTCGGACTCTTCGACCTCTTCGGTCTCGTCCGTCTCGACGGCCGGCTCGACCTTCTCGCGGACGGCGAGGCGCAGCCAGGTGGTCACGACGCCCTCGGCGATCTCGATGTCGATCGTGGTGTCGCCCGAGGCGTCGGCCACGGTGCCGTAGAGGCCCGAGGTGGTCATCACGCGGTCACCGGGCGCCAGGCTGCTCTGCAGATCCTGCTGCGCCGCCTGCTGCTTCTTCTGCTTCCGGCTGCTCATCATCAGCGGCACGGCCAGGACGAGCACCAGAAGCAGGGGCAGCAATAGGTTTTGCATGACTCTCCGTTCGACGGACGTTCCCGGCGCGGCCGAAACGTCCGGTTTTTGGGTATGTGCTCTTGTCGAGTGTGCCAGGTACCGGCGCAAACGCCAGCACCCACCCGCCGGTACCGGCTCCCTACTCCTGATCGAAGAGGGTCGGGCCGCCCTGGTCGGGGCGCCCCGGAAGATCGGCGGGCGGGATCAGTCCGAGATGCTCCCACGCGGCCGCGGTCGCGACCCGGCCACGCGGGGTGCGGGCGAGCATACCGGCGCGCACGAGATAGGGCTCACACACCTCTTCGACCGTGCCCGTCTCTTCACCCACGGCCACCGCCAGCGTCGAGATTCCGACCGGTCCCCCACCGAAAGACCTGGTCAGCGCGCTGAGCACGGCCCGGTCCAGCCGGTCGAGGCCGAGCTCGTCGACGTCGTACACCGCGAGCGCGGCACGCGTGACGTCGCGCGTCGCCTTGCCGTCCGCACGCACCTCGGCGTAGTCGCGGACGCGGCGAAGGAGACGGTTCGCGATGCGCGGTGTCCCCCGGGAGCGGCGCGCGATCTCGGCACAGCCGTCGCGGTCGATCGGGATGTCGAGGATCGTCGCCGCGCGGCGGACGACCAGCTCGAGCTCGGCGTCGGTGTAGAACTCCATCTGGCCGGTGAAGCCGAAGCGGTCGCGCAGCGGGCCGGTCAGCGAGCCGGACCGGGTCGTGGCGCCGACCAGGGTGAACGGCGCGATCTCCAGCGGGATGCTGGTCGCGCCCGGGCCCTTGCCCACCACGACGTCGACCCGGAAGTCCTCCATCGCCAGGTACAGCATTTCCTCGGCGGGGCGGGCGATCCGGTGGATCTCGTCGATGAACAGGACGTCGCCTTCGGCGAGGTTGGACAGCATCGCGGCGAGGTCGCCGGCGCGTTCCAGGGCGGGGCCGGAAGTGATCCGGATGGCCGCGCCGAGCTCGGCCGCGACGATCATCGCCATGGACGTCTTGCCGAGCCCGGGAGGGCCGGAGAGCAGCACGTGGTCCGGGGGGACGCCGCGGCGGCGCGCGCTTTCCAGCACCAGTTCGAGCTGTTCGCGCACGCGGGGCTGGCCGACGAACTCGTCGAGCTTGCGCGGCCGGAGCGTGCCCTCGACCTCCCGGTCGCCGCCCTGGGCCCACGCCGAAAGGGCCTCTTCCTCTTCCACGGCCTCATACTCCATGAGCGGCGCCTACCGCTTCCGGCCGAGGGTGGCCAGCGCGGCACGCAGCACGCTGGCCGTGGTGTGGCCCTCGCCTTCGGAGAGCACCTTGTCGACGGCCTGCTCGGCCTGCTTGGCCGGGAAACCCAGTCCTGCCAAGGCTTCCACGACCTCCGAGCGCAGCGCGCCGGGCGCGGTGAGCGCCGGGGCGTCGCCGCTGCCGCCGAGCGCGGTGACCTTGTCGCGCAGTTCGAGGGTGAGCCGCTCGGCGCCCTTGCGGCCGATGCCCGGCACCTGGGTGAGCACGGTGATGTTGCCTTCGACCAGCGCCGCGCGCAGTTTGTCCGGGTCCAGCACGGCGAGGGTGGCCAGCGCGAGCCGCGGGCCGATCCCGGACACCGTCTGCAGCAGCCCGAACAGCTCGCGCGCGTCGACGTCGGCGAAACCGAACAGCGTCAGCGAGTCCTCGCGCACGACGAGCGCGGTGTGCAGGCGGATTTCCTCCCCGCGGCGCAGCGTCGCCAGCGTCGACGGCGTGGCCTGCACGGCGAGCCCGACGCCGCCGACTTCGACCACGACGTGGTCCAGCCCGACGGAAAGGACTTCGCCGCGTACCGAGGAGATCATCGTGCTGCTCCAGTGTTCTTCGTCTGCTTCGCCGCGGCTGCCAGCCGGGCCTTGTGGGTGCGGGCCATCTCGGCCGCGCGGGCCTCCGCCTCGGCCAGGCGAGCGCGCATCGGCTCGCGCCAGAGGTGGCAGATGGCCAGCGCGAGGGCGTCCGCCGCGTCCGCGGGCTTGGGTGCGACCTCGAGGTTCAGCAGGCGCATCACCATGGTCGTGACCTGCGCCTTGTCCGCGCGGCCGGAGCCGGTGACGGCGGCCTTGACCTCGCTCGGGGTGTGGAACACGACCGGCAGGCCGCGGCGCGCGGCGGCGAGCGCGACCACGCCGCCCGCCTGCGCGGTGCCCATCGCCGTCCGGACGTTGTGCTGGGCGAACACGCGCTCGACGGCGACCGCGCCCGGCTGGTACTTGTCCAGCCAGCGCTCGACCTCGTCGGAGATGCCCAGCAGGCGGGTGGCCAGGTCGGCGTCGGGCGGGGTCCGCACCACGTCGACGGCGACGCAGCGGACGGTCCGGCCCTTGCCGCCGTCGACCACCCCCAGGCCGCACCTGGTCAGACCGGGGTCGACCCCGAGCACCCGCACGTTGTGATCTCCTCGCCGCTCGCGAACATCCGTTCGAGCTTGCAGGCTAGCGGGCGGTCGTTGCGGCAGGATGCAGACATGCCGAACCCCGCGGATTTCATCACTCACCTGGGACTTCAGCCGCTGCCGGTGGAGGGCGGCCGGTTCGGGCAGAGCTGGCGTTCGGCCACGGAGTCGGCGATCTACTACCTGCTTTCCGCTCCGGAGTTCTCGGCGCCGCACCGGCTGGACCGGGTCGAGATCTGGTCGTTCCACGCGGGTGCGGCCGCGGCGATGCTGCTGCTCCACCCGGACGGCTCGGTGACGCGGCCGGTGCTCGGGCTGGACGTCGCTCGAGGCGAGCGTCCGCAGGTCGTCGTGCCCGCGGGAACCTGGCAGGCGACGGTCACGCGGGGTCCGTGGAGCCTGGCGGGCTGCGTCGTCGTCCCGGCCTACACAGAGGACTGCGTGGAGTTCGAGTCCGCCTCGACGCTCGCTTCGCAGTACCCCTCCGCCGCCCCCGACCTGCGCGCTCTCCCCCACTGACCAACGCACAGTGGCATTGGGGTGTTTGGGGGCCGGGGGTCAGGGGCCGTCGACGCCGGGGGTCCAGCTTTCCGGGTCGCCGGTCTCGGTGAGCACCGGCTGCCAGGCCGCGAAACCCTCCGGGGCGTCCGGCGACCAGGGGTACTTGCCCTCCGGGGTGGCGACGATCAGCTGCAGCGCCGGGAAGTCGCCGTCGGGGTAGATGAGGAACGCGGTGCCGAAGTACTCCGGGTAGTGCCCCTTGGCGACGCGCTCGAGCACGACCGGGACGCCGTCGAAGAAGTCGTCGTAGCGGCGGCCGACCTCGAAGATCTCGCCGTTGGCCGCGCGGTCGACGTAGGCGTCGAGCAGCACCGGGCCCATCTGGCCG
The DNA here is from genome assembly GCA_963762765.1 of uncultured Actinomycetota bacterium. Taxonomy (GTDB): domain Bacteria; phylum Actinomycetota; class Actinomycetes; order Mycobacteriales; family Pseudonocardiaceae; genus Amycolatopsis. The sequence continues at coordinate 7,695 of CAVXMR010000052.1, forward strand.
GGCAGGCCGACGACGACCGCCTCCGGCACGTTGTGCAAGGCCCACGCACACGCGGTGAACGAGTAACCGGCCTCGCCCTCGTCCCCGGTCACCTGGATGACCGCGTTGCCGCGCTCCTTCGCCTGCGACTCGATCCATTCGATCATGCGCTGTTCTTCGGCGGTGAGCTCGGCGGAGGCGGGGGTCGTCGTCGTCACGGCGCACATTCTGCCTGACCAGCCCGCATTCGCCCAGGGCCGGTGCCCGGAAAATACGGTGCGGTGGCCGGAAACCCGGCCACCGCACCGAAAAAATCGTCAGCCGACTTCGGCGAGAACCTCGTCCGAGACATCGAAATTGGCGTAGACGTTCTGAACGTCGTCACAATCCTCGAGCGCGTCGATCAGCTTGAAGACCTTCTTCGCGCCGTCGGCGTCGAGCGGGACGCTCACCGAGGGCAGGAACGTCAGGTCGGCCGACTCGTATTCGAACCCGGCCTCCTGCAGCGCCTTGCGCACCGGCACGAGATCGGTCGCCTCGGAGACGATCTCGAAGCTCTCGCCGAGGTCGTTGACCTCTTCGGCGCCCGCGTCCAGCACCGCCATCAGGACGTCGTCCTCGGCAACGGTGGCCTTGGGCATGAGCACCACGCCCTTGCGGTTGAACATGTACGACACCGAGCCCGGGTCGGCGAGTGAGCCGTTGTTGCGCGTGAGCGCGGTCCGGACCTCCATCGCGGCGCGGTTCTTGTTGTCGGTGAGGCACTCGATCAGCACGGCGACACCGTTGGGGCCATAGCCCTCGTAGGTGATGGTCTGCCAGTCGGCGCCACCGGCCTCTTCACCGGCGCCGCGGCGGCGGGCGCGCTCGATGTTGTCCTGCGGGACCGAGTTCTTCTTGGCCTTCTGGATCGCGTCGTAGAGCGTGGGGTTGCCATCCGGGTCGCCACCCCCGGTGCCGGTCCGCGCGGCCACCTCGATGTTCTTGATCAACCTCGCGAAGAGCTTGCCGCGCTTCGCGTCGAGGTTGGCCTTCTTGTGTTTCGTGGTGGCCCACTTGGAGTGGCCGCTCATCTCTCCTCCATCTGTTCCGTACCCGGCGGGGGGCACGCGTTCTCAGCCTTGCTGCGCCACGATGTCGACGAACAACCGGTGCACCCGCTCATCCCCGGTCAGCTCGGGGTGGAAGGCGGTCGCGAGCACCGCCCCCTGCCGGACCGCGACGATCCTAGCGGCCTGGTCGTCCTCGCCGGGCGCTCCGGCGACCGTGGCGAGCACGTCCACCCCGTCGCCCGCCTTTTCCACCCACGGGGCGCGGATGAACACGGCGTGCACCGGGCCGACGCCCGCGAAGTCCAGTTCGGACTCGAACGAGTCGACCTGCCGCCCGAACGCGTTGCGCCGGACGACCACGTCGAGCCCACCCAGCTGCTGCTGGTCGGGGCGGCCGTCGAGGACCTGGCGGGCGAGCAGGATCATCCCGGCGCACGAACCGAACGCGGGCATCCCGTCCGCGATCCGTGCGCGGACGGGTTCGAGCAGTTCAAAGGTCTCCAGCAGCCGGGACATCGTGGTCGACTCGCCACCGGGCAGCACCAGACCGTCCACTTCGGACAGTTCGCTCGCCCGGCGGACGGCGATCGCCCGCGCACCCGCGCGCTCCAGCATCGCGACGTGCTCGCGCACGGCGCCCTGCAGGGCGAGCACGCCGACCACCGGCCCCGACACTGACGACACCCGACCTCCCGAAAAACCTTCCCACCAGCCTAGACGCTCCCGCCGCAGCAGCTCCCGGCAGGTCAAGCCCGGTTGCAAAGTGCCGTCAGGGCACGCCGGCGAGACGGAGCAGGGCCGCGGTGGCGGCGGCCGCGACGACGACCAGCACGAACGGCGCCTTCCGCCAGGCCAGCACCCCGCCGACCAGCACACCGGCCGGCCGGGCGATCCCGGCGAACGAGTGGCCGTCGGTCAGCGCGCTCACCGCCACCAGCGCCGCCAGCAGGACGACCGCGGCCAGCGCCATCAGCCGTTCCGCCTTCGGCGACAGCTTCACCCGGCTGCGCAGCACCGGCCCGGCGAGCCGGAACGCGAACGTCCCCACCGCGAGCACGACCGTGCCGATCAGCAGTTCCACGCCGTCCATCAGGCCACCTCCTGCGGTTCCCGGGCGGAAATGCCCACCAGGACGCCCGCCAGCGCGAGCAGCACCGGCAGTCCGGCGGGCAGGAACGGCGCCGCGGCCAGGGCGACGCCGACACCGACCAGCACCGGCAAGCGCGTCGCACGGTCCCGCAGCGCCGGAAGCACCAGCGCGAGGAGGACCGCGGGGAAGGCGGCGTCCAGGCCGAACGCGTCGGTGTCACTGATCGCCGACCCGGCGAAGGCACCGACGAGCACTCCCAGGTTCCAGCAGACGAACAGCCCGGCGCCGCACACCCAGTACGCCGCACGGCGACGGCCGGCATCGCGCTGCGCCAGCGCGAACGCGACCGATTCGTCGATCATCAGGTGACTGCCGAAGGCGCGCTCGGCCCACCGCTTGCCCATGACGTCGCCGATCGCGAAGCCGAACGGCAGGTGCCGCGCGTTGACCAGCAGCCCGGCCAGCACGGCGGCGAACGGGTTGCCGCCGGAGGCCACGATGCCGACGAACATGAACTGCGACGCCCCGGCGAAGACCAGCACGGACATCAGCATCGGCACCCACAGCGGGAAGCCCGAGCTCACCGCGATGGCACCGTAGGAAACGCCCACGAGACAATCGGCGAGACAGACCAGGCCGATGTCGCGGGCGAGAGCCCGATCGAGTGTTCGCCATATCGAACGCATGTGTTCTATAGTGAACAAGAGCCCCGGCGTTCGTCAAGGCGAACGGACAGACTGATGGAGCGAACATGTCCCAGGACACCACAGGGGCACCCCTGCAGATCATCGCGGCCTCGCTGCGCCGCGAACGCACCCGCGCCGGGCTGTCCCTGACCGAGGTGGCCCGCCGCGCCGGCCTGGCCAAGTCGACGCTCTCCCAGCTGGAATCCGGCACCGGAAACCCCAGCGTGGAGACCCTGTGGGCGCTGGGCGTCGCGCTCGACGTGCCGTTCTCGCGGCTGGTGGAACCGGATCGCCCGAAGGTCCGCGTGGTCCGCGCGGGCAAGGGCCCGACGGTGTTCGCCGAACACGCCGACTACGCGTGCACGCTGCTGTCGGCCTGTCCCAGCGGGGCCAGGCGCGACATCTACATCGTCCAGGGCGACCCCGGCACGCCGCGGCGCTCCGACCCGCACATGAGTGGCGTCGTCGAGCACATCGTGCTCTGCGCCGGGCGCGCACGGGTGGGCGTCATGGAGGAGCCGGAAGAACTCGGGCCCGGGGACTACATCTGCTACCCCGGCGACGTCCCGCACATCTTCGAAGCGCTCGAACCCGGCACGTACGGGGTGGAGATTTCGGAGTACATCTGAGGCGGCCGGCCCGAGAGCACCGCCAGCGAATCCGCGCAGGCCTCGGCGCGGCCGAGGTTCCCGACGTCGGTGAAGGCCGACGACACACCGGCCAGCACCCGCGTCGCCGCCACCGCGACCCAGCCACCGAAGTCGGCCGACGGCGCCAGCCGTTTCGGACGGCGAGCCCCCTGCGGATCTGGCCGGCGCCGACGGACCTTACGTTACATCCGGCTGGAGCCCACCAGGTGAGGAACGGTGAACCGTAGATAGCGCCCCGTCCCGGCGGCCGCGTTGAGCCGCTCAGGGCGGGCCGCGTCGCCCCACCAGCCGGTCGAGACGCGGGCTTCGAGCGCGTGCAGGGCGGCGATCGTCTCCGAGGGCTGGAAGGCGCAGTGCCCGGTGCCCTTGATGAAGGCCTGCCGCAGCAGGTGCCCGGCACCCGCCGCGGCCACCCGCCGTGCGTACCAGTTTTCCTGCTCCACCGGCACGAGCTGGTCGGCGATGGTGTGGATGTCCAGTTCCGGCGCCCGCAGACGCCCGGTCGGCATCGAAGTCCTGGCGAGTGTGGCGACGGCGACCGGGTCGGCCGTGATGTCCGCGTCACGGCTCAGCTTCGCCAGTTCGGCATCGAGGTTCAGGCCCGCCCCCGGTACAGCGCCCGGACCTGCCCGGCGTGGCTGCTACCACCGAGCAGTGCCCGGTAGTCGACGCCACGGTTGGCGGCGCTGTTCCCGCCCGCGGCGAGCTCGATCTGGTAGCGGCCCGTCATGACGAACCCGAGCAGGTAGCCGGTCAACGCCTGTTGCTGTTGCGCCTCTTGGGTTTCGTAGTCGCCGGGCGCGGGAGGGGCGGCGCCGGTGGACCACGTTGGCACGTTCATCAGCGCGGCGGCGAGCGCGATCCGCGCGCGGCCGGCCGGCGTGGCCTGGGCGTCACTGGTGATCTTCGTCAGACTCGCGGCCGCGGCGGCGGCCTCGTCCTGGCTGCCGTAACGGACCAGCTTGACCGCCTGCTCCGGAGCGAGCAGGTGCGACAGCGCGTACTCGCCATCGAGCTGGTAGTCGTTGAGGTTCAGCGCACCCGCGACCAGTCCGCACGTCGTCAGCGCGCCGTCGACGCGGCGCTGAGGATCCTCTGCTTCCCGGGCGCTCACCAGTCCGCCCATCGAAGTTCCCCACGCGATGGTGCGCTTCGCGGTGCCGATCTTCGCCTCGAGCGCGGCCAGCGCGGCGAACTGGTCGCCGACCGCGGATTCCAGCGCCCACCAGGACGGCCCCGAGTAGGACGAGCCCACGAGGGCGTAGCCGTCCGTGAGGAGCGCTTGCGCGGTCGCCGCGTCGGGCGCGTCCTTCGGCGCAAGCGGGCCGAAACCGTGGCTGTAGAGGATGATCGTGCCGTTCCACGACTCCGGGACGTCCGCCACCCACGTCGCGCCGTCGGGTAGTTCCCCGGTGTGGTGCCCGGTTTCGGTGGCTTCCGCGGCGGGCGCGAGAACCGCCGCCACCAACGCCGTGATCGTCACCAGGACGAGGCTGGAGCGCGGTTTCATCGTTCGGCCCCCACCGGTCGTGTCCCAGCCGGATCCGCCGCGAGGTCGACGTGGTGGCTTTCGCGGAGTACGAGCACGCACAGCACCGTGACGAGGCAGCAGGCCGCGATCACCGCGGAGATCACGCCCGTCCCCGCGCCGGCGAGAGCCGCGAACACGACGGGCGCGATGCCCGCGCCGAGCCCGGCGATCTGGTAGCCGAGGGACGCACCGGTGTAGCGGGTACGGGTGGCGAACAGTTCCGTGTACAAGGCGGCCATCGGCCCGTACATCGCCGGGTGCGCGACCGACTGGCCCAGTACGACCGCGAGCGTCAGCAGCGCGGCGGAGCCGCTGTCGATGAGCGGGAACAAGAGGAATCCGACCACGGCGGTAGCCACTGCTCCGCCGATGACGACGGGACGCCGGCCGACGCGGTCGGACAGGGCCGAGTAGCCGACGATGCCGATCACGGCGCCGACCGAGGACACAGTGATCGCGTTGAGCACGGTCTGGCGGGAGAAACCCGCATGCACCGCGTAGGAAAGAAGGTAGGTGGTGAGCGTGCCCTGCGCGACGAAGGCACCGAACCCCACGCCGATCGCCAGCAGCAGATTCTTCGGGTGGCGGCGGAGCACCTCCAGCAGCGGGGCGCCGGCCGGCCGGTCAGCGGCGGCGGCGGCGAACACCGGGGTCTCGTCGACCTTCAACCGGATGAACAGGCCGATGGCCAGCAGCACGACGCTGAGCAGGAACGGCACCCGCCAGCCCCACGCGAGGAACTGCGCGTCCGTGGTCACCGCGCCCATGAGCGTGAGCATCAGCGTGGAGACCACCATCCCGCTGGGTGCCCCGGCGTTGGTGAAGCTGGCCCACAGCCCGCGGCGGCTGGTCGCGTGCTCGGCCGACATCAGCACCGCGCCGCCCCACTCGCCGCCGACGGCGATGCCCTGCAGCACGCGGAGCACGATCAGCAGAATCGGGGCCCACACTCCGATCTGCGCGTAAGTGGGCAGGACGCCGATCAGCGTGCTCGCGATGCCCATCATCGTCATCGTGATCACGAGCATTCGCTTGCGCCCCAGCAGATCGCCGAAGTGCCCGAAGACGATCCCCCCGATCGGCCGCGCCAGGTAGCCGGTGGCGAAGGTCCCGAGGCTGGCGACCGTGCCGATCACCGGATCCAGGTTCGAGAAGAAGACCTTGGAGAACACCACCGCCGAAGCGGTGGCGTAGAGGAGGAAGTCGTAGTACTCGATCACGCTGCCGAAATAGCTGGAGAGCACCGCGCGGCGCAGCTGCGCTCGCGATCGGAGGTTTTCTGCCATCGCGTCCTGCCTCGTTGCCGACCCGCGTGACCCGCGTCACGTCCCGACGAACGTTAAGCACACTCGTGACCGTCGTCAAGACTTTGCCCAACATCACGGCAGGCTTATGCTCGCGCGGTGACCCATTTGGCCGCTTCCTTCGCCGACGAGGACCTCGGCGGCGAGACGCCGCGCCCCCAGACCCTGCTGCTCACGTTCCTCGGCGGCCACGTCCTCGACCGCGGCATCCACGTCGCCACCGCGAGCGTGCTCGACGTCCTGGACCGCGCCGGAATCTCCGAACACGCCACCCGCTCCACGCTGAGCCGCATGGCCCGGCGTGGCCTGCTGAACCGGGTACGCCGCGGCCGCAATGTCTACGTCGGGCTGACCGAACGATCGCGGGCGATCCTGCGCGACGGCGAGCGACGCATCTGGCAGGCCGGCGCGGTCAACCGGCTGTGGGACGGCACCTGGACCCTGCTCGGTTTCTCGATGCCCGAGTCGTGGCAACGTCAGCGGCACGCCCTGCGCGCCCGCCTGCTGTGGGCCGGTTTCGGCAGCCTGCAGGGCGGCCTGTGGATCGCACCGGGGCCGGTCGACACGGTTTCCCTGCTCGACGGTCTCGGCGCCGACGGCCACATCAAGGTGTTCCAGGCCCGCGCCCTGCCGCCGACCGAGGTCGCCGAGATCATCCGGGAGGCCTGGGACATCGACCGGCTGGCGGAGCACTACCGGGCGTTCCTGTCCCGCTGGCAGGACCCGTCGGCGCAAGCCTCTGACAGCCTGGTCCGCGATCTGCTCCTGGAATCCGACTGGCTGCGGACCATCCGCGACGACCCGCGGCTGCCCCGCGAACACCTGCCGGCCGACTGGCCGGCCGAACCCGCCCAGGAACTGTTCTACGCTCTCAGCGCCGAACTGAAACCCCCCGCGCGCGCGATCACGGCCGACCTTCTCGACACGATCACCGACGAGCAGGCCGACGACCACTGACCTGCTTATTTGAGGGGTAAGGCAAAGGTGGCGTGTCGTTTCCTCGCGGCCGCGCTGGCCTGATGCAGCGAATGTGGCATTGGGTGCGTCCAACGCACCCAATGCCACATTGGGTGCATGTCCGTCTGCCACAGCGACCACGGGAACCTCAAGAGTCACAGCTGTGGGGGCGGGAGAGGGATGGGCACGCTGGGATCGGGTCTCGTGAGTGGCACCGCCGGTTAGAACCGGCATTGCCACTCACGACCACCCGCCCCCGTGCCTATGGCACGGGGGGCGGGGTCGTGAACGACGCATTCAGGACGCCCAACGATGCTGTTGGCCAATTCGGACCTCCGACATCTGTCCACTCAGGACACAAGGCCTCCGCTGCGCTGCCCCAGGCGTCCCGTCGACCACGCCCGCAACGGTCGTGAGTGGCAAGTAGGGTTCTATTAATAGACCCAGCACGCAGAAGAGGCCCCGTGAACAGGCGTTCACGGGGCCTCTCGATTGGCTAAGGTGCGACTACCAGCCGCGGTCGGCGAGCCGGTGCGGTTCGGGAAGCTCCTCGACGTTGATCCCCACCATGGCCTCGCCCAGGCCGCGCGAGACCTTGGCCAGGACGTCCGGGTCGTCGTAGAACGTGGTCGCCTTGACGATCGCCTCAGCGCGCTGGGCCGGGTTGCCGGACTTGAAGATGCCGGAGCCGACGAACACGCCCTCGGCACCGAGCTGCATCATCATCGCCGCGTCGGCCGGGGTCGCGATGCCGCCTGCGGTGAACAGCACGACCGGCAGCTTGCCCTTCTGCGCCACCTCGCGAACCAGCTCGTACGGCGCCTGAAGCTCCTTCGCCGCAACGAACAGCTCGTCCTCGGGCAGCGACGTGAGACGACGGATCTCGCCGCGGATCTGGCGCATGTGCGTCGTCGCGTTGGAAACGTCGCCGGTGCCGGCCTCACCCTTGGAGCGGATCATCGCCGCGCCTTCGGTGATCCGGCGCAGGGCCTCGCCCAGGTTGGTTGCACCGCAGACGAAAGGCACGGTGAACGCCCACTTGTCGATGTGGTTGGCGTAGTCGGCCGGGGTCAGCACCTCGGACTCGTCGACGTAGTCCACGCCCAGCGCCTGCAGGACCTGCGCCTCGACGAAGTGCCCGATACGGGCCTTCGCCATCACCGGGATCGAGACGGCCTCGATGATGCCGTCGATCAGGTCCGGGTCGCTCATCCGCGCGACACCGCCCTGGGCCCGGATGTCGGCGGGCACGCGCTCGAGCGCCATCACCGCGACCGCTCCGGCGTCTTCGGCGATCTTCGCCTGCTCGGCGGTGACCACGTCCATGATCACACCGCCCTTGAGCATCTCCGCCATGCCCCGCTTCACCTTCGCGGTGCCGGTGCCGGTGGCGGACTGGGTGTCGGGGGTCGACTGCTGCTCGGACACTGCGAGGCCTTTCCACACGAATCGGGTCTTTCCGCTTTCGAGCGTAGGTCGCCAATGGACCTTTCAACCAGGCCAGTGGACACCTATCTCAGCAGTCCACTTCGCCGGTGCCCGCGACCAGGGCTTCCGCCGCCGTCGTGCGGACGTAGAGCACGTGACGTCCCACACGATGGCCGCTGACCAGGCCCGCGGCCTTCAGCAGGCCGAGGTGCTGCGACACCGCCCCGGCGGTCAGCCCGGTGCGGCGGGCGAGTTCGGCGGTGGACGCCGGCGCGGCCAATTCGGCCAGCAGCACGGCCCGGCCACGGCCGATGACGGCGGCCAGCGCGCCCGGCGTCCGCGCCCCACCGGACTCCCACAGCGTCGCGATCCCGCGCGGCGGATAACGCAGAACGGGCTGCCATCGCGGGTCCGTCTTCGAGAACACCCGCGGCCAGACGAACGCCGAGGGCACCAGCACCAGGCCACGCCCCCGCAGCGGGACGGCGGCGTGCAGGTGCCGGTGCGCGACCGTGAGCGTGCCGCCCTGCCAGCTGATCATCGGGGTCAGGTCGTTGAACAGCTCGGCCGCGCCGCCGGTGGCCAGCAGCCGCGAGCGGTGCAGCACGTCGCCTTCGAGCAGGGCACGGATCCGCGGCCAGTCGGCCGAAAGCACCAGCTCCCAGTACCGCTCCATCAGCGCCGCCAGCTTCTCCAGCCCCGCTTCCGGGTCGCGGTAGAAGCGGTTCAACGCCGGCGAGCGCGGCGGGTCCATCGCGTCCAGTTCGCGGCGGACGAGCTTGGCGGGCACGTCCCGCAGGTCGGCGAGCTCGTCGGCCAACTCGGGCACCGGCGTCTTCGGCGTGCCGGCCAGGAAACCGGGCAGGTGCCGGACCGGGACGAGATCGCGCAGCAGCGTGAGGTCGAGGCCGGCTGTCGCGATGGCCGCGGTGGCCCGTTTGATCCACGGTAGGTGCAGCGCGTGTTCGCCGGGATTGCCGAGCACCCGCACACTGGCCACGATCTCCCAGCTCGGGGAGAAGGCGAACCGCGTGTGCGCGAGATCCTCGGTGGAAAAAGCCAGATCGAGCAAGCAAGGCCTCCAGGGCGCGAAATTCGGCTGAGTCTAGGACCCTCCCGTGTGGACGGTCGCGCCGGGCTCGGAAAGTCCTTGGGGGAACGCGAAAACCCCCTCCGGGTCATACTTCCGGGTGACACGTCGCAGGCGCCCGAGATTCGTGCCGTAATACGCGCGGGCCCAGTCGGGCATTTCCGGGTCGAGGTAATTGACGTAGCCGGTGGTCCCGAATTCCGGCCCCAATCCGTCCCGGACCACCCCGACCGCGTGCCGCGCGAAGGCCTCGCCGCCGTCGGCTGGTCCGGCGCCGTGCAGCATCTGGAAACTGGCGAGCGCGCGCCGGTGCGGATACGCGGTTTCGTGGGTGCCGACCCGGCCGACGGCGCCGCCGCCCGCGTCGATGATCGTGTACAGCAGCGGGCTGGAATCCAGCAGCGCGACCACTTCCGCCGGATCCTCGATCGGGCGCATCAGCATCCGGGACGTCCCGATGTAGGCCGCCCGCTGGGCCGGCGCGGCATCGGGGTTCGCCCCGCCCCGGAAGTCCCGCCCGTCGAAGTGCGCCATCGCTTCGAGGTGGCTCCGCTCCCGCTGCATCCGTTCCGACGGATTCCCGACCGCGCGGACCAGTTCGTCGAGCAGGGGCTTGAGCCGTGCCTCCGGGCCGACGAACGTCCCGCTCAGGCCGGCGGCCGAGGGCCCGAGCCCCATCCCCGACCACAGCTCGTCGGGCATCCGCGGCTGCCATTCCTGCCACGCGCCCAGCAGCGCCGCCTGCGCGGCCACCGGGAACTTCAGGTCGAACGTGGTGACGTCCTCGACGGGCACGGTCCGGAAGGTGAACTCGGTGACGATGCCGAAGTTGCCGCCTCCGCCGCCCCGCAACGCCCAGTACAGATCCGGCTCGGACGTCGCCGACGCCGTCCGGACGCAGCCGTCCGCCGTGACGACCCGAGCGGCCACGAGGTGGTCGCAGGTCAGGCCGTACTTACGGTCGAGCACCCCGATCCCGCCGCCCAGCGCCAGCCCGGTTACGCCGACCGTCCCGCAGGTGCCCGCGGGCAGCACGCGCCCGGCCGCGGCGAGCACGGCCGTGACATCGGAGAGCCGGGCGCCCGCGCCGACCACGGCTGACCCGTCCGGGCGCACCCGGACGTCGGCCATCCGGCTCAGCTCCACCACCAGGCCGCCGTCCACAGTGGAATACCCGGGATAGCTGTGGCCGCCGCAGCGGGCGGCGATGGGCAGGCCTCGCGCGGCCGCGAACTCCACGCACCGCTGGACGTCCTCGACGCGCGCGGCGCCGGCGACCGCGGCCGGGAACCGGTCGTCGTACAGCGTGAAAAATCCCTGCTTGGCCTCGGGATAGCCGGGATCCGACGGCCGGAACAGCGGCCCGGCCAGGCTGTGCCGCAGCCGTTCCCACGCGTCCTCGTCAGGCCACGCAATCGATCCCACCATCGGAAGCGCTCCCGAAAGCCGCAAGAACGTACGCCGGTCGATGGTCATGATGCCCCCTTGCCCCCGTCACGGGCCCGGAGCATTCGGATGGTCCCGGGACCCCCACCTTGCCGTGACCAGGGTACCGGGTGTGTGATCGAGGACACATCCCGTACATCAGCCGTTCGCCGAGGAGTCGTCATGGCAGACAAACAGGCCAAGAACGCCGACACCGGGGCCGCCGTCGCTGTGGACGACCCTGCCCGGGTCCGCAACGTCGTGCTCGTCGGCCCGTCCGGTTCGGGGAAGACCACCCTCACCGAGGCGTTGCTCGCGGCGTCGGGCACGGTGCCCCGGGCAGGCACGGTGGTGGACGGCACGACGGTGTGCGATCACGATCCGGCAGCGGTCCGCCAGCAGCGTTCGGTCGGCCTCGCCGTGGCGCCGGTGCTGCACGGCGACCACAAGATCAACCTGATCGACACGCCGGGCTACGCGGACTTCGTCGGCGAACTGCGAGCCGGGCTTCGCGCGGCCGACGCGGCGCTGTTCGTGGTGTGCGCGGCCGAAGGCGTCGATGCGGCCACGGTCGCGGTGTGGGAGGAGTGCGCGGCGGTCGGCATGCCGCGCGCGGTCGTCGTCTCCCGGCTGGATCACCACCGGGCCGACGCGATGGCCGAGATCGCCGCGTGCCAGCAGGCGTTCGGCGCCGGCGTGCTGCCGTTGTACCTGCCCACCGAAGGCGGCCTGGTCGGGCTCATCACGCAGCGGTTCTACGACTACTCCGCCGGCTTCCCGCCGAAGGTGGGCGACCCGGACCCGGCCGAGCTGGAGCAGATGGCCGAGGCCCGCAACGAGCTGATCGAAGGGATCATCGCCGAGAGCGAGGACGAGTCCCTGATGGACCGCTACCTCGCGGGCGAGGAGATCGCCGAGGACACGCTGATCGGCGACCTCGAGACGGCCGTCGCGCGCGGCTCGTTCCACCCGGTCATCCCGGTCTGCGCGACGTCGGGGATCGGCCTGGCCGAGGTGCTCGACGGGATCGTCCGCGCCTTCCCTTCCCCCCTGGAGCACAAGCCGCCCGACGTCACCACGCCCGGTGGCGAGCCGCACGGCAAGCTCACCGCCGACCCCGAGGGCCCCCTCGCCGCGGAGGTCGTGCGCACCGCCGTCGACTCCTACGTCGGCCGGGTGTCGCTGGTGCGGGTGTTCTCCGGGACGCTGCGCCCGGAACGTCCGGTGCACGTGTCCGGGCACGGGCTCGCCGAACGCGGGCACGAGGACCACGACGCCGACGAGCGCGTCGCGCACCTCTACTCCCCGCTCGGCGCCAACCTGCGCGAAGTGCCGTACTGCGTGGCGGGCGACCTCTGCGCGCTGACGAAGGTCGGCTCGGCGGAGACCGGCGACACCGTGTCCTCCCCCGACGACCCGCTGCTGATGGAACCGTGGACGATGCCAGAGCCGCTCCTGCCGGTCGCCGTCGTCGCCAAGACCCGCAGCGACGAGGACACGTTGGCGCGCAACCTTTCCCGGCTCGTCGCGGGCGACCCGACGCTGCGGCTGGACCGCAACGCCGAGACCAACCAGCTGGTGCTGTGGTGCATGGGCGAGGCACACGCCGACGTCGTGCTCTCGCGGCTGCGCGCGGGCGGCGCGGACGTCGACACCGAACCGGTGAAGATCAGCCTCCGCGCGACGTTCAGCAAGCCCGCCAAGGGCCACGGCCGCCACGTCAAGCAGTCCGGCGGGCACGGCCAGTTCGCCGTCTGCGACATCGAGGTCTCGCCGCTGCCGCGTGGGGGCGGGTTCGAGTTCGTGGACAAGGTGGTCGGCGGTTCGGTGCCGCACCAGTTCATCCCGAGCGTGGAGAAGGGCGTACGGGCCCAGCTCCAGCGCGGGCTCTCGGACGGCCATCCGGTGGTCGACGTCCGGGTGACGCTGGTGGACGGCAAGGCGCACAGCGTCGACTCATCCGACGCGGCGTTCCAGACCGCGGGTGCGCTCGCCCTGCGCGAGGCCGCGGCGGCCGGGCACATCACGATGCTGGAACCCTTGGAAGAGGTGGCGATCCGGCTGCCGGACGAGCATCTCGGCACCGTGCTCGGCGACCTGTCGTCGCGGCGCGGCCGTGTCCTGGGCACCGAAACCGACGACGGCGGCCGGACCGTGATCAAGGCGGAGGTGCCCGCGACCGAGCTGCTGCGGTACCTGATCGACCTGCGCTCGATGACCTCGGGCACGGCGACCTTCACCCGCCGCCACGCGCGCTTCGAGCCGATGCCGGAGGGAATGGCGGTGCACTGAATTTATTGGCGCGCGCTGCACGAAAACGCGCCGACAGGGCGCTCGATCCCTTGTCAACCGGCGGTTGGCAGTGGAGGGCGCCCTGGCGTCGCGTTTTCGTGCGGCCTGGCGGCCGCAAAAGAGGGCGCACGCGTGAAGTCTCCGTCGGCGCTGGCGCGCCTTCCGGAGACCGTGTGGCCCGGTTGTCGTGAGTGTTGCTGCCGGTTCTAACCGGCCGCGCCACTCACGAGTCCCTAAAACTCAAACCCGCCCGGCCGCCCGTTGCGGTCCGCGAGCAGCCCGGCCAACGTCGCCACGGCGATCTCGGCCGGCGTTCGCGATCCGATGTTCAGCCCCACCGGCCGATGCACCCGCGCGATCTCGCCGTCCGGCACGCCGAGTCCTTGCAGCGCCCCGATGTGCGGCCCGGAATGCCGCGGATTCCCGAGCACCCCGATCCACCGCGGCGTGCCCTCGAGCGCGGCCTTCAGCACTTCACCGAGCTCGGGCCGGTGGTGGTCGGTGACGACGACGTCCGCGGTCCCGTCGAGCGGCGGCCAGACGGTGCTCGCCTCGAACCCCTCCGGGACGTCGGTCGCGCGCGCCGCGTCGGGCTCGAACAGCGTGACGTGGAAACCCAGCTCCCGCCCGAAGCTCAGCAGGTACCGCGCGACCGGCGACGCGAACACCGCCACCAACGTCCGGATGCCGGGATCCGGCGGGGCCGTGCCGTGGGCCACTTCGCAGGCGTCCGGTTCGCTCATCCGGCCAGTCTGTCAGCCGCCGACCTGTTCGCCCAGCGTCACGCGGAACTGGTACGTCCCCGTCTTACCCTTCACCAGCACCAGGTAGCCGTCCGTCACGCGCAGCACGGTCCGCCCCTGCGGCGAGAACGGATGGGCCGGCCGGTGCTGCTTGGCCAACAGGTAGGCGTCGTCCTCCGCGGACTGACGGTCGGCGAACCGCGCCGTGTCCGCCACGGACCAGCCCTGGGGGCCGCCCGCACCCGCATGCTCTTCGACGACCACCCACCAGATCGAACTCATGCCCGTTCGACGCGGCGGGCAGCCGATCCGTTTCAGACGTCGGGTTCGGCGAATTCGAAGTACTCCGGCAGCGGCGCGGTCCCGGCCAGCCGGAAGTACCGGACCTTCCGGCGGCGGCGCAACCGGAGCGTGTCGCGGACGGCGTCGTTGTGCACCCGCCTGGCGATGACCACCCGGTGCTCGGCGTCGGTCAGCTCCTCGGCCAGCGCCGGAGCCAGCGCGGCCCGGTCGATCCGTCCCAGCTGCAGCGTCAGCTCGTTCTCCTCGGCCTCGCGGTCCAGCCGGGACGCCGCTTCGGCGCGTTCCGCGCAAGACCGCAGCGACGAGTCCTCCAGCACCACCGCGACCGCCCGCGCCACCACCGCACGCCGCGCCAAAGAAGCATCCAAAGCCGCCCAGCCCGCATCCATCCGGACGTGCAGGCGGTCCAGCCGGTTCGCGGTCGCGACCAGGAACAGCCCGCCCAGCACGAGGATCAGCACGAGAACCAGGAGCAGCCACGTCACCGGGCGTACTCCCGGTCCGACGCGCCGACCCGCCGTGGATCGGCGGCCACCGCCGTCTCGTAGACGCGCAGCACCTGCGTGGCCACGACCGACCAGTCGAACATGGTCACCCGCTCCCCCGCGGCCGCTGCCAGCGACGCCCGGCGCGCGGGGTCGCCGAGCAGCTCCCGCAGACCGTCCGCCAGCGCCGCCGGGTCACCGGTCTCCACCAGCTGCCCGGCCTTCCCGTCGTCGAGCACGCGACGGAACGAGTCCAGCCCGCTGGCCAGCACCGGGGTCCCGGCCGCCATCGCCTCGGTGAGGATCATGCCGAAGCTCTCGCCGCCGGTGTTGGGCGCGCAGTAGACGTCCACGCTGCGCAGCGCCCGCGCCTTGGTGGGGTCGTCGACCTGGCCGAGCAGCTCGATGTGCGGCGCCAGCTCCGGCCCGGCGTCCCGGCGGAGCTGGTCGGCGTCGCCGCGGCCGACCACGAGCAGCCGCAGCTCCTCGAACTCGGGCAGCAGCGAGCGGCACGCCTCGAGCAGGACGTCCATCCCCTTGCGCGGCTCGGTGAACCGCCCGACGAACCCGATCGTCCCGCCCGCCCGCGGATACCCGGGCAGCGGCATCGCCGAGGAGAAGAAGCCCACGTCGACGCCGTTCGGGATCTCCACCGCGTCGCCGCCGGCGTGCTCGACCTGCACCCGCCGGGCCAGCGCGGACACCGCGATCCGCGCGGTGATCTTCTCCAGCAGCGGCCGCAAGACCGGCTGGAACGCCGAGAGCGTGCGCGAGCGCGTGGTCGCCGTGTGGAAGGTGGCCACGATCGGGCCGTCCGCGATCATCAGCGCCAGCAGGGAAAGGCTCGGCGCCGCGGGCTCGTGCAGGTGCAGCACGTCGAAGGCGTTGTCGCGGATCCAGCGCCGCACCCGCGCGTAGGACACCGGCCCGAACTGCAGCCGCGCGACCGAGCCGTTGTAGGGGATGCCGAGCGCCTTGCCCGCCGGATGCACGTAGTCGGGCAGGTCCGCGTCGTCGTCGGCGGGGGCGAGCACGGAAACCCGGTGCCCACGGGAGATCAGTTCCTTGGTCAGGTCCATGACGTGCCCCTGCACGCCGCCGGGGACGTCGAACGAGTAGGGGCAGACGATCCCGATGTTCATCAGCCGGCTTCTTCGAGACTGACTTGCTCGGCGGCCTCGAGGTCGGAGAGCCAGAACTTCTGCAGCATGTGCCAGTCCGCGGGGTGCGCGGCGATGTCGCCGGCGAAGATGTCGGCCAGCGCCTGGGTCGCGGCCGGGACCTCGGTCCGCTGGGTGACGCGGATCCGCGGGTGCAGCCGGACCTGCCAGCCGTCCTCGGTGAACCAGCAGCCCGCCGGGATCAGCGCCGCGCCGGTGGTGGCGGCCAGGCGCGCGGGGCCGCCGGGCATCCGGGTTCGCTCGCCGAAGAACTTCACCGGGACGCCGTTGTTGGTCAGGTCGCGGTCCCCGACCAGGCAGACCGCCTTGTTCTCCCGCAGCCGCTTCAGCAGCACGCGCATCGCCGAGCTGTCGCCGGTCAGGGGCACGATCTCGAAGCCGAGCGACTCGCGGTAGGCGGCGAAGCGCTTGTACAGCGACTCCGGCTTCAGCCGCTCGGCCACCGTCGTGAAGCCACCTAGATAGTCCGCCAGCCAGACACCGGCCGCGTCCCAGTTCCCGCTGTGCGGCAGCGCCATCACCGCGCCGTTGCCCTCGGCGAGCGCGGCGTCGAGGTTCTCCACCCCGGTGATCGACGCGGCGACCTTGCCGCTGACCTGCTTGTGGTCCATGGTCGGCAGCCGGAACGTCTCGTGCCAGTACCGGGCGTAGGAGCGCATCGCGCGCTTGGTCAGCTCGTCGAGCTCGGCGGGGTCGGCCTGCGGGACGACGCGGGCGAGGTTGGTGCGGAGCTGCTTGACGGCGCCGCCCTCGCGCCGGACCGCGAGGTCCGCGCCGAGGGAGAACATCGCGCCGCCGAGCCCGGCGGGCAGCCAGCTCGCGATCCTCCAGCCGGCCGCGTAGCCGAACTCGCTCAGCCGCTCCGACAAGCCGCTCACGACGGTGTCCCTTCGGCTTTCGCTTCTCGGGCGGCTTTCGCGACCGCGAAAACGCGCTGCAGCAACGTGATCACCGAGAGGACGGCGAGCAGCCAGAGCGTCACGTCCACTGTGTACGGGATGCCGAAGCCGTGCAGGCCGGTCCCGACCAGCGCGATGATCAGCCGCTCGGCACGTTCGACCAGGCCGCCGTCGACCGGCAGGCCCGAGGCGTCGGCGCGGGCCTTGACGTAGGAGATGACCTGGGCGAGCACGAGGCAGATCAGCGCGGCCGCGGCGGCCGGGTGGTTGTCGTCGCGGACGAAGGCCCACCACGCGATCGCGGCGAACAGCGCGCCGTCGACGATCCGGTCACACGTGGCGTCGAGCACCGCGCCGAAGGGCGTGCCGTAGCCGCGGGCCCGGGCCATCGCGCCGTCGAGCAGGTCCAGCATGGCGAAGCCCCACACCGTGAACGTGCCCCACAGGAGCATGTCGTTCGGGATGAAGACCAGCGCGCAGACGACCGCGCCGGCGGTGCCGAACACGGTCATGGCGTTAGGCGTCAGCCCGGCCCGGACCAGCGCCTGGCCGATCGGATCGGTGACGCGGGAAACGGAGGCACGCGCGAAGATATTGAGCATCGGTTCGTCTGGTGCACCTGGCTACGAGGGTCGGGGGGCGCACAGAGCCTATCGACACGCCGGGCCGGCCCCGACGCGCCGCCCCGGCAGGAGCGTTCGTTCAGCCGGATTTCGGCAGTTCGACAACCTCGGCGTCGCATTCTTCGGCCTGCGCCGCGGCGCATTTCGGCGACAGCTGGTTCTTGATCGCGGCGCTGATCTCGCCCAGCGCGGCCACCTGCTGCGGGGTCAGCGGGTCGAACAGGCTCTCCCGGACCGCCTCGACGTGTCCGGGCGCGGCCTCCTCGATCGCGGTGAGGCCTTCGCGGGTCAGGACGGCCCAGGCACCGCGCTTGTCGGTCGGGCAGGCTTCGCGGCGGACCCAGCCGTTCGCCTCCAGGCGCGCGACGGCGTGGGAGAGGCGGCTGCGCGACGAGCTGCGCGCGTCGGCCAGCTCGCTCATCCGCAGCCGGCGGTCCGGCGCTTCGGAAAGGGCGACGAGGACTTCGTAATAGGTGTGCGGCATCCCCGAATCGCGCTGCAGCTGCCCTTCCAGGTGGGCGTTGAGCATGCGGGTGGCCAGGGAGAACTCACGCCAGACGCGCTGCTCGTCGTCGCTGAGCCATCGGGGTTCGGACATACTGCCATCATACCCCTGGTTGAAGGCTCAATTAACAAATTCACCAAGCGTCGGCGAGCAGGTCCCTGGTCTCCCCCAGCAGCTGCGGGAGGACCTTCGTCTGGCCGATGACCGGCATGAAGTTCGCGTCGCCACCCCACCGCGGCACCAGGTGCTGGTGCAGGTGCGCGGCGATGCCCGCGCCCGCGATCACGCCCTGGTTCAGCCCGATGTTGAACCCGTGCGCGCCCGACACCGTCCGGATCACGCGCATGGCGTGCTGGGTGAACTCGGCGACCTCGCGGGTCTCCTCGACGGTCAGCTCGGTGTAGTCCGCGACATGCCGGTACGGCACCACCATCAGGTGCCCGGGGTTGTACGGGTACAGGTTCAGCACCGCGTACACGGACTCGCCGCGCGCCGCGATCAGCGCCGTCTTGTCGTCCAGGGACGGGATCCGGCAGAACGGGCAGCCGGGCGGCTCGTCGTCGTCCGGCTTGTCCTGGCCCTTGATGTAGGCCATCCGGTGCGGGGTCCAGAGGCGCCGGAACGCGTCCTGGACCCCGGCACCGTCCTGCTCGACCAGTTCGGGACCGTCACTCACCGAATGCCTCGGCGGTCGGCGACGCGTTGTCCCGGCGCTCGATCCACTCGACGATCTGCTCGACGGCCTTCGCCACCGGCACGCCGTTGATCTGCCCGCCGTCGCGGAACCGGAACGACACCGCGCCCGCCTCGACGTCCTTCGCGCCGGCCAGCAGCATGAAGGGCACCTTCTGGGTGGTGTGCGTGCGGATCTTCTTCTGCATCCGGTCGTCGCTCGCGTCGACCTGGGCGCGGATCCCCTTGGCGCGCAAGGCCTTCTCGACGTCCTGCAGGTACTCGACCTGGTCCGCGGTGATCGGGATGCCGACCACCTGGACCGGCGAGAGCCACGCCGGGAACGCACCCGCGTAGTGCTCGGTGAGCACGCCGAAGAAGCGCTCGATCGAGCCGAACAGCGCGCGGTGGATCATCACCGGGGTCTGCCGGGAGCCGTCGGACGCGGTGTACTCGAGCTCGAACCGCTTGTTCTGGTTGAAGTCCAGCTGGATGGTCGACATCTGCCAGGTGCGCCCGATGGCGTCCTTGGCCTGCACGGAGATCTTCGGCCCGTAGAACGCCGCGCCACCCGGGTCCGGCACCAGCTCGAGGCCGGAGTCGACGGCGGCCTGCCGCAGCGTCTCGGTGGCCTCCTCCCACTCCCAGTCCTCGCCGATGAACTTCTCCGAGTCGCCGCGGGTGGACAGCTCGAGGTAGAAGTCCGACAGGCCGTAGTCGGCGAGCAGGTCCAGCACGAACTTGAGCAGCGACCGCAGCTCGCCCGGCATCTGCTCCTTGGTGCAGTAGATGTGCGAGTCGTCCATGGTCAGCCCGCGCACCCGGGTGAGGCCGTGCACCACACCGGACTTCTCGTACCGGTAGACGGTGCCGAACTCGAACAGGCGCAGCGGAAGCTCCCGATAGGACCGTCCGCGCGAGCGGAAGACCAGGTTGTGCATCGGGCAGTTCATGGCCTTGAGGTAGTAGTCCTCGTCGTCGAACTTGACCGGCGGGAACATGGTGTCCGCGTAGTAGGGCAGGTGGCCGGAGGTGTGGAACAGCCCGCCCTTGCTGATGTGCGGGGTGTTCACGAACTCGTAGCCGGCCTCCTCGTGGCGGCGGCGCGAGTAGTTCTCCAGCTCACGCCGGATGATTCCGCCCTTCGGGTGGAACACCGGCAGCCCCGAGCCGATCTCGTCCGGGAACGAGAACAGGTCGAGCTCCGCGCCGAGCTTGCGGTGGTCGCGGCGCTCGGCCTCGGCCACGCGCTCCAGGTAGGCGTCCTGGGCCTCGGCGGACTCCCACGCGGTGCCGTAAATGCGTTGCAGCTGCGGGTTTTTCTCGCTTCCACGCCAGTAGGCGGCGGCGACGCGAGTCAGCTTGAACGCCGGGATGAACTTCGTGGTCGGCACGTGCGGGCCGCGGCACAGGTCGCTCCAGACCCGTTCCTTGGTGCGCGGGTCGAGGTTGTCGTAGATGGTCAGCTCACCCTCGCCGACCTCCATCACCTCGGAAGTGTCCACTTCGGACTTGAGGTCGACGAGCTCGAGCTTGAACGGCTCCTCCGCGAGTTCCTTCTTGGCCTCGTCCACCGAGTCGAAGACGCGGCGGGAGAACTGCTGCGCGCCCTTGACGATCTGCTTCATCCGCTTTTCCAGCGACTGCAGGTCTTCCGGGGTGAACGGGGTGTCGATCGCGAAGTCGTAGTAGAAGCCGTCCTTCACCGGCGGCCCGATGCCGAGCTTCGCCTGCGGGAACTGCTGCTGGACGGCCTGGGCGAGCACGTGCGCGGCCGAGTGGCGGATGACGCTGCGCCCGTCCTCGGTGTTCGCGGCGACGGCCTCGACCTCGGCGTCGGTCTCCGGGCGCCCACGCGAGGTCGCGCAGCTTGCCCTCGGCGTCGCGCACGACGACGATCGTGTCCTCGCCCTTGGTCGGCAGGCCCGCTTCGCGGACCGCCGCACCCGCCGTAGTGCCCGCCGGTACCACCACGCGTGGGGCGGTCACGAGGGCAACGGGGGGCGACTGGGACACGATGACTCCTTGAGAAGTGAGAAAGACGACTCCGACGATGCTAGTCGTCGGCCATCGCCCTTCTCATCCGCATTACCGCAAGCTGCCGAACGGGCCGCCTCCTGGGGGAAAGGCGGCCCGCACGGGCTGGGGGCGATGGCTCAGAGGGTCTCGACGACCTCGTCGAAGTCGAGCCGCGGCAGGCGGTCGAACCAGGGGTCCTCGCCGGGCTTGCCGACGTTGATCACGACCAGGGAGCGCCACGGCTTGCCGTCGAAGAACTCGGCGTCGATCCCGGCGGCGTCGAAGCCGGTCATCGGGCCGGCGGCCAGCCCGGCGGCGCGGACGCCGATGATGAAGTAGCCGACCTGCAGCAGCGAGTTCAGCTTCGCCACCTCGGCACGGCCGGCTTCGTCGGCGAAGAAGTCCTTCGCGCCCGGCACGTGCGGGAACAGCTGCGGGAGGTTCTCGTGGAAGTCGACGTCGGCGGCGAGCACCACGGTGACCGGCGCGGTGGCGGTCTTCGCGCGGTTGCCCTCGGCCATGTGCGGGAGCAGGCGGGCCTTGGCCTCGTCGGTACGGATCACCAGCGCGCGCAGCGGCTGGGTGTTCATCGACGTCGGCGCCCACTTGACGAGGTCGTAGATCGCGCGGATCTGCGCTTCGCTCACCGGCTCGTCGCTGAAGGAGTTCGCGGTACGTGCCTCGCGGAACAGCAGGTCCTGCACATCCACGGGCAGCTGAAGAGTGTCGGTCGGCTCGGCGATCGCGGTCATGGGGCTGGTTCCTTTCGTTCGGCCTTCTGCCCCGTCCAACCAGGTTGAGCATTAAACTATTTCGCTCTCAACTACTTCTTGCGAGTGAACTGGACCACCCCGGACACGACACAGCCGCCGACCCCTGCGGCGTGGGTCGGCGGCTGTGTACGGGTAGCGCGGTGGAAACGGCTCAGTAGGCGCCCTGACCGCCCAGCACCGCGCGTGCGGTCTTCCAGAGGATCACCAGGTCCAGTGCCAGCGACCAGTCCTCGACGTAGCGGAGGTCGAGCCGGATGCTCTCGGCCCAGGTGAGGTCGCTGCGGCCGCTCACCTGCCAGAGCCCGGTGAGACCCGGCTTCACGAGCAGGCGGCGCCGCGCGTCCGGCGCGTACTTCGCGGTTTCTTCCGGCAGCGGGGGCCTGGGGCCGACGAGGGACATCCGCCCGGCGACGACGTTGAACAGCTGAGGCAGCTCGTCGAGCGAATATCGACGCAACATTCCACCCACTCGGGTGATACGCGGGTCGCGCTTCATCTTGAACAACGGGCCCGCGCCCTCGTTGTCCGCCTCGAGGTTCGCCCGGATCGCGTGGGCGTTCGGGACCATCGTCCGGAACTTCCACATCATGAAGGTGGCGCCGTCCCGCCCGACGCGGCGTTGCTTGTAGAACACCGGGCCACGGTCACCGAGCTTGATGGCGGTCGCGATCACCAGCAGCATCGGCAGGAACAGCGTGAGCAGGAAAGCCGAGCCCGCCCGGTCCACGACCTCCTTCACCAGCCGGCGCCCGCCGGTGAACATCGGCGCGGTGACCCGCAGCAGCGGCATGCCGAGCACGCCGGTGACGTTGAGCCGGGGGCCGGCGACCTCCATCAGCACGGGCGCGACGACCATCTCCGCGCCGGTGCCTTCCATGTCCCAGGCCAGGCGCTGCAGGCGTTTCGGGTTCCAGTACTGGTCGGCGGTGATCGCCACGACGCGGTAGCCGCCGCGGCGCACGTGCCGCGAAAGCTCCTCCAGCCTGCCGACCACCGGGACACCGTCGATCTCGCCACTGTCGCGGTCGGCGCCGTGGCCGGTGAACGTGCACGCGGCCTCGACCCGCCAGCCGACGTGCGCCTCCGACTTGGTGCGCGCGATCAGGTCCGCCACCGTCTCCGGGCTGCCCGCGGCCATCACCGGCAGCAGGCAGAGTCCCTTGGCGCGCTTGCGGTGCAGCACCTGGCGCAGGAAATAGCGCTGCGGGAAGGCGACCAACGCGATGGCGGGGACCACGACGAACACCCAGACCTGGACCTCGAGTGCCCCGAAGAGCAGCCCGCCCAAAGCCACGAGAACGGCCGCGGTGATGAAACCGCGGCCCAGCGTCCGGTACTCCTCGGCCCCCTCGCCGAGCACGCGGGGGCTCCACGCTCTGCTGACGGGCAGCGAAACGAGCACTGCCAAGATCGTGCCGAAGGCGTGCATGTCATGCGGCGCAACACGATCGATGACGAACGCGGCGACGGCGATCACCAGGACGGTGGCGAATACGTCACTCCCGATGACCCACGCGCGATAGCGGGCCTCCCATGCTGCCGGCAGCGCCCTCGGGGACGGCGTCACGACGATTTCGGTCGCTTGACCGTCCCGCTTGGCGGGGCGCGGGATGGCTTGGAGGTCGATGTGCGGCGGTGGCTTGCTCACCGTGTACGACGGCCGCACCGACTCTTCCATCAGACCTCCCGGAGCACGAATACGGGCTTGCCAGCCGACACGCGGTGTCACCGAATGTGATTGCGGACAGTGATCACAGTTCGATGTTCGCGCGGCTGCCGACCGAGCTTCACACGCCAAGGTATCGCCTGCTCTCTCACCATCGTTACAAGGATTTCGAGCCACATGCTGCCCGTCTTCCCCGACAGAAAATCGCCGCGAGATAACAAGATGATGACGATGCGTAATAGGCCGTATCTTATGAATTGCTACGGAAAGTAGCGGCCACTGCGAATGCCCGCACCCGGGCGGACGCGGCCCGCCCGAACGGCGGAGCCGCGCATGAATTCCATTGTGGACAGTGCGATACCCCGGGCGTCCACAATGGATTCGGCGCCCGCGCGGCTGCGGCGTTTCCGGATCGGCCAGCCACCCTCGGTGACGTTCATCGACAATCCGTCACATCGCGAGCATTTCGTCACACGAAACCGCCCCCGTGGCGGCCCGGCGCGGAGTCTCGCGCGAGGGATGGTGCCGAGGATCACATCAGTGCCTCCACATAGTCCGGTTCGACAAGAATCTTGCACGGCGACAGCTGAGCGAGGTGCGTTCGCGACGACCTTCGAAGTCGATCGTGAACCACCCTCATCACCTGGTACGCACAGCTCGAACGGACCGTTCACTCCGTTTCGCGACGGCGTCCGGAGTCGGCATCGGACGTCGAATGGAGTACCTGACCTGCGAGAGGACCAGCGGACAAACTGGTCCGTCAATGCACAAAGGCCCCGGACTGAATCATCCAGGGCCTCGTAGGGGTGGGCGATACTGGGATCGAACCAGCGACCTCTTCGGTGTGAACGAAGCGCTCTCCCGCTGAGCTAATCGCCCCCTCGCGGTGTGAGCAGAACTCTACAACACAACTTTTGGTGGCCTGCAAACGGGTGGTCCTGCTCGACCACACTCCGTTTACCGGCGAGTACGGAACGAACAACCCCGAGCTAGCCGGGGCTCTCCCGCGAGGGGGCCGCGTGCCGCCACGTTCGACATCCGTGCGACGGTGCTATCGCCCGGCGACTAAACCGCGCAGTATGTAGGTGTGGGCCTCCGCGAGGCGCATGCGAAGTGCTGCGCGCCGCGGACGATGGTGGGATGTACACAGGGGGCCGATGACCCCGTACGGGTGACGTGCGGCGCAATCGCGACCGAATCGGCCTCGGTGTGCGTCCCACTGTTGTGTGCCTCGGTCGGCCGGGCCGGGAAGGGAGACGAAGGGTAGGACGATGCGCAACGATCACGTGACGCTCCGCTCGACGGCGGTCTTCGACCTGCTGGCGCCGCGGACGCCCGCGGTTCCGGTCAAGGTGGAACTGCGCTACGACACACGCGACCCGTACGCGGTCGTCGCCGCTTTCCGCACCGGCCGTGCCGGCTGGGTCGAGTGGGTCTACGCACGTGACCTGCTCGCGGACGGCCTCCTGGCCGACGCGGGCGACGGCGACGTTCGCATCCGCCCTTCCGTCGAGGACCCCGAATCGGTCCTGATCGAGCTCAATTCACCATCCGGGCACGCGATGTTCGAAGCGTCCGCCCAGGAGCTCGCCGACTTCCTCGACCGCACCTACGACGTGGTGCTGCCGGGCAACGAACACCTCTGGGTCGACGTCGACGACGCCCTGACCCACCTCATTCCCAACGATCTGGCCTGATGACAAGCTCGCAACGAGCAAGTGACACCCCGGTGCGAAACCCGCTTCCGGAGTCCGATATGGTTTTCCCACACCACGGCGACGGGAATCCGGAGCCGCGGAGAGTGCGGATGTAGCGCAGCTGGTAGCGCATCACCTTGCCAAGGTGAGGGTCGCGGGTTCGAATCCCGTCATCCGCTCGGAAAGGCTCTCGGGCCTGGACATGGTGGAGTGGCCGAGAGGCGAGGCAACGGCCTGCAAAGCCGTGTACACGGGTTCGAATCCCGTCTCCACCTCGCGCGATTAGCTCAGCGGGAGAGCGCTTCCCTGACACGGAAGAGGTCACTGGTTCAATCCCAGTATCGCGCACCAGCAGTAACCGCAGGTCAGAAGCCCTGTTCCTCCCCGGAGGGACGGGGCTTCAGTGCTTGTATGGCGATGAAAAGGCGATGGCCCTCGGAGCCAGCTCCAGGCGCAGCTGACCGAACACGCTCCGCAGGTGAGGGAACCACGCCCCCAGCGTCGTCCGCTCGCGCGGCGTCAGCGCACCGAGCGACGTGATCCACCGAGCTTCCAGGGCCTGGATGATCTGGCGCCGCATCTCCGGGGTCACATGGTCGTACACCCGGGCCATGCCCTTCATCTTCTGTCCGAGCCGCGCCCGGCGAGGCACTTCGGGGATGCCATCCTCGGTCAGCCACGTGGCGTGACTGTGCCTGCCCTCATGGAAAGTCAGCCCCGGCACGATCGGCGGCACCACCTCCCCTGACTCGGTCCCGTCCCAGACCGGACGCCAGTACCGATTGCGAAAGTTGGACCGCCGCAACGGCGCACCCTCGGCACTGCACAACACGAACGGATGCCGATGACTATCCATCAGCTCCTCGTAGAACACCGCGATACTCGGCGGCAGCTCCACCGACCGAGTACCAGCCGGCGTCTTGGTCCGCCCCTTCTTCTTCGCCTTCCCGCGCCGCGGTGTCACCGGCCGGGTCGGGCGCGGACCCAACTCGGCCAGGTTCGCGGCGTCGATGCGGCGCCCACCCTTGAACAGCTTGCCGCCGACCTCCTTCAACGGCTCGCGGATGGCGATCGCCCGCGCCTCGGCGTCGTACTCGTGCCGCTGCTGACCGACGAGCTCACCCCACCGCGCGCCGGTGTAGAAGTCCAGCAAACCGAGCGCAAACCCAGCGAGTCCCAGTCCGCTCTCGTAGAGCCGCATCGAGGCCCGCAACGCCTGCACCGGCGTCGCGACCAACCGCTCGGTCTCGAACTCACCGGAAGTCACCCGGACGCCGCTGCACGGGTTGGCCGGGATCTTCCGGGCCCGCACAGCAGCACCCAGAACCGTGGAGAAGAACGCGAAGACCGACGACACGGTCGAGTCCGCGTAGTCCTCGTGCAGCTCCGAGAGCCACTTCTCGATCTCGACGTAGCTGTTGAAGATGCCCGCCAAGGGCCAGCTCGACCACTGCGGCAGCAGGTGGTTGTCCAAGAAGGACCGGTACTTCGCCAACGTGGTCGGCTCCAGCCGCGGACCGACCGCGTCCATGTACTCCTCAGCGAACGCTTCGAACAGAGTCTCCGCGTCCCGCGGGTCCAGCCACAGGTTGCGGCGGATCAGCGCCTCCTGCTCCGCGCCCCAGGCCTCAGCAGCTTTCTCAGAACTGAACCCGGCTCGACTTCCCCATGTCCCATCAGGACGTTTGTAGCGAGCACGCCATCCCGGCGTACCGCCTCCGGTTGGTTGGGCGTAAGCCACGACATACCTCTCTTTCGGTGAACCGTCCCGGTGCTCCGGAACGCGTAGCCGACCCACCTCACGCCGCACGCCTATCGGGGTACGGGCGCGCCGAGCATCCGGTGATCCGGACGATCTCGGCCACGTCCTCCCGGCTGAACCGGTAGTGCTTGCCGAACTTGCGGTGCGGCAACACTCCGGCAGCGGCTCGGTCCTTCAGCGTCCTCGGCGACAAACCGAACAACGCACCCAACTGCTCCGCAGTTAGCAACGCGTCCGGATCCCGTGGCGCGTGCTCCGCCAACGCGCGGATCGCACTCGCAAGCTCGCGGATTGCGTCCACAAGCGACACGCCACGTGCCGATTCGGAAGCGCCCGACATGGATGTGCTGTTGATCACAGCTCACCTCCAGACGTTCAAGCACAGCACTGAATAGGCGCTCGGCACGCCGAGCGCCAGGGAAGCGAACCAGCTGGTCAGGACCGGTAGTGGTCGACTGTGTGCCAGCTGTACCAGCTGAAACAGCTGGCACACAAGCAAACCCGCGGCAGGCCCCGCGGATGACCCGATCGCGTAGTCATTGCCGATCCGCCCGGACCTCCCACCGGGTCCGGCGGATCTCGTCGATACCGCGGGATTCGCGCGGCCGCGACGGCGTCGTCCACCCCGGACGCGACCGGAGTTCAGCTGCCACAACAAACCCGGCGGCGCGCAGGCTGGCACCCGTCTCCCCGGCTTGGGTGTAGGTGATCAGCCGCTGGTAGCCCATCGCCTTCGCGATCCGCCACGCCGCGCCGTAGAGCTTCGAGTTCGCGTTGCGCGCACCCACGGTGCACGTGCGCGTGACCTCCACCGTCGCCCCGTCGTCGAGGTGCCGCGCCACCGGCCGTCCGACGGTCGCGACACCGACCAGACGCTCGTGATCTCGGACGCCGATCGCGAACTTCATCCCCCGGGGCGGCCGGTGATGCCGGTGATGGGCGGCGATGAACGCACACGCGTCCCGAAAGGTCAGGGGAACGATCACCAAGCTCATGACGCCCCGCTCCCCTCAACAGACCGGCCCCGGCGAGACGAACGATGGAGTCCGGGTCCGGTCCCAGACCGGCGCAGACCGAGTCCGGACCCGGACAGCGAAAATCCCCCGCAGATTGAGCCGGCACCCGCAGGCACAGCGTTGGTGCCAGGCGGCGTAAGTGACTGGACGAGGTGGTCGTGCCAGGCGAGGGCGAACCGCAGGCAGTTCGACTCGGTGCGATGACTGGCCGCACAACCTGGAACGTGGCGCCCCCGAAGACTCCAGGCAGCCGAGTCACAGGACGAGATCGCGTCGGCATAGCGAGCGAGTCCGGTGATCTTGACACCGAAGCCGTGCAGAGCGAAGCCGCGGCTGGCGAGCGCGCGCATGATCTGCTCGACCTCGCGGGTGTGCTGCCGTCGGCAGACACTGCCCACCCCGACCAAGGGCAATTCGGCGAGGTCGACGCCGGCGCGCTCGTAGAGGTCCGCGCACCGGTGGTAGTCGGACACAGTCTGACCTTGCAGGACCGGGATGAACGGCAAAGTGGGATCGAGCTCGCGGAGATCCAGGTAGTTCGAGACGGTGCGACGCTGGTGCGTGCGCAGCGACAGTCCGGTACGTCGTGTCACGCTGTCCTCGGTCATCCAGTCCTGTGGCGCCGCCCAGTCCAGCTGCCCGATCTCGGCGCGGTACCGGCGGACCGCAGCGACGTAGGCGCGCGGTCCAGTGCGCCAGCGCCCATGCAGCGAGAGTTCGGTGAAACCACCCGAGTCCAAGGCCCACGGCGCCGCGGCGCGGGGCAAGGTACGACGGTCGGCAAGGCGTCGATGCGAAACCAGCAGCAGGACCCCGAGCGGACGCGCGAGCCAGGCAGGCTGGTGGGTGCCGAGGTAGAACCTGATCACGGTTTTGCCCGACAACGTGCGCGCACGACCAGCGCCACGACGGCGAACACGGTGCTCGCGGCCTTCCCGGCAATCTGACCCGGCACGGCAGCCCAGCTCCCGAAGGCCAGTGGCACGAACAACGTGCTGTCCACCAAAAGGCCAACAGTGTTCGACCCCGCGACGGCTATCAGTTTCGATCGGACACCGAGTGCCGCGTAGACAGCGAAATCGACAAGTTCAGAGGCTGCGAATGCGACCGCACTAGCGCTCGCGATCCGCGGCGAGGCGACCAGCCAGGAAAGACCGGTGCCAACAGCGATCGCGACGAGCACACCGCGCCCGCCAAGAACATCTTGCACGAAGTCGCGAACGGTCAACGCGAGCCCGGCGCACACAGCTCCCGCCGGGACGTGTAGTTCGACCACCTGCAAATCTGGCCAGCCGGCGGAGGCGAAGTTCGCTGCCAGGATCGTGCCCGCGTACGCGGACGACGCGACCAGACCGGCTAGCGCCGCGCGCCTCGTCACGCCGCCCCCAGACAGGAACTGGTCTTCGCGACTGATGCGGCACCGCGGCCAAGCGTCCGCTCGTGAAGAGGTTCGCGCTGGGCACGGGAACTCGACGCCGCCGATCGTGAAGTGCGAACACGGCGGCGAGGCATCTGCGGCAGAGCTGGAATCGGCAGAGTGAGCGCGACGTCGGAGGCCTCGGGATCGGCGCGGAAGACAAGGACGGTCTGGTGCGCGGGCAGCGCGCTTGGGTAGCCGGTCGCGCGTTCGATGCGGCTTGCGGTACACCGCTGCGCGAATGTGCCGTGGGTAAAGACGCGCTGGCCGCGGAAATCTGCGGTAAGTGCGAGGCACCGGGCGATCGGGGCCAAGCCCGTCCCGCTTCCGACCGCCACGATCTGCCCCTGCAGATCGAGCAAGTCGTGGCGGGTGGGGTGTCGGTACTGCTCGACCGTGATCACGACGTGCCCACCGGGACGCATCAGCGGTCGGCATTCAGTCAGCAGCGCGCGGAGGCGGCCGAGTCCGTCGACGTGATCTGCTGCAGATCGGAACGTGGTGAGCAGGAGGTCGATGCGTCCAGCGAGGCCGGCGGTCTCCGCGGCAGCCACCGTGCTGGGCCGGCGGTCCAGCACGAGGACCATGCCGTCGACGAACACGCCGCGCGCTTTGGTAGCCGTGACGTTGGTGCGAGCCAGGCGCCACCACCTCTGCTGCGCGGTGAGTCCGATGGCGTGCCGTCCGGCGCGCAGTGCTTCGACGATCGTGGTTCCGGCGCCGCAGTCCGGGTCGAGCACGATGTCGCCAGGGCGAGTGAAGGTGGCGATGGCGTGCGCGGCGATGGCCGGTGGCATCAGCGCGAGGTCGGTCCCGGTGGCTGGGTGGTAACCACGAGCGGCGAGCTGATCGTCGATGCTCTGGCCGCCGGTGAGCCACACGGAGGCGAGTTCCGAAGCCGGCGGCAGCTCTCCCATCAGGTGCGGAAACGAGTGCGTAGAGCTGTCAGTCATCCCAGGTCTCCTGCCGACGGCTGGCGTCGCGTCCAAGGACGGGCGTGGGGGTGGCGACGGGGACACGACCGATCAGTAGGAGGTCGTGGTGCACCGCACGCACAGGCATCGGGTCGACCGCGGTTGCAGGTGGGCACTGGTCGGGCAGCCTGGCTGCGACAGGCCGCGACGCCGTGGGCACGGCCTTGTTCGAGGTGCCCGGCACGTGCTCGGAGAGAACGGCGATGTGGTCGAGCACGCCCCGCGTTTGGCTACGGAAAGTAGTCGCCATGACGGGGACCGGATCGACCAGACGACCATGGTGCCTATGACTGTGGGTGAGCACGGCGAGCATGCCGGCGGAGTTCAGATTGGCGGTCCAGTCGGTGTGCGACAGCCAGTCGGTGTCGGCCGGGTGGACCGCGGTGATGATCAGGTCGAAGCCCGCACCAGCACCGTGCTCGGGCCGGACGGGTCCGTGTTCGGGCTCGGGGTGATCACCTGCCGGTGAGTGCAGTCCGAGTCGGGCCAGTCGGGGTCCGGACCCGGACTGGTGATCGGCTCGGCCGGGCGAGTCGGGCGGGCCGCGGTGGTCGTCGGGCGCGGGTGTCACGGTCGCGGTGTCGACGCTGCGGCCGAGCCGGGTGACCGTCCAGACCGCCTCGGTCAGGCCTGCGTAGGAGTCGGCCACGCCAGTACCGCCGGACGTCCTGGCGAAGGAGCGCAACACCGGCGGAGCGAGCAACAGCACGCGGTCGCCGGGGCGGGTGTAGCCGGTAACCAGGGTGACGATCGTGCGTCCGAGCCAACCCGCGAGCAAGGCGGTGCCGGGCAGCGGTTCGGCGTCGGCGAAAGGCCACAGCGCCGCGGGCCGAGGTGCGAATGCGCGCACACGTGAGGTCGATTGAACGGCGGAGCGATGGCGGCCGCGAGCAGGGCGCAGCGCGCAGGATTCACCGCGCAGGCGGCGGTGAACAGGTCCGTTGTGTGGTGTGGGTGTCATCGGTGGCCTTCCTCGCGGCGTGGTCGGCGTGGTCTGCCAAGTCACTCCAAGAGGCGGGTTTCAGGGTCGTTTTTCGACACCGAGAATCGAATTGCCCAAAGAAGCTGCCGCGCGACCACAACATGAGCGCCATCTCGGCACAATTGAACCTCACGTCGTCCGCGATTCTCTGCGTCTTCAGCGACCCTCGGATATTTTCTACGCGGCTACCGAACCGACCCGCGTCGCGCGAGCAACGCTACTAACAACGTACTAATGAACAATTAAAGCAGCAGCTCAGTGGCCACCGACGTCGCCGTCGCAGCCGCCCCGACCAGCACCCAGAAGTTCAGGAGCTGAATCGTTTTAGCGGTTGCCCTTAGTAGCAACTAATGCCGAACAAGCGGGTCATCCTTGTTCTTTTCTTGTCCTTTTCTTGGCGTCGTTCTGGCGTCCTGAAGTCGTTCATTCACGACGCACTTCAGGAGTCACTCATGAACGAGACAACCATTTCGGCGACGCCGGGACAGAATCGCGACAGGCATGACTGGTTGCCGTTGGATACGGCACGGGACGCCTTCCAGTGGCTGGTGACCGGGCCGGAGCCGATGACGGTTCAGGGGGCCCGGTTCGCCGGGCTGCCGCGGCGGCGGATTCCGCTGGACGAGCTGCGCGACCGGTTGATGAGCAAGCAGTGTCCGGCCCGCACGCGCGACGCCGTCTGGGCGCATCTGGTGCGGCGCTCACGCACGGACGGGGCTGCGTGGACGGTGGCGTGTGTCGGGATGGCGCTGCCGTCGCTGGCCTCGAGCGCCCGGTGGCTGGGCGCCCGCTATCGGGGCGATCGGGCCGACGTTCACGCCGCAGTGCTGGCCGGGTTCCTGGACGCGCTCACGACGGTGGATCTGGCCGATCCCGGCATCGTGGTGCGGTTGCATTTCGCCGCGCGCCGCGCCGGGCAGGCGGCGTTGGAAGAGTCGCTCGACGCGCCGTTGCCGGTCGGGTCCGGCTTCCGGTCGACCGTCCCGCGGCCGCCGTACGGGCATCCCGACTTCGTCCTCGCGCGAGCGGTCGGTGAGCAGATTCTGACGTCGACCGAGGCTGATCTGATCTCTGCCACGCGCTTGGGCGAGACGTCGGTGACCGAGTGGGCACGCGTCCATGGGACGGCGCTCAAGACTGCGTTCAAAGCACGGGATCGGGCCGAGGACCGACTCGTGGCTTGGCTGCGAGACCAGGCCGCCGAGACCGACTCCGAGGACCCTGTCGCCGACACCGCACTGGCGGCAGCCGCGTCCGCAGACGCCGTTCTGGCGAGCGACGAGCCCACTTCAGTATCACGCGCTGTAAGCGGCCGTCGACGCAATGGCCGACCGGTCGCTCCGAAGAAGTCGTCACGCTTGGTGTCGAAAAAGGACCCGAAATCCGGCCTCTTGGGGCGCGGGGAGACCACACCTGGCTCTCCGCGTACCGCCGGCCCGAGCCGATTTCGGAGGTGCGCCGATGCGCGTGACACCCCACCCCCAGGCCCATCACACCGCCGCCTGCCGGGGTCGAACCACGAGCCGACGGCGACGATCCGCCTCTGCCACAGCGACATCTTCGGAACGGTCCTGCTGACCGTCGCAGCACGAGTCCGGCACGGGCCGAGACCACTCAGGTGCTTGCGTTCGCGAGCAGCGTCGAGGACGTCTTCAACAACATCCGCAACTGGCTGGTCGGGATCCTGGCCGGCCTGGCGACGGTGTTCCTGACCGTCGGCGGTGTCCGGTACCTGATGGCCGGCGGCGACCCGGGCGAAGTCGAAAAGGCCAAGACCGCCTTCAAGTCGGCCGGCTGGGGCTATGGCCTGGCCGCGCTGGCGCCGCTCGTGGTCGAAATTCTCAAAGGGATTGTCGGGGCCTGAGCATGACCTCATCCCGACACGGCGATCCCGGTGCCCGCGCACCTGCGCGTCGGAACCGCGTGATCGTCACGGCGCCTCGTGATGACTCCGTCGGCCGTGGTCGACAGCGAGTCGTCCGGGCTGGTGGCGCTGATCCTGGCCGCGCTGTTCGGTAGCGCTCTCGCGGTCACCGCGGGGGCGTCTCCGAACTCCCGCGCAGCGTCCTGAACTCCAGGACGCCGGGCTGCGCTTTCTTGCATCCCAGCAGCAAGCGCCGAATCCGCCGGTGCCACTTCCGACCATCCCGCCGGTGGACACGTGCACGCCGAGTTCACCGAACCCGGCATGCCATTTCCCGACCGGCGTCACCGACGCCGTCGATCACGGCTACGCCGCTGCCGCCGATCACCGAATTGCCCCCGCCGGCGAGCTGCTTTCCCGGCCAGATCGGCTGCACGCCCGGCGCCCGACCGACGAGCCCAGCAAAGCGCCCGCCGTGCACAGGTGAGGGCTGCATCCCGCAGCCCAGCGACAGCACCACCGGCCACGGCACCGGCGCCGCCGGCCCGGGCGTCGAAGTGATGACCCGGACTGCGGGATCACCAACATCGCCGGCTGCATCAACAAGGCGATCAACGCGGTGTTCCGCGACCTGGTCAAGTCAGCGATGGATCCCTTCTCAAGCTGCTCGGCGACACCGCGTTCACGACACCGACGCTGGATTCGCTGCCCGGTGTGGCGAACCTGTGGAACAACTCCTGGCTGATCGTCGCGGCCTGCTACAGCGGGCTGATCATGATCGGCGGGATCATCGTGATGTCACACGAGTCGGTCCAGAGCCGCTACTCGATGAAGGAGATCGCGCCGCGGCTGGTCGTATCGTTCTTCGCCTCGATGCTGTCGTTGTTCGTCATCGACAAGGTCATCCGGCTCGCCAACGCGCTGTCCGCCGCGGTCCTCGCCGCGGTGTCGACCCACCCAAGCTCGGCGACACCCTGGCCCAGTCGGTCAACGGTGCGTACTCCGCCGCGGTGTCGGGCGGGCTGTTCGTGATCCTGCTGCAGCTCGCCCTGGTGATTGCGGTGATCGCGCTGCTGCTGGTCTACGTGGTGCGCGTGATCCTCACGCTGATCCTGATCGTCTCTGCACCGCTGTGGGTCGCCTGCCACGCCCTGCCGCACACCGACGGCATCGCCCGCTGGGGCGGACGCGCGCTCGGCGCCACCGTGGCATCCAGGTCGCCCAGCCCTGACGCTGATCGTTGCGGTCAACACCTTCCTCAACGGCAGCGTGCACCTGTTCAACTCCGTCGGCGGCGGGCTCGTGATGCTGCTTGCCGTCCTCGGACTGCTCTACATCCTATACAAGATCCCGTTCTGGTTCCTGTCCGCCACCAAGCTCGGCGCCGGCCGCTCATTCGTCGGCGGCCTGGTCAAAGCCGTGATCGCCGCCAAGACCTTCGGCCCCATCGCCGGCAGGACCGGCAGCCTCGGCAGCAGCGGTGCGCTCAAGGCAGCCAGCCGTGTCCCGGCAGGACGCGGCGGTTCGGCAGATCCGCCGTGGCCCCCACAACCGCGGATCGCGCCGACGCCGGACGTAGTCAACAAGCGGATGCAGGAGTCCTACGACGCGGAGCGCGCTCGCGCCGCACGCCAGTCTCGCCTGCCCTCACAGGAACCGCGGTTCCTGCAACCGGGACCGCAGGAATCCACCCACGACCCCGCCGTCAGTCCGGCGACGCGAGGGCGACCGACCGTGCCCGAGTTCAGTTCCGCGACCAGCCCGCCGCCGCCTCCGGTCAGTCGACGCCGCAGTCCCCGTCCGGCATCGGCTCCCCGGTTCCAGGCACCTGGTGGGCCGCGTCGCACTAGTAGCGAGCCGCCGCCGGTGCGCCCGATCCGGGTGGCATCTGTCCCGCCGCAACTGCGGTTCCAAGCACGCTGCAACCGAACCGCCGCGTCCGGCAACGCCGTCCACTGCGCCACCGACGGCAATGGTCTTCCGGCAGGCCCGGCCCGAGCCGCGGATCGGCGACGCACGGCCGCGGACACCGTCCGCAACGCCCGTCGTGTTCCGCGCCCCGCACGCCGCGAAGCCCGGTTCGCAAGGAGGTGAGAAGACATGACACAGCCCGTCCGGATTCCCGCAGACGTCGACCGGGAGGACCGTGTCCTGGCGAACCTCACCGCGCGCCAGCTCGCGATCCTCGCGGTGACCGGGATCGTCCTCTACGGCGGCTGGACACTGACCCGCGGCGCGATCCCGCTCCCGGTGTTCCTGATTATCGCGGTGCCGATCGGCGTCACGGCCGCGGTGCTCGCGCTGGGCCAGCGCGACGGGATATCGCTCGATCGTCTTCTGGCTGCCGCGGTCCGGCAGCGACTGCAACCACGCCATCGCGTGGCCGCGCCTGAAGGTGTGCGGCCTGCACCGGAATGGTTGACAAGCCAGGTCGCCGCGAGCAGGACGACAGGCGACACGGAGATCTCCCCGGCGGCGCTGCGGCTGCCGGCCGAAGGCGTCACCGAGGCCGGTGTGGTCGACCTCGGCGCCGACGGCCTGGCCGTCGTCGCGGTGGCCAGCACGGTGAACTTCGCGCTGCGGACACCGGGCGAGCAGGAAGCGCTGGTCGCGAGCTTCGGCCGGTACCTGCACTCGCTGACCGCGCCGGTGCAGGTGCTGGTGCGCGCCGAACGGCTCGACCTGTCCGCGCAGATCGCCGAGCTGCGCGCCGCCGCCGCTGGGCTGCCGCATCCGGTGCTGGAGGCCGCGGCCGTCGAGCACGCCGACTACCTCGTCCAGCTCGCCGCACCGACCTGCTGCGCCGCCAGGTGCTGCTCGTGCTGCGCGAGCCGCTGCGCATCGCCGGCCCGGCCGACGGGCTCGGGGGCGCCTCGCCGCTGGCTGTGCTGCGGCGCGACGCCGCGGGCCCGCACCAGCCGGGGTAACCGAGGGCGCGCGGCGCGCCGCGGAAGCCCGGCTGGTGCGTCGCCTCGGCGAAGCGATCGAACTGCTGTCCCGGCCGGGATCGTGGTCACCCCGCTCGACGCGGGGCAGGCCACCGCCGTGCTCGCCTCGGCCTGCAACCCCGACAGCCTCTTGCCTCCGCGGCCGGGCTGGCCGGCGCCGACGAGGTCATCACCACCACAGCCGACCGACGCCCTTCGACGACCAGCCAGCAGTCGAACGCGACACGACGCCGACGACTGGGATAGGAGGCGACGCGTATGACCCGCAGGATCCCCCGCTCCCGCACCGCGGCTCCGGCGGGGCGCCGTCGGCCGGGCCAGCGCGTTCACCCCGGACTCCCTGTCGGTCGGCGCCCGGCACCTGGAGGTCGGCGGCGAGTGGGTCGCCAGCTTCGCCGTCACCGGCTATCCCGCGCGAGGTACACCCCGGCTGGCTGCAACCGCTGCTGACCTACCCCGGCCGCGTGGACGTCTCCGTGCACATCGAGCCGATCGACCCGGTCACCGCCGCCGAACCGGCTGCAAGAAGCAGCTCGCCAAGCTGGAGTCCGGGCGACGGCACACCGCCGAGCACGGCCGCCTGCTCGACCCGCAGGTCGAGGCCGCCACCGAGGACGCCTACGACCTGTCCTCCCGCGTGGCCCGCGGCGAGGGAAAGCTGTTCCGGCGTCGGGCTGTACCTGACCATCCACGCCGCCACGGAGACGGCGCTCGCCGACGAGGTCGCGGCGCTGCGGTCGCTGGCGCGTCGCCTGCTGCTGGACGCCAAGCACACCACCTACCGGTCGCTGCAGGGCTGGGTGTCGACGCTGCCGATGGGGCTGGACCTGATCGGGATGCGCCGGACGTTCGACACCTCGGCGCTTGTCGGCGGCGTTCCCGTTCACCAGCCCGACCTGCCCGCCGCCGACCCGACCAGCGTGGCCGCGCCGTCCGGGGTGCTCTACGGCTACAACGTCGGCTCCCAGGGCCTGGTGCACTGGGACCGGTTCGGCGACGGGATGCACAACCACAACACGCGTGATCCTCGGCCGCTCCGGCGCGGGCAAGTCCTACCTGGTCAAGCTCGAACTGCTGCGCAGCCTGTACCGCGGCATCGAGATCGCGGTCGTCGACCCCGAGGACGAGTACGCCCGCCTGGCCGCCGCGGTCGGCGGCACCTACGTCCACCTCGGCGCCGCAGGGCGTCCGGCTCAACCCGTTCGACCTGCCGATCCACACCCGCGCCGACGGCCGCCGCACCGCACCGAAAGACGCAGTCATC
>CAVXMR010000053.1:0-15858 GCA_963762765.1 uncultured Actinomycetota bacterium
GATCCAGGGCCAGCTCTTCGCGCGTGAACAACCGGTCCGACTCCATCCAGGGGAGCCTACCGAGGGTAGGGACTCGTGAGCGTTCCGGGCGGTTCTAACCGCCCGGAACGCTCACGAGTCCTCAACTCAGCCACTGGCGAGCCGCTGTCACGCGCTCCTCAAGCCGCGTTCGCTGCTCAAGCACCCGTTCAGGAGCCGTTCCCCCACGGGCGTTGCGCGACTTCACCGAGCCCTCGACGGTCAGCACCTCGCGCACCGCCGGGGTCAGGGCCGGGTTGATCTTCTCGAACTCCTCGTCGGTGAGCTCGTCGAGCCCGACGCCGCGGGACTCGGCCACGCGGACGCTCTCCCCCGCCGCCTCGTGCGCGACGCGGAACGGGACGCCCTGGCGCACCAGCCATTCCGCGATGTCCGTGGCCAGGGTGAAGCCGGCCGGGGCCAGCTCGGCGAGGCGCTCGGTGTGGAAGGTCAGGGTGGTGAGCATGCCCGCGATCGCCGGGAACAGGAGTTCCAGCTGCTCGACCGAGTCGAACACCGGCTCCTTGTCCTCCTGCAGGTCGCGGTTGTAGGCCAGCGGCTGCGCCTTGAGCGTGGCCAAGAGCCCGGTGAGGTTGCCGATCAGGCGCCCGGCCTTGCCGCGGGTCAGTTCGGCGACGTCGGGGTTCTTCTTCTGCGGCATGATCGAGCTGCCGGTGGCCCAGGCGTCGTCGAGGGTCACGTAGCCGAACTCGGCGGTGTTCCAGATGATCACCTCTTCGGCGATCCGCGAGAGGTTCACCGCGAGCATCGTGACGGCGAAGGCGAACTCGGCGGCGAAGTCGCGCGAGGCTGTGCCGTCGATCGAGTTCTCGACGCTGCTGGTGAAGCCCAGCTCCTTCGCGACGACTTCCGGGTCCAGGCCGAGCGAGGAACCCGCGAGCGCGCCCGAACCGTAGGGCGACTCGGCGGTGCGGATGTCCCAGTCCCGCAGGCGGGAGACGTCACGCAGCAGCGCTTGGCCGTGTGCAAGCAGGTGGTGCGCGAGCAGCACCGGCTGGGCGTGCTGCAGGTGTGTGCGGCCGGGCAGGATCACGTCCGGATGCCGCTTCGCCTGCGACACCAACGCGTCGACGACGTCGAGCGTCCCGGCGACGACCCGGCGGGCCGCGTCGCGCAGCCACATCCGGAACAGCGTGGCTACCTGGTCGTTGCGGGAGCGTCCGGCGCGGAGCTTGCCGCCAAGCTCGGTGCCCGCACGGTCGAGCAGGCCGCGTTCGAGGGCGGTGTGGACATCCTCGTCGGCGACGGTCGGGGTGAACATGCCGGCGGCGACGTCCTGGGCCAGCGTCTCGAGCGCGGCCAGCATCCTGGTCAGCTCGTCGGCGGTGAGCAGGCCGGACTCGTGCAGCACCCTGGCGTGGGCGCGCGATCCGGCGATGTCGTACGGCGCCAGGCGCCAGTCGAAATGGGTCGACGCGCTCAGCGCCGCCATCGCCTCGGCCGGTCCGCTGGCGAACCGGCCGCCCCACAGTGCCACCGGCTGCTCTTTGCTGCTCACGTTCTGCCCTTCTACTGTTCTGTGTCCAAAGTGGATGATCGTTGCGCGAGCACGGCGAAGCGCTCGGCCAGGTCCTTGCCGCTCAGCGGTTCCCGGGCGATCACCGCGACCGTGTCGTCGCCGGCGATCGAGCCGACGACCTCCTCCAGCGCCGCCCGGTCGATGGCGCTGGCCAGGAACTGCGCCGCGCCCGGCGGCGTACGCAGCACAGTGAGGTTGCCCGAGGAGTCCGCCGACACGAGCAGCTCGGCCAGCAGCCGCGAAAGCCGCGAAGTGCCGCCCTGCACGCCCCGGACCGGGCTGCCGTCCTCGGGGATGACGTAGATCGGAGCACCCGAGTCGGCACCGCGCAGCTTCACCGCGCCTAGCTCGTCGAGGTCACGCGAGAGTGTCGCCTGCGTGACGTCGATGCCCTCGGCGGCCAGCAGCTTGGCGAGCTCGGTCTGGCTCCGGATGGCCATGGTGGACACCAGCTCGGTGATCCTGGCTTGGCGCCCCACCCGGCTGCTGGTCATCGTCGGCTCTTCTCGAACAGCCAGACCATCAGTGCCTTCTGCGCGTGCAGGCGGTTTTCGGCCTCGTCCCAGACCGCGCTCGCCGGGCCGTCGAGCACCTCGTCGGTGATCTCCCAGCCACGGTGCGCGGGCAGGCAGTGCAGCACGATCGCGTCGTCCGCGGCCTTCTTCAGCAGCTCCGCGTTGACCTGCAGCTCGCGGAACGGGCCGACCCGGTCGAGGCCGTCGTTCTCCTGACCCATCGACGTCCAGGTGTCGGTGACCAGCACGTCGGCGCCGGCGACGGCCTCGTACGGATCGGTGAACACCGTGGTGCTGCCCTCGGTCTCGGTCGCGCGCTGCTTGGCGTCGAGCATGACCTGCTGGTCCGGCTGGAACCCGACCGGCGAGACCACCCGGACGTGCATGCCGGCGGTGACGCCGCCGAGCAGCAGCGAGTGCGCCATGTTGTTGGCGCCGTCGCCGAGGTAGACCAGGGTGAGCCCGGCGAGCTTGCCCTTGCGCTCGCGGATGGTCATCAGGTCGGTGAGCACCTGGCACGGGTGGAACTCGTCGGTCAGCGCGTTGATCACCGGGACTTCCGCGGTCGACGCCATCGCCTCGATGCGCTTCTGCGCGAAGGTGCGCCAGACGATCGCGTCGACGTAGCGGGACAGGACGCGCGAAGTGTCTTCTATGGTCTCTTCGCGGCCGAGCTGCATCGACCGGCCGTCGACGATCACGGGGTGCCCGCCGAGCTGGCTGATGCCGACCTCGAACGAGAACCGCGTGCGGGTGGAGTTCTTCTCGAAGATCGCGGTGACGCTCTTGCCCGCCAGTGCCTTGTTCCCCAGCGGGTCGGCTTTCAGCGCGTCGGCCAGGTCGAGGATCTCGGCCTGTTCCGCGGGGGTGACGTCGTCGTCGCGGAGGAAGTGGCGGGGCATCAGTCGTCCTTCGTGAGGGAATCGAGCGCGTTCGGGAGCGCGGTGAGGAAGCCGTCGGCCTGCTCGCTTTCGAGCACGAGCGGCGGGGCGAGCCGGACGGTGTCCGGGGCGACCGGGTTGACCAGGTAGCCGGCGTCCTGCGCGGCCTTCGCGACCGCGGCCGAGACGGGCTTGCGCAGCGTGATGCCCAGCAGCAGCCCGGCGCCGCGGACGCCGCCGATCAGCGGGTGGCCCAGGGCCTCGACCCCGGCCGCGATGTCCTTGCCGAGCGCGGAGACGTGGTCGAGCAGGTTGTCCTCGGCGATCGTGCGGAGCACCGCCAGGCCCGCCGCGCAGCACACCGGGTTCCCACCGAAGGTGGTGCCGTGCTGGCCCGGCTTGAGCAGTTCGCCCGCCGCGCCGACGCCGATCACCGCGCCCAGCGGCAGCCCACCGCCGAGGCCCTTGGCCAGGGTGATGACGTCCGGCACGATGCCGGCCTGCTGGAAGGCGAACCAGCTGCCGAGCCTGCCGATGCCGGTCTGCACCTCGTCGAGCACCAGCAGCGTGCCGGTGGCCTTGGTGATCTCGCGCGCGGCCAGCAGGTAGCCGTCCGGCGCGGGGATCACCCCGCCCTCGCCGAGGACCGGCTCGAGGAACACGGCCGCGGTCTCGGTGTCGACGGCGTTCCGCAGCGCCTCGACGTCGCCGTAGGGCACGTGGCTGACGCCGGGCACCAGCGGGACGAACGGGTCGCGCTTCGGCGGCTGGCCGGTGAGAGTCAGCGCGCCCATCGTGCGGCCGTGGAACGCGCCGTCGGTGGCGACGATCTTGGTGCGCCCGGTCAGCCGGGACAGCTTGAGCGCGGCCTCGTTGGCCTCGGCGCCGGAGTTGACGAAGAGGACCTTGCCGTTGCCGGTCAGCCCGGCGACGTCGAGCAGCGCCTCGGCGAGCTCGACGGTGACCGGGTTGATGTAGAGGTTCGAGGTGTGGCCGAGCTTCGCGATCTGCTCGGTAACCGCGCCGACCACCGCGGGGTGGGCGTGGCCCAGCGCGTTGACCGCGATACCGCTGACGAGGTCGACGTAGGCGTTGCCGTCGGCGTCCCACACCCGCGCCCCCTCGCCGCGGACGAGGGTCAGCCCGGGGGTGCCGTAGTTGTCCATCAGCGCCGACTGCCAGTGCTGCTGACCATCCACATTGGACTGAAGAGTCACGGGAGCTCCGTTTCGGGGAAGACCATGGTGCCGATGCCGCGGGAGGTGAAGACCTCCAGCAGCACGGAATGGGCGAGGCGGCCGTCGATCACGTGCGCGCGGCTGACGCCGCCGCGGATGGCGCGCACGCACGCTTCCATTTTCGGGATCATGCCGCTGGCGAGCGTGGGCAGCATCGTCTCGAGCCGGTCGACGCGGATGCGGTCGATCAGCGACGAGCGGTCCGGCCAGTTCGCGTACAGGCCTTCGACATCGGTGAGCACGACCAGCTTTTCCGCGCCGAGCGCCGCGGCGAGCGCGCCCGCGGCGGTATCGGCGTTGACGTTGTGCACCACGCCGTCGATGTCCGGGGCGACCGTGGACACGACCGGGATGCGCCCGGCGTTGACGATGTCGAGCACCGCGTCCGGGTTGACCTCGGCGACCTCACCGACCAGGCCGATGTCCACCTGCTCACCGTCCACAGTGGCCTGTTTGCGCTCGGCGGTGAACAGCCGGGCGTCCTCGCCGGAGATGCCGACCGCGTACGGGCCGTGCGCGTTGATCAGCCCGACCAGTTCGCGGCTGACCTGCCCGGTGAGCACCATGCGGACGATGTCCATGGTCTCCGGGGTGGTGACGCGCAGGCCGCCCTTGAACTCGCCTTCGACGCCGAGGCGCTTGAGCATCGCGGTGATCTGCGGGC
Organism: uncultured Actinomycetota bacterium; assembly: GCA_963762765.1. GTDB lineage: Bacteria > Actinomycetota > Actinomycetes > Mycobacteriales > Pseudonocardiaceae > Amycolatopsis. The sequence continues at coordinate 4,857 of CAVXMR010000053.1, forward strand.
CGCCGCCGTGCACGACGACCGGGCGCAGGCCGGCCAGCCGGAGGAACACCATGTCCTCGGCGAAGGCCGCCTTGAGCTCGTCGTCGATCATGGCGTTGCCGCCGTACTTCACCACCACGGTGGCGCCATGGAACCGCTGCAGCCAGGGCAGCGCCTCGATGAGCACCCCGGCCTTCTCGGCCGCTGTCGCCAGTCTCTCGTCCGCGGAAATCAGAGCCTCCTGGCCGGTCATGAGGAGTAAGCGCTGTTCTCTTCAACGTAACCGTGGGAAAGATCCGTGGTGTAGATGGTGGCCTGGTGCTCGCCGACGCCGAGATCGACGACGATCGCGATGGCCCGGCCGGTGAGGTCGGCCTCCGAGCGGTCACTGGCGGGCATGCCCTGGGCGAACAGGGTGACGCCGTTGATCGCGATGGAGACCTTGTCCGGGTCGATGGTCGCGGGGACGCGCCCGAGCGCCATGGCGATCCGGCCCCAGTTCGGGTCGGAGCCGAAGAGGGCGGTCTTGACCAGGTTGTCCTCGGCGATGGTGCGGGCGACCGCGACGGCGTCGGCCTCGGCGGCCGCGCCCTGGACGGTGATGTCGACGTCCTTGGTCGCGCCTTCGGAGTCCGCGCGCAGCTGTAGAACGAGGTCGAGGCTGACGGTCGTGAGTAGCTCGGTCAGCTCGGCTTCGGTGGGCTCGACCCCGCTCGCGCCGGAGGCCAGGATCAGCACAGTGTCATTGGTGGACGTGCCGCCGTCGACGTCGAGCCGGTCGAAGGTGATACCGGTGGCGGTACGCAAGGCGCGATCGAGGGTTTCCCTGTCCGCCACGGCATCCGTGGTGAGCACCGAGAGCATGGTGGCCAGGTTCGGGGCGAGCATGCCCGCTCCCTTGGCGAAACCGCCTACGCTCCAGCCGCTTTCGTGCTTCGCGAAGGCCTGCTTCGGCTTGGAGTCGGTGGTCATCACGCCGGTGGCGGCGTTGAGGCTCGCCTCCGGGCTCGCGTCGAGAGCCTTGACCGCACTGTCCACACCGGACAGGACGGCGGCCATCGGCAGCCGCTCGCCGATCAGGCCGGTCGAGCAGACCGCGACCTCGATCGCGCCGGTGCCGAGCACCTCGGCGACCTTCTCGGCGGTGGCGTGGGTGTCCTGGAAACCGCCGGGGCCGGTGGCCGCGTTGGCGCCGCCGGAGTTGAGCACGACGGCCTTGAGGCGTTGCTGCTTGAGGACTTCCTGCGACCAGAGCACCGGCGCGGCCTTGATGACGTTGCGGGTGAACACCCCGGCCGCGACGTCGAGCGGGCCGTCGTTGACGACGAGGGTGAGGTCGAGCGCGCCGGAGGCCTTGATCCCGGCGGCGACGCCGGCGGCCCGGAAACCCTGCGGACCGGTGACGGTCATGGTGCGACTCCTACGGTGGAAAGCCCGGTGGTCTCGGGGAAGCCGAGGGCGAGGTTCATGGACTGGACGGCACCGCCCGCGGTGCCCTTGGTCAGGTTGTCGATCGCGGCGACGACGACCAGGCGTCGCGCGTCGGCGTCCACGGTGACCTGCAGCTGGACGTTGTTGGAGCCGAGCGTGGACGCTGTGGCGGGCCAGGCGCCCTCGGGCAGCAGCTGGACGAAGGGCTCGGCGTCGTAGGCCTTCTCGTAGACCGCGCGCACGGCGGCCGCGTCCACGTCGTTCTTCAGCGGGGCCGTCGCGGTGGTGAGGATGCCGCGGGGCATCGGCGCGAGGACCGGGGTGAAGGACACGGTGACCCGCTCCCCCGCGGCCGCACTCAGGTTCTGCGCGAACTCGGGAGTGTGCCGGTGCGTGCCGCCCACGCCGTATGCGCTGGCCGAGCCCATCACCTCGGAGCCCAGCAGATTGGGCTTCAGGCTCTTGCCCGCGCCGGAGGTGCCGGTCACCGCCACGACCGTGACGTCCGGCTCGATCAGCCCGGCGGCGAGCGCCGGGGCGAGGGCGAGCGAGCCGCCGGTCGGGAAGCAGCCGGGGACCGCGATGCGCTTGGTGCCAACCAGCTTCTCGCGCGCGCCGGGCAGTTCGGGCAGGCCGTAGGGCCACTGGCCGGCGTGCTCGCCGCCGTACCAGCGCTGCCAGTCGGCGGCGTCGGCGAGCCGGTGGTCGGCGCCGAGGTCGACGACCAGGACGTCCGGCCCGAGTTGCGCGGCGATCGCGGCCGAGTGACCGTGGGGCAGCGCGAGGAACACGACGTCGTGGCCCGCCAGGGTTTCAGCGGTAGTGTCCAGGAGGGTCCGGCCGGCCAGCGGCACCAGGTGCGGCTGGTGGGCACCGAGCTTGCTGCCCGCGCTGCTGGCCGCCGTGAGTGCGCCGATCTCGACCTCGGGATGGGTCAGCAGCAGGCGCAGCAGTTCGCCGCCCGCGTACCCGCTCGCCCCGGCCACCGCGATCTTCACCGTCATACGCATGATTATGCACGACCATGCAAGCTCAAACAAACCGGGTTTGACGGTGCCGTTCGCCGCCGATGGGATGCTGTGCCGATGACGGACACCCCCGGCCGGCTGCTCGGCCTGCTCTCCCTGCTGCAGACGCCCCGGGAGTGGGCGGGCAGCGAGCTGGCCGAACGGCTCGGGGTGAGCCCGCGCACGATCCGGCGCGACATCGACCGGCTGCGCGACCTCGGCTATCCGGTCGAAGCTTCGCGCGGCGCCGACGGCGGGTACCGGCTGGTCGCCGGTACCGCGATGCCGCCGCTGCTGCTCGACGACGACGAAGCCGTCGCGATCGCGGTCGGCCTGCGGACCGCGGCGGCCGGGCAGCCGGTCGAGGGGATCGAGGACGCCTCCGTCCGCGCGCTGGCCAAACTCGAGCAGGTGCTGCCCTCGCGGCTGCGCCATCGCGTGGGCACGTTCGGCACCGCGACGATCGCGGTGCCCGCGACCGGCCCGGCCGTCGACCCGGCGCAGCTGACCGTGTTCGCCGGGGCGATCGCGAACCACGAGACCGTGCGCTTCCGGTACCGCGCGAACGCCGAGCCGGACGAGAGCCGGCGGCTCGTGGAACCGCTGCGGCTCGTCGCCGCCGGGCGCCGCTGGTACCTGGTCGCGTTCGACCGCGACCGGGACGACTGGCGCACGTTCCGGGTGGACCGGATCACCGACGCTGTCGCGACCGGCGGCCGGGTGCCACCGCGCGAACCGCCGTCGGCCGACCTCGGCACCTATGTGGTGGAGGCCCTCTACGACCTCATCCCGACCTACCGCGCGCTGGTCACGGTGGAGGCCCCGCTCGCATCGGTGGCCTCCCGGCTCGGTGGGGCGCCCGGCGAACTGGAGGAACTGGACGCCGGGCGTTGTCGCTTGCACAGTCATGCGGACACCCTCGATTGGCTGGCTTTCCGGTTGCTCGGCCTCGGCTGCGCGTTCACGGTGCACGAGCCGCCCGAGCTGATCACCCACCTGCGCACGCTGGCCGCCCGAGCGAACACCGCGGCCGGTCCGCCGGGTTGATGCTGCCCGGATAGCGCGGGCAACGGACCGGTCCCTGACACGTCCCCCGATCAGCAGGGAGTCATCAGCAGGGGGAGAACGATGATCATCGAGACCGCGCGCCGCCGACGGCCCTGGGCCGTCCTCGGCGCTCTCGGCGTGTTCGCGATCGGGCTCGCGATGGGCGCCGTCAGTCTCGGCTACGACCTGGACCATTGGGACGCGGTGCTCGCGCCCGCCCGGGCGGGCGACGTCTACGAAGAGGCGATCGCGGAAGAGCTTCTCCGCAGCCTCACGCACCTGTGCCTTTACGGCCTGGCCGTCACCGCCGTGCTCCTGCTCATGCTCCTCCCGTTCCTGTACCGGGGATCGGCCTTCGCCGCCGGCGTGACCGTCGTCGTCGCGGGTGCCTATCTGCTTGCCGGTGCCTGGTCGCTCACTCTCCTGTTCCGGTTCGACGAAGCTCACCCGCACACGGTCGGCTCGGTGCCCGATCCCGGCATGCCGGGGTGGAAGGTGGTGTGCCACTACGGGTGGCCCGGCGTCGTCGTGGCGGGCGCGCTCGCCACGATCGGGTGCCGCCTGCTGCCCGCCACCCGTCGGATCTTCCGTACCGGCTCACCGGCGCCCGGGTGACCGCAGCTTCCGTCCTTTGTGGACTAGCTAGCGGGCGGAAGCCGCGGTCTCGGCTCAGCCGGGATCACCACCGTCCAGGTCGGTCCGCCGGCTCGGCGGGACCGGGAGGTAGCAGCCCGGGTTCTCCGGGTCGCACCCCACCCTGGGCAGCCGTGCGCGGATCCCGCCCGGGGTGCGTTCGAAGTAGGCCGCGATCTCCGCGACGCCTTCGCCCGCCAGCCACCGGCTTTCCAGCTCGGCGTCCATCTCCTCGGACCACGGCCTGCCCTGCTGCGCAGGCCGTCCGGCCGATCTTCGCCGCGGACCGCGGCTTCCCCCGATCGCCGACAACAGGCTCTCGGCGACCAGCTCGGCCACCGTGTCCACCACGGCGACGTCGAGATCGAGGCTGCCTTCGGCGATCTGCTCGCCGTCGGCTCCCCCGGCTTCGAGGGTCAGCATGATCCGGGTGTTCGGTTCGGCGCGGTCGTGCTCCCTCCGGGTCGCGACCGCGATCTGATAGGTGACATCGTGTGCGCGGATCTCGGTCCGGCGCTCTTCGGTGATCGACATGCCGTGAAGCTAGCGCGTACCCCCGACAGTTTTCGCTCACGCGCTGCTCACGGGCGATTTCGCAGGGTGGCAAGGGAGGGACTCGTGAGGGGTAGCGCAACCAGAGCCGCCACGTTTGCCCTACCCCTCAATAACCGGCCGCAACACTCACGAGTCCCTACACAGCGGTGCCCCGGCCCGAACCTCCGGACCGGGGCACCACCCACGAGACTCAGAAGTGCAGCAGCTGGGCCAGCGTGCTCTGCTTCTCGGGCGAGGCCTTCGCGGCCGCGTCCGACTTCTGCGCCGCAGCCGCCGCACCGTCGGGAACGGGCGCCGGCACCGGGTCGCACTGGACGTCCGAGTGGTTGCCCGGCTGGCGCTTCGGCAGCGCGCCGGTCGCCAGGTAATCCGCGATGCGATCGTCCACACAGGACACACCGGACAGCGAACCGGCGTGCGTCGTGCCACCCGGGGCGCTGATCAGGCTGGACTTCGGGTAGCGCTTGCGGACCTCGAGGCTGCCCGGGTACGGCGTCGCCGCGTCGAGCTCCTCGCTGATCAGCAGGGCACCGGCGACCTTGCTGCCGTCGATGTCGACCGGCTTGCCCGACTTGGCGGGCCAGTAGACGCACGGCGCGTTGAACCAGGCGTTGCCCCAGGTCTCGAACGGGGCCTTGAAGTAGGTCAGCCAGTTGTCGAGGCGCCACTTGTTCCAGCTGGTCGGCCACTGCACGTCGGTGCACTGGACGCCCAGGTAGACGGCGAACCCGTTGTCGTTGCCGGGCGGGTTGGAGTCGTCGTAAAGCGACTTCAGCGTCTGCCAGTCACCCTTGTGCACCCAGCCGTCGAAGGCCTTGGCCATGTCGACCCAGCCGAAGACGTAGTAGCCGGCCTGCAAGAAGATGTCGGTCCACTCGTCGCCGCCGATCACGCCGCCCGCCGGGTTCTTGGCGAGCTTGCGCTGCTGGTCGTACCAGAGCTTCTCCACCGCGGCACCGGTCTTGCCCAGGTGGTAGATGCTGTCGTACCCGGCGAGCCAGTCGAAGTAGATCTTGATGTTCTTGTCGAAGGCGATGTCCTGGTCCAGGTTGGCCTGGTACCAGACCTTGCGCGGGTCGACGTTGCCGTCGAGCACCATCCGGCGGACGTTCTTCGGGAACAGCGTGCTGTACACCTGGCCGAGGTAGGTGCCGTAGGAGAAGCCGTAGAAGTTGATCTGCTTCTCACCGAGGGCCTTGCGCAGGCTGTCCATGTCCTGGGCGACATCGGTGGTCTTGAGGTGCTCGAGGATCGCGCCGTTCTTCTTGCACGCGTCCGCGTAGCCCTTCGACCGGGCGAGCCAGGTCTTCTCCAGCGCCGGCGTGGTCGGCACGTAGGCCGGCCGGTTGTAGCTGAAGTAGTTCCCGTCGCAGCTGATCGCGGGCTTGCTCGAGCCGACGCCGCGCGGGTCGAACCCGATCCAGTCGTAGTTGTCACCGGCGTTCTTGGGCACGTACTTGCCCAGCACGGACAGACCGAGCCCGGAAGCGCCGGGGCCGCCGGGGTTCACCAGCATGATGCCCTGGGACTGCGGTGTCTTGTGCAGGATCCGCGAGACGGCGACCTGGACCTTCTGGCCGCCGGGCTTGGCGTAGTCGAGCGGCACCACGAGGAACCCGCACTGCGCGCCGGCCTTCTGCAGGTTCGGCGAAGCGCAGGCCCCCCAGGCGATGGGCGCCGGGTCGTAGCCCGGCGCGGGCGACGCCGTGGCGGCGGGCGCGGCGGCCATCAGCCCGGCCGCGAGACCCGCGGCGGCGACGGCGGCAACGATTCTCTTCACGATCGTCCTTTTCGTCAGTATTCGACAAGTTTCTGGAGAACTTAGCGTCAGCAAGCACCAATCTCGTCGACCGCCACGACTTCCGCCATCCGTCTTTCGTCGGTATCGGAGAACTGTCGGTGGTCCGCAGTACGCTCCGCCGGCACCGACCCGAAGGGAGCGACGGTGAGTGCCGATGAGCAGCTGATCAAGGAAATCCGCGCCGGCCTGGCCGAGCTCGCGGACCCGGCGAAGGCGCCGGAGATGCAGGCGTACATGAAGTCGGCCATGCCGTATCGAGGCGTCCCGAAACCACCTCGAAGTGTGATGCTCAATCGAGTGTTCGCCCAGCACACTTTGCCTGATCGGGTGAAATTTTCCGACACCGTGCTGGCCTTGTGGCGTGAAGCGGAATTTCGCGAGGAACGCTATGCGGCAATCGATCTTTCCGGCTATCGCGCGCACCGCCACTGGCAGGATCCCGGCCTGCTCGAACTGTACGAGGAAATGATCGTCACGGGCGCGTGGTGGGACTACGTGGACGAGGTGGCGATCCGCCGGGTCGGCCCGATCCTGCGCGCGCACCGCGAGGTGGTGACGCCGATGATGCTGGCCTGGTCCGAGGACGGCGACCTGTGGCGGCGGCGCACCGCGATCATCTGCCAGGTCGGCGCCAAGGAGGACACCGACCTCGACCTGCTCACCCGCGCCATCGAGCCCGCGATCGGGGAGAAGGAGTTCTTCCTGCGCAAGGGCATCGGCTGGGCGCTGCGCGAGTACGCGAAGACCTCACCGGACTGGGTGCGGATCTTCGTCGACGAGCACCCGGACCTGAGCGGGCTGTCCCGGCGGGAGGCACTCAAACACATCGGCTGACGACGAAGGGGACTTTCCTCGCGTCGGACGCCAGGAAAGTCCCCTTCGTAGCTTGCGATCAGGCGCGCAGTGCGGCGCCCAGCTGCTCCCCGGCCGCGGCCACCGCGGCGTCGCGCGCCTTGGTGGCCTCGTCCACGGTGAGCGTCCGGTCCGGCGCGCGGAAGCGCAGCTTGTAGGCCAGGGACCGGTTGCCCTTGCCCACCTGCTCACCGGCGTAGACGTCGAACAGCGTGATGTCCTCGAGCAGCTCGCCCGCGCCGATCCGCAGCACCCGCGCGAGATCCGCGGACGGCACGTCCTCGGCCGCGACGAGCGCGACGTCGAGCAGCACCGGCGGGTAGCTGGAGACGCTCGGCGCCGGACGCTCGTCCGGCAGCGGGATCGCGTCGAGGTCCAGCTCCATGGCGACGGTCCGCGGCGGCAGGCCCAGCGCTTCGACCACCTTCGGGTGCAGTTCGCCCGCGTGCCCGACCGGCCAGTCCCCCACCCGCAGCTGGGCGCACCGGCCCGGGTGCCACGGCGGCAGGTTCGCGGCCTGCACCGTCAGCTCGATCCCGGCTGCCGCGGCGACCGTGCGGGCGGCCTCGACCGCGTCCGCCCAGCTCGCCGGCTCACCCTGGCCCCACCAGCCGGCCCGCTGGCGCTGACCGGCGAGCACGACGGCGACGTGCACCGGCTGCTGCGGCACGGCGGCCTCGAGCAGCGCCAGCTCCTCGTCGGTCGGCCGCCGGTCGACGCCGAGGTCGGGGATCTTCAGCGGGTTCGGCCCGGGCAGCACGACCTGGCCGACGTGGAACAGCGCGACGTCCTTCATTCCGCGGGAAAGATTGCGCTGCAAGGTGTCCAGCAGGTTCGGCAGCAGCGTGGTGGCCATCCGGTCGCGGTCGGCCTCCAGCGGGTTGCGCACCTTCACCGTGTTCCGGCGGACGTCGTCGGCGGGCAGCCCGAAGGCGTCCCACACCCCTTCGCCGATGAACGGGAAGGGCAGCACCTCGACGTACCCGGCCTCGGCCAGCGCGCGCGAAACGCTGCGGCGGCGGCGCTGGCCATCGGTCAGGCCGCTGCCTGCGGGCGCCGCGGGCAGCGTCGACGGGATGCTGTCGAGGCCTTCCAGGCGCAGGACTTCTTCGACCAGGTCCGCGGCCTGGCGCAGGTCGCCGCGCCAGCTCGGCGGGACGGCCGTGACCAGCCCGGTGCCATCGTCACCGGTGGAGACCTGGACCTTGCAGCCGATCTGGGTCAGCCGCCGCACGGTCACGCCGCGCTCGTAGCGCACCCCGGCGACCTCGTCGGGCAGGTTGATCGGCATGACCACCGCGGGAAGGGCCTCGACCACGCCCTCGTCGGTGCGGCCGGGCTGGATGGCGGCGTCGCCGTACTGACGCAGCAGCCGCGCGGCCAGCTCGACCGCCGCGGCGCACAGCTGCGGGTCGGTGAACCGCTCGAAACGCTTGGCGGCCTCGGAGAACAGCTTGTGCCGGCGCGCTGTCCGGCTGATCGACGCCGGGTTCCAGTGCGCCGCCTCGAGCAGGACGTCGGTGCTGTCCGGGGTGATCTCGGTGCTCGCGCCGCCCATCGTGCCGGCCAGCGAGATGACGCCGCTGTCGTCGGCGATGATCACATCGTCCGGGTCGAGCGTGCGCTCGACGTCGTCCAAAGTGGTCAGCTTCTCGCCCGGCTTCGCCTTGCGCACCACCAGATCGCCCTGGACGGCGCTCGTCGCGAAGGCGTGCAGCGGGTGCCCGAGCTCGAGCATCACGTAGTTGGTGACATCGACGGCGAGCGAGATCGAGCGGATCCCGGCCAGCATCAGGCGGCGCCGCATCCACCACGGCGTCGGCGCGGTCGCGTCCAGGCCCGTGACCCGGCGCAGCACGAACCGCGGGCAGCCGTCGGGGTCCTCGACGTGCACCGGCCAGGCGTCGCCCTCGGCCTCCGGGACCTCCAGCAGCGCCGGGTCGCCGAAGGGCACGTCAAGGGCGTTCGACAGCTCACGTGAGAGCCCGCGCACCGAAAGCGCGTAGCCGCGATCCGGCGTCGGGGTCACCTCGATGACCGTGTCCTCGAGGCCGAGCAGCTCCTTGGCATCGTCACCCGGGCTCGCGGTGCCCGTGGGCAGCACGAGGATGCCGGCGTGGTCGTCACCGAGGCCGAGTTCGCGGGCCGAGCAGATCATGCCGTCGCTGATCCGGCCGTAGGTCTTGCGCGAGGCAATCTCGAAGCCGCCGGGCAGCACCGCGCCGGGCAGCGCGACGACGACCAGGTCGCCCTCGGCGAAGTTCCGCGCGCCGCAGATGATGCCGCGGGTCTTGATGCCGTGCGGGCCTTCGTCCTCGAGACCGGCCTCGTCGTCGTCCTCGTCGTCTTCGTCCGTCTCGGCTTCGTCAGCCTCTTCGGCGGTCTCGCCGACGTCGACACGGCAGAACCGGACCGGCTTCTTGAACTCGGTCAGCTCCTCGATGTCGGCCACCCGGCCGATCACCAGCGGGCCGGTGACCGGGCCCAGCGTGGTCAGGTCGTCGACCTCGATCCCGATCCGCACGAACGCGTCGGCCAGCTCCTGCGGCGTGATCTCCTCGCCGACATCGAGGTGTTCGGTCAGCCAGCTCACCGGGACTCGCACTACGCCTCCGTTCCGAAGGGAAGGGTGAAGCGGACGTCGCCCTCCACCATGTCGCGCATGTCCGGGATCCCGTTGCGGAACTGCAGGGTGCGCTCGATGCCCATGCCGAAGGCGAAGCCCGAGTACACCTCGGGGTCGACGCCGCAGGCGCGCAGCACGTTCGGGTTGACCATGCCGCAGCCACCCCACTCGACCCAGCCGGGGCCGCCCTTCTTCTCCTCGAACCAGACGTCGACCTCGGCCGAGGGCTCGGTGAACGGGAAGAAGTGCGGGCGCAGGCGGGTCTTCGAGTTCGCGCCGAACATCGCGCGGGCGAAGGCGTCCAGGGTGCCCTTGAGGTGAGCCATGGTGATGCCCTTGTCCACGGCGAGGCCCTCGACCTGGGTGAACACCGGGGTGTGCGTCGAGTCGAGCTCGTCGGTGCGGTAGGTCCGGCCGGGGCACACGACGTACACCGGCAGGTCGCGGTGGAGCAGGGTGCGGGCCTGCACCGGCGAGGTGTGCGTGCGCAGCACCAGGCCCGAGTCCTGTTCACCGACGTAGAAGGTGTCCTGCAGCTGGCGCGCGGGGTGGTCCTTGCCGAAGTTCAGCGCGTCGAAGTTGAACCACTCGGCCTCGAGCTCCGGGCCGTCGGCCACCTCGTAGCCCATCGCGACGAACGCGTCGGCGATCCGCTCGGAGACCGTGCTGATCGGGTGCCGGGCGCCACGCGGGACGCGATCCCACGGCAGCGTCACGTCGACGGTCTCTTCCCGCAGCACGTGCTCGTCGCGCTCGGCCTGCAGCTCGGCGCGGCGCCGGTCGAACGCGGACTGGACGGCCTGCCGTGCCTCGTTGACGCGCTTGCCCGCCTCGGCCTTCTCCTGCTTGGGCAGGGCGCCGATCTCGCGGCGCGCCAGCAGCAGCGGCGACTGGTCACCCAGGTGCGCGGGCTTCACCGAAGCCAGCGCGTCGAGGTCGGCGGCGGCGGCGAAGCCGGCTTCGGCCGCCTTGACCGCCGCGCTCAGTGTTTCCGGTGCGAGCACGTCGACCGGCTTGTCAGGGGCTCCGGACATGACTCCTCGGCGTCCACTCGGGACCAGGTTTGGGGCG
>CAVXMR010000054.1:0-164657 GCA_963762765.1 uncultured Actinomycetota bacterium
TCCAGCTGCCACGGCACGCTGGTGACCATCACGCCCGGCTGGAACAGCAGCCTGCCCTTGAGCCGCAACGCGCTCTGGTTGTGCAGCACCTGCTCCCACCAGTGCCCGACCACGTACTCCGGGATGAACACGGTGACCACGTTGCGCGGGTTGTCGCCGCGCACGCGCTTCACGTAGTCCAGCACCGGTTTCGTGATTTCGCGGTACGGCGACTCGACGACCTTGAGCGGCACCTTGAAGTTGTGCGCGTCCCATTCCTTCGTCAGCCGCCGGGTGTCGGCATCGTCCACATTGACCGTCACGGCCTCGAGGACGTCCGGCCGCATGGCCTTGGCGTAGGCGAGCGCGCGCAGCGTCGGCCGGTGCAGTTTGGACACCAGCACGATGGCGTGGTTACGGGACGGCAGCACGGTCGGGGTGTCGCCGAGCTCCTTGAGCTCGTCGGCCACCCGGTCGTAGTGGCGGCGGATCGCGGTCATCAGCGCGAAGATCGCCACCATCGCCGCGATCGCGATCCACGCGCCGAGCAGGAACTTCGTGATCAGCACGATCACCAGCACGGTGCCGGTCATGGTCAGGCCGATGGCGTTGACGGTCTGCGAGCGCCGCATCCGCCGTCGCACACCCGGATCGGTTTCCTGCGCCAGCAAGCGGTTCCAATGCCGGATCATGCCCGCCTGGCTCACCGTGAACGAGACGAACACGCCCACGATGTAGAGCTGGATCAGCCGGGTCACCTCGGCGTCGAACGCGATGATCAGCACCAGCGCGAATGCCGACAGGAACAGGATCCCGTTGGAGAACGCGAGCCGGTCGCCGCGGGTGTGCAGCTGGCGCGGCAGGTAGCGGTCCTGCGCCAGGATCGAGCCGAGCACCGGGAAGCCGTTGAACGCGGTGTTCGCGGCCAGCAGCAGGATGATGCCGGTGGAGAAGGAGATGTAGTAGAACGCGGGCGGGAAGTCGGCGAACACCGCGTGCGCGATCTGCGCGACGATCGTCTTCTGCTCGTACCCGGCGGGCGCACCGATGAGCTGCTTCTCCGGGTCCTCGGCGAACTTGACGTCGGTGATCGTGGCCAGGGTGATGATGCCGACCAGCATGGTCACCGCGAGCAGGCCCATCATCAGCAGCGTGGTGGCCGCGTTCTTCGACTTGGGCTTCTGGAATGCCGGGACGCCGTTGCTGATCGCCTCGACCCCGGTCAGCGCCGCCGCACCCGAAGAAAACGCTCTCAGCACCAGGAAGCCGTAGCCGGCGCCGGCGAAGGCCCCCTCCGCGGTGAGGGTGAACCCGGCGCTTTCGGCCTTCATCTGGGTGCCGGTGGCCGCCTCGATGAGGCCCCACGCCACCATGACCAGAATGCCCAGGATGAACCCGTATGTCGGGATCGCGAAAGCCTTCCCCGACTCCCGGATGCCGCGCAGGTTCAACGCGGTGAGCACCGCGACGATGACGATCGAGGCCAGCACCTTGTGCTGGGCCACCCACGGCACCGCCGAACCGATGTTGGCCACACCGGACGAAGTGGACACTGCCACCGTCAGGACGTAGTCCACCAGCAGCGCGCTCGCCACGGTGAGCCCGAACTTGCCGCCCAGGTTGGTGTTGGCGACCTCGTAGTCACCGCCGCCGCTCGGGTAGGCGTGCACGTTCTGCCGGTAGGAGGCGACGACGACGAGCATGACCAGGGCGACGGCGACGCCGATCCACGGCGCCAGCGCGTACGCGGACAGCCCGGCCACACTCAAGGTCAGGAAGATCTCCTCCGGCGCGTAGGCCACGCTCGAGAGCGCGTCGGAGGCGAAAATCGGCAGCGCGATGCGCTTGGGCAGCAGCGTGTGGGCCAGCCGGTCACTTCGGAACGGACGTCCGAGGACCAGCCGTTTCAGCACGGTCGGGAACTTCGACACCTCCGGAGGGTACTGCGGAGCGCAGCTCCTCCGTTGAGGGCGGTGGTGGGGAGGACGGTGGCGGTAACGGGCCACGGGCACGGTAGGTTCGGCGCTGGTACGTCGGGCTAGGTACGGACGGGTTAACCGGTGAGGGCAGGAGGCAGAGCGTGCACGTGGTGATCATGGGATGCGGCCGGGTCGGCGCATCCCTGGCCGCTGCGCTGGAGCGGCTCGGCCACGAGGTGGCCGTCATCGACAAGAACCAGCAGGCTTTCCGCCGGCTGGGCAGCGACTTCCACGGCCAGCAGGTCGTCGGGGTCGGTTTCGACCGCAAGGTGCTGACGGAAGCCGGGATCGAACGGGCCGGCGCGTTCGCGGCGGTGTCCAGCGGCGACAACTCGAACATCATCTCCGCGCGGGTCGCGCGGGAGAACTTCGGCGTCGAGCACGTCGTGGCGCGGATCTACGACCACAAGCGGGCCGCGGCCTACGAGCGGCTCGGCATCCCCACCGTCGCGACGGTGCCGTGGACGACCGACCGGTTCCTGCGGACGCTGCTGCCCGACGGCGTGGCGTCGGCGTGGCGGGACCCGACGGGCAACGTCGCGGTGCTCCAGCTGCCGCTGCACGAGGGCTGGGTCGGGCATTCGGTCCGGTCCCTGCAGGAGGCGACCGGCGCGCGGGTGGCGTTCATCATGCGCTTCGGCAACGGGGTGCTCCCGGACAACAAGACCATGGTGCAAGCCGACGACGTCGTGTACGTCGCGGCGCGCTCGGGGACCGTCACCGACGTCTCGAGCGTGGCGAACCGCGAACCGGAGGACGAGGCATGAGGGTCGCGATCGCCGGGGCGGGCGCGGTCGGAAGGTCGATCGCCGCGGAGCTGATCGACGGGCGTCACCAGGTGATGCTCATCGAGCGCGAGGCCGACCAGTTCGAACCGCAGAGCGTCGAGCAGGCCGACTGGGTGCTCGGCGACGCGTGCGAGGTGTCGATCCTGGAGGAGTCCGGGATCGAGCAGTGCGATGTCGTGATCGCCGCGACCGGCGACGACAAGGCCAACCTCGTGGTCTCGCTGCTGGCGAAGACCGAGTTCGCGGTGAAGCGGGTCGTGGCGCGGGTGAACGACCCGTCCAACGAGTGGCTGTTCACCGACGCCTGGGGCGTGGACGTGGCCGTGTCGACCCCGCGGATGCTCGCGGCCATGGTCGAGGAGGCGGTCAGCGTCGGCGACCTGGTGCGGCTGATGACGTTCCGGCAGAGCCAGGCGAACCTCGTCGAGCTCACGCTGCCCGAGGAGACGCCGCTGGCCGGGAAGCCGGTCAGCGAGATCGACCTGCCCCGCAACGCGGCGCTGGTGACGATCCTGCGCGGCGACCGGGTGATCGTGCCGCAGCCCGAAGACCCGCTGGAGCCAGGCGACGAGCTGCTGTTCGTGGCCACCTCGGACGTCGAACCCGAGATCCGGACGGCCCTGGGTTACTGACTCGTGAGCGTTGCGGCCGGTGAGAACCGGCCGCAACACTCACGAGTCCTAAGCCTCGGGGGCCTGGGCGTACTTCTCGCGGAGCCGGGCTTCGACCTCGGCGTCGGTCTCCGGTGCGGGCTCCTCCTCGGCGAGGGCCTTGAGCCGCTTGTCCGAGCGGCGAACCGCCCAGACCACGACGAGCAGGCCCAGCGCGTACAGCGGGTATCCCATCGCGATCTTCGCGAAGGCCAGCCAGCCGGTGTAGTCCTCCTGGTAGAGCCAGCGCTGGACGACGAACCGGGCGGCGAAGATCAGCGCCATCGCCAGGGTCGCGACGTCGTAGCCGTAGCGGGACGGCTTGTCCTTGCGCCAGGCCTGGCCGGTGCCGTTGAGCATGTTCCAGACGACCCCGGCGATCGGCCAGCGCACCACGACCGACAGCACGAAGACGCCGCAGTAGATCAGGCTCGCGTAGATGCCGAACAGGAAGAAGCCCTTGGCCGACCCGGTCCGGTAGGCGATGAACGCGGCGATGGCGACCCCGAAGAAGCCGGAGATCGCCGGCTGCAGCGGCTCCTTGCGCACCAGCCGGAGCACGGTGATGGCCACCGCGCTGCCGACCGAGGTCCAGATGGCCGCGGTCAGGCCGAAGAACGAGTTGGCGAGGACGAACACGATCACCGGCAGCGACGAGTAGATGAGACCGGACACGCCGCCCATCTGCTCGAGCATGGTCGGCTGCGGTTCTTCCGCGGTGTCGTCGCTCTTGTCGTTGCTGGCGGGTTCAGTCACGATAGGTGATCAACTCACTGGGCTCTGGAGCTCGTAATAGGGGTTGTACAGCACCTTCTGGCCGTCGCGCATGGCCATCCGGCCGCGCACCTTGATCGTCCGGCCAGGCTCGATGCCCGGGATCCGGCGGCGACCGAGCCAGATTAGCGTCACACCCTGCGTGCCGTCGAACAGCTCGGCCTCCAGCGTGGCGGCCTCGCTGGTCGGGCACAGCTCCACGCTCCGCAGTCTCCCGAGCACGGTCACCTCTTCGCCCGAGCGGCAGTCACAGGCCCGCTGCGCACCTTCGGCGCCGGACCTTTCGGACATCTCGTCGGCGTCGAGATCCTCGACGTCGCTGGTCAGCTTGCGTACCAACCGGCGGAAGTAGCCGCCGTCTTTGGCGGACATAGGTGCTCCTGTGCTCCGGGGCCCCCGACTGATGTATGCGGCCCGTGCGATTCCAGCGTAGCTGCGGTCCAGGTCAGGGAAACGCCTTTGCGCAAAGATCGCAACGTGACGTCCGCAATCCCGTTTCCCGCCGCGGTGCTCCTGCCCGGCACCGGCTCCGACGAGGTCTTCGTCCGCGCCGTCTTCGAAGGCCCGCTGCGTGGGATCGGTGTCCCGCTCATCGCGCCACCGCCGCCGCCGGGGGCCGCCCTCGCCGAGGGCTACCTCGCCGTCCTGGACGCGCTCGCCCGCGAACGCGGCCCGCTGCTGGTCGGCGGCATCTCGTTCGGCGCCCATCTGGCCGCGGAGTGGGCGGTGCGGAATCCGGGGCGTTGCGGGGGCCTGCTGGCCGCGCTCCCGGCCTGGCACGGGAAACCGGACCTGGCACCCGCTTCGATCGCCGCGACGCTGTCCGCCGATCTGGTGGCCGGTTCCGGCGTGGAGGCCGCGCTCGCCCAGGCGGCCGCCGGAACCCCGGAGTGGCTCTCCGCCGAGCTGGGCCGGGCGTGGCGACGTCATGGCGACGGCCTCGCGGCGGGCCTGCGTGTCGCGGCGGCACGGCCGTCCCCGACCCTCGCCGAGCTGGCGGGGCTGGCCGTCCCGGCCGGGATCGGCACCTGCACGGACGACCCGATACATCCGACGAAAGTCGCATCCGCATGGGCGGCCGCGCTCCCCCGCGCGGCCGTCGGGGAGACGACGCTGGCCGCCCTCGGCGCCGATCGCGAGTCCCTCGGCCGCGCGACCGTGCTCGCCTTCCTCCGGGCCCAGACGTGCTGAAGGGGACTTTCCTCGCATTCGACGCGAGGAAAGTCCCCTTCACCGCACGGGACGCGACGAACGTCCCCTTCGGCTAGCCCTGCTCCTGCTGGGCGGCGATGTGCTCGGCGACCGCCTCCGGCAGCGTGATGGTCAGCGGCGTACGGACCGGCATCGGCGCGTCGCCGCGGTCGATCACCGTGCGCCGGACGATCTCGCGCAGCACCTCCGGCGCGTGCGCGGCCTGCGACTGCGGCCCGGCGATCACGCCGCGCAGCATCCACCGCGGCCCGTCGACGCCGACGAAGCGCAGCGCCACGTCGCCGACGATGGCCGAGAGCTCCAGCCCCCACTCGCCACGCCCGATGTTCACCTTGGCGCCGTCGGCGCGCAGCTGCTCGGCGAGCTCGGTGCCGACCTCGCGCCACAGCCCGCCCGAGCGCGGCGCGGCGTAGGCGCTGACCGTGATCTGACCCTGCTCGGTGACGACGTGCACCGCGCGCACGCCCCCGGTCTCGGGGTCCATCTCGACCTGGACCTGCGAACCGTCCGGTACCGGCACCTTCACCGAGCCGAGATCGATCCGCGGGATACCGTCGTCGATGTGGTCGGCCACGTCGAAGGGGCCGTCGGAGACCTCGGAAAGCTGCGCCTCTTCGTCGTCGTACAGCTCGTCGCCGGTCTCGTCGACCTCGGGCGCGGCGTGCCTCCCGGCAGACCCGCCCTCGGTCCGCCGCTTGCGTCCGAAAATCCCCACTACTTCTCCGTCCCTTCCCCCGCGCCGGCACCCGTGTCGGGCGCGTCCGCTCCCAGTGTGGCGTGTCCACCCGTGGAGCCGTAGCCTCCGTCGCCCCGTTCGGTCGGGTCGAGCTCGGCCACCTCGACGAACACGGCGTGCTCGACGCGCTGGACGACCAGCTGGGCGATCCGGTCGCCACGCGAGAGCACGATCTTGTTCGCCGGGTCGTGGTTGATCAGGCAGATCCTGATCTCCCCGCGGTAGCCCGCGTCGATCGTGCCAGGAGTGTTCACCACGGACAGCCCGACCCGGGCGGCGAGGCCCGACCGCGGGTGGACGAACCCCGCGTACCCGGTCGGGAGGGCGATCGCGATGCCGGTGCCGACCACCCCGCGCTCCCCGGGTCCGAGCACGATATCCGAGGTCGTGACGAGATCGGCCCCCGCGTCGCCCGGTCGGGCGTAGGCGGGCAGCGGGACATCCGGGTCGAGCCGGGAAAGGAGTACCTGAACGCTGGACACGGGCGGCGAGATTACCCTCTACCCGTGGGCGAATCCGTGAAGACAGCCGTGACAGGCGATCTCAAGCACTCCGAACGGCTGTATATGTCGTGGTGGGGCTGGCCGCTGCCGGTGCTCGGCGCGGTCCTGCTGGCCTTCGAGATCGTCATGGCCTACCCCGGCGTCCCGGAGTGGCTGCCCTACGTCATCGCGCTGCCGATCGTGGCCGGCCTGCTGCTCTCGCTGGGCCGGACGAAGGTCCGGATCACCGGCGGTGACTCCCCGGAGCTGTGGGTCGGCGACGCCCACCTGCCGCTGCGCTACGTCGGCGAGGTGACCGTGCTCGAGAAGGACGCCAAGCGCAAGGCGCTCGGCCGCGACGGCGACCCGGCCGCCTACGTGCAGCACCGCGGCTGGATCGGCCCGGCCGTGCGCGTCACGCTGACCGACCCCGCCGACCCGACGCCGTACTGGCTGTTCAGCACCCGCCGGCCGGAGAAGGTCGCCGAGCTGCTCCGTTCGCACCCCTGAGGACGCGCGGAAGGGGGCCGGTTCGGTGAACCGGCCCCCTTTGCCCCAGCACGTACCTTCACGGCCGCGTCTGTTCGTCCCCTGAAACCTGTACGAGATCCCCGTACGCCCGGCTCAGGCGCAGTCGCGGCAGATCAGCCGCCCGCCGTTCTCCTCGGCGAGCCTGCTGCGGTGGTGCACCAGGAAGCACACCGAGCAGGTGAACTCGTCGGCCTGCTTGGGGACGACCTTGACGGTCATGTCCTCACCGGAAAGCCCGGAGAGGTCGGCCCCTGGCAGTTCGAAGTTCTCGGCGGTAGCGTCCTCGTCGACGTCGACGACGCCGGACTGGTTCTCGTTACGCCGGGCCTTGAGCTCCTCCAACGAGTCTTCGGCCAGCTCGTCGGCTTCGCTGCGGCGCGGAGCGTCGTAGTCGGTAGCCATGTGTCCCTCACCCCTGCGATCAGCTTGAGTAGTCGTTTTCCCGGACCCCCGGGTGCCCCCGTGAGTCCGCCGTGCCGCTGGTCAACGTTCCAGCGCCCCTGTTTGTGCCCGGCGGCCGCAGTGACCGAGGTCTCAGCCTTTTCGCGCCTCTTCCAGCGGCCGGAGCCCGGGAAGGGTAGCTCACCGCTCCGGGGGTTCTGCAACGAGTCAGAGATTGCCGGAGAATCGTCACCCGACAGGGTGAACCCGCAGGTAAGACGCGGTGTCGTCCATTCGGGTTGCCTCCGGGTGCAGAACCTCACGCGGGACCCGTGTCCGCTTGCCCCGGCTCGCTCCGGCGTGGTGCGATCCGGGGACGGGGACACCGGTCCGGGGAGTGCCCCGGACCGCAAGCAGGGCAACGGGAACCGTGAGGGTGACCCGGGACGGCACGTGCCTTCCCCGGCGCCTAGGCTGATCGGTCTCAGCGGCGTCGGATGACGGCGCCGCTGGAGTTTCCGGGTTCGGGAAGGGACGGGCAGGTGGCGTCGGGGAACGGCATCGGGGACCGTACGGCGCGGCCGTATCGCAAGCACAAGCCGCTGCCTGCGCTCATCGTCATCGGCGTGCTCGCCGTCGGCGCGATCATCGTCTGGGTGAACGCCGTCGTCTCCAAGGGCGACATCGACGAGGCGGTCCGCTGCGACCCGCCCGCGAACCCGGCACCCGGCACGGTCTTCACGCCGCTGCCGCACAACGCGCTCGACGACCGCCCGCCGCTCCCGCCGGACAAGGTCGCGGTGCGGGTCTACAACGCCTCCTCGAGCCGGGGCAAGGGCAGCATCGCCACGACGTCGCTGAAGGAGCTGGGCTTCACCGGCACCGGCGAGCCGGGCAACGACGCGGCCTACGAGGGCCGTGAGGCCAAGTGCCGCGGCCAGATCCGCTTCGGCGAGAACGGCAAGGCGGCGGCCCGCACGATCAGCCTGGTCGTGCCGTGCGCGGAGCTGGTCCAGGACAACCGCAAGGACGCCAGCGTCGACCTGATCACCGGCACCCTGTTCGGGGACATCCAGCCCCGTGCGGAGGCCCGGCAGGTGCTCAGCCAGCTCGCCGCGTGGTCCAAGGCCAACCCGGCCGGCGGCGGCAACGAGCAGTCGGCGGGCGCGAAGGCCCCGGCCATCGACCAGACCCTCCTGTCCTCGGCCCGCGACGTCGCCTGCTGACCCCTCGGCCCCAAGCACCCCAATGTGGCATTGGGGTGTTTTGAGACCGGGCCCTCAGACCTCCGCGGCCCCGCACTCCCCCAGCAAGGCGCGCAGCGGAGCGGCGACAGTCGGCGAAGCGGCGTACGTCGCGTCAGCCCCGAGATCCGGCGCCGACCCCGGCAGCGCGACCACAGCGCCCGCCTCCGAAGCGATCAGCGCCCCGGCCGCCCAGTCCCACCGGTGCAGGCCGTGCTCGACGTAGGCGTCCAGCCAGCCCGCGCCCACCGCGCAGAGGTCGAGCGACGCCGCGCCGTTGCGCCGGATGTCCCGGACCCGGCCGAGCAGCGAAGCGGCGAAGCGTGACTGCCGCATGCGCCGCTCAGTGGAATACGCGAATCCGGTGCCGACCAAGGTCAATTCGAGCCGTGAGGGCGCCGAGACGGCCAGCTTCCGCCCGTCCAGCCACGCGCCCTGGCCGCGCGCGGCCGTCCACACGCGCCCGCTCACCGGCTCCACCACCGCCCCCGCGACGGAGACGCCGTCGACCTGCGCGGCCACCGAGACCGCGAACCAGGGCAGGCCGTAGAGGAAGTTGACGGTGCCGTCGATCGGGTCGACGACCCAGGTCACACCCCCTGCGGCGGCCGCCGAGCCGCCGCACTCCTCGCCGAGCACGGGCTCGCCGGGGCGTAGTTCGGCCAGCCGCGCGCGCACCAGTTCCTCCGACTCGTGGTCCACCGCGGTGACCACGTCGGTGTCGGCGGACTTGGTGTCCACCCCCACCACGCGGCCGTGCGCCATCTCGTCCCACGCCCTCCGGACCAGCCCGGCGGCCTCCGCGGCGACCTGCTCCGCGACGCGTTTCAGCAACGACTCGTCAACTCCCACGTCCGCCATGTCACCACATCCGGTTAAAGTCTCCGAGGCAGGCTTCTGAATCGTGCGAGAAGGGACCACGTCCGTGGTGGAGGCGACCCGAGGTTTCGGCATCGACATCGGCGGCAGCGGGATCAAGGGCGCGCTGGTCGATTTGGAGCGTGGGCAGCTCATCGGGGACCGGATCCGGTTCGACACACCGAAGCCGTCCACCCCCGCGGCGGTGGCCGACGTCGTCGCCGAGATCGTCGCGAAGGCGGGCTGGGACGGCCCGGTCGGCGTGACGCTCCCGGCGGTCGTGAAGAGGGGGGTCGCGCACACCGCGGCCAACATCGACAAGCAGTGGATCGGCACCGACGCGGACGCGCTGTTCGCCAAGCGCCTCGGCCGCAGTGTCGAGGACGTCGCGATGCTCAACGACGCCGACGCCGCCGGCATCGCCGAGATCCGCTTCGGCGACCAAGCCGCGCGCAAGGGCGTGACCGCGTTGCTGACGTTCGGCACCGGCATCGGCAGCGCGGTGTTCCACGACGGCAAGCTCGTGCCGAACACCGAGTTCGGTCATCTGGAGATCGACGGGCACGACGCGGAGAAGCGCGCGGCCGCTTCGGTGAAGGACAACGAGGGCCTCAGCTACCCCGAATGGGCGCAGCGGGTGCACCGTTATCTGACCGTGCTGGAGAACCTGATCTGGCCGGATCTGTTCATCGTCGGCGGCGGGGTCAGCAAGAAGTCCGAGAAATGGGTGCCCCTGCTGGACATCCGGACTCCGGTGCAGGTCGCGACGCTGCAGAACAACGCCGGAATCGTCGGCGCCGCGGCGGCCGCGGCGGAGGGCATCCAGCACTGAGCGGCGGCGCGCGCCGGGCCGGAGGGTGATCGCTTCGCGCCGCATGCGCGTACCGTCGTTACAATGGAACACGGCCCACGGCTGCGGAGGTCAAAACTGCAGGCCGAGGCGTGATCCCCGAATGTGAGGCAGCAGTGGCCCCGTGCCGCTGCTCGTCATGATCGACCGCTGCGAAAGGGCGTAAGTGGCAGCCGCAAGAACCGCAACCCGAAGCGGGACGAAGACAGCGACCGCAGCCGGCGAGCCGGCCGAAGAGGCAGCGGCCGACACGGCGAAGCCTGCGGCGCGCAAGACCACCACGGCGAAGAAGGCTCCGGCCAAGAAGGCGCCGGCGGCGGCCAAGAAGCCCGCGGCCAAGTCCGGCAAGACCGAGGACGGCGAGCCCGACGGTCCCGGCGACCTCGAGGACGCCGATCTCGAGACGCCGGATCTCTCGGATCTCGAAGAGGTCGAGGTCGACGTCGTCGACGAGACGGTCACCGAAGAGGCGGAAGCCGACGCGGATGACGACGACGAGGAAGAAGAGACCCCGGCGACGCGCCGCCGCAACGCGGCCGCGGACAAGGCCGCGGCCAAGAGCTCGGACAACCCGGACTTCGTCTGGGACGAAGAGGAGTCCGAGGCACTGCGCCAGGCGCGCAAGGACGCCGAGCTCACCGCGTCGGCCGACTCCGTGCGTGCCTACCTCAAGCAGATCGGCAAGGTCGCGCTGCTGAACGCGGAGGAGGAGGTGGAGCTCGCCAAGCGGATCGAGGCCGGGCTCTACGCCGCCGAGCGCGTGCGCACCGCCGAGGAGGAGGGCGAGAAGCTCGTCACCCAGATGCGCCGCGATCTCAAGTGGATCGTGCGCGACGGCGAGCGCGCCAAGAACCACCTGCTGGAGGCGAACCTCCGCCTGGTCGTCTCGCTGGCCAAGCGCTACACCGGCCGCGGCATGGCGTTCCTGGACCTGATCCAGGAGGGCAACCTCGGCCTGATCCGCGCGGTGGAGAAGTTCGACTACACCAAGGGCTACAAGTTCTCGACGTACGCCACGTGGTGGATCCGCCAGGCGATCACCCGCGCGATGGCCGACCAGGCCCGCACCATCCGGATCCCGGTGCACATGGTCGAGGTCATCAACAAGCTGGGCCGCATCCAGCGTGAGCTGCTCCAGGACCTCGGCCGCGAGCCGACCCCGGAAGAGCTCGCGAAGGAGATGGACATCTCCCCGGAGAAGGTCCTGGAGATCCAGCAGTACGCGCGGGAGCCGATCTCGCTCGACCAGACCATCGGCGACGAGGGCGACTCGCAGCTCGGTGACTTCATCGAGGACTCCGAGGCGGTCGTCGCGGTCGACGCGGTGTCGTTCACGCTGCTGCAGGACCAGCTCCAGTCGGTGCTGCAGACGCTGTCCGAGCGCGAGGCGGGCGTGGTCCGGCTGCGTTTCGGCCTCACGGACGGCCAGCCGCGCACGCTCGACGAGATCGGCCAGGTGTACGGGGTGACCCGTGAGCGCATCCGGCAGATCGAGTCGAAGACGATGTCGAAGCTGCGTCACCCGTCGCGGTCGCAGGTTCTGCGCGACTACCTCGACTGATCTCCTTTCAGGACGACGAAGAGCCCCGCTACCGGATTCCGGTGGCGGGGTTCTTCGTTGTGGCTCAGTGGCACTTGTCGCAGCAGCCGCACCCCACGCCGGTGCAGGCGGAACAGCAACCGTGGCCCAGCAGTGCCCGGAACAGGCGCTTGATCATCTCGGGTCCTCCTTCTCGGATACACACCACCGCATGTCACGCTAAGTGATCCAGAGGTTACGGGGGTACCGCTGGGCGGGCCATGCACCGGCCCGACCGGGGGAATCAGGGCACGGCCAGGCCGTGATCCCGCAGCGTCTGCTCGATCCGGAGCCGTTCGATGTCGCGGTCGAGGCCCTCGGGCAGGCCGTCCAGCAGGTGCGGCACCTCGACCTCGCGGCAAGCCTGGCGCAGGAGCTCGTCGTAGGCCTGCCGGGTGCCGAGCCGCCGCGCGGCCGGGGTGCCCGGCTGGCACTCGACGAGCAGCCGGTGCACGCGGCGCAGGTCGGCGGCCAGCCGTTCGATCGGCAATCCCTGGGGCTGTGGCTTCGCGAACTTCCGGCGCACGAACCGGTAGATCACCGGGACCCGCAGCGCGCACCAGAACAGCGCCGAGGGAGCGAGACTGACCACGGCGAACAGGACGAGGGGCCCGGCCACGTTGCCGGTCACGTCGGCCACCGACCCATGGTAAGCCCGCCGGTATGCTTTTCCAGGTGCTGTACCGCTATCCCGACACCGGTGACCGCGTCACGAGCAGCTTCATCGGCAGCCATGAACCGTTCCCCGGGTACTGGGCGGTCAGCGAAGAGCGCGCGCTCGCGCGGCTGAAGGACGAAATCACGGCGCTGCTGCCGCCTCGCCAGGAAGTGCATGCCCTCGACGCGGGCTGCGGCGAAGGCCGGCTGCTGGACTGGCTGTCCGGGCTGGCGGCCACCATCACCGCCGTCGACCCGGACGCGGACCGCCTCACCGCCGCCCGCGCCGTCCGGCCGCCGGACACCGAGGTCGGTTTCCTCGCCGCGTCGATCACGGACGTCCCGGCCGGGCCGTTCGGGCTGGTGCTGTGCAGCCACGTCATCCAGCACGTGCCGACCGGCGAGCTCGCGCCGATCCTGCGTCGCCTGCACGAGGTGACCGCGCCGGACGCGGTACTCGCGCTGGCCTACAGCCGCGCCCCGGCCGGTGAGGGCGGGTTCAGCATCGAGAGCGTCGGCGAGGACGGGTTCAGCTCGCGGCGGATCAGCCGCGCGGAGTTCGACCAGGCCCTGCGAGACGAGCCGGGCGCCCTTCCGGTGCGGCTGCTCGACCCGGCCGAAGTCACCGCCGAAGCCGAAGGCGCGGGCTGGCGGACGGCCTGGGAGTGGACCTATCACGTGCTGGGCGACCTCGACCCGGCCGACGTCGACCGGGACGAGCGGGTGAACGCGTCGCCGGCGCTGCGCCGGCGGCTCGGCCGCGACCAGGTGACGCTGCTGCGGCGGACCGGCCGGTGACGGCCGCGCCGACGTTGCTGCTCCTGTTCGCCTGGGCGGTGCCGCTGTCGAGAGCGGAGGCGAAGCGCGTCTTCGACAGCGAACGGGGGAAGGCGCTGCTGGCGCCGTTGGAGGGCGAGCTGCAGGCCGAATGGTCGGCCGCCGAGTCGTTCCTGGCCTCCTACAGCGAGGCGCCGGACCGGCGGCTGCTGCGGGCACCGGACGGCGGCGAGGCCCTGACGATCGGCCTCGGCGAGCAGCGGCTGCCGTGCCGGGCGCTGATCACCTGGCACCCGGCGTACCACGCGATGACGGTCGCGTTCACCACCACGATCGACGCCCCCGACCACGACTCCCCCGCCGCCGACGTCGACCTGGCCATCGCGGTGCTGCAGAGCCTGCAGGGCCGGGTGGCCAAGGGCGACGGCGCGCTGCGCGGGTGCTACCGGGGCGAGCCCATGCCGTCACTGCTGGCCGCGGTGACCGCGGCTTTCGCGGACCTCGTCGAGGGCTGCGAGATCACCGAAGGCCTGCACCGCAAGGGCTGGTGCGTCGAACTGCGGGCGCACGACGGACGGCCGCCGTCGGCCGCGGTGGCACACGACCCCCGCCCGTACTACGGCCTGGCGACCGGCGACGAAGGCTGGCGCTTCGTCCCCCATGACGTCGCCCGCGAAGCACTCGGGCCGTCCTGGGGCACCCGCACGTTCGTCGCCGCGTACACGATGGCGACCGGCATCATCTGCCTCAACGCCAAGGGCGACGAGTACGTGGACCACCAGCACGAACTGGCGGTCCGCCGCTTCGGCGCGCCCGAACCGTACTTCGGCATCGACTCGGACATCGCCGGGCTGGACCACGGGATGCTGTTCATCCTGGAGCGGGTGCTGATCCGGATGGCGCTGGCCGACCAGTGGCTGCGGCGGGCGGCGGAGGATTTGCAGACCGGCGGGGACCCGGCGAGCCGCGGCCAGCTGCTGCGCGGCTCGCTCGACGACATCCTGGAGATGCTGAATTCGGCACTGCCGCCCGAGGTCGACTCGCTGGAGCGGCGGCTGGTGACGAGCATGGGCGTCGAGCGGATCATCCGCCAGCTCGACCGCCACGCCGAGGCGATGGACGAAAGCACCCGCTACGCCTACGAAAACACAGTGAGCTCGCGCGTCACCCGGCTGACGGTGGTGACGGTGGTCCTGACCGTGGTGACGATCGTGCTGGGCGTCCTCCAGGTGATCGTCTCCTTCTGAGGCCGGGAACCTGCCGGGCCCGGTCACGGTGGCGCGGCATCGAGGACTCGTGAGCGTTGCGGGCGGTTCTAACCGCCCGCAACGCTCACGAGCCCGTCGGCAGGTCCCCCTCGCTTCACCACGCCACCTTTGACCTACCCCTCAATAACCGGCCGCAACACTCACGAGTCCGTCAGCGCCGTGCCTCTGATCTGCGGATCGGCCGGTGAGCTTCTAACGTCATCTCATGGGTGTGCGGCGAACTTTGAACGTGGACGACGTGCTGCGGCGGCAGGAATCGGGCGAGCTCAAGCGGCGCCTGCGTGGCCGCGACCTCGTCGGCTTCGGCATCGGCATCATCATCGGGACCGGGATCTTCACCCTCGCGGGGGTCGAAGCGAAGACGCACGCCGGCCCGGCGGTGACGCTGTCGTTCGTGCTGGGCGCGGTGGTCGCCGGGCTCGCCGCGCTGTGTTACGCCGAGCTCGCCTCGAGCGTGCCGACGGCCGGCAGCGCCTACACCTACGCCTTCGCCACCCTCGGCGAAGTGTTCGCCTGGATCATCGGATGGGACCTCCTGCTGGAGTTCGCGCTCGGCGCCGCCGTGGTCTCGCGCGGCTGGTCGGGCTATCTGGCCAACCTGCTGGGCCTGTCCCCCGAATGGTTCGGCGAGGAAGCCACGGTGAACATCGGCGCCGTGCTGATCATCGCCGTGCTCACCGTGGTCGCCGTGATCGGGATCAAGGAATCGGCCTGGCTGACCAACGTCCTGGTCTGCGTGAAGGTCGCGGTCTGCATCCTGGTGCTCGCCGTCGGGCTGTTCTTCGTCAAGGGCGCGAACCTCACCCCGTTCATCCCGCCCGCGCAGCCGCCGGCCGCGGGGACGACGGTGCTGCAGCAACCGGTCGTGCAGGCCGCGCTCGGCCTCGAGCAGTCGGTGTACGGCCTGGCCGGGATGGTCACCGCCGCGGCCGTGGTCTTCTTCGCCTACACCGGCTTCGAGGCGTTGGCCAACCTCGGCGAGGAAACCCTCAACCCGCGCAAGGACCTCCGCGTCGGCATCCTCGGCGCGCTCGGCGTGTGCGCCCTGCTCTACATCGGCGTTTCGATCGTGCTCACCGGCATGATCCCGTTCACCGACATCGACACCGGAGCGCCCCTGGCGGACGCGTTCGACCGGGTCGGCCAGCACTGGGTGGGCGCGCTGATCTCGCTCGGCGCGGTCACCGGGCTGACCTCGGTGATGATGGTCGAGCTGGTCACGATCGGCCGGATCGGCTTCGCGATGGGCCGCGACGGCCTGCTGCCGAAGGCACTCGGCACCGCGCACCGCCGCTGGGGCACCCCGCACCGGATGACCATCGGCGGCGCCGTGCTGATCGCCGCTTTGGCCGCGTTCATCCCGATTTCGGAGCTGGCGGACATGGTGAGCATCGGCGCGCTGTCGGCGATGATCATCGTGGCGATCGCCGTGCCGGTGCTGCGCCGCCGTCGCCCGGACCTCGCCCGCCCGTTCACGGTGCCGTTCTCGCCGGTGATCCCGATCGTCGCCGCGCTGGCGTGCCTGTACCTGATGCTGAACCTGAACGTGCTGACCTGGATCCGGTTCGCCGTCTGGCTGGTGATCGGCCTGGTGATCTACTTCGGCTACGGTCGCCGCCACTCCCGCTTCGCGACCGAGGCCGAGTCAGTCCCAGAAGGACGGTGACAGGCCCGTCGTCACGACCGCCTCGCGGACGACGGGCACCTGGTCGGCGTCGACCACGATCAGCACGCCCAGCCCGCCCAGCGCGACCGTCATCCATTCCACCGGCTGGTCGTGGATCCCGTTGTCCCCCAGCGAAGGATAAGTGTCCACAACGGACAGCAAGGTGCCCTCCGCGCCGATCCGGACCCCCGCCACCAGGACGAAGCGCCCGCCCGGCGGGCGCCAGCGGGACGTCCACAGTGGAGGGATGCCGGTGTCGAGGTAGTCCAGCAGGGCGCGCTCGGGAGTGTCGTGCGCGCCGAGTTCCGCCGAGTCGATCCGGGCGATCACCGCGACCCGCGGCAGGTCCCACAGCGCCACCAGCAGATCGAACAACGTCTCGGCCGACCACTCCCCCGTCACCGGGACCGCGCGCAGATCTCCTTGGGACAGCGAGGAAATCGCCGTCGCCAGGCCGGAGGCGCGGGTGCCCGCCGCGGCCGGGTCGTCGACCACCGGCAGCGCGAGCCGGAAGTCCGTCCGGCCGGTCGAGCCGGGCGGATGCACCGCCGGGCCGCGGACGGTGCCCGCGGCCAGCGCCACCGTTTCCTGGTCGGGCACCGCGACCCCGGCGGCCCGCAGCGCGGCCAGCCCGGTGAACGCCGCCGCGAGGCCGTCCTTCTGCGGCAGTTCCGCCTGCGCCACGGCGGCCAGCCGGGCGCCGCCGGGGAGCCAGCGCACCCCGGACAGGTCGAGCTGCCCGCCGTCGATCCCCGAAGACATCGGCTCCCTCAATAGCGCCACAGGTGTGCGGCGATGATCTCGTCGGTGCTCCGCTCGGCCGCCCAGGCCGCGTCGGCGGCCCGCACCGCGCGAAAGGCGCCCAGCAGCTCCTCGCCGAGCACCCCGGCGACCCGCGGCGACGCCAGCAGCGCGGCGTCCTGCTCGGCGGTGTTCGCGGGCAGCGGAAGGACGCCGCGGGTCTCCCGCTCGCCCTCGGTCCAGCCGCCGGGGTCCTCGCCGATCGGCTCGGGCAGCGCGGGCGCGTCCTCGATGCCGGCCATCCCGGCGGCGAGCACCACGGCCAGCGCCAGGTACGGGTTGGCCGAGGCGTCGGACGTCTTGAGCTCGACGTTCGCGTGGTCCGCGCCCAGCAGCGTCGAACCGGGTACGTACCGAAGCGGCGCTTCGCGGTTCTCGACGCCCCAGAACGCGTACGCACCGGCGAAGAACCCCGGACGCAACCGCAGCGTCGACGGGACGCTGGGCGCGGTGATGGCGGTCAGCGCGGGCAGGTCACGCAGGAGGCCCGCGAGGTATCCGGCGCCGTCCTCGCCGGGCAGGCCGTCACCGGTGAACAGGGTGCGGCCCCTGCGCTGCACGGACGTGTGCAGGTGCCAGCCGTTGCCCGCCGCGCCGAGCCCGACCAGCGGCGCGAAACTGACCGCCAGGCCGTGCGTGTGCGCGGCGGCGTGGATGGTCTGGCGGGCGAGCAGCTGGTCGTCGGCCGCGGACACCGGATCGGTCGCGGCGAGCGACACCTCCAGCTGGGCCACGCCGTACTCGGCGTGCAGCTGCCCGATCCGCAGCCCGTTGGCCGCGAAGTCGTGCAGCAACGCCCCCACGAAGGCGTCCAGCCGGACCAGCGCGTGCGGGCTGTAGGCGGGGCCGGGATGCCCGGGCGCGGACACGATGTCGATGCTGCCCGCCGGCGCGACGGTGAACTCCAGCTCGTACCCGGCCCGGAATTCGAGGCCGCGCCTAGCGGCTTCGGCGACCTGGCGCTCCAGCACCGCGCGCTGGCAGTACGGCCAGTCCTCGCCGTCCTGGCCGATCTGCCGGACCGGGGCCCAGGCCAGCGCGGGCTGGCCGGCCAGGCGCCGCAGCCGGTCGATCACCGGCACCAGCCGGATGTCGCCGGACGGCGTGGCGAGCCCGCTGTGGCTGTAGGTGATGCTGTCGTGGCTGTCGAACACCGCGAACAGCGAGGTCGCGCCGACCCCGCGGGTCGCCGCGTCGGCCAGCCCGCCGATCGGCACGATCCGGGAGCGCGGGATGCCGTTGTTGTCCGCCCAGGCGAGGTGCACCCCGCCCACTCCGGCCGCGGCCAGATCCTTGGCCGCCGCCGACGCCGCCTTCGTCATCGCCACCCGCTTCCCCTGCCGATCGGGTCAGTATCCCGGTCCGGCGCGCCGCGGGCCAGCAGCCGCGGCGCCCTCCCCTAGCCGGGTGGTTCGGTGATCGGCTCCCGGCTGCGCAGCGCGACACCCGCGACCACGGCGAGGGTGCCCAGTGCTTCGACGAGGCCGGGCACCTGGGCGAGCAGGAGGAAGCCGGTCACGCCGGCGGTCACCGGGAGCAGGGCCAGCAGCACGGCGAAGCGGGCCTGCCCGACCTTGCGCAGCACGACCTGGTCCAGCACGTACGGCACCACTGTGGACAGCACGCCGACGCCGATCCCCAGCAGCAGCATGCGTGGCGAAGCCCACACCTGCCCGGTGCCCACCGCCAGTGGCGAGAGCAGGACCGTCGCCGCGGCGAAGCCGATCGCGAGGCTGTCGATGCCGTTGCCGCCCAGGGCGACCCGCTTGCCGAGCAGGATGTAGCCGGCCCACGCGGCCGCCGCGCCCAGTGCGAAGAGCACTCCCAGCGTGCTGCCTTCCAGCCGGACGTCGGCGATCGCCACCACCCCGGCGGCGACCAGCACCACGGCCAGGAAGTCCCGCCGGGAGCGCGAGCCCACGGCCGCCACGACCACCGGCCCGGCGAACTCCAGCGCGACCGTGGTGCCCAGCGGCAGCCGGGCGATGGCCTCGTAGAACAGCACGTTCATGCCCGCGGTGACGACGCCGAAGGCGGCGGCCAGCAGCAACGGCCGGCCGCGCCACGCCGAGCGAGGCGGGCGGCGCCAGGCGAGCAGCACGACCGCGGCGCCGAGGCAGCGGAGCCACGCCACCCCGGCCGGGGTCGCATGTCCGAAAAGTCCGACTGCAATGGCCGCTCCGGCGTACATGGAAATTCCGCTGAGAACGAACAAGATCGGCGCCGGTACCGCCGCCAGCCGCTTCGCCGAGATCACAGGAGCCACCCTGACATGGTGCCTGACCACGGAAAACACCGGCATCCGGGCAGTCGTCTCCTGCCTTGCCGGTTGGCGCTACGGCATCCGGGGTAAATCAGGGTGACACAGCTCCCACCGGCGCGGGAACACTTGCGGGCCGCGAAACGTCTGCAAGAGTGGAAGCACGAACACCGCGGAGCCGAGGCGATCCCCGCACCGGCGTCAGTCCGAAGTGGGCGTAGCTGGATACAGGCATCGGGCAACCGATGCCGGGACGGAGGGAGACCCCCATGACATCACCGACGCTCACCCGCCCCGAATTGACCGCCGCCGACCGTTGTGACCGGTGTGGCGCAGCCGCACAGGTACGCGCCGTCCTCAGCACAGGTGGAGAGCTGCTTTTCTGCGGCCACCACGCCCGTGAACACGAGGCCAAGCTGAAGGAGCTGGCCGCGGAGATCCAGCGGTAACCGAACTCACGAGGGCGGCCGGTGCGCGAGCACCGGCCGCCCTCGTTTATCGGGCCTCGAGTGCGGTCCGTCGAAGTCGCCGGCCTGGCCGCCAACGTGAGCTCGTCCTCATCAGCGGACCCTGGCTGCCGTGGAAACCTGACCCGGCACCGCGTTTCAGGCATCCACATGCCGGGACGAAAGCCGGGGAATCAGACAGGATCCAGGACAAGTTCGCACGTCATCCCGGCTGGCGACGCCGGGCACAAAGTCCGTGAAGGCCACATCGCGGGACTTATAATAAATCCACTCGGTGTGGCCTTCACGGACTTGGCGCCTACACAGAATCCAGGACGATTTCGAAGGCGACCTCGGCCGCGCCGAGGAGCTTGACGTCCGCCCCCAGCGCCGAGCTGACGATCCGGGTCCCCCCGACCGCCCGGCTGACCAGGCTGCGGCGGCGGACCTCGGACCCGACCAGCCGGATCACCGACTCGGGCAGCACCGTGAGCAGGTCGCCCAGGATGACCAGCTGCGGGCCCAGCAGGTTGACGACGTTGACCAGCCCGAGCGTCAGCCATTCCGCGAACTCGGCCAGCCGGGTCGTCGCGGCCTCGGCGTCCCGGCCCAGTTCGCGCAGCTCGAACAGGATCGCCCCGCGCGGGGTGTCCTCGGGCAGGCCCAGCGCCCGGCAGAGCGCCGCCTCCCCGACCTCGGTCTCCCAGCAGCCGCGGCTCCCGCAGTAGCAGGGCCGCCCGTCCGGGCGGATCACCATGTGCCCGATCTCGCCGACGTACCCGGCGCCGCCGCGCAGCGACGACCCGCCGGCGATGACGCCACCGCCGACGCCGACATCGGCCGAGACGTACACCGCGTCCGACGATCCGCGCGCCGCTCCGCGCAGGTGCTCGGCGACCGCGCCGAGCTCGGCGTCGTTGCCGACGAGGATCGGGATCCGCAGCACGGACCCGAGCCGGTCGCCCAGCGCCACGTCCGTCCAGCGGAGGTTGGGCGCCTCGTGCACGTAACCGTCCGAACGCCGGACGACGCCAGGCACGGACACCCCGGCGGCCACCGCTGTCACCCCGAGGTCGCCGGCCAGCATCGTGGTCGACTCGATCACGTGCGTGATCACCTCGTCAGGCTGGCGCATCCGGCCCCGCAGGTTCCAGCTGTTGCGGCCCAGGATCTGGCCGCCGAGCCCGACCAGCGCGATGGCCACGTGCTCGACCTGCAGGTCGACGGCCAGCACGACCGCCGCGTGCGGCTGGGGCAGGACCAGGAGCGAGGGGCGGCCCGCCCCTCGTCCCGGCCTCGGCACCTTCTCCTCGACGACGCCGGCTTCGGCCAGCCCGTCGACGAGGGTCTTGATCGTGCTGCGGTTGAGCCCCAGCTGGGTGGCCAGGGTCGCCCGGGTGCTCGGGCCGCCGACGTGCAGCAGCCGGAGCAAGGTCGTGCGGTTGTGCCGGCGCACCTCGTCGGGTCGAACCACGGGTGTGCTGGTCACGGGTTTGATCATCCCATGGTCGTTCAGCGTTCCGACGCAGCCGCTCGGCGCCGGGACAGCGCGTCGACCGTGGCGGCGAGCAGGAGCACCAGACCGGTGATGATGTTGATCGTCGCCGCGGACTGCTTGAGCAGGTAGAGCCCGTTGGTGACGATCGCCAGCACGGCACCGCCGATGACGGCGTCGACCACACGGCCCTTGCCGCCGAACAGCGACGTGCCACCGATGACGGCCGCGCCGACCGCGAACAGCAGGGTGTTCAGGCCACCGGCGTCCGGGTTGACCGAACCCGCCTTCGACGAATAAACGATCGCACCGATCGCGGCGAAGGTGGAGCTGATCACGAACACGCTGGTGCGCATCTTCGGCACGTTGATACCGGCACGGCGCGCGGCCTCGGCGCTGCCGCCGACGGCGTAGATGTGCCTGCCGTACTTGGTGCGGTTGAGCGTGTACGTCCCGATGACGAGCAGGATCAGCACGATCGGCACGACGTAGGGCACGCCCTCGATCACGACGTTCGCGTTCTGCGCCCGGTTGAGGGTGAGCAGGTAGGTGATCGCCACTCCGATCAGCGCCACGACGCCGACCTTGAACAGCACGATCGCCGTCGGCTGGGCGACGAGACCGCGCCGGAGCCGCGAGAAGTGCTGCACTAGCACGACCGCGGCATAGGCACCCACCGCGACCACGGCCAGTATCCAGCTGCCGAGCACGGGCAGTGTGCCGTTGGTGATCTTGTTGAGCACCGGGTCGGTGTAGATCGGCAGCGTGCCGCCCTCGCCGATGAACTGCAGGATCACGCCCTGCCACACGATGAACAGCGCCAGCGTCACCACGAAGGACGGCATGCCGATCTTCGAGACGAGGAAACCGGTGATGCAGCCGATCGCGGTGCCGGTGCAGATGGCGAGCAGCATTTCCAGCCACGGGTTGGCCGGGACGCCGATCGCGACCAGCAGCAGGGCGACCACCGCGGCTCCCGCGCCCGCCCAGATCCGCTGGAACAGCGCGAGCGCCGCGGCGATGCCCAGAATCGCGATGAAGATGAAGAACACGCTGCTGCCCATGCCGCCCAGCAGGTTTCCTGCCTTGACGTAGTGCAGCGCCAGCAGCGAGGCGCAGACACCGGAGGCGGTACCGGCGGAGAGGTCGATCTCGCCGAGCAGCAGCACGAACACGATGCCCATCGCGATGATGGTCTGGCCCGCGCCCTGCTGCAGCATGTTCGAGATGTTGTTCAGCGTCAGGAAGTCGCTGGACAGGGCGGTGAACAGGATCAGCAGCACGGCGACGCCGAGCACCGCGGGCAGCGAGCCCAGCTGGCCTGCCTTGATCCGGGAGAAGTAATCCTTGACGGCTTCCCCGGTGGACATCGACGTGGTGTCGATGCCGAAGTCGGAGATCGCGGCGGACTGTACGTCCGGCTTCGCGGGGGTCTCAGTCATATCCGGTTCTTTCTCACTCACATCGCGACGGCTTCGGGGCGGGCCAGGCCGAGATCGCCTGAACGGCCCGCGGTGATCAGTTCGACGACCTGGCCGTGCGTGACGTCCTTCGTCTGCACCTCCGCGGCCATCCGGCCGAGGTACAGCACGTTGATCCGGTCCGCGACCTCGAAGACATCGGCCATGTTGTGGCTGATGAGCACGACGCCGAGGCCCTGCTCGGCCAGCCGGCGGACCAGATCGAGGACCTGGCGGGTCTGCGCGACGCCGAGCGCCGCGGTCGGCTCGTCCAGCAGGACGACCTTGCTGTTCCACAGCACGGACTTGGCGATCGCGACGGTCTGGCGCTGACCACCGGACAGGGCGGAGACGAGCGTGCGGACGGACTTGACCGTGCGCACCGACAGCGACGCGAGGGTCTCGCGGGCGGCCTGTTCCATGCTGGCCTCGTCGAGCAGCCAGCTGCTGCCGCGCTCGCGGCCGAGGAACATGTTCTGCACGATGTCAAGGTTGTCAGCCAGCGCGAGGTCCTGGTAGACGACCTCGATGCCGAGGTCCGCGGCGTCCTTCGGGCCGCGGATGTGCGCGTCCGCGCCGTCGAACCGGACGACACCCGAGTCGTACGGGTGGATCCCGGCGACGCACTTGACCAGGGTCGACTTGCCGGCACCGTTGTCGCCGACCAGCGCGGTCACTTCCCCGGCCCGCACGGCGAAGTCCACGTCGTGCAGGACGTGGACCGGACCGAAGCTCTTGTTCAGGCCTTTGATGTCGAGAATGGGCTCACTCATAGGGTTTTGATCTCCTGGGTGGATACCGGGCCGGGACGCGTGTCGGGGGACGCGTCCCGGCCCGGCGGATCAGGGAGTGCTGCGGATCAGGAGATACCGAGCTGGGTGCAGACGGCCTGCAGGTCGCCGGTGCACACCTCGGACGCCTTGACGTAGCCCTCGGTGATGACGGTCTTGACGTCGTTCTTCAGGATCGTCTTCGGCTCGAGCAGCACGGACTTGATGTCGCGGTTGTTCTGCGGGTCGTGCAGCTTGCCGGTCGCGATCGCGTCGGCGCCGGCCTTGTCACCCTTGGCCAGCGCGGCCGCGAGCTTGGCGGTGGCCTCGGCCTCGCCCTTGATCGGCTTGAAGACGGTCATCAGCTGGTCGCCGCGCAGGATCGCCTGCAGGCCGGCCGCGGTGGCGTCCTGGCCGGTGACCGGGACCTTGCCGTTGAGGTGGACCTTCTGCAGCACGGTGATCACCGCGCCGGCGAGGCCGTCGTTCGAGGCGACGACGCCGTCGACCTTGCCGCCGTTGCCGGTGAGGACCTGCTCGAAGATGGTGCCGCCGAGCTGGTTGTCCCACTTTTCGACCGGCTTCTTGTCGACCTTCTTCAGCGTGCCCGCGGAGTACAGCGGGCCGAGGACCTTGTCCTGGCCGTTGCCGAACAGGGTCGCGTTGTTGTCGGTCGGGGCGCCCTCGATCTGGATGACTTCCGCGCCCTTCTTGTCCTTCAGCGCGTCGGCCATGGCCTGACCCTGCAGCTGGCCGACCTTCTCGTTGTCGAACGAGACGTAGTAGTCGGCGCTGCCACCGAGGCTCGGGCGGTCGTAGTCGATGACCGGGATGCCCGCGGTCTTGGCCTTGGCCTCGATCGCGGCGCCGACCGCGGGGTCGGACGGGGCCATGACCAGGACCTTGACGTTCTGGCTGATGAACTGGTCGGCGATGGTGGCGAACTTCTGGTTGTCACCCTGGGCGTTCTCGACGTCGACCTCGAAGCCCTGCGCCTGCAGCGCCTGGGTGAGCATCGGCCGGTCGAAGGCTTCCCAGCGGGCGGAGGAGGCGGTCTCCGGGAGGATCACGCCTACCTTGCCATTGGCACCCCCGCCTGCGGGAGCCGACGTCGAACCGGAGCTGGTCCCGGGGCTCGACGGGGTGCTGTTGGCACCGCAGGCCGTGAGCACCAGACCGGTGCTCACCGTCGCGGCGATGAGGGTAAGGGTTCTGCTGCGCATCCTCGTTCCTTCCGGATCATGCGCGGGAGCGGTGCTCCGGAAGGAGCCCGGCACACCGACGCGCATATGTTGTGGGCGACAACATATGCCGCTGAGCGGCTGCGGGGAAGATAGCTGGATCGATTAAACGACACCAATTGGACACGATCCGGCAACACGGTCTGACCGTCGCCCGGAAAGAGTAGTTCTGTTGACCTTGTGATCGCTACCACGTACGCAGCGTTACAGCGG
The DNA here is from genome assembly GCA_963762765.1 of uncultured Actinomycetota bacterium. Lineage (GTDB taxonomy): Bacteria > Actinomycetota > Actinomycetes > Mycobacteriales > Pseudonocardiaceae > Amycolatopsis. Next base: position 25,098 of record CAVXMR010000054.1, read on the forward strand.
GCCACCCGACCGGCCGAACACGTCAGGTCACCACGACTCCGGCGACCAGCGAGTTAACAGCACGCGAACCGGACCGGAAGCACCCAGCCCAGGGCGGAGAAGCCGGACGCGCGCTACCAGGAACGGAGCGTGACGATGCGCTCCTCGAGCTGCTCCACGGTGGCCATCGCGGTGGGTGGCCCCCCGCACACTCGCCGTAGCTCGTTGTGGATCGCGCCGTGCGGTTTTTTCGTCCGATGGTGGTACATGCCGACGAGCGCGTTCAGCTCCTTGCGCAGCGCGCCGAGCCGCTCGCTGACTGACTGGTTGCGGACCGGCGCGGGCGCGGCCTCCTCGGCCTTGGGCTTGCGCCGCTTCCCGTCGGCGACCTGCTCCTCCTGCCGCTTGCGCAGCAGCGCCCGGACCTGGTCGGGCTCGAGCAGGCCGGGCAGCCCGAGGTACTCCTGCTCCTCGTCGGAGCCGGAGAACACCGCGGTGCCGAACGAGTTGCCGTCGTAGATGACCTGGTCGAGCTCGGCGATCGCGCCGAGCGAGGTGAAGGCCTTCTCCTCTTCGCCCGGCTCGTCCTCGGTGCGGTTGGCCTGGGCCAGGAGCTCGTCCTCCCAGCCCTCCTTCTCGCGGTGCGGCTTGCCCAGCACGTGGTCGCGCTGCGCCTCCAGCTCGCTGGCCAGCTCCAGCAGCACCGGGACGCTGGGCAGGAAGACGCTCGCCGTCTCGCCCTTCTTGCGCGAACGCACGTACCGGCCGATCGCCTGGGCGAAGAACAGCGGGGTGGACGCGCTGGTGGCGTACACGCCGACCGCCAGCCGCGGCACGTCGACGCCTTCGGACACCATCCGGACCGCGACCAGCCAGCGGTCGGTCGAGTCGGAGAACTCCTTGATCCGCCCGGATGCCTTCGGGTCGTCCGAGAGCACGACCGTCGGCGTCTGGCCCGAGAGGCGCTCCAACGTCTTCGCGTACGCGCGCGCGGACTCCTGGTCGGTCGCGATGACCAGGCCGCCCGCGTCCGGGATGCCCTGGGTGCGCAGCTGGCTCAGCCGGGTGTCCGCGGCCTGCAGCACCGCCGGGATCCACTCGCCGGCCGGGTCGAGGGCGGTGCGCCACGCCCGGGCGTTCTGCTCCGCCGTGAGCGGCTCGCCCAGCCGCGCGGTGAACTCCTCCCCCGCGCTGGTGCGCCAGGAGGCCTCGCCGGAGTAGGCGAGGAAGACGACGGGGCGGACCACGCCGTCGGCCAGCGCATCGGCGTAGCCGTAGGAGTGGTCGGACTTGCTGCGCTGGAAGCCGCCCGCGTCGGGCTCGTAGGAGACGAACGGGATGGCCGAGTCGTCGCTGCGGAACGGCGTCCCGGTCAGCGACAGGCGACGCACGGCCGGGGTGAACGCCTCGCGGATCGCGTCACCCCAGCTCTTCGCGTCACCGCCGTGGTGGATCTCGTCGAGGATGACCAGCGTCTTGCGGTTCTCGGTGCGCACGCGGTGCAGCGTCGGGTGCGCCGCCACCTGCGCATACGTCACCGCGACACCGTTGTAGTCCGAGGACGTGACCCCGACGGTGTTGCGGAAGTTCGAGTCGATGTGGATGCCGGCGGCGGCCGCGGCGCTGGCCCACTGGTGCTTGAGGTGCTCGGTCGGGGTGACGATGGTGACCGCCTCGACCGTGCGATCGCTCAGCAGCTCCGCCGCGATCCGGAGGCCGAACACGGTCTTGCCCGCGCCGGGGGTCGCCACCGCGAGGAAGTCCTTCGGCTTCTGCGTCAGGTACTTCGTGAGCGCCCGTCGCTGCCAGGCCCGCAGGGGCCGCGCGGTCTGGTCCTGCTCCGCGGGAGGCGCGCCGAGCTGCGTCTCCGTCATCCGCCAGACCTCCCCTTCTGAGCCGTTGACGTGCGAAAACCCCCACTGTGGTACCGACTTCGGTGTCGGCGACGGCGGTGAGGGCACTCAACCGAGCTTACCTTCCGGGTCGGACAGTTCCGGGCACCGGCACGGGTGAACCCTCCCGACACGCCCGGCCGCGGGGGTGGTGACAAGCCAAAACCGAATCCATAGACCATGCTGGACACGTCATGGGTGAGGTGCCATCGCCGAGCGCGGCGCGAACGGTCCGGAAGGGGCCACTGCGCCTCCTCACGCGCACCCTCGCCAAGGCCTGGGAAGGCAACGTCTTCTCCGAGGCCGCCGAGGCCGCGTTCTGGCAGACGCTCTCGCTTCCCCCGCTGCTCCTGGGCCTGCTCGGCAGCCTCGGCTTCGTCGGCGAGTGGTTCGGCCAGGACGTCGTCACCGCGGCGCACGACAAGATCATCGCCTTCTGCCGGACGATCTTCTCCGCCAACGCGGTGCAGGACATCGTCGAACCGACGGTGAACAGCATCCTCACCGTCGGCAAGGGCGAGATCGTGTCGGTCGGCTTCGTCATCTCGCTGTGGGCGGGCTCGTCGGCGATGTCGTCGTTCGTCGACGCGATCACGGTCGCGCACGACCAGTACGGCGTCCGCAACGACGTGTGGCAGCGGATCTTCGCCCTGCTGCTCTACCTGGCCGGCCTGGTGGTGCTGGTGGTCGGGCTGCCGCTGCTGGCGATCGGGCCGGACCTGCTGCCGGAGTTCTTCCCCACCGACTGGCGCCCGACCGTGACGTCCTGGGTGAGCGCGCTGTACTTCCCCACCCTCGCGGTGATGATCACCCTGGCGCTCACGACCCTGTACAAGCTCGCGCTGCCGCGCAAGCTGCCGTGGCACCGCGGGCTGCCCGGCGCGGTGCTGGCGATGGTCGTGTTCCTGCTCTCCTCGATCGGCCTGCGCGTCTACCTCAACGCGATCACCAAGACCGGCTACACCTACGGCGCGCTCGCCGCGCCGATCGCGTTCCTCCTGCTGATGTTCTTCATCGGGCTGGCCGTGGTCGGCGGCGCGTATTTCAACAGCGCGATCCAGGAGCTGTGGCCGGCGAAGATGACCCGGCGCCAGCGTCGCAAATGGCGCCGGCTGGAGATGGAACGGACCCGGGAACGCCTGCGCACCGAGGAGGGGCGCAAGCTCTGGGACCGCTCGACCACGCCGCTGAAGCGCCCCAGCCCCAGCGAGAACGGCGACGGACCGTCCGAAGAGGACACAGCGGACGATTCGTCACCGAGCGCGCCCGAACCGGCACCCAGCGCGGTCCGGGGTGGATCATCATCCTTTCGACCCACCCGGAATCCACCCACAGACTGAGTCGGTCCTCAGGGATCGCATGGGACGCTGTTCCCCGTCACTGACGCAGGCGTAAGTCGCCGCGTCATTCCCGAGGGGGTCTTTACGTCATGTCCGTGCTGGCCAGACTCAGCCTGCGCAACCGAAGCCTGGTCGGGCTGCTCGCGATCATCATCCTGGCCTTCGGGGCCTTCGCGTTGCCCCAGATCAAGCAGCAGCTCTTCCCGTCCCTGCAGTTCCCGCAGGCGCAGATCATCACCGCGTACCCCGGTGCCGCGCCGTCCGCGGTCGATGAGCAGGTCACCGAGCCCCTGTCCGGCGGCCTGCAGGGCCTGAAGGGGCTCGAAGGGGTCGACTCGACGTCGTCGGACGGCGTGTCGCGCGTCGTCGCGCGGTTCGCGTTCGGCACCGACATCGACGCCGCCGTCGGCCAGATCCAGCAGGTGGTGAACCAGGTCCGGCCGCGGCTGCCGCAGAACTCCGAGCCGCAGGTCTCCGCCGGCTCGACCGACGACATCCCGGTCGTGCTGCTGGCCGCCGGGACGACCGGTGACCCGCAGAAGCTGGCGCCGTCGCTGACCGGCGAGGTCGCGCCGGAGCTGCGCAAGATCGACGGCGTCCGCGAGGTCAGCGTGACAGGCGTGCAGCAGCCGCGGGTCACGATCGCGCTCGACTACGTCAAGCTCGCCGCGGCGGGCGTCGACCCGACGTCGGTCGCCACGTCACTGCAGACCGCCGGCGCGGCCGTCCCGGCCGGGACGCTGACGCAGGACGGCAAGACGCTGAGCGTCCAGGTCGGCGGCGGGGCGACCACAGTGGACACGATCCGCGACCTCTACCTCACGCCGGCGCCGCGTCCGGGCACGCCCGCGCGCGGGCCGGTGAAGCTGGGCGACGTCGCCGACGTCCAGAGTGGATTCGCGCCGGCGACCTCGATCACCCGCACCAACGGCAAGCCCAGCCTCGGGCTGTCGATCACCATGGTGGACAACGGGAACGCGGTCGCGATTTCGCAGGCGGTCCGGGACAAGCTGCCCGAGCTGTCGAAGAAGATCGGCGCCGAGATGACCGTCGTCTTCGACCAGGGCACCCCGGTCAAGGACGCGATCAGCGGGCTGACCACCGAAGGCCTGCTGGGCCTGGCTTTCGCGGTCATCGTGATCCTGCTGTTCCTGATGTCGCTGCGCTCCACGCTGGTGACGGCGGTGTCGATCCCGCTCTCGGTGGTCGTCGCGCTGATCGCGCTTGTGGACCGGTGATCTGTCGCTGAACCTGCTCACCCTTGGCGCGCTGACGATCGCGATCGGCCGGGTGGTCGACGACTCCATTGTCGTGCTGGAGAACATCAAACGTCATCTGGCGTACGGCGAAGCGAAGCAGCGCGCGGTGCTCGACGGCGTGCGCGAGGTGGCCGGCGCGGTGACGTCGTCCACGCTGACCACGGTCGCGGTGTTCCTCCCGATCGCGTTCGTCGGCGGGTTCGTCGGCCAGCTGTTCTCGCCGTTCGCGGTGACCGTCACGGTGGCGCTGCTGGCTTCCCTGCTGGTTTCGCTGACCGTCGTCCCGGTGCTCGCGTACTGGTTCCTCAAGCCGCCGGCGGTGCCGTCCGACGCGGTGGAAGCCGAGCGGGCGCGCGAAGCGGCCGTGGCCAAGGAACGCCGCAGCCTGCTCCAGCGTGCGTACCTGCCAGTGATCCGGTTCGCGACCCGGCGGCGCGTGGTCGTCGTCCTGCTGGCGCTGCTGATCTTCGGCGGCACGGTGGGGCTGGCCTCGCAGCTGAACACGAACTTCCTCGACCAGTCCGGCAGCACCACGCTGAACATGACGCAGAAGCTGCCCGCGGGCACGAGCGTCGAGGCGAAGGAGAAGGCGGCCACCGCGGTCGAGCAGGCGCTCGCGGCCGAAAGCGCCGTGCAGACCTATCAGGTCAGCGTCGGCGGCAACGGCGGGGCGTTCGGCTTCGGCGGCGGCACCGCGACCAGCGTGTCGATCACCGTGGCCAAGGGCACCGACGTCAACGCGCTGTCGGATCGCCTGCGCGCCAAGCTGACCACGCGGCCCGAGCTGGGCGAGATCAAGATCGGGGCGGACGCCTCCGGGTTCAACTCCGACCAGATCTCGGTCACCGTCACCGCGCCGGACCTGGCCGCACTCGCCCCCGCGTCAGAGCAGGTCCAGCTGGCGCTGACCGCGGTGCCGGGGCTGGCCGAGGTGACCCGCGACCTGGCCGTCGGCTCGGCACGGGTCCAGGTGGAGGTGGACAACACCGCCGCGGCCGCGCGCGGGCTGTCGGCGACCACGATCGGGCAGATCGCGAACCAGGCCATCGCCGGGCGCACGGTCACGCAGCTCCCGGTGAACGGGCAGCGCACGGACATCGTGCTGCGCGCCGGGACCGCACCGGCCACTGTGGACGAGGTGAAGGCGCTGCCGATCCCGGCCGCGACCGGCGTGGTGCGCCTCGACGAGGTCGCTCGCGTGTCCATTGTGGACGGACCAGCGACGGTGCACCGGACCTCCGGCGACCTGAGCTCGACCGTCACCGCCAAGAACACCGGCGACAACCTGACCAAGACCACCGCGGACATCAAGGCCAAGCTGGACGGCCTGACCTTCACCGGCGGGGCGTCGTACTCGCTCGGCGGGGTCAGCCAGGACCAGCAGGAGGCGTTCTCGAACCTGTTCCTGGCGCTGCTGGCGGCGATCGCGATCGTGTTCCTGATCATGGTGGCCACGTTCCGCAGCCTGATCCAGCCGCTGATCCTGCTGGTGTCGATCCCGTTCGCGGCGACCGGCGCGATCGCGCTGCTGCTGGCCACCGGCACCGCCCTCGGCCTGCCCGCGCTGATCGGGATGCTGATGCTGGTGGGCATCGTGGTCACCAACGCGATCGTCCTGATCGACCTGATCAACCAGTACCGCGCCGAGGGCATGAGCGTCGCCGACGCGGTGACCGAAGGCGGGCGCCGGCGCCTGCGGCCGATCCTGATGACCGCGGCGGCGACGATCTTCGCGCTGGTGCCGATGGCACTGGGGATCACCGGCCAGGGCGGCTTCATCGGCCAGCCCCTGGCGATCGTGGTGATCGGCGGCCTGGTCAGCTCGACACTGCTGACGCTGGTCCTGGTCCCGACCCTCTACACCATGGTCGAGACCCGCAAGGAGCGCCGCCGCGCTCGCCGCGAAGCGCGGCGCAACCCCGCTCCGGCCGCGGAGACCGAGTCCCTGGACCCGGCCCCGGCCTCCTAAGCCGTAACTCGCGTGATCGGAAGCGGATCTCGCGTGATTGAAGCCGTATCTCATGTGATTGGGGCCGTAACTCGCGAGTTACGGCCCCAATCACGCGAGTTACGCGTCTGATCACGCGAGTTACGGGTTACTGCTGGCGGAAGCGGTAGGTCATGCTGTCGAAGAGGATGCACATGCTCGGCGACATCACGATCACGCGCAGTGTGTTGTCGCGCTCGTCGAAGTCCAGGCCCTCCGCCTCGAACGTGCCGCTGCAGCCGCTGCGCAGCGGAAGCTGCCCGAGCGAGGTCACGTGGCCGGCGACGTCCGAGCCGGACAGCGGGCCGGCGAGGTCCACCTGCAGGAGTGGTTTGGTGGTGCCGAAGAGCGTGCCCGCCGGGTCGTCCGACGAGCAGAGCAAGCGGGTCGCGGTCTGGAAGTCGCAGCCCTGGACGTCACGGACGGCGTGGTCGAGCCGGATCGCGAAGGCGTAGGGCAGGTTCTGCGCCGGGTCCGTGAACACCGTGCCGGGCATCGGGTGGACCAGGAGGCGGTCCATGGTCCCGTACTCCCCCGCGAGCAGCCACCGCGCGTCCGGCGAGACCGCGGCCCACGAGTTGTTGTTCGCTTCCCACGACTCGAGCGCGTGCTTGTAGTTCGTCCACGTGCCGTCCGGGGCCTGGACGCGGAACAGCTTCGCGCCGCGGTCGTCACGCTGGTAGGGCTCGACGTACCAGCCCTGCGCCGAGCCGGGGTCGCCGACGTGGTTCCAGCCCTGGCTGTTGAGGTCGGCCGGGATGGTGCTGACCCCGGTGTAGCGGATGGTGGTGCCCGACGGCCGCACGATGGTGGCCAGGCCCTGGCTCTCGTCGAGGGCACGGGCATGGTCGGCGCCGACTTCGGTCCAGCCCGTCACGGCCTGGGCGAGGCCCGGGATCGCGGCGGCGAGGAGGACGACGAGGGCGAGCACTGTCCCGGTTCTGCGCATGAGGAACTCCGTCCCGGCGGAAAAAGCTGGCGATCAGGAGATCTACCAGCCATCGCCGGGGTGCGCAGCCCCCACGTGAAGGTTTTTCACGTCCGTTCGCGGAACTGTCCGGAACCGGACACGGCGGACGGCGCGCTAGGCCGGGTCCGGCCGGAGGCCCTTGTAGATCTTCTCGCAGTCCGGGCAGACCGGCGAACCGGGCTTGGCCGACTTCGTCACCGGGAAGACCTCGCCGCACAGCGCCACCACGTGCGTGCCCATGACCGCGCTTTCGGCGATCTTGTTCTTGCGCACGTAGTGGAACATCTTCGGCGTGTCGTCGGAGGGCGCGTCGGTGGTATCCGGCGTCGTATCCGGCTTCGTCAACGTCTCAGTGCTCACCCGACCATTGTGCCTCAGTGCCGGATTTCCGCGTAAAACCGGCTCCGGCCTGGCAGGATCTCCGCCATGTTCCAGAAGGTGCTCGCGACGTTCGGCTCGGGCGGGGCGAAGATCGACGCCCGCCTGCTCGACCGTGCCGCTTCCCCCGGCCGCCCGCTGCACGGCGAGATCGTGCTGGTCGGCGGCGAGGTCGACCAGGAGATCAACGGCCTGGCCGTGACCCTGCTGGCCCGCGTCCAGGTGCCCGGCGCGGACAAGACCGAGGACCTCCCGTTCGGCACCCAGCAGCTCGTCGGCCGCGAAGACATCCGCGCCGGCCAGCAGATCCGCATCCCGTTCGAGGTGCCGCTGCCCTGGGAGACGCCGGTGACCAGCGTCTACGGCAAGCCGCTGACCGGGATGGCGGTCGGCGTCCGCGCCGAACTCGACCTGGCCAGCTCCGTGTCGGACCCGTTCGACGCCGACGCCGTCGCGATCGAGCCGCTGCCCGCCCAGAAGCGGGTGCTCGACGCGCTCAGCCGGATCGGCTTCACCTTCCGCGAGGCCATCCTGGAGCAGGGCCGGATCAACGGCGTCAACCAGCAGCTGCCCTTCTTCCAGGAGATCCGCTTCGCGCCTTCGCCGCGCTTCGCGAAGGCCTTCTCCCAGGTCGCGGTGACCTTCCTGACCTCTTCGGACCGCACGGACGTCGTCCTGGAGGTCACCAAGAACGTCCGCGTGAGCAAGACCGGTGGCTTCGGCGGCCGCGGCCAGGACTTCCTCGGCATGTTCACCATGAAGCCCGACGTCAACTGGGAGGAGCAGTTCGAAGAGTGGCTGGACGTCGTCGCGCGGCCGCGCGGGATTTTCGACTGACCATGGACACCGCGCGGCCGTACATGCCGGGATACGGGATCCAGCCCGCGTCCGCCGGCCTGCTGCCCTGGTCCTGGGCCGACGCCCGGCTGCGCAAAGCCCATGACTTCTGGCTCGCCACCGTCACCCCCGCCGGCCGCCCCCACCTGATGCCCGTCTGGGCGGTGTGGACCGGCGAGGTGCTGTGGTTCTCCTCCGCACTGCGCTCGGCCAAGGCCCGCAACATCGCCGCCGGGTCGGCCGTCTCGATCGCCACCGACGACCCGTACGAGCCCGTGGTGCTCGAAGGCACCGCCGAGATCGTCACCGAACCCGCCGCGCTGCGCGGCTACCTGGACGCGATGAACGCCAAATACGAGACCACCTACGAAATCGGCTTCCTCGACCCCGCCGCGAACGCCTCGATACGGCTGCGCCCGCGGAAGGCGTTCGGCCTGCTGGAGAAGGACTTCAGCGGTTCCCCGACCCGATGGACGTTCCCCGCATGAACTGGATCGAAGCCGTGACCGCGCTCGGCGGCGACCGCGACGTCGCCGAGGACGGCCTCGCCGAGCTCGAAGCCCGCTACGGCGAGATGCATCGCCGCTATCACAACCTGGACCACGCGGCCGCTGTCGCGCGCGACTCGGCCTGGCTCGCCCAGGAACTCAACCTCAGCGCCGAGGAACGCGCGATCGTCGCGGCCGCGGCGTGGGCGCACGACGTCGTCTACTTCGCGCGGCCCGTCGAGGACGAGCGGCGAAGCGCTGACTGGGCGCGCGAAGTGCTCATGCGCGCCGGAGTCGCCGAGTCGCACGTCAGCCGTGTAGAAGCTCTGGTCCTGACGACGACGAAGCACGACGCTCCCGCCGAGGACCTTCTCGCCACCGCACTGCTCGACGCCGACCTCGCGACTCTCGGTGCCGACGAAGCGACGTACGACACGTACGCACGCAACGTCCGCGAGGAGTTCGCGAAGTACCCCGACGAGCTCTGGGCACCCGGCCGCGCCGACGTCCTCGAAAGGCTCCTCAAGCGCTCCCCGCTGTATCGCAGCGAAGCCGCGCGCTCACGCTGGGAGACCGCCGCACGCCGGAACCTCGAGGCCGAGCTGACCCGATGGCGCCCTGACGACGGCGATCTCGGATGATGGTTCCTCGTGACTACCGCACTCTCGTTGCACGAAGAGGTCGCCTCGGCGCTGCGTGACGGGCACCCCGTCGTCGCGCTGGAGAGCACCATCCTGTCCCACGGCCTGCCGCCCGGCCGCAATCTCGACGTCGCCCACCGCCTCGAGCGGGTGGTCCGCGACGGTGGCGCGGTCCCGGCGACCATCGCCGTGCTCGACGGGCGGGTGGCGATCGGCCTCTCCCCCGCCGAGCTGGAGCGGGTCTGCGCGCCGGACGCCGGGCTGGACAAGCTTTCGCTGCGCGACCTCGGCCCGGCGGTCGGGCTCGGCCGCTCGGGCGCGACGACCGTGGCCAGCACCTCGGCGCTGGCCGCCGCGGCCGGGATCGGCGTGTTCGGCACCGGCGGGCTCGGCGGCGTGCACGTCGGCGCGGCGCAGAGCTGGGACATCTCGGCCGACCTCGGCGCGCTCGCGAAGGTGCCGACCGTGGTCGTCTGCTCCGGGGTGAAGTCGGTGCTCGACATCCCCGCCACCCTCGAGGTCCTGGAGACGAACTCGGTGCCGGTACTCGGCTACCGGACCGACGACTTCCCGGCGTTCTACCTGCGCTCCTCCGGACACGGCGTCGGCTGGCGCGTCGACACCGCGAAGGAGGCCGCCGCGGTGATCACCGCGCACCGGGCGTTCTCGAACTCCGGGATCCTGCTGGCGAACCCGATCCCCGAAGAGTCCGAAATGGACAAGGCTTTGCACGACCGGCTGCTCGCCGACGGCCTCGCGCTGCTGGCCGAGCAGGACGTGCACGGCGCCGACGTCACGCCGGTGCTGCTGGAGCACTTCCACACCGCCAGCGGCGGCGTGAGCATCGACGCGAACGAGGCCCTGGTGCTGTCCAACGTGAAGCTGGCGACCGAAGTCGCGGTGGCGCTGCGATGACCGGGATCGTGGTGGTCGGCGACGCCGGGCTGGACGTCGTCGCACGACACGACAAGCCGCTGCCGCACGGCGGGGACGCGCGCGCGAAAATCCGGTTCACCGGCGGCGGCTCGGGCGCGAACACCGCGCTGTGGCTGCGTTCACTGGGCGCCGACACGACGCTGGTAGCGCGGATCGGGAACGACCCCGGCGGGCGGCTGATCCAGGCGGAACTGGAGGCCGCGGGCGTGCGTTGCGCCTTCGCGATCGACGACGAGACACCCACCTGCTGCGTCGTGGTGATGGTGGACGCTTCCGGGCAGCGCAGCATGCTCGCCGACCGCGGCGCCAACCAGCGCTTCTCCCCAGAGGACGTCGAAGCGGCGGCGCTGGCCGGGGCGACCCACCTGCATCTGTCCGGCTACGTGCTGCTCGACCCGCCTTCGCGGGCGGCCGGGCTGGCGGCGCTGGCGGCGGCCCGCGAGGCGGGGCTGACCACGTCGGTCGACCCGCAGGCGGCGGCCCACATCAGCGATCCGGCGGCGTTCCTCGAGGACGTTCGCGGCACGGACCTGCTGATGCCGAACACCGAGGAACTGGTGGCACTGACCGGATCCGCCGATCCGGCGTCGGCGAAGGAACTGCTGGGCGCGGTCGGCGCTGTCGTCGTCACGGCGGGGCTGAACGGCGCGAGCTGGGTCGACGGCGACGGCGTCACGACGGTGCCCGCGGTGGAGGCCGAGTGCGTCGACTCGACCGGTGCCGGGGACGCCTTCGACGCCGGGGTGCTGACCACCTGGCTGGCCGGAGCGTCCACTGTGGACGTTCTGCGGCGAGGGGTGGAGCTGGGGGCGCTGGCTGTGGGGCGCGTGGGGCCTCAGCCGTAGGACTCGTGAGCGTTCCGGGCGGTTCTAACCGCCCGGAACGCTCACGAGTCCTCAGCCGTCGATGACCTTGTGGCTGCGGGCTTCGATGGCCTTGGCTTCGGCCTGGTACCGGTTGACCTTCTCGCTCTTGCGCGGCGGCCGGTCGTTCGCGATCAGCACCGCGATCCACGGCAGCGGGACCGAGATCGCCAGGACGCCCAGCGCGAGCCACCAGACGTGCGGCGCGATGACCCCGGCGGCCACCAGGCAGGGAATGCGGATCCCCATCATGATGGCGTACTTGCGTTTGCGGGTGGCGAGCTGTTCTTCGTACGACCGGGCGGCCCCGGTGATCAGCACCGGGTCCGAGTCGTGGGCGGCCGAGCTCACGGCATCACCTCCGGTCTCCATCGTCCCACTCGGCACCGTCATCCGACACCGGGGTGGGCAAACCGGCTCAACGCGGCGACCACCAACGTTTCCACGCCGGTGCGCAGCGTCGGGTGCAGGATCGGCGCGAACCGCGGCGAGTGATTGGACGGGACGTCCTGATCGAACCGGCCCGCGGCTATCGCGGCGAGCACAGTGTCCGCGTCGAGCCCGCCGACCAGCCAGAACACCGACGGCACGCCGGCCGCGCGGCCGAATTCACTGAAGTCCTCGCTGCCGGTGATCAACGGCGCGGGCATCGTCCGCCCGGCGCCGAAGTGCTCGCGGAACACCTCGGTCAGCGCGTCGTTCGCGGGTTCGTCGTTCTCTGTCACCGGGTACGAGCCGTAGCGCTCGATGTCCGGCGGCTTCGGCGCGCCCGCGGTGGCGGACTCGCCGTACACGATCCGCTCGACCGCGGCCACCACGCGCTCGCGCACGCTCTGGTCGAACGCGCGGATGTTGACCTCGAGGACGGCGTCGTCCGCGATCACGTTCGCCGCGGTGCCCACGTGCAGCGAGCCGACGGTGACCACTGCGGCCTCGGTCGCCGCGATCTCGCGCGAGACGATCGTCTGGAGCTTCAGCACGACGGAAGCGGCGAGCACCGCCGGGTCGACCGTGGTCTCCGGCCGCGAGCCGTGCCCGCCGCGCCCGTGCAGGGTGACGCGCAGGGTGTCGGTGGCGGCCATGATCACCCCGGGCCGGGTGAGCACCCAGCCCGCCGGGCCGGGCACCAGGTGCTGGCCGAGCACGACGTCGGGCTTGCCCGCGATGTCGAACACGCCGTCGCGGACCATCTCCACCGCGCCGCCCCCGCCCTCCTCGCCGGGCTGGAACACCACCAGCAGCGTGCCGGACCAGGTGTCGCGCCCCTTGGCGAGCAGCGCGGCGGCGCCGGAGAGCCAGGTCGCGTGCATGTCGTGCCCGCAGGCGTGCATCACCGGCACGTCCTGGCCGCGCTCGTCGGTGGCCCGCGCGGTGCTCGCGTAGGACAGGCCGGTCTTCTCCTCGACCGGCAGCGCGTCGATATCGGCGCGGAGCATGACCGTCGGGCCGGCGCCGTTCTGCAGCACACCGAGCACGCCGGTGCGGCCGACGCCGGTGTGCACGTCGTAACCGTCACGCTCCAGGCGCCGCGCGAGCTCCGCCGCCGTCCGCGTCTCGGCGAAGGACAGCTCGGGGTGGCGGTGCAGGTCGACGTACAGCGCTTCGAGGTCTGCAAGGGCTGCGCCGAGCGGGGCCAGGACACGTTCAGGGGTCACAGGACACATCGTGGCAGCATTACCCACCGTGAGCACACTTCCCGAGCTGTCCGACGACGTTTGCGCGCGCTTGCGCGAGGCCTTCCAGCGCACCGGTTACGACGCCGACGGCGTGGTGACCGCCCTCGGCGGGGCCGCGCACGCGGCGCTCGGCCGCGGCGAGCCCGAGCCGGCGGCCCGCGCCAGCCGGGACGCCGGGGAGCTGGGCACGCTGATCCGGCTCTTCCTGCTCGGTGAGACGGAGCCGGAGACCGAGGTCAAGGCGGCCTTCGCTCCCCTGACGCCTGAGGACGCCGTCGCGTCCGGCCTGCTTCGCGCGGTTCCCGACGGCTACCGCGCCGCGCTCGACGTCCGCCCGCACGGGGACGAGGAGGGCTCGTGGTGGGTCGTGTCCGACCTCGACGCCGACGTGCTGGGCCACACCGTGCCCGAGGATCACGTGCTCGGCGTCGGCCACGCGTCGCTCAGCCTGATCCGCGCGACCAGCCGCCGCCCGGTCGGTACCCTGCTCGACCTCGGCACCGGCAACGGCGTCCAGGCGCTGCACGCGAGCCGGCACGCACAGCGCGTGACCGCCACCGATGTCTCGGCCAGGGCCCTGTCCCTGGCCGCGGCGACGTTCCGGCTGAACGAGCTGGACGTCGAACTGGTCCGCGGCGAGTGGTTCGCGCCGGTCGCGCGGCGGAAGTTCGACCAGGTCGTCTGCAATCCGCCGTTCGTGGTCGGCCCGGCGCGCGTCGACTACACCTACCGCGACTCCGGGCTGGCCGGCGACGACGCCAGCGCGCTCGTCGTGCGGCAGCTGCCCGGGTTCCTCAACGACGGCGGGGTCGGGCACCTGCTCGCGTCGTGGCTGCACACCGGCAAGGAGGACTGGGCCGACCGGGTGAGCCGCTGGCTGCCCGCCGAAACCGACGCCTGGTTCGTCCAGCGCGACGTCGCCGACCCCGCCCTGTACGTCGGCACGTGGCTGCGGGACGCGGGGATCGAGCCGCGGTCGCCGGAAGGCCGCGCGAAGTCGGCTGCCTGGCTCGACTGGTTCGCCGCTCACGACGTCCGCGGGATCGGCTTCGGGTTCGTGACGCTGCGGCGCGCGGCCGGGAAAACCCCGACGGTGGTCTGCGAAGACCTTCGACAGGCCTACGACGACCCGCTCGGCCCCGAGGCCGCGGGCTGGCTCGAGCGCGTCTCGTGGCTGCGCGATTCCGGCGATTCGTTGCTCGATGTCCGTTTCGTGGTCCCGGAAAGCGTACTGCTGGAGAGCGTGGACGAGCCGGGAGACGAAGGCTGGGAGACGACGATCCGGCGGCTGCACCGCACCGACGGGCCGGGCTGGCAACACGAGGTGGACGAGCTCGCGATGCGCCTGCTCGCCGGGTGCCGCGGCGCGTTGCCGTTGGAGGACCTCATCGAACTGCTTGCCGCCGCACAAGGAATGGAGCCCGAGGAGCTGGCCGCCGCGGCGCTTCCCGTTGTCCGGGAACTGGTCCGCCACGGAATGCTCCGCCCGGCGGGCTCGTGAGGGCGGTCGCGGCACGCGTCACCGAAGCGGCGGTGACCGTGGACGGCGAGGTCGTCGGCGCCATCGGCGAGCCGGGTTTGCTTGTCCTGCTGGGTATCCACGTGGACGACGACGCCGCGAAGGCCGCGACAATGGCGCGGAAACTGCACGAGCTGCGCGTTCTTCGTGACGAAGAATCATGCGCCACAGCGCATGCACCGCTCCTGGTGGTCAGTCAGTTCACCCTCTACGGCGACACGAAGAAGGGCCGCCGGCCGTCGTGGACACAGGCCGCGCGGCCGGAAGCCGCCGAGCCACTGGTCGACGCCGTGGTGGCCGAGCTGCGCGGCCGCGGGGCAACCGTGGCGACCGGCAGGTTTGGCGCGATGATGGCGGTTTCGAGCGTCAACGACGGTCCGTTCACCATTCTCGTAGAGGTCTAGACCACTGCGGGACGGTTCACTTTCACCCCGGATTCTCAACGGATTCTCAGGTTTCGCGGCCGATCTTGGTTCTCAGGAAAAGCTCAGCATTGGTGGAGCAACCGGACCGCTCCGGGAGCCGTCTTCCTCTATAGCGAGCCGGGAACGTTTTGCGCACCCGGAGCGTTGAGCCAGATGTCCAGCCAAGCCGGCCGGGCGAACGCCACGGGTTTCCACAGGGCTCGTGACGGGGGTACGGCCCGGCGTGACACACCGCAGCACGTTCAGCCCGTGACCGGGGAGGCAGCATGTCAGTCCAGACTCTCGAACGCGAGTCCCGCGGGATTCGCGAGCGCGGGATCCCTGCACAGGCGAGCGAGGAGCCGATGAGCGTGGGGGCGCTCACCGACGGCGACCTCGACGCCCCGAGCCCCGCCGCCGACCTCGTCCGCGTGTACCTCAACGGGATCGGCAAGACCGCCCTGCTGAGCGCGGCCGACGAGGTCGAGCTGGCCAAGCGCATCGAGGCCGGCGTCTTCGCCCAGCACATGCTGGACACCGGGGAGAACCTCACCAGCCGCCGCCGCACCGAGATGTCGGCACTGGTGCGTGACGGCCACGTCGCCAAGAACCACCTGCTGGAGGCGAACCTCCGCCTGGTGGTCTCGCTGGCCAAGCGCTACACCGGCCGGGGGATGCCGCTGCTCGACCTGATCCAGGAGGGGAACCTGGGTCTGATCCGCGCGGTGGAGAAGTTCGACTACTCCAAGGGGTTCAAGTTCTCGACCTACGCGACCTGGTGGATCCGCCAGGCCATCACCCGGGGCATGGCCGACCAGGGCCGCACCATCCGCCTCCCGGTCCACCTGGTGGAACAGGTCAACAAGCTGGCCCGGATCAAGCGCGACCTGCACCAGCAGCTCGGGCGTGACGCCACGCACGAGGAGCTGGCGGCGGAGTCGGGCATCCCGGCGCACAAGATCTCGGACCTGCTCGACCACTCGCGTGACCCGGTAAGCCTGGACATGCCGGTCGGCGCCGAGGAAGACGCCCCGCTGGGCGACTTCATCGAGGACTCCGAGGCCACCGACGCCGAGAGCGCCGTGATCTCCGGGCTCCTGCAGGACGACCTGCGCCGGGTCCTGGCGACGCTGGACGACCGCGAACAGCACGTCATCCGCCTCCGCTACGGCCTCGACGACGGCCAGCCCCGCACGCTCGACCAGATCGGCAAGCACTTCGGGCTCTCCCGCGAGCGCGTCCGCCAGATCGAGCGCGAGGTCATGTCCAAGCTCCGCCAGGGCGAGCGCGCGGACCGGCTGCGGGCGTACGCGTCTTAATCGAATCGGTGGGTTTAGTCCGCGCTACCAGTGGGTAGCAAGCGGACGGCAACACCCGTTCGGCCGCGTTGACTTATGACCTACGTCACGACACTGTCGTGTACAGGCAGCTACGACGTTCGGACGTTGCCAGGCATGAGCCACGCGGCCGGATGTGCACGCATCCGGACGCTTTCCCCGGGAGGTCGGGTCCGTCGGGGTGGACCCGGCCTCCCGACCAAACGTCGAGCCGAAGTGCCGCCTTCCCTTGGGGAGGCGGCACTTTCTCGTTTCCGCAAACTGCACTCCGCAGGTCCGTGAAGGCCACATTGTGGCCTTCACGGACCTGGCGCCCGGGTGGGCTGGGGCACAGTGGCGGGCGCAGGGTGCGGCGCCGGTGCCCGGGGTCGGTAAATTGGACGGATCCTCCAGCCGGCAAAGGAGCCAACAGCTGTGCCGTCCACCACGTTTCAGCACACCGAAGTCCTCCCGCTGGGCAAGGACACCACCACCGAGTACCGGCTGGTCACCGACGAAGGCGTCGAGGTCGTCGAAGCGGCGGGCCGGAAGTTCCTCAAGGTCGACCCCGCGGCGCTGACCACCCTGGCGCGCACCGCGATCACCGACATCCAGCACTTGTTGCGTACGTCACATCTGAAGCAGCTCCGGGCGATCGTCGACGACCCCGAGGCCAGCGGCAACGACCGGTTCGTCGCCATGGACCTGCTCCGCAACGCCGCCATCTCGGCCGGCGGCGTGCTGCCGATGTGCCAGGACACCGGGACCGCGATCGTCATCGGCAAGCGCGGCGAGGGCGTGCTCACCGGCGGTGACGACGAGCGCGCGCTGTCGCAGGGCATCTTCGACGCCTACCAGCAGCTGAACCTGCGCTACTCGCAGATGGCGCCGGTCAACTTCTGGGACGAGCGCAACACCGGCACCAACCTGCCCGCCCAGGTCGAGCTCTACCACAAAGACGGACAGGGCGACCCGAGCTACGACTTCCTGTTCATGGCCAAGGGCGGCGGCAGCGCCAACAAGACGTTCCTCTATCAGGAGACCAAGGCCGTCCTGAACCCGAAGCGGCTCGCGCGCTTCCTCGACGAGAAGCTGCGCAGCCTCGGCACCGCGGCCTGCCCGCCGTACCACCTGGCCATCGTCGTGGGCGGCATGTCCGCCGAGTTCACCCTGAAGGTCGCCAAGCTCGCGTCGGCGCGCTACCTCGACACGCTGCCGCAGGAGGGTTCCGAGCTGGGCCACGCCTTCCGCGACACCAGCCTCGAGCAGCAGGTGCTGGCGATGACCCGCGAGTTCGGCATCGGCGCGCAGTTCGGCGGCAAGTATTTCTGCCACGACGTCCGCGTCATCCGGCTCCCCCGCCACGGCGCGAGCTGCCCGGTCGGCATCGCCGTGTCGTGCTCGGCGGACCGCCAGGCCAAGGCGAAGATCACCGCGGACGGCGTGTTCATCGAGCAGCTCGAGCGTGATCCGGCGCAGTTTCTGCCCGACGTCACCGAGGAGGATCTCTCCGACGACGTGGTGAGCGTCGACCTCAACCGGCCGATGGCCGAGATCCGCGCGCAGCTTTCGCAGCTGCCGGTGAAGACGCGGCTTTCGCTGACCGGCCCGCTGGTGGTGGCGCGCGACATCGCGCACGCGAAGATCGCCGAGCGCCTCGACGCGGGCGAGGAAATGCCGGAGTACCTCAAGGACCACCCGGTGTACTACGCAGGCCCGGCGAAGACGCCTGAGGGCTACGCATCGGGTTCGTTCGGCCCGACGACGGCCGGGCGAATGGACTCCTACGTCGAGCAGTTCCAGGCCGCCGGCGGCTCACTCGTCATGCTGGCCAAGGGAAACCGGTCGAAGCAGGTGACCGCGGCATGCGACGCGCACGGCGGTTTCTACCTCGGTTCGATCGGTGGCCCGGCGGCCCGGCTGGCGCAGGACTGCATCAAGAAGGTGGACGTCCTCGAGTATGCCGAGCTCGGCATGGAGGCCGTCTGGAAGATCGAGGTCGAGGACTTCCCGGCGTTCATCGTGATCGACGACAAGGGCAACGACTTCTTCGCCAGCACCGGGGATCCGGTACTGCAGATCAGTTTCCGCTGACGCGGTAGCCCGCCCGTCCGTCCACAGTGGTCTCACGACCCGGACGGGCGGGGCTCCGCGTGAGCGAAAGGCGCAGGGAAGGGAAACGCCGGCCCGCCGCCGGTGGTCCCCTTCCCGTGCGTACCTCAGCCGACCTTTTGGATCAAAGCGCGTCGGATGAGGAACTTTCCGGGCTCCCGGACCTGCTCGAAGGCCGCGTTGTTGAGCAGCGCGCAGCTGCCCGACACCGAGGTCACCGTGACCGTGGTGGACTTGGAGTTGTCCAGGTTGGTCACCTTCAGCTTGGTACCGGCCGGGAACTGGTTGCTCGACGCCGCGGGCGCGCCGCCCTCGCCCGAGAGCGTGACGGTCGAGCCGTTGCAGACCTGCTGACCCACGGCACCGTTGTTGCCCTGGTTCTGGTTGGCCGCCCCGTTGTTCTGCTGCTGCTTCGCCGGCGCCTGGGCAGCGGGCGCTTGCGCGGCCGGAGCCTGGGCGGCCTTGCCGTTGTTCGCGGCGGCGTTGCCCGTGCAGCCCGCCACCTGGCGGCGCTGCTGGATCAGGTCCACCACCGCCTGGCGGTTGGCGATCCGGGCCGCGCTCTGCGCGTCCGGAGCCGCCTGCTGCCCGGCGATGAAGTTCAGGTTGTTCTGCAACGCCGTGTCGAGACCGCCACAGTTCTCCTTGGGGGCTTCGGCCGCGTTGCCCGCCGGGCTGCTCAACGCGATCGCGGTCGCGGTGATCCCGGAAACACCCAACAGCGCGGCCAGTCCGATGGTCGCCTTCTTGCGGTGCCGACCACTGCTCAAGCGGGGCATGCGCCCCTCCTTTCTGATCACCACCTCACCCTCAGATACGCGTCGGCACCGGTGCCGGTTCACCGGGATTTCGACAATTTCTCCTGCGTAACGCAAAGATCAGGAGGCCGTGAGAGCGTTACGTTTGGTCTCGACCAAATCCGCGGTGGCCCTGGCCCAGCGGCCCGTGGTGACCACACCGAGCAGCAGGACCAGCGCCCCGCAGCCCGCCACGACGGCCCAGCCGGTGGGGCTGACACCTGGCGTGGCCTCCTGTGCCGCGGCGATCGTGCCGATCACGGCCACGCCCAGGGAGACGCCGACCTGGCGGCTGGTCGAGGCGACGGCCGCGGCGAGCCCGGCCTGCTCCCGGGGCATCCCGGAGACCGCGGAGTTCGTGATCGGCGCGTTGAGCATGCCGAAACCGGTCCCGAACACGGCGTAGGCCAGCACCAGCAGCGGGATCGGCGTGCCCGGCGTGATCCCGGCCAGGAGCACCCCGGCGATCGTGATCCCGGCCCCCGCGACGAGCAGCGGCAGCCGTGGCCCGCGCGCCGCGACGAGCCGGCCGGACAGCGGCGCGGCGACCACCGTCACCGCCGCCATCGGCAAGGTCAGCAGGCCCGCGTGCAGTGCCGAGAACCCGCGCGTCTCCTGCAGGTACAGCGTGTTGAGGAAGAGGAAACCGGCCAGCGCGGAGAACCCGCTCACCGCGAGCAAGGTGGCGCCGGAGAACGGCACACTGCGGAAGAACCCGAGCTCCAGCAACGGATCCACGCGCCGCCGCTCGTACGGCACGAGCACGATCAAGGCGAGCGCGGCCAGGACGAAGCAGGTCAGGATCTCGGGCGAGCTCCAGCCGGCGACCCGGCCTTCGATGATCCCGTAGGTGAGCCCGGCGAGCAGGACGATCACCAGCAGCTGGCCCACCGGGTCGAGCCGGCGCGGGCGCGGCGCGCGCGACTCCGGCACGAACACCGCGGTGAGCACGACCGCGGCCAGCGCGACCGGGACGTTGATCCAGAAGATCGAGCGCCAGCCCGCCCAGCCGACGAGGGTGCCGCCGAGCACCGGCCCGATGGCCATGCTGAGCCCGACGACGCCCGCCCAGACGCCGATCGCACGGGCGCGCTCCCGGCGTTCGGTGAAGATGTTGGTGATGATCGACAACGCGACCGGGTTGAGCATCGACCCGCCGACGGCCTGCAGCGCGCGGAACGCGATGAGCAGCCCCGCGTTCGGCGCGACCCCGCACAGCAGCGAACCGAGCCCGAACAGGACGAGCCCGGTCTGGAAGGTGCGGCGCCTGCCGAGCCGGTCCGCGGTGGAACCGGACAGCATCAGCAGGCTGGCCAGCACGAGCGTGTAGGCGTCGATCGTCCACTGCAGGCTCGTCACCGAGGCGTGGAGATCGGCACGGATCGCGGGCAGCGCGAGGTTCACGATCGTGTTGTCGAGCCCGACGATGAACAGGCTCATGCAGCAGACCGCCAGGACCGCCGTTTTCCGGACCGGCTGGGTCACCGTCACTCCACGAAAAGGTTGCCGTGCCTAATAGTTGACACTCTACAACTATTTCGCGAAGATCTCCGTGAGCCGGGCCAGGGTCCGCTCGATGCCCTGGGCGTTCGTCCGCGGGAACGGGCTCAGGCTGATCGCCAGGGGGAACCGGGCGGTCGACCAGTCGAAGGTCTCGGTGACCTCGGTGCGCCCGCCGTCGAGGGGTTCGAGGCGCCAGCGCCAGCGGTGGCCGTTGAAGTGCCGCCAGGCGATCAGGCGGTTCTCCTCGAACTCGACGACGGTGTTGAGGATCTTGTAGGGCGCGCCGATCTTCATGTCCATGCCGAACTTCGCGCCGAGCGCGAGCCGGTCCGGGCCGCCGGGCTGGGCGGCCCGGACCGTGCCGGAACCGTCGATCAGCGGGTGCTGCGCCGGGTCGGCGAGCAGCTCGAAGATCCGGTCGGGGGTGGTGGCGACGATCGTGGTGCGCGAGACCTGCCGGCTTGCCATCCCCCGAGCCTAGTGTCGCGACACCAGGGCAGATCGATCACTTCGCCGGGATGGTCTTCAACACCACCGTGCGCTCGCCGAGCGGGGCGGCCAGTGCCACCGAGATCACCGGGTAGCGCAGGTCCATCGTGCACATCTGCCCGGTCTGGGCCTTGGTCTCGCTCAGGTTCACCACGACCCGCTGCGCGGTCTGCTCGGCCGCCTCGCCGAGCGCGTGCCCGCAGCCGCCCTCCTGGGCGCGGATGTTCAGGATCGTGCCGCCGTTGGCCGTCCACACCTCACGCGGGTAGCCCTCGGGCAGCGCCGCGCCGTCGATCCGGGCGGCCGGTACCGGGGTGCTGTCCGCCGGCACGGTCAGGCGGGGGCGGCCCGGCGGGTTGGACGGGTTCGCCGGTTCGCTCGTCGCCGGCCCGGACGGGCCGGTGGTCAGGGGCGGCGTCGAGACGCTCCCGGAGGGCGCCCCGGCGTCGCCGGCGGGTGGGCTGGTCACCATGTCCTGGCCGCAGGCGGTCACCGTGAAGAGGATCAAGCCCGATCCGACCAGTCGCGTCATGTACCTCATGCCCGTAACGACGGAGCGGGGGCCGGTCCGGGTTGCACGGGCCCCGGGATCCAGTCGCTTCGCGCGGCGTGCAGGGCGAGCTGGAACCGGGTGGCCGCGCCGGTGCGGGCCATCAGGCTCTCCAGGTGGCGGAACACCGTCCGCCTGCTCACCCCGAGCACGCGCGCGACCTCGTCGTCGGTCAGTCCCGCGGCGAGGAGGCCGAGCAGGCGGCGCTCGGCGGGGCGTAGCGCCGGGCCGGTGCCCTCGGCGGTGAGCCCGAGCGGCTGGGCGGCGTGCCAGCACGTTTCGAACAGCCCGGCCAGCGCGTCGAACAACGGGGACGGCCGGACCACCAGCACCGGCCGGGACGCCGACGGCCAGATCATCGCGTATTCGGTGTCGACGATGCGCATTTTCACGCCGGTCTCGGCGAGGATCCGCGCGTCCTCCCCCGCCCGCGCACACGGCATAACGTTTTCCGTGACGAATTCCGGCTTTTCCAGCGCGGACCGGCCATAGACCGCGCGGTAAGCGATCCCGCGGGCCAGGTTCGCGCACTCGATCCGCTTTTCGTCTTTCCCGTCGAACGGTGGTGCCACCATTGTCCGGACCTCGCCGCGGGCGGCGGATTCGATCCGGCGGACGTCCGCTTCCCCGAATCCCGAACCGTTCCCTGGCGGGCGGCGCCGCTGGTCGAACACCCTGGTGACCGCCATCCGGGCCCGCGCCAGCTCGGCTTCCCGGCGTTTGCTCAGCACGTCGAGGCCGGGTTCCGGGCGCAGCGCGACCATCGCCGGACCACCACCGCCCGCCGGTCCGGCGAGCCCGTAATCGGTGAGCACGGCGAAACATCCGCGCACTTCGTGAACCGCACGGCCGCTTTCGGTGGCGAGTTGCTCGGCCGTGGCCGGGCCCGCGGAAAGGAGTTCCAGATAGATTTCGGCCTCGTCCGGCCGGAGTCCGAGCGTGACGAGGCAGCCGAGGGATTCGGGGACCATTCTCCGGGCACCTCTCACCGCGCGGCCGACACCTTGATCCCCGCACTGTAGACAACGGATCACCGCGAGGTCAGTCCCATTCGTATGAATTCTGCCCCGGACCACTCGGCCTACCGGTCTAACCAAGGCTTTCCGTGCCGCACCCGAATTGTCGGCTATGCCGTCATCCCGCTTGAAGGACGACCGTACGTCCGCCGAGCGGCGCCGCGAGCGCGAGCGGGATCGAGATGTCGCGGAGGTAGTCGGCGCACATCTGCCCCTTCTTCGGCAGCGCGACCGCGACGAGGACGACCACGTGCTGCGCGTCCTGGTCGCCGAGCCGGGCCGAGATCTTGCGGCAGCCGCCCTCCTCGCCCTGCAGGATCAGCGTCTGGCCGCGATCGGCGAGCACCAGCGTGCGCGGGTAACCGTCGGGCAGCTTCTTGGCGTCGACCTGCGACTCCTTGAGCGCACCGTCCCCGGCGGGCACACCCTGGGTCGGCCGCGTCTGCTGCGGCGGCCCCGTCGGCGGCGGCACCGGTGTCACCGAAGCCGTCCCCGGCAGGCCACTGGTGGTCGACGGCGGGCTCGTCGTCCCGGGCACCGGCTGGACGGCCTGGCCCCCCGCTCCGCCGTTCGCGCCGCAGGCCGCCACGCTGACCAGCAGCAACGCCATCCCCAGCAGTTTCGCCGTGTTCCGCATACCTCCCGGACGGACCAGACGCCCACTTGGTTGCATCCCGGCCCTCGCAAGTGGGGCTCCACGGCCGATGCGGCGCGGACATAGGCCGTGAATGGCACATTCACGGCCTTCGACACTGCACCATCCGCTCCAGTGGCAACCAGTGTCACACCAGTCCCAAAACGGACACGGGTTCAAGGGAGACGAAGGGGCCTTTCACCTCACCGGACGCACCGAAAGTCCCCTTCATCCAGCCAGCAGCAGCACCGGCGGCCAGCGCGACCGCGAGGACGGCGAGAGATTTCTTCATGAAGAGACTCCTTCAAGCACGGTGGGGAGGTCGCGCACGGATTCGAGGACGTGGGTGGCACCCGCGGCGGCCAGGTCTTCGCGACTGCCGGAGCCGGTGAGGACGCCGGCGACGACAGACGCGCCGGCACGGAGTCCACTGAGGACGTCCGACGGGGTGTCGCCCGCGACGGCGATGTTGCGGACATCGGTGACCTGCAGGCGCAGCGCCGCGGTGAGGACGAGGTCGGGGTACGGGCGTCCGCGCACCCATTCGCCGGGCGCGAGCGCGAGGTCGGCGAGGTCGTGCCAGCCCAGCGCGTCGAGGATGGCGTGCTGGGTGGCCGGGGCGAACCCGGTGGTCAGGGCGACCTTGATGCCGCTCTCCCGCAAGCCGCGGATGACGTCTTCGGCACCCGGGATCGGCGAGCATTCACCGAGGAGCTCGCCGTAGGCCTCCTCGAAGGCAGCGTTGGCCCGCTGCGCCTGGGCTTCCTCGGCAAGCAGGTGCGGAAGACGGAGATCTTCGACTCGCCCATCGTGTCGACGACGTAGTCCAGCATCTCGGGGTAGCGACTGTCCTCTTCGGACACACCGCCCGTGGCGATGGCCGCGGTGAACGCTTGCTCGACGAGCCCGTCGTCGGTGACGGTGGTGCCGGCCATGTCGAGCACGACAAGTTCGACGGTCACAGGCCCAGCTCCTCTGCGGTGTCTTCGGCGATGGCGGGCGCACAGGTCATGCCGCGCCCGCCCGGCCCGGTGACCAGCACGGCGTTGGCGGCGACACGAGCGCCGATGGACGAGACCCGGGGTCGAGGGCCTGCGCGTACACCCCGGCCCAGCGGCGGCGGATCTTCGGCAGCGGGCGCCCGAGCAGGTTGACCGCGGTGTCGGCGAGGTGGTCGTAGGGCTCCTCGGTGACGTCGAAGGCGAACGGCTCGTCGTACTCGTGGGTGTCGCCGATGGTCAGCGCGCCGTCGAGCCGCTGGACCATCAGCAGCTGCATCGTGGTGCGCGGCGACGTCCGGCTGCGGCTGCCCGTCGTCGAGGGCGTCGAGCGAGGCGCCGCGGTAGGCCGGGTAGTAGCGGAAGCTGTCGGCGTCGGCGACGGACGTCGTGAGTGTCTCCCCGAGCGGGTCGGTCTGCGCCATCTGCAGCCGGACGCGCCGCACCGGCGTCTCCCCGGCGAGCTCGCGGACCAGCCCGCCGAGCCAGGCGCCGGTGCAGACCACGACGAGGTCGCCGTCGTGGCGCTCGCCGCGGTCGTCGAGGATGCCGGTGGTCGTCAGCGCGCGGATCTCGCGGCCAGGCCGCCAGGTGTAGCGCCCGCTTCGCTCGAGTTCGGTGCGCAGGGCGGGCTGGGCGACGCGGGGCTCGACGGCGGCGTCGCGCGTGCACCGGAGCGCGCCGAGGAAGTCGCCGCGCAGGGCCGGGTTGAGCGCGCGGACCTCTTCGGCCGTCAGGAGCTCGAAGCCTCGCTCGGCCGCTTCGGCGCCTTCGGCCACTTCGCGCGCGACGGCGAGTTCGGCGTCGGTGCGGACGAGGGTCAGGGAGCCGTTGGCGCGGAACCCGATCCCGAGCACGCGCTCGCCGATGCGCCCCCACAGCTCCCGCGCTCGCTGCGCGGTGTCGAGCTCGACGCCCGAGGCCCGGCCGCCGACCCAGACCAGGCCGAAGTTGCGCAGGGACGCGCCGCGGGCCTCGGGTTCACGTTCGAACTGGACGACTTCGTGGCCGCGTTCGACGGCCTGCCAGGCGTGCAGCGTGCCGAGCACGCCGCCGCCTACGATGAGGATTCGCACGCCTCCCACGCTGTCGGCAGCGCGTCAATACAGGCTGTCCCGATGGCGAACGGGGCGTGAAGCGCCTCCAAATATTGGACCAGATGAGTTATCCTTCTGTGATGCGAGCTGAAGGATGCCTCCAGCTCACGGCTACTGGTTGCGGCCCAGCCGGGTCATGAACGCGAGCCGGTCACCGCGGAAGAGCGAGCGGACCCGCTCGAACGGCTTGCCGTCCGGACCCCACGAGACGCGGTGCATGAGCAGCATCGGCAGCGCCGGGTTGGTCCCGATCAGCAGTGCCTCGCGCGGGGTGGCCAGCACCGTCTCGACCCGCTCCTCGGCGCCGTCGAACACCACGCCGAGCTTCTCGCTCAGGCACTGGTAGAGCGACTGCTCAGGGTCGAAGACGTCCATCAACGTGGGGAAACGCTCGCTGAGCAGATAAGTCGACTCGAGGCCGACGCGCTCGTCGTCGGCCAGCAGGACGCGCTCGATGTGGATGACCTCGGCGTCCGAGGTGACCTGCAGGTCGGACCCCAGCGCACTGCCCGCGAGCCGTCGTTCCATCGTGATGACGTTCCGGCCCGGCCGGATGCCCTGCCTGCGCAGGCCTTCGGTGTAGCTGACCAGGGCGAGCGGCTGGATGAGCTTCGGGCCGGCGACGTAGGTGCCGCTCCCCTGCCGCCGGCTGAGCCTGCCTTCGAGGACGAGCTCGCCCACGGCCAGGCGCACGGTGGCGCGGGAGACCTCGAAGCGCTCGCACAGCTCCCGTTCGGTCGGGAGGACGGAGCCTTCGCCGAGTTCCGCGATCACCGCGAGCAGCTCGACCTTCACCGCGTAGTAGCGCGGGACACGACCGTGTTCGGGGATCCCGTCGAGAACGGGACCGTCGGCGGACAGGCGGGAGAACTGTGAAGGGATCGACACGTCGGTTGACCCTATTCCCCTCTCGGCGCCTCATGGTTGGCTGTGGCGCGTAACACGGCGGAATACTGGAGGATCACCCGGATGCGTTCGCCCTCGCTCACCCGTCGGCTCGGCCTCTCCGACGCCATTTTCCTGGGCCTGGGCTCGATGATCGGCGCCGGGGTGTTCGCCGCCTTCGGCCCGGCGGCGCACGCGGCGGGCGCCGCGCTGCTGCCCGCGCTGGCCGTGGCCGCGGTAATCGCTTACTGCAATGCGACGTCGTCGGCGCGGCTCGCAGCCGTTTACCCGGAATCGGGCGGCACTTATGTGTATGGCCGTGAACGGCTGGGTGAATTCTGGGGCTTTCTGGCGGGCTGGGGGTTCGTCGCCGGGAAGACGGCGAGCTGCGCGGCGATGGCGCTCACCGTCGTCGCCTACGCGGCACCCGGGCTCGGGCAGCCGTGGCGGTCGCTGGCCGTCGTCGGGGTCGTCGCGGCGCTGACCGCGGTCAACTACTTCGGCGTGCACCGCTCCGCGCTGGCGACCCGGGTGATCGTTTCCTGCACACTGCTGGTGCTCACCGTCGCGGCGGTGACGATGGCGACCGGGCCGTCCGCCGGGAGCCTGACGTTCCCGTGGTCCGGCACCGGCATCCTGGAGGCCGCCGGGCTGCTCTTCTTCGCCTTCGCCGGGTACGCGCGGCTCGCGACGCTCGGCGAGGAGGTCCGCGACCCGGCGCGGACCATCCCGCGCGCGATCCCGCTGGCGCTCGGGCTGACGCTGGTCGTCTACGCCGCCCTCGCGGTCCTGCTGCTGGTCCGGCTCGGGCCGGCCGCGCTCGCCGCGAGCCCGGACCCGATCGCCGCCGCCGTGCCGCCGTGGCTCGCCCCGATCGTGCGCGCGGGCGCGGCGCTGGCGTCCGTCGGCTCGCTGCTGGCGCTGATCCTCGGCGTCTCACGGACGACGCTGGCGATGAGCCGGGACGGTCACCTGCCCCGGGTCCTCGCCGCCGTCCACCCCCGCTTCGGCGTGCCGCACCGGGCCGAGCTCGTGATCGGGGTCGTCGTGGCGGCGCTGGCGGTCTCGGTCGACCTCCGGCACGCGATCGGGTTCTCGTCGTTCGCGGTGCTGATCTATTACGCGATCGCGAATGTGTCCGCGCTGACGTTGCGGGGGACGTCGCGGTTCGTGGGGGTGCTGGGGCTGGTGGGCTGCGTGGTCCTGGCTGTCAGCCTGCCGACGTCCTCGGTGCTCGCGGGCTGCGGAGTACTCGCGCTGGGCGTGCTGGCCTACGTCGTTCGCCGGGTCCGGCGGTAAATCTTCCACCACATCACCCACATGCCCGAAAGATCCGAAGAAAGTCGGTTGTCCCGATCCCCGCTCACCTGCTGTAGTCGTGTGGCCGCTGTCGGCTTCCGTCTCCACTGTGGACACCGGAAAGGACTGATCCCCTTGGCTCCCAAGCGTTGGTTCACCCTGCTCAAAAACCTGACCGTCGGCCTCGCCGCGGCCGCCTCGGTCGCCTCGTTCGCCACCCCGGCGATCGCCCAGACCGACGTGGTCGGCGGGACCCGGGCGGCCCAGGGCGAATTCCCGTTCATGGTGCGGCTTTCCATGGGCTGTGGTGGTGCGCTGTACACCAACCAGATCGTGCTGACCGCCGCCCACTGCGTCTCGCGGACCGGCGCGACCACCTCCATCACCGCCACCGTCGGCGTGGTCGACCTGCAGAGCGGCTCGGCCAAGAAGGTCAAGTCGACCTATGTGTACCGCTCACCGACCTACGGTTCCTCGACCGGTGGCGACTGGGCGCTGATCAAGCTGGCGAGCCCGGTGACCGGCCTGTCGACGCTGCCGATCGCGACGTCGGCGACGTACAACACCGGCACGTTCACCGTGGCCGGCTGGGGTGCGGCGACCGAGGGCGGTGCCCAGCAGCGGTACCTGCTCA
The DNA here is from genome assembly GCA_963762765.1 of uncultured Actinomycetota bacterium. Classification (GTDB taxonomy): domain Bacteria; phylum Actinomycetota; class Actinomycetes; order Mycobacteriales; family Pseudonocardiaceae; genus Amycolatopsis. The sequence continues at coordinate 53,597 of CAVXMR010000054.1, forward strand.
AGGCGAACGTCCCGTTCGTGGCCGACAGCACCTGCTCGGCGCAGGGCGGCAGCTACCCCGACCTGATCCCGAGCGCCGAGATCTGCGCGGGCAACCTGGCCAACGGCGGCGTCGACACCTGCCAGGGTGACTCCGGTGGCCCGATGTTCCGCCGGGACAACAACAACGCCTGGGTCCAGGTCGGCATCACGTCCTGGGGCGACGGCTGCGCGCGGGCGCACGCTCCCGGCGTCTACACCGAGGTGAGCACGTTCGCGTCGAAGATCGCCGCGGCGGCTTCGAGTCTCTAGCCTCGTCTGCTCGGTCCCCTGTGAAGGACTCGTGAGCGTTCCGGGCGGTTCTAACCGCCCGCAACGCTCACGAGTCCTTTCAGCGGGTCTTGTCCAGCCGCCCCAACGCTTCCTCGTACCCGGCCACCAGCTCGGCCACCACATCCGCCACCCGGCGGACGCGGTCCATCCGGCCCACGATCTGCCCGACGGGCATCGAGACCACCGTCGGGTCGTTCGCCGCGTGGATCCGGTTGTGGGCCGGGGAAACCAGCAGGTTCTGCAGCGGCATCGGCAACGGCTCGGGCGCGTCGGCCGCGGCCCAGGCCTCGGTCCAGCGGGTCTTGAGCAGCCGGGCCGGCTTGCCGGTGTAGATGCGGGTGCGGACGGTGTCGGACGACGTCGCCGCCACCAGCGCGTCCTGCATCGCGGCCGAGGAAGCCATGGTCTGCAGGTATTCCTCGGTGGCGAGCCAGTACGAGCCCATCCACACGCCGGACGCGCCCAGCGCGAGCGCCGCGGCGACCTGGCGCCCGGAACCGATCCCGCCCGCGGCGAGCACCGGGACGTCGACGGCGTCGACGATCTCGGGCACCAGCACCATCGAGGCGATCTCGCCGGTGTGCCCGCCGGCCTCATACCCTTGCGCCACCACGAAATCGACGCCGTTGGCGACGTGGCGGACGGCGTGTTCGGCCTTGCCCGCGAGCGCCGCCACCGGGACCCCGGCGGCGTGGCACTGGGCGATGACGTCCACCGGCGGCGAGCCGAGCGCGTTCGCGATCAGCTTGATCGGGTGGTTCAGCGCGACCTCGACGTGCGAGCGCGCGACCGAGTGCAGCCAGCCGAGCACGCCCGCGCGCTCGTCGGTGTCGTCCGGCAGCGGGGGCACCGAAAGCTCGGTCAGCACCCGGTCGACGAACGCGCGGTGGCCGTCCGGGATGAGCTTCGCGAGGTCGACCTGGGTGCCCTCGGCGGGGATCTTCGCGGGCATCACGATGTCCACGCCGTAGGGCTTGCCCTCGGTGTTCTCGTCCATCCACGTGAGCACCTTGTCGAGCTCGGCGGCGTCGTTGAACCGGACGCAGCCGAGCACGCCGAGGCCGCCCGCGCGGCTCAGCGCCGCCGCGACGTGCTCCGACGGGGTGAAGCCGACGATCGGCAGCTCGATGCCGAGCCGGTCGCAGAGTGAAGTCCGCACGCGTGCCCCCTCAGACCGGCTGCGCCGCGGCGGGCGCGTGGTCGGCGGCGTAGCGGACCGCCCACGGGTAGTCCGGCTTCCCGCTCGGCGTCCGGCCGACCTCGTCGGCCAGCCACACCGTGCGCGGCACCTTGTACCCGGCGATCTCGCCGCGGACGTGCTCCTCGAGCCCGTCCAGGTCGAGTTCGGCGCCGTCCCGGAGCTGGACGACGGCGGCCACGCGCTGGCCGAGCCGCTCGTCCGGCACGCCGATCACGAGCGCGTCGAAGACGTCGGGATGGGATTTGAGCGCCCCTTCGACCTCCTCCGGGTAGACCTTCTCGCCGCCGGTGTTGACGCACTGCGAGCCACGCCCCAGCAACGTGACCGTGCCGTCCTCCTCGTAGCGAGCGTAATCCCCGGGTACGACATAACGAGCGCCGCCGACGTCGACGAAGATCTTCTTGCTCTTCTCGGGATCGTTGTAATAGCCCAGCGGGACGTGCCCGCCGCGCCCGATCAACCCGACCGCGCCTGCCTTCTTCTCTACGATGTTGCCGTCCTCGTCGAGCAGCACGGCGTCCTTGCCGAAGTTCACCCGCGGGCCGGCGCTGTGGTCGGATCCCTTGGCCACCAAGCCGATCCCGGTGAACCCGCTCTCCGACGCGCCGATCGCGTCGGTGATCACGACGTTCGGCAGCAGGTCGATGAACTCCTGCTTGACCGACTGCGAGAACAAGGCGGCGTGACTCGACACCGCGGCGATCGACGAAGCGTCGTAGTCACCTTCGCGGAAGGCCTCGACGAGCGGGCGCGCCATCGCGTCGCCGACGATCGTGAGCACCTGGACCTTGTTCTCCTGCACGGCTTTCCAGATCTCGTGCGCGTCGAACCGCGGCACGAACACCACCGTGCTGCCGGTGAACAGCGCGCCGAACGCGGCCCACTGCGCGGCGCCGTGGATCAGCGGCGCGGCCGGGAGCCGGACGAGCGCGCCCGCCTTGCCCTGCTCGGCCATGGTCCACTCGTCGGGGACGTACTCGCCGGTGACGAAGTTGATCCCGCCGCCGAGCGTGCGCCAGATGTCCTCGTGCCGCCACAGCACGCCCTTGGGATAGCCCGTGGTGCCGCCGGTGTAGAGGATGTAGAGGTCGTCGTTGCTGCGCTCTTCGAAGTCGCGCTCGGGCGACTGCCCCGCCAGCGCCTCCTCGTATTCAACGCCGCCGTAGCTCGAGAAGTCGCCATCGCTGCCGTCGTCGATCACGACAACGTGTTTCAGTTTGGGCGTTTCCGGCAGGACGGCGGCGACCTTGTCCGAGTAGGCGCGCTCGTGCACCAGCGCGACCAGGTCCGCGTCGGTGAACAGGTAGACGAGTTCGCCGTGCACGTACCGGTAGTTGACGTTGATCGCGATCGCGCGCAGCTTGTACGCCGCGATCATCGCTTCCAGCGCCTCGATGGAGTTTCGTGAATAAACACCGATGTGGGATCCGCGTCCCACGCCGCGCGCGGCCAGGTGGTGGGCGAGCCGGTTGGCCCGCGCGTCCAGTTCGGCAAAGGTGACCTGCCGGTCGCCGCACACGACCGCGACGCGTTCCGGCACGGCGTCGACGGCGTGCTCGAGTAGATCCGCGATGTTGAGTGCCACGCCCTCAAAGTAGAACATGTTATCGTTCTGGGCAATGGGACGGACACTCCTGGAGGATTCGGTGGGCGAACCGCACGCGCTGGTCGAGCAGGACGGGCAGACCCTGATCGTCACCATGAACCGGCCGGAGGCGCGCAACGCGATCAGCGGCGAAATGCTCGAAATCCTGGTCGGGGCCTGGGATCGCGTGGACGGCGACGACTCGATCCGCAGCTGCATCCTCACCGGTGCCGGCGGGGCGTTCTGCGCCGGCGCGGACCTGAAGTCGATGTCGCGCAACGCGCCGAGCAAGTCCTTCGAGCAGGGGAAGTTCGACCCCAGCCGGATCGAGGGCCTGCTCAAGGGCCGCCGCCTGACCAAGCCGCTGATCGCCGCGGTCGAAGGCCCGGCGATCGCGGGCGGCACGGAAATTCTGCAGGGCACCGACATCCGCGTCGCCGGGGAAAGCGCTCGCTTCGGGGTGTCGGAGGCGCGCTGGGGCCTGTTCCCGATGGGCGGTTCGGCGGTACGGCTGCCCCGCCAGATCCCGTACACGCTGGCCGCGGACATCCTGCTGACCGGCCGTCACCTCACCGCGCGCGAAGCGCTGGAGTACGGCTTGATCGGTCACGTCGTCCCCGACGGCCAGGCCCTGACGAAGGCACTCGAGCTGGCGTCGCTGGTCAACCGCAACGGCCCGCTCGCCGTGCGCGCGATCCTCCGCACCATCCGCGACACCGAAGGCCTCCACGAGGAGGAAGCCTTCAAGATCGACTCTCAGTACGGCATCGAGGTCTTCGCGAGCGAAGACGCGAAGGAAGGCCCTCGCGCCTTCACCGAGAAGCGCAAGCCCGACTTCCAAGGCCGCTAACCCGTATCTCGCGTGATTGAAGCCGTATCTCGCGTGATTGGAGCCGTAACTCGCGAGTTACGGCTCCAATCACGTGAGATACGGATTACTGCACGTAGCGGGCGCGGAGGTGGCGCTTGTAGAGCTTGCCGTTCGGGTCCCGGGGGAGCTCGTCGAGGTAGTCGATCGACTTCGGAAGTTTGAAACGGGCCAGGCGCGTCGCCGCGTAGGCGAGGAGTTCGGAGGTCAATTCAGGGGACGAGGTGACGCCGTCGGCGGGCTGGACGACGGCCTTGATCTCCTCGCCCCAGTCCTCGTGGGGGACGCCGAACACCGCGATGTCCGCGATCTTCGGGTGCATCACCAGCTCGCCCTCGATCTCGGCCGGGTAGATGTTCACCCCGCCCGAGATGATCAGGTCGGCCTTGCGGTCGTGGAGGTAGAGGTAGCCGTCCTCGTCGAGATGGCCGACGTCGCCGAGCGTGAACAGCTCGCCGACGCGCGCTTTCTCGGTCTTCTCCCGGTCCTTGTGGTACTCGAATTTCGAGTCGCCCATCTTCATGTACACCGTGCCGGTCTCGCCCGCCGGCAGCTCGGCGCCCTCGTCGTCGAGAACCTTGATCGTCGAGCCCGGCCACGGCAGCCCGACCGACCCCGGCTTGCGCAGCCAGTCCTCGCCGGAGATCACCGTGCCGCCGCCCTCGGTCGCCGCGTAGTACTCGGTCACGACCGGGCCCCACCAGTCGAGCATCCGCCGCTTGACTTCCAGGGGGCACGGCGCGGCCCCGTGGATCATCACCCGCAGCGAACTCAGGTCGTACTTCTCGCGGACGTCGTCGGGCAGCGCCAGCAGCCGGCGGAACTGGGTCGGCACCATGTGGCTGTGCGTGACGCGGTGGCGTTCGATCAGCCGCAGCATGTCCTCGGCGTCCCAGCGGTCCATCAGCACCGCGGTGTGGCCCAGCTGCAGGGAAATCGCCACGAAGTTCAGCACCGCCGTGTGGTACAGCGGCGAGCCGCACAGGTGGACGTGCCCGTCGAACGGGCCGAGCCCGAAGATGCCGAAGAACCACGACGACGCGGCCGGGACCTGGTCGGGATCGGCCCCGCTCAACGGCCGCCGCACGCCCTTGGGCCGCCCGGTCGTGCCGGAGGTGTAGAGCATCGGCGACCCGGAGGTGCGCCGCGCCGGCCGCCCGTCGCCGTCACCGGAGCCCAGCTCCTCGATCCGGTGGAATCCGGGCACTTCACCCACCGCGAAACGCGCCGAAGCGGGCAACCCGGCTTCGTCGGCCGCAGCCACGGCGACGTCGGCGAAGCGCTCGTGCGCGAGAAACGCCTTCGCACCACTGTCGGAGATGATGTAGGCGACCTCGGGGCCGACCAGGTGCCAGTTGACGACCACGATGTAGAGCCCGGACTGCATCGCGGCGAAGTAGGCCGCGACCAGCTCGTCGCCGTTCGGCTGCAGCAGCACGATGACGTCACCGGTCTCGAGCCCGAGCTCCTGCAGCCCGCGCGCGTAGCGGTTCGCCTTCGCGGTGAGCTCGCCGTAGCCGACCTCACGGCCGTCCGGGTCGACCAGCGCGGTCTTCTCCGGCTCCTCAGCGGCGATGTTCCAGAGTCCGAACGTCCTCGCGGCAGTCGTCGTCATAGCGCAAATCTAGAACGCGTTCCACCTACAGGCAACCGCTGGGCAGCGAATCTTGCCGCTGAATCGAGAACGTGTTTCACTCAGGACGTGACCGAGACACCACTGGCGGCACCACTCAACGTCGGCTTCGACTACACCCGCTCGACGGGGCCGGTCGTCGGCCGCTTCGTGAACGCGCTGAAAGAGCGACGCGTCGAGGGCATCCGCGGCAGCGACGGCCGCGTGCACGTCCCACCGGTCGAATACGACCCGGTGACGGCCGAGGCGCTCGAAGAGTTCGTCCCGGTCGCCGCCGAGGGCACCGTCGTCTCGTGGTCGTGGTGCGCCGTCCCGCTGGAGGGCCAGCCGCTGGACCGGCCGTTCGCCTGGGCGTTGATCCGCCTCGACGGCGCCGACACCGCGATCCTGCACGCGGTCGACGCCGGCAGCCCCGGCAACATCCACAGTGGACTGCGCGTGCGCGTCCGCTGGGCCGAGGAGACCGTCGGGCACATCCGCGACATCGCGTACTTCCTGCCCGCCGACGCCGAAGACACCACGCCGACCGCGCCCGCTCCCCCGGTCGCCGCCCGCGCGGAAGGCGCCCCGGTGAGCATCGTCATCACGCCGATCCACCTGCGGTACGAGCATTCGACGTCGCCGGAGGAGAGCCGCTACCTGCGCGGGCTCGCCGAAGGAAAGCTGATCGGCCAGCGCTGCCCCGCGTGTCACAAGGTCTACATCCCGCCGCGCGGCGCCTGCCCGACCGACGGCGTGCCGACTACCGACGAGGTCGAGCTGCCCGACAGTGGCACCGTCACGACGTTCTGCATCGTCAACGTGCCGTTCCTCGGCCAGCGTCTCAAGCCGCCGTACGTCGCCGCGTACATCCTGCTCGACGGCGCCGACATCGCCTTCCAGCACCTCGTCCTCGGCTGCGACGCCGCCGACGTCCGGATGGGCATGCGCGTGCGGGCCGCGTGGAAACCGCGCGAGGAATGGTGGACGTCGCTGGAGAACATCAGTCATTTCGAGCCGTCCGGGGAACCGGACGCGGCCTACGAAACCTACGCCCACCACCTGTGAGGACCCCGATGCCCGACGTCGCAGTTGTGGGATTCGCCCAGGCACCCAACGTCCGCAGGACCGAGGGCACCACCAACGGCGTGGAGATGCTGGTTCCGATCTTCGCGGAGGTCTTCGCCAGGACCGGACTGTCCAAACAGGACATCGGCTTCTGGTGCTCCGGCTCGTCGGACTACCTGGCCGGGCGCGCGTTCTCGTTCATCGCCGCGGTGGACGCGATCGGCGCGTTCCCGCCGATCCACGAGTCCCACGTCGAGATGGACGCCGCCTGGGCACTCTACGAGGCATGGCTGAAGATCAAGATGGGCGAGGTCGAGACCGCGCTCGTCTACGGCTTCGGCAAGTCGAGCGCCGGGCAGCTGCGCCGCGTGCTCGCGCTGCAGCTCGACCCGTACGTCGTCGCCCCGCTGTGGCCGGACTCGATCTCGATCGCCGGCATCCAGGCGAGGATGGGCCTGGACGCCGGGCTGTGGTCCGAAAAGGACCTCGCCGAGGTGGCCGCCCGCGACGGCCGGGACGTCGCCGAACTGCTCGACACGCCGTACGTCGCGGATCCGTTGCGCAAACACGACATCGCGCCGATCACCGACGGCGCCGCGGTGGTCATCCTGTCCACTGTGGAGCGTGCGAAGGACATCGTCGAACGCCCCGCCGTGATCGCCGGGATCGAGCATCGCGTCGACTCCCCCGTGCTCGGCGCGCGCGACCTCACGCAATCGCCGTCCACCAAGACCGCCGCGGCGGCGCTGGATCTCGACGGCGTCGACCTCGCCGAGCTGCACGCGCCGTTCACGCACCAGGAGCTGATCCTGCGGAACGCGCTCGGCCTCGGGTCCGAGGTGAAGATCAACCCGTCGGGCGGCGCGCTGGCCGCGAACCCGATGTTCTCCGCCGGGCTGGCTCGAATAGGCGAAGCGGCCCAACGCATTCACAGCGGCGAGTCCCGCAAGGCCGTGGCCCACGCGACGAGCGGGCCCGTGCTGCAACAGAACCTGGTGACTGTGCTGGAGGCACGATGAAGCAGCTCGCCGCCGTGCTCGGCACCGGCCAGACGCACCACCGCGCCAAGCGCACCGACGTCTCGATGCCGGGCCTGCTCCGCGAGGCGATCGACCGCGCGATGACCGACGCCCAGGTCGGCTGGAGCGACATCGACGCGGTCGTGATCGGCAAGGCGCCGGACCTGTTCGAGGGCGTCATGATGCCCGAACTGTTCCTCGCCGACGCGCTCGGCGCGACCGGGAAACCGTTGCTGCGCGTGCACACCGCGGGTTCGGTCGGCGGGTCGACCGCGCTGGTCGCGACCACGCTGGTGCAGTCCGGCGTCCACCGGCGCGTGCTGACCGTGGCGTTCGAGAAGCAGTCCGAATCGAACGCGATGTGGGGGCTGTCGATCATGCCGCCCTTCCACATGCCGGTCGGCGCCGGCGCGGGCGGCTACTTCGCCCCGCATGTGCGCTCCTACATCCGGCGTTCCGGCGCGCCCGAGCACGTCGGCGCGATCGTCGCGGCGAAAGACCGTCGCAACGGCGCCCTGAACCCGTTCGCGCACTTGCAGCAGCCGGACATCACCGTCGAGTCGGTGCAGGCGTCGCAGATGCTGTGGGACCCGATCCGCTACGACGAAACCTGTCCTTCATCGGACGGCGCGTGCGCGATGGTGCTCGGCGACGAGGCCGCCGGCGACGCGGTCGAAGGCGGTGCGGCGTGGATCCACGCGACGGCGATGCGCACCGAACCCACGACTTTCGCCGGGCGCGACCAGGTCAATCCTCAAGCCGGGCGCGACGCCGCGGCCGCGCTGTGGGCCGAGGCCGGGATCACCGACCCACTGTCCGAAGTGGACGTCGCGGAGATCTACGTGCCGTTCTCGTGGTTCGAGCCGATGTGGCTGGAGAACCTGGGTTTCGCGGCCGAGGGCGAGGGCTGGAAGGTCACCGAAGCCGGGGAGACGGCGCTGGGCGGGCGGATGCCGGTCAACCCTTCCGGCGGCGTGCTCTCGTCCAACCCGATCGGCGCGTCCGGCATGCTTCGCTTCTCCGAAGCCGCGAAGCAGGTCATGGGCCGCGCCGGGGACTACCAGGTCGACGGCGCTCGCATCGGGCTCGGCCACGCCTACGGCGGCGGGTCGCAGTACTTCTCGATGTGGGTCGTGGGCTCCGAAAAGCCGCGTTGATACGATCGACCCAGGATGCCTAAACTCGCCGACCACGAGCAGCGCCGCCGCCAGATCGCCGAGGCCGTCTGGCGGATCGCCAGCACGCGCGGGCTCGAGGACGTCTCGCTGCGCAAGGTCGCGGCCGAGGCGGGCGTCTCGCTGCGGCTCGTCCAGTACTACTTCGGCACTCGCAACGACCTGCTGCTCGGCGCGCTGGAAATCCTCAACAAGGAGTTCGAGAACCGCACCCGCCAGGACGTCCCCGAGGGCGCCACGCCGCGCGAGATCCTGCGGGCGATGCTCGTCGGGATGCTGCCGCTCGACGACGACCGCCGCACGCGCTACCTCGTGCACCTCGCGTATTTCGTGCGGTCACTGGCCGATCCGGACCTCGCGGCCGCGTTCGAGGCGAGCCCGCCGGAGCTGGAACGGCTGACCGTCGATCTGCTGGGCTGGGGCCGTGATCGCGGCGAAGTCGACTCCGGTCTGGAGCTGCTGCCGGAGGCCGAGCTGCTCCTCTCGAGCATCGACGGCCTGCAGACCAGCATCATCCTGCGCCAGCGCACGCCCGAGGCCGCGATCGCGCTGATCGACCGTCAGCTGGACCGGCTGTTCAGTCCCGCGACCGCCGCCAGCGCAGCGCCAGCAGGGTCCCCAGCACCCCGGTGAGCACGCCGACCGCGGCGGGCAACGCGGGCGAGGGTTCCGCCGCGACCACCAGCCGCAGCTCGACCGGCTTCGGCGGGGCGATCTCGTCGGGCGGGGCGTCCGAGCCGGTCGCGGTCCACGCCGTCACATAGACGAGCAGCCGCGCGACCAGCGAGATGAAGAAGATGAGGCCGATGATCGAGCCGAACGCGACCCCACTCGGCGAGTCGCCGATCAACCGCAGGTAGAAGCCGCCTGCCTGCTTGAGCAGCTCGAAGCCGAGCGCCAGCGCGATCGCGCCGCGGACCGCGCTGCGCGCGCCGACCCGCTTGCGTGGCAGCCGCGAGAGCACCCAGAGGAACACCAGCCAGTTCGCGAGCAGGGCCAGCGGGATCGACGACGCGGAGACCAGCTGGTGGCCCCAGCTCGTGTCGTCGAGCCCGGCCAGGCGCAGCAGGTAGCCGCCGAGCGCGGTGCCGGAGATGGTGATCGAGAACGACACCACCAGCGCCAGCGAAAGCCCGAGCAGCGCCAGCGTGTCGACCACGATCGTGCGGTAGAGCGGCTCCTCGGAGCGGTTCTGGCCCCACATCGCGGTGAGCGAGTCCCGGAGCGCGTTCATCCAGTTCCAGCCCGAGTACAGGGCGATGCCGAGTCCGATCACGCCGACGCTGGTGCGCTGGTCCACGAACCCGGTGAGCAGCTCCCCCGCCTTTACCCCGAGCGTGCCCGGCAGGGTGCCGGCCAGCGCGGCGAGCAGCGACTTGAGCAGCTCCGGCTGGCTGGCCAGCACGAACCCGGCGATCGAGGACGCGACCATCAGGATCGGCACCAGGGAAAGCAGGCTGAAGTAGGTGATCGACGCGACGTAGTGGTATCCGCCGCACTCGAAGTAACGGTTGGTCGCGCGCGCGATGTGGTCCAGCCAGCGGTAGCGCGCCCGGGCGCGCGCCCACGCCGTCGGGGTCTTCACGGAACTCTTCACGGTGACTGTCTACCCATTCCGGCGGCACCGCACGGCCACAACACGCGGACTCGGCTCAGCTGAGCACGACCAGTTCACGCCAGTCGTCGAACGGGAGCGGGCCGTCGGTGGTCGCGAAGACCGTGCTGCCCAGGAAGTCCAGCTCGGCGCCGAGGGTGGCGAGGAACGGCGTGTCGGCGGCGTCGCGGCCGGTCGAGATCCGCAGCATGCTCTGGCGTGGCGCCAGGTGGGTGGCGTCGAAGACGTACCAGTGGCCGTCGATCGCGGCCTCGAACACGGCGTGGAAGTCCATCGGGGCGAGCCCGGGCGCGTAGACGCCGACGTAGCGGGCCGGGATGTCGAGGAACCGGCACAGCGAAATCCCCACGTGCGCGAAGTCGCGGCAGACGCCCTCGCCTGAGAGCAGGGTGTCGATCGCGTCGTCGGTGGGACGGCTGCCACCGACCACATAGGACAGCCGACCGGCGATGTGCTCGACGATGGCGTCCACTTGGGACTTCGCGTCCGGCAGGCTGAACAGCTCGGACGGGATCAGCCCGAACATCCGGTCCGACGGGCAGTACCGGCTGGGCCGGGTGAAGACGGCGGCGTCGGCGAGTGTCAGCGGCTCGGGTTCGGCGTCGGTGAGGGTGCGCTCGGCGTGGTAGGTGATGCGGTGCTCACCCTCCGGGAGGTCGTGGACCTCCGCGCGGGTGCCGTGCCCGAACTCGACCGTCTCGCCCTCGCCGTGCCAGGACACGGCGAGGGCGTCGGTGTCCGCGTGCGCGGCGGCGACCGAAATCGCCGCGCGCCCTGGTTCGGTGACGCGGATGCCGAACTCGACGTCGATGGTGGTGCGTGGGGCCACCGCGCCATCCTAGGCGTACCGCACCGGATAGTGCTTGATCCCGTTGATCCAGCTGGAGCGCAGCCGCACCGGCGGCCCCGCTTCGGCGATGCCCGGCATGACGTCGGCGATCGCGTTGAAGATCAGGTCGATCTCCAGCCGCGCGAGGTTCGCGCCGATGCAGTAGTGCGAACCGGTGCCGCCGAATCCGACGTGCGGGTTGTCCTCGCGGAGAACGTCGAACTTGTCCGGGGCGTCGAACACGTCCGGGTCGAAGTTGGCCGAGCTGTAGAAGAGCCCGACCCGGTCGCCCTTGCGGATGTGCGCGCCGCCCAGCTCGGTGTCGCGGGTGGCGGTGCGCTGGAAGGCCACGATCGGGCTGGCCCAGCGGACGATCTCGTCGGGCGCGGTCTTGGGCCGCTGGTCCTTGTAGAGGTCCCATTGGTCCGGATGGTCGAGGAAGGCCTTCATGCCGTGGGTGATGGCGTTGCGCGTGGTCTCGTTGCCCGCGACCGCCAGCAGGATCACGAAGAAGCCGAACTCGTCGGAGCCGAGCGACTCGCCTTCGACGTCGGCCTGGACCAGCTTGGTGGCGATGTCGTCCATCGGGCAGGACCGGCGCTGCTCGGCCATGTTCCAGGCGTAGCCGACGAGCTGGGTGGACGCCTCCAGGGGCTCGACCTCGTACTCGGGATCGTCGTAGGCGACCATCTGGTTGGACCAGTCGAAGATCTTGAGCCGGTCCTCCTGCGGGATGCCGATCAGCTCGGCGATCGCCTGCAGCGGCAGCTCGCACGCGACGTCGGTGACGAAGTCGCCGGAACCTTTTTTCCTTGCCTCGGCGACGATGCGCTCGGCGCGGTCGCGAAGGGTGTCTTCGAGCTTGGGGATCGAGCGCGGGGTGAAGCCCTTCGACACGATCCGGCGCAGCGTGGTGTGCTGCGGCGCGTCCATGTTCAGCAGGATCAGCCGGTTCGCCTCCAGGCGGTCCTCGGTCATGCTCTCGTCGAAGCGGATGATCGCGGTCTTTTCCCGGGACGACCAGAGATGGCTGTCGCGCGAAACCTCCTTGACGTCGGCGTGGCGCGAGACGACCCAGTAGCCGTCGTCGCCGAAGCCGGCGGTGTTCGGTTTCTGCGGGTTCCACCAGACCGGGGCGGTCCGCCTCAGTTCGGCGAACTCGGCCAGGGGCAGGCGCTGGGCATAGAGGTCCGGGTCCGTGAAGTCGAAACCGGCGGGGATGAGCGGAGCGGCCACGTTGCCTCCCACGGTTCGCTGTATGGAACACGTTCTACGCCGATTAGAGCATACGGCGTTAACTATCGGAACCCCCGGAGTGAACCCCGTTAACTTAACCGATGAGGCACCCGAACGCGCAGGTGAACGAGCGCTCAGTTGGCCGTGATCGAGATGGCGCGATTCCTGGGCAGGCTTGTCAGGATCTATAACGTGTTCTAGTTTTGAGGCAGGATTCCCCGACGAAAGGGACGACATGGGCGTGCCGGTGATCGCCGAGGCCGTGCGGACCCCGATCGGCAAGCGGGGCGGCCTGCTGGCCGGGCTGCACGCCGCCGAGCTGCTGGGCGTGGCCCAGCTCGCCCTGCTGGACCGGGCCGGGATCGACCCGGCGCTGGTCGAGCAGCTGATCGGCGGCTGCGTCACGCAGGCCGGCGAGCAGTCCAACAACGTCACCCGCACCGCCTGGCTGCACGCGGGCCTGCCCGAAACGGCCGGGGCGACCACGATCGACGCCCAGTGCGGCTCGGCCCAGCAGGCCACACACCTGATCGCCGGGCTGATCGCGACCGGCGCGATCGACGTCGGCGTCGCGTGCGGCGTCGAGGCGATGAGCCGGGTGCCTCTGGGTTCCAACCGCACCGAGGGCCTGGGGTCGCCGCGGCCGTCGTCGTGGTCGATCGACCTGCCGAACCAGTACGGCGCGGCCGAGCGCATCGCCGTCCGCCGCGGCCTGACCCGCGCGGACGTCGACGCGTTCGGCGCCTCATTCTCAACGGAAAGCGGCCGCCGCCTGGGCGGCCGGGCACTTCGACCGCGAGGTGGCGCCGGTCAAGGCCCCGGTGCTTCGCCGACGGCGCCCCCACTGGCGAAACGCACTTGGTCGCGCGTGACCAGGGTTTGCGCGAGACGACGGTGGAGGGCCTCGCGCGGCTGAAGCCGGTGGTTGCCGATGGCGTCCATACGGCGGGGACGTCCTCGCAGATCTCGGATGGCGCCGCGGCGGTGCTGCTGGTGGATTCCGATCGTGCCGCGGAGCTCGGCTTGCGTCCCCGGGCCCGGATCGTGGCTCAAGCTTTGGTCGGGGCCGAGCCTTACTACCACCTGGACGGCCCGATCCGCGCTACCGAACGCGTGCTCGCCCGGTCCGGGATGAGCCTTTCCGACGTCGATTTGTTCGAGGTCAACGAGGCTTTCGCGTCGGTGGCGTTGTCGTGGCAGCAGGTGATCGGGCCGGACCCCGCGCTGGTGAACGTCAACGGGGGCGCGATCGCGCTCGGGCATCCGGTCGGAAGTACCGGGGCCCGGCTGCTGACCACGGCGCTGCACGAGCTTGAACGGCGGGACGCTTCCACCGCTCTGGTGACCATGTGCGCCGGCGGGGCGCTGGCGACAGCGACGATCATCGAGCGGATCTAACGGCTGCGGCCGGGCGGCCACTGAGCCACCCGGATCGTCACCTTCCGCCTCACCGCACCCCGAAGCCTCTGCGGGCAAAGGGCTCGTGAGTGGTAAGTGTTGTTAGAACGACACTTACCACTCACGAGCCTTTCCGCGCGTCCACCTCGATCTCGATCTTCATCCGCGGGTCCGCCAGCCCGCACTCGAGCATCGTCGCGGCCGGGCGGACCTCGCCGAAAGCCTTGCGCAGCACCGGCCAGCACGGTTCGAAGTCGGCGCACGAAGGCAGCAGGTACCGCACCCGCACCACATCCGCGAACGTGCAGCCCGCTTCCTCCAGCGCCGCCGAGATGTTGCGCAGGCACTGCGCGGCCTGCTCGACGACGTCGTCGGAAATCGTCATCGTGGTGTAGTCGAAGCCGGTCGTCCCGGACACGTAGACGCGGTCGCCGTCGACCACCGCGCGGGCGTAGCCGATCTGCTCCTCGAACGTGGAGCCGCTGAGAATCGTTCGTCGTGCCATGAAGTGCACGCTAGGCGCCGTACACCGGCTCCGGGTCGGCGGCCTCCACCAGCAGTTCCGCCACCACCGGGCCCAGCTCGGCCGGGGCCCACCGGGCGCCCTTGTCGCGGGTCGGGCCGTGGCGCCAGCCGTCGGCCACCCCGACGCGGCCGCCGTCGACCTCGAACACCCGGCCCGTCACGTCCGCGGATTCGGTGCTGCCCAGCCAGACCACCAGCGGCGACACGTTCTCCGGCGCCATCGCGTCGAAGCCGGAATCAGGGGCGGCCATGTCCGCGAACGCCTTCTCGGTCATCCGGGTGCGCGCGGCCGGGGCGATCGCGTTGACCGTGACGCCGTAGCGACCCAACTCGGCCGCGGCGACCGTGGTCAGGCCGAGGATCCCCGCCTTCGCCGCCGCGTAGTTGCCCTGCCCGACGCTGCCGAGCAGCCCCGCACCGGAGCTCGTGTTGATCGACCCGCGCGTCGCGCGTGCGCCCCGCCTTCGCCTCGGCACGCCAGTACTCCGCCGCGTGCCGCAGCGGCGCGAAATGGCCTTTCAGGTGGACGCGGACGACCGCGTCCCACTCCTCCTCGGCGAGGTTGACCAGCATCCGGTCCCGCAGAAAACCCGCGTTGTTGACCAAAACGTCCAAGCCGCCAAAGGCATCCAGAGCTGTGCGCACCAACGACGCCGCACCCTCCCAGGAAGCGATGTCGCTGGTGTTCGCCACCGCTTCCCCACCGCCCGCGAGATCTCGTCGACCACGCCCTGCGCCGGGCCCGCCTCACCGCCGCGGCCGTCGAGCGCCGCGCCGACGTCGTTGACCACCACCCGCGCACCTCGGCGGCGAACGCCAGGGCGTGCGCCCGGCCGATCCCGCGTCCCGCGCCCGTGACGATCACGATCCGACCGTCCAGCAGCCCGCTCATCGCTCCTCCATCGCCTTCAGGAACGCCGGCGCTTCGCCGCCGCCGTGCACCGCCAGCGCGCCCCGCTGACGTAGGAAGCCAGCCGGGAAGCCAGGAACACCGCGCACGCGCCGATCTCCTCCGGTTCGGCCAACCGTCCCAACGGGACAGTCGCGCCGAACGCGCGATCCGGCCGCCTCGCCGAAGGTCCCGGTGCGATCTCGGTCCGGACCATCCCGACGTCGAGCGCGTTGACCCGCACCTTGGGCGCCCACTCGACGGCCAGGGTGGTGGTCAGGTTGTCCAGTCCGGCCTTGGCCGCGCCGTAGGAGGCCGTGCCCGGCGACGGCCTCAGCGCGCTGACACTGCTGATGTTCACGATCGCGCCGCCGGATTCCTGCTGCTGCATCACGTCGTTGGCCGCGACGGCCACGCCAGCGGCGCCAGCAGGTTCAACCCCACCACCTTCTCGTGGAACCGCGGCGACGCCGTCGACGTGTCCGCGAACGGCGCTCCCCCGGCGTTGTTGACCAGGACGTCCAGCCGTCCGAACCGTTCGACGATCCCCGCGACGAGCGCGCGCACCGCCTCCGGATCCCGGATGTCGCAGGGGATGAACGCGTCGCCGATCGTCTCCTCCGGGGTGCGGCGCGCACACGTCACCACGCGGGCGCCCGCATCGGCGAACGCGCGCGAGATGCCGAGGCCGACTCCGCGGACGCCGCCGGTCACCAAGACCACCGCGCCGTCCAGCCCGAGCTCGAGTGCATCGGCGACCTCCCGCTTTCGCTGTCCCGATGCTAACGTACCAAGCAAGTGCTAGGTTGTTAACCGCGAAGGGGCGCGATGACGGTTTCGACGCACACCCCGGAGCCCGGGATCACCGTGGTGACGGTGGCCGCCCGCCGGTCAACGCGCTCACCGTGCAGGGCTGGTTCGACCTCGCCGCCGCGATCGAGACGGCCGGGCGAGATCCGGCGACCCACGTCGTCGTGCTGCGCGCCGAGGGCCGCGGGTTCAACGCCGGGGTCGACCTCAAGGAGATCCAGGCGCGACCCGGCTACGGCGCGCTGATCGGCGCGAACGAGGGCTGCGCGGCCGCGTTCTCCGCGGTCTACGACTGCGCGGTGCCGGTGATCGCGGCCGTGCACGGGTTCTGCCTCGGCGGCGGTGTCGGGCTGGTCGGCAACGCGGACATCGTGGTCGCCAGCGAGGACGCCGAGTTCGGGCTGCCCGAGGTGGACCGCGGCGCGCTCGGCGCGGCGACGCACCTGGCGCGGCTCGTCCCGCAGCACCTCATGAGAGCGTTGTACTTCACGGCGTCGCGGGTCACCGCGCAGCAGCTCCACCACCACGGTTCGGTGTATTCGGTGGTACCGCGCGAGGAACTCGACGAAGCCGCGCTCGTGGTCGCCCGGCAGATCGCGGCGAAGGACACTCGCGTGATCCGCGCGGCGAAGCAGGCCATCAACGGCATCGACGTCCAGCCGCATCGCAGCTACCGGTACGAGCAGGGGTTCACCTTCCAGCTCAACCTGGCCGGGGTCTCCGACGGCGCGAGGCAGGAGTTCTTGGAGAGGGGAAAGCCTTGAGCGACAAGCGGATGACCGCCGACGAGGTGGTCGCCGAGCTGCGCGACGGGATGACGATCGGGATCGGCGGCTGGGGCTCGCGGCGCAAGCCGATGGCGCTCGTGCGCGCGATCCTGCGCTCGCCGCTGAAGGACCTCACCGTGGTGTCCTACGGCGGCCCGGACGTCGGGCTGCTGGCGTCGGCGGGCAAGATCCGCCGGCTGGTATTCGGGTTCGTGACGCTCGATTCCGTCCCGTACGACCCGTGGTTCAGCCGGGTCCGCGAGACCGGCGAGATCGACGTCACCGAGTACGACGAAGGCGTCCTCGGCACCGGGCTTTCCGCTGCCGCGCAACGGCTTCCGTTCCTCCCCACCCGCGCGGGGCTCGGCACGGACGTGATGAGCTCGCTCAAGACCGTCCGCTCCCCCTACGAGGACGGCGAAGAACTCCTCGCCGTACCCGCGTTGCGGCTCGACGCGGCGCTCGTCCACCTCAACCGCGCGGACGCCCGCGGCAACGCGCAATATCTCGGCCCCGATCCGTACTTCGACGAGCTGTACGCACTCGCGGCGGACCGGTGCTACGTCTCGGCGGAGAAGATCGTCGACACCGCCGAGCTCACGGAATCCGCGCCCGTGCAAAGCCTTCTGCTCAACCGCGCCAGCGTCCACGGTGTCGTCGAGACGCCGAACGGCGCCCACTTCACGACCGCGGTGCCGGACTACGGCCGCGACGAGCGCTTCCAGCGTCACTACGTCGCCGCCGCGAAAGACCCGGACGCCTGGCCGGGCTTCGTCGACCGGTTCCTTTCCGGCGACGAAACGCGCTACCAGCACGAAGTCGCCCGATTCGCCGAGGAGGTCGCATGACCCGCGCCGACGTCGCCGTGATCGCGTGCGCGGAGCTGTTCCGCGGCGACGGCGAGATCCTGATCAGCCCGATGGGATTCATCCCGGCGCTCGGCGCGCGGCTGGCGAAACGGACCTTCGAGCCCGACCTGCTGCTGTCGAACGGCGAGGCGTACCTCATGCACGGCGACGTGATCGAGGGCTGGCAGCCGTTCCGCAAGGTGCTGGACACCGTGGTACCGCACGGGAAACGGCACGTCGTGATGGGCGCCAACCAGGTCGACCGCGAGGGCAACCAGAACATCTCCGCGATCGGCGACCACGAGAAGCCGAAGAAGCAGCTTCTCGGCGTCCGCGGCGGGCCGGGCAACACCGCCAACCACCGCACCAGCTACTGGGTGCCGCGCCACAGCCGCCGGGTGTTCGTCGAGCAGGTCGACGTCGTGTCCGGCGTCGGGTTCAAGCGCGCCGCGGCCGCGAACCTGCGCTACCACGACGTCCACCGCGTGGTGACGAACCTGGGCGTCCTCGACTTCGGCGGGCCTGACCACGCGCCGCGGCTGGTGTCGGTGCATCCCGGGGTCACGGTGGCGGAAGTCCTCGAAGCGACCGGTTTCCCGTTGCTGACCGACGATGTCGTGACCTCGCGCGAGCCTACGTCCGCGGAACTCGAACTGATCGCCGAGCTGGACCCGAAGGCGTTGCGGGAGAAAGAAGTCCCGGAATGAAGACCGCGCTGACCGAGCTCACCGGCGTCCGCCATCCGGTGGTCCAGACCGGGATGGGCTGGGTCGCCGGGCCGCGGCTGGTGTCGGCCACCGCGGAGGCGGGCGCGCTCGGCATCCTGGGTTCGGCGACGATGACCTACGACGAGCTGGCCGTCGCGGTCAAGGAGGTCAAGAGCCGGACCACGCGGCCGTTCGGCGTCAACCTCCGCGCCGACGCCGACGACGCGGGCCGCCGGATCGACCTGCTCATCGCCGAAGAGGTGCGGGTCGCGTCGTTCGCCCTCGCGCCGAAGCGGGACATGATCGCGAAGCTCAAGGACCACGGCATCGTCGTGATCCCGTCGGTCGGAGCGGCCCGGCACGCCGAGAAGGTCGCGTCGTGGGGCGCCGACGCCGTGCTCGTCCAAGGCGGCGAGGGCGGCGGGCACACCGGCGGCGTCGCGACGACGCTGCTGCTGCCCTCGGTGCTGAACGCCGTCGACATCCCGGTGGTCGCCGCCGGCGGGTTCTTCGACGGGCGCGGGCTCGCCGCGGCGCTGGCCTACGGCGCGGCCGGGATCGGGATGGGCACGCGGTTCCTGCTCACCCGCGAAAGCACCGTCCCGGACAGCGTCAAGCAGGAATACCTGGCGCACGACCTCAGCGGCACCGTCGTCACCCGGAAGGTCGACGGCCTGCCGCATCGGGTGCTCCGCACCGGGCTGGTCGACGGGCTGGAGAAGTCCGGGCCGCTCACCGGGCTGGCCCGGGCGGCGGCGAACGCGGCGCGGTTCCGGCGGCTGAGCGGGCTTTCGTGGGGCGCGCTGGTGCGCGAGGGCGTGCGGATGAAGCGCGGCGGCGACCGGAGCTGGGCGCAGGTCCTGATGGCCGCGAACACCCCGATGCTGCTGCGCGCCGGGCTCGTCGACGGCGACACCGGCGCGGGCGTGCTGGCGTCCGGGCAGGTCGTCGGCCTGCTGGCGGATCTTCCGGCGGTGGGCGAGCTCGTGGCGTCGATCGTGGCCGACGCGGAAGCGATCCTGCGGCGCCTCGGCGACGGCGGTTGTGCTTGACTTTCTTGCATGATCTCGGAATCCCGGTGTCCGGTTTCCGGCGGTGAGCTCCTCGTCCGCCAGGACGGCGAGGGCCCGGTACTGCTGCTGATCCCGGGCGGCACCGGCGCGGCCGACGCGTACCGCGCGCTGGTGAAGCAGCTGTCGCCGCACTACACCGTGGTGAGCTACGACCGCCGCGGCCATTTCGGCAGCACCGACAAGACGTCCGGCCCGGTCACGGTGGCGCTGCAGGCGGACGACGCGCTCGCCGTGCTCGACCACGTCGGCGCCGGCCCGGTCCCGGTGTTCGGCACCAGCGCCGGCGCGCAGATCGCCCTCGACCTGGTGGCCCGGCACCCCGAGCGGGTGTCGACGCTGGTCGCGCACGAGCCCCCGGCCGTCCACCTGATGCCGGACGGCGACGGCTGGCTGGCCGCGGCGGCCGAGTATGTCCGCCTGGCGCGGTCCGGCTCACTGATGGCGGCGGTCAAGGGCTTCGCCGACGCGATCGCCGGGGCGGCGCTGCCGGACCTGCCGAACGCCCGGCTGCCGCACGAGGCCGAGTGGATCCGGCTGTTCGACCGGGAGCTGACGGAGATCTACGACTACCTGCCGGACCTGCGCGCGCTGCGGAAGGCGAGCACGGAGATCCTGCCGGTGGCGGGCGAGGGCAGCCGGGGCCGCTACCACTACCAGCCGGCGAAGATCCTGGCCCTGGAGCTGGGCCTCCCCTTCACGGAGATGCCGGGCGCGCACCTGGCACCGCAGCGCAACCCCGCGAAGTTCGCCGTCGCCCTGCGCGAACTCCTCACCCCCGACGCGCTCTAGGTCCCATCAGACGACCCGGGTGCCGTCCTTCCAGACCTCGCGGACGGCCGAGGGTAGCGAGGCGAAGTCGTAGGGATCGCCTGCGACGACGACCAGGTCGCCACGCAAGCCGGGCGCGATCCGGCCCAGTTCGTTGTCGAGGCCGAGCAGACGCGCCGCCGAGGACGTCGTCGCCTCGAGGACGTCCTCCGGGGGCATCCCGCACGCCTCCATCAGCGCCAGTTCCTCCAGGTTCGTGCCGTGCGGGCCGACGCCGCTGTCCGTGCCCATCGCGATGCGCACCCCGGCCGCGTACGCCCGCCGGACCGATTCGCGATGCGCCTCGACGACTTCGCGCGCCTTCGCGACGACCGCGGCCGGCAGGTCTACGCCCGCGTCGGCCGCGCGGACGACGTTGACCGGCGCCACCAGCGTCGGGACCAGCCAGGTGCCGTGAGCCAGCATCAGCTCGATCGCCTCGTCGTCGAGGTAGATGCCGTGCTCGATGGACCGGATCCCCGCGCGGACGGCGTTCTTGATCCCTTGCGAGCCCTGGGCGTGCGCCATCACCGAGCGCCCTTGCATCGCCGCCTCGGTGACCAGGACCTCCAGTTCCTCCGGCGTGTACTGCGAATGCCGCGGGTCGTCGCGCGGCGAGAGGACGCCGCCGGTCGTGCAGACCTTGAGCACGTCCGCGCCCGCACGCAGCAGCGTCCGCGCGACACGGCGCATCTCGTCCGGTCCGTCGGCGATGGCGTCGGGACGGCCGGGGTGCGGCAGCAGCAGCGGCAGGCACAGCCCCGACGGCGTCCACGCGTCGCCGTGGCCGCCGGTCTGGCTGATCAGGCTGATCGCGATCCGCAGCCGCGGCCCAGGGATCAGCCCGTCGTCGACCGCCTGCTTGATACCGAGGTCCGCGCCCGAGGCGTCCCTCACCGTCGTGATGCCGAGCGCGAGCGTGGCCCACAGGTTCCGCGCGGCCTCGTAGAACTGGTACGAGAACGGCTTCTGGGCACGGGAAAGCAGCCCGATGTCGGACACCGTGATGTGCACGTGGCAGTCGAACAGGCCCGGCAGCAGCACCGCGCCGGTGCAGTCGACGCTCTCGTCGCCGTCCAGCCCGGTGCCGACGTCGATGATGCGCCCGTGCTCGAGCACCACGTCCGCCTCGGCCGGGTCGTCGCCCGTGCCGTCGAAGACCGAGCCGCCGGTGAAGACCGTCCGCGTCACGCAGCCTCCTCGGCGGGGACCGCCCGCGCGGTCACCGCCCGTTCGACGAGCACGGCCAGGCCCAGCACGAGGAGGTTCGCGCCCAGCCCGACCAGGCCCACGTTGAAGTTCCCGACGAGGTGTTTGTCCACAAAGGTCAGCCACAGCACCACGAGCTCGCCCGCGACCAGCCCGGCGAGCACCGGCCCCTTGCCCACCGGCACGCGGCGCAGGAAGCCCAGCAGGTTGGCCGGGGCCAGCTGGACGGACCCGGCATAGGTCAGCAGCAGCAAGTTGGCCAGCAGATCCGGCCGGAAGATGCCGAGCACGAGGGCAAGCGTACTCGCGAGGACAACCGTCCCGTGGTTGATCCAGAACTGCTTGCGCTCCCCGCGCACCCGCACGATGTTGCGTGCCACGAGCGACGAGATCCCGATCAGGATCCCGGCCGCCGGGACCATCGCGGTCGCCGTCGCGGCCACCACGATGATGCCGGTCACCCAGCCGGGCAGGGCGTCCTTCGACAGCGTCAGCAATACGCCATTCGGGTCGCTTCCCTTGGGCACCACCAGGATCGCGGCGAACCCGATGATCATCGGTAGCAGCAGGCACAGCTCGTACACCGGCATCCAGGCGTAGTTGCGCCTCAGCACCTTCGGGTCGCGCGCGGACATCAGCGCGGGCCACGAGTGCGGCAGCGTCATCAGGGCGACGCCGATGGCGCTGACCACCATGCTCGTGATGAACCAGACGTGGTCGTTCGGTCCACTGTGGACGATCAGCTTCTCCGGGTGCAGCTGCTCGATCTTGTGGAACACCGCCGGGATCCCGCCCGCGAAGTGTGTCGGCACCGCGATCAGCAGCACCACCAGCGCGACCAGCATGATGCCGTCCTTGAAGTAGGACGTCGCCGCGACGCCGCGCAGCCCCGCCCACAGCACGAAGGCCACGACCAGCACGCTCCCGGCGACCATGCTGAGCGTGCCGGAAGCGGTGTCACCGGTGACCAGCCGCACGATCAGGCCGAGACCGGTGATCTGCAGCTGCAGGTACGGCAGCACGAACACGACGCCGAGCACCGCGGACAGCGTGCCGAGCGTCCGGCTGGAGTAGCGGTCCTCCAGGAAGTCGCCCTGGGTGAGGTAGCCGCGCTCCTTTCCCAGCGTCCACAAGCGTTTCGCCAGGAAGAACAGCACGACATACGCGATCGGCACGTACGGCAGCGCGTACATCGCGGCCACGCCGCCGCTGTAGGCGAGCCCGGCCATGCCGAGGAAGGTGAAGGTGGTGAACACCTCCCCTGCCTGCAGGAACCACATGGTGAGCGCGCCGAACTTGCGGCCGCCGACGGTCCATTCGGCGAGGTCCGCGGCGGGACGGCGGCGCCCGACGAAGCCGAGCACGCCGATCAGGAGGATGCCGACGAGGGTGAAGGCGAGGATCATCGCTCGTCCTCCCGCGCGCGCATCAGGCGTTCGGACAGCAGCAGCGCCGGGGTGAACATCAGGCACCAGAACGCGCCCCACACGACCATCCGGGGCAACCCGAGCCACAGCCCGGTCGTGTTCACGAACGGCAGGAACGGCATCACGATCAACGCGAGCACCGGCAGGACCGGTGGCCAGTGGTAGATCCTCATGTCACACCGCCAGCTGGTCGAGTCGGCGGACGGCCAGCTCCGCGAGCAACGCGGCGCCGTCGCTCAGCACGCTGTCGTCGAAGCGGGCACGCGGCGAATGATTGTCGGGCGCCTTCGCGAAATCGGGATCCGGGGAGGCGCCGAGGAAGAGGTACGCGCCGGGCACGCGTTCGAGCACCCGGGAGAAGTCCTCCGAGCCGGTGATCGGGTCGGGCAGTTCGCTGAACCGCTCCTCGCCGAACACCTCCCGCACGGTCTCGGCGACGAAGTCGTAGGCCGCGGCGTCGTTGACCGTGGCGGGGTACTCCGGCTCGTAGCGTGCGTCGACGTCGAGGCCGTGGGCCATCGCGATCCCCTGGCAGATCCGGACCGCCTCCTCGCCGACCCGCCCGGCGGTCTCCGGGGAGAACGACCGCAGCGTCGCCTCGAACACGGCGTCGTCCGGGATGATGTTGCGCCGGGTGCCCGCGTGGAACGAGCCGACCGTGACCACCACCGGGTCGAAGACGTCGAAGCGGCGGGTCACCATCGTCTGCAGCGCGGTGACCATCTCGCAGGCGGCCGGGATCGGGTCGCGCGAGTCGTGCGGCGACGAGCCGTGCCCGCCGGCGCCGAGGACCCGCACGGTCAGCCCGCCGGAGGCCGCCATCAGCGGACCGGGCCGGGCGGTGAAGTGGCCGCGGGCGTAGGTGGCGGCCGCGACGTGCAGCCCGTAGGCCGCGTCCACCGGCCGGCCCGACGCGGTCAGCACGCCCTCGTCGATCATGTGCCCGGCACCGTCCCAGCCCTCTTCGCCGGGCTGGAACATGAACACGACGTCGCCGGTCAGCTCCGGTTTTCGCGCCGCCAGGAGCCGGGCGGCGCCGACGAGCCCGGCGGTGTGGAGGTCGTGGCCGCAGGCGTGCATCGCGCCGTCGATCTCGGAGCTGAAGTGCTCGCCGCTGCGCTCGGTGACCGGCAGCGCGTCCATGTCACCGCGCAGCAGCACGGTCCCGCCGGGGCGGGCGCCGCGCAGCACGGCGGTGACCGAGGAGAGCTTGTTACCCAGGGTGATCTCCAGGCCGAGCCCGTCGAGCGCGGCCAGGACCTGCTCCTGGGTGCGCGGGAGGTGGAGCCCGATCTCGGGGATGCGGTGCAGGGCGCGGCGCAGTGCGGCCAGGTCGTCCTGCAGGTCGGCGGCGTCGGAACGCAGGCTCATCCTGCTCCCTTCATGGGGAGAAATTCACGATGAGCACCATCTTGCGGTCAAAAGATCAAAGAATCCACCATGCGGGCCGAACAGCCTCCGAGACGCGCAAAAGTCCGTGAAGGCCACCTTGAGGACCTTGGGGTTCCCTCAAGGTGGCCTTCACGGACTGGACGGAGCCGGCTGCGGAAACGGAACTGCGGTCCCCGTGCCTGGACACGGGGACCGCAGCTTGGCCGGCCCGGCGAATGAGGGGGGTGAGGTGGAGGGAAGCATCCACCGGACCGGTGTTTCGGGGAGCGGGATCCGAATCCCGCGGTGATGAGGTTGTGACCGGCCCGATGGGTGAGGGGGGTGAGGTGGAGGGAAGATCACCCACCGGGCCGGGGTCTGGGTGCAGGAGATGCCTGCGGATCAAGGGAAAACAACCGGCCCGGTGAATGAGGGGGGGTGAGGTGGAGGGAAGACATCCACCGGGCCGGAATCTGGGAGGCGGGTTTCAGTACCCGCCGGTGGTCGCCACTGCCTGCTGCGTGCCGCCACTGTCATTACCGCTGCCGGTCGGCTTGCGGCTCGGGTCGACGCGGCAGCCCGCCGGTTCGACCGCGAACCAGGTACCGCCGACGCCGTGGCCGTTCGCCTGGCCGGGCGCGGTGTCCTTCGAGTAGCTGTAGACCGGCCAGCCGCCGACGGTCACCTGCATGGTGCCGTCCGAGCGCCGGGTCTGGCCGATGAGTGCGGTGTCCACCTCTTCGGCCACGGTGATCCGGCCGCCCGCGAGCACCGGCGGCCACGTGGCCGCGCACGCACCGTCGCATGTGGACGTTCCGGCACCCTTGTCCTTGGTGAACAGGTAGAGCGTCTTTCCGTTGGTGTCGGTGAGGATCTGGCCCATGCCGTCGATCTGGCCGATACCGACGGTGGTGGGCTTCGGCGCGGCCGCGTTCTGGCCGTCCGCCTGGTTCTGATCCTGGTTCTGGTCCGGGCCGGCGCCGGCCGCGGGGGCCTTGCCGGTCGCCTTGGCACCGGTGGGGGTGATGGCCGCCCAGTCCGCGCTCACGTTCTGGCCGAGCGCCACCCCGGCGCCGGTGTCCTTGGCGTAAAGATAGACCGGCCAGCCGCCGAATGTCACCTGGTTCCGGCCGTCCTTCCGAGTGACCGAGCTCACCAGCTGCTGGTCCAGACCGGCCACGATCGCGGTGTTTTCCGAGACCAGCGGCGGCCACATTTCGGCGCACGGGCCATCACAGTTCGCCTTCGGCGGCTGGGAAAGGTCCTTGGCATAACGGTAAAGGGTGCGACCGTCCCCGTCCGTGAGAACATCGCCGAGACCGTCCACAGTGGACGCCGCGAGACTGGCCTGGGTCGAGCCGGCCGGAACCGCGCCCGCCGGTTGCTGCTGCTGACCGAGCGCCGCGGGCTGGACGGGCCCGTTGTCGGCGTACGGGGAGGTGCCACAGGCCGTCACCAGGAACAATCCGGCGATGACCAGCGTAGCAGCGGCAACCGAGCGAGCACGGTTCATGGACCTGACCCTCCTAACTGGACAGTTGGTTCTCGGTGAGAGCTATTCCGCGCAGGCCTTACCGGAGTTGATGCAGTTGGTCAGGCGCTTCATGATCGCGTTGCTCATCACGTTCGCGAAGTCGTCGTGATCGGATCGCGGGTTGTGCTTCTCCTGGGCGAAGGCGTCCACTTTGTACTGACCCTTCTGCTGGACGTCCTGCGGGACGTTGTAGACCAGCGTGACCTGCAGCTGCGGAACCTTCACGAAGCCCTTGGGGCAGTTGTTGCTGTTCCGGTCGGCGAACACGATGTGGGTGCGGTGGTTCGCACTGTCGGTGTTCTTGCCATCCCAGCAGTTCGGGAAGGCGTGGATGCGCTCCACCTTGCTGCCCTGGGGGCAGATCGGGTAGAGGTCGGTCAGCCGGTCCTCGAAGCCGGTGCAGGTCCAGCTCGGCCGCGCGTTGGCCGGGCCGTTGGTGCTCTGCTTGGCGTCACCGTAGAGGATCTTCAGGCCGAAGGGCATCTGGACGACCTTGTCGGCGCCACCGCTGATGAACTTCAGCGTCGCGGACTCCGGCTCGATGATCTCGCCGTCGTTGTCGCCGACTTCCTTGTTCGCGCCCTGGATGCCGCCGAGCTGTTCCTGGGCAGCCTTGTCCGCGGCTGCCTTGTCCTTGGCGGCCTGCTGCTGGTTCTGGTTGTTCTTGCCCTGCTGGTTGTTCTGTTTCTGGTTGTTCTGTTTCTGGTTGTTTTTTTTCTGGTTGTTCTGGTTCTGGTTGTTCTGGTTCTGGTTGTTCTGGTTCTGGTTGTTCTGGTTCTGGTTGTTCTGGTTCTGCTGCTGCCTGTTCTTGAACTGCTGCAGACCGTTCTGGAACTGGCTGAACCTCTTGTTCTGCTGATTCTGGGCGTTCTGGTCCTGGCCCTGGGCGTTCTGGTTACCGCCGCCGGCCTGGCCACCGCCAGTGTTCTTCTTCTTGTTCTGCTGCTGCTTCTGGTTGCCCTGCTGAGCGTTCTGGCCCTGCTGCGCGTTCTGATCCTGCGCGTTCTGATCCTGCGCGGCCTGGTCAGCTGCCGCGGCCTGGTCGTCGGCGTTCGCCGCCTGGTCCTGACCCTGGACGTCGGCGGTCTTGCCCTTCTGCTGCTGCTGGGCCTTCTGGTTCTTCTGCTGGGCGGCCGCGTCGTCTGCCGTGTCGATCCGGATGACCGGCCAGAAGTACGCGGACTTGTCGCCGTTCCCGCAGGTCGTGCCGCCCTTGAGCAGGCTCTGGATGCTGGAGTCGGCGTTCGTGGTCAGGTTGCCCACGTAGTCGTGCAGGTGCTGGGCGCCGTTCTTGATCCCGGGCTGGGCGATGAAGTTGTCCGGGTTCTGGTGGCCGCCATCGGCATCGGTCCCGCAGTCCACGGTGAACGATCCCTGCGCGCCCTTCTGGGCGAGCCGGCTCACGTTGTTGCCGCTGGGCACTTTGTTGATGTCGATGAAGAACGACGGATCCGCCGGATCCGCGTTGGCGGCACCGGTACGGCCCGTCGTCACCGCGACGGCCAGTGCGCCGACCGCGATGGCCAAGCCGATCGCGCCCATCGCGATCTTGGTACGGCGGGCAACGCGATGCTTGCCCGTCACGGGGGACCGAGACTGGTTCCGGGCCATAGACTAGTTCACCTCGTTCGTTTTTCCGGGCACGCCAAACAAAGCGGTGGCCCGGGCAAGAACTACCGATAATTGAGGTCGAGATTTTCGCGGAACCCGGGGGAAGTGCCTTCCGGGGCGGGCCGCCGGTTTCGGGGGCGGTGCTTCCCGGGTGGTACTTGGTTCCGTCTTTCGGGGGATGCATTGGGGGATACGGGCCCGATCACCGGGAGGTTCAAACCGCGATCGGGCCGTTATCCGTTCGTTACCAGGTCTCACGCAACCCGGACGCGTTTGCCCTGGTCAGCGCAGCACAAATCGCCGGAGATAGCGGAGAGGTCACGAAAAAAGTCGCTCAGGGAGTGACGGAGACGAGCACGGTGCCATCGCCGCTGCGCACTTCGAAGCGGCTGATCTGGTCCATCGGGAGCGCGGTCGTGCCCGGACAGCCGGAGCGGCTCGGGCTGGCTCGCGATGCCGTAACCCTTGGGTCCCACGGCCCAGCTGATGACCTGCGAGTCTTCACCGGCGGCCGGGATGGCGATCAGCCGGCACACCATCGGCCCGACGATCCCGCGGAGCTCGAGGTCGATTTCGCTGCCCCAGTCCCGGGGCGAGACGACGATCTGGGCGGTCACGGCCGAGCCGCCGGTGCCCTTGCCACCGTAACCCTGCGAGCCGCCCGAAGGCGTCGTCGCGGGCGGGTTGGAAGCCGGGGATGCGGCGCGGACGAGGCCGCCGGCGCCGGTTGCTTGCTGCTGGCCGCCAGCGAGGGGGCCACGGCGTCGGCCGGGCGCACCGCGAGGGTGACGAGCGGGCCGGCGACGACCATCGAGGCCGCCGCGACACCGGCGAGGATGCCGATCCGGCGACGGCGGCGCCGCTTGACCGAGGCCTCTTCCATCAGGCCGCGCAGCACGCGCGGGCCGGGAGCGAGGGTGCGGGTGCTCGGCGCCGGCATCGGGGGCTCGGGCCAGCTGCGCTTGACCAGGTCGAGGACGTCCGGCAGCTGGTAGAGCTCGATCAGGTCGAGCTGGCAGTGCGGGCAGTTCATGAGGTGGGCCTCGAACTGCGTGGTCTCGGCCTCGCTCAGGACGCCGAGGACGTACGCGGCGACGTCGGTGTGGGGCGACCCGGTCACCTCAGCTCACCCCCGCTCGCGCAGCGCCCGGCGCAGGGCGCGGACGGCGTGGTGGATGCGCGATTTCACGGTGCCGGGCGGCACGCCGAGCGTCGCCGCGACCTCGTTCACGGTCCGATCCCGCAGATAGGTCTGCTGAATGGCCTCGCGCTGCTCGGGCGAGAGTCCCTGGAGCGCCTCGTAGACGATCATCGCGGCGAGCGTGCGGTCCGATTCGTCGGGCACACAGATCGCGTCGGATTCGATCTCCTCCAGTTCCTGCGGGCGGGCGCTGCGACTGCGCCAGCCGTCGATGACGATACGCCGGGCCACCGTGAAGAGCCACGCCCGCAGCATCTCCGGCTGGCGGTCCAGCTTGTCGGCGTTCCGCCACGCCTTGATCAAGGTCTCCTGCACGACGTCCTCGGCCCACTGCCGATCGTGGCCGGTCAGCCGTAGTGCGAACGCCATAAGGGACCCGCCGAACTCCTGGTACAACGCCTTCGCCAGGTCGTCACCGGCCGCAGTGACTTCTTGCTCACCGACCGGATCTTCGACGGGCTTCAACGTTCGAGTGTGCCGTCCCACGGGCGCCATCTTCGTGTGGCGAGGGGCCCTACGTCTAGTACCAAATCCCGAGGCGTCGATGACAGAAGTTTTTTGAACCGTTTCGTGACCGTGTCCGTATCCCCTACCGAAGACCCCGACAACGCGTTGTCCCCCCGCAACGCACCGCATCCACTTTGGACCGACTGTCCACAGTGGATCAATGGCGCGCATTTCCCGTTGCACCCCCGGCAACCGCGCGTAGTCCTGCCCCACGGAGGAGCCGTGATCCGCATTCCCCGAACGGTCGTCTCGTCCGCCGCGTGCTTGACCGCACTCGCCCTGCTCACCGCTTGTTCGACCGGCACTCCCGCAGCCGGCGGCGCGGGCGCGGGAGGCTATCCCGCCCAAGGTGGCGGCGGCCCGGCGACCATTGCCATGCCCCAGCCCATCTCCCCCGGGTCCAACGACCCGTTGAAGAGTCAGTTACGCGCCGCCCGGCCGTTCGACCTCGGGCCGATGCTCGTCGACGGTACCGGGTACACGTTGTACCGCTACGACCGTGACAGCACGAACCCGCCGAAGTCGAACTGCAACGACGCCTGCGCCCAGAAATGGATTCCGGTGACGGTCCAGGGTCCGATGTCACTGATCGGCGTCGACCAGGCACTCGTCGGCACGGTCTCCCGCGACGACGGCACCGAGCAGTACACCCTCAAGGGCTGGCCGCTCTATCACTTCATCAGCGACGGCATGCCCGGCGAAACCGCCGGCCAGGGCGTCGACCAGGCGTGGTTCCCGATCACCCCCACCGGGGCGAAGGTCGTCGAGACCCAGGACACCTGGAGGGCGAATGCTTTCCGTCTCTGAGTTGCCGAGCTTCGAGCTCGAAGAGGATCGCCGGCACCGGTTCCGGCTGCTGGCCAGGGTCGCGTTCGTGCTGATGGCGATCGTGGCGCTGCTACAGCCCGCTGCGCCGTCGCTGGCGCAGACCACCGGCGGCGCTATCTCCAGCAGCGACGGGATCCTGCTGGTCAAGGTGCGTCAAGCCGGGCTGTGGGAGATGCCATCGGGCATGATGGCCATGCAGAAGGGCTCCACGCAGGCGGTCAAGGACGTCGGCTTCGCGCTGATGATCGACCACGGGCGTCTCGACAAGATGACCCGCGACCTCGCGCAGACGCTGGGTGTGGCACTGCCCGACCAGCCTTCGGACGAGCAGCGCGGCTGGCTCGGCGAAGAGATGAACGCGACCGGCAAGAACTTCGACCGGATCTTCGCCAACCGGCTGCGCGGAGCGCACGGCGCCGTCCTCAACGTGCTTGCGCAGCTGCGCTCCGGCACCCGCAGTGACCAGGTCCGCGCGTTCGCGGTGACCGGCAACCAGGCCGTCATGCGGCACATGGCGCTGCTGGAGAGCACCGGGATGGTCGACTACGACTCCCTGCCCGAGGCGGTCGTCTCGGCGACCTCCGCACCCGCGGGTCAGCCGCTGAGCCTGGACCCGTCGCAGATCGCCGTCGTGGCGGTGCTGTTCGTGGTCCTCGGTGGTGGCCTGTTCTACGTGCTGCGCCAAGTCAAGAGCAACCGTGGCCGCCCACGGGTGTCCGCCCGCCCGGCCACCGCGAGAGCCGGGAGCGGTCGTGGTTGAGACCTGGCACGACGCGACGATCTTCCTGACCCAGCAGTTCCAGCCGAAGACCGACCCGGCCGCGCGGGGCCTGGCGGCCTTGGCCGCCCGGTTGTCCTACGCCGCGATGATGCTGACCCTCACCTGGGGCGTGCTCACCGCGACCGGCTGGATCCGCTCGGTGACCGGCCGCAAGGCATTGCGCAGCACGCACCTCGTGCTGGCCACCGCGACGATCATCTTCGGCGGCATCCACGCACTGGGCTTCGCCTATCTGACCATCGCGCCCTACAGCGTGCAGTACCTGTTCGTCCCGTTCCTGTCCGGCCAGGAGAACCGCCACAACATGGGCATCGTCGGATTCGAGGTGATGGTCGCCATCGCGCTCACCGCGGGGCTCCAGCGGTTCACCTCCTACCGGCGCTGGCTGTGGCTGCACCGCTGCGCGTACCCGGCTGTCGCCCTCACCGCGCTGCACGCCTGGTTCGGCTCTATCGCCAACGGTCACCTCGCGGTGGTGTGGCTGGCGGGGATCACCCTGCTCGTGCCCGCCGCGACGGTGTCGGTGCTGCGGTTCATGCCGGCCCGGACCCTCGAACGAATCGGCCTCGTGGAAGAGCAGGTGGCGTAGGTGCCTATTCGACTGCCCGGTGGCGGGAATCGGATCAGCGTCGACAACGACCGGTGCGAGCTCTACGGCATCTGCGCCATGGAGGCTCCGGACGTGTTCGACCTCGGCCAGGACGGGCGCCTGCGGTTCCGCAAGCGCCTGCTGGACGACTCGACGATTGAACAGGCCAAGATGGCGGCCCGGGTCTGCCCGATGCAGGCCGTGGTGCTGCGTGGGGAGGAGTTCGATGGCTGACGGCGACCGCATCGTGATCGTCGGTGCCGGGGTCGGCGGCCTGCGGGCCGCGGAACGGCTGCGCGAGCTCAACTTCGACGGCGAGATCATCCTGATCGGCGACGAGGCGCGTCGGCCGTACCACCGGCCGATGCTCTCGAAGGCTCTGGTGATGGGCGCGGTCCGGCCCAACGACACCAGCCTGTCCTCCTACATCCCCGACATGGACGTGCACTGGCGGCTCGGCACCCGGGTGCACCACGTGGACACCGTCGAGCGGGTCGTGCACCTGCCCGGCGGCGAGACGCTCTGGTACGACGGCCTCATCGCCGCGACCGGCGTCTACCCGCGGCACATGCCCGGCGCGCCGCGGCACGACCCGCGGGTGCGGATCATGCGCACGGTCGAGGACTCGATGGCGGTGCGCCGCTGCCTGCACGCGAGCAAGAAGCCCGCGGTGGTCATCGGCGCCGGCCTGATCGGCAACGAGTTCGCGGCGTCGATGCGCCACATCGGCCGGGACGTCACGCTGGTCGGGCACGCCAAAGCGCCGTTGCACCGGTTCGGCGATCGCGTCTCCAGCGGCATCGTCCACGAGCACCACGAGCACCGGGCGAAGCTGTCGATGCAGAGCGAGGTCCGGCACTGGATCAGCACCAAGGACACCGTCGGCCTGCACCTGACCAACAATCAGTTGCTCGTGGCCAGTGTCGTGGTGCTCGCGATCGGCTCGGTGCCCTCGGTCGAGTGGCTGCGCGGCACGCCGCTGGACATCACCGACGGCGTCCTCTGCGACTCGAAGCTGTTCGCCGAAGGCGCCTCCGACATGGTGTGCGTCGGGGACATCGCGCGCTGGCCGAACCTGCGGTTCGACGAGACGCCGCGACGGATCGAGCACTGGATCAACGCCGTCGAGTCGGCCCGGCACGCGGCGGAGAACCTGCTGGTCGGCCACTCGAG
Source organism: uncultured Actinomycetota bacterium (assembly GCA_963762765.1). Classification (GTDB taxonomy): domain Bacteria; phylum Actinomycetota; class Actinomycetes; order Mycobacteriales; family Pseudonocardiaceae; genus Amycolatopsis. Next base: position 86,171 of record CAVXMR010000054.1, read on the forward strand.
CGCGAAGCCGTTCACCCCGCTGCCGCGGGCCTGGTCCACGCTGTACGACACGCGGCTGCAGATGGCCGGGATGCCGGGCATCGCCGAGGACACGGTGTCGCTGGCGGACGGGATCACCGGCTTCATCCGCGACGGGCAGCTCGTCGGCATCTCCTCGTGGGACAAGCCGCGGGCGATGCTCGACTGGATGGCAGAGCTCAACCGCAGGCTGCCCGCGCCGGACTACGTGCCGGAGCCGGAGCCCGTGGTGGCCGAAGCTCCTTCGCTGCCGGAACCGGTGGGTGTCTCCCCGGAGGTCCCCGTCGAGTTCGACAGCGGCTTCGACCAGCAAGCCTTCGACCGCGAGTTCGAGAGCCAGTTCGCCAACGACATCCCGACCACGGCCTTCCGCGCGCAGTCGCTGCCGGCCGACGCGCCGCCGACGACGGCCATTCCGATGGGCTCGGTGCCGGCCGGGTCGCTGCCCACGATGGCCATTCCGATGGGGAGGTAGCAGAAGCCGGGACGTGGCTGCGCGCGGCGGCCACGCTCCCTTAGCCGGTCATCACGCCCCCTCCGCGGCTGGGCGGCGTGGTGACCGGCCCCAACGTCCCCCTGCCCCCCGCCGGTTTCACCGGAAGTCCGGCGGGCCAGGAGAGGACCATCTCGAGGGAACCCGACACCACCGAGATGGTCTTCTTCCGGCTCGCCGGGCGGGGGCCCGGGGTCGAGCGTCCCGGAGTCTTCCCTCCGGGACGTCCAGCGCCGTGAAGGCTTCCTCATCGGTCGGGTATGCCGGTCGGGAAGCCTTCACGGACCAGAACCACTCGGGAAAGTGGTCCGGATTGAAAGTTCGGGGTTAGTTCGGGGTTGCAGGAAGGCGAAGCCGCCTCGCGGGAAACGGGAGTCCCGCAAGGCGGCTTCGTCGCGTTCTCCCCCGGCTCCTCGTGAGTGGTAAGTGTCGTTAGAACGTCACTTACCACTCACGACTACCGGGCCCCAGATCTGCGACCCCCGATTCCGTCGTATCCCCTCGCTAGGCTGGAATCGGGGGCTGCTCAGCCGGGTTCCACGTCACGGCAAGGCTTCCACGATGGTGACGTTCGCCGTGCCGCCGCCTTCGCACATCGTCTGCAGGCCGTAGCGCCCGCCGCGGCGGCGGAGTTCGTGGACCAGGGTCGCGAAGAGTTTCGTGCCGGACGCGCCGATCGGGTGGCCGAGCGCGATCGCGCCGCCGTTGACGTTCACGCGGTCCGGCGAAGCCCCGGTTTCGTCCAGCCACGCCAGCACCACGCTCGCGAAAGCCTCGTTCACCTCGAACAGGTCGATGTCCGACACCGACAACCCGGTCTTCCGCAACGCGTGCGCCGTCGCCGGGATCGGGCCGGTGAGCATCCACACCGGATCCGCCGCCCGCACCGAAAGGTGATGGATCCGCGCCAGCGGCGTCAGGCCATGTGCGCGTACGAAGGATTCCGAAGCGATCAAAGCAGCGCTCGCCCCATCCGAGATCTGGCTGGCCACTGCCGCCGTCAACCTCGAGTCCGGCGCCAGTGGTTTCAACCCAGCCATCCGCTCCAGGGACGTATCGGCACGCGGGCCCTCGTCCCGCGAAAAGTCACCATAAGGAACGATCTCGGCGTCGAACCGCCCCGAAGAAGCAGCCGCGAGCGCCCGGGAATGGCTGCCCAGCGCGAACTCCTCCATCGCCGCCCGCGAGATGTCCCAGTGCGCCGCGATCATGTCCGCGCTGCGGAACTGCGAAACCTCCGACGCCCCATAGCGTTCCTGCCAGCCCTTGGACCCCGAGAACGGATCCTCGAAGCCGTATTCACGACCGGCCAGCATCGCCGCCCCGATCGGCACCGCGCTCATGTTCTGCACCCCGCCGGCGAGCACCAGGTCCGCGGTCCCGCTCAGCACCGCCTGCGCCGCGAAATGCACGGCCTGCTGGCTCGACCCGCATTGGCGGTCCACCACCACCCCGGGCACGTGCTGGGGGAACCCGGCCGCCAGCCACGATGTCCGCGCGATGTTGCCGGACTGCGGGCCGAGGGTGTCCACGCAGCCGAAGATCACGTCCTCCACCAGCGAAGGGTCGACGCCCGTCCGCGAAACCACCGCCTGGATGACGTGCGCGCCGAGATCAGCCGGGTGCACCGCACTCAAGGCTCCACCCCGGCGCGCGACCGGGGTACGAACCGCGTCCAGGACATACGCTTCAGCCACGCCGCCTCCGCTTCAGAGCGATGCCGTCCAGCAGGATCCCGAGATACTGCTCCGCGACGTCCCCGGCCGAAAGCGCGCCGGACGGGTTGTACCACCGCACCGCCACCCACACCGTGTCGCGGATGAACCGGTACGTCAGCTCGACGTCGAGATCGGCCCGGAACACGCCCTCGGCGATGCCGTCGGTGAGGATGCCGTTCCACAGCTTGCGGAACTCGGCGTTGCGGTCGTTGAGGTAGGCGAACCTTGGCAGCTGCATGAGGTGCTTGGCTTCGTTCTGGTAGATCGCCACCTCAGCCGGGCGCCGGTGGATCGTGTCGAACGACGCGGCCACCACGGCTTCCAGTGTCTCCCGCGGGCCCTGTCCCTCGGCGACGATCGACGCGTAGGAACCGAAGAGCTCGTCGAGGAACCCGCTGAGGATCTCGTCGGCCATCGACTCCTTCGAGTCGAAGTGGTGGTAGAGGCTGCCGGACAGGATGCCCGCGGCGTCGGCGATGTCGCGCACGGTCGTCGAGACGTACCCGCGCTCGGCGAACAGCCGCGCGGCGAGCTCGAGGAGTTCCGCTCGGCGGCTGGGCTTGGCTGGGCTCATCGGTCGACCTCACGCATGCTGGGAACTCACGGACACGACCTCGCCGGTCAGGTACGAGGCGTACTCGCTGGCGAGGAAGATGATGACATTGGCGACCTCCCACGGCTCGGCCGCGCGCCCGGAGACCTCCCGCGCGGTCAGCTCGGCCAGTAGCTCGTCGCTGGTCACCTTCGCCAGGAACGGGTGCATCGCCAGGCTCGGCGCGACGGCGTTGACCCGCACGCCCAGCTCCGCGGCATCGACGGCAGCACAGCGCGTCAGCGCCATCACCCCGGCCTTCGCCGCGGCGTAGTGCGCCTGGCCGCCTTGCGCGCGCCAGCCGAGCACGGACGCGTTGTTGACGATCGCGCCGCCGGTCCCCTGCGCGGCGAACTGGCGCAGCGCCGCGCGAGTGGCGCGGAAAGTCCCGTTCAGGGTGACGTCGATGACCCGCGACCATTCGTCGTCGGTCATCTCCAGCAACGATTTCGTCCCACCCAGCCCGGCATTGTTGACCACGACGTCGATGCGCCCGAAATGGTCCACCGCGCCGGTGATCAACGCCTGGACCTGATCCTCCCGCGTGACATCACAGGGAATCGCGTGGACGTCGCCGAGTTCTTCGGCCTTTTCGGCGAGACGCCGTTCGTGCCAGTCGCTGATGACCACTTGCGCGCCTTCTTCGAGGCAGCGCTTCGCGGTCGCCGAGCCGATCCCGGTGCCCGCCGCGGCGGTGACCACGACCACCTTGTCCCGCACCAGGTTCGCGCCCTCGGGGTACTTCGGCACGGTGATCATCCGCGGGCCTCCCGGGGTAGGCCGAGCACGCGCTCGGCGATGATGTTCCGCTGGACCTCGTCGGAGCCGCCATAAATCGTGTCGGCCCGGGTGAACAGGTACAGCCGCTGCCATTCGTCGAGCCCGTCCGGCGCGACGAGCCCGGCGGCGCCGCGGACGAGCATCGCCAGCTCCCCCAGCGACTTGTGCCAGCCGGCCCACACCAGCTTCGCGACCGACGCCGTCCCCGGGCCGGTGTCGCCCAGCGTGCGGATCGCGTGCGCCCGCATGACCTCCAGACCCACCCACGCCCGGTCGATCCGCTCGGTGATCACCGGGTCGTCGATCCCCCGCGCCAGTTCGGTCAACGCCGTGAGCTCGCGCCGGAACCCGACCTGCTGGCCCAGCGTCGCGACCCCGCGCTCGAAGGCCAGCGTGCCCATCGCGACGCGCCAGCCGTCGCCCGGCTCTCCCACCACGAGGTCACGCGAGGTGCGGGCGCCGTCGAAGAAGACTTCGTTGAACTCGGCCGTTCCGGTCAGTTGCCGGATCGGCCGGATGTCTATTGTGGACTGTCGCATCGGGACGAGCAGGTAGGACAGTCCCTTGTGGCGTGTCGAGCCGGGCTCGGTGCGGCAAAGCACGAAACACCAGTCGGCGTGCTGTGCCAGCGACGTCCACACCTTCTGCCCGGTGATGACCCACTCGTCGCCTTCGAGTCGCGCCGACGTCGACACGGCCGCGAGGTCCGATCCGGCGCCGGGCTCCGAATACCCTTGGCACCACAGCTCTTCCGCGGCCACGATCGGCGGGAGGAACCGGCGCTGCTGCTCCGGTGTGCCGAAAGCGATCAGCGTCGGGCCGAGCAGTTCCTGCCCGAAGTGCCCGACCTTCGCGGGCGCGTCGGCGAGCGCGTACTCCTCGTGGAAGATGACCTGCTGCTCGAGCGTCGCGCCGCGGCCGCCGTGCTCGACCGGCCAGCCGAGGCAGTTCCAGCCGCCCCGCGCGAGTTCGCGTTCCCAGGCCAGCCGCTCCTCGAACGCCTCGTGCTCGCGGCCCGGACCGCCCTTGCCCCGCAGTGCGGCGAACTCGCCGCGCAGGTGCTCGGCCAGCCAGGTACGTATGCGGTCTCGGAAGGCTCCGTCTAATTCGCTGTCGGGCACCGCACCTCCTCTGGCCAAAACGGGGGCTCCTGCGTAGGCTACCCTACCAAGCACTTGCTAGGGAGGCTGGAATGTCCGAGACCGTCCCGGCGGCCCTGGACGCCGCGGCCGAACGGTTCCCCGCCCGCGAGGCCCTCGTCGACGGCGACGTCCGGCTGACCTGGCCGGAGCTGCGCCGCCGGGTGCGCCAATGCGCGAACTTCTATGCGGCGGCCGGAATCCGGCCCGGTGACCGGGTCGCGGTGTGCGCCCCCAACACGTGGCACTGGCCGGTCGCCGCGCTCGGCGCGCACTACGCCGGCGCCACGCTCGTCCCGATCAGCACCCGGTTCACCGCCCCGGAAACCACCGACATCCTCACCCGTGCCCGCGTGTCCGCCCTCGCGATCACCGGCCGGTTCCTGGACACCGACCGGCTCGCGGCGCTCGACGAGCTGCCGCCGACGGTGCTGCGCATCCCCGTCGAGGGCCCGGAAGACCCGGTCGACGGCGTCACCGAGTGGGCGGCACTGGAGCAATTCGGCGACGACTTCACCAGCCCCGCCGCGCCCGGCGACGTCAGCGACATCCTCTTCACCTCCGGGACGACCGGGCGCAGCAAGGGCGCGATGTCCAGCCACCGGCAGGCACTCGGTGTCGCCGACGCGTGGGCTTCCAGCGGCGGCCTCGCCGAGGACGACCGATACCTGGTGATCAACCCGTTCTTCCACAGTTTCGGCTACAAGGCGGGGATTCTCGCCGCGATCTTGCGCGGGGCGACGCTGGTGCCGCAGCGCACGTTCGACGTCCGCGAGACGCTGCGGCTCATCGAAACCGAGCGGATTTCGGTGCTACCGGGCGCGCCGACGATCTTCCAGGTGCTGCTGGACGCCCCCGAGCGCGCCGCGCACGACCTGTCCAGCCTGCGGCTCGCGGTCACCGGCGCGGCGAGTGTGCCGGTGGTCCTCGTGGAACGGATGCAGGCCGAACTCGGCTTCGAAACCGTGCTCACGGCGTACGGCCTGACCGAGGCCGTGGTCGCGACGATGTGCCTGCCCGACGACCCGCCCGAGGTGGTGGCCCGGACCGTCGGCCGCCCGGCCGCCGGGTTCGAGGTCCGGCTCGGCGAGGCCGGCGAGGTGCTGCTGCGGGGGCCGAACGTGATGCTCGGCTACCTCGACGATCCCGGCGCGACTGCCGAGGCGATCGACGCCGAGGGCTGGCTGCACACCGGCGATGTCGGTCTGCTGACCGAGTCCGGGCATCTGCGGATCGTCGACCGGATCAAGGACATGTACATCTGTGGCGGATTCAACGTCTATCCCGCCGAGGTCGAGCAGGCACTCGGCTGGCTCGACGGTGTCGCCGAAGCCACCGTGGTCGGCGTGCCGGATCCGGTGTACGGCGAGGTCGGCAAGGCCTACATCCGCCTGCGGCCGGGCGCCTCCCTGACCGTCGAAGACGTGGTGAATCACGGCAAAGCGAACCTTGCCAACTACAAGCGGCCGCGGCACGTCGAGTTCCGGGACGAGCTGCCGCGGACGCCGTCGGGCAAGGTCCTCAAACGAGTCCTGCGGGAGGAGACCCCATGAGCGACGAGGTGACCTACGAGCTTCGCGGGCCGGTCGCGCTCGTCACCATGAACCGTCCCGAGTACCGCAACGCCCAGAACTCCGCGATGACCTACGCGCTGGACGCGGCCTTCACCCGGGCCGTCGAGGACGACGAGGTCAAGGTGATCGTGCTGGCGGGCGCGGGCAAGCACTTCTCGGCCGGGCACGACATCGGCTCGCCGGGGCGCGACGCCGACGTCTCGTTCGAGCGCAAGGCGGTGATGTGGTGGGACCACGTCGGTGCCGCGGGCGGTGACCAGCGGTTCGCGCGGGAGTCCGAAGTGTACTTGGGGATGTGCCGCCGCTGGCGGGAAATCCCGAAGCCGACCATCGCGAGCGTGCAGGGCGCGTGCATCGCCGGCGCGCTGATGCTGGCCTGGGTGTGCGACCTGATCGTCGCCTCCGACGACGCCTTCTTCGCCGATCCCGTGGTGAAGATGGGGATCCCCGGCGTCGAGTACTTCGCGCACCCGTGGGTGCTCGGGCCGCGCGCGGCCAAGGAGGTTCTGTTCACCGGTGACCGCTTCACCGCGCAGCAGGCGCAGGCCTGGGGCATGCTGAACCGGGTCGTCCCGCGCGCCGACCTCGAAGCGGAAACCCTGGCCCTGGCCGGGAAGATCGCCGAGATGCCGCGGTTCGGGCTCGCACTGGCGAAGAAGGCCGTGAACCAGGCCGAAGACCTGATGGGCCTGCGGTCCGGAATGGACAGTGTGTTCGGGCTGCACCACCTGGCACACTCCCACAACGCCGAGGTGTCCGGGGACTCGCTGGCCGGGCTGGACGCGCGGTCGATGAGGAAGGCCTGATGGATCTCGACCTCGGCGAAGCCGCCGAGTTTCGCGACGAGGCTCGGGCGTGGCTCGCCGAGCACGTGCCGACGACACCGCTGCCTTCGTTCGATACCGCGGAAGGCTTTGCCGCGCACCGCGAGTGGGAGGCATTGCTCGCTGACGCACGATGGGCGGCCGTGTCGTGGCCACGGGAGTTCGGCGGTCGCGACGCGAGCCTGTTGGATTGGGTGCTGTTCGAGGAGGAGTACTACGCGGCGGGCGCGCCGTTGCGGGTCAACCAGAACGGGCTGTTCATGCTGGCCCCGACGTTGTTCTCGCACGGCACCGACGAGCAGCTGCACCGGATCCTGCCGAAGATGGCGCGGGCCGAGGAGGTCTGGGCCCAGGCCTGGTCCGAGCCCGAAGCGGGCAGCGACATCGCGGCGCTGCGCAGCACGGCGTCCCGTGTGGACGGTGGCTGGGTCCTCAACGGCCAGAAGACCTGGAGCTCGCGGGCCGCGTACGCCGATCGCGCGTTCGGACTGTTCCGCAGTGACCCGACCGCCGAACGGCACCACGGCCTCACCTACCTGATGGCGGACCTGCGCGCGGACGGTGTCACGGTGCGGCCGATCCCCCAGCTCGACGGCGAACCCGGATTCGCGGAGATCTTCTTCGACGACGTCTTCGTCCCCGACGCCGACGTGATCGGCGAACCGGGCAACGGCTGGCGCGTCGCGATGACGACGGCCAACAACGAACGCGGCCTGTCACTGCGCAGCCCCGGGCGGTTCCTCGCGGCGGCCGACCGGCTGCTGTCGCTCTGGTCCTCGGCGGGACGTCCGGAGCATGCCGCCGAGCGGGTCGCGGACGCCTGGATCGGCGCGCGGGCCTACCAGCTCTACACCTTCGGCACGGTCACCCGCCTGGCGGACGGCGCGGAGCTCGGCCCGGAATCCAGTGTCAACAAGCTCTTCTGGTCACATCTGGACGTCTCGCTGCACGAGACCGCGCTGGACCTGCTGGGCCCGGACGCGGAGCTCCGCGGGCCGTGGAGCGGCGGCTGGCTGTTCTCGCTGGCCGGGCCGATCTACGGCGGCACCGACCAGATCCAGCGCACGATCGTCGCCGAGCGGCTGCTCGGCCTGCCGAGGGGAGACCGGTGAAGTTCGCGCTCTCCCCCGAACAGACGGCCTTCGCCGCCTCCCTCGACGACGCCCTGTCCACTGTGGACGACAAAGTGTGGCACCGGCTGGCCGAGCTCGGTGTCACCGCGCTGGGTGTGCCCGAGCAGTACGGCGGGCTGGGCGCGGAGGTCGCCGACCTGATGGTCGCGTTCGAAGCCCTCGGCTACCACTGCGTGCCCGGGGCGTGGACGGACACGGTGGCGGTCCTGCCCGCGCTGCTCGACGACCCGCTGCTGGCCTCGGTGGCGTCCGGCGAGAGCCGGGCGTCGGTCGCGTTCGCCCCCTATGTCCCCTACGCGCTCGACGCGGACCTCGCCGACATCCGGGTCTCAGTCGAAGGTTTCCGCCTTCGCAGCTTCACGCCGGGTGCCCCACTGTCCTCTATGGACTCTTCGCGGCGGCTGTTCGAAGCCGTTCCCGGCGCGAGCCTCGGGCCGGCCGTCGACGCCGCGAGGGCGTTCGACCTCGGTGTCCTGGCCACGGCGGCGCAGCTCCTCGGCGCCGGACGCTGGCTCCTGGACACCTCGGTCGCCTACGCCGGTCAACGTCGGCAGTACGGCCGAGAGATCGGGAAGTACCAGGCCGTCAAGCACCTGCTGGCCGACGTGGTGACGGCGCTGGAGCTGGCGCGGCCGCTGCTGTACGGCGCGGCCGTGACGCTGTCGGCCGCCGATGTCTCGGCCGCCAAGGTCGCCTGCGGCAACGCGGCCCTGCTCGCGGCCCGGACCGGACTGCAGGTCCACGGCGCGATCGGCTACACCGCCGAGCATCCGCTGGGCTCGCGGCTCCTGCGCGTCCGCGCGCTCGCGTCCGCGTGGGGCACCGCCGAAGTCCACCGGCGCCGGGTCCTCGCGGCGGTCGCGCCGTGACGCCCGAGCAGGACGAACTCCGCGCCAGCGTCCGGAAGCTTCTCGAACGCGAGGAGAGTCCATGGGCCGCGTTGTGCGAGGTCGGTGTGACCGCGCTCACCATCCCCGAGCGGTTCGGCGGCCTGGGCGCGGGCAGCGTGGAGCTGCGGATCGTCGCCGAGGAGCTGGGCCGGGTGCTGTCCGGCGTGCCGTTCCTCGGCACCACGGTCGCGACGAGCGCCGTGCTCGCCTCCGGCGACGAGACCCTGCTCCCCCGGCTGGCCGAGGGCGCGGTCGCGGCACTCGCCTGGACCGACTCGGATGGCCGGTGGTCGCCCGACGCGGTGGCGTGCCACGCCGAGGGATCCACTGTGGAGGGGACCGCGCACTACGTCCTCGACGGCGACACCGCGGAGATCCTCCTCGTGGCAGCTCGTTCCGCGGACGGGATCGCCCTGTACGAAGTGGACAACGCCGTAACACGACATGTCCCCACGATGGACGAAACTCGACGGCTGGCCACCGTTACGTTCGACCACACCCCGGCCAGGCTGCTCGGCCCGGTCGATCTGGCACCGGTGCGGGACCTCGCGTGCCTCGTGCTGGCGGCCGAGCAGACCGGCGCCGCGGCGCGGGCCCTCGAACTGACTGTGGAGTACACAAAACAGCGCCACCAGTTCGGCCGTCCGATCGGGAGCTTCCAGGCCCTCAAGCACCGCATGGCCGACCTGCACGTCCTGGTGGAGACGGCCCGCTCAGCGGCATACGCCGACCACGCGGCGGTCGCGAAAGTCCACTGTAGCGAGGTCTTCGGCAAGGTGGCCGCGGAGATGATCCAGCTGCACGGCGGCATCGCGATCACCTGGGAACACCCCGCCCACCGCTACTTCAAGCGGGCGCACTCCTCAGCGCTCCTCTTCGGAGCCCCGCACCTGCACTTTCCGCAGGTCAGGCCTCGTGAGTGGTAAGTGTCGTTAGAACGACATTTACCACTCACGAGGACCCGGCGCGCGCGGTAGGGATAGCCCCCCTAAAACTGCACCTGTATGCAGGGTTCCCGGCGGCGCGCCTGATAGAGAGACTCTGGGCGTGACCACCACTGAAAATCTCGTGCACGCCGGCAGCGACTTCGCCCGGCTCAGCCGCCGCATCACCGAAGCCGGGCTGATGCGCCGGCGTCCGGGTTACTACGTCGCCCGCGTGAGCCTGGTGACCGCGCTCTTCGCCGGCGGCTGGGTCGCCTTCGCGCTGGTCGGGAACTCGTGGTGGCAGCTGGGGATCGCCGCGTTCCAGGCGGTCATGTTCGCCCAGATCGCCCTGCTGTCCCACGACCTCGCGCACCGCCAGGTGTTCCGCACCCGGCGTCCCACCGAGATCGCCGGCCTGATCGTGGGCAACCTCGGCATCGGGATGAGCTACGGCTGGTGGATGGACAAGCACACCCGCCACCACGCCAACCCGAACCACGAGGAGCTCGACCCCGACGTCGACCCGGACATCCTGGTCTGGTCGAAGGACCAGGCCCGCGCGGCCAAGGGCCCGGCCAAGTTCATCGGGCGTTACCAGGCGTTCCTGTTCTTCCCGCTGCTCACCCTCGAAGGCCTCAACCTGCACGTCTCCGGCATCCGCGCGGTCCTCAAGCCCGGGCTGAAGTACCGCCGCCTCGAAGCCGCCCTGCTCGCCACGCACCTCGTGGTCTACCTCACCGCGCTATTCGTCGTCCTGTCCCCCGGGATGGCGCTGCTGTTCCTCGCCGTCCACCAGGCACTCTGGGGTGTCTACATGGGATCGATCTTCGCGCCCAACCACAAGGGCATGCCGACCCTGACCGGGCGCCCCGAGCTCGACTTCCTCCGCAAGCAGGTGCTGACCTCTCGCAACGTCCGCGGCGGCGTCGTGACCGATGTCGCCCTCGGCGGGCTGAACTACCAGATCGAGCACCACCTGTTCCCCAGCATGCCCTCGGTGCACCTGCACCGGGCCCAGCCGATCGTCCAGGCGTACTGCGCCGAGCTCGACATCCCCTACCTGGCGACCGGGCTGATCGACTCCTACCGCCAGGCCCTCACCCACCTGCATGAAGCTGGGGCGCCTCTCAGGAAGCGTTCGTAAACTCAGGCGTATGAGGAACACGATCGCGGCCCTCCGGGATCTCCCGGCGGCCTTCGGCGCGAAGGCCGCCGGTGCGCGCGCCGAGCGGATGCGTGCTTCGCCGCAGTACGACGGCAAGGTGTTCCGCAACAAGGCGCCGCGGCTGCCGATGACCGCGGCGTCGATCCGGACCATCTTCCGGGACATGTTCTTCGGCCCGCAGCGGGAGCTCCGCAAGCCCGGCGGCGAGATCCCGCTCGTGGAGTCCAGGCCCGAGGACGGCGAGGGCCTGCACCTGACCTGGTACGGCCACGCGTCCACCCTGGTCGAGATCGACGGCGCGCGCGTGCTGCTCGACCCGGTGTGGAGCGACCGCGTCTCCCCCGCGGCCTTCGCCGGGCCGCGGCGGCTGCACGAGCCGCCGGTGCCGCTCTCGGCGCTCGGCCGGGTCGACGCGATCGTCATCTCGCACGACCACTACGACCACCTCGACCTCACCACCGTCCGCGAGCTGCTGACCTCGAGCGACGCGCCGTTCCTGGTCCCGCTCGGCGTCGGCGCGCACCTCGAACGCTGGCACGTCCCCGCCGCGCGGATCATCGAGCTGGACTGGCACGAGGAGGCCGAGGTCGCGGGCATCCGCTTCGTCGCGACCCCGGCGCAGCACTTCTCCGGCCGCGGCCTGGCCAACGACGGCACCCTGTGGACGTCCTGGGTCATCGCCGGCCCCGCTCACCGCGTGTTCTACAGCGGCGACACCGGCTACTTCGACGGTTTCGCCGAGATCGGCGAGCAGCACGGCCCGTTCGACGTGGCCCTGATCCAGATCGGCGCCTACGCCGAGCAGTGGTCCGACATCCACATGACCCCGGAAGAGGGTGTCGCCGCACACCAGGACGTCCGCGCGCGGCTGCTGGTGCCGGTGCACTGGGCGACGTTCCAGCTGGCCATGCACCCGTGGGGCGAACCGGCCGACCGGGTCTGGCGCGAGGCCAAGGCGACCGACGTCGCACTGGCGGTCCCGAAGCCGGGCGAACGCATCGACGCCGACGCGCCGCCGCCGGTGGACGGCTGGTGGCAGGCCCTGTGAAGCTGAAACTGGACCTGCACGACATCTACAACCGCGGCGGCGAGATCGACCGGGCGCTGCAAGCCATCATCGACGAGGCCGTCGCCAAGAAGGCGCCGCTCGTCGAGATCATCCCCGGCAAGGGGTCGGGCCAGCTCAAGAAGCATGTCCTGCGGTTCCTCGAGCGCAAGGACATCAAGGCGCTCTACCACCGGATCGAGAAGGACAAGGACAACTTCGGCCGGGTGTTCGTCCACTTCCGCTGGAAGTAGGGGCTCGTCCTGAACTCGGGCCGAGCTGAGCCAAAGGCTTCGAACCATCTGTCCCAGCGGCATCTGGTGTCACACGAGCCCCAGGATTGCCGGATGTCGAGGTCGTGAAGGCCACCTTGAGGGAAACTATTGAGGGTAGGGCAAAGGTGGCACTTCTGAGGTCTGAGCCCGGCAGGGCCTCGTGAGTGGTAAGTCGGGTTCCAACCCTACTTACCACTCACGAGAACCCGACCCCAGCGCAACCAGAGCCACCACGTCGGCCCTACCCCTCAATAACCGCCCTGAACGCTCACGAGTCCTAGAACCGCGTGTCGTGCCGGGCTTCCGACCACGCGCGATCCCAGGCCGCGGACCGCATCCGGTCCAGCACGCGGCGGCCGAGCCAGTAGACCGCGGCCAAACCTCCGGTGACGGCGAACCAGGTCATCACCCCGGCGAAAATCCCGTCGGCCACCGTGGTCGACGACGAGAGCGGCTCGGGTGCGAGCTCTCCGCGTTCGTCGAGCCAGACGCTCACGCGCGTACCCGCCGGGCTGCCCGACGCGGCGAGGACGTCGCCGGTGTGGCGGGCGCCGCGGGCGTCGACCCAGGTCGCGCTCACCATCGACGAGTCGGGCGGCGCGCCGGCGCCGTCGCTGCTGTACACCTGGGCCGGGACGGCGGTGAGTGAGACGGCTGTCGCGGGGGTGCGGGTCTGCTGTTCCTGGGCGGCGCGGGCGGTCTGCTCGGCGTAGGTCTCGGAGCCGAACGCCGCGGCGAACGGCAGCGACAGGAACGCGCCGGCGACCAGCAGCATGAACAGCGCGGCTTCCACCCGGTCGACGGTGCGAGCCAGCGGGTTCCGGCCGGGGTGCATCCGGCGCCAGAACCGGGCGATCCGTCCGCTCTGCCCTCGCACGACCGCTTCTCCTCCCAGAGGCTGCGCTACCGCCCTCCAGTGTGCGCCGCCGGGCGCCGGATGGTTCCTCGAATGGGACACGGCCCACCCTGTGAACCGGTACACATCACCCGCGTGCGTTACGTCGTGGCCATCGCCGACAACAGCGCGTGAGCGATTTCCCGCCCGGCGACGTCGGAATGGCCGTGCACGAACCGGTCGGCACGCAGGTTGTGCGGCACCCGCGGCCGCCAGTCGTAGCGCCCGCCCACCTCGAGCAGCTCGGCCGTCACCGCTTCCGGCGTCTTCTGCGCGCCGTTGCGGCCGATCCCGCCGTAGACGCTGGACGCGTCGCCGATCCCGGCGGCGACCTGGCCCGCTATCCGCGACGCGATCGCATACGCGACGCCGACGGCGAGGTCGTTCGCCGTGTGGGTGATCAGGATCGGCCCCGAGACCGCCTGGCTGTCGACCACGGAGCGGAACGCGCCGGTCTGCGGCCCGGCGTCGTCGTTCCAGTCGTTGGAGAAGCCGTAGTGCGAGAACGCCGCCTGCAGCAAGGTCATCGTCGCCAGCGACCCGGCGGGCGACGCCTTGGCCGCGGCGGTCACCAGCCGTCCGCCGAAGCTGTGTCCCGCCAGGTGAATCCGCAGGCCGGGCCGGGCGAGCTCATGCAGCAGCGGCGCCAGGCCCTGCTCGCCGATCACCCCGGCACGGGCCTTCATCTCGTAGTACGACAGGTAGTCGAGGAGATGCTTCGCGCCACCCAAGACGCCGCCGACGAGCCCGCCGAACCCCGCCGCGCCCCCGGTCAAAGCGGGTTTGCCCGGTGCGAACACCGGCTTCGCCAGCCGGTCCAGCAGCGTGACGCCGGGGAGCGCGAACAGCTGCGCCGAAGCGTCTTCCCGATCTTCGGCACCACCCGTGACCAGCGACAACAGGCCCGCGACGAACGCCGTCCGCGCGGTCGCCCGGTCGGTCAGCGCGGGCACGAGCCCGGCCGCGACATCGATGGTGACCTTCTCCTCGGGGAACAGCGCCCGCAGCTCGTCCAGGCCGTCGGCGATGTCGCTGGTGGCGACCGGCGAGCCGGCCGCGGCGGCCCCGCCGTCGCCCGTTTCGAACTGCGCGAACTTCCGCGACGGCCACAGCACGCAGGCGAGCGCGATCCGGCGCCCGGCCGGCATCGGCATACCGTCGACGACCGCCCGCAGCGAGCCCGCGATGGCGCCGTAGAGGATCCGCGCGGTCAGGTGGTCGTTGTTCCAGCCGTGGGACAGCACCAGCAGATCGGTGATCGCCGGGTCGGCCGCCAGCGCGCGCACCGTGTCGGTGCCGCCGACGGTCTGGCCGCCGCGGTCGAACTCGGCCTCGGCGGTGGGAAATCCGGACAGGTCCATGAGTTCTCCTTCACACCGAACCGATCGCGCGCATCAGGTCCACCAGCCCGCGCCCCTGGAAGGCGGGCACCCGGCCGAGGTCGGTGGCGGACCCGGTGAAGATCCGCTTGACGTCGTCGGGACAGCCGGCGAACTCGGGCCGGATCGACAGGAACCCCGCGATCACGCCGGAAACGTGCGCCGCGGCCATGCTCGTCCCGCTGTCCTCCGCGTAGCCGATCGGCGCGCTCACGCCCGGCTTGGCCTCGATGTCGGAGCGGACCTTCCCGGCGGCACAGGACAGAATGCGCTCGCCCGGCGCGACGAGGTCCGGCTTCGCGCGGCCGTCGCCGGTCGGGCCCTTCGACGAGAAGTAGGAAACGCCGTAGCGGTGCGGCATTTCGCGGTGCGTCGAGCCGACGGTGATCGCGGCCTCGGCGTTGCCGGGGTCGTTGATGGTGAGGTCCAGCCCGGCCGCGACCGCGCCCTTGACGGCGTCCTGGCTGAAGCCCCAGCCGGTGTTGCCCGCCGCGACGACCACCACGACGCCGGAGCGCACCAGCCGCGTGACCTCCAGGCACAACGGGCTTTGCCCGCAGGCGAACCACTGCGGATCGAACGGATAGCCGACGGACAGGTTCACGCCGTGGATCTTGAGGTCGCGGCCGTGGTCGTTGACGTCCTGGATGTCCTGCAGCGCCGCGATGATCGTGCTCGTCACGCCGTCACCGTGATCGTCGAGGACCTTGTAGCTGACCAGTTTCGCGGCGGGCGCCATCCCGGCGAGCACCGGAATCGACTGCGGCACGTACTGGACGTCGTCGTTCTGGTCGAGCTCGGCGCGCACCGCGCTGACCGTGCCGGTGCTCTCGCCCGCGATGATCCCGCCGACGTGCGTGCCGTGCCCGAACTTGTCCTCCAGCGGATCCTTGCCGCCGGTCAAGTCCTTGTGCTGCAACGGGAGTGGCAGGTTCAGGTTGTCGTGGATGCTGAAATGCGGGTGGCTGCCGTCGATCCCGGAATCGACCACCGCCCAGACGACGCCGGTACCGGTCGCGGCGAACGCCGTCCGCGCCGCGTCCGCCTTCACGGTAGCGGCCGAGCGGTTCATCAGCGGGCGGACGGCGAAGTCAGGCCAGATCCGATGGATCGCCCGGCTTTCGGCGGCCCGGTCGAGCCGCACGACCTCGCGCACGGACCGGCTGCTCAACGCCGCGACGACGTACTGGCCGAGGACGCCGACCACTCCGTCGTCGCCCCGGGGCGTGCCGTCCGCGACCCGGTTCACGAGCTCGATCACGGCTCTCGTGGCCGCCTCGCGGCCTTCGGGGTGGCGGAGTTCGATGTCGATCAGGACGCGGTGCACCGGTTCGGTGTCCAGCTGCTCTTTCAGCGGTGCGCTGATCACCGATCCGTACAGCGCGCTGGGGTCGAACCCGCCCGGCCCGGTCATCGGGACCTCCTCATGCCGACCGGGTAGTCGCCGCTCCCCCATACGGCGTTACCCGGTCAACACGAACAGCGCCCTTTCGGGCAGGGTGGGAAAAGGACTCGTGAGCGTTCCGGGCGGTTAGAACCGCCCGGAACGCTCACGAGTCTTACAACCAGTCGTCGGGCCGCGGCCACGGCATCAGCGCCGCCAGCGCGTCCGGCACGGCTTCCGTCACCGCATACCGCCCGCGATGAAACAACAGCGGCCGCACATCCGAAGCGGCCCCGAGCGCGGTCACCCGCCCGATCACTACGTAATGATCCCCGGCCTCATGCACCGCCTCCAGCTCACAGTCGATCCACGTCAAAGCACCGTCGATCAGCGGCGCCCCCGACGGCCCCGGCCGCCACGACACGGACGCGAACTTGTCCTCGCCCCGTGCGCCGAACACCGCGCTGACGTCCTCCTGGTGCTCGGCCAGCACGTTGACCGCGAACCGGCCGGCGGCGGCCAGCACCGGCCACGTCCGCGACGTCCGAGCCGGGCAGAACAGCACCAGCGGCGGGTCGAGCGAAAGCGCGGCGAACGACTGGCAGGCGAACCCGGCCAGAGTGTCGCCGTCGCGCCCGGTCACCACCGTGACGCCCGTGCAGAAGTGCCCGAGGACGCTGCGGAACTCGGTCTGGTCGATGCCAGCGGTCATCGTCATGACGGACGCGCGCCGACCGAGAAGTCGTGTCCCCACAAGGAAACGGCGGTGCTCTCGCGCGCGATCCAGTTGTCGTCGTCGACCTGGCGGCCCTCGCAGCCGAACTCGACGTCGAAGCCGCCGGGGGTCTTCATGTAGAACGACAGCATCAGGTCGTTGACGTGCCTGCCCAGCGTGGCCGACATCGGCACCTTGCGCCGGATCGCGCGGTCGAGGCACAGCCCGACGTCGTCGGTGTTCTCCACCTCGACCATCAGGTGCACGATCCCCGACGGCGTCGGCATCGGCAGAAACGCGAGGCTGTGGTGACGCGGGTTGCAGCCGAAGAACCGCAGCCACGCCGGTTCGCCGTCGGCGGACCTGCCGACCATCTGCGGCGGGAGGCGCATCGAGTCGCGCAGCCGGAAGCCCAGGACGTCCCGGTAGAAGTGCAGCGACGCCGCGTCGTCCTTTGTAGACAAAACGACGTGGCCGAGTCCCTGCTCGCCGGTGACGAACTTGTGGCCGTACGGGCTGACGACCCGGCGGTGCTGCAGCGCGACGCCGTGGAAGACCTCCTGGGTGTTCCCCGACGGGTCGTCGAAGGTGATCAGCTCGTCGACGCGTCGGTCCGCCAGCTGCTCGGGAGTGCCTTCCTTGTACGGCACCGAATGCGCGTCCAGCCGGTCCCGCAGCGAGGCGAGGTCGGCGGCGTTCGCGACCTCCCAGCCGGTCTGCGCCAGCCGATCGTGCTCGCCGGGCGAGATCACCAGCCGCGCCGGGAAGTCGTCCATGCGGAGGTAGAGCGCCTCCGGGTCGGAGCCGTTGCCCTCGACCATGCCGAGCACCTTGAGCCCGTATTCGCGCCAGGCCGCCATGTCGGTGGCCTCGATGCGGAGGTAGCCCAGTGACCGGATACCCATCAGGAACTCCCGAGGAAGTCGAGCGCGAGGCGGTTGAACTCGTCGAACTTCTCCAGCTGCGCCCAGTGCCCGCAGCCGCCGAACACGTGCAGCTGCGCACGCGGGATGGTCTTCAGAGCCAGCAAAGCCCCATCCAGGGGGTTGACGCGGTCCTCGCGGCCCCAGATCAGTAGCACGCGCTGGCGTAGACGGTGGGCTTCACGCCAGAGCATGCCTTCTTCGTAGCTGTCCGGCTGGGCGAACGACATGCCCATCGCGCGCATCGCGGCTTGCGATTCGGGCGTGTTCGCCGCGGCGAACCGGTCGTCGATCAGCTCGTCGGTGATGAACGACTGATCGTGGACCATGATGCGCAGGAACGCTTCCATCCGCTCGCGGCTCGGCTTCGCGGCGAACCGGCCGAGGTTCTTGACGCCCTCGGTCGGGTCCGGCGCGAACACGTTCACGCTCAGCCCGCCCGGGCCCATCAGTACCAGCCGCCCGGCGCGCTTGCCGTGGTTCAGTGCGAGCCGCACCGCGGAGCCGCCACCGAGGGAGTTGCCGACGAAGTGGGCGCGTTCGATGCCGAGGGCGTCCATCAGGCCGACGACCGCGTCCGCGCTGTGGCGGAAGTACTGCGGGTGCTCGGTGGGCTTGTCGGAGCGGCCGAAGCCGGGCTGGTCGACGGCGAGGGTGCGGTAGTTCTTCGCGAACACCGGCAGGTTGCGGCCGAAGTTGCTCCACGCCGACGCGCCGGGCCCGCCGCCGTGCAGCAGGATAACCGTCTCGGCGTGTTCCGCGCCGGCCTCGTGGTAGTGCAGCTTCAGTCCACTGTGGACTTCGACGTACTTCCCCTCCGGCATCAGAACATCGCATTCTCGACGGGCTGCCCGAAGGCGCCGGTGCCGAACATCAGGTAGGCGCGCTCGGCGTCGTTGGCCGCGTGGACCCGGCCGGCGTGCGCGTCCCGCCAGAAGCGCTGGATCGGCGTCCCGCGCTGGATCGCGCGGCCACCCGAGTTCTCGAAGAGCCGGTCGATGGCCGTGATCGCGCGTTCGGTGCCGCGCACCTGGTCGCGCCGCACCCGCAGGCGGGTGCTCGTCGGCAGCTTTTCGCCCTTGATCGCGAGCTGGTAGAGCTCCTCGATGTTGTGCGTCAGCTGCAGCCACGCGGCGTCGATCTCGCTGGCGGCCTCGGCGATGCGCACCTTGGCGAAGGGGTCCTCTTTGGACTGTTCGCCCATGTACGCGGCGCGGACGCGCTTGCGCTGGTGCTCGACGTGCGCGTCGTAGGCGCCCTGCGCCATGCCGATGATCGGCGCGGTGATCGTGCTCGGGTGCACCGAGCCGTAGGGCAGCCGGTACAGCGGGCCGGGGTTGACCTCCTGGCCGGGCGTCTTGCACTTGGACGTCGCGATGAAACTCAGCGCGCGGTGCTGCGGCACGAAGACGTCCTCGACGACGATGTCGTTCGAGCCGGTGCCGCGCAGGCCGATGGTGTCCCAGACGTCCACAATGGAGTAATCCGAGATCGGCAGCAGGTAGGTGCAGAAGTCGACCGGCTTGCCGTCGGCGAAGGCCGGCCCGCCGAGCAGCACCCAGGTGCAGTGGTCGCAGCCGCTCGAGAAGCTCCAGCGCCCGGTCACCCGGTAGCCGCCCTCGACGACTTCGGCCTTGCCCATCGGCGCGTACGACGACGAAATCCGTACGTCGACGTCCTCGCTCCAGACCTCTTCCTGCGCCTTGCCGTCGAACAGCGCCAGGTGCCACGGGTGGACGCCGAGGATGGAGGCGACCCAGCCGGTGGACCCGCACGCGCTGGCGATCTCCTTGACCGCGGTGTAGAAGCTCACCGGGTCGGTTTCGAAGCCGCCGTACCGTTTCGGCTGCAGCAGCTTGAAGAAGCCGGTCTCCTGCAACGCCTTGATCGACTCCTCGGGCACGCGGCGGGCGTCTTCGGCCTCCTGCGCCCGCTCCCGCAGCACGGGCAGCAGGTCCCGGAGCCCGGCGATGACATGCTCGCTCATGCGCTGTCCTTTCGTCACGGCCAAGACTAGAACACGTTCTCGTTTTTGTCGAGAACACCCTGCGCCAGGGCACTGTGCGCCCGGCTCGGCGGCCGGAGAAAACACAGTCCGCCAGGGAAAGACCGCTCACATACGAGCGTGAGCACAGCCCGACCGCGGTGCGCCCGGCGGCGTAGAGCCCGGTCGTGCCGCGGACCGCGCCGGTGTCCTCGTCGACGACCAGGCCGCCGAGGGTGAGCATCGGGGTCGGGTAACCGAGGTTCGGCTTCACCGAGACGTCGATGAGCGAGAACGGCGGCGTGTCCAGCCGCTGGACGAACTCGACCGGCTTGCCCATCGGGTCGACGTCGCCGTGATACGCCTCGACGCTGGCCTTCAACCCGTCGGCGTCGACCCCGGCTTTGCGCGCGACCTCGTCCAGCGTGCGGCCGACGACACGGCCGCGGCGGAGCAGGTACCTGAGCTGAAGCCATTGGAACCACTGGCTTTGCTTGCGTCCGTCGCGGCGCGCGGCGGCGACGATCGGGGCGTCGACCAGCAGCCAGCCACGGCTGCCGTGCGCCTCGATCAGCCGCTCCCCGACCGCCGCGCCGTAGCGGGACTCGTCGATGATCCGCTGCCCGGCGCCGTCGACGAGGATCCCGCCGAGGAACGCGCTCGGCGGCGTGACAAATCGCCACGCCGAGATGCGGCCCAGCTCGGCGGTCGCTCCCCCGGCCTCGACGCCTAGGCGGATGCCCGAACCGTCGTCGGCGGAGGTGCCCAGCGCGAGCCCGCCGCGGTAGGCGGGCGCGTGTTCGCGGACCATCTCGCGGTTGGCGATGAACCCGCCGGCGGCGAGGATGACCCCGCGGCGCGCGGTGATCCGCAGCTCGCGGGCATGCTCGCGCTCGAGGCGTTCGACCCGGCGGTGCAAGGACTTCCGCATCGCGGGGACGTAGATGCCGGGCTTGGCGGAGTACTTGGCGAGCTCGCGATGCCGGGTGCGCACCCACGCGGGAGCGTCGCGAAGGCTGTCGACGACGAGGCCGGTCACGCGCTGGCCGTCGCGGATCAGCGTGCGCGCGCGGGTCTGCGGAAGGACGCGGATGCCCCGGCGGTGCACGGCCTCGGCGAGCCGGGCCATCAGCGTTTTCCCCGACGTACCAGGACCTTTGACGCGGTGGCCGCGCGGCGCGGGCTTCGCGGCGTCACGGAATCCGCCCGCGGCCTCGCTGCCGGAGTAGTAGAGGTAGTGGTCGTCGCTCGGATAGGACGTCTTGTAGGGGCACAGGCTGCCTTCGAACGGCACGCCGTTGCCCTCCAGCCAGGTGATCATCTCGCGGCTGCCGTCGCAGAAGCGCCGCAACGTCTCCTCGCGCACGACGTCGCCGGTCTCGAGGCGCAGGTAGTCGTACATCGCGGCCGCGGTGTCCTCGACTCCCGCGTCGCGCTGCTGCTGCGTGCCACCGCCCGCGTAGACGACGCCGCCGCTCACGGCACTCGCGCCACCGCCCGAGAATCGCTCGACGATCAGGACGTCCGCACCCGCGTCCGCCGCTTCGATGGCCGCGCACGCGCCGGCCGCGCCGAACCCCACGATGATCACATCCGCGACGAGCTCGTCCATGTCGACCACCCTAGAACTGAAACACGTTCTCGTCTATGGTGACCGAAAGGGCTCCCAGCTGGCTACCGTGTTCCTGGAACAGGTTATAGGTGAGGGTGAATGAGCGAGCAGTTCGACGTCATCGTGGTCGGCAGCGGTGCCGCCGGGATGACCGCCGCGCTGGCCGCGGCCCACGAGGGGCTCAGCGTCGTCGTCCTGGAGAAGGCAGCGCATTTCGGCGGGTCGACCGCACGGTCCGGCGGCGGTGTCTGGCTGCCCGGCAACCACGCGCTGCGCGCCGCCGGGATCGACGAGCCACCGGAGCGGGCGCGCGAGTACCTCGAATCCATCGTCGGCGACGTCGTGCCCACCGTCCGGCGCGACACGTTCCTCGCGCACGGGCCCGAGGTGCTGGACTTCGTCTGCCGGACGACGCCGTTGCGCTTCCGCTGGGTCCGCGGCTACAGCGACTATCACCCCGAAGCTCCCGGCGGACGTCCTGGCGGCCGGTCGGTCGAGCCGGTGGCGTTCGACGGCCGGCTGCTCGGCGAGCAACTCGCGCGGCTGGAGCCGCCCTACAGCGCTCCCCCACTCGGGGTACCCATCACTCAGGCGGACTACCGGTGGCTGAGTCTCGTCGCGCGGCACCCGCGCGGCGCGCTGCGGATGCTGTCGCTGGGGGTCCAATGGGTGGTCGGGAGGGTCCGCGGACAACGGCTGCTGAGCATGGGGCAAGCGCTTGCGGCCGGGTTGCGCGTCGGGCTGGCTCGCGCGGGCGTCGACGTCCGGCTCGACACCCCGCTGGTGGATCTGCACACGGACGGTGACCGCGTCACCGGTGTCGTCCTGACCGACGGCGTGCTGCTCGCGCGGCGCGGGGTGATCCTCGCCAGCGGCGGCTTCGAGCAGAACGCCGAGATGCGGGAGAAGTACCAGCGCGCGCCGATCGGCACCGAATGGACCGTCGGCGCCGCGGCGAACACCGGCGACGGGATCGCGGCCGGACTCAAGCTCGGCGCGGCGCTCGACCTGATGGACGACGCCTGGTGGGGCCCGTCGATCCCGCTCACCGGCGGGCCGTGGTTCGCGCTCGCCGAGCGCTCTCGGCCAGGCTGTCTCATGGTCGACGGGCGGGGCGAGCGGTTCGTCAACGAGTCGGCGCCCTACGTCGAGGCCGTCCACGCGATGTACGGCTCCGGCGACGGGCCCGGCGAGCACATCCCGACCTGGCTGGTGTTCGACCAGCGGTACCGCGACCGGTACATGTTCACCGGGATCGGGCCGCGGCAGAAGCTGCCCGGGCGCTGGTACAAAGCCGGGGTCGCGGCGAAGGCTTCGACGCTGGACGAGCTGGCCACGCGGATCGACGTCCCGCCCTCGGCACTTCGCGGAACCGTCGAACGGTTCAACGGCTTCGCGCGGAAGGGCGTCGACGAGGACTTCGACCGCGGGCTCAGCGCGTACGACCATTACTACGGGGATCCGCGGAACAAGCCGAACCCGAGCCTCGGGCCGCTGGACAAGGCTCCGTTCTACGCGGTGAAGATCGTGCCCGGTGACCTCGGGACCAAGGGCGGGCTGCGGACCGACGAGCAAGCCCGCGTGCTGCGCGAGGACGGCTCGGTCGTGCCGGGGCTCTACGCGGCGGGGAACGTCAGCGCGGCCGTGATGGGCCGGACGTACGCCGGGCCGGGCGCGACCATCGGGCCGGCGATGGTGTTCGGCTACCTTGCGGCGACGCGGCTGGCCAACGAAGATCAGGGGACCACGGGAGGCGAGCGATGACGCAGGATTCCGTACGGGCCATTTACGCCGACGCGCCACCGGCCCGGTTCGCGCGCGGCTGGCACTGCCTCGGGCTCGCGGAGAGCTTCCGCGACGGGAAACCGCACGCGATCACGGCGTTCGGCACGAAGCTGGTGGTGTTCGCCGACTCGGCCGGGGCGCTGAACGTGCTCGACGGGTACTGCCGGCACATGGGCGGGGACCTCACGCAGGGCACGGTCAAGGGCGACGAGATCGCCTGCCCGTTCCACGACTGGCGCTGGAACGGGCGCGGCAAGTGCGTCTCGATTCCTTACGCCAAGCGGGTTCCGCTGCGTGCGCGGACGCGGTCTTGGCAGGTGCAGGAGCAGAACGGGCAGCTGCTGCTCTGGCACGACCCGGAGGGCAACCCGCCGCCCGAGGAGGTCGCGATCCCGCGGATCGAGGCCGCCTACAGCGACGAGTGGAGCAACTGGACCTGGGACTCGATCTTCATCGACGGGTCGAACTGCCGCGAGATCATCGACAACGTCGTCGACATGGCGCACTTCTTCTACATCCACTACGCCTACCCGACGTACTTCAAGAACATCTTCGAGGGCCACATCGCGACGCAGTACCTCAACACCAAGGGCCGCCCGGACATGGGGATGGCCTCGAACTACGGCGGCGAGGACAACCTGCTGCGGTCGGAGGCCTCGTACTTCGGGCCGTCCTACATGATCAACTATCTGGTGAACTCGTTCCAGGGTTACGACATCGAGAGCGTACTCATCAACTGCCACTACCCGGTGTCGCCGACGTCGTTCGTGCTGCAGTACGGCATGAAGGTGAAGAAGCTTCCCGGGATTTCGGACGAGCACGCGGACAAGATCGCGTCGAAGCTCGCGCGGGGCATCGGCGCCGGGTTCCTGCAGGACGTCGAGATCTGGAAGCACAAGACGCAGATCGACAATCCCCTGCTGTGCGAGGAGGACGGGCCGGTCTACCAGCTGCGTCGGTGGTACCAGCAGTTCTATGTGGACGCCGCCGACGTCACCGAAGACATGACCCGGCGCTTCGAGTTCGAAGTGGACACTGCGAAGGCGAACGAGGCTTGGTCGGCCGAGGTCGCGGAGAACCTGGCGCGGCAGAAGGCCGAGGCCGAGGTTTGAGCGAGCTCGCCGAATTCCTCACCGGAGGGCTGCGGGAGCACACTTGCCGCAGCTGCGGAACGCGCGTGCTGGTGAAGAAGAACAGCTTGCAGCACACCAGCATCCAGTGGTTGACGGACGCTTCGAGCTGCCCGGTGTTCGCTTCCGCGGACGGTCCGACGGCGTTGATCGACACTTGCCCGAAGCTGTCCGACAGCATCGGCGACGCGGTGCGCGAGGGCTCTCTGGGGGTCGCCGATGGGTGAGCACGTGTACAACCTGACGGTCGCCGATGTCATCGTGGAGACCGACGACGCGCGTTCGGTGGTGTTCTCGGTGCCGCCGGAGCACGCCTCGGCGTTCGAGTATTCGGCGGGGCAGTTCCTGACGCTGCGGATTCCCAGTGACCGCACGGGTTCGGTGGCGCGGTGCTACTCGCTTTCGAGCGCGCCGCACGAGGATCGTGTGCAGGTCACGGTGAAACGGACGGGCTACGGGTCCGGCTGGATCTGCGAGAATTTACGCCCCGGGATGTCACTGGACGTACTGGCGCCGGCGGGCGTGTTCTGCCCGTCCTCGGTCGATGAGGACTTCCTGCTGTTCGCGGCCGGAAGCGGCATCACGCCGGTGATGGCGATCCTGAAGACGGCGCTGGCTTCGGGTTCCGGCCGGGTTGTCCTGGTGTACGCGAACCGGGACGAGCGGTCGGTGATCTTCGCTTCGGAGCTTGCTGCTTTGGCTTCTACCTACGGTGACCGGCTGGTTGTCGTGCACTGGCTGGAGAGCGTCCAGGGGCTGCCTTCGGTGGCCGCGCTGCGGGGGCTGGCGGCGCCTTTTGCTTCGTACGAGGCGTTCCTTTGTGGACCTGCGCCGTTCATGGCCGCGGTGCGGGACGCGCTCGGGCAGCTGGGCCTGCCGCGCCATCGGGTGCACATCGAGAAGTTCTCTTCGCTGTCGGGGAATCCTTTCGAAGCCGTGGTGCCGGTCGCTGTCACCGAGGATGAGGATCCGGCGGCTTTGACCGTGACCTTGGACGGCGAGACGCGCTCGGTTTCGTGGCCGCGGCGGCGGAAGCTGCTGGACCACCTGCTGGACCAGGGTTTCGACGCGCCATACTCGTGCCGGGAAGGGCAATGTAGCGCTTGTGCTTGCCGGTTGGTCGCCGGTGAGGTCAAGATGTTGAACAACGAGGTGCTTGACGGCGATGATATCGCCGATGGCATCGTGCTGGCCTGCCAGTCGCTACCGTTGACCGACGATGTGACGATCAGCTACGAATAGGAGCGCGCGTGCCCATCGATCCCGCTGTCGCGATCGGCGCCGAGCTCGGCGAGACGTCGTTCTCGTGGACGTCCTCGGATGTGCTGCTGTACCACCTCGCGTTGGGCTGTGAGGACCTTCGTTATACGTACGAACGGGACCTCGTGGTGGTCCCGACGTTCGCGACGGTGGCGGCGAACCTGCGGGTGTTCGACCCGCCGGCGGTGTCGTTCCCAGGCGTCGAGATCGACCTGGCGAAGGTGTTGCACGGCAAGCAGGAGATCACGCTGCACCGGCCGATCCCGGTGGCGGGCAAGGCGATCGCGCGAGCGCGGATCGCCGACGTCTACGACAAGGGCAAGGCCGCCGTAGTGGTCCAGGAGGTCGCGGTCACGTCGTCGGACGGCGATCCCCTGTGGACGGCCCGGTCCTCCATCTTCGCCAGGGGCGAGGGCGGCTTCGGCGGCTCCCGCGGCCCCTCGGACCGTCTTGAGTGGCCTTCTTCTTCCGCGGACGTCGTCCTCAATACGGCGACCTTGCCCCAGCAGGCGCTGCTGTACCGCCTGTGCGGGGACCGGAACCCTTTGCACGCGGACCCCGCCTTCGCCCGCGCCGCCGGCTTCGACCGCCCGATCCTCCACGGCCTCTGCACGTACGGAATCGTGGCCCGCGTGGTCATCGACGCCCTCCTCGACGGGGATCCGTCCCGGGTGGCCTCGTTCTCGACGAAGTTCGCCGGCGTCGTCTACCCGGGTGAGCCCCTCCGGACTTCCGTATGGCGCGCGGACGGCCGGTTCCTGATCCGCACCACGGCCCCGGACCGCGACGACGCCCCCGTCCTCACCGACACAGTCCTAACCACAACGTGACACCCTCCTGCTCCCGCGAGTTCCGCCTCCAATCACGCGAGTTCCGCCTCTGATCACGTGAGTTCCGGGTTCCGTCCGACCCTCTGGGTACCCGAGTCGTCCGTCCAGGTACGCGAGTTCGCCATCTGGGTGCCGTCCACGGAGTGATCGGGGTCGGCACCGCATCCGCCAAGCGGGATACCGTGTCCGAGGAGAGAGACTCAGGGAGGGAACAGGCGATGCCGGATTACTTCGTGGTGCGGGGCGCGGTCGAGCCTGGTGACAAGCGCGGCCGGGAGCTGGGATTCCCGACAGCCAACATCGCGCTGAGCGACCAGGCGGGCACCATCGGCGACGGCGTGTGGGCGGGCTGGGTGCAGCGTGCCGACGGCAGCCGGGTCGCGGCGGCCGTGTCGGTTGGGCGGCGGCCCACCTACTACGGGGCCGACGGGTACCGGTTGCTCGAGGCGCACCTGCTCGACTTCAGTGGCGATCTTTACGGCGAGACGCTCGTCGTGTGGCTGGGCGCGCACCTGCGGGACCAGGAGGCGTACTCCTCGGCCGAAGACCTGATCACCGCGCTCAAGAACGACATCCTCGTCGCGACGCAGTGGGCTGCCGACCATCCGGCCGCCGCGCTGCCCGACGCCGGGGACGCCGACGCGGGGGCGGTGCGGCGCGTCACGGGGTGAGCGCTGCCGCCAGCAGCACGTAGCCCATCCCGGCCCCCATGAACATCCGGCACAGCGCCCGTGAGCGGTCGCCGCTGGGCGCCGGGCCGGTGCGCAACGCGAGCACACCCGTCCGGGCCGCGTCGAAGACGAAGTAGGCCGCCGCGAGCACCGCCACCACCGGGAGCGCCAGCCGCGAGTCCATTGTGGACATCGTCAGCCATGGGCCGTGGACCGCGCCGCCGTGCGGCATCGCTGTGATCATGTACAGCATCGCCGCCGCCGACAACACGTGATGCGCGCAGGCTCGGTGACCGCGCACCCACGCGATGCCGAACCATCCGACCGTCAGCGCGAGGACCGCCTGCCAGCCCGCCGCCGGGATCGGGCCACCGACCGGGGACACCATGGCCACCATCGCGACCACCAGCAGCAGCTCGGCCAGGTCGCCGTTGCGGACGCGCTGGCCGAGCTGGACGTAGTCCAGCCGCACCAGGCGCAGCACGCACGGCAGCGCCAGCACGACGAACACCACGGTGAGAAACCAGTCCACCTCGGCCTCACTCAGTGTCGCGGGCAGGTCTCTCCACCGTGACATCCCGCCGACCGGCACACCAGCCGTCAACGAGGTGAGGGCCGTGCCCCGAACGAGCTACCAGCGACTACGCACCGGTCAGCACCAGCCCGCTCGTGGGAACGCCGGTGCCCGCCGTCACCAGCACGCGGGACGCGTCCGTCACCTGGTTGGCGGCCGTCCCGCGGATCTGGCGGACGCCCTCGGCGATGCCGTTCATGCCGTGGATGTAGGCCTCGCCGAGCTGACCGCCGTGCGGATTCAGCGGCAGCGCGCCATCGAGTTCCAGGGTGTCGCCGGCGATGAAGTCCTTGGCCTCGCCGCGCCCGCAGAAGCCGAGCTCCTCCAGCTGCATCAGGACGTACGGGGTGAAGTGGTCGTAGAGCACCGCGACGTCCACATCGGACGGTCCGCAGCCGGCCTGCGCCCACAGCTGGCGCCCGACCACGCTCATTTCGGGGAGCGCCGCGAGGTCGTCGCGGTAATAGCTGGTCATCACGTACTGGTCGGGCCCGCTCCCCTGCGCCGCCGCCGCGATCACCGCCACCGGCTGCCGCAGGTCACGGGCGCGCGCGACGCTCGTGATGACCAGGGCGACGCCGCCGTCGCTTTCCTGGCAGCAGTCGAGCAGGTGCAGAGGCTCGGCGACCCAGCGCGACGCCTGATGCTCCTCCAGCGTGATCGGCCGGCCGTGGAACCACGCCCGCGGGTTCGTCGCCGCGTGCTTGCGGTCGAGGACCGCGATCCGGCCGAAATCCTCGCTGGTGGCCCCGTATTCGTGCAGGTAACGGCGGGCGACCATGGCGACCGTCGCCGCCGGGGTCGCGATGCCCATCGGGTAGTGGAACGCGTTGTCCACCCCGGACGAGTTGACCTGGCCCGCCGCGGCCGAGGACACCTGGCCGAACCGATGGCCCGAACGTTCGTTGAACGCGCGATAGGCCACCACGACATCCGCGACGCCGGTCGCCACGGCCATCGCCGCCTGCTGGACAGTCGCCGCCGCCGCGCCGCCGCCGTAGTGGATGCGGCTGAAGAACTTGAGTTCGGGGATGCCCAGCTCGCGTGCCAGTGAGATCTCGCTGTTGCCGTCCATGGTGAACGACACCAGACCGTCCACATCGGACGCCGTGAGACCCGCGTCGGCCAGTGCGTGGGACACGCATTCCGCGGCCAGTCGCAGTTCGCTGCGCCCGGAATCCTTGGAGAACTCCGTCGCGCCGATGCCCACGATCGCCGCCTTGCCCGAGAGTGTCACGGCAGGGTCACCTCCACCGTCCCGGTCACGTGCTCGCCCAGACTGTCCACAGCGGACACCGCGATCACGGCGTCCTGGCCGTCCAAAGACACCACGTGGCCGGTGAACGTCAAGGTGTCGTAGGCATAGCACGGTACGCCGAGGCGGATCTTGATCGACCGGATCAACGCCTCCGGCCCCGCCCACGCGGACACGAACCGTTGCACCAGGCCGGTGTCGGTGAGGATGTTGAGGAAGATGTCCTTCGACCCGCGCTGCACCGCCGCGTCCCGGTCGTGGTGGACGTCCTGGAAGTCGCGCGTCGCCAACGCCGTGCTCACCACGAATGTCGGCGTCGCCTCGATGGTCAACGGCGGCAGCTCGGTCCCGACGGTGAAACTCATCGCGCCACCTTCCACGCGGGCAGAGTCAGGTCGTCGTCGACCCGGACGAACGTGGCGACCACCGGAAGTCCGATGTGGACGTCTGAAGGGGACACCTCCAGCAACTCGGCCATCACCCGAACGCCCTCCTCCAGTTCCACCAGAGCCACGACGAACGGGAGCTGTTTGCCGGGCACCGCGGGGTGGTGGTGCACGACGTAGCTGTACACCGTGCCGCGCCCGCTCGCGACGACGTAGTCGGGCTTCGTGTCCAGCGAGCCGTCCGGCGGCATCGGGCCCGGCGGGTGCCGCAACGTCTCGCCCCAGCGCTGGATCCGCAGCTCGCCCGCCTTAAGGCCTTCCCAGAAGAACTCGGTGTCCTTACTGATCACCGGCCGCAGCACCGGGGCCGGGGCGGGCGCCGCCGGCCGCGGCCGGAACTTCAGTACCCGGAACAGCATTTCCGCGACCGCTTCCGACCCGACGTGCCAGGTCATCCGCGTGGTCACGAACCAGCCCTCGCCGAGCGCGGTCTTCTTCGGCCCGACAACGCTTTCCAGCCGCGTCGTCGCCGAGACGTGCTCACCGGGCCGGAGGTAGCGGTGGTAGGTCTGCTCGGAGTTCGTCGCCACCACCGACGTGAACCCGGCTTCGTCGAGCACCGCCATCATCGCGCCGAGCGGGTCATCCTCCGCGCGAGCGCCGTGCAGGCCGTTCATGGTCCACACCTGGGCCATCGCGGGCGGCGCCACCAATCCCTTGTGGACACTCTGAGCGGCAACAGAGGAATCCGTGTACACCGGGTTGTCGTCGCCCAGCGCCTCGACCCAGTTGTTCACCATCGCCTGGTTGACCGGATCCCGCGCGAACCGCGGCGCGCATGCCCCTTGCGCGGCGATCTTTTCGGCCGCTTCACTGATGTTCATCGCGGCACCCGCGGCAGCCCGAGCCCGATCGACGCGATCAGCTCACGCTGGATCTCGCTGACGCCGCCGCCGAATGTCAGCACCAGGTTCCGCTTGGCCAGCATGTCCAGCCACTCGGCCAGCTCCGCGGTGTCCGGATCCGCGAAATCCCCGTACCGCGCCACGATCTCCTCCAGAAGCCTGCCGATCCGCTGGATCCGTTCCGAGCTGAACACCTTGGTCGCCGACGCGTCCGCCACCGCGACCGGCGCGGTCGACGCCGACACCGCGACCTGCCAGTTCAGCAGCTCGTTGACCCGCGCCACGGCGTACGTCTCGGCCAGCACCGCGCGGACGTCGGCCAGGTCCAGCAGCGCGTGCGCGGCCGCCCAGGCGCGGACCCGGTCGTACAGCCCGCCGATCCGACCCGCCGGGCCGAGCATCACGCGCTCGTGGTTGAGCTGCGTGGTGATCAGCCGCCAGCCTTCGTTCTCCTTGCCCACCAAGCGATCCACCGGCACGCGAACGTCCGAATAGTACGTCGCGTTCACGTGGTGCGCGCCGTCGCAGGTGATGATCGGCGTCCACGAGTAACCCGGATCCGAGGTGTCCATGATGAGGATCGAGATCCCCTTGTGCCGCGGCGCGTCCGGCGCGGTGCGCACAGCGAGCCAGATGTAGTCGGCGTCGTGCCCGCCGGTGGTGAAGATCTTCTGGCCGTTGACGACGTATTCGTCGCCGTCACGTACCGCCGTCGTGCGCAGCGCCGCGAGGTCCGTGCCCGCTTCGGGCTCGGTGTAGCCGATCGCGAAGTGGATCTCCCCGGCCAGAATGCGCGGCAGGAAGAAGGATTTCTGTTCCGGAGTACCGAATTCCTGTAGCGTCGGGCCGACCGTCTGCAGCGTCACCGAAGGCAGCTGGACGTCCGCGCGCGAAGCCTCGTCGACGAACAGGTGCTGCTCGATGCCACCGAAACCCTGTCCGCCGTACTCGACGGGCCAGCCGACGCCGAGCCGGCCGTCGCGCCCCATCCGGCGGACGATCTCGCGGAATACCGGCCCGTGCCGCTCGCGCTTCATCGCCTGCCGCTCCTCCGGGCTGATCAGCCCGGCGAAGTACGAACGCAGCTCCGTGCGCAGTTCCTGTTGCGCCGCGGTCAGTTCCACCTGCATCAGCACACCCTCTCGCCGAGGCGGCCCAGCCGGTGCGCCGCGCCGCCCAGCATCCGCGAAAGATCCTTGACCGCGGACGAATACCGGTGCAGCGGATAGGTTTCGTCCACGCCGACGCCGCCGTGCAGGTGGTGGCAAACGGCCAGCGCCGCGGGTGCCTCAGCGGTGAACCAGTAGGCCGCGATGTCGAGTTCCGCGTCGGCGTCGAGCCCGGCCGCCAGGCGCCACACCGCCGACGTCACCGCCAGGTGCACCGTCCGGGCCGCCACGTAGACGTCGGCGATCTGCCCGGCCACCGCCTGGAACGTCGCCAGCGGACGGCCGAACTGCGCCCGCTCGCCGATGTGTTTCGACGTCAGCGCCAGCGCGCCGGCCAGCAAGCCATCACCGAACGCCAGCGCGCCGGCCAGCGCGAACCGGTACAGCACCGAAACGGCGTCACCCGGGTCGTCGAGCAGGTCGGCATCGGCCACGGCGACGTCCTCGAGCCGCATCGTGCACTCCGGCGTCCCGGCCGAATTCCGCGTCGGCGTCAGCGTGACGCCGTCGGCGTGCGGGTCGAGCAGGACGACGCCGGTGCCGCCGGGCATCGACACCGGCGTCAGGATCCGCGCCGCCTCCTCTGCGTGCGCCACGGACGTCTTCACGCCCGAGAGCACCCAGCTGCCGTTGGACGCCGTGGCCGTCACGGCCGGCCGGAGCGGGAACGCCGCCCCCGGCTCGTGCAGCGCCGCGGTCAGCAGCGACTCCCCCGTCGCGGCCGGCGGCAGCAGCGCAGCGCGCTGGTCCACGCCGCCGAGAGTGGCGACCGGCAGCACACCGGAGGCGAGCGTCACCACGGGGATCGAGGCCGCCGTGCGGCCGGCCTCGGTGAGCACCTGGGCGACCTCGGCGACGCCCAGGCCGTCTCCGTCCAGGGACGGGGGCAACGCCAGCGCGAACAGCCCCGCGTCAGCCAGCGCGCGCCAGAGGCTCGCCGTGTCCTCTCCCGCGAGTACTTTCGCGGTGAGTGCGGCGATCTCGGTCTGCGTATCGTCGAGGGTGAAGTCCACGCCGGGCCTCCGGATGGGCGCAATAGTGAAACCTGTTCTAGTCTTAGCCGGAACGGGCCTGGACGGCAACCCCCGGGGAGCGGCGGATGGCGATCACCGTGCCACGGACGGCGGGCGTGCCCGAGCCGGCGCCCCTCGATCTGCCCGGCGGCAGGACGGTCGTCGTCGACGTCGGCCCGCGTGACGCGCCCGCGCTCGTCCTGCTGCACTCTGTGGCCTGCACCGGCCTGCTGACCTGGTATCCGTCCCTGCCCCAGCTCGCGATGCGGCACCGCGTGGTCGTGTTCGACCAGCGCTGGCACGGCGAGGGCATCCGGTCGCGGGAGTTCCGGCTCACCGACTGCGCCGGGGACGTCACCGCGGTGGCCGACGCGCTGGGCATCGACCGGTTCGCCGTCGCCGGATACTCGATGGGCGGCATGGTCGGCCAGCTGGTCGCGTACGCGGAACCAGAACGTGTTACCGGTCTCGTCCTGTGCTCGACGGCCAGCCATTTCCGCCGCGGGCTGCGCCAGCGGGTCGCGCTCGACGTCTTCGGCCAGACGCTGGAGCGGCTGCGCGACCGCGTCCCGGTGTCCGAACACCCTCGCGAGCGCCTGGAGCGGCTGGAGGACCACCGGTGGGCGCTGGCCGAGTTCCGCTCGACCCGGCCGTGGGAGGTCGTGGTGGCCGTCGACGAGATCGGCCGCTTCGACTCCACGCCGTGGCTGCACCAGTTGAAGCTGCCCACGGCGGTCGTGGTGACGACGAGGGACCGGTTCATCGCGGCGGAGCACCAGCGGTCGCTGGCACGCCGGATCCCGGAGACGGCGAGCTACGAGATCGCCGCCGGGCACGCCGCGTGCGTCCTCGCCGCGGACCGGTTCGTGCCCGCACTGCTGGCCGCGGTCACGAACGTCAGTGCGGGTTCGTGAGGTCCCGGCGGGGCGTGCCTGCTCGGCAGTGTGGGGGTCAGGCCTCGTGAGTGGTAAGTAGGGTTATATTGAGGGGTAAGGCAAACGTGGCGTGGTGAAGCGAGGGGGACCTGCCGACGGGCTCGTGAGCGTTGCGGGCGGTTCTAACCGCCCGCAACGCTCACGAGTCCTCAATGCCGCAGCACGCCACCTTTGCCTTACCCCTCAAATAACCCGACTTACCACTCACGAGGCCGGGGAAGCCTTCAGGAGCTGGGCGAGGGCTTCGGGGAGCGCGTCCGCGAGGGGCCAGAGGTCCTTGACCAGTTCCTTCGCGCCGAGCAGGCCGACGTGCACCTTGCCCGCGTTGGACAGCACCGTGATGTTCAGGCCGGCACCGTGGAACACCGGGCCGAGC
This sequence comes from uncultured Actinomycetota bacterium, assembly GCA_963762765.1. Taxonomy (GTDB): domain Bacteria; phylum Actinomycetota; class Actinomycetes; order Mycobacteriales; family Pseudonocardiaceae; genus Amycolatopsis. Next base: position 119,924 of record CAVXMR010000054.1, read on the forward strand.
GGGTAGAGGCCGGTGATGCGCGCGCCGAGCAGGTAGAGCGGCATCGGCGGGCCGGGCACGTTGGAGATCACCAGGTTGTGCACCACGGGGTGCTTTTCGGCCAGCCGCAACGCCGAATACGCGCGCACGGCGAGGCCGAACATCGTCGCCGCCGAGAACTGCGCCCAGTCCTGGAGCATGTCCGCGTGGATGTCCTGGTGGTGGTCCTTCGACAGCCGGTTCGCCTCGGCGAGGAAGAACACGCGCGCGGCCGGGTCGGCCAGGTGCGTCGGGAGTGAGGCGAAGAAGGCGGACACCTTGTTGCTGCCGTGGTCACGCTCGGTCCGGTCGTGCACCGACACCGGCACCGTCGCGACGAGCGGGTCGTCCGGCAGGTCGCCGCGGCTGCCGAGGAAGTCGCGCAGCGCGCCGGCCACGAGCGCCAGCACAACGTCGTTGACCGTGACGCCGAAAGCGTTCTTGATCTCCTTGATCTCGTCGAGGTCGAGCTGGGCGAACGCGACGCTGCGGTGCCCGGTGATCGTGCCGTTGAGCGACGTCCTCGGGGCGGTGAACGGGATCGGCATCCCCTTGCCGCGCAAGGATTTCCCGACCCAGCGCGGGACCAGCTCCAGCAGGTCCGGCAGCAACCGGGCGACCTCCGCCGGCCGTTTCGCGAAATGCGCGACGCCGGAGCGGAACAACGCGATCCGGTCCGGGACGCTGGGGTTGCGCCGTTCGTCCGCGCTGACGTCCGGCGGCGGCGCGTCGGGCTCGAGCCCGGCGAGGTAGGTGATCAGGCTGGCGCCGCTCACGCCGTCGACGCTGGCGTGGTGCATCTTCAGCAGTACCGCGATCTCGCCGTCGGCCAGGCCCTCGATGACGTACAGCTCCCACAACGGGCGCGCGCGGTCGAGCTGCTGACCGGCGATGTGCGCGGCCAGCTCGGCGAGCTCGGTGCGGTCACCCGGGGCGGGTACGCCGATGCGGTGCACGTGGTGGTCGAGGTCGAAGTCCTCGTCCTCGACCCACACCGGGTGGCTGAGGTTCCAGAGCGGATTGTGCAGTTTGCGGCGGAACGCCGGGATCAGCAGGACGCGTTCGGCGAGACGCTGCTTGACCTTCGCGAAGGTGTATCCGCCCGGGATGGTCGAGCCGTCCAGGGTCATCAGCCCGCACACGTGCAGGACCTGCGACGACGTCTCCAGGTACAGGAAGCTCGCGTCGAGGCCGCTGAGTCTCTGCATCCCGCCAGCCTAGGACACTTTCGCAGGACGGCGCGTCACCCTACTCGCCGGTATCATCACGCTGGTGCAGCCGAATTTCCTGATCCGTCGCGCGGTCCAGCTCGGCCTCACCGCGAACGCGCTCCGCCCGCCCCACATCCGCAACGCCGAGTTCCCGGTGTTCTTCGCGGGCTGGCTGACCGGCGAGCTCGCGCCGCAGCTGATCGCGTTGACGGCCGCGGACGCGGCACTCCACGTGGCCCGCCACGGCCGGGGATCCTCCCGGCTGGGCCTCGCGATGGCGGCGGCGTCCGTGGCCGGGCTCGGCGCGCTGATGCACGCGGGCCATGGCGCCTACGCCGAGGTCGAAGGGGCGCTGACCGAGGCACTGGGCGACGACTACGCGTCGGAACTGGGCCTGCCGGACCGCGGATTGCCGTGGCGTGAGCTGGCGATGCCGTTCCGCATGGGTTCGCCGGAGATCCGCGTCGACCGCAACATCGCGTACGCGCCCGGCGGCAAACGGTTCCTGCTCGACGTCTACCGCCCGCGCGAGCCGGTGACCGGCGCGCCGGTGCTGCTGCAGGTGCACGGCGGCGCGTGGGTGATCGGGAACAAGGAGGAGCAGGGCCGGCCGCTGATGCGGTACCTGGCGCGGCGGGGCTGGGTGTGCGTCGCGATCAACTACCCGCTCTCCCCCACGCACCGCTGGCCCGCGCACATCGTCGCGGCGAAGCAGTCGCTGGGCTGGATCCGCTCGCACATCGAGGAGTACGGCGGCGACCCGGGGTTCGTGGCGGTGACCGGCGGCTCGGCGGGCGGGCACCTGGCCGCGCTGCTCGCGCTGACCCCGAACGACCCCGCGTTCCAGCCGGGCTTCCCCGACGTCGACACGACGGTCCAGGCGTGCGTCCCGCACTACGGCGTCTACGACTTCGCGGCGACGAGCGGGTCCCGCTCCAGCCAGGACCGCCTGGAGAACCTGCTCGCCCGCCGGATCTTCGCGGTGGACCGCGACCCGGTGCGCTTCCTCGACGACTACATCGCCGCGTCCCCGCTCGACCGCATCACCGCGGACGCGCCGCCGTTCTTCGCCATCCACGGCACCTTGGACTCGCTGGTGCCGGTGCGCGAGGCGCGCGGATTCGTCGCGCGGCTGCGGGAGGTCTCGAAGAACCCGGTGGCGTACGCGGAGCTGACGGGCGCGCAGCACGCCTTCGACCTGTTCCCGTCGATCCGCAGCGCGCACGTGGTGCGCGGGGTGGCGCGCTTCCTGGACCACACGTACCTGAGCTGGAAGCGCACAGAAGCTCCGTCTGGTGTGAAGGCCACTGGACCGCATCCGCAAGATGCTGAGCCGTAGCCGGCCCTACTCAGCCTCCTGTGCCTCGATCAAGTCGAGGTCGCGGACGCAGAAGCCGTGGTGCGCGAAGGTCTCTTTGAGCACCGTGCCGAGGCACTGCCGTACTGAGCGGCCCCGGGCGTACGGCGGCCAGACATCGTCGTCGGGCACCGGCGCTCGGGCTGCGAGCTGCACAGCGGTGACCTCGTCGAGCCAGGCCTCGAGCTCGGCGGCCTGTGCGTCACGCACGCTCACGATCTCGTCGAGGGCCGGATCGAGCGAGAGGTCGAGCCCGTGCCCTTCACGGTAGGGCTCGACGGTCGTCCCGATGCCCATCGGCGTGAACAGCTCCGTCGAGCCCAGGCAGCAGCGGCGGAACCACGAGTCGTGGACGAAGACCAGGTGGCGCATCGTCTGCACCGCCGACCATTCGTCGTTCACGCTGCGGCGCTCGATGCCGGGCGTACGGCGGATTCGCTCGATCGTGGCGGCCCAGCCGGCATGGAGCTGACGCGCTGCCTCGCGCAGATCGGCAGGGTCCTCGGAGCGGATCAGCACCCGTACCGGATGACGCCGGTCGAGCTCTGCCTCGACGTACTCGGTGACCTCGACACCATTCACCACGAGGTTGGTGACGAGCCCGTCGATCACGGCATCCTGCATGACGACGCCGATCAAGCGTGCCCCGGTCAGATCGCACTCGCGGAACTCCGCACCGTGCAGATCCTCGTCGACATACCGCGTCATGCTCCGCATCCTAGGTCCGAGCACCGACAGATCACGTCAGTAGATGAGGTCCAGGGCGCTGGCCGACGGCGGGCCGTCGAGGCGCCAGTCGGTGCCCGCGCGGACGAAGCGGTACCAGCGGCCGTCGCGGCCGTAGCGGAGCTGGAGATCGCCCTGCGTCAGGCGGTTTCGCCACGTCTTGGGCTTGCCGGGCAGGCCTGACTCGGCGAGGTCGGCGGCGGCCTGCTCGATCGGGCCTGGCCCGGGTTGCCAGGTGTCTCGAAGCGCGGCGAGGCCGGAGCGGCCGCCTTCGCGCCATGCCGCGGCCCAGCGGGCGAGGTCGCGCGGAGCGACCGAAGCCGCTTCGGCCAACGCCGCGATCTCCAGGCCGATACGCGAAGCGGCGCGGCGAGCGAGGTCCTCTTCGAAGCTCAGGTCCGTAGCGGCCGGGCCGCCGGTCAGCAGGTCGCGCGCCAGCGAAGCCGCATCGGCGGCCAGGACGGCGAGGGACGCCGTGGTCCAGCCTGTGCTCGACGGCGGGTCGAGGTCCAGCACCGCCGGACGGCCCGCGACCCGGGGTGGCGGAGGCAGGGCCGGGATCGGCGCGAGACGGCGGTTGTACGCGGCGCGCGGAGCGAGGCCAGGATCGACGCGCTTCGGCAGCTTCGGTGCTTCGTCGCGCGCGGGGGCGCGACGGGCGCGAAGCTCCGTCAGGACGTCTTCGCGGGGACGGCCGCGGAGCAGGAACAGGACGAACGGATCCCTGTCCACCTCGTCGGCGACCAGGTAGTAGACCGCGGCCACGTGCTTGCACGGGTTGGCCGAGTCCGGGCACGAACACCGGGGCTTCAGGTCACCGGGCCCCGGCAGCAGATCGGCGCCGGCCTCACGAGCCTGCTCGGCCAGCGCGCCCGGGAGTTCGCCGTCGAGCAGGGCCGCCGCATGACCGAGCTGAGTGCCGATCACGGTGAGCAGCGTGTCCCATTCCGTGGCGGTGAACACGCGCATCTTGATGGTCACCTTGTACGGCTGCGGACGGCTGCCGCGCACCCGCGCGGAGAACTCGCCCGCGCCGACGCTCAGCCCGAGGACGGTGTCTTTGCGCGCGTACGTCCGCCCTCGCGGGAGCCGGTTCGGGTCGAGTTTCGCGCGCTGCTCCAGCGCGTCGACCCAGGCCGCGCCCCACCAGGTGTTGCCGAACCTGCGCCGGGGCGGCATCAGCCGCTGCCGAGCCGGACCAGGTCGGCGAGCTCGTCGTCGGACAGTTCGGTGATCCAGTCCTCGCCCGCGCCGACGACGGCCTCGGCCAGCCCGCGCTTCTTCTCCAGCACCACCGCGATCCGCTCTTCCAACGTGCCCTCGGCGATCAGCCGGTGCACCTGGACCGGCCGGTCCTGGCCGATCCGGTACGCGCGGTCGGTGGCCTGGTCCTCCACCGCCGGGTTCCACCAGCGATCGTAGTGGATCACGTGGGTGGCCTTGGTCAGGTTGAGCCCGACCCCGCCTGCCTTGAGCGAGAGCAGGAACACCGGCACCTCGCCGGCCTGGAACCGGTCGACCATGTCCTGCCGCTGCGTCGGCGAGCTGGCGCCGGAGAGCAGCTGGACGGGCAGCCCGCGCTCGGCCAGCCGCCGTTCCAGGAGCTTGCACAACTGGACGTACTGGCTGAACACCAGCACGCTGTCGCCCTCGTCGAGGATGACGTCCAGCAGCTCCTCGAACGCCGCGAACTTGCCCGAGCGCCCGGTCAGCGCGCCGTGCGGTTCCTTGAGGAACTGGGCCGGGTGGTTGCAGATCTGCTTGAGCTCGGTGAGCAGCTTGAGCACCTGGCCGGCCCGCTGGATCCCCTGCGACTCACGGATTTCGGCGAGGTTCTCGCGGACCACGGCTTCGTACAGCGTGGTCTGCTCTGCGGTCAGCGGGACGAACCTGTCGGTTTCGGTCTTGCGCGGCAGCTCCGGCGCGATGTCCGGGTCGGTTTTGCGGCGCCGCAACAGGAACGGCCGCACGGTCGCGGCCAGCCGCTCGGTGGCCCCCTTGTCCTGGTCGCGCTCGATCGGACGGGCCACCGTGCGGCGGAACCGGTCGAGCGGGCCGAGCAGCCCCGGCGTCGTCCAGTCCACAATGGACCATAGCTCGGTCAGCCGGTTCTCCACCGGGGTGCCGGTGAGCGCCACCCGCGCCCGCGCGGGGATCTTGCGCAGCTCCTTCGCCGTGGCGGACAAGGGATTCTTGACGTGCTGGGCCTCGTCGGCGGCGACCAGCCCCCAGTCCACTTCGGACAGCGTCTCACGGTCACGCCGCAGCACGCCGTAGGTGGCGAGCACGACCTCGTCCGGCGCCAGGTCGTCGAGATGACGGCCACCGCCGTGGAACCGCCGCACCGGGACGCCCGGGGCGAACCGCTCGATCTCACGCTCCCAGTTGCCCAGCAGCGAAGTCGGGCAGAGAACCAGAGTCGGGCCGGACCCGCGGCGGTGCAGGTGCAGCGCGATCAGCTGAATCGTCTTGCCCAGCCCCATGTCGTCGGCGAGGCACGCGCCGAGCCCGAGGGTGGTCATAGTCGCGAGCCACGCGACACCGGCCTCCTGGTACGGCCGCAGCGTCGCCTGCAGGCCGGGCGCGACCACCGGCTCGGCCGCACGATCCCGGATGCGCTCGACCAGCCCGCCGAGCACGGACGGCGCCGCGAACTCGACCTGCTCACCGTCGACGACCAGCTCACCGGTGAGCGCGGCGGCCAGCGCCTCGCCCGCGTCGAGCTTGCGGGACTTCGCGCGCGCCCGGGCCAGGAGCTGCGGATCGACGCGCACCCACTGCCCCCGCAGCCGCACCAGCGGCCGTTTCGCCTCGGCGAGCGCGTCGACCTCGGCATCGGTCAGCACCTCGCCGCCGAGGGACAGCTGCCAGCGGAACTTCAGGATGCTGCGCAGGTCGAACTCCGGACCCGAGAGGCTGCCCGGGGCCTGTGTCGCGCTGGCCTTCGCCTTGACCTCGCCCGGGAAGAGCCCCTTCGCCCACAGCACCTCGATCCCGGCGCCGCCCAGCTCGCGGCTGCCGTCGGTGAGCAGGTCGACGATCTCCTCGTCGCCCAGGGGCAGCTCGGCGGGCGCCGCTTCGGCCAGCACCCGGCCCAGCGGCGCCCATGCCCGCGCCCCACGGCGCAGGCCGAGCAGCAGCTGCGTCTCGACCTGGTCGCCGAGCCTGCTCAGCACCGCGTCCGGTGCGTCCCAGAGTGTCGACGCCTCGACCACCAGGCTCGGCTCGGCCTGGCTGCGCACCGCGAGCACCCCGGCGAACGTCGGTTCCGCGCCCTCCCGCTTCGGCTCCCGGGCTTCGACCCGCAGGAGCAGCTGGGCGCCGCGCGGTTCGCGCGCGTCCAGCTCGGCGAGCCAGGCGGCGCCGTCCGGCCCGAGCAGCGCCGGCTCCATCGCGGCGAACGCCGGATCGCCCGCGCCGACCCCCGCGGCCGGGCTCCGGGCCAGGACGTCGGCCGTCGCGTCCCAGAGCTCACGCACCAGGGACTCCGGCGAGTGCAGCCGGATGCGTTTCAGCCCGGACAACGGCAGCGCGTACGCCTCCGGAGGCAGCGCCCCGGCCAGACCGCGCAGCAGCTCTTCGTCCGACGCGTCGAGCGGGCCGACCCGCCAGCTGCCGAGCCCGCCCGCGGTGACCGCCGGCCGCAGCCTGCCGCGCGCGACCAGGTTCACCCCGGCGTTGACCGCCGCCGACCAGGCCGCGACGGCCGGGCTCGCGTCCTCGCCCACGGTGAGCAGCCGCGGCAACGCGCGTTCGAGCGGGACGAGGTGCGCCGCGACCTTCGTCCGGGCGAACTTGGTGCCACTGGGCAGCACCAGCTCGATCGGCGTGTCCCCCGCCACGTCCTCGCCCCACAACGCCAGTACGCCTTCCCGAGGGGGATCCGCGGGAAGGTAGGTGGCCTGAGCGCTTGCGGTGAACTCCACGGCACAGACGCTAGAACACGGCACCGACAATTCCGGTCAGGGGGCGTTCAGCGTGGCAACCCCAGCAGTCGCTCGGCGGTCAGGGAGAGCAGCACCTGCGTGGTGCCGCCGGCGATCGAAAGACAGCGTGTCACCAGGAATTCGCGCTGCACCGGGCCCTCGAACACCAAAGCGCCGGTCCCCATCAGCTCGAGGGCGAACTCCGCGACGTCCTGCCGATGCCGGACACCGAGCAGCTTGCGCACACTGGATTCCGCGCCCGGATCCTGGCCGCCGAGCCGCCGCAGCGCCGCGCGCAGGTCCAGCATCGACCCCGCACTCCCCTGCGCGACGAGCCCGCCGAGCCGGTCGCGGGCGACGTCGTCCAGCCGCGATACGTCCACTGTGGACAGCAGCGCTTGCACGCTCTCGCCCACCGCCGTGCCGCCGCCGAGGGCGACCCGTTCGTTGGCCAGCGTGGTCCTGGCCAGCCGCCAGCCTTCGCCCGGCGACCCGACGACGTCGGCGTCCGGCACGAACACGTCGTCGAGGAAGACCTCGTTGAACACCGACTCCCCGGTGATCTCGCGCAGTGGCCGCGTGGTGATCCCCGCCGCGCGCATGTCGACCAGGAAGTAGGTGATTCCCTTGTGCTTGGCCACCTCCGGGTCGGTCCGCGCGAGGCAGATCCCCCAGTGCGCCTCGCGCGCGAGCGACGTCCACACCTTCTGGCCGGTGAGCCGCCAGCCGCCTTCGACGCGCCGCGCGGCCGTCCGCAGCGACGCGAGGTCGGAGCCCGCGCCGGGCTCGCTGAACAGCTGGCACCAGACGACGTCGCCACGCAACGTCGGCATCGCGAATCGCTCACGCTGCTCGTCGGTGCCGTGCTCGAGGATCGTCGGCACGGCCCATGCGCCGATCACCAGGTCCGGCCGTTTTACCCCGGCGTCGGCGAACGCGGCGTCGATCCGGAGTTGCTGGGCGGCGTCCGCGCCCCGGCCATACGGCGGGGGCCAGTGCGGCATCAGCAAACCCGCTTCGGCCAGTGCCTCGCGGCCGTCCAGCGCGGTGATCTCCTCCCGCAGCGCGGGATCGTCGCCGACGTCGAGGCCCAGCGTGCGGCTCGCCCCGGCCAGCGCCAGGTCCGCCGCGCGGCGCCGCCACCGCGCCGACCCGCCGAGCCACTGGCGCAGCGCGATCGCCCGGCGCAGGAAGAGGTGCGCGTCGTGCTCCCAGGTGAAGCCGATCCCGCCGAGCACCTGGATGCAGTCCTTGGCGTTGCCGACGGCGGCGTCGAGCGCGATCGCCGCCGCGCACGCCACCGCGAGCGGCTGCGGGTCGTTCGCCGCGTCCCAGGCCAGCGCCTCGGCCGCCTCCGCCCGGCACAGCATCTCGGCGCACAGGTGCTTGACGGACTGGAACGACCCGATCGGGTGACCGAACTGCTCGCGCACCTTGGCGTATTCGACGGCCATCGTCAGGCACCGGCGCGCCACGCCTGCCGCCTCCGCGACGGCCAGGACCGCGGCCAGATCGTCCACCGGGGGCAGGTTCAGCACGTCTCCGGAGACGGCGCCGATCCGGCCCAGCGGACGCGAGAAGTCGAACGGTGCCAACGGCTCGACGGCCACTGTGCCCGGGGGCAGCAGGACGTGACCGTCCCCGTGCGGCACGAGCAGCCAGGACCCCGGATGGGCGTCGAGCACCGCCCCGGACGCGTCGAGGGCGACCGCGATCGTGGCCTCGCCGTCGGCCACCGCGGTGAGAAGTTCCTTGGCGGCCGGGCAATCCACCAGCAGCAGGCTGCCGAGCGCGGTCCCCAGCAGCGGTCCGGGAACGAGGTCCTCGGCGGCCGCGGCGAGCCCGGCCGCGAGGTCGGCGACCGTGCCGTCCGCGCCTCCGGCGGCCGCGGGCAGTGCGACGCCGAGCAGCCCGAGCGCGGCGAATCCGTCCGGCGGGTGCGACACGCCGGTGCCTTCGGCGGCGCGCACGACCTCGGCGGGCGGATGCGCGGCGGCCCAGCCGTGGATCGCGGCGGCCAGCGCGGCCTGTTCCTCGGTGAGCGCGACCGGCATGGGACCTCCTCGCGGCGGGGACACTACTCGCAAGTGTAGAACGTGTTACAGTTTTTCGGCCAGTGGGTCGATGCTTGATCGTTTCGCCTGGGCAGGTACGCTACGTCGTGAACTGGAACAAGTTCCGAAGGACGGGGGAATGCCGATGCCAGGCAAGACCAAGGCGCCGGCGGCCGCGAAGACCCGCGGCAACGGGATGACCGCGATCGGCACGGACGAGCCGGGCTCGGCCGCCCAGCGCGACCGCCGCCGCCGGATCATCGACGCTACCCTCGCCCTCGCCGCCAAGGGCGGCTACGACGCGGTCCAGATGCGCGCGGTCGCCGAGAAGGCCGACGTCGCCCTCGGCACGCTGTACCGGTACTTCCCCTCGAAGATCCACCTGCTCGTCTCCGGGCTGGCTCGCGAGTTCGGGCGGGCGCAGGAGAAGCTGGAGCGCACGGCGATCCCGGGCGACACGCCCGCCGAGCGGCTGATGTTCGTGCTCGGCCGCAACACCCGCCTGATGCAGCGCGACCCACACCTGACCGAGGCCATGGTGCGCGCGTTCATGTTCGCCGACACCTCCGCCGCGGCCGAGGTCGAGCAGGTCGGCCGGCTGATGGAGGACATGTTCGCCAAGGCGATGGGCATCGAGGAGCCCACCGAGGCCGACCGCGACATCTTCCACGTGATCGCCGACGTCTGGATGGCGAACCTGGTGGCCTGGGTGACGCGCCGCGCGTCCGCCGCCGACGTCGCCAACCGCCTCGAACTGTCGGTGCACCTGCTGCTGGACAAGTAAAGCTCGTGAGCGTTCCGGGCGTCCATCCATGCCCCCCGCCACCACCCTCAACGGAGGCGCTACGCGCCACTGCGCTTGTTCTAACCGCCCGGAACGCTCACGAGTCCTTACGCCGTCAGCTTCGGCAGGACTTCCTTGCCGAAGGTCTCCAGGAACTGCTCCTGGTTGCGTCCCACGTTGTGGATGTAGATCCGGTTGAACCCCGCGTCGACGTAGCGCTGCAGCGCCGCGCGGTGGACGTCCGGGTCGGACGACACGACCATGCGACCCTCGAAGTCCTCACGCCGCACCAGCTTCGCCATCTGCGCGAAGTCGAACGGCGAGCGGATGTCGGCCTTCGGGAACTTCATCCCGCCGTTGGGCCACTGGTCCATCGCGTTGGCCCAGGCCGTCTCGTCGTCCTCGGCCCAGGACAGGTGCACCTGCAGCAGCTTCGGCATCGAGTCCGGGTCCTTGCCCGCCTTCTTCGCGCCCTTGCCGAAGTTCTCGAGGATCCCGGCCAGCTTCTCGATCGACGCGCCCGGCGTGATCAGGCCGTCGGCCAGTTCGCCGGTCTTGCGCGAGGTGTACGGCGCGGCCGAGGCGATGTAGATCGGCGGCGGCGCGTCCGGCAGCGTCCACAGCCGGGTCTGGTGCATCTTGAAGAACTCGCCGGAGTGCCGGACGTCCTCGCCGCTGAACAGCTTCCGGATGATCTCCAGCGCCTCGAACATCCGCCGGACCCGCTCCGGGGCCTCCGGCCAGTAGTCCGCGATGACGTGCTCGTTCAGCGCCTCACCGGAGCCGATGCCCAGCCAGGTCCGGCCGGGGTAGGTCGCCTCCAGGGTGGCCGCGGCCTGCGCCACCATCGCCGGGTGCAGCCGGAAGGACGGGCAGGTCACCCCCGGGCCGAGGTCGCCGGTGGTGTTCTCCGCCAGCGACGCCAGCACGCTCCACACGAACGAAGCCTCGCCCTGCTGCGGGACCCACGGCTGGAAGTGATCGGCGGCCATCTGGCCGGAGAAACCCTGCTCCTCGGCCAGCTTCGCCAGCTTGATCGACTCACGGGGCGAGAACTGCTCCAGCGCCGCCGCGAGACCGATTTGGACTTCACTCACGCGTCCTGCTCCTTCTCCACCATTGGTCTTCATTCCCATCGAACCACGATCACCGGTGCGCCGCCGCGACCTTCGCCAGCTCGTCGAGCGCCTCGAGGGTCTCCGCTTCGGGCAGCGTCTCCAGCAGGAACGTGTAGCGGTCGACGCCCGCCTCGGCGAAGCCGGCCACGACCTTGTCCTTGGTGCTGCCGCCGAAGACGTCGAACGAGACGTCGGTGCGGCCCTGCTCGGCGAGCCAGCCGCGCACCCGCGAGACCTCGTCGAAATGCGTGTGCCCGCGCAGCAGCCACCCGTCGCCGTACTTCGCGACGCGGTTGAGCGCGGCCTCGCTCTCGCCGCCGATGTAGATCGGCGGGTGCGGCTTCCGCACCGGCTTGGGCCAGGCGAAGATCGGGTCGAAGTCGACGTGCTCGCCGTGGAACTCGGCCTCGTCCTGCGTCCAGATCGCCTTGAGCGCGGCCAGCTGCTCGTTCATCAGCGCGCCGCGGGTGGCCGGGTCGGTGCCGTGGTTGCGCATCTCTTCGCGGTTCCACCCGACGCCGACGCCGAACAGCGCCCGCCCGTCCGAGACCAGGTCGAGCGAAGCGACCTCCTTGGCGGTGTGGATGAGGTCACGCTGGATCAGCAGCGCGATGCCGGTGCCCAGCAGCAGATCCGACGTCGCCGAGGCAGCCGCGGTGAGCGCGATGAACGGGTCGAGCGTGCGCTTGTACTTTTCGGGCAGGTCCCCGCCGCCCGGGTACGGGCTCTCCCGGTTCACCGGGATGTGCGAGTGCTCGGCGAGGAACAGCGAGTCGAACCCGCGTTCCTCCAGCGCGGCGCCCAGCACGTCGGGGCGGACTCCCTGGTCGGTCACGAATGTCGAGATCCCGAACTTCATGTCAGGAACCTACCCGCGCGCCCGCCCGCGTATTCCCGTGTTGACACCTTTGGAGTGCCGTGGCCATAGTGGAACTCATCACCCGTTGAATAAGGGGGCACCATGACCGGACCGGGCATCAACCTGGCGGACGTCGACTTCGAGCAGCTCTACCGCGGCGAAACCCCGATGGGACCGAAGATGCCGTGGGACATCGGCGCGCCGCAGCCCCACGTCGTCGCGCTCGAAGCCGCCGGGGAGTTCACCGGCAACGTCCTGGACATCGGGTGCGGCCTCGGCGACAACGCGGCCTTCCTGGCTTCACGCGGCTACCACGTGACCGGCCTCGACGGCGCGTCTTCGGCGATCGAGCAAGCCCGCGCGCGTGCTGCGGCGAAGGGCGTCGAAGTGGACTTCGCGGTGGCGGACGCGACAAAGCTCGAAGGGTACGAAGGGCGCTTCGACACCGTGCTGGACAGCGCGCTCTACCACTGCTTCAGCGAGGAAGTACGTCACGAGTACGTCGCCGCGCTGACGCGCGCCACGCGTCCGGGCGCGCGGCTGCACCTGTTCTGCTTCTCCGAGCTGCTGCCCGACCACTTCCCCACGCCGTTCCGGATCAGCGAGGCGAACCTGCGCGAAACCGTCGGGCAGGACTGGACGATCGAGCGCCTCGAGCCGGCGATCTACGCGACCGCGTTCGACCCGGCGGCGCTGCGCGCGAGCGTGCTGGCGCTGCTGGGCGAAGACGCCCGGTTCGCCGAGCTGGAGACCGACGCCGAAGGGCACGTGCTGGTGCCGGTCTGGCAGCTGAAGGCTGTGCGCAGGTAGGGCCTCGTGAGTGGTAAGTCGGGTTCTATTTGAGGGTACTGGAAGGCCAATGAGTCGTGCTGCCGCATTGGGACTCACGGAGACCCACCCCCGCCTGGCCGCACAACTCACGACGCGGACTAGACGTTGCGGCGGTACTGGCCCCCGACCTCGAAGAACGCCTCGGTGATCTGCCCCAGCGAGCACACCCGCGCCGCGTCCATCAGCACGCCGAAGAGGTTGTCGCCCCGCGTCGCCGCTTCGCGCAGCGTCTTCAGGGCCTGCTGGGCCTCCTCGTGGTGGCGGTGCTGGAAGTCCGCGAGCCGGTCCAGCTGGGACTTCTTCTCGTCCTCGGTCGCCCGCGCCAGCTCGACCTCGATGTCGTCCTCGGCATGGGGGTTGCGGAAGGTGTTGACGCCGATGATCGGCAGCGAGCCGTCGTGCTTCTTGCGCTCGTACAGGATCGACTCGTCCTGGATCTTGCCGCGCTGGTAGCCGGTCTCCATCGCGCCGAGCACGCCGCCGCGCTCGGAGATCCGGTCGAACTCGAGCAGCACGGCCTCTTCGACCAGGTCGGTCAGCTCGTCGACGACGAACGAGCCCTGCAGCGGGTTCTCGTTCTTCGACAGGCCCCACTCCTTGTTGATGATCATCTGGATGGCCATCGCGCGGCGCACCGAGGACTCCGACGGCGTCGTGATGGCCTCGTCGAAGGCGTTGGTGTGCAAGGAGTTCGCGTTGTCGTACAACGCGCAGAGCGCCTGCAGCGTGGTGCGGATGTCGTTGAAGCTCATCTCCTGCGCGTGCAGCGAGCGGCCCGAGGTCTGGACGTGGTACTTGAGCTTCTGCGAACGCTCGTTGGCGCCGTAGCGCTCGCGCATCGCCACCGCCCAGATCCGCCGCGCGACCCGGCCGAGCACGGTGTACTCGGCATCCATTCCGTTGGAGAAGAAGAAGGACAGGTTCGGCGCGAAGTCGTCGATGTCCATCCCGCGGGCGAGGTAGGACTCGACGTAGGTGAAGCCGTTGGACAGCGTGAACGCCAGCTGCGAGATCGGGTTCGCCCCGGCCTCGGCGATGTGGTACCCCGAGATCGACACCGAGTAGAAGTTGCGGACGCCGCGGGAGATGAACCATTCCTGGATATCGGCCATCATCCGCAGGCTGAACTCGGTGGAGAAGATGCAGGTGTTCTGGCCCTGGTCCTCCTTGAGGATGTCGGCCTGAACGGTGCCGCGCACATTGCGAAGAGCCCACTCGCGCAGCTCGAGCGCCTCGGCGTCGGACGGCTCGCGGCCGTGCTCCGCGCGGAACGCCTCGGTCCGCTGGTCGATCGCGGTGTTGAGGAAGTAGGCGAGGATCGTCGGCGCCGGGCCGTTGATGGTCATCGACACCGATGTGTTCGGCGCGGTCAGGTCGAAGCCGTCGTAGAGGACCTTCATGTCCTCCAGCGTCGCGATGGACACCCCCGAGGTGCCGACCTTGCCGTAGATGTCCGGGCGCGTGTGCGGGTCGTGGCCGTACAGCGTCACCGAGTCGAACGCGGTCGACAGGCGCTTGGCCTCGGAATCGGCCGAGAGCATCTTGAACCGGCGGTTGGTGCGGAACGGGTCACCCTCGCCGGCGAACATCCGCGCCGGGTCCTCACCGTCGCGCTTGAACGGGAAAACCCCGGCGGTGTAAGGGAAGTAGCCCGGCAGGTTCTCCCGGCGCAGGAACGAGAGCAGCTCACCGGACTCGGTGTAGCGCGGCAACGCCACCCGCGGGATCCGGTTGCCGGACAGCGTGTCGCGCCAGAGCTGGGTGTGCAGCTCCTTGTCGCGGATCTTCACCACCAGCTCGTCCTCGCGGTAGGCCGCGGCCAGCTCGCGGAACCGCTCGAGCAGCTTTGTCGACTCGCCGTCCACATCGGACTCCGCGGCGGCGAGCAGGCCGTCCAGCGCGTCCGTCGAAGCGTCCACCTTGGACAGTTCGGTGTGCGCGGTCGCCAGCGCGTCACGCTTGCGCAGCGCGGCGACCTGCTTGACGGTCGTCTCGTGATACCCGCGCACGGTCTCGGAAATCTCGGCGAGGTAGCGCGCCCGGTTGCCCGGGATCACCGTCGAGGCGTCGGTCGAAACCTTGCCCGTCACCTGCGGCAACGTCCCGGCGGACACGCTCAGCCCGCGCTCGGCGAGCATGCCGCGCAGGTGCTGGTACAGCGCGGTGACGCCGTCGTCGTTGAACTTCGCCGCACTGGTGCCGTAAACCGGCATGTCCTCCGGGGCGGACGAGAACGCCTCGCGGTTGCGCACCAGCTGGCGCGCGACGTCGCGGCGGGCGTCCTCGGCGCCACGGCGCTCGAACTTGTTGATCGCGACGACGTCGGCGAAGTCGAGCATGTCGATCTTCTCCAGCTGCGACGCGGCGCCGAATTCCGGCGTCATCACGTACAGCGACTCGTCCACGTAGTCGACGATGCCGGCGTCGCCCTGGCCGATGCCCGGCGTCTCGACGATCACCAGGTCGTAGCCGGCGGCCTTGCAGGCCAGGATCGCCTCGGACAGCCCGGCCGGGATCTCGCCGGAGGTCGTGCGGGTGGCCAGCGAGCGGAAGTACACCGGCGAGCCGTCGAGGCAGTTCATCCGGATGCGGTCGCCGAGCAGCGCGCCGCCGCCCTTGCGCCGCGACGGGTCGACGGCGAGCACCGCGATCCGCAGCTTGTCCTCCTGGTCCAGGCGGAACCGCCGGATCAGCTCGTCGGTGAGCGACGACTTGCCCGAGCCACCGGTGCCGGTGATGCCGAGCACCGGCACCTCACGCTTGCCCGCGGCTTCGGTGATCCCGGCGAGGACGTCCTCGGACAGCGTTTCGGCCTGCAGCTGCGTGATCACGCGCGCGAGCGAAGCGACATCCCCGGAAAGCACCTGGTCCAGCTTTGGCGCCTGGGCCGCGAGGTCGACGTCGCAGGCCTTGATCATCAGGTTGATCATGCCCGGCAGGCCCAGCTCGTAGCCGTCCTCCGGCGAGAAGATCCGGGTGACACCGCGGGAGTGCAGCAGCTCGATCTCGGCCGGCACGATCACGCCGCCCCCGCCGCCGAAGACCTTGATGTGCCCGGCGCCGCGCTCGTTCAGCAGCTCGACGAGGTAGGAGAAGTACTCGACGTGCCCGCCCTGGTAAGCGGAGACGGCGATGCCCTGGACGTCCTCGGCGATGGCCGCGCTGGCGACCTCGTCGACCGAGCGGTTGTGCCCGAGGTGCACCACCTCCGCGCCCTGCGACTGCAGGATGCGCCGCATGATGTTGATCGACGCGTCGTGGCCGTCGAACAGGCTCGACGCGGTGACGAACCGGACGGGGTGCACGGGACGGTACAGCTCACTGCTCATCCATCCAAAATACTAGGACTTCCTACTATTGGAAACCCGAGCGCGCGTGACACGACTCTCACCGAGTGCGGTGTCCGGGTTGACAACTTACAGCTCCGAGCTATGTTTAACGATATCGTTAATTAACAGGATGCTGAAATGACCACTGCCACTGTTGATCACTTGAGCCGCACGTTCGCGGCGCTGGCCGACCCCACGAGACGCGCCATCCTCGCCCGGCTCTCCGCCGGGGAGGCGACGGTGAACGAGCTCGCGGAGCCGTTCCCGATGAGCTTGCCCGCGATTTCGCGGCACCTGAAGGTGCTGGAGCAGGCGGGGCTCATCACCCGGGGCCGCACCCGGCAATGGCGGCCGTGCCGCTTGGAGGCGAGGCCACTGGCCGAGGTCCACGACTGGATCGGCACCTACAGCCGGTTCTGGGAAGGCAGCCTCGACCGCCTGGACGGGCACCTGCGCCAGCTGCGGGAAGGAGAAGCCGGATGACCGGGCTGACGCTCACGCGGGTTTACGACGCGCCGCGGGAGCTCGTGTACCAGGCGTGGACCGACCCCGACCAGTTCGCCGGCTGGCTCGGCCCGCACGGCTTCACCGCGCAGGCGGTGACGCTGAACCTGAGCGTCGGTGGCGCCTGGCGAGCGTTCCTGCGCAACGAGACGACCGGGACCGAGCTGTGGGTGCACGGCGTCTACCGCGAGATCGCCCCGCCAGAACGGCTGGTGTTCACCTGGGAGGGCGACGCGCTGCCCGAGCCGACCGTGGTCACGCTCACCCTCGCCGACCTGGGCGGCAAGACCGAACTGACGCTGCACCACGCCGGTTTCGCGGACGACGCCGTGCGCGACGACCACACCGGCGGCTGGACCGAAGCGCTGGAAGAACTCGCCGGATATCTGGAGGACCGATGAAGATCGTCTCACCCGAGGAATGGCAGATCGCGCGCGACGAGCTGCTCGTCAAGGAGAAGGAGCTGATGAAGGCCCAGGACCACCTGACCGCCGAGCGCCGCCGGCTGCCGATGGTCCGCTTCGACGCGAAGTACCAGTTCGACTCCGCGGACGGCCCGGTGAGCCTGCTCGACCTGTTCGAGGGCCGCCGCCAGCTGATCGTCTACCACTTCATGCTGCACCCTGGCGACGAGGCGGGCTGCCCCGGCTGCTCACTGATCGTGGACAACCTCCCGCACTTGGCGCACCTGCACGCGCGGGACATCACGTTCAAGGTCACCGCGCCGGCGTCGCTCGAGGAGATCGAGCGGTACAAGACGCGGATGGGCTGGGACGTCCCGTGGGTCTCGGCGGGCACCGACTTCACCGACGACTGCGGCGTCGGCAAGGGGTTCGGCGTGAGTGTCTTCTGGCGCGAAGGCGACGAGGTGTTCCGCACCTACTTCACCTCCGGCCGCGGCGGGGAGACGTTCCTGGCCTCGCACCGCTACCTCGACATCACCCCGCTCGGCCGGCAGGAAGCGTGGGAAGAGGAGAGCCGCGGCGACGACGGCCCTGGCCACTGGTGGCGGCGCCACGACGAATACTGAGGTTCGTGTCCGGTTGCGTCCGGCGGCTCCGACCTTCTTGCGAAAGTACCCCGGCTCGAGGAGAAGCAATGCGCGAGATCGTCTACCAGGTCCACACTTCGCTCGACGGCTGCGTCGAGGGCCCGAACGGCGAGTTCGACTGGCCCGCGATGGGCCCGGAGCTGTCCGGATACTCCCACGAGCTGACCGCGCGCTGCGGCGAATTCGCCTACGGCCGCAAGGTGTGGGAGATGATGTCGTCGTTCTGGCCGACCGCCGAGGACGTGTCGGACCACCCGCACGACATCGCGTTCGCCCCGGTCTGGCGGTCGACGCCGAAGATCGTGTTCTCGCGGACACTGGAGAAGGCGGACTGGAACACCCGGGTGCTGAACGGCGACCTGGCGACCGAGGTCGCCGCGCTGAAAGCCGAGGAAGGTCAGGACGTCCTGCTCAACGGGGGTGCGGAACTCCCGGCGGCGCTCTCGGAGCTCGGGCTGATCGACGAGTACCTGGTGTTCGTGCACCCGGTGGTGCTGGGCGGCTCGAAGCGGCCGTTCACCGAGGGAGCCGAGCGGATCGGGCTGGCGCTCGTTGAGACGCGAGTCTTCGACGGCACCGTGGTGCTGCTGCGCTACCGCCGCGCGTGACACGGAAGGACTCGTGAGCGTTCCGGGCGGTTAGAACCGCCCGGAACGCTCACGAGTTTTTCGACGAGCGACGGTTTTCGGCGGCGAGGCTGGTCTTGATTCGGACGAGACCACCCCACCCGAGGAGCTTCCGATGCCAGACACCACCGCCGTCGTCACCGGAACCAGCCGCGGCTTCGGCCGCGCCATCGCCACCGCGCTCGTCGCCGCGGGTACGAACGTCGTCGGCGTCGCCCGTGACGCGCAGGCTCAGCACGAAGTGCGTGAAGAGCTCGGCGAGCGCTTCACGCCTGTCACGGCCGATGCCACCGACGCGGGCGTCGCGCAATCGCTCGTCCACAAGCACCGCCCCGGCCTTCTCGTGCTCAATGCCGGAGCGACCCCGCACATGGCGCCCCTGCCCGAGCAGACCTGGGAAACCTTCAGCCGCAACTGGAACGCCGACACCCGCCACGCTTTCGAATGGCTCAAGGCGGCACTGCGGGAACCCCTGGCCCCGGGCAGCGCCGTCATCGTGATCTCCAGCGGGGCCGCGCTGCGCGGATCCCCGCTCAGTGGCGGCTACGCCGGGGCCAAGGCCGCCATCCGGTTGATCACCGGGTACGCCGCCGGCGAGTCCGAACGCGCTGGGCTGGGCCTCCGGTTCGTCACGCTCTTCCCGCAGCTCACGCCCACCACCGGGCTCGGCACGGCCGGCGTCGCGGGCTATGCCGAGCGCCAGGGCGTCGACCCGGGGACCTTCGTCGAAGGACTTCAGCCGATCCTCACCCCGGACCAGGTGGGCAAGGCTGTCGTCGACCTCGCCGCGCACAGCGACAAATCCGAGTACCTGCTCACCGGCGGTGGCCTCCGCGAGATCGCCTGATCCGGCGCCTATCGTGGAAACCATGCCGCCGACGGCCGAGTTCGCCGCACTGGCCGAGCCGTTCCGGCCCGAGCTGCTCGCCCACTGCTACCGGATCCTCGGCTCGATCCACGACGCCGAGGACCTGGTACAGGAGACCTATCTGCGGGCGTGGCGCGGCTTCGGCGGCTTCGAGGGCCGCTCGTCGCTGCGGCGCTGGCTGTACAAGATCGCCACCACGGCCTGCCTCACCGCGATCGACAAGCGCGCCCGGCGGCCACTCCCCTCGGGGCTCGGCGCGCCTTCGGACGATCACCGGGTGACCGTCGCGCCGGGCGAGCTGTCTGTGCCTTGGCTGCAGCCGGCGCCGGACGCACTGTTCGACCCGGCGTCGGTCGTCGCCGGACGGGCGGGGCTGCGGCTCGCGTTCATCGCGGCGCTGCAGCTCCTGCCCGCCCGGCAACGCGCGGTGCTGACCCTGCGCGACGTGCTCGCGTTCAGCACCGCCGAGGTCGCCGGGATCCTGGACACGACGAGCGCCGCGGTCGACAGCGCGCTCCGCCGCGCCCGTGCTCACCTGGCCGCGGCCGGACCGGTCGAGGAGGAGCTGGCAGAGCCGGACGAGGCCGCCGTGCGCGCGTTGCTCGACCAGTTCGTCGACGCGTTCACGCGGGCGGATCCGGCCGCGCTGGTGGACCTGGTGCGCGCGGACGTCGAGCTGGAGATGCCGCCGAACCCGACCTGGTTCACCGGGCACCGGGCGGTGCTCGGGTTCCTGGCAATGCGGGTGGTGCGGAGGCCGGACCAGTGGCGGATGGTGCCCACTCGCGCCAACGGCCAGCCCGCGTTCGTCGTCCACGAGCGCGCGGACGACGGACGCTACGAGCCGCACGGCGTCCAGGTACTGACGCTGATCGGCTCGCGGATCGCCCGCATCACGGCCTTCAACGACCCGGGCTTGGTCCCGATGTTCACCCGCGCCCCGGCCGTCACGACTTGAGCAGCCGCCGCACCGCGGTCGGGGTGTGACCGAGGTGGTCGCGCACGGTGCGGCACAAGTGCCCCTGGTCGGCGAAGCCGAGGTCGGCGGCGAGAATGCCGAGGCTCGTCTCCCCTGCCTCGAGGCGGTCCAGCACCCGCCCGACCCGCACCCGGTTGCGGTACCTGGTCAGCGACACCCCGACCTCCCGCGAGAACACCCTGCTCAGCCGGTACGGCGACGCGCCGAGCCGCTCCGCGAGCGTCACCAGGCTCGCCGCAGCCGGATCGTCAGCCCCGATGGCCTCCCGCGCCGCGGCGACCAACCCGCGTCCACCTGACTCGGCACCTTCCCGCCGCAACGCAAGAGCCAGCAGCCGCAGCAACCCCTCGGTGGCCGCGTAGCCGACATCCGGACCGGCGGCGAGCAGACGGCGGTGCGCGAGATCAAGCCGGGCATCGACGTACACCGGCATCCCCCGGGCTTCCTCCGTCGCCAGCAAACGCCACGCGGCCGGGCTGAGGCTGATCCAGGTACAGACATCCCCGCCGGACGGATGCGCGAACCGTTCCTCCTCACCGGGAACGCCGACGTACCCGACCGTGGCATCGATGTCGGCCGCCGAACCCGAAGCCAGCCGCCGGAAGCGGCCGCGGCGCGGGAGCACCACGCTGTGGGTTTCGCGGACCTCGGGTGCCGACCACCCGGCGTGGTCTTCCCGGCAGCTCACGGACCGGACCGTGAACTGCGGCCCGGTGGCGACATCGACGGTGGAGAGCACAACCGCAAGCTACGCCGGGGGTACGACAAGAATGTCCAAGACCACTCCCCCGGGCCGGTGGCAGGCTCGCGCCATGACATCGATTCGCCGGGAAACCCTCATCGACGCCCGCCCCGAGGACGTCTGGTCGGCACTGCGGGACTGGGGTGCTCTGCACGAGCGGCTCGTCCCCGGGTTCGTCGCAGACACCCGCCTCGACGGCGACGACCGGATCGTCACCTTCGGCAGCGGGCTGGTGGTGCGTGAGCGGCTCATCGCCCTCGACGACGAGGAGCGCCGGCTCGTCTGGTCGGTGGTCGACGGGCCCTACACCCACCACAACGGCGCCGCGCAGGTCTTCGCCACCGAGGACGGCCAGGCCCGCTTCGTGTGGGTCGCCGACCTGCTGCCCGACGAGCTGGGCGACGCCACGGGCGCGGCGATGACGCAGGGCGTCGCCACGGTCAGGAAGACCCTGGAGCGCCAAGCGAAAGCGCTCCGGAGTCGCCTGTCGTGATCAGCGCCCGGCGTTGGCCGCCCGCAGCGCGATCCACTGCCGCATCGCGTACTCGACGAGCGTGATCAGCGTCTGCTTCGTCGACTCGCGGTCGCGCGCGTCGCAGCGCACGATCGGGATGTTCGGGTCGATCGACAGCGCCTCGCGTACGTCGTTGATGTCGTGCTCGAGCACGCCGTCGAAGGTGTTGACGCCGACGATGTACGGGAGCCCGCGGTCCTCGAAGAAGTCGATCGGGGCGAACGAGTCCGCCAGGCGTCTGGTGTCGGCGAGGACCACCGCACCGATCGCGCCCCGGACGAGGTCGTCCCACATGAACCAGAACCGCTGCTGCCCCGGCGTCCCGAACAGGTACAGGATCAGGTCGGCGTCCAAGGACACCCGGCCGAAGTCCATGGCCACCGTGGTGGTCGACTTGTTCGGAGTCTGGTCGAGGTTGTCGATGCCGCGGCTGGCGTCGGTCATCATCGCCTCGGTGGTGAGCGGCACGATCTCCGACACCGACCCGACGAAGGTCGTCTTACCCGCACCGAAACCGCCCGCCACGACGATCTTCGCGGAGGTCATGGTCGGGGGCGCGGTTTCGCGCTGCGCCTTATAGCCGACGGAGTCCACTCAAAACCCTTTCCATCAACACCAGATGTGCCTCAGCGCCGTCATTGCCCGTGATCGTCTTGTGCACCGTGACCAGCCCGGCGTCCGCCGCGTCGCTGATCAGTACCCGGGCCACGCCCAGCGGCACCCGCAGGGTCGCCACGATCTCGGCGACCGAACGCGGGGTCCGGCACTCTTCCATGATCGAGAGGCACTCGATCTGCTCCGCGGCTGCTTCGGGGAAGCCACCGCCAGCAGCGTAGTCCTTCGTGGAGACCAGCGTCTCCAGCTCCAGTGCGTAATTCGCCCGGGTGCGCCCGCCGGTGAGGGCGTACGGACGCACGATGGCGGTCTGCTCCTCGGGGGACGGCGGCTGGTCGAACACCGGCGGCATCACGAACTCGCCGCTGGGCGGCCCCGGGTCGAACAAACCCCCTGGTCGGGGGCTGTCCCCGTCAGTACTGCCGGGTGGGGAGACTAGAGAGGTCACACGATCTCCTTGCTCGGCCGGCGCCTCGTGGGCCACCGGTTCCGCGGCCGCGTGTGCTCCGGCCGGGGCGGGCGGGGACTGCTTGCTCTTGTTCCGCTTTTTTCTCGCCCGGCCCGAATCCAGGGTGAACCCGTTGAGGACATCGGCGAACGTGCCGTCGTCCTCGCGTCCGGACGCGTCCTGCGCGCCGGTTGGTTCGCCAAAGGGTCCGGGCCCCGTGTTCATCGTGCTGTCATCCCACCGGTTCGCCGATCAACGATCCTCCGGAACCCTGGAGCTGCGCGCGCAGCTCGGGAGTGAGGATCTGCCCGACCCGGTCGACGAGCATCGTCATCTCGTACGCGACCTGGCCGATGTCACAGTTGGGCGCGGCGAGAATGGCCAGGCAGGAACCATCGCTGATGGACATCAGCACCATGATTCCCAGCTCCATCTCGACCACTGTCTCGTTCACCGCGCCCGCCTCGAAGCAGCGCGCCGCGCCCTGGGTGAGGCTGACCAGGCCCGAGGCGACGGCCGCGAGCTGGTCCGCCCGGTCCAGCGGCAGCCGGTTCGAAGCGGTGAGCAGCAGGCCGTCCGCCGACACGACCACGGCGTGGGCCACGCCCGGCACGCGCTCGGCGAAGTCGTTGACCAGCCACCCGAACTGATTCTGCTGTGGCTGGGCCGCACTCGGCGAGGTCATTCACCCTCCAGTGTTTCGTGGTTGGTCTCGGCCGGCTGGGCGTTGCGGTGGCGTCCGCGCTCGATGCCCTGCTGAAAACTCCTCAGCCGTCCGCGCACGTCGTGTGCGTCGCGAGCAGGTATGGGGGCGGTCGCCCCCGCCGGTGGCGCCGCACTGCCGGGGAGCAGCTGCTCCCCGCGACGGCGCCGGGGCAATCCTGCCTGGGTGAACGTCGCGGGGGCCGATTGGGATACGGCCTCGACCGCTTTCCATCCCTCATCGGAGCCGAACGCCCACTCCGCGGTCGTCTCCAGCGCGGACTCCTCCCGCCGGGGAGCGGGCGCGGTCGCCGCGGGCGAGGGCGGCGGGGTGGCCGGACGACGGCTCGGCAGCGCCGGCGGCGCGGGCGGGCGGACCACCGGAGTGGCCTTCACCTGCGGAGCGGGCTTCGGTGGGGGCGTGGGCTTGGGCGGCGGAGCAGGCTTCGGCCCCGGCGCGGGCTTCTGCGCCGGAGTCTCCTGAGGCTCAGCCTCCGTCTTCGGCGTCAGGGACTGCTTCGCCGCTTCACGACCACGGGTGACGCCCTGCTGGAAGCTGCTCAGGCGGCCGCGGACGTCGGCGGGGTCGCGCACCGGCAGGTCCGACTTCGGCGGCTCCGACAGCGACACCGGAGGCTCCGGCGTCGCACTACCGGGCAGGAGCTGCTCGCCCCGGCGCCGTCGCGGCAGCCCGGCTTCGGTGAACGTCGAGGGCGCGGTCTGCGTCACCGCCTGGACGGTGCGCCAGTTGGCGTCGCTGGCGAAGTCCCAGCTGCGCTCCTGCTGCGCGGCCGTCGTAGCTTCCTCGGCGGACTTCGCCTCTTCGCCATCCTTCTCGGGCTTGGCCTCCTTCGCGCCCTCCGCGGGCACGGCCCGGAACCACGCCGAGAGCATCTCGTCGAAGATCGGCGTCGTCTCGGAACGGTCAGGCGGAGGCGGGGGCTCCTTGGCCGCGGTGGCCTGCCGCCACCAGTCGCTGAGCGCGGTTTCGTTGGCGGAGAAGAGGTCCTTGCCCGACGGGAGGTCGTCCGCGCGGGGTGGTTCCTTCGGGGGGATCGGGAGCGCCGCGGGCACCGGGGGCAGGGTCGGGCGCGGCGGCGGGCCCGGGTCGTCCTTCGGGATCGGCGCGAACAGCGCGGTCCCGGAGATCTCCAGGTCCGACGGCGGGCGCACGGCGGGTCCGGCGCCGTTGCCGTTGCCGTTGGTCAGCCCGGCGAGGTCGCTCGCCGAGGGCCAGCGCTCCTCCCCCATCGCCGGCTGCCGCGGCACCATCGGGCGGGGATGGCTGCCGTTGACCGGGCGTCGCGGCAGGCGGTTCGGGCCGGACTGCGGCTGCGGCAGCTGCCCGGTGAGCCGGGCGCCGATCGGGCCGGTGACCGGGCCGTCGGTCGCGGGCATCACCAGCTCGGGCGGGACGACGACGGTGGCACGGACGCCGACGATGTCCTTGCCGCCGTGCAGCGACACGCCGATCCGGTGCCGGCTGGCCAGCCTGCCGACCACGAACAGGCCCATCCGGCGCGAGGTGGCCAGGTCGACCGACCCGGCCTCGGTCAGCCGGGTGTTGGCCTCGATGACCTCGCACTCGTTCATGCCGATCCCCTTGTCGAGGATGTCGACGTTGAGCGCGCCGTCCTCGGCCAGCCGGGTCGCCACGGTCACGCTCGTCTCCGGCGCGGAGAACGCGGTCGCGTTGTCGAGCAGCTCGGCGACCAGGCGCATCAGGTCGCTCGCGGCGTACCCGACGATCCGCGCCGGGGGCGGCGGCTGGACCTGGACCCGTTGGTACTGCTCGATTTCCGACACCGCGGCACGCAGCATGTCGGTCGTGCCGACCGGTTTGCCGGAGCGGCGGCCCGGCTCGGCGCCGGAGAGCACCATCAGGTTCTCGTTGTTGCGCCGCATCCGGGTGGCGAGGTGGTCGAGCTGGAACAGCGTGGCGAGCTGGTCGGCGTCCTCCTCGTCCCGCTCGAGCTGCTCGATCAGCTGGAGCTGGCGCTGCACCAGGCTCTGGCTGCGGCGCGAGAGGTTGACGAACACGCTGCCGTAGCCGGTGCGCATCGCGGCCTGCTCGGTGGCCAGGCGCAGGGCCTGGTGGTGCACCTTGTCGAAGGCGCGGGCCACCTCGCCGACCTCGTCGTCGGTCCGGACCCCGACGGGCTGCACCTCGATGCTCTGCGCGCGGCCCTCCTGGATGTTGCGGACCGCGTCCGGCAGCTGCTTCTCGGCGACGTCCAACGCGCTCGCACGCAGCACCTTCAGCGAGCGGAGCAGCTGGCGCGTGATCAGGAAGACGACCGCGACGGCGAGGACCATCGCGCCGAACAGCAGCACGGCGAGCAGGCCGGCGCCGCTGCTGGAACTGTCCACCTGGTCGGCCGAGGCGGCCGCGGCCGCGGCGTTCAGCCGGCCCGCGAATTCGCCGGTCTTCGTCATCACCGCGGCCGAGGCGGCGTTCCAGTCCTGCTCCGACATCCGGCGCAGGGTCTGGTCGCCCTCGGTGCCCTGTCCGGCGAGCGCGGCCTGCACCAGCCGCTCGCGGTTCTGCGCGTCGGGCCCGGCCACGGTGGTGTCGTAGTCGAGGCGCTGGGCCTCGTTCGCCGCGGCGCGGAAGTCGGCCAGCCGGTCGGCCAGCCGCAGCTCGGCGGTGCGCACGGTGGCGAGCTCACTCGGCGCGAGCCCGGCGCGGGCGATGCCGTAGGCGATCAGCGCCTGGCTGATCGACACCTGCTCGCCGGCGACCTGCAGGTCGTGCAGCGCGCTCGGCGTGCCGCCGAGGGTGCCGTCGCCCGCGCTGGCCGTGAGCGCGGTGCCGAGGTCGAGCAGCGCCGTGGTGACCGTTGTGTACTCGGTGACCGCCTGCACCGGGTCGAACTGGCCGGCGTCGGCCGACTTGCGCAGCGCCGCCAGCCGGACGACCTGCGTCGCGGCGCTCTGGCTCGCGGCCGAGAGCCGGGGTTCGGCGTCGACCGCGCGGCCCCGCGCGGCGGTGAACGGCGCGATCGCGCCGTCGGCGGTCTTGCGGGCGGCGGCGAGCTCGGGGGTGCCGCCGACAGTGCCCGCGGTGAGGGTGGCCGCGGTCAGCGTGCGTTCGGCCTGCAGCGCGCCGGTCAGGGTGCGCAGCTGGCCGGCGAGCGCGACCAGGCGGTCGAGCCGCTGGTAGTCACCGGAGCGCGCGACCTGGCCGGCGATGGTCGTGATGCCTAGCACCAGCGCGATAATGATGGGGACGACGGTGACGGCGGACAGCTTGACCGGCAGGCTCCAGTCCCGCCACTGCACCAGCGCGCGCCAGGCGTGCGCCCATTTCGACCGCCGGGGCGCTCGGCCGAGCAGCTTCCCGACGGGGACCTGGCCTTCTCCTGCAACGGTCACGAAAGTGACTCCCTGTCCGGCGTCATGGATCCGCGTCGGCGGGGCGGCTTCGAGGTGTGAAGCACGCGCTCGCCCGCGGCGTTCCGGCGGACCACGGCACGATCGATCGGGGGTGGGCACCAAGCTGTCCCGTGCCCCTGCCCGGGACTCTGCACGTGCACGGCGCAACTTGCGTTCTGCACGACGGTCGAGATCAACTTTATCGGTGCCAATCGATCGCTGCGGTCAGCTGGGCCAAAGAATCGTACACCAATCGGGGGTCGGTCAATTTCCTTCGAGCGGCCGGTGCTGACCTGGGAAAAGGCCATTTCACCCGGCTCGCCGGGCGCCCATTGTGCCCCGTCGGGACCGAAGAGGGAATTCCGGTTACCGGTTGCGGCGGGCTGAGACGTCCGTCCGTCACCCGATTAGCCCACGCTGGGTAGCCAGCTCCCTCGGACGATCTACTCAGCGTGCCCCCATCAGGGGGGTCAAGGGCCAGAATGTGCCCGATGTTGTGGCGTTGCCCGGGCAGGTGCCCCGACCTGGTGATTTCTTTCGAGATCGACATCCTGAGCAGCGAATCTCCACGCGAACCACTCGCCCGGGTGAAGCTGCGCACCGAGCAGTCACCCGCTTGCGGCTACTCCAAGTAACCCTAACGGAAGTCCGATCTTCGCCGTTACGCCATTCGCCGCAGCGATTTGGCGCCCTGACAACAAGCCGTGACAATTCCTCTCACCATTTCGAGTGAGGCCGCCGGGAACGACTTCCGGAACGACTATTCGATGTTTTCGACAAGAAATCGAATACCCTGTCGAACATGCCGCCAAACCGGCGGGTTGCCTTTTCCGTAGCGGCGGCACCGTCGTTACGATGTGCGCCTCGCAGTCCGCAAGGCGGGCCGGCGCCACGTCCGAGACGGCGTCCGCGCCAGGCTCGCCGCCGCCGCGGACGCCAGCTGCCGGAGGCACCCATGTACAACGTCGCGCGTCCCGCGACGGGCAACCCGATGGAGGAGACCGGACGGATGCCGGTCCTGTTCACCGGTGACCGCCCGGCCATGCCGCCACCGCCCCGCCGGGGGCCGGACTACGACGGGATCCAGCACAGCCGCGAGTTCGTCTCGCTGCGCCGCCGGCTCCGCGCGTTCGTCTTCCCGATGAGTTTCGTGTTCTTCGCCTGGTACCTGACCTACGTGCTGCTCGCCGCCTACGCGCACGACTTCATGAGCCGGAAGGTGTTCGGGCAGGTCAACATGGGGATGGTGCTCGGCATCGGCCAGTTCGCCAGCACCGCGCTGATCACCTGGCTCTACGTCCGGTTCGCGAACCGCCACATCGACCCGAAGGTCGCGGAGCTGCGCGCGCGGGCAGGCATCGTGGACGAGGAGGCCCGATGACCACGCTCGCCGCAGGCCTGCCCGCCAGTGACCCGGTCGTGAACACCGCGGTGTTCGCCCTGTTCGTCGCCATCACGCTCTACGTCGTCTACCGGGCCAGCACCCGCAACTCCTCCACCGCCGACTACTACGCCGCGAGCAGCGCGTTCACCGGCCGCCAGAACGGCATCGCGCTGTCGGGTGACTTCCTGTCCGCCGCGTCGTTCCTCGGGATCGCCGGCGCGATCGCGATCCACGGCTACGACGGCTTCCTGTACTCGATCGGGTTCCTCGTCGCCTGGCTCGTCGACCTGCTGCTGATCGCCGAGCTGCTGCGCAACACCGGCCGTTTCACCATGGGCGACGTCCTGAGCTTCCGGATGAAGCAGCGCCCGGTCCGCGCCGCGGCGGCGACGTCCACGCTGGTGATCTCCTTCTTCTACATGCTGGCGCAGATGGCGGGCGCGGGCGGGCTGGTGGCGCTGCTGCTGAACGTCCACTCGAAGCTCGGGCAGGCGCTGGTGATCGGCGTCGTCGGGTTGATCATGGTGCTGTACGTGCTGGTCGGCGGGATGAAGGGCACCACGTGGGTGCAGATCATCAAGGCGACCATCCTGCTCGCGTGCGGCGCGCTGATCACCGTGTTCCTGTTCGGCAAGTTCGGGTTCAGCTTCTCGAACCTGCTCTCGGCGGCCGCGGAGCGGAGCCCGCTCGGCTCCAAGCTCCTGGAGCCCGGTGGCTCGTACGGCAAGAACGGCGTCACCAAGCTCGACCTCGTTTCGCTGGCCCTGGCGCTGGTGCTCGGCGCGGCCGCGCTGCCGCACGTGCTGATGCGCTTCTACACGGTGCCGAACTCGCGCGAGGCGCGCCGCTCGGTCGTCTGGGCGACGGCGTGCATGTTCGTGTTCTACCTGTGCACCCTGGTGATCGGCTTCGGCGCGGCCGCGCTGGTGGGCGCGGACGAGATCAAGAGCGCGCCCGGCGGCGAGAACTCCGCGGCGCCGCTGCTCGCCCTGCACATCGGCGGCACGCTACTGCTCGGCATCATCTCGGCGGTGGCGTTCGCGACCATCCTCGCGGTGGTCGCGGGCCTGACGATCACCGCTTCGGCGTCCTTCGCCCACGACGTCTACGCGAACATCTTCAAGCGGGGCAAGGCGGAT
This sequence comes from uncultured Actinomycetota bacterium, assembly GCA_963762765.1. Lineage (GTDB taxonomy): Bacteria > Actinomycetota > Actinomycetes > Mycobacteriales > Pseudonocardiaceae > Amycolatopsis. The sequence goes on from CAVXMR010000054.1 coordinate 149,084, forward strand.
CCGGCCGACGAGGTTCGGGTGGCCCGGCTGACCGCGGTCGCGGTCGGCGCGCTCGCCATCGTCGGCGGGGTGCTGGCGAACGGTCAGAACATCGCGTTCCTGGTCGCGCTGGCCTTCGCGGTCGCGGCGTCGGCGAACCTGTCGACGCTGCTGTACTCGCTGTTCTGGAAGCGGTTCAACACCACCGGCACGCTGTGGGGCATCTACGGCGGCCTGATCGCGTGCCTGGTGCTGGTGTTCTTCTCGCCGGTGGTGTCCGGCGCGGCGGACTCGATCATCAAGGACGCCGACTTCCACTGGTTCCCGCTGAAGAACCCGGGCCTGGTGTCGATCCCGTTCTCGTTCGTGTGCGGCGTCATCGGCACCTTCGTGGGCAAGCCGAAGGCGGACCCGCGCCGGCACGCGGAGATGGAAGTGCGGTCGCTGACCGGCATCGGCAGCTGACCCCGAGCCAAAAGCTCGTGAGCGTTCCGGGCGGTTCTAACCGCCCGGAACGCTCACGAGTCAGTGCGAGCGCAGCCCGTCCAGGATCACGGCCAGCACGCGCTTGCCGTCCTCGGGCGTGCAGTTGCGGACCGCCATGCCCGCGCCGTGGCCGAGGCGCAGCACGTCGATGCCGGTGATGTCGGGGCGGAGCAGCCCGGCCTCCTGCGCGCTGCCGGCGAGCAGGCCGGTGGCCTCGTGCAGCCGGGTCTGGCAGTACTTGAAGGTCTCGGAGCCGGCGTCGATCGACTCCTTGAGGATGGCGGCCAGCTTGTGCCGCTCGACCACCCACGTGACCTGGGCCTCGAGCCACGCCTGCAGGGCCTCCCACGGCGGCAACTCGTCGTGCAGCAGGTACGCGCGCTGCGCCAGCTGCTCGATCTCGTCACGGTAGACGGCCTCGATCAGCGCCTCACGGGTCGGGAAGTGGCGGTAGAGCGTGCCCGCGCCGACGTTCGCCGACTTGGCGATGTCGTCGAGCGGCACGTCGGCGCCGTGCGCGGCGAAGAGCTCCTTCGCCGTCGCCACGATCCGGTCGTAGTTGCGCTTCGCGTCCGCACGCATCGGACGTGCCGCGTCGGCTCCGGGCATCCGAACCTCCTCGCCCCGTAACCGGAGATATTCTCCGAATTCACTTGCGTAACCGGAGACGATCTCCATATTATCAGTCCCGAAGGATCTGGAGAATCTCTCCGCTTACTCAACACTCCACGGGGGAGTATCCCTTGACTCAAACGCTCGACCACGAGCCGGTCGCCCCACCGGTCCGCCGCGGCGGACTGGCGCTGGCGATCGTGCTCACCTGTCAGCTCATGCTCATCCTCGACGCCACGGTGATGAACGTGGCACTCCCGCGGATCCAGTCGGACCTGCACTTCACCCCGACCGGGCTGTCCTGGGTGATGACCGCCTACAGCCTGGTCTTCGGCGGCCTGCTCCTGCTCGGCGGCCGCGCGGGCGACCTGTTCGGGCGGCGGCGGATGTTCGTCGTCGGCACCGCGATCTTCACCCTCGCCTCGCTCGCCGGCGGGCTCGCGGACTCGGCGGCGCTGCTCATCACCGCCCGCGTCGCCCAGGGGGTCGGCGCGGCGATCGCGGGGCCGAGCACCCTGGCCCTGATCACCACGACGTTCACCGAGGCCAAGGCCCGGATGCGGGCGTTGTCGCTGTTCACCGCGATGTCCAGCGGCGGGTTCGCGATCGGCCTGATCGTCGGCGGGCTGCTCACCGAGTGGATCTCCTGGCGCGCGGCGCTGTTCATCAACGTCCCGTTCGGCCTGGCGATCGTGCTGCTCGCGCCGCGGTTCGTGGCCGAGCCGGAACGTCGGCACGCCCATCTCGACCTACCCGGAGCGATCACCGGCACCCTCGGCGTCGGCGCGCTCGTGTACGCCTTCACCCACGCGGCCTCCAACGGCTGGGGATCGGCGCTGACCGTGGCACCGCTCGTCGCCGGGCTCGCGCTGCTGGCGGGGTTCCTCGTGATCGAGAAGCGCACGGCGATGCCGCTGGTCCCACTGCGGCTGTTCGGCGACCGCAACCGCGCGGCGGCCTACGTGAACTTCTTCCTCGGGCCGATGGCCATGATGTCGATGTTCTTCTTCCTCACGCAGTTCCTGCAGGACGTCCGCCACTTCGCGGCGCTGGCCACCGGGTTCGCGTTCCTGCCGATGGCGGCCGGGCTGTTCGTGTTCAGCAGGCTGATCCCGCGGCTGCTCCCCCGGTTCGGCCCGAAGCCGCTGACCATGACCGGGACGCTGCTGATGATCGGCGGCGTGGTGTGGCTGAGCCGGCTGACGGCGGAGAGCACGTACTTCGCCGACCTGCTGGGCCCGATGATGCTCATGGGCGTCGGCGTCGGGCTGGCGTTCGCGCCGCTCAACGTGATCATCATGGCGACCGTTCCCGCCGAGGACGCGGGCGCGGCGGGCGGCGTGCTGCAGACGATGCAGCAGGTCGGCTCGACGCTCGGGCTGAGCATCCTGATCACGGTCTACGGCTCGGTCACGCGGGACGCGACCGGGAGCCCGACGCAGAAGCTCGTCGACGGCATGACGACGGCGTTCGTGGTGGCGAGCTTCCTCGCCGGGCTGAGTTTCCTGGTGGCGCTGACGTTCCGGCGCCAGGCTCAGTCCGCCGATGCCCCCACCGCCACCCTCGAGGGAGGCGCTTCGCGCCGCAGCTACATTCGATGACCCGCGCGCACCCGGTGCGTCACCCGGCGTTCGACGAGGAACGACACGAACGGGACGCAGCCGGCCAGCAGCACCAGCACGGTGCCCTTGATCGACCAGCGGGCCTTGATCGCCAGATCGATGGTCAGCACCAGATAGATCATGTAGAGCACGCCGTGGATCGGCGAGTAGATCGCCGACGGCGTGGGGTTGCCGAAGCCGTAGCGCAGGACCATCACGAAGCACAGGCCCAGCAGGCCGACGCCGGTGACGTAGGCGGCGGTACGGAACCGGAGCAGGGGGCCGGTGAGCGTCTGCGTGGCACCTTCGGCGCGGGTGGTCATCGGGTCGTCCTCACTCTGCGGCCTGCTGATCACGGGCGTTGAGCTCGCGCAGGTATCGGTTGTACGCGGCCAGCTCGTCGTCCTCGTCCGGGGGCGTCGGCGACGGGCGCGCAGGGGGCCGTGGGGCGGGCACGTCGGCGACGGCGTGCTCGTCCCGCGACGGGTTCCCGGCCTCGGCTTCGGCGCGGTCGCGCAGCCGCCGGATCCGCCAGAACATGAACGCCGGGAACAGCCCGAACAGCGGCCACTGCAGGACGTACCCGAGGTTCTGGAAGGTGCCGTTGGCGGAGGTGAACCGATCCCACTGCCACCAGGCGAGCCCGCAGCACAGAATCAGGCTCACCAGGCACGTCGCGACGATCGCGAGACGGCGCCCGAGGGACCCCGCCGGTGGAGAGGGTGCTGGCACGGGATCGACGCTAGCACTGGGCCGCTGAGGATCTCCCGCCGACCGCGTGTGGGGTGGCCCGGCTCTCATGAGGTTCAGCGGACCTGCTGGGCCGACTTCGCGTAGCTGTCCGCGAGGCCGAAGACCTTCTGCGCGTACTCCGTCGAGTTGTTGTAGGACAGGATCCCCGCCCACCAGCCCGCCGGGCTCGCCATGTCACGCCCACCCGCACAGAGGTAACGCGCCGCCGCGAGCGCCGCGTCGTCGATCTGCTGCGGGTCGCCGAGGCCGTCGCCGTTGCCGTCGGACGCCCACTTGCGCCAGGTGCCGGGGATGAACTGCATCGGCCCCACCGCGCGGTCTACCGTCGGGTCGCCGTCGTAGCGGCCGCCGTCGGTGTCGCCGATCGCCTGGACGCCGGACGACCCGTCGAGCGGGACGCCGGTGATCGGCTTCGACGGGCGGCCGTCCTCGGCGAGGACCGCGCCGCCGTACTGGCCGTGGTTGGACTCGATCCGGCCGATCCCGGCCAGCGTCGCCCACGAGATACGGCAGCTCGGCTGCGTCGCCCGCAGCGCGAGCTCCGCGTTGCCGTACGCCGACAACGCGCGGGCCGGGACGTTGGTGACGGCCGCGACCTGCCGCGCCCACTGGGTGAGGTTTGCCGGGCCGGACTTCTTCGGCTTGACCGACTGCGGGGAAGTGCCCTCGCCGGCCACGGTGTCGCCGGCCGGGGCGACCGAACCCGGCCGGACGTCGGCCGCCTTGACCTGGAGAGCCGGGATCTCAGTCGTGGTCGGGCTCGCTTCGGGCGCGGACGCCTTGGTCACGAGCCAAACCCCGCCCCCGGCGAGGCCGACCACGCCCACCACGATGGCGAGCCGCGCGAGCACCGCCGCACCCGCCGAGCGGCGGGACGGCGGCGGTACCGGCCCGGCCGGGGCGGCCTCGGTTGTCCGGTCGTCCTCGGTCTTTCCGGTACTGCGCACGAACTCCGGTCCTCCAGCGTGGCGACGTCGATACGGATAACGAGCCCGCGCAGGTTAGCGTTACGCGGGGGCTCCGAAACGGGTCGGCACGCCGGTTCACCCAGCCGAGTGGACCTTGCCCGCCTCAGGCGGACTTCGACTGGCGCGCGAGGCGCGCGACGCACCAAGCCGGGGCGCTGCCACGGCGAAGGTGCTGGAGCACGGTCATCGGGCCGAGCCGGCGGCTCAGGTCCGAGGGGGCAAGCCCGGCGGCCCGGTAGTCGAGCGCGCGCTGGTCCAGCGGGCTCATCCCGGCGTCCCACCACTGCTCGGCCTCGGCGACCCCGCCGACCATCTGCCACCAGCCCGCGGCGGCGACCAGCAGTTCTTCGGGCACCTCCGGCAGCCGGCGGCGCATGGCCTCGAGATAGCCGGGGTCGGTCGCCTCGACCGGCGCCCACCGGGCCGGTCCGGACCGCGCACGCTGCCCGGGGATGCCGGGTGCGGCCTGGGGCGGGGCGTCGGCCAGCCACGCTGATGCGATGCGGTCGACCTCCTGCTCCTCCGGGGTCTTCTCGCGCTCGGCTGCCCACTGCCGGATCAGCGCGTCCACTCCGGGATCTCCGGTCATCCCTGCCTCCTCATTGGTCCCCGACGGACAGACCCTGACGTCTGCCCCACGCGGCTGAGCCGCACCCGCACCGCGAAAGTGCATGTTGCTGAGTGGAAAATGCCTGCGTATCGAGGGTCCCCGGGGGTCGGGAGAACCACCTGATCACGCAATGTGAGCACCGTAGGGCCAGGGCGGCCGTCTCCGCCAGACTTGGACTGCTACGAATTCGCCAACCTGCGCGTTTCCGGCCGCAATCCACCCGGATGGTCGAGCGATAGGCCCGAAATCTGAGAATGGTGACGCAGAGTGAATTCGGACGCCGCGAACGCACGGTGATCACCGGCGCCGCCCCACGGCGCCGGCCGTCACTCGCAGGAGTGAATCAGGCGAAAAGCGCCCGGAAAAAGGTCACGACGGCTTCGGCGCCGTCCTTGAGCCAGCCGAGCACGCGATGGACGAAATCCGCCGACTGGTTGGGCTGGGTGATCAGGAAGAACAGCACGAGCGCGACCACACCCACGATGAGGATCTTCTTCACGCCGCTCGACACACGCGCTCCCGTCCCGGGTCCCCGGCGGCCCTGGCGGACGCCGGTCACGGCCCGTGGCGACCACGGGTGCGCCCTACTCTAGAAGCACCGCTGCGGACGCAGTACCGGAAATCACCCACGCTGGAGTGCCCATGACCCGGAACGTGCTGGTCGAGCGATCCGGCGAGGTGACGACGATCACCATCGACCGCCCGGACGCGCGCAACGCCGTCGACGGCCCCACCGCGGCCGAGCTCGCCGAGGCCTTCCGAGCCTTCGACGCCGACGACTCCGCCGCGGTCGCGGTGCTGACCGGCGCCGGTGGCGCGTTCTGCGCCGGCGCGGACCTCAAGGCGATCGGCACCGAGCGGATGAACCGCACCCGCCCCGACGGCGACGGCCCGATGGGCCCGACCCGGATGGAACTGGGCAAACCGGTCATCGCCGCGGTACACGGACATGCCGTGGCGGGCGGGCTGGAGCTGGCGCTGTGGTGCGATCTGCGCGTCGCCGACACGACCGCGGTGTTCGGCGTGTTCTGCCGCCGCTGGGGCGTCCCGCTGATCGACGGCGGCACGGTCCGGCTGCCGCGGCTGATCGGCCAGTCCCGGGCGATGGACCTGATCCTGACCGGACGGCCGGTGGACGCCGAGGAAGCGCTCTCGATCGGCCTGGCGAACCGGCTGGTCCCGGCGGGCGAGGCCGTCACGGCGGCGCAGGAGCTCGCGCGGCAGCTGGCCGGGTTCCCGCAGTCGTGCCTCCGTGGTGACCGGCGATCCGCCTACGGGCAGTGGGGAATGTCCGAAAGTGACGCACTGGCCGCCGAATTTCGCGCCGCCATGGGCGCCGGGGAACTGGCGTCCGAAGCGGTGAACGGCGCGGCGCGATTCGCCGGCGGCGCGGGTCGCCACGGCAATTTCGGCTGAGCGGCCGATAAGCTCTCCGAATGGACGACGGCGCTCACAGAGTCGTGCTGCGGCCGGTGGCCGAGCCCGATCTCGAACTGCTGGAGCAGCTCACCAACGACCCCGAAGCGGCGGGTGAGTATCAGTGGTTCGGCTGGCACGACCCCGGTTTCCTGCGGCGCCGCTGGCAGGAGACCGGGATGCTCACCTCGGAGCAGGGCATGCTGGTGCCGACGCTCGGAGATCACGTGCTGGGCCTGGTTTCCTGGCACCGCAGCCGGACCGGGCAGACCTCGTTCTGCTGGAACATGGGCTTGGTCCTGGCGCCGGAAGCGCGGGGCCACGGCTACGGCACCGAGGCGCAGCGCCTGCTCGTCGAATACCTTTTCGCGCACACCCAGCTGAACCGGATCGAAGCGACGACCGAAGTGGACAATCGCGCGGAGCAGCGTTCACTGGAGAAAGCGGGCTTCACGCGCGAAGGCATCCTTCGCGGCTACGGCTTCCGCGACGGACAGTGGCGCGACAATGTGCTGTATTCGGTTGTGAGGAGCGACTTGAAGGTGGGTGGGGGTGGGGTCTCGTGAGTGGTAAATAGGGGTAACTAGTCAGGTGGTTGCTGGGCTGGTTGGGAGCCAGGGGTTTCCGGTGATGGCGTCGCGGAGTGCGGTGAGGACGTTGAGGCCGTTTTTTCGGACGGTGGAGATGTAGGAGCGCACGGTGAGCCAGGTGGTGGCGCCGTGGTGGGTGCGCCATCCGCCGGAGATTTTGAGTTGGGCTTTGGTCATGCGGATGTCGCGTTCGGCCTGATTGTTGGTGAAGGGGACGGTCAGGTCGAACGCGAACCGCAGGACGTCGGCGCGGTATTTCTGGAGCCGGTCGAGCAGGCGATAGGCCTGGGTTTGGCGGGGTCTGCCGCCCTTTGGGTGGCCGGTGTGGTTGCGTGGATGCAGCGCGAGACCGGCTTGGACGTGGGTGTCGTAGCAGTCGGTGAGTGCCGTGAGGACTTCGCCGGGGATCTCGGGCAGATCCGAGCGCGCGGGCGGTGTGAGCAGCGGCGTTGAGCCCATCGAGGATGCCACCGATCGCCTCGGGCCAGCTCTGGTCGGGGTGGGTTTCGGTAGCGGCTTGGAGTTCACGCTGGTGGTGGGCGCCGCAGAGGGCGTGCGTGACGTCGGTGTAGGTGCGGTAGGAGTGGTACCCGTCGTGCACCGCGATCCCGGTGAACCCGTCCAGAATGCCGAAGGCGTCGATAGCGTCGCGGCCGCGTTTGTCGTGCAGGAAGTAGGCGGTCAGCCAGAGTGTGCTGGCCGAGTGCAGCCACCGGTTGCGGCCCAGTACCCGGATCCCGGTCTCGTCGAAATGCGCTACGGCCGCCGCCGCGATCGCCGCCTGGACGGCAGCGACGAACCCCTCCAGCGTCGGTGCTACCCGGCCCAGCACCGAACCGACCCAGCCAGCGGACACCGCCATCCCGCTCACCTCGGCCAGCAGCTCGGCGGCGCGGGCGATCGGGACGTGCTGATAGGTCAGCAGATAGGCGGCCAGCGCGGTGATGTTCGGCCCGTAACAGGCCGGGGCACTCGCCTCGACCGGCGCGGTGGCGGTGGTCAGCACCCCGCACCCGCAACGGCGCTGATGCATCCGGTGTTCGGTCACCACCGGCACAATTTCGGGCAGGTCATGCACCTGACGGGTCACCACACCCACGTCGGGGCGGTGCCCCAACCCCTTACCGCAGCCCGTGCACGCCGACGGGCGATGCTCGATGACACGGTCAGGGTCGGCAACCAGCTTCAGGTTCGCACCCGGCGCCCCCGGCTGCTTCCCCTGCCCCCGCCCGGTTTTACGGCGCAGCGACTTCGGCGCGGGCTTGTCATACACATCCTGGGACGGCGGTTTCGACGAGTTCTGCGAGTTCGTCTTCAGCTGACGTTCCAGCTCCGCCACCCGCGCGGTCAACCGCTCCACCTCGGCCCGCAACACCCGGATCGTCTCCGCCTGCGCCACCACCAACGCAGCAAGCTCGTCATACGACGGACGCTCGCCCCCAGACACGTGGTGATCATCGAGAGGAGATCAAGTAAGGGATGATAGTTACAAATAGGGTTAGAACCCGACTTACCACTCACGAGACCCGACCTGCGCCTAGGTGATCGCGCCCGCCCGCCGCAGTCCCTCGAGGTCCGTGACGCCCAGCTCCGCGAGCACAGCCTCGGTGTCGGAGCCCTTCGCGCGCGGGGGTTCGGGGACGTCCGCCGGGGTTCGGTCGAACCTCGGCGCCGGCGCGGGCTGCACCATGTCGCCGACTTTCACGAACGTTCCGCGCGCGGCGTTGTGCGGGTGCTCGGCGGCCTCCCACGGCGAAAGGACCGGGGTCAGGCAGGCGTCGGTGCCCTCGGCGCGGGCGACCAGGTCGTCGCGCGTGTACTTGCCGATCGCGTCGGCGACGATCTCCCGCAGCCGCGGCCACTGTGTCGGGTCGACGTGCACCGGCAAGTCCGCCTGGTCGAGTTCGAGCACCTTCACCAGGTCGCCCCAGAAGCGCATCTCGATCGCGCCGACGGCCACGTATTTCCCGTCGGCCGTCTCGTAGGTGTCGTAGAAGGGGGCGCCGCCGTCGAGCATGTTCTCGCCGCGCTCCCCCGGCCACATTCCGATCGCGCGCATGCCGTGCAGGCTGGTGGTGAGCAGCGCCGCGCCGTCCACCATCGAGGCGTCGACGACCTGGCCGCGCCCCGAGCTCTGCCGTTCGAAGAGCGCCGCGAGGATGCCCATCGCCAGCAGCAAGCCGCCACCCCCGAAGTCGCCGACCAGGTTCAGCGGCGGCACCGGCCGCTCGCCGGCGCGCCCGATCGGTTCGAGCGCACCGGCCAGGCCGATGTAGTTGATGTCGTGCCCGGCCACCTTGGCGAGGGGCCCGTCCTGGCCCCAGCCGGTCATCCGGCCGTAGACCAGCCGCGGGTTGCGGGCGTGCACGACCTCGGGGCCCAGCCCCATCCGCTCGGTGACGCCGGGTCGGAAGCCCTCGATCAGCACGTCGGCGCTGTCGGTCAGCTTCAGCACCAGCTCGACGCCCTCGGGGATCTTGGTGTTGACGCCGATGCTGCGGCGACCCCGGGCGAGCGGGTCCCGCGTGATGCTCAGGACGTCCTGGCCGGGAGTGGCCCGGTCGACGCGGATCACGTCGGCGCCGAGGTCGGCCAGCATCGTGGCGGCGAACGGGCCCGGCGCGAGCCCGGCCAGCTCGACGACCTTCATCCCGCTCAGCGGTCCGTGCTTAGAGGCCACGGGAGATGATCTCCTTCATGATTTCGCTGGTACCACCGAAGATCCGGGAGATCCGGACGTCGGCCCAGGCCCGCGCGATCGGGTACTCGGTCATGTAGCCGTAGCCGCCGAAGAGCTGCACGCAGTCGTCGATCACCTTGTTGACACGCTCGGTGGTCCACAGCTTCGCCATCGCCGCGCCCTGGACGTCGAGCTCGCCGCGCAGGTGCCGCTCGATGCACTGGTCGAGGAACGCGCGCGCGACCGCGGCCTCGGTCGCGGCGTCGGCGAGGACGAACTTGGTGTTCTGGAAGGAGAAGATGGGCCGGCCGAACGCCGTGCGCTCCTTCGTGTACTCCAGCGTGAGGTCGATCGCGGCCTCCATCCCGGCCACCGCGGTGACGGCGATGATCAGCCGTTCCTGCGGCAGCTGCAGCATCAGCTGGATGAAGCCCTGTCCTTCTTCTTCCCCGAGCAGGTTCGCCACCGGCACGCGGACGTCGTCGAAGAACAGCTCGGTGGTGTCCTGCCCCTTCATACCGACCTTGTCGAGCACGCGGCCGCGGCGGAAGCCGGGCGTGTCGGTCTCGACCACGATCAGCGAGACGCCCTGGGCGCCGGCGTCCGGGTCGGTCTTGCAGGCCACGATCACCAGGTCGGCGTGGTAGCCGTTGGTGATGAAGGTCTTGGCGCCGTTGAGCACGTAGTGGTCGCCGTCGCGCACCGCGCGGGTCTTGATGCCCTGCAGGTCCGAGCCGGTGCCGGGCTCGGTCATCGCGATGGCGCCGACGAACTCGCCACTGGCCAGCTTCGGCAGCCACTCCCGCTTGCGCTCTTCGGAGGCGTAGTTGAGCAGGTAGTGCGCCACGATTCCATTGTGGACAGTGACGCCCCACGAGCTGTCCCCGGCGCGCGACTGCTCCTCGTACAGCACGGCTTCGTGCGCGAAGGTGCCGCCACCGCCGCCGTACTCCTCCGGGATGGACAGGCAGAGCAGCCCGACGTCGCCCGCCTTGTTCCACAGCTCCCGGTCCATCCGCTTCTCGGCGGCGAAGCGTTCTTGATGCGGGACGAGTTCCTTCTGCAGGAAGGACCGGGAGAGCTCCCTGAGGTCTTCGAGCTCGGTGGTGCTCCATGAGCTCTTCTGGATCTGCAGTGGCACGGGACCCTCCTGCTGGGCTGCGTTCACTAGAAAACATGACGCTCGGCATGTAAGTTCTGATCGGAATGTACATCCCGACCGGCCTGCAGGTAAAGATGACCGAGACCGCGCACCGCACCCAGGCACAGCGGCGCGAGCAGACCCGCACGGCGCTGCTGGACGCCACCATCGACTGCCTGGTCGAGCTCGGCTACGCCCGCACGTCGGTGCAGGAGATCTGTGCCCGCGCGCGCGTGTCGAAGGGCGCGGTCCAGCACCACTTCACGACGAAGGCCGAGCTGATGGCGTCGGCGGTCGAGCATCTGACGAACCGGCTGCGCCGCGAACTCGCCGCGTCGCTCGACGACCTGCCGGGCGGCGGCTCCGGCGTCGCCGCGGCGATCGACCTGCTGTGGCGGGGATATTCGGGGACGCTGTCCACCGCGGTCACCGAGCTGTGGGTGGCCGCGCGGACCGATCCCGAGCTGCGCGCGGCGATCCGGCCGGTCGACCGCGCGCTGGGCCGCGCCACGCTCGAGCACGTCACCCAGGTCGCCGGGCAGCTGCCGCCCGAGCGTGCCGAAATGCTGTTCTGGCTGACAGTCAACCTGACGCGCGGGCTCGCGCTGGACGCCGAGCTGGGCGGTGACCCGCAGCGGCGCCAGCAGCTGCTGGAGGAGTGGAAGCGGATCGCGGTCCTGCTCTACCAGGACGCCACCGCCGGTCCCGGTTGAGTAGCACAGGGACCGGCCGGTACACCAGCGCCGGTCGACCCCTTATCCGGTGCACGGATTCGTGGTCCAATCGCCCTCTGCCCGACCGGAAGACCCGGCGAAGGAGCCTCGATGACCGCCACCCCGCCGCCGTATCCGAACGCTTACCCGCCTAACCCTTATGCCGCGCCGCAGCCGCCAGCCGACCCGGCCGCGCTGTTCCGGCTGCTGGCCGCGCTGCTCGCCGTGCTGGCCGCGGGACTGATCGTCGTCGGGTCCTTTCTCCCGCACACGACCTACGCGCAGCTGTCCGACGGCAAGACCGTCGCCGGTCAGTCCCAGAACGCGTGGACGCGCACGTTCGACGTCGAGCCCGACGCGCAGTCGAAGCAGTTCTACGACAACACCCACGTGGCCCGCTACGGGATTCCGCTGAGCGCGGGCGCGCTGATGCTGCTCGTCGGTGCCGGGCTGGTCATCGCCGGGTCACGCCGGGGCGGCAGCGACCGGATGCGCTCCGCCGGCCGGACCGCGTTGCTGGCCGGCGCGGCCGGGACGGCGAGCGCGGTGTGGATGCTCGGCATGGACGTCTCGGCGACCTTGTCCTATGAACAGCACGACGCCGCCGCCCAGACGGAGTACGGGACCGGGCTCGGCTTCTGGCTGCTGATCGGCGGCGCGGTCGTCGCGCTCGCCGTGCTGTTGTTCGCGATCCTCGCGGGCCGGAAACCGCCGATTCCGCAGCAGTTCGCGCCCTACCAGCCCGGGCCGCCGTTCCCTCCCGGCGGCTACGGCGAGCCGCCGTCGCAGCCGTTCGCCGCGCAGCCACCGCCGTCCCAGCCGTTCCCCGCGCAGCCCTATCCGGGGCGGCCGCCGGTTTCGCAGCCCTTCCCGGCCCAGTCCCCGCCGCACCTGGCGCAGCCGCGCGATCAGCTGCCGACCGAGCCGAACTACCAGCTCCCGCCGCTCGACCCGCCCAATACGTGAATCTGATTCACGTCTAACCTGGACAGGTGGCGTACCGACGGTATGCTGTACTCGTCGGTAACACACCTGCGCGGCGCCGCGCGGCCTCGTGCCGCCGGATCCGGAACGGAGACGTCATGACCAGCACGACCCCGGCGAACGCGAGTCACGACACCGATCTGCCCGCGACCGTCGGCGGCGTGCCCGGCGCCCCCACCTCGACCAGGGCCGCGCAGCTCGTCGCGCGGGTGCGCGGCGGCGCCGACTCAGCGCCGGTCCGGATGACGGCCCCGTTCACCGGCCTCCCGATCGCGACCCTCCCGCAGGCCACCGACGCCGACGTCCGCGCGGTCTTCGCCGACGCCCGGCAGGCGCAGCGGACCTGGGCGTCCCGCCCGGTGGCGGAGCGGGCCCGCGTGCTGACCCGGCTGCACGACCTGCTGCTCAAGCGCCAGGACGAGGTACTCGACCTGGTCCAGGTCGAGGCGGGCAAGGCGCGGCTGGACGCGTTCGACGAGGTCAGCGGCAGCGCGCTGGTGGCGGCCTACTACGGCAGGCACGCGGCGAAGATCCTGGCGCCGCGCAAGGTCGCCGGCGTCATCCCGTTCCTGACCCGCGCGGGCGAGCTGCGCCACCCCAAGGGCGTCGTCGGGGTCATCTCGCCCTGGAACTACCCACTCGCGCTGACCGCCATGGACGTCCTCCCGGCACTGGTCGCGGGGAACGCCGTCGTGCAGAAGCCGGACAACCAGACCGCGCTTTCCGCGCTGTGGCTGGCAGAACTGGCCGAGGAGGCGGGAGTGCCCGCCGGGGTGTGGCAGATCGTGCTCGGGCGGGGTTCGGAGATCGGCGACGCGCTGGTCGAGGAGTCCGACTACCTCTGCTTCACCGGCTCCACGCCGACGGGCAAGAAGCTGGCAGGGCAGGTGGCGACGCGGCTGACGTCGTATTCACTGGAGCTCGGCGGCAAGAACCCGATGATCGTGCTGCCGGACGCCGACGTCTCGAAGGCCGCGACCGGCGCGGTGACCGCGTGCTTCTCCTCGGCGGGCCAGCTGTGCGTGTCGGTCGAGCGGATCTACGTGCACGAGGACATCCGTGAGGAGTTCACCCGCGAGTTCGTCACGCGCACAGCGGCGCTGAAGCTCGGCGGCGCGCTCGACTACCAGGCCCAGATGGGTTCGCTGACCTCCGACGGCCAGCTCACGACGGTGTCCGCCCACGTCGACGACGCCCGCGGGAAGGGCGCCGAAGTCCTCACCGGCGGCCGTGCCCGCCCCGACCTCGGCCCGCTGTTCTATGAGCCGACCGTGCTTTCCGGCGTCACGGCGGAGATGACGCCGTTCGCAGGTGAGACGTTCGGGCCGGTCGTGTCGGTCTACGGCTACACCGACATCACCGAGGCGATCGACCGCGCCAACGACACCCCGTTCGGCCTCAACGCGAGCGTCTGGTCGCGCAACGGCCGCGCGGGCTGGGAGGTCGCGGCCCGGCTGAAGGCGGGGACGGTCAACGTCAACGAGGGTTACGCGGCCACGTTCGGCAGCGTCGGCGCCCCCATGGGCGGGATGAAGGAATCCGGCGTCGGCCGCCGCAACGGCGCCGAAGGCCTGTTGAAGTACACGGAATCCCAGTCGATCGCGCTGCAGCGCGGCCTGGCACTGCGTCCGCCGCGCCGGGTCCCCGGCTCGCTCTGGGCACGCGGCATGACGCTGGGCCTCAAGTTCCTCCGCCGTCTCCCCCGCCGCTGACGATCAGCCGGCTCGCGTACCTGGACGGGTAACTCGCGTACCCAAAGGGTCGGCTCGCGTACCTGGAAGGTCGGATGGCGAGCCGACCTAGGTACACGAGCCGACCCTCCAGGTACACGAAATGACTGTGCAGGTACGCGTAACTTCCCGTGATTGAAGCCGTAACTCGCGGCTCTGATCACGTGAGTTACGCGGTTGGGGCGGTCAGCAGGCCTCGGTCGTAGGCGATCGCGACGGCTTCCGCGCGGCGGCTCGCGCCCAGTTTCGCCATTACGCGCGAAAGATGGACGCTGACCGTTTTTTCGCTGATGTAGAGCTCTTCGCCCACCTGCTTGTTCGTGCGGCCCAGGGCGACGCGCTCCAGGACGTCACGCTCGCGGTCGGTCAGCGGGTCCCGCACCGAGCGGGCCGGGGACGTCGGGGCCGCGCCGGTCAGCTCCACGCGGGCGCGGTGGCCGACGTCGCGGGCCGCGTCGCGCAGCGGGATCGCGCCGAGGCGTTCGGCGACCGAGTGCGCCGAGTCCAAAGCCGCCCGGGCCGCCGCCACATCGGCATCCGCGCCGGCCGCGAGCAGGGCTTCGGCCTCGTGCCAGCGGCAGACCGCCTGCTCGTAGACCGCGCCGTAGCCGAAGGCTTCGGCCGCCGCGGCCCACTTCGCCGCGTCCGCGCGACCACCGAGGCCGGACGCAGCCGCCTCGAGCCGGATCAGCCAGGCCCGTCCTTCCGGGCCGAGCGTGCCCGAGCGAGGCTGGCCCATCACCCCGGCCAGCCGGCCGTGCGTCAGGAACCGCTCCCCCGCGGCCACCGCGGCCTCGACCTGCGCGTGATCACCGCGCACCCGAGCTTCGGTGGCCTGCTTGACCGCGGCGGAAACGCCCAGCGCGGACACCCGGATCCCGGCCAGCAGCCCGGGTTCGATCCGCTCCAGCCAGCCGATCAGTTCGTCGGCGCGGCGGACCGCCTCGGCGTGCTCACCGCGCCACAGCGCCAGCTCGATGCCCGCGGCCCCGCTCGTCAGCGCGATCTGGATGTCGGCGGCCCAATGCTGGCGAAGCCCGGCGACCAGCTTCGCGGCTTCGTCGGCCCGGCCGCGGGCGACGACGATCTGCGCCCAGATGCCCAGCAGCCGCGCGGCGACCGAGCCCGACACCCCGCGCCCGGCCCGCCCGGCGTCCTCGTCCGGCCAGTCGCCGGTCAGATACCGCAGGGACAGCAGCCGCGCCCGCAGCTCCAGGCCGAACGCGCTCCAGGTGAGCCCCGCTTCTTCCGCTCGCGCGACCCCGCGGGCCGCGATCTCGCGGGCCTTGTCGAACTCGCCTTCGTCGTCGT
>CAVXMR010000055.1:0-132045 GCA_963762765.1 uncultured Actinomycetota bacterium
TCGGATGCACGACACGAGGCATGAAGAAGGGGCCAGGAGCGAGTCGCTCCTGGCCCCTCGAGAACAGCTGGGTTACTTGATGGCTGAGCCGGCCTGCCAGTCGGCCCAGGACTTGGACCAGTCACCGTAGAGGTCCCAGACCGGGAGCTGGGGGCCGCCCGAGTTGGTGACCTCGACGACGTCGCCCAGCCCCAGGTTCTGGAAGAACCACTGGGCGTTGGCGCCGTTCAGGTTGATGCAGCCGTGCGAGACGTTCGCGCTGCCCTGCGAGCCGACGCTGTTGGGGTTCTCGTGGACGAACTCGCCGTCGTTGGAGATCCGCTCGGACCACTTCTCGACGGAGCGGTACGCCTTCGGGTCCGGCGGGCAGACGCCGTAGGTGCAGGAGTCCATCGTGTAGTTGGCCTGCTTGTCCGAGATGACGTGCGCGCCGAGGTGGGTCGGGGTGGCGTCCTTGCCCATCGAGATCGGCATGGACTTCACCATCGCGCCGTTGTGGAAGATCTGCATCTGCTCGGTGTTCCCGTCCGCCTTCGCGACCCAGGAATCGTGCACCTTGTACGTTTCCGTCCGGTCTTCGGCGCCGAAGACGCCGTTTCCGAAGTCGACGCCGTAGATCTTCGCGGATACCTTCAGCGTGGTCCCGGCCTGCCAGTAGACCTTCGGCCGGTAGTGGACGTTCTTGTCGTCCATCCAGTACCAGCTGCCCTCCTGCTTGGGCGTGGACTCGACGGTGAGCGCCTTCTCCACCGCGGCCTTGTTCTGCACCGCGACCCCGAAGCTGAACACGATCGGCTGGCCGACGCCGACCCCGCTGCTCGACACGGCGGCGGGCGCCGGGATCAGGTTGGCGTTGGCCTGCTTCTTCGGCGACACCGTGGTGAGCTGGCTCTGCTGTTCGATCGGCTTCCCGTCGCCGCCCTGGGCGTGCGCCACGATCTTGTAGGTGGCGCCGTAGCCGAGCGGCTCGGTCGTGGTCCAGCTCTGCGCGTCGCCGGCGAGCTTGCCCGCGACGGCCTTCCCCTTCGCGTTGGTGACCGACACGTCGAGCAGTTTCCCGTTGGCCGCCTTGACGACGATCGGCGTCGACGGGTTGATCCCGCTGCCGCCGTTCGGCTCGAAGGTGACCGAGACCGGGGTCGCCGACGGTGAGGCGGAACTGGATGCCGGTGCCCCGCCGGCGGTCGAACCGCCGTCGTCACCGGAGGAACAGGCGGCCAGCACCAGCGCTCCGGTGAGAATTCCGGCCACCGAAAGTAAAGTCTTCTTGGGGGGCATATTGTCTCTTTTTGGGAATTGGTGATCGGCGGGCATTTACCGTCAAAACTACGCGATAGCGAGGACGTCCTTGCCGCCGCCTAGGTGCATTGACGTGATGTGGATCACGTCGTCACGAGGCCCGGTGCGCCGTACAGCCCAGGCCCGGTCACCGCGAGTTCGTCCAGGTAGCCGCGGGCGGATTCGTAGGCCTGGTCGGCAAGTTCGGTGGTCCGGCTGAAGTCCAGCGGGCTGACCCGCACCGGAGCCGGCCCCGGCAGATAGAGCACCGGCACCTGCGAAGCCGCGATCGGCGCTTCCAATACGGCCTGGTTGCGCATGCTGATCATCGCGGTGAACATGATCACCTCGGCGAACGTCCGGGGCGCGCCGGGCATTTTGCCCGGAAATGCGCAATCCAGTACGACAAGTGAGCGCGCGCCCATTGACAGTGCCTGCCGCATCGGCACATTCGCCACCAGGCCGCCGTCGTACAGCATCCGCCCTTCGTGCTCGACCGGTGGGAAGATCCCCGGGATCGCGCACGAAGCCAGCAGCGGGGCCTGCAGCGGCCCGGAGCGGATCAGCACCGGCTCGGCGGTGTCGACGTTCGTCCCGACGACGCCGAGCGGCAGCGCGAGGTCCTCGAAGCGGGTTCCGGCGCCGAGGTGGTCGTCGATGATCGTGCGCAACCCGGTGTGGGCGAACAGGTGGGTCTTGGTTTGCGCGAGCGTCCGGACCTGGCTCAGCACCCCGCCCGGGAACGCCTCGTGCCGCGTCATGTGCGACCAGATCTCGCGCAGCCGGGTCAGGACGTCGCCGCCGGACAGCGCGAGCACGGCCGCGTTGAGGGACCCGACCGACGTGCCGGCGACGAGGTCGGGCCGCAGGCCGGTTTCGAAGAGGGCGCGCAGCATGCCGACCTGCATCGCGCCGAGGCTGCCGCCCCCGCCGAGGACGAAACCGATCGGCCGGGGGAGATCCGTGAGGCTCATACCGCCGAATGTAGTAAGCCCGACTTTCGCAGGTCGTCCCGGCCGGTGGGACGGCGCTAGCCTGCACGGCGTGGCCGAGCTGGAGCTGCGGCATCTCAGGGCCGTCCGCGCCGTCGCGGACGGCGGCAGTGTCAGTCGCGCCGCCACCGTGCTGGGGGTCAGTCAACCGGCGCTGACCGCGCAGCTCCAGCGCATCGAGCGCATCCTCGGCGGCGAGCTGTTCGAACGCGGGCCGCACGGCGCGAAACCCACCGAGCTCGGGCGATTCGTGCTCGGCCGGGCCGACGCGCTGCTCGCCGACATGCGCGCGCTCGTCGCCAGTGCGCGACGCCGTGGCGAGTCGGACGCGACCGAGACGTTGCGGATCGGGTACGTGCCGCTGCTGATCATCGGCCGGTTCATCGAGGAACTCGGGGACCGGATGCTCGACGTCCAGACCTATGCCGAACCGGCGTCGCTCACCCTGTTGAAGCTGCTGTCGACCGGCCGGGTCGAGGTCGCGCTGCTGGAGCGGTTCGACGGGACCGAGCCGCACCACTTCGGCGGGCTTGCCGTGCGGACGCTGGCCACCGAGCCGATCTTCGTCGGCATCGCGGAGGGGCATCCGGCGATCCGGGACGGCGAGGTCGATCTCGCCGATCTCGCCTGCGCCGACTGGATTCTCCCGGCGCCGCACGAGAATTCCGCCCGCGAGCGCTTTCCGCAGGCGTGTGCCGCGGCGGGGTTCGTCCCGCGGGTGCGGCATTTCACGTCGGAGGCGGGCACCGCGGGCACGTTGATCGCGCAGGGTGCGGTGTGCCTGGCGCAGGCGGCGTCGGCGCCGCCACCGGGGCTGCTTGCGTTGCCGCTCAAGGGTGATCCGCTCTGGACGACGTTGTTGTTCGCCACGCGTGAGGACGACGGCCGCACGGCGATGACCGACGAGGTCTTCCGCTGCGCCGAAGTCGCGTATCGCGCTTCGCGGGAGCGGAATCCGCACTTCGCGCGCTGGTGCCGCCGTCACTCGGACGCGCCAGTCCTTTAGTCGGCATAACCCGGGTGTTATCCCCGCTGGGATTACTGCCCGGCGCGGCGGCGGGTGAGGCTCACCAAGTCCCCACCTGTGCCGACAAGGAGCAACCATGCAGTTCAGACGATCAAAGGCGATCGGTGTGCTGTGCGCCGGGCTGGTCGCCGTGACCGGCCTGCTCGCCCCGCCCGCGACGGCGGCGCCACGCGCGGCCACCACGCTGTCGATCAGCCAGCTCGTGCAGGAACAGAACCAGTGGTGCTGGGCCGCGAGTGGCCTGACCATCGCGCGATTCCTCGGCTACGGCACGAACACCAGCCAGAACACCTTCTGCGACTACGGGCGAGGCTACCCGGCGGGCTCCCAGTGCCCCAACCAGGCCGGCGAGCTGACGTATGTGCAGCGGGCGTACCAGCAGCTCGGGCTGCGGCCCGGGTCGGTGACCGGCGCGCTGAGCTTCTCCTCGGTGCAGACCGAAATCGCCGGGCGGCGGCCGATCGAGACCGGCATCTACTGGACGGCCGGCGGCGGCCACGCCCAGGTGATCTACGGCTACGACAGCAGCGGCTTGGTCTACTACGGCGATCCCTGGCCGACGAGCAACCGCTACAGCGCGATGGCGCACTCGAGCTACGTGAGCAACGGGCAGTTCGAGTGGGCGCAGTCCCTCTACCGGATCGGGGCGTGAGATGAAGCTTCTTCGTGGACTCGTCACGCTCCTGGCCGGTTCGGCGCTGGTGCTCGGTTTCGGTGGCACGGCTTCGGCTTCGCAGCCGGACGTCGGCGCGGTGCTCTCTTCGCCTGACACGACAGCGAAACTGTCGTCGTTCTTCGGGCAGCTCGACCGGCGGGCCGGTTTCGCGGCCCGGGCGGACTCGGCGCAGACGCCGCGGGTCGCCGGTGAGCCACTGCGGGTGTTCTCGCTCGACCCGGCGTTTGTCGCCGGGACGCCGGGCGCGGCTCCGGCGTCTTTCGCGTACTACGCCGTGCGCACTGAGGCGTCGTCCGGTCGTCAGGCGACGGTCTGGCTCACCCCGGAAGCCACCGGCTGGGCGGCGACCAACTTCACCACCGGGACCGAAGAGCTCACCTACCCGGCTCAGGCCGGTGGCGATCTCGTGTTCACCGAGCCGCAGGTCAACGCCTGGTATCGGGTCCGTGATGGGCGCGTGCTGGCGTTGAACGACCCGGCTCGGGCGCGGGTCGGCGATGGGGTTTCCCTCGCGGCGTACCAGCAACTGGTGCACCGGCTGTACGGCGACAAGCTGCCGGGGTCGGCGTACCGGGACCAGGGCAAATTCGGCGGGTACGACTTGGCGTTGTCCCCGGCGGCGCCTGAGCCGGGTTACGGGCCCTGGGCGTTCCTGCTGGCTGGGGGAGTGCTTGTCGCCGGGCTCATTGGCTGGGTGACTGCCAAGGCGGTGCGCGGCCGCCGCTGAGAAAGGACTCGTGAGCGTTCCGGGCGGTTCTAACCGCCCGGAACGCTCACGAGTCCCTCTACCGGGCCAGGAGTGAGCTGGCTTCCTGCGCGGCGGGGCCTTCGGCGGCCAGGTGGGCCAGGTTCTCGGGGAGGGCTTCGCCGCGGCGGGCTTTGGTCTGGGCGTAGAGGCGTCCGGCGCGGTAGGAGGAGCGCACGAGGGGTCCGGCCATGACACCGGCGAAGCCCATCGCTTCAGCGGCCTTGGAGTGTTCCACGAACTCCTCCGGCTTCACCCACCGATCCACCGGATGATGCCGCGGAGACGGCCGCAGATACTGCGTGATCGTGATGATCTCGCACCCCGCATCCACCAGATCCCGCAACGCCGGAGCGACCTCGTCCGGGGTTTCACCCATCCCCAGGATCAGGTTCGACTTCGTCACCAAACCCGCCTCACGAGCCGCGGTGATGACCTCCAGCGAACGCGCATACCGGAACCCGGGACGGATCCGCTTGAAGATCCGCGGCACCGTCTCCACGTTGTGCGCCAACACCTCCGGCCGCGACCCAAACACCTCAGCCAACTGCGCAGGATCCGCATTGAAGTCCGGAATCAACAACTCCACACCCGTGCCCGGGTTGAGCGCATGAATCTGACGGACGGTCTCCGCGTACAGCCACGCACCACCATCGGGAAGGTCATCGCGAGCGACACCGGTGACCGTGGAGTACCGCAGCCCCATCGCCTGAACAGACTCTCGGCGACCTTCCGCGGCTCAGCCCGATCCAGCTCAGCAGGCTTACCCGTATCGATCTGACAGAAATCACACCGACGGGTGCACTGATCCCCACCAATCAGGAACGTGGCCTCACGATCCTCCCAACACTCGTAAATGTTGGGACAACCAGCCTCTTCACACACCGTGTGCAGACCCTCACGACGCACCAGACCCTTGAGCTCGGTGAACTCAGGCCCCATCCGCACCCGCGTCTTGATCCACGACGGCTTCTTCTCGATCGGCGTCTCGGCGTTACGCACTTCCAGGCGCAGCAGCTTCCGGCCTTCTGGAGCAGCACTCACGGGATCAACCCTACGCCCGCCCCTACGGACGCGGAGATCACGCGGGGTCGGGCGTGACGCAGGTCAACTTCGCCGTGACGTCCCACAACGCCGCGCCCAGTGACTCGCTGCGGGCGGCGCCGACCGGGCTCACCTTGACCGGGTGGCCGCGCATCGCGCCGATGCCGCCCGGGCCGATGTAGTCGCCGCCTTCGACGCCGTCCGCGGTGGCCGCGTACAGCTGCGGCAGCGTGCCCTGGCGCACGTTCTGCGCGATCACGATCTCGCCGATCCGGTTCCCCGCCCCGATGACCGCGCGGACGACGGGGTTGCGGTACGACCGGGCCATCCCGGCGCCGAGGCCGGTCCAGGTGTAGCCCGGGTGCGCGGCGACGCTGAGCACGGAGTCGCCCGCCGCGCGCAGGCGCCGGTCGAGCTCCATCGCGAAGACCTGGTTGGCCAGCTTGGACTGGCCGTAGGCGGCGCCTGGGTTGTACCGGCGGTGCTCGAAGTTCGGGTCCGCCGTGTCGATCCGGCCGCCGGTCGCGGCGAGGCTCGAGAGCGTGACGACGCGGGCGTTCTTGCCGCCGCGCAGGGCCGGGAGCAGCAGCCAGGTCAGCGCCGCGTGGCCGAGGTGGTTGGTGCCGAACTGGGTTTCGAAGCCGTCGGCGGTCTCGCCGCGCGGCGTCGCCATCAGGCCGGCGTTGTTGACGAGGATGTCCAGCGCGTCGCCGGTGAGTTCGCGCACGGAGACCGCCGCTTCCCGCACCGAGGCGAGGGAGGCGAGGTCGAGCGAGACCAGTTCGGGCGCCGCGCCGGCAGCGGCCGCGCGGACTTGTTCGAGAGCCTTCGCGCCGCGCTCGGCCGACCGGCAGGCGAGCAGCACGCGTGCGCCCTTGCCCGCCAGTACCTCGGCGGTGCGCAGGCCGAGGCCGGAGTTCGCCCCGGTGACCAGGACGGTCCGGCCGGTCTGGTCGGGGATGTCGGCCTCGGCCCAACGCTGAGTCATGGCTCTACTTTCTCACGCACTCGGCGCGAGCAGGCGCCGCAGATGGCCGATCGGGCTGCGCCGCCGGACGGGGCATTCGCGGCCCGCGCGCAGCAGCGCCTGGAAGGCGTGGCCGACCTTGGTCAGCTCGGCCGTGGGCTCGTGGTGCTCGGCGAGCCCGGCGGTGACGGCCAGCATGCGCAGCTCGCCCTCGTGCAGCGGCACCAGCGCGGGGCAGCGCTCGAGCGCGCCGTCCAGCACCGCCCGCAGGTCGGAGTGCTCGTCGCGCACGCGGCTCCAGGCGCGGGTGACGGCGTCGACCTGGTCCCCGAAGCCGTCGGCCTCGTCCGGGTCGGCGAGCTCGGCGCGCAGCGCGCCGCCGAGCCGCTGCGTCCACTTGTACTGCAGAGCGAGCAGGAGGTTTTCCTCACTGCCGAAAAGGTCTTCCGCCCCGGGGATCTCCTCCAGGGGCAGGGGTGCGCCGGGGTTCCGGCCGCCTTGGCGGATGGCGGCTTCGAGGATTTCCTGGCGTCGGTAGAAGTCGGTCCAGCTCATGGTGTTGGCTCCCCTTCCGTGGTCCAGGCCATACCGCGGGTCTGCGGCATACTCCTGGTACGGATCTGACACGCCGAACATACCATGAGTATGGAGAGATCCTCCGGGCGTAAGGTTGTGAAGGTGGCGACAATGAGGTCCAGGCGGCTCGACTACTCGGAGTCGACACGGTCGGCGCTGGTCGACAGTGCGGTGGAACTGTTCACGAAACGGGGCTACGCGGGCACATCGCTCGACGAAATCGCCAAGCGGGCGCGCGTGACGAAAGGCGCCCTTTACCACCATTTCAGCGGTAAGCAGGCGCTGTTCGAGGCCGCTTTCGAGTCGGTGGAGAGCCTGGTTTACGACCGGCTCGAGAAGATCGTCAACGGCTCGGGCACGCCCTGGGAGCGCGCGCTCGGCGGGCTCAACGCGTTCATCCGCAGCTGCCTCGACCCGGCCTACCAGCGGATCGCCATCCACGAGGCCCCGGTCGTGATGGGCTGGGAGCGCTGGCGCGAGGCCGAGGAGCGGTGCAGCTTCGGGCTGGTCCGGTCCGGGCTGCAGTCGCTGATCGACGCCGGCGAGGTCGAGCCGGTGCCGGTCGAGATCACCGCGCGGCTGCTGTTCGGCGCGCTGTCGAGCGCGGCCACGGAGATCGCCGGCTCGGCGGATCCGAAGAAGGTCGGCGCGCAGATCGAGGACGTGATCGTCCGGATGCTGGTCAGGCTCCGCAAGGCCGACGGCGAAACGGCGGCCGCGTCTATAGGCTGACGCCGTGGACTTGAGGATCTTCACCGAGCCCCAGCAAGGGGCCACTTACGACGACCTGCTGCGCGTGGCGAAGGCGACCGAAGCCGCCGGCTACGACGCCTTCTTCCGCAGCGACCACTACCTGAAGATGGGCTCGGCCGACGGCCTGCCCGGCCCGACCGACGCCTGGATCACGCTGGCCGGGCTGGCCCGCGAGACCAGCCGGATCCGGCTCGGCACGCTCGTCACCGCGGCGACGTTCCGGAACCCGGGGCCGCTGGCGATCTCGGTCGCCCAGGTCGACCAGATGTCCGGCGGCCGGGTCGAGTTCGGCTTCGGCGCGGGCTGGTTCGACGCGGAGCACACCGCGTACGGCCTGTCGCTGCCGCCGCTCAAGGAGCGCTTCGACCGCTACGCCGAGCAGCTCGAGGTCATCACCGGGCTGTGGAAGACGCCGCTCGGCTCGACGTACTCCTTCGACGGCGAGCACTACAAGTTCGTCGACTCGCCCGCGCTGCCGAAGCCCGCTCAGCAGCCTTGCCCGCCGGTGATCATCGGTGGCGGCGGCAAGAAGCGCACGCCGGAGCTGGCGGCGCGGTTCGCCGACGAGTTCAACCTGCCCTTCGCCGACACGGCGACGGCGTCCGCCCAGTTCGCCCGGGTGGTCGCGGCGTGCGAGGCGATCGGGCGCGACCCGCAGGAGATCCTGCGCTCGGTGGCGCTGGTGATCGCGGTCGGCCGGGACGAGGTCGAGCTCAAGCAGCGGGCCGGCGTGCTCGGCCGGGACGTCGAGGAACTGCGGACGAACGGGCTCGCCGGGACGCCCGCCGAGGTCGTCGACAAGATCGGCCGGTGGCGCGAGGAGACCGGTGTCACCCGGCTCTACCTGCAGCTGATGGACCTCACCGACCTGGACCAGATCGACCTGATCGCCTCGGAAGTCGCTCCTCAGCTCGACTGATACCCCAATGTGGCATTGGGTGCGTCCTACGCACCCAATGCCACATGGGGGTGCTTGGGGTCAGTTCTGGAGGGCGAAGGTGACGCCGGGGGCCTCGGGGGCCGTGGGGCGCGGGAGCCAGCGGTCGTCGCTGACCGGGAGCTCGCCTTCCAACGCGGCCAGGACGGCGTCGCGGGCCAGGGGGAGGACCGCTGCCACCGTGACGTCGCGGCCGAGCTCGTAGGACAGCGAAGTGACGCCCGCGTCGCGGATGCCGCACGGGACGATGTTGTCGAACGCCGAGAGGTCGGCGTTGCAGTTGAGCTCGAAGCCGTGCATCGTCACGCCGCGCTGGACGCGGATGCCGATCGCGGCGATCTTGCGCTCGATGCCACGGTCGTCGGCCGGGATCCAGACGCCGCTGCGGCCCTCGACGCGCCCGCTGCGCACGCCCAGCTGGTCGCACACGTGGATCAGCGCCTCTTCGAGCCGCCGCACGTAGTGCACGACGTCGATCGGGTCGGCGAGCTTGACGATCGGGTAGCCGACCAGCTGGCCCGGCCCGTGCCAGGTGATCTTGCCGCCGCGGTCGACGTCGATCACCGGCGTGCCGTCGGTGGGACGGTCGGTGTCCTCGGTGCGTTTGCCCGCGGTGTAGACCGACGGGTGCTCCAGCAGCAGCATGGTGTCCGGTGCGGTGCCGTCTGCGCGGGCGGTCAGCGTGGTGCGCTGCAGCTCCCAGGCCTCGGTGTAGTCGATCGTGCCGAGTTCACGGACGTCGACGGGTTCGGTACTGGCGCGGCACGTGATGCGGGAAGAACTCACCCGTCGAGGCTACGCTCGCGCGGTGCGGGCAGCAGGTCCAGCCCGGTGGCCGAGAGCAGGCCGACGCCGGTCACCGCCAGCACCGCGCCGACGGTGTCGGTGAGCCAGTGGACGCCGAGCACGATCCGGCAGGCCGCGGCCAGCACGGTCGCGGCGACGGCGGCCGCGATCGCCCATCCCAGCACGCGCGGGACGAGCCACGCGCACAGCAGGACGGCTACCAGACCCGTGGTCGCCACCGACACGACGTGCCCGCTCGGGTAGGACAGGTCCGGGTAGGCGCGAGGCCGTTGACGCAGGAAGACCGGCTTGCCGACCAGGCTCGTCGCCCGGCACAGCAGCAGGACGATCGCCAGCCGGACGCACAGGCCGAGGTGGTCACGCCGGCGCAGCGCCACCACCAGCAGCACGGCTCCCATGACGTAGGGCATGACCGGGCCGAGGATGTCCGTGAGCACCGCGGCGACCTTCCCCAGCGGCCGGGAATCCTCGCCCCGCAAGGCATTCGCGATCTGGGCGTCCAGCGCCAGCGGCTGCCGCGCGACCAGCAGGCCGAGCCCCGCGAACGCGGCCAGCAGCACGCACCCGCAGACGATCAGGCGAACGCGAGGCATGTCACGCCGCCTTGAGCGCCTGCTCCAGCGTCGGGTGCCGGAACTCGTAGCCGGATTCACGCAGCTTCGCCGGGATCGCGCGCTGCCCGGTCAGCGCCATCTCCTCGGCGGCCTGGCCGAGGACGGCCTTCATGGCGAACGCGGGCACCCGCCATGGCGCAGGCCGGTGCAGCGCGTGGCCCAGCGCGCGGGTGAACTCGGCGTTGGTCACCGGATCGGGGCCGGTCAGGTTCACCGGGCCGGACAGCACGTCCGTCCCCAGGATGTGGGTGATGGCCCCGATTTCGTCGTCCAGGGAGATCCACGGCATGTACTGCTTGCCGTCGCCGAAGCGTCCGCCCAGGCCCACCAGGAACTGCAGCCGCAACAGCTTGAGCAGGTCGCCCTTGCGCGAGAGCACCAGCCCGGTGCGGATCGAGACGACCCGCGCGTCGCCCGCGCCCGCCGTCGCCGCTTCCCAGGACTGACAGAGCTCGGCGAGGAAACCGCGGCCCGCGGGCGCGGCTTCGTCCACAGTGGACGATCCGGTGTCGCCGTAGAACCCCACCGCCGACGCGTTCACCAGCAGGCCGATGCCGTGTTCGGTGACCGCCTCGGCGAGTACCTCGGTCGGCTCGATGCGGCTGTCGATCAGCTGCTGCTTGCGCATCGCGCTCCACCGGCCGGGGAACAGCGGCGCGCCGCAGAGGTTGACCACGGCGTCGACACCGTCGAAGGCGCCGTCGGCGATCTCGCCGGAGGGCGGGTCCCAGCGGTGTTCGTCGGCGGCTCGAGGGTCGCGCCGGACGAGCCTGCGCACCTCGTGACCGTCCTGGCTCAACCGCGTCCGCAACGCCGAGCCGATCAGTCCACGCGATCCCGCGATCAGTACCCGCATGCCTTCGATCGTGGTCTATCCGGCCACGTCTCGCACACCCAGGGCTCCGCCGTACGCCGGGAGGTCGCGCAGCAGGTCGTCGCCGAGGTCGAACAGGGACACGGGTGGGAAGCCGGTGCCGGTGAGCAGCATCGCGACCGTGCCCGTGGGTGTGGACATGCCGAAACCCAGGCTGCGCATGAGGGAGCCGCCCTTGAACAGGACGTCGCCAGGACCGCGCAGGATCCGGCGGGCGAGCTCGGCGGGCCGGGTCGGCGCCGTGGCGATCATGCGGTGCAGCGCGAAGAGGTCGGTCGCCGTGCCATGGGCGGTCCGCTGTGTCCAAGCCCACTCGGCTTCGGCGGTGATCGGGTCGCCCCGGACGCGCTCGAGGACCTCGCCCCGGAACGCCGGATCCCGCGTGAAGCGCGCGGCGAGCTCGTCGTCCCTGCCGGGGAAGAGCGAGCGGAGGGTCTCGCCGCAGAACCAGCGGATTTCGAGGCCTCTGCTCAGCGCCGCGTCGCCGAGGCGGGCGCGCAGGTAGTCGGGCGCGGCGTTGTCGCTGTGGACGATCATGGCCCGGACGATCGCTTCGAGCGGAATTCGCTGCTCGGGGTCTCGGGCGATTCCGTAGCTGTCGCAAGGGATTCCGAGCTCGGTCAACGCGGTGTGGTGCGCGCCGGCGCCGATCGGCCCGTCGCCGTCGAAGGGATGCCAGGCGTCCCAATCCCCGACCCGCACAAGCTCCGCGGGATCGAGCCGTCCCTCGGTAACCGCGGTCGCGTAGGCGAGCAGGTGGACGACCTTGACCGTCGAAGCCAGCACCCGCGGCACTTCGGCGTTGTGCTTCAACCACCGCGTGCCGTCGTAAGCCACCACCGAGACGTCGTCCCGATGCTCAGCCAGCCACGTCCGCCACACAGCGTCCCCCAAAAGCCGCGAGGGACTCCTTACCGACTGTGAGAGCCGGTAAGGAGTCCTTCACGGACAATGCGCGATCAGAGGCCGAGTTCGCCCTCGAAGTTGCCCTCTTCCAGGCGCTGCTTGATCGTCATCAGGAAGCGGCCCGCGTCGGCCCCGTCCACCAGGCGGTGGTCGTAGGTCAGCGGCAGGTACGCCATCGACCGCACCGCGATCGTGTCGTTGCCGTCGGCGTCCGCGACCACGACCGGCCGCTTGACGACCGCGCCGGTGCCGAGGATGCCGGACTGCGGCTGCACGATGATCGGCGTGTCGAACAGCGCGCCGACGCTGCCGATGTTCGTGATCGAGAACGTGCCGCCGGACAGCTCGTCGGGCTTGATCTGGTTGGCCCGCGCGCGGCCCGCCAGGTCGGCGATCCGGTGCGCGATCCCGGCCAGGCTCAGCTCGCCCGCGTCGTGGATCACGACCGAGAGCAGCCCGCGCTCGGTGTCCACCGCGATGCCCAGGTGCACGGCGCCGTGGTAGGTGATCTCCTTCGTGTCCTCGTTGTAGGACGCGTTGACGTTCGGGTGCTGCTTGAGCGCCTCGACCGTGGCCTTCGCGAAGAACGGCAGGAACGTCAGGTTGACGCCCTCGCGCTCCTTGAAGGCCGACTTCGCCCGCTGGCGCAGCCGGGCGATCTTGGTCACGTCGACCTCCTGGACCTGCGTGAGCTGCGCGGCGATCTGCAGCGACTCGCGGGTCTTGGTGGCCGTGATCTGGCGGATCCGGCTGGCCTTCTGCACGGTGCCGCGCAGCGCCGCGAGCTCCGGCGACGGCGCCGCCGGACGCGCGGCGGGTGCCGACGGGGCAGCGGCGGCCGGGGCAGGGGCGGCAGCGGCGGGAGCCGGAGCGGCCGCCTTCTGCTTGGCCTCGGCCGCTGCCAGGACATCCTGCTTGCGGATCCGGCCACCGACACCGCTGCCCGTCAGGGCCGAGAGGTCGATGCCGTGCTCCGAAGCCAGCTTGCGGACCAGCGGGGTGACGTACGGGCCGTCGGCCGCACCGTCCGAGCCGGCCGCGGCGGCCGGAGCGGACTCGGTGGCCGCGGACGCCGGGGCGGCCTTCGGCTCCGGCTTCGGCTCGGGCTTGGGTTCCGGCTTGGGCTCGGGCTTGGTCTCCTGGACCGGCTCGGGCTTGGGCTCCGGCTTCGGTTCCGGCTTGGACTCCGCCTTCGGAGCCGCGCCGGCGTCCCCGATCACGGCCAGGACGCCGCCGACCTCGACGGTCTCGTCCTCGCCCGCGCGGATCTCCAGCACCGTGCCGGCGACCGGCGACGGGACCTCGGTGTCGACCTTGTCGGTGGAGATCTCGAGCAGCGGCTCGTCGACCTCGACCGAGTCGCCGACGGCCTTGAGCCACCGGGTGACAGTGCCTTCGGTGACACTCTCGCCCAGCTCGGGCAGCTTCACCTCGGTGCCTTCGCCACCGGACGCGGGCGCGGTGTCCGGCCGGCTCGGCGCGCTGTCGGAGGCGGCCGGCTCGGGCGCGGACTCCTCCTGCTGCGGCTCCGGCTCGGACTTCTGCTCCTCCTGCGCGGGCGCGGAGGACTCGGGCACCCCGCCGGTGCCGTCGTCGATCACGGCGAGCTCGCCGCCGACCTCGACGGTCTCGTCCTCCTGGGCGCTGATCTTCACCACCGTGCCGGCGACCGGCGACGGGACCTCGGTGTCGACCTTGTCGGTCGAGATCTCGAGCAACGGCTCGTCGACCTCGACGGTGTCACCCTCCTGCTTGAGCCATCGGGTGACAGTGCCTTCGGTGACGCTCTCCCCGAGCTCCGGCAATGTGACGGAGTAGGCCATCGTTCGCTGACTCCTCTTTGAAAGTTCTGCGTGGTCTGGATTCTGCTGGTGAGACGTCAGCTGTGCACGTGCAGCGGCTTGCCGGCGAGGGCAAGGAACGCTTCACCGAGGGCCTCGGTCTGGGTGGGGTGGGCGTGGATGAGCGGCGCGACGTCCTCGGGGAAGGCCTCCCAGCTGTAGATCAGCTGCGCTTCGCCGATGAGCTCGCCGACGCGGTCGCCCACCATGTGGACACCGACGACCGGGCCGTCCGGGGCCTTGACCAGCTTGACCCCGCCGGAGGTTTTGAGGATCTGGCTCTTGCCGTTGCCGCCGAGGTCGTAGGTGAACGTCGTGACCTCGGCCCCGTACTTGTCCTTGGCCTGGGACTCGGTGAGCCCGACCGAGGCGACTTCGGGGTGGGAGTAGGTGACGCGCGGGATGCCGCTCTCGTCGATCACGCGGGGGTTCTGCCCGGCGATCTCCTCGGCGACGAAGATGCCCTGCTGGAAACCGCGGTGCGCGAGCTGCAGGCCCGGCACGATGTCGCCGACCGCGTAGACGTTCGGCAGGTTGGTGCGCAGGCGCTCGTCGGTGAGCACGAAGCCGCGGTCGATCTTGACGCCGGCCTCCTCGTAGCCGTGCCCGGCCGAGTTGGGGCCGCGGCCGACGGCGACCAGGAGCAGGTCGGCCTCGATGGTCTCGCCCGACTCCAGCGAAACGCTCACGCCGTTGTCGTCCTGCTTCGCGCCGGTGAACCGCACGCCGGTCTTGAAGGCGATCTTGCGGCGGCGGAACGCGCGCTCGAGCTGCTTGGAGGCGAACTCGTCTTCGTTCGGGACCAGCCGCGGCAGCGCCTCGACGATCGTTACGTCCACCCCGAAGGAGGCCCAGACGCTGGCGAACTCGACGCCGATCACGCCGCCGCCGAGCACCACGACCTTCTTGGGCACGTAGTCCAGCGCGAGCGCCTGCTCGCTGGCGATGACCCGGCCGCCGAGCTCGAGGCCGGGCAGGGTGCGGGAGTAGGAGCCGGTGGCGAGGATGACGTTCTTGCCGGTGTGGCGGACGCCGTCGACCTCGACGGTGGTGCCGCCGACGAAGGTGCCGCTGCCCTCGACGAGGTTCACCTTGTGGGCCTTGGCCAGGCCCTGCAGGCCCTTGTACAGCCGGGCGACGATGCCGTCCTTGTACTTGTTGACGCCGGCGATGTCGATGCCTTCGAAGACGGCCTTGACGCCGACAGACTCGGCCTCGCGGGTTTCGTCGGCGACCTCGGCGGCGTGCAGCAGGGCCTTGGTCGGGATGCAGCCCCGGTGGAGGCACGTCCCGCCCAGCTTGTCCTTCTCGATCAGCGTGACGGAAAGGCCCAGCTCGGCCGCGCGGAAGGCCGCGGCGTAGCCGCCCGATCCGCCTCCCAGGATCACAAGGTCGGCGGAGGTGTCGGTCACTTCAATAGCTCCTCGGCAAGCGATGGGTGGTGCTCGGTCGCCGCGGCTCGCGAGTTATAACCGCGCGCGCGACACCGTCATCTTGTCACTACGTCCCCCCGTGCTGCGACACAGCCGGGTGTGCGACGCGGAGCACACGCCGGGATCGGGATAATGGGGGCCAGGGAAGATCGGGAAGAGAGGTGGTCGAGGTGGGGCTCTTCGACTCGCTGCGCAGGCGGACCAGGGGCGGGCAGAAGCCCGGTACGCTGCGGAAAGCCAACTCGGGTGACACTGCTCACCTCGACGAGTGGGCGGCGTCGCGGAACGGTGTCGAGGCCTATGTCGAGCCCCGCACGACGGTCACCGAGACCACTGTGGTGCTGATCGCACACGACGGCGAATGGACACGCCGGCGCATCGACAGCCTGGAGGCCGCCCAGCAGTTCGGGCACCGGCGTTCGATCCCCGTGTACGAGGTGGCCAGGGTCGGCTACCCGAAGCGGATGCGCGAATACACCGAGCGCAAGAAGCGCGGCCAGGTCTAGACCGACTGCGCGAGCAGCCGGGCGTGCCGTTCGAGCAGGGCCCGGAAGCTCGGGTGCGCGGTCGAGCCGAGCGCGTCGACCTCGACGACGCACGGGCCGCTGAGCAGGATCACCGCCGGTTCGCTGAGGATGATCACGCCGTCGCGCGCGTGCAGTTCGGCGGCGCCGAGCAGGCGGGGGAAGACGACGTCGGCGGGCAGCCCGTCGGTCGTGCGGAGGAAGTCCCGGTAATCCTGCGGCAGGGCGATGCCGAGCCGGGCTTCGGCCGCGTCGATGGCTTCGGGCTTGGCGGGTGCGAGAGCCGTGTCGGCGTCGCGGAGCTTCAGGATTTCGGTGACGAGTTCCCGCCATCCGCGGAACTCCTGGGGGTAGCGCTCGTGCAGCGCGGCGACCAGCGCGCCCGTGATCCGCTGGGCGTGCTCGCCGATGCCCAGCGGGTCGGCGCCTTTCAGCAGCCTCGGCGTGAGTGATCGCGTTGCGGCCAGTGCGGCGACGTCCGGGCGGGCGCCCGCTTTCGCGGCCCACTGCTCGAGATCGCCGTCCGCGAGAGCTTCTTTGAGTCGATCCCGGCGTGAAGGGGCGACGTGTTTGGCGATCTCGGCCACGATTCCTGGCGGGAGCGCGCCTTCGAGATCGGAGACGGGCTTGGCGAGCCAGGCGGTGTGGGCGCTTTCCTCGGCGTCGAGGTCGAGCGGCGGAAGCCCTTCGGCCCACTCCGGGCGTGCGCCTGCTTCGAAAAGCATCGCCCAGGCGCGGGCGCGCAGGGGAGTGGTCAGCGCCATGACCGGGCGTTCGGTGCGGGCGTGCCAGTGGCTGACCAGGCGATCGGCCTCCGCGGCGGCGCCGGACGCGGCGAGCAGCAGCGCGGCGTGGCCGATCCGGTCGTCCAGCGTGGGCTCGTCGGCCGTGAGGACGTCCTGGACGGCCGATTCGAGGTACTCGCTCGCATCCATGGGGTCGGGTTCTCGTGAGTGGTAAGTCGGGTTCTCACCCTACTTACCACTCGACGAGGCCCTCAGCCTTCCGCGGCGATGTCGGCCAGGACGGCCGCGATCGTGCGGACCGGCAGGCCGGTGCCGCCCTTGCCGGTGTAGCCCCACGGGCCGCCGGTGTTGAACGACGGGCCCGCGATGTCGATGTGCACCCAGGGCAGGCCTTCGGGGACGAACTCGCGCAGGAAGATCGCCGCCGAGAGCATCCCGCCCCAGCGGTGGCCGGTGACGTTGGCGAGGTCGGCCAGGCGCGAGTCGAGGTCCGCGCGCAGCTCCTCGGGCAGCGGCATCGCCCAGCCGTTCTCGCCGGTGGCCCGCATGATCGCGGCGACGCGGTCGCGGAACTCGTCCGTGCCCATGACGCCCGCCGTGCGGTTGCCGAGCGCGGTCACCTGCGCGCCGGTCAGGGTGGCCGTGTCGATCAGGTAGTCCGGGGACTCCTCGCCCGCGCGCACGATCGCGTCGGCCAGCACCAGGCGGCCTTCGGCGTCGGTGTTGAGCACCTCGACGGTCTTGCCGCCGTAGATCGAGAGCACGTCACCGGGCCGGTAGGCGGTGCCCGAGGGCAGGTTCTCCGCCAGCGGGATGTGCGCGACGACCTCGACCGGGTACTTCAGCTTCGCGGCCAGCACCACCGAGGCGAGCACGCCCGCCGCGCCCGCCATGTCGGAGGTCATGTGGTCCATGTTGGCCGCCGGCTTGAGCGAGATACCGCCCGAGTCGAACGTGATGCCCTTGCCGACCAGCGCGACCTTCTTGACCGGCTTCGCCGGCTTGTAGGCGATGCGCAGCAGGCGCGGCGGGCGGGACGAACCGCCGCCGACGCCGAGCAGGCCGCCGAATCCCTTGCGCTTCAACGCCTTCTCGTCGAGCGCCTCGAACTCGAGGCCGTTCGCCTCGGCCAGCTTCTTCGCGCGGTCGGCGAAGGAGGCCGGGTACAGGTCGTTCGGCGGGGTGTTGGTCAGGTCGCGGGCGATCGTCACGGCTTCGGCGATCAGCGAAGCGGCCTTCAGCGTCGCCTTGTGCTCCCGCGCGACACCCTCGGTCGGGCTCGCGAAGTCGACCTTCGCGACCTGGCCGTCACCCTTCTCCGAGCGGTACTCGGTGAAGGAGTACGCGCCGAGCACGATGCCCTCGACGGCGGCCTGCAGGTCCAGCTCCGAGAGCGTGACGAACGCGCGCTCGGTGCCGGCCAGCGCGCGGCCCGCGGCACCCGCGGCCCGGC
Source organism: uncultured Actinomycetota bacterium (assembly GCA_963762765.1). Lineage (GTDB taxonomy): Bacteria > Actinomycetota > Actinomycetes > Mycobacteriales > Pseudonocardiaceae > Amycolatopsis. The sequence goes on from CAVXMR010000055.1 coordinate 18,194, forward strand.
GGACCTGCTCCGCGGTCACGCCGCCCTTCTCGTCGGCCTTGCCGAGGCCGACGGCGAGCACCACGGCGGCGCCCAGCTTGCCCAGCGTCGGCAGCTTGACGATCTCCTCGGCCTTGCCGCTGGCGCCGAGGGTGGCGAGCAGGTCGGCCAGCCGGCCGTCGAAGGCGGCGTCGGCCACAGCGGCGCCGGGGGCGAGCACCGGGCCGTCGTCGCCGGCCAGCGTCCCGATCACGACGACGTCGGCGCGCGTCTTGGCCAGAGCCTCCCCGGTGTTGTCGGAGAGGGCGAGCTTCGGCACGGTCACTTCTGGCTCCTCGCGCGTTCACGGTGATACCGGGCACCGGCCCGGTCGGATCGTGAGCCATGCTAATGACAGGAACACGAGCGGTGAACACTGGTCGGTCCGGGAGGGGAAACACGTGCGTTTGGGCGGCGGGCTGCTGGTCGCGCTGGCGGCGGGCGCGGCGGCGGCCGGGTTCTGGCTGCTCGCCGGAGTCGTGGTGGCCGCGCTGGTCGCCGGGGCCGTTCAGCGGCTCCCGGAAACCGGGGACACGCCAGCAGATCGGGTGGTGATCGCGATCGCGCGGCTGGCCGAGCTCTCGGTCTACGGGATCGCCTTCGGGTTCTATGTTTTCCCTTCCTCCGCACGGTTCGCCGCCGCGGCCTTCGTCCTCGGCATGGTGGTCCTCGATCTCGGCGGGCTGCGGCTGCCGCCGTTCGTCACGCGCTGGGCGACCGCGCTCCTGCTGCTGGCCGGGCTGGTGCTGATCGCGCTGTGCGTCGCGGTGGTGCCGGTGTCGACGACCGGCGGCTTCGGCAGCCCCGACGTCCCCGGTGCGGTCGTCGCCGCGCTCGTCGTGCTGCCGTTCCTGCGGCCGGGCGCGCGGACGTACGCGGGCTGGCGCTCGCTCGCGCTGGGTTCGGCGGCCGTGCTGATCACGTTCGTCGCGCTCTACCAGCTGGGCGCGCTGCGGCTCGGGCTTTCGGTGACGTCGCTGCGGGACCTGCTGGCCGCCGCCGACGCGGACTCGATGCAGCCGGTGCTCACCGCCGTCGTCGTGCTCGCGACGGTCCTGCCCGCGCTGGCGGCCGTGACCGAAGTCCGCGAGCGGGCGGGCCGCCGCGCCGCCGCGGGAGGCATCCTGGCCGCGGCCTTCGCCTGGTTCGCCGCGCCGATGGTGATCCTGGTCGTCGCGGGGCTCGCTGCGGTGACCGAGCTGCTACTGCGGGTACGGGCCCGCCGGTACAGTGGGGTTCGTGAGTGATCGACGCTGGCGGCCGGGCCAGACCGTGGTCGAACGGTTCCTGCGCCCGGACGGCTCGATCGGTCAGCACCATCCGCTGCGTGTGCTTTCCGACGACGGCCGGGTCCTGCTCGGCTGGCTGCCCGCGGGCACCCCGATCGTGGGCTCCCGGCTGGCGGACGGCCGCGAACTGCGCGAAGCCCCGCTGGCCGAGCGATTCCGCATCCCGCGGGTGCAGGTCCCGTCGATCTGGCGGGGGACGTCCACGCTGCGCCGCATCGCCGACGACGAATGGTCGTCGGTGTGGTGGTTCTTCAGCGCGGCGGGCGTGTTCACCGGCTGGTACGTCAATCTCGAGGTGCCGCTGGGCCGGACCGAGACCGGGCCGGACCGCATCGACGGCGTGCTCGACGTCGTGGTCGACCGGGACGGCACCTGGCGCTGGGACGACGAGGATGAAGCCGAGGTCGCGGTGGAGGCCGGGCGGCTGACCGTCGAGCAGCTCGACCTGCTGCGTGCCGAGGGCGAGCGCGTCGGCAGGCTGGCCGAGCTCGGGCACTATCCGTTCGACGGCACCGACACCGACTTCCGGCCCGACCCGTCGTGGGCCGCGCCGGAGCTCCCCGCGGAGCTGCTGGACCCGCTCAGCCCGCGCTGAGGATGAGGATCAGTGCCAAGACGACGTTGACCACGGCCAGCAGCACCACGGACTTCGTGGGCAGCACGCGCGGGAACACCTTGCCGTGCACGTGGCGCCACCAGAAGATGGCGAAGAACGCGCCGACCAGGCCGAGGAAGCCGCCGAAGCCGCTGTCGAGCACCGCCCAGCCGACCATGCCGAGCAGGCCGGCGCCGAAGGTCAGCAGCACCGCGGCGGCGAACGTCTTGACGTCCGCCCCGGTGCCTGGGGTGCGGCGGGCCGGCGGCGCGGGGTTGTAGGTCACGATGTCATCCTAGAGCGGTCTCCGCCGGGGCGCGGGGAGGACGCGAACAGATGGACTTCCGACTAACGTGCGTCCGAGCAAGCGGTATCGTCTAGCCATGACGACCACGACGCATTTCACCCTTGTCCCGCACTCGAGCCCCGCGAGCCCGGAACGCGTCGCGGAGGTACTGGAGGCCCCCGGTTTCGGGGTGTATTTCACCGATCACATGGTCACCGTGAAATGGTCCGCCGAGCAGGGCTGGCACGACGCGACGGTCGGCCCGTACGCGCCGTTCACGCTGGATCCGGCCACGTCCGTGCTGCACTACGGCCAGGCCATCTTCGAGGGACTCAAGGCCTACCGCCAGCCGGACGGCTCGATCGCCTGCTTCCGGCCGGACGCCAACGCGCGGCGGTTCCGGAACTCGGCCGAGCGGCTCGCGATGCCGCAGCTGCCGGAGGAGGTCTTCCTCGAGTCGATCCGCGAACTGCTCGCGGTGGATTCCCGCTGGGTGCCCACCCGGCCGGGTGATTCCCTCTACCTGCGGCCGTTCATGATCTCGACGTCGTCGGGGCTCGGCGTCAACAGCCCGGCCAGCGAGTACGTCTACGCGCTGATCGCGTCCCCGGCGGGGTCGTACTTCAGCGGCGGGGTCAAGCCGGTGAAGGTGTGGCTGTCGACCGAATACGTCCGCGCGGCGCCGGGCGGCACCGGCGCGGCCAAGTGCGCCGGCAACTACGCGGCCTCGTTCGTCGCGCAGGCCCAGGCCGTCGAGCAGGGGTGCGACCAGGTGGTCTGGCTCGACGCGGTGGAGCGCCAGTGGGTCGAGGAGATGGGCGGGATGAACCTGTTCTTCGTCTTCGGCTCGGGCGAGGACGCTCGGGTCGTCACCCCGGAGCTGACCGGCTCGCTGCTGCCCGGCGTGACCCGGAAGTCGTTGCTGCAGCTGGCTTCCAAGCTCGGCTACGCGGTGGAAGAGCGCCGGATCTCGACCGAGGAGTGGGAGAAGTCCGCCGCCTCGGGTGAGCTGACCGAGGTGTTCGCCTGCGGCACGGCAGCGGTGATCACGCCGGTCGGGCACGTCAAGCACGCGGGCGGCGAGTTCACCATCGCCGACGGTTCGCCGGGCGCCCTGACCATGGAGCTGCGCGGCCAGCTGACCGGGATCCAGGAGGGCACCCACCCGGACACCGAGCACTGGATGCTGAAGCTCGGCTGATCCCCGGCCCCCATGCACCCCAATGTGGCATTGGGTGCGTTCAACGCACCCAATGCCACATTGCGTGCGTCTGACGCACCCAATGCCACATTGGGGTGCTCGGGCTCAGGAGGCCGGGGCGGGGATGAGCGGGCCGGAGACGCCGGCCTGCTCGTGCGTCGCCATCTCGGCCAGGACGCGTGTGGCCATCATCAGCAGCGGCAACGCGGCGACCGCGCCGGTGCCCTCGCCGAGGCGGACGTCCAGGTCGAGCAGCGCGCCCAGGTCCAGGTGCTCCAGGGCCAGCGCGTGCGCCGGCTCGCCGGTCAGCATGCCCGCCATCCACCAGCGGCGGGCGCCGCGGGCGAGATCCTCGGCCACCAGGGCCGCCGCGGACGCGACGAGCCCGTCCAGCACCACCGGCGTCTTCCGGACCGCCGCCTGGGCGAGGAATCCCGCCATCGCCGCGATGTCGGCGCCGGCGGAGGTACGCAGCAGCGCGATCGGCTCGGAAAGGACCAGCCGGGCCCGGCGCAGCGCGTCCCGGACCACCGCGGCCTTGCGCATCCAGGCCTGGTCGTCGATGCCGGAGCCGCGCCCGATCACCGCGACCGGCTCGCTGCCGGTCAGCGCGGCGACGAGCACCGAGGCCGGCGTGCTGTTGCCGATCCCGAGGTCGCCCGCCACCAGCAGGTCCGCGCCGCCGTCGACCTCGGCGTCGGCGATCTTCCGCCCCGCCGCGATCGCCGCGCGCGCCTCCTCGTCGGTGAGCGCGTCCTCGACGTCGATCGAGCCGGAGCCGCGCCGGACCTTGAACTCGCCGATCGAGCGCATCGCGGACGTCTCGGTGTCGACGGCCATGTCGACCACCCGCACCCCGGCGCCCGCGGCGGCGGCCAGGACGTTGATCGCCGCGCCGCCGGTGAGCATGCTGCCCAGCAGCTGCGCGGTCACCTCAGCGGGATACGCGGAGACGCCCTTCGCGGCGACGCCGTGGTCACCGGCGAACACGACCACCCGCGGGCGGGTGAACGGCCGCGGCGGCGACTGGCCCTGGCAGCCCGCGATCCACACGCCCAGCTCTTCGAGCCTGCCCAGCGAACCCGCCGGCTTGATCAGCTTGGCGTGCAACGCGATGGCCGCGGACCGGGCGTGGTCGTCGGGCGGGATGATCTCGGGGAACTCCAAGCTGTCCGGTTCCACGCCAGGCCTTTCTCCAGTCGCACGGTGGCCTCGCCCAACCTACCGGTCGATCCGGGCCGGGCTCGTTCGACGCACTACCGAGAACCCCGAGCCGAAGGAGACCTCACATGGGCAAGATCGTCAGCGCCACCTACATGACCCTCGACGGCGACATCACCAACGTCCACGACTGGCACGGCCCGTTCGCCTGGGCGGAGCAGGCCGAGGCCCAGCTCTCCGGCAGCGACGCGCTGATCATGGGCCGCAAAACCTACGACGCGTGGGCGGCGTTCTGGCCGCAGGGAACCGACGAGTTCGCCGGCCGGATGAACAGCATCGACAAGTACGTCGTCTCGACCACGGTCAAGGACCCGAGCTGGACGAACACGCAGGTCATCGGCGAGGACGTCGTCACCGGGATTCGCGAGCTGAAGGAGCGGACCGAGCGGGACATCCTGCAGTACGGCTTCGGCGACGTCACCCGTCTGCTGCTCGAGCACGGCCTGCTCGACGAGCTGCGGATCTGGCTGCACCCGGTGCTGTCCGGCAAGGCCGAGCCGGACGAGCTGCTGTTCCGGCCGATCGGGCAGCACCAGCTGAAGCTCAACGGCACCGAGGTGCACAGCTCCGGGCTGATCATCCTGAGCTACTCGCCCCGGTAGCCTCGCCTCCCGTGGAGACGACTGCGGCCGGGGTGGTGCTGGCCAGCGGCGCCGGGACCCGCGTCGGCGCGAAGCTGAACAAGGTCTACCTGCCGCTGGCCGGGCGGCGTGTCGTGGCGTGGTCGCTGGACGCGTTCGCCAGGGTGGCCGGGCTCGGCGTCCTGGTGCTGGTGATCCGGCCGCAGGACACCGACCTGGCCCGGGAGGTGCTCGCCGGGCACGACGGCGAGGTCGAGCTCGTGCACGGCGGCGCGACGCGCCAGGCGTCCGAGCTCAACGCGTTACGCCACCTCGCCCCGCGGATCGGCAGCGGCGAGATCGACGCGGTCCTGCTGCACGACGCCGCCCGTCCGCTGGCCGGCGTGGACCTGATCGCCGACGTGCTCGCGCGGACCCGCGAGCACGGTGGCGCGGTGCCGGGCCTGGCCGCGGACGACGTCGTCGCGGTCGACGGCGAGGCCGTCACCGGTCAGGTCCCGGGCGCGATCCGCGTCCAGACTCCGCAGGGTTTCCGCGCCGCGCCGCTGCTGGCGGCCTACGAGCAGGCCGAGCGCGAGGGGTTCCTGGGCACCGACACGGCGTCGTGCATGGAGCGGTTCTCGACGGTGCCGGTGCGCTGGGTGGACGGCAGCCCGCAGAACCTGAAGATCACGTACCCACATGACCTGGTCGTCGCCGGGCGCCTTTTAGACTCCGGCGCATGAAGCACATCCACGCGGGCAAGGTCCGCGACCTGTACGAGATCGACGGTGACATCCTGCTGGTCGCGTCCGATCGCGTGTCGGTCTACGACGTCTCGCTGCCCACGCCCGTCCCGGACAAGGGCGTGCTGCTGAACCAGCTGTCCGCCTGGTGGTTCGAGCACCTGGCCGACGTCGTGCCGAACCATGTGCTCTCCACCACCGACGTCCCGGCCGAGTTCGCCGGCCGGTCGATGCGGTGCAAGCCGCTGAAGATGATCCAGGTCGAGTGCATCGCGCGCGGCTACCTGACCGGCCTCGGGATGCGGGAGTACCAGCGCGACGGCAAGGTTTCCGGCGTCGAGCTGCCGCCGGGCCTGGTGGAGGCGGACCGGCTGCCCGAGCCGATCTTCACGCCCACCACGAAGATCTCCGACACCGGGCACGACGAGTTCATGACCTTCGACGAGGTCGTGAACGAGATCGGGGCGGAGACCGCGGACCGGCTGCGCGAGCTGACCCTGGAGGTCTACCGGCGCGGCGCCGCGCACGCGCTCGAGCAGGGCATCATCATCGCCGACACCAAGCTGGAGTTCGGCTTCGACGCCGACGGCGTGCTGACGCTGGGCGACGAGGTCCTGACGTCGGATTCGTCGCGGTTCTGGTCGGCCGCGGACTGGCAGCCGGGCCGTCCGCAGCACGGCTTCGACAAGCAGTTCGTCCGCGACTGGGCCCGTTCGACCGGCTGGGACCAGACCCCGCCGGGCCCGGAGATCCCCGCCGACATCGTCGAAGCGACCCGGCAGCGCTACACCGAGGTCTACGAGCGGATCACCGGCCGCACCTGGACCCGCTGAAGGACTCGTGAGCGTTCCGGGCGGTTCTGAACCGCCCGGAACGCTCACGAGTCCTTATCCTCAGGGGCTCTTGGTGAGGATCCTCAGGGGCTCTTGGTGAGGGTGGGGTCGCGCTCGATGACGCCCTCCAGGGCCTTGTCGATCGCCTCGAGGAGATCGGCGTCGAGCTTCACGCCCGCGGCCTTGACGTTCTCGTGCACCTGCTCCGGGCGCGAAGCGCCGATGATCGCCGAAGCGACGTTCGGGTTCTGCAGCACCCACGCCACGGCCAGCTGCGCCATGCTCAGCCCGGCTTCGGCGGCCAGCGGCTCGAGCTGGGCGACCCGCTGGAGGACGTCCTCGTCGAGGAAGCGCTGCACGAAGTTCGCGCCGCCCTTCTCGTCGGTCGCGCGCGAGCCTGCCGGGTAGTCCTGGCCCGGCTTGTACTTGCCGGTCAGCACGCCCTGGGCGATCGGCGACCAGACGATCTGGCTGAGCCCCTCGCGCTCGGAGGCGGGCACGACCTGCGTCTCGATGACGCGCCACAGCATGTTGTACTGCGGCTGGTTCGAGACGAACGGCACCTTCAGCTCACGCGCGAGCGCGGCGCCCTGGGTGATCTGCTGGGCGTCCCACTCGGAGACGCCGACGTAGAGCACCTTGCCCTGGCGGACCAGGTCGGCGAAGGCGAGCATGGTCTCTTCCAGCGGCACCGTCCGGTCGAACCGGTGGGCCTGGTAGAGGTCCAGGTAGTCGGTGCCGAGCCGCTTCAGCGACGCGTGCGCGGACTCCATGATGTGCTTGCGGCCGAGGCCCTTGTCGTTCGGGCCCTTGGGGCCGGTCGGCCAGAAGACCTTCGTGAAGATCTCCAGGCTCTCGCGGCGCTCGCCCTTCAGGCCGCGCCCGAGCACCGACTCCGCGGCGGTGTTCGCGTAGACGTCGGCGGTGTCGAAGGTGGTGATCCCCGCTTCGAGCGCCGCCTTGATGCAGGCCTGGGCCTGCTCCTCCTCGACCTGGGAACCGTGGGTGATCCAGTTCCCGTACGAGATCTCACTGACGTTGAGGCCGCTGCGGCCGAGACTACGAAACTCCATGGTCCCGAGCCTAGTCACAGATCCTTCGCATCGCTAACGACCTGTGATGAACAACGAACGTCAGCTCGGGATCGGGTCGCCCGGCTTGAGCCGCGGCTTCGGGACCCGCAGCTTGCGGATCTGGCTCGCGCGCACGAAGGCGTACATGCCGACCCCGCGGATGTTCTCCTTGGGGAACCGCTCCTGGACCGCCTTCTTGATCTTGCGGCCGTTGGTGAACCCCTCGAAGGCCATCACCAGCAGCATGACCATGGTGAACAACGTGAAGTACGTCGAGATCTGGACGTAGGCCGGGTTGGTCTGGAAGAAGAACAGCCCGATGAACACCAGGATGGCCAGCGGCATGAACAGCCCGAGCAGGCTGCGCCGGGAGTCGACGACGTCGCGGACGTAGGCCTTGACCGGCCCCTGGTCGCGCACCGGGAGGTATTTGTCCTCGCCCGACATCATCCGGGCGCGGCGTTCCTTCGCGGCGGCGCGGCGCTCGTCCTTGGTCTGCGGGTTCGCCTTACGCAGTTCTTTGTTCCGCTTCATCGCCTCACGCATGGTGGTGGGCGGCGGCGCGACCGGGCCGCGGCGCTTGGCCTCGGCGTCACGGCGCTTCGGCGTAGCGCGTCCCTTACCGGCCGTGTACGCCTTGCTGGCGACGTCGTCGATGTCGGTCGCCTCCGGGTCGGCGGTGGCGGTGTCTGGGGTGCTTCGGCGCAGGAACCTCACCTCACCAGGGTATTGCAGTGCTCACGCGGCCGTTCAGCAGGCCGATCGATGTGCGACGATGGAAGGGAACAGATCGGGTACCGCCGGTGTTGGACATCTACGCAGACGAGTGCCCGCAGTGAGTTCGACCAAGAGGGAGTGCCATGACGACCGCTGAGCACGCCGGCGCGACGCAGGCCGAGACCGCCGAGGAGACCCACGGCGTCACGTTGACCGACGCCGCGGCTTCCAAGGCGAAGGCCCTGCTCGAGCAGGAGGGCCGCGACGACATGCACCTGCGCATCGCCGTCCAGCCGGGTGGCTGCGCGGGCCTGCGCTACCAGTTGTTCTTCGACGAGCGGACGCTCGACGGTGACCTGTTCCGCGACTTCGACGGCCTCAAGGTCGCGGTCGACCGGATGAGCGCGCCGTACGTGTCCGAAGCCGTGATCGACTTCGTGGACAGCATCGAGAAGCAGGGCTTCACGATCGACAACCCGAACGCCACCGGCTCCTGTGCCTGCGGCGACTCGTTCCACTGAGCGCGGTTTGAGAGAAGGCCCCGCCTCCATCCGGAGGACGGGGCCTTCTCCGTTTCGGCCCATTTCGGGGAGGCTCGCCGGGTGCCGGGTGGGGTCGTCGTGACGTAAGGCCGTGAATGCCACATTGAGAGCCCAAGACGCCGTGAATGTGGCATTCACGGCCTACGCCACCACGCCGGACGTGCTGAAAGCCCTTCACCTCGGCCGCCCTCAACCGAGCGGACCGTGAGCGTGTGACCAAGGACTCATCGCACGAAAAAGGGCCGCATCCCAGCGGGGATACGGCCCTCGGGGAAACGCGGCTCAGACGTACGCGTCGAGCTCGGCGACCTGGGCGTGGCAGGCTTCGTCGACCCGCCACGGCGGCGCGGTGACCCGGGGCAGCGGCAGGTTCTCGGCCTGCAGGTCCGCCGGGATGGCCGCACAGTCCGCGATCAGTTCGGAGAGGGTCTCGGGTTCGGTGACGGTGTTCACGATTGGTAACGCTATTGATCCGCGCTCGACTGGGAAAGGAGTACCAGCCGGTAGTGTCGGGTGGTACGCGCGAACCTACCCGGATGGGTCATGACCGGCCGGTAGCTTCGCGCTCGTTGCCGTGCGGAGGACAAAGGAGTACCGGTGGCAGACCGAGCCAGGATCGCAGTGTCCGGCAGTATCGCAACCGATCACCTGATGCATTTCCCCGGAAGGTTCGCCGAACAGCTGGTCGCCGAGCAGCTCCACCGGGTCTCCCTGAGCTTCCTCGCCGACGACCTCGTGGTCCGCCGCGGCGGCATCGGCGCGAACATCGCCTTCGGGCTCGGCGTGCTCGGCGTCAAGCCGGTCCTGGTGGGGGCGGTGGGCGCCGACTTCGCCGACTACCGCTCCTGGCTCGAGCGCCACGGCGTCGACACCTCCGGCGTGCTGGTCTCCGAGGTCGCGCACACCGCGCGGTTCGTCTGCACGACCGACACCGACCTCTGCCAGATCGCGACCTTCTACGCGGGTGCGATGGCCGAGTCGCGCAACATCGAGCTCAAGCCGATCGCGGACCGCGTCGGCGCGCTGAGCCTGGTGCTGATCAGCCCGGACGACCCCGAGGGCATGCTCCGCCACGCCGACGAGTGCCGCCAGCGTGGCTACGACTTCGCTGTCGACCCCTCCCAGCAGCTCGCCCGGATGGACGGCGCCCAGGCGCGCGCGTTCGTCGCCGGCGCGAAGTACCTGTTCAGCAACGACTACGAGTGGGAACTGCTGCTGCAGAAGACCGGCTGGACCGAGGCCGACGTGCTCGCCCAGGTCGGGCTGCGGATCACCACGCTGGGGGAGAAGGGCGTCGAGATCGTCGGCGAAGACGGCTTCGCGCTTCAGATCGGCGCGGTCCCCGAGCGGGCCAAGGCCGACCCCACCGGCGTCGGCGACGGCTTCCGCGCCGGCTTCCTGGCCGGGCTCGACGGCGGCCTCGGCGTCGAACGCTCCGCGCAGCTCGGTTCGCTGATCGCGGTGCTCGTGCTGGAGACGGTCGGCACCCAGGAGTGGACCTTCGACCGCGCCGACGCGCTGGCCCGTGTCGGCGAGGCGTTCGGCCCGGACGCGGCCACCGAGATCGGGGCTGTCCTCCCGGTCTGATCTGACCGTTTCGTGACCCGGCTGACCAGGGTGTTTGCCGCAGCGGGAAATCTCGTCGACGGCGGTCGGCCGAGCCTGCAGGATTACGGCCGAGACGCCGTGTTCGGGGGTTCGGGCGCTCGCCACGAGGGGAAATCGGTGCGGCCGCGGTCTTTTCGGGGTACCCGTTTCTTCTTCGTGGCCAAGGGTGGGACCTGTTCACGAAGGGAACGTATGAACATCAAGAAGGGGCTGGGTGTCGTCGCCGCTGTGGCGGCCCTGCTCACGATCGCCGTAGCGCCGCAGGCGGGCGCCGCGACGAAGACCACGCCCGACGGTTTCGGCCCGGTCAAGTCGGTGCCGGGGCTGAAGCTGGTGCCGATGAAGCCGGCCGCGGGCAAGCGGGCCGCCGGGGCGGCCGCCGACGACGTGTTCCAGGTACAGAACGAGTGGAGCGGCCGCTGTCTGGACGCCAAGTCGGCCGAGTTCGACAAGAACGGCGCGACCATCCAGCTGTGGGACTGTGACGGCAACTACACCGAGGGCTTCTCCATCACGGCGAACGCCGAGGGGTACCTGCGGTTCCAGAACGCCACGAACGGCCGTTACCTGGAGGCGTCCAAGCACACCGGTGCCGGTGCGAACGGCACGAAGATCCAGCTCTGGGACTTCGTCGCCGGCGGCAGCAACCAGTGGTGGCTGCCGGTGCAGAACGCGGAGGGCCACTGGCGCCTCCGGAACGTCTGGAGCGGCCGGTACCTCGACGCTTCGCTGCACACCCCCGGTAAGGGCGTGAACGGCACGAAGGTCCAGCTGTGGGACTTCCAGGCCGGCGCCTCCAACCAGTGGTGGTGACCTGCTGAACGCGAAGGGGCCCCGTCCGGCATAGCCGGGCGGGGCCCCTTTCGGTGGTTCAGAGCTTGACCGGGTAGACCGGCTCGGGGATCTCGGGCTTGATGCGGTGCTCGACGAAGATGCCGTGCCACAGCATGAACACCAGCAGCGCCCAGAGCTGGCGGCTGCGGTCGAGCTGGCCGGCCTTGTGCTCCTCCAGCAGCGCCAGGATCGCCTTCTTGTCCAGCAGCTCCTCGGTCCGCGAGTCGCTGATGATGCCCTTGGCCCAGTCGTACATCTCGTTGCGCAGCCACAGCCGGATCGGCACCGGGAAGCCGAGCTTGCGCCGGTTCAGCACGTGCGCCGGGATGATCTTGGCCAGCGCCTTGCGCAGCGCGTACTTCGTCGTGCCGCCGGCGAGCTTCTGGTCCAGCGGGATGCTCGCGGCGACCTTGAACACCTCGGCGTCCAGGAACGGCACGCGCAGCTCGAGGGAGTTCGCCATGGTCACCTTGTCGGCCTTGACCAGAATGTCGCCGCGCAGCCAGGTGTAGAGGTCGACGTGCTGCATACGCGCGACCGGGTCCCAGCCGCGGGAGACGTCGTACCAGGGCGCGGTGACGTCCTTGAAGCCCACGCCTTCCTGGTAGGTCTTCAGCACCTGGCGCAGCTGGTCGTCGCGGAAGTTGCGCGCGTTGCCGTAGTAGCGGTCCTCCAGCGGGAGGGCGCCGCGGCGGAGCAGGTCCTTGCCGCGGGTGCCCTCGGGGATCTTCGTGGAGACCTTGCCGATCAGCTTCCGCATGCCGCCGGGCATCTTTTCGAACGGAGCCAAGGAGATCGGCTCGTTGTAGATCGTGTAGCCGCCGAAGAGCTCGTCGGCGCCTTCGCCGGACAGCACCGCCTTGACGTGCTTGCGGGCCTCGCGCGCGATGAACCACAGCGGCACCAGTGCCGGGTCGGCCACCGGGTCGTCGAGATACCAGACGATGAGCGGCAGCGCCTCCATCATCTCGTCCGCGGAGACCGTGCGGACCACGTGCTTCACGCCGATCGCCGCGGCGGACTCGGCGGCGACGTCGACCTCGGAGTAGCCCTCGCGCTCGAACCCGGTGGTGAACGCGATCAGGTTCGGGTTGTGCTCCTTGGCCAGCGTGGCGGTGGCGGTGGAGTCGATGCCGCCGGAGAGGAACGCGCCGACCGTGACGTCCGGGTCGGAGATCATGTGCTTGCCGACGGAGTCGCGCATCACATCGGCGATGCGCTCGTACAGCGCCTCCGCCTCGGCCTCGCCGTTGACCGGCTTCGTGGCGAACTGCGGGTGGAAGTAGCGGGTGAACTTGACCTCGCCACCGGGGACGACCTCGAACGACGTCCCGGACTCGACCCGGCGGATCCCGGCGTGCAGCGACTCGGGCTCGGGCACGTACTGCAGGACCAGGTAGTGCTGCAGCGCGGTCCGGTCCAGCTCCTCGGGGACGCCGAGCACGCCCGAGAGCTCCAGCAGGCTCTTCTTCTCACTGGAGAAGGCGACGGCCTCCGGACCGGCCGAGTAGAACAGCGGCTTGATGCCGAAGGGGTCGCGGGCGCCGAAGACGCGCTTGGACTGCGAGTCCCAGATCATGAAGGCGAACATCCCGCGCAGCCGCTTCACCCAGTCGGCGCCGACGTAGTGGAAGCCCGCGACGATGGCCTCGCCGTCGCCCTCGGTGGCGAACTTCGCGCCGAACTTCTCGGCGAGCTCGTCCCGCAGCTCCTGGTAGTTGTAGATCTCGCCGTTGAAGTTCATCGTGTAGCGCCCCGGGGCCTCCGGCGGGCCCCAGACCAGCGGCTGGTGGGCGTGCTCCACGTCGATGAAGGCGAGCCGGTTGAAGCCGTAGACGACCTCGCCCTCGGCCCAGGTGTCCTGCTCGTCGGGGCCGCGGTGGCGCTGGCAGCGCATCGCCGCGCCCACGGCGTCTCGGGCGCTCGCCGCGCCGGTCTCGGTGGCGCAGATCAGTCCAAGCAGGCCGCACACGGGTACTCACACACCTTCAGGCTCTTGACCGGGCTGGGGAAGGGCCCAGTATGCCCGGCGGCCGGTGACGGGTGACACGCGCGTGGAGGGTTACCCCTTGGTCAGCGCGAGCGGTGAACTCGGCTAGGCTCCGGCGTGTCACAAAGATCTGTCGTAGGAGGCTCTGGGTGAAAGGGCGAGGCGCAGTGGGAAAACCCGAGCGCACCCTGGGTAGGCGCACCGGTCGCATCGCCGCGCTGGTGGTGCTGGTCGCGCTGACCGCGACGGGCTGTTCCGGCGACGAGATCCTGCGGTTCGGCTGGCCGGTGGGGGTCACCCCCCAGGCCACCGAGATGCGCAACCTGTGGACCTGGACCGTGGTGGCCGCGCTGGTCGTGGGTGTCATCGTGTGGGGCCTGATCTTCTGGACCGCGACCTTCCACCGGAAGAAGAAGCTGGCCGACGGCGAGCAGGAGGAGCTGCCCCCGCAGTTCCAGTACAACATCCCGCTGGAGATCTTCACCGTCGCCGTCCCGACGATCATGGTCTGCGTGCTGTTCGCCTTCACCGCGATGACCGAGGACAAGGTCCTCGACAAGGTGCCGAACCCGGACGTCGAGGTGCAGGTCGTCGCCTTCCAGTGGAACTGGGAGTTCCGGTACCAGCACCCCGGCACCGTGGCCGGCCCGGACGGCAAGACGGCCCGTGACGCTGCCGGCAACCAGACGGACGTGAAGCTCCCCGACGGCGGGCCGGTCAGCACCGTCGGCTCCTCCGGTGAGATCCCGCTGCTGGTGCTGCCGACCGGCAAGGTCATCCAGTACGACCTGGTCTCGACCGACGTCATCCACTCCTTCTGGGTGCCGGAGTTCCACTTCAAGCGGGACGTCATGCCGAGCCCGGAGAAGAACAACCAGGACAGCTCCTTCCAGAACACCATCGACCGCGAAGGTTCCTTCGTCGGCCGGTGCGCGGAGCTGTGCGGCACCTACCACTCGGTGATGAACTTCGAAGTCCGGGCGCTGTCGTTCGACAAGTACGTCAAGTACGTCGAGCTGCGGAGCCAGCTGAACCCGGCGACCGCCCAGACGTACACCGCGTCCGAGGCGCTGGCGAAGCTGGGCCAGCTGTTCCCGGACTGCGGCGAGCTGTGCAGCCCGCGCGCGGTGACCACCCAGCCGTTCAACACCGACCGCACCGCGCGGACCGCGTCCAACTGACGCGGCCGGACAGGAGTAGGACAGACCATGAAGACCGAAGCGCGGATTTTCTTCTTCGTCGCTGGTTTCGCCTTCATCATGGCCGTCGTGTATTGGGTATGGGCCTTGATGGACCCCCGCTTCGGTGGCAGGCCCGAACCGGTGGGGATCGTCGCGCTGATCCTGACCGGGGGCCTGGCGTTCCTCGCGGGCAGCTACATGCAGTTCGTGTCCCGCCGGATCGACCCGCGCCCGGAGGACCGTGAGGACGCCGAGATCAGCGACGGTGCCGGTGAGCTGGGCTTCTTCAGCCCGGGCAGCTACTGGCCGATCTCGATGGCGGCCACCGCGGCGCTTGCCGCGCTGGCGCTGGCGTTCTTCCACATCTGGCTGCTGGTGATCGCGCTGGTCGCGCTGCTGATCACGATCGGCGGCCTGGTGTTCGAATACCACACCGGTGCCAGCCACGACTGATCCGCGGTATCGCTTCGCAAGTCCGTGAAGGCCACATTGAGGGACTTAGTTTCCCTCGATGTGGCCTTCACGGACTTTTGCGTGGAGGTCAGGATCGGGCCTCAGCGGGGGCTTTGACCGCGGGCGTGCGAGCGCCGGGAGCCACCGCGGCGGCCAGGACCGCGAGCATGCCCAGGCCTTCGGGCCAGCTGGGGCGGTGGCCGTAGAAGGCGATGTCGACCAGCACCGCGACCACCGGGTAGAGGTAGGACAGCAGCGCCACCGTCGTGGTGGGGAGCTTGCCGATGCTGGCGTAGATCAGCACATACATCAGTGCCGTGTGGACGGTGCCCAGCAGGATCAGCCACAGCAGCCCGGACGTCGTCGTGGGCAGCGGCGTGACGAGCAGCGCGGGGGCCAGCAGCACCGCGCCCACCGCGCACTGGACCGCCGCGAGCAGGTGCGGGCGGACGTGCTTGAGCTGCTTGGCCACGAACGACGCCCCGGCGTAGAGCAGGGCCGCGCCCAGCGCCAGCCCGATGCCGGCGAGCTTGACCGGCTTGCCGTCCTCACCGTGGGCCGAGAGTGAGATCAACGCCACTCCGCCGAACGCGATCCCGGCCCGGACCAGGTGATTCTTCGAGATCCGCTCGCCGAGGAACGCGGCGGCGAGACCGACCAGGATCAGCGGCTGGGTGTGGTAGACCACCGTGCTGACCGAGATCGACGACAGCGCGTACGAGGCGAACAGCAGCACCCAGTTGCCGACCAGGAACACGCCGCCGAGCACGGCGAGCAGCAGGTCGCGCCGCGTCGGCCGCCACGTGTGCAGCCAGCCGCGGGACCCGGCCCACACCACCAGCAGGAGCCCGCCGACGAGGCAGCGCATGAAGGCCACGGCCGGGGCGGCGGCGCCGCTTTCCAGGACGACCGCGCCGATCGTGCCGGACAGCGCCATCGCGGCCGACCACTGGAGCAGGGGGCGGGTTTCGGGGTTCGTCATGCCGTTCAGGTTCGTCGCGCGGGACGTACGCGACCAGTGTCAGAGATGACAACGACCGCAAAACTTGTGACATCCTGGGCTGATGGAGGTCAATCGCGTCGCGGTGGTGCTCGCCGACCGGGTCTCGCCGTTCGAACTGGGCGTGGCCTGCGAGGTCTTCGGCACCGACCGCACCGCCGACGGCATCGAGGGCTGGGAGTTCGCGGTCTGCTCGCCGGGCGGCGGCAGCGTGCCGAGCTGGTCGGGGTTCGACCTCGGCGGTCTGGCGGGGCTGGACTTCGCGGCGACGGCGGATCTGCTGATCGTGCCGACCTGCGCGCCCCGCACGGCGCCACCGCCGGAGCCGGTGCTGGAGGTTCTGCGCGACGCCGCCGGCCGCGGCGCCTGGGTGGCGGGATTCTGCGCGGGAGTGTTCTCACTCGGGTACGCGGGCCTGCTCGACGGCCGCCGGTGCACGGTCCACTGGGTGTACGAAACCGAGTTCCGCCAACGGTTTCCGACGGCCGCGGTGGACCCGCAGGCGCTGTACGTCGACGACGGCGGCATCCTGACCAGCGCGGGCACGGTCGCCGCGGTCGACCTGTGCCTGCATCTCGTGCGGCGTCTGAGGGGAGTCGCGGCGGCGACCACGCTGGCCCGCCGGATGGTCGCGGCTCCACACCGCGCGGGCGGGCAGGCCCAGTTCGTCCAGGCTCCCGTCCCGGCGACGGCGGCTCCGGACGATGCCCTGGTGGCCGAGGCCCTGGAGTGGGTGGAACGCCGCCTGGATCGCCCGTTCACGGTGGCGGAGCTGGCCCGGCGCAGCGGACTGGGGGAGCGCACGTTCCTGCGCCGGTTCTCGGCCGCCACCGGTACGACCCCGCACCGCTGGCTCACCGAGCGGCGTCTCGATCGCGCCCAGGCATTGCTGGAGGAAGGACGGCTTTCGGTGGAGGACATCGCGGTGGCCTGTGGTTACGCGTCCTCAGCTGCCCTGCGGCACCAGTTCACGCGCCTCCGCGGCGTCGCCCCCACGGCCTACCGCGCCGCTTTCCGCGCCTCGGCCGGAAGTCCGTCGATGCCATAAGCCGTGAAGGACTCCTTACCGGCTGTGAGAGCCGGTAAGGAGTCCTTCACGGACATAGGGAATCAGCGGAAGGCGGCCCAGCGGTCCAGCAGAGCGGCAGCCGCGCCGGAGTCGATTGCTTCGGCCGCGCGGACGAGGCCTGCGGCGATGTCCTCCTCGAGGGAGCCCGAGAAGCCGGTGAACGCCGCCAGCGCTGCCGCGGCGTTGACCAGGACGGCGTCGCGGACCGGGCCCGGCTTGCCGTTCACCAGCTGCCGGACCACCTCCGCGTTCGCCGCCGCGTCGCCGCCGCGCAGGTCGGCTGCGCTCGCCCGCGCGATGCCCAGCGAAGCGGGGTCGAAGCTGCGCTCGGCCACCGTCCCACCCGAGACCACCCAGACGGTCGACGTCGTCGTGGTGGTGATCTCGTCGAGGCCGTCGTCGCCGCGGACGACCAGCGCCGTGGCGCCACGCCGGGCGAAAACCTCGGCCAGCACCCGGGTTTTCTCCGCGTACGCGCAGCCGATCAGCGAGCTGCCCGGCTGAGCCGGGTTGGTCAGCGGGCCGAGCAGGTTGAAGCTCGTCGGGACCCCGAGCTGGCTGCGGACCGGGCCCGCGTGCCGTAGTGCCGGGTGGAACACCGGCGCCAGGAAGAACCCGACGCCGACCTCGTCGAAGCAGCGCCGCACGTCTTCGGGCGGCAGGCCGATCTCGATGCCGAGGACTTCGAGGACGTCGGCCGCGCCGGACTTCGACGACGCGCTCCGGTTGCCGTGCTTGGCCACCGGTGCGCCCGCGGCCGCCGTGACGATCGTCGCCATCGTGGAGATGTTGACCGAGTTCGAGCGGTCGCCGCCGGTGCCGACGATGTCCACCGCCGGGCGATCCAGCGAGACCCGCTTCCCGTGCTGGAGCATCATCCCGGCCATGCCGGAGATCTCCGCCGGCGTCTCGCCCTTCGCGCGCAGCGCGACGGTGAAGCCCGCGATCTGCGCCGGGGTCGCCGCCCCCGACATGATCTGGTCCATCGCCCAGGCCGTGTCGTCCTCGGACAGGTCGATCCGCGCGATCAGCTGGTTGAGCAGCGCCGGCCAGGTGTGGGGGACCGAGTTCATGGCGCGGCTCAGCCGTTCACGGCTGGGACCCGTCGCGCGCGCAGGACGTCGGCGACGGTCTCGGCGGCGGTCAGCGGGTCGAGCGGGTGCACCAGCACGGCGTCCGCCTGCGACCAGGTCGCCAGCCACCGGTCGTCCTTGCGCCGCACGGCGACCACGATGGGCGGGCAATCGGTGATCTCGCTCTTCAGCTGGCGGCACAGCCCGATGCCGCCGGTCGGCTGCGCCTCGCCGTCCAGGATGGCCAGGTCCACGGTGCCCGCGTCGACCTCGGAGAGCACGTCGGCGATGCCGGCGGCCTCGACGTAGTCCACGCGGCCCAGGTCGGCGGCGGGCCGTCGGCCGATCGCGTTCACGATCGCCTCCCGCACCTCCGCCTTGTGGCTGAACACCAGGATCCGCATCGACTGCTCGACCATTGAGCACGCCTCCGTCTTCGTCAAAACTCGGCCGAGGCGATCGTATCCGTAGAGACCGACATCACGCGGGCGCCTCCGGCTGCAGCGCGTCCCAGCCCAGCGCGTCACCGCCGAGGCGCTGCGCCAGCCCGGCCATCCGCGCCCGTTCCTGCGCGCAGTGCAGGGCGTCGAGCACCTGCGCACGCAGGGCGTATGCCAGCACGAGGTCGCCGTGCGGGCCCTGTTCCCGCAGTTCGTAGCCCTCCTGCGCGAGGATCGCGGCGGCCTCGGCGACACGCCCGGCGGGCAGGCTCAGGTGATGCCGCAGGACGGCGGGTGCGGCGCTGACCCAAGCGGGTGAACCGGCGAGCACGGCGGAGTCCGCGACGGCGGGGTCGAACGCCTCCACAACGATCTCCAATCCGGCCGTATCGGGCGTCAGACCGGCGGTTTCCGTCTTTTTCGCCAGGTCACGCAGCCGGTCGAGTAAACCCATGAGTAGCTCTCGCCTTTCGTCGTGGCGGTGTGATCGGTTCCGCAGCCGACTTGCCGTGGACCCACCCGGCGGACCTGCGGTGGGGGAGGACATAATGCGACGCGTGACAACGGCAGCTCCCACCATCAGTCAGCGGGTCCACTCGCTGAACCGGCCGAACATGGTCAGTGTCGGCACCATCGTGTGGTTGTCCAGCGAGCTGATGTTCTTCGCCGGACTGTTCGCGATGTTCTTCACCGTCAAGGCGCAGAACGCGACCGGGCAGTGGCCGCCGCCGCTGCACGGCGAGCCGTTCAAGCTGGACGTCGTCTACGCGCTCCCGTTCACCGCGATCCTGATCGCGTCTTCGTTCACCTGTCAGCTCGGCGTGTTCGCCGCCGAGAAGGGTGACGTGTTCGGGCTGCGCCGCTGGTACATCATCACGTTGATCATGGGCGCCATCTTCGTCGGCGGCCAGGCCAACGAGTACCTGAACCTGGTGCACGAGGGCATGACGATCCCGTCCGGCCCGTTCGGCACGGTGTTCTTCCTGGCGACCGGCTTCCACGGCCTGCACGTCATCGGCGGGCTCATCGCCTTCGTCTACCTGCTGATCCGGACGAAGCTGAGCAAGTTCTCCCCTGCCCAGGCCACGTCGGCGATCGTCGTGTCCTACTACTGGCACTTCGTCGACATCGTGTGGATCGGCCTGTTCGGGATCATCTACATCCTCCCGTAGGTGCCCCCAGCCGCCACCACCTTCACCATCGGCCTGAACTGACAGCAAGGGTTGCCGCAAGATGACCACCAGCACCAAATCCTCGGAGCGCCGCTACCGCGCGCGGTCGAAGCTGCGGAGGCGGTTCGCCGGCCTGCTCGCGCTCGGTATCGCGCTGGTCGGCGTCGGCTTCCTGTACGCCACGTTCGCCCCGCAGCCGCAGACCGCGCAGGCACAGGGCACGTCGGCGCAGCTGCGCCAGGGCGAGCAGGTCTACAACAACACCTGCATCGTCTGCCACGGCGCCAACCTCGAGGGCGTCCAGGACCGCGGCCCGAGCCTGATCGGCATCGGCGACGCCGCGGTGTACTTCCAGACCTCCTCCGGCCGGATGCCCGCCGCGCGCCAGGAGGCGCAGATCGAGCGGAAGCCGCCGAAGCTGAGCGAAGCCGAGATCGACGCGGTCGGCGCCTACATCCAGGCGCACGGTGGCGGCGTCCAGCGTCCCGCGGAGAAGGGTGACGCCCTGCGCGGGCCCAACCCCGCCCGCGGTGGCGAGCTGTTCCGGCTCAACTGCGCCTCGTGCCACAACTTCACCGGCCGCGGCGGCGCGCTGTCCGCCGGCAAGTACGCGCCGAACCTCGACCCGGCCACCGAAGAGCAGATCTACGACGCGATGCTCACCGGGCCGCAGAACATGCCGAAGTTCTCCGACCGGCAGCTCACGCCGGAGGAGAAGAAGGACATCGTCGCCTACGTGAAGTCGGTGTCGGACGGCAACAACGACGTGGGTGGTGACGGCCTGGGCGGGGTCGGTCCCGCGTCCGAGGGCCTGATCGCCTTTATCGTCGGGATCGCCGCGCTGATCGGCATCACACTCTGGATTGGATCGAAAGCATGAGCGGCGAAGAGGTGAAGCCGCCGACAGCGGCGGAGCTCGCCGAGATGGACCGTGACCAGCTGGTCAAGCTGGGCGGTCAGCTGGACGGCGTCGAAATCGTCGATTACCCGACCCCGTGGCCGGTCGAGGGCACCCGCGCGGAGAAGCGCGCCGAGCGTCTGGTGGCGTTCTGGTTCGGGCTCTCGGCGCTGTCCGCGCTGGCGTTCGTGGTCGTGCTGGCCTCGCCGTGGCCGAAGACCTTCTGGGACTGGGGCTACCGGCCCCCGGGCCAGCAGGGCTACACCATGTACAGCCTGTACACCCCCGCGCTGGGCGTGACGCTGGGCCTGGCCATCCTCGGCCTCGGCATCGGCGTGATCCTGTACACCAAGAAGTTCGTCCCGGCCGAGGTCGCGGTGCAGCAGCGCAGCGACAACCAGGGCGAGGGCTCCAAAGAGGTCGACCGCGCGACGATCGTGGCGCACCTGGCCGACGCGGGGAGCCGCAGCACCATCGCCCGCCGCTCGCTGATCAAGCGCTCGGCGATCGCCGGCGCGGGCGCGCTCGGCCTGGCGGCCGCGGCGCTGCCGGTGGCGTCCTTCATCAAGAACCCGTGGAAGAACTCCGAGACCCGCGAGTCGCTGTGGCACACCGGCTGGCAGCCGAACTTCCCCGGTGAGGTCGTCTACCTGCGCACGGCCACCGGCTCGGTCGAAGAGGACGTCAAGGAGGTCCGCCGGCTCAAGGCGGGCGACCTCGACGCCGGCGCGATGGTCACGGTGTTCCCCTACCGCGACTCCGAGGCGCACGACGAGGAGAAGCTGAACGCGGCGCTGACCAGGGTGGACAACCCGGTCATGCTGATCCGCCTCCGCCCGACCGACGCCGCCAAGGTGGTCAAGCGCCAGGGTCAGGAAGACTTCAACTTCGGCGACCTCTACGCGTACACGAAGATCTGCAGCCACGTCGGCTGCCCGACCTCCCTGTACGAGCAGCGCACCAACCGCATCCTGTGCCCGTGCCACCAGTCGCAGTTCGACGCGCTGCACTACGGCAAGCCCATCTTCGGCCCGGCGACCAGGCCTTTGGCCCAGCTACCGATCACTGTGGACGAAGAGGGATACTTGGTGGCGCGAGGCGACTTCATCGAGGCCATCGGTCCGGCCTTTTGGGAGCGTAAGTCATGAGTTCACTCACCACGCCGACCAAGGGGTCCAGCGCGGTCGAACGCCATGTCGGCGAGGCTGCGAACAACGCGGACCAGCGGTACACCCTGGCCAAGGGCCTGCGGCACCAGATGAACAAGGTCTTCCCGACGCACTGGTCGTTCCTGCTCGGCGAGATCGCGCTCTACAGCTTCATCATCCTGCTGCTCACCGGTGTCTACCTGACGCTGTTCTTCGATCCCTCCATGAAGGAGGTGATCTACCAGGGCAGCTACACGAACATGCAGGGCCTGCCGATGTCGCGTGCCTTCGCGACCACGCTCGACCTGTCGTTCGACGTCCGCGGCGGCCTGTTCATGCGCCAGCTGCACCACTGGGCGGCGCTGATCTTCGTCGCGTCGATGGCCGTGCACATGGTGCGCATCTTCTTCACCGGCGCGTTCCGGCGCCCGCGTGAGGCGAACTGGGTGATCGGCGGCCTGCTGCTGATCCTGGGCTGCTTCGAGGGCTTCTTCGGCTACTCGCTGCCGGACGACCTGCTCTCGGGCACGGGTATCCGCGCGACGCTGTCGGGCATCGTGCTCTCGGTGCCGGTGATGGGCACCTGGCTGCACTGGGCGCTGTTCGGCGGGGAGTTCCCCGGCGACCAGATCATCCCGCGCCTGTACACCCTGCACATCCTGCTGCTGCCGGGCATCATGCTCGCGCTGGTCGGCGTGCACCTGGCGCTGGTCTGGTACCAGAAGCACACGCAGTTCCCGGGCGTGCGCCGCAAGGAGACCAACGTCGTCGGCGTCCGCATCATGCCGTACTTCGCGCTCAAGGGCGGTGCGTTCTTCACCCTGGTCGTGGGCGTGCTGGCGCTGATGTCGGGGCTGTTCCAGATCAACCCGGTGTGGAACTTCGGGCCGTACAACCCGGCGCAGGTGTCCGCGGGCTCGCAGCCGGACTGGTACATGGCCTGGGCCGACGGCATGCTCCGGATCTGGCCCGCGTGGGAGGTCTACCTCGGGAACTACACGATCCCGGCGGTGTTCTTCCCCGGCGCGGTCGGCATGCCGATCCTGATCGGCCTGCTGCTGGCCTACCCGTTCCTCGAGCGGAGGCTGTCCAAGGACACCGCGCACCACAACCTGCTGCAGCGCCCGCGCGACGCACCGGTCCGCACCGCGCTCGGCATGATGGCGATCGGGTTCTTCATGGTCATCGAGCTGTCGGGCTTCAACGACATCATCGCCGACCAGTTCGACATCTCGCTGAACGCGACGACGTGGGCGGGCCGCATCGGCGTGCTGATCGTGCCGCCGATCGCTTACTACCTGACCTACCGGCTGTGCATCGGCCTGCAGCGGGCCGACCGCGAGGTGCTGGAGCACGGCGTCGAGACCGGCATCATCAAGCGGCTGCCGCACGGTGAGTTCATCGAGATCCACCAGCCGCTGGGCGGGGTCGACGACCACGGCCACGCGGTGCCGCTGGAGTACCAGGGCGCCTCGGTGCCGAAGAAGATGAACAAGCTGGGCTCGGCCGGGCGCGCGGTGCCGGGGACCATCTGGTCGCCGGACCCGCCGGAGGAGACCGTGGCGCTGGAGCGCGCCCGTGGCAACGGCCACGGGAACGGTCACGCCGCTTCGGAGGAGACCTCCACCGAGGAGATCACTTCGGGGCACTGACCCTGTCGTTTAATCCGTGAAGGCCCCCTTACCGGCTCTCAGAGCCGGTAAGGGGGCCTTCACGGATTTCAGGCGCCCTCGACGCCGATGTCGAACGCGGACTCGGTGTCCGCCCGCGAGTAGGACCGGAACGCGATGTGCGTGACGGTGTCCAGCACGCCCGGCACGCGGCCGATCCGGCCAGGGATGAGCTCGGCCAGGTCCTCGTGCGCGGCCACCCGCACGGTGGCGATCAGGTCGACGTCGCCGGCGCACGAGTAGACCTCGCCGACCCCGTCGAGGTCTGCGATCGCCTGTGCCGCGGCCGGGATCGCGTCCGCCTCTACCTGGATCAGCACGATCGCGGTGATCACGTGGGGGCCTCCTGAAACGTTTAGGGGTGCGTGGGGCGAGTTTAGGACTCGTGAGCGTTCCGGGCGGTTCTAACCGCCCGGAACGCTCACGAGTCCTTGCCCCTCAGGAGACGTGCTCCAGGGTGCGGGCGTCGGTGACCAGGTCGAGCCAGCTTCCCCAGCCCGCGACCGCCGCCGGCTCCGCCCACGGCCGGGTCGTGCGCACCAGCCGGACGCCGGGGCGGGCGAGCCAGCGCAGCAGGATGCCCACCTCCTCCGGCGGCGCGCCGTGCAGAGGGCCGGGGTCGGGCAGCACCGTCTCCGCGCCCGCCACCAGCGCCTCCACCACCGGCATCGGCGGCACTCCGCGCGGTGCCACCCCGGCCGAAGCCAGCCTGCCGTACCGGACCACCGCCAGCTCCCAGCCGCCCGAACCGTCCGGCCCGGCCGCGATCAGCTCCCCGATGGCGGCCAGCGACGCCTGCCTGTGCGACCGGCCGAGCGCGCGGATCAGCCTGGCCAGGTCGTCACGGTGCCGGGCCGCCTGCTCGAAGTGCTGGCCCGCGGCGAGCCGCTCCACCTGCGCGGCCGCGACATGCAGCGGGCGGGGGTCGAGGCCGGCGATCAGGCCGGCCACCGAGTCGACGGCGGGGGAGTAGCTCTCGACGCTCTGCCTGCCCGCGCACGGCGCGCCGCACCGGCCGAGCTCGGCGAGGACGCAGGGCGTGGACGTCGCCCCGCGTGGCGAGATGCGCTGGGTGCAGGTGCGCAGGCCGGACGCGCCGGCGAGGGTGTCCGCGGTCGCGCGCGCGTCGGCCTGGTTGCGGAACGGGCCGAGCACCCCCGGGCGCGGGAGGCGGATCACCGAAAGCCGCGGGAACGCCTCGTCGGTCAGCCCGATCCACCAGCCCTGGTGCTGGTTCTTCGATTTCCGGTTGTACATCGGGCGGTGCGCGCCGATCAGCCGCAGCTCGCGGATCTCGGCCTCGAGCGGATGCGCGCAGACGACGTGGTCGACCCGCTCGGCGATGGCGACCATCTCGCGGATCCGGCCGCGGTTCTCCGAGCCGGTGAAGTACGAGCGGACACGACGGCGCAGATCGCTCGCGGTGCCGACGTAGAGCACCTCGTCGCTGGGCCCGCGGAACAGGTAGACCCCGGGTGCGGCGGGCAGGTCGGCCGCCAGGTGGCGCTTGCGGCGCTGCGCCGGGGTGACGTCGGGCAGGTAGCTCATCAGCTCTTCGAGCGTGTGCACGCCGAGGTTGCCGACCCGCTCCAGCAGCCCGTGCAGGACGTCGACGGTCGCGCGGGCGTCGTCCAGCGCGCGGTGCGTCGGCCGGGTGCGCGAGCCCAGCAGCATGGCCAGCGCCGTCAGGTTGTACCGCCCGACCTCGTCCCGCGGGATCACGCGCCGGGCCAGCCGGACCGTGCACACGACCGTCATCTTCGGCCAGACGTACCCGTGCCCTTCGCAGGCCGCGCGCATGTGCGAGGTGTCGAAGCCGGAATTGTGCGCGACCAGCACCGACCCGCCGATGAACTCGAGGAACGCGGGCAGCACCTCCTGGATCGGCGGCGCGTCGTAGACCATGGTCTGGGTGATGCCGGTCAGGGACACGATCTGCGGCGGGATCTCCATCCCCGGGTTCACCAGCGTCGCGAACTCGCCCAGGATCTCGCCCGAGCGGACCTTCACCGCGCCGATCTCGGTGATACCGTCCGGCCCCGGCTTCGCCCCGGTCGTCTCCAGGTCGAACACGACGAACGTGGTGTCCCGCAAGGGAGTCCCCAGTTCGTCGAACGCCAGCTGCGCCTGCCCGGCACGCGATCGCGAGTCCATGGGTCCGACCCTAGAACCCGCCACCGACAGTTTTCGTTGGCGCGCGCTGAAGCCGCCGGCCGCGGCCGGCCGTCGGCACGTGGCCGTCGGCACGTGGCCGTGTGCCCGGTGGCCCGGAAGCTGTCCATGCCGGAGCTCCGCAGGAGCCGGCCGAGCGGGTTCAGGGGACGCCACACCCGTCCCATGCGGCGCGTGATCCAGTGACGGGGCCTACGCTGGACCAATGCACCCGCAGCCCGTCGCACCGGAGCCGCCCGGGGACCCAGTCGGTCCCTCGGGTGTCTTGGCGCGCGCGGAGGACGACGACGGGCGTCCTGAGCCGTCGAGCTGGGGGAGCCTGCCTGAGGCCGTGCGGGAACGGATCGCCGAGCTCGCCGCGGCGGCGGTCGCGAAGCTGCCGTCCACCGACGTGCCGCGCCAGCTGCGCCCGGTCGCGAAGTTCGCCCCGGCCAAGCGGGCCAAGCTGGGCGGGACGGCGCTGCTGGCCGCGCTGGGCGAGTCGGCCCAGTTCCGGACCGCGGTCATCGAATGGCTGCGCGAGCACCGCACGGACGCCCTGGACCCGAACGCCATCGACTCGGTCGCCGCGGCCGCCGCGGCGGTGCTGCTCGGTGAGTCCGGTGCGGCCGGGCGCGTCCGGCTGGTGGCCGAAAACGCCGAACAGAACGCGCTGCGCGCCGAGCGTGATGCCGCGCTGGCCCGCAACCAGCGCCTGGAGGCCGAACTCGAGCAGGTGAGGGCCGAGCTCGCGGAGGCCCGTCACGCGGCGGAGAACGCCCGTGGGGAGCGCGAGGGCGAAGTCGAGAAGCTGCTGAAGCGGCTTCGCGAGCAAGGTGTCCTGCTTCGGCAGGCGAAGGACGCGGCCGAGTCGGCCGCCGCGGCAGCAGCCGAAGGCGGTGTGGCGAAGGCCGAGGAGATCGCGACGCTGAACGCCCAGCTGGAGCGGGAACGCCAGCGCGTGGCGAACGAGCGGGCGCGCGCTGAGCGCGCGGTCGCCGACGCCGACGTCGCCCGTCAGTCCGCGCGGGAGGCCCGGGAGGCCGACGAGGTCCGGCTCGCCCTGCTCGTCGACACGATCGACGGTGCGCTCGGCGGGCTGCGCCGCGAGCTTTCCCTGGGCACGCGCGGCGGGGCCCGGCCGGCCGACATGGTGCGCGGTGCCTCCGCCGGGAACGGCCAGGGCGGCAAGATCGCCGACGTCTCGACGTTGGACCGGTACCTGGCGCTGCCGAACGTCCACCTCATCGTGGACGGCTACAACGTCACCAAGACCGGCTATCCCGAGCTGGCGCTGGCCGACCAGCGCGACCGGCTGATCCACCAGCTTTCGGCGCTCGCGGCCCGGACATCGGCCGAGGTCACCGTGGTTTTCGACGGCGCCGGTGTGCTGTCGGTCCCGGCCTCGGTGCCGCGCGGCGTGCGGGTGCTGTTCTCGGACCGGGGCGTGCTGGCGGACGACGTGATCCGCGCGCTGGTCGCGGCCGAACCCGCGGGGCGGCCGATGGTCGTCGCGACCTCGGACCGCGCGGTGGCGGACTCGGTCCGCGGCGGCGGCGCCCACCCGACCCCTTCCGCGGTCCTCGTCACTCGCCTCAGCCGCGTCTGAGAATTTAAGGCCGTGAATGGCACATTCACGGCCTTAAAGGCCCTCGATGTGCCATTCACGGCCTTCGCGCCGGCTTCCCCGAAAAGGTGAATTTCTGGGATGGATCCCCAGGTCGCAGCGGGGCTGATGGGTCGTGCCGGTCCGCGATCAAACGAAAACTGTCGGTGGTGGTTCGTAGCGTGCGGGGTGTCAGAGTCCGGCCCGTGAGGAGGCCCACGATGAACGAAGATCTGTCCGAGGTCGATGTCAGCCACATCTCGGTCGAAGATATCGAAACCGACGTCGTCGACTGCGACCGGTGCGTGGTCCGCGGCATCTCCTGTCACGACTGCGTGGTGAGCGTGCTGCTCGGCGCGCCGCCCGCCGTCGGGTGGGATGCCGACGAGCGGCGCGCCATCGATGCGCTGGCCGAGGCGGGGATGGTGCCGCGGCTCCAACTGGTGCAGGGACCGGTTCGAAGGAGTGCCTGACACGCCCGTTTCGTGTCGGCGCGCCGAGTGGTCGATCGAGTCAGGTGAACGGTAGGTAGCCAAAACGGCCTCCGGAGAAACCCCAGCGTGTAACGCCCATCACATGTTTTCTCCGATGCTGGTCCAATGGTGTTTCGCCGGGTCACGGAGAGTTTTCGAGCCCCGGGCGGTGGACGCCGTGGCGGTCTTTTCGTAACCTGTCCGAGATCTCGTGGTGGACAGCCGTCGAGCCGATGGCGACGCGAGATCGCCGCCGGGTACAGCTTTGTCGGGGAGCTGGAAACCGGACCACACCGCGCGCGCAGGATCCAGATGCGGCTCGTGTTGCCCCAAAGCAGCACGGCCTGCGCGCGGTGGGGACAGCAGAAGAGGGCCCCCGACCTCTTCGTCCCGGGTGCCGGTGCGGCGGCCGAGAAGCAAAGGAGACCCGCGCGACCGTGCAGTCGCATCCAGTCAGGCGCGTGGTGTCAGGTGCCCTCGCAGCGGCTTCGGTGATCACAGCCATCGTCGTCGCTCAGCCAGCGGCCACCGCCGCCCCAGCCCCCGCCCTCCAAGCCCCGCCCACCGGCAGTGCCGCGCTCGCCCAGTACCGGGACCTCGCGGCACAGGCCGAGAAGCTCAACGAAGACCTGCTCAAGGCCCAGGACGACCTGACCGCCCGGCAAGGCGAGCTCGACAAGGCCACGGCCGACGTCAACGCCGCCAAGTCCGTCGGTGACGTCGCCCTGGCGAACCAGAAGAAGTACCAGACCCAGGTCGACAAGTTCGCCGGCGCTTCGTTCACCAGCGGTGTGCAGCTCAACAAGCTGTCCGCCCTGCTGGCCGGCACCTCGACCCAGGACTTCCTGGACCGGTCCTCGGCCCTCGAGGTCATCGCGACGGACAAGAACGCCGCGATGGACAACCTCACCGGCGCGGTCAAGACGGCCGCCGACGCCACGGCGAAGGCGACCGACGCGGCGAACCGGGCCACGCAGGCCCGTGACGCCGCTTCGAAGCTGACCGAGGACATCAAGGCCAAGAAGGCCGCCCTGCAGGCCCAGATCGACCAGCTGGAAGCCGCCAACAAGAACCTGAGCGCGTCCGACAAGGCCGCGCAGAAGGACAAGGGCGGCAGCATCCCCAATGTCAAGGCACCCACCGCGCAGGCGCAGTCCGCGCTCAACGCGGCGCTGAGCAAGCTGGGCAGCGCGTACGTCTGGGGTGCCACCGGGCCGAGCACGTTCGACTGCTCGGGCCTGATGTTGTGGGCCTACAAGCAGGCCGGTCTGACCCTGCCCCGGTCCAGCCGCGAGCAGTCCACGTTCGGCGCCGCGGTGCCGCGCGACCAGCTGCAGCCCGGTGACCTGGTGTTCTACTACTCACCCGTCTCGCACGTCGGCATGTACGTCGGCGACGGCAAGATGGTGCACGCGCCCGACAGCGGTGACGTCGTCAAGATCTCGCCGCTGCAGAGCCAGTACGCCGGGGCCCGCCGCCCCACCGCGTAAGCACGCTCGGAAAGGGAGGGCACCGCACACCGCGGTGCCCTCCCTTTTTGTGTCGGGGCGTCCCGATAGCCTCTGGAGTGTGCTCCGGACGCTGCTCGTCACCAACGACTTCCCGCCGCGCCCCGGCGGGATCCAGAACTACCTGAACTCCCTGGCCACCCGGCTGCCCGCGGACGACCTGGTCGTCTACGCGCCGTCCTGGGAGTCGAGGACGGGCTCGCACGAGGAGTTCGACGCCGCCGCGCCGTTCGAGGTCGTCCGGCACCCGACGTCGCTGATGCTGCCCACTCCGGACGTGCTTCGCCGCGCGAAGCAGATCATGCGTTCGCGAGGTTGCGAAGCGGTCTGGTTCGGCGCCGCCGCTCCGCTCGCACTGCTGGGCCACCCGCTGCGCAAGGCCGGCGCCCAGCGGATCGTCGCGTCCACGCACGGCCACGAGGTCGGCTGGTCGATGCTGCCCGGCGCCCGGCAGGCGCTGCGCCGCATCGGCGACACCGTCGACGTCGTCACCTACGTCAGCAAGTACACCCGCGGCCGCTTCGCTGCCGCGTTCGGCCCGCTGGCCGGGCTGGAGCTGCTGCCCTCGGGCGTCGACACGACGCTGTACCGGCCGGACCCGGCCGGGCGCGAGGAGATCCGCGCGCGGCACCGCCTCAGCGACCGGCCCACTGTGGTCTGCGTGTCCCGGCTGGTCCCGCGCAAGGGCCAGGACCAGCTCATCCGCGCGCTTCCGGGGCTGCGCAAACGCATTCCCGACGTCGCGCTGCTGATCGTCGGCGGCGGTCCTTACCGCAAGCAGCTCGCCGCGCTGGCGACCCAGCTGGGCGTCGAAAGCAGTGTCGTGATGACCGGCTCGGTGCCGTGGGCCGAGCTGCCCGCGCACTACGCGGCAGGCGACGTCTTCGCGATGCCCGCGCGGACCCGCGGCAAAGGCCTGGACGTCGAGGGGCTGGGGATCGTCTACCTGGAGGCCTCGGCGACCGGGCTTCCGGTGGTCGCGGGCAACTCCGGCGGCGCGCCCGAGACGGTGCTCGACGAGGTCACCGGGCACGTCGTCGACGGCCGGGACGTCGCCCAGCTGCGCGAGACGCTGGCGTCGTTGCTGGCCGACCCCGTGCGTGCCCGCCGGATGGGCGAGGCGGGCCGGGCGTGGGTTTCCGAGCACTGGAGGTGGGACGTGCTGGCCGAGCGGCTCTCCGGGCTGCTGGACGGCGAACCGGTGGCGGCGGTGCGCTGATGACCGATCGCGCAGTGCGGACGTACCTGGCCGCGACGCTGCTGGGTCCGGTCGTGCTCGTGGCGCTGGCCGCGCTGGTCTTCGCCGACGTCGTGGGCCGCGGCCAGCAAGGGGTCGCGTGGACGTGCCTCGGCCTGGCGGTGGTGTTCGGCGGGATCGCCGTGCTGCTGCGGTTCCGGCCGCGGGTGTGGATGAAGACGGCGCTGGTGTTCGGCGTGCTCAGCGCGGCCTGGGCGGTGCTCGTCCTGATGTCCTCGCGCGGGCCCGACCGGATGGTGCTCGTGGTGGCGGTCGCCGTCGTGCTCGCGCTGGTGCCGGTGCTCGCGGTGCGGAACATCGCGTTGCCCGCGTTGCCCGCCGACGATGGTGACTTCGAGCTGGTGTTCCCGATCCGCGGCGAGGCGGACGGACAGTTGCTGGTCCGCCGGGACGAGGTCGCCGTGCGAGTGCGCCGGAAGGTGCGGCGCACCCTGGACGACAACCACGACGATGTCGTGCTGTTCGGCGACATCGCGGAGGTCGAGGTGGTCGAGGTCGCCGACGGGGCCGAGGTTTCCCTGGGGCTTTCCCACACGATCAGCGCGACCGCCGGCCCCGCGGTCCGGGTCCGGGTCGTCGAGGAGGACGTCCGCGAGGACGAATGGATCGTCCCGGCAGACAGGGCGCGCGAAGCGGCCGACGCGATCCTGAGCCGGAAGCAGTAGACGTAGGTCACACCTGTTCCTGTCACACCTTGCCGGGCTGCTTCGTCAGTGCTGTGTACGCCAAAAGCAAGGCACACAGGGAGATCACCATGGAAGCCCGTCTCAACCTCTTCGCCAACCCGGTCGCGGCCAAGGTCTTCAAGGGCATCAACACGGCAGGCAAAGCGGTCACGGACTCGTCGCTGCCCGCCGCGACGCAGGAGCTGGTGAAGTTGCGCGCCAGCCAGATCAACGGCTGTGGCTTCTGCACCGACATGCACACCAAGGACGCCCTGCACGCCGGTGAGACCCAGACGCGGCTCAACCTGGTCGCGGCCTGGAGGGAAGCCGCCGTCTTCACCGACGCCGAGCGCGCCGCCCTGGAACTGACCGAGCAGGGCACCCGCATCGCGGACGCGGCAGGCGGTGTCACCGACGACGCGTGGGCGAACGCCGCCAAGCACTACGACGAGGACCAGCTCGCCGCGCTGGTGTCGATCATCGCGATCATCAACACCTACAACCGCTTCAACGTGATGGTCCAGCAGCCCGCGGGCGACTACCAGCCCGGCCAGTTCGGCTGATCCCCCGCTCCCCAACACCCCGATGCCACATTGGGGTGCTCGGGGTCAGGGGGAGTAGAGCGCGGGGTGGCGGGGGTCGTCGACGCGGACCACGACGTCGGCGAGCGTGCTGGGGTCGACCTCCGCCTCGTAGCGCTCGTAGGCGGGCAGAGCCCAGGCGTCGTCCGAGGGGACGCGCCGCCGCAGCGCCGCCGGGGACAGCCAGAGGTGGACGGCGAAGTCGAACGCCAGGCCCGCGCCGAGCAGCAGCTCGCCGTCGATCAGCACCACGCCGCCGGCCGGCAGCGGGACGCGGGCGGCGCGCGTGGCGCGGTCGCGATCGGCGTCCCACAGCGCCGGGAGGACCTCGCCGCTGCCGCCCTCGGCCAGCGGGTCCAGCACCTCGCGCCGCAGCGCGCCGAGGTCGAGCCAGTCGGTGTAGCGGGCGTCCGGGTCGGTGCGGCCGTGCTCGAAACGCAGTGACGCCGGGCGCAGGAAGTCGCGCGCGGACACCCGCACCGTCGCATGGCCACGCAGGCGCAACGGGTCTACCAGGGCGTCCGCGAGTTCTGTGGTTTCCGTCGCACCGGCGGCGCCGTCGACCGCGACCGCGATCCGTCGGCGCTCGGTGAGGGCGTCGATGCGGTCGGTCAGTTCTTCGGCCAGCGAAGCGGGGGAAATCGGGCGGTAGCGCACGAGAGAAGATCCTCCACCCGGCCCGGGGACGGTTTCTGTCGGTCCCCGGTGGGAGGATGGGGAGATGAGCTCAGAAGTGGGGAAGACCGCCGATGTCGGTTGGAACATAGGGGTTTCCCGCACCTTGCCGTACCCGGCGGCGCAGGTGTGGGACCTCCTGGTGGGCCGCGAAGGCGTCGAGATCTGGCTCGGGCCGGGCGTCGACCTGCCGCGCGAGGCGGGGGAGGCCTACGAGACGGCCAACGGCATCACCGGGGAGGTCCGCAGCTACGTCGAGGCCGACCGGGTGCGGCTCACCTGGCAGCCGCAGGACTGGGACCACAGCTCGACCGTCCAGGTCCGGCTCAGCCCCGCCGGGGCGAAGACGACGCTGCGCTTCCACCAGGAATGGCTCTCCGACGCCGAGGAACGCGAGGAGCAGCGGACGTACTGGGAGGACGTCACCGAGCGCGTCGTGGCCGCCCTGGAGGAGCGCGCGAGGTGACGTAGGGTCGGCGAATGGACTCCGCCGCCCTGCTCGCCCTCGACGCCCAGCATGTCTGGCATCCCTACGCGCCGATGCCCGCGAAGGTGCCTTCGCTGCTGGTGGCCGAAGCGGACGGCGTCCGGCTGAAGCTCGCCGACGGACGCGAGCTGGTCGACGGGATGTCCTCGTGGTGGTCGGCGATCCACGGCTACCGGCACCCCGCGCTCGACAAAGCGTTGGCAACGCAGGCCGGGAGGATGAGCCACGTCATGTTCGGCGGGCTCACCCACGAACCGGCCATCACCCTGGCCACCACGCTGGTCGAGCTGACTCCGGACGGCCTCGAGCACGTCTTCCTCTGCGACTCCGGTTCGGTGTCGGTCGAGGTCGCGGCCAAGATGTGCCTGCAGTATCAGCGTTCCCGCGGCAAGGACGCGAAGCGCAAGCTGCTCACCTGGCGCGGCGGCTACCACGGTGACACGTTCACGCCGATGAGCGTGTGCGATCCCGAGGGCGGCATGCACTCGCTGTGGCGTGGCGTCCTGCCGGAGCAGGTCTTCGTGCCCGCACCGCCTTCCGGCTTCGACGCGCCGCTCGATCAGTCCTATGTGGACACTCTGGCCCGGGAAATCGAGGCGCACGCGGACGAGCTTGCCGCGGTGATCGTCGAGCCGGTCGTCCAGGGCGCCGGCGGGATGCGCTTCCACCACCCCGGCTACCTGCGCGCCCTGCGGGAGCTCACGGAGAAGCACGACCTGCTGCTGATCTTCGACGAGATCGCCACCGGCTTCGGCCGCACCGGCGCGATGTTCGCCGCGGAACACGCGGGTGTCACGCCGGACGTCCTCTGCCTCGGCAAGGCGCTCACCGGCGGCTACCTCAGCATGGCGGCCGCGCTGTGCACGCCGGAAGTCGCCGCCGGGATCTCCCGCGGCGCGCTCCCGGTCCTCGCGCACGGTCCGACGT
This sequence comes from uncultured Actinomycetota bacterium, assembly GCA_963762765.1. Lineage (GTDB taxonomy): Bacteria > Actinomycetota > Actinomycetes > Mycobacteriales > Pseudonocardiaceae > Amycolatopsis. Next base: position 52,142 of record CAVXMR010000055.1, read on the forward strand.
TCATGGGCAATCCGCTGGCTTCGGCGGTGGCGAACGCCTCGCTCGCGCTGCTCAAGGAAGGCCGCTGGCGCGACGACGTCGCCCGGCTCGAAACCGGGCTGCGTTCCGGCCTCGCCCAAGCGCGCGAACTCCCCGGAGTCATCGACGTCAGGGTGCTGGGCGGGATCGGCGTGCTGCAGCTCGACCACGAGGTCGACATGGCCGTCGCGACCGAGGTCGCCACCGCGCGGGGCGCCTGGCTCCGGCCGTTCCGCGATCTCGTCTACGCGATGCCGCCCTACGTCACGGGCGAGGACGACCTCGAAGTGATCACCGGCGCGATGCTCGCGGTCGCCGCGAAGGCCTGAAGTCACACGATCCGGTGTGACCGGGGGTACACAGCGGACATTTCGCCGGGTATTCGGGATCCTGCGACCATGATCGAGATCGTTCGTGGTGAACACGACACCGGACCCCCGTCCCGCCGAGCAGCCGCCCTCGACGCGCTGAAACACGACCTCCCCGCGTCACTCGTCGTCTTCCTCGTCGCCGTCCCCCTCTCTCTGGGCATCGCCCTCGCGGCCGGCGCCCCGCTGCTCGCGGGCCTGGTCTCCGCCGTCGTCGGCGGCCTGGTCGCCAGCGTCTTCGGCGGATCACCCCTGCAGGTCAGTGGCCCTTCCGCGGCCCTGACCGTGGTGCTCGCCGACACCATCGCCACCCACGGCTGGCCGGTCACCTGCGCGATCACCGTCGCCGCCGGCCTGCTCCAGGTCCTCTTCGGCCTCACCAGGGCCGCCCGCGCCGCGCTCGCCGTGTCGCCCGCCATCGTGCACGGGCTGCTCGCCGGGATCGGCGTGACGATCGTGCTGGGCCAGCTGCACGTCGTGCTCGGCGGCACCGCGCAGGGCTCCGCGATCGCGAACGTCCTCGCGCTGCCCGGCCAGATCGCCGGGCACCACGACAAGGCCGTGCTGGTCGGGGTCGTCACCCTGATCGTGCTGCTGGCCTGGCCGCGGCTGCCGAAGGCGATCCGCCGGATCCCCGCACCGCTCGCCGCCGTCACGGTGGCGACCGCCGTGTCCATGGGCATGGTCCTGCCGCGGGTCGACCTCCCCGCCGGGCTGCCGTCGCTGCACGTCGTCCCCGAGCTGCCGTCGGGCGGCTTCGCCGGGTTCGCCGTCGCCGCGATCACCATCGCGCTCATCGCCAGCCTGGAAAGCCTGCTGTCCGCGGTCTCGGTGGACAAGCGCCGCGGCGGTCCGCGCACCGACCTCGACCGCGAGCTGATCGGGCAGGGCGCGGCGAACGTCGCCGCCGGCGCGCTCGGCGGGTTCCCGGTCACCGGCGTGATCGTGCGGAGCATGACCAACTTCGAGGCCGGCGCGCGCACCCGGGGATCGGCGATCCTGCACTCCGTTTGGATCCTCGCGGCCTGCCTGCTGCTGACCGGCGTGCTGCGGCTGATCCCGCTCGCCGCCCTCGCCGCGCTGCTCGTGTACGTCGGCGTGCGGCTGGTGAACCTGGCGGGGCTCAAGGAAGTCCTGCGCCACGGCGACCTGCCCGTCTACGTCGTGACGCTGGCCGGCGCGGTCGCGGTCAACCTGCTCACCGGCGTCGTGGCCGGGGTGCTGCTCTCGCTCATGCTGATGCTGCGGCGGATGGTCTACTCCGGCATCCACGTCGAGGGCACCCGGGTCGTGATCGAGGGCGCGCTCACTTTTCTTTCCGTGCCCCGGCTGACGCGCGTGCTCGCCGAGGTGCCGCCGGACGCCGACGTCACGCTCGAGCTGCTCGTCGACTACCTCGACCACGCGGCCTTCGACTGCCTGCGTTCGTGGCAGCGCGCGCATCCCGGCAAGGTGACCGTCGACGAGATCGGGCACCCGTGGTTCGAGCGCGGCAGCGCGGGCGCGCCGACCGTGCGCCGCAGCCTCGCCGCGCGCGTCGTCCCGCGGTGGCTCGCTCCGTGGTCGGAGTGGCAGGCCGAGCACCTGGTGCCGGGCCAGCGCACCGCGAGCGGCGCGTCGGAGTTCCACCGCCGGACCGCGCACCTGCTGCGCGAGACCTGGGACGGCCTGGCGCACGGCCAGCAGCCGCACACGCTGTTCATCACCTGCGGCGACGCGCGGATCGTGCCGAACCTGATCACCACGAGCGGGCCGGGCGACCTGTTCACGGTGCGGAACATCGGCAACCTCGTGCCGCCGCCCGGCGACGGGAGCGACTCGGTGGGCGCGGCGATCGAGTACGCGGTGGGCGTGCTCGGGGTGGCGGAGGTCGTGGTGTGCGGCCATTCGGGCTGCGGCGCGATGAAGGCGCTGCTCGGGCAGGCGCCGGAAGGCCTGGTGCAGCTGGGAAGCTGGCTGCGCCACGGCGAGCAGACGCTGTTGCGCCGGGCCCGGGAAGCGCCGGTGCTGCTGGGCGGCGGACGTCCGGCGGCGGAGTGCGACCAGCTCGCGCTGCACAACATCGTGCAGCAGCTGGAGAATCTGCGGACGTACCCGGTGGTGGCGGCGCGCGCGGATCTGCGGCTGACCGGCATGTACTTCGATGTCGGCGCCGCTCAAGTGTCCCTTTTGGACAGTCGGGTGCGCTCGTTCGCCCCGGCCCCGTGAGCTGAGGGGCGCCTTCAGTCCCACCCAGTGGACTGAAGGCGTCCTTCAGCTGAACTCTATGAACAGTATTAACCCGGAAGAGTGGAACTTAGCGGACAATTCACTCGGTTTCCGGTTGCATGGTGATCATGAAGCCCCTCGCCGTGCTCCGTCACGACCTGCCGGCCTCCCTGGTCGTCTTCCTCGTCGCTGTTCCACTTTCCCTCGGTATCGCGCTGGCCTCCGGCGCTCCGGTCGCCGCCGGATTGATCGCCGCTGTCGTCGGCGGGGTGGTGGCCGGCGCGCTCGGCGGGTCCGCGCTGCAGGTCAGCGGGCCCGCCGCCGGGCTCACCGTGGTCATGGCCGAGACCATCACCACCTTCGGCTGGGCGGTCACCTGTGCCATCACCGTCGCCGCCGGCGCGTTGCAGATCCTGCTCGGGCTGAGCCGGATCGCGCGCGCCGCGCTGGCGATCTCCCCGGCCATCGTGCACGGCATGCTCGCCGGCATCGGCGTGACGATCGTGCTCGGCCAGCTGCACGTCATCCTCGGCGGCAAGGCGCAGAGCTCGGCGCTGGAGAACATCGCCGAACTGCCCGGCCAGATCGTCGCCCACCACGACCAGGCGACCGCGATCGGCCTGCTCACCCTGGTGATCCTGGTGTTGTGGCCCCGGCTGCCGCAGGCCGTCCGCCGGATCCCCGGTCCACTGGCCGCGATCACCGTCGCCACCGTCGTGTCCGTGGCCGCTGGGATGACGTTGCCGCGCGTCGAACTTCCCGGTGACCTGCTGAACCTGCACTTCGTCCCGCAGTTGCCCGACAATGGCTGGGGCGGCTTCACGATCGCCGTCGTCACCATCGCGCTGATCGCCAGCGTCGAGAGCCTGCTGTCCGCGGTCGCCGTCGACCGCCTGCACACCGGCCCGCGCGCGAACCTCGACCGCGAACTCGTCGGGCAGGGCGCGGCGAACATGGTCTCCGGCGCGCTCGGCGGCCTGCCGGTCACCGGCGTGATCGTGCGCAGCTCCACCAACGTCGCCGCCGGGGCGAAGACCCGTGTTTCGGCGATCCTGCACGGGGTGTGGGTGCTCGTGTTCGTCGTCGTGCTCGCCGGGCTGATCCAGAACATCCCGCTCGCCGCGCTCGCCGGGTTGCTCGTCCACGTCGGCGCCAAGCTCGTCAACCCCGGGCACCTCAAGCAGGTCCTCGCGCACGGGGACCTGGCCGTCTACCTGCTCACCCTCGCCGGGGTGGTGGTGTTCGACCTGCTCACCGGCGTCCTGGCCGGGATCGGCCTGTCGCTGGTCCTGATGCTGCGGCGGACGCTATGGTCCGGCATCCACGTCGAGCGCGAGGGCGACACCTGGCGGGTCGTGGTCGAAGGCGTGCTCACTTTCCTTTCCGTGCCCAGGCTTTCTAAGGTGATGGGTACGGTGCCCGCGGGCGCTGCGGTGCGGCTCGAGCTCGTCGTGGACTACCTCGACCACGCCGCCTTCGAGAGCCTCCACAACTGGCAGCACGCCCACGAACGGGCCGGCGGCACGGTGGACGTCGACGAGGTCGGTCACCCCTGGTTCGCCCGGGGCAAAGAAGGACGGCCGACGCTCAGCCGGGCCTCGGCCCACGTCGTGCCGCGCTGGCTGGCGCCGTGGTCGGCGTGGCAGGGCGCCGAAGTGCCCGCCCAGCCGACCCGGCGGGGTGCGGCGGAGTTCCAGCGCCGGGCCGCGACGCTGCTGCGTGACACGCTGTCCGACCTCGCCGACGGCCAGGCGCCGCGCACGCTGTTCATCACCTGCGGCGATTCCCGGATCGTGCCCAACCTGATCACCACCAGCGGCCCCGGCGACTTGTTCACCATCCGCAACATCGGCAATCTCGTCCCGCCCGCCCAGGCCGACCCGTCGATGAACGCCTCCATCGAGTACGCCGTGGGCGTGCTGGCCGTGGCCGAGATCGTCGTCTGCGGGCACTCGTCGTGCGGCGCGATGGCCGCGCTCGCCGACGGCCCGCCGCCCGGGCCGCTGGCCGACTGGCTGCGTCACGCCGAGCCGACCGCGAAGCGCGTCGGCCCGGCCACGCTCGACGGCGCCCGCCCGGATCGTGAAGGGGATCGGCTCGCGCTGCACAACGTCCTCCAGCAGCTCGCGCACCTGCGGGAGTATCCGCTGGTGGCGGCCGCGGAGCAGGCCGGTGGGCTGCAGCTGACCGGCATGTACTTCGACGTCGGCGGCGCGCAGGTCCACCTGTATGACACCGCGGCGAGGACGTTCCGCCCGGCGGGCGCACCCGTGCCGAGCTGAAGGGGACTTTCCTCGCGTCAGACGTGGCGAAGGGGACTTTCCTCACCTCCGATGAGAGGAAAGTCCCCTTCAGCCCATGCCCGTGCTGCACATCGCATCGCGGACTCACTATGTTGATGGCCCGTGACCATGCTCGTGATGACGGGGACCGGGACCGGGGTCGGCAAGACGATCACCACCGCGGCGATCGCGGCGCTGGCCGTGCAGGCCGGGCAGCGGGTGGCGGTGCTCAAGCCCGCGCAGACCGGAGTGCTCCCGGACGAGCCGGGCGACCTCGACGACGTCCTCCGCCTGGCCGGGAGCGCGGTGACCACGCGCGAGCTGCGCCGCTACCCCGACCCGCTCTCGCCCGAGGCCGCCGCGCGCCGCAGCGGGATGCCCACGCTCGATCCAGGGGAGATCGCGCGTGCCGCGTCCGACCTCGCCACCGACCATGACCTCACGGTGATCGAGGGCGCCGGCGGCCTGCTCGTGCGCTTCGACAGCGCTGGGGCGAGCCTGGCCGACGTCGCCTGGTCGCTGGGCTCGCTGGTGATCATCGTGTCGGAGGCCGGGCTCGGCACGCTCAACGCCACCGCGCTCACCGCCGAGGTCGCGACGAAACGCGGGCTGACCGTGGCCGGGGTCATCATCGGGTCCTGGCCCGCCGAGCCGGACCTCGCCGCGCTGTCCAACCTCGAAGACCTGCCGGTCGCCGCGGGCGCACCGCTGCTGGGCGCGCTGCCCGCGGGACTCGGCACGGCCGACCCCGACACCTTCCTCAAGCACGCCAGGGCCGGGCTTTCGCCGTGGTTCGGCGGCGAGTTCGACCCCGAGCTGTTCGCCGGAAGCGCGTCGGCGCAGAAGTGATTTGCGTCGCTGTCCACTTCAGCTTCCCTCAGGCACGATGAGGGACGCTTTGGCGCACCACCACGATCAAGGAGAAGCCGTGACCGCAGCCCCGGAGACCGATGTGCTCGCCCTCGCGCGGGACCAGGTGCTCGAAACCGGCGCCGGCCTGGACGAGCAGCAGATCCTCGAGGTGCTGCGGCTGCCCGACGACCGGCTCCCCGATCTCCTCTCCCTGGCCCACGAGGTGCGGATGCGCTGGTGCGGTCCCGAGGTCGAGGTCGAGGGCATCATCAGCCTCAAGACCGGCGGCTGCCCCGAGGACTGCCACTTCTGCTCCCAGTCCGGCCGCTTCCCGACGCCGGTGCGCTCGGCCTGGCTGGACATCCCGGGCCTGGTCAAGGCCGCCCGGCAGACCAAGGAGACCGGCGCGACCGAGTTCTGCATCGTCGCGGCCGTCCGCGGGCCGGACAAGCGCCTGCTCTCGCAGGTCCGCGAAGGCGTGAAGGCGATCCGCGAGGACGGCAACGACATCCAGATCGCCTGCTCGCTGGGCATGCTCACCCAGGAGCAGGTCGACGAGCTCGTCGAGATGGGGGTCCACCGCTACAACCACAACCTCGAGACCGCGCGCTCGCACTTCCCGAGCGTCGTCACGACGCACACCTGGGAAGAGCGCTGGGACACCCTGCTGATGGTGCGCGCGGCGGGCATGGAGGTCTGCTGCGGCGGCATCATCGGCATGGGGGAGACGATCGAGCAGCGTGCCGAGTTCGCCGCGCAGCTGGCCGAGCTGGGCCCGGACGAGTGCACGATGAACTTCCTGATCCCGCAGCAGGGCACCCCGTACGAGAACTACGAGATCGTCGAGGGCAAGGACGCGCTGCGCACGGTCGCGGCGTTCCGGCTGGCGATGCCGCGCGCGCTGCTGCGGTTCTCCGGCGGCCGCGAGCTGACCTTCGGCGACCTCGGCACCCGGCAGGGCATGCTCGGCGGCATCAACGCGATCATCGTCGGCAACTACCTGACCAGCCTCGGCCGCTCGCCCGGCGACGACCTCAAGATGCTGGACGAGCTCAAGATGCCGGTCAAGGCGCTCAGTGACACCCTCTGACCCGCTCGCGTATTGCGTCCACTGTGGACAATCGTCGCCGGGCGGCGTCGCGCACCCGGCGTGTGCCAATCCGCGGACGGCGCTGGAGCCGCCGCGCTTCTGCGCGTACTGCGCGCGCCGGATGATCGTCCAGGTGGACCCGTTCGGCTGGACCGCGCGGTGCAGCCGGCACGGCGACACGACCGGCGGCTGAAGCCGATCCTGCCCCGACCGGTTACGCTCGGTCGCACATGAAGCAGGAGGGAGCCCGGGGTGAGTGAGTCGTCAGGACCCGCGCACCGGCCGTCGACCGTCACGGACCCGTGGTCGGTGCCGACGCTGGTCCGGCCGCACCGGCCGAAGGTCGTGGTCAAGGCGGACCTCCTGCCCGCGGTGAGCATGCTCGGCACGGTCGCGGTGCTCGGCGTGCCGGTCGCGTTCCTGTGGTCGTGGATCGCGCCGCCGGAGCGGGTGCGGGTGGTCTCGGTCCGGGGCGACCTCGCGCCGCTGGAGCTGGAGAGCTGGCACCGGTTCGACGATCTGGCCGTCTTCGGTTTCCTGATGCTCGGCATCGGCCTGCTGACCGGGATCGTCGCGTGGCTGTTCCGCGAGCGGCGCGGGCCGGTGGTGTTCCTCGCCGCCGTCGCCGGGTCGGTGCTGGCCGGGTGGCTCGCGATGCAGATGGGCCCCGGCCTGGCGACTTCGCACTATTCGCTGACCTCCGCGCCCGCGCTGGCCTCGGTGATCGAGCTGGCGCCGCGGCTGGAGACGGCCTGGGTGCTGCTGGTCGCGCCGTTCGGGGTGTCGACCGCGTACGGCCTGCTCACGGCGTGGAACGGCCGCGATGACCTCGGACGCCGCCTCGGCTGAGCGTTTTCCCCTAGGCTGGGCGTCTCAGTCGACCAGGGGGTTGTAGTTCATGACAGAGGACATCGAGGTCTCGCGGCACAACGCGGTCCGCTTCCCGGGGATCAGCTCGCGGGCCTACGAACACCCGGTGGACCGCGGCGCGCTCGCCACGCTGCGCGCGGTGCCCGGTTTCGCCCAGGTGGTGAAGGCGGTTTCCGGCTTCTACAGCGAACGCGGCGACCGGCTGATGGCGCTGGCGTCGTCGATCCGCGTCGGGCCGAAGCAGTACCCGGAGCTCGACAAGCTCCGCCACGAATGCGCCGAGACGCTGGACCTCGACGCCGTCCCGAACCTCTTCGTCTACCAGAACGCGCAGGCGGACGCGGGCACCCTGGGGATGGACGAGCCGTTCATCATGGTGAGCACCGGGCTGGTCGAGCTGATGAGCCGCGACTCGCTGCGGTTCGTGCTCGGCCACGAGATGGGGCACGTGCTCTCCGGCCACGCCGTGTACCGCACGATCATGCTGCGGCTGATCAACCTGCAGATGTCCCTGTCCTGGACGCCGGTGAGCGCGCTCGGCATCCGCGCGATCATCGCCGCGCTGCGGGAGTGGTACCGCAAAGCCGAGCTGTCCTGTGACCGCGCCGGCCTGCTGTGCGGGCAGGACCCGACCGCGGCGTTGCGCGCGCAGATCCAGATCGCCGGCGGGATCGACCCGGCACAGATCGACATCCCGTCGTTCCTGCAGCAGGCCGAGGAGTACGAGTCGGTCGAGGACATCCGGGACAGCTTCCTCAAGCTGCGCTACGTCGAGACGCAGTCGCATCCGTTCGCCGTGGTGCGTGCCGCGCAGCTGCAGAAGTGGGCGGCCACCGAGGAGTACCGCGCGATCCTGGCGGGGGACTACATCCGCCGGGACGCCGAGTCGCCGACGTCGGACTGGAAGGACGACCTGAAGTCCGCGGCCAAGTCGTACAAGGACTCATGGAGCACGTCCACGGACCCGCTGACGAAGGTGTTCAGCGACGTCGGCGAGGCGGTCTCGGGGACGGCGAGCAAGGTCTGGAACAAGTTCGGCAACGGAAACGGCAACGGCTCGGACTCCGAGCCCGGCTCCTGACCTCCCGGCTCCCATGCACCTCAAGGTGGCATTGGGTGCGTTCAACGCACCGAATGCCACATTGGGGTGCTTTGAGCGTCAGTTGAGGTTGGCGGGGCGGGTGAGGTCGGTGAGCTCGCCGGGGGGCAGGGGGACCGCGCCGAGGGTGGAGAGGAAGCCGGCTTCGCGGGTCAGGAGGCGGCACGCGATGCGCAAACGGCGTAGCGGGTGGCGTTCTTCCAGCAGCCGCTGGCGATCCTCCAACGGCAGCAGGCAGTCGGCCGCCAGGACGTAGGCCAGCTCGGCGAGGTCGGTGTCGGCGTCCGGCTCGTGCCAGTCCTCGCTGTGCCAGGCCGCCTCGCAGTACCGCTGGTGCGCCGCCCGCGCCACCGCCGCCAGCCGGTCCGCGACGTCGCCGCCCACGGTCGAAGGCTCGTCGTCGACCCATTCGACGCTCGCGATCAGGTACGGCGCCGACGTGACGTCCAGCTCGCGCAGCCGGAACCGCCGGCGTGCCTCCGTGATGACGTCGAATCGCCCGTCCGGCAGGCGTTTCGCCTCGCGCAGGATCGTGCTGCAGCCGAGCTCGTGCAGCTGGTCCAGACCACGTACCTCGCGCGTCATCGACGACCGCAGCGCCACCACACCGAACTCCCGGTCCGGCACCGTGCCGCCGACGAGGTCCGCCATCAGCTGGCGGTAACGCGGCTCGAAGATGTGCAGGGGCAGCTTGGATCCGGGCAGGAGCACGGTCTGCAAAGGGAACAACGGCAGAAGCGTTGTCATGCTGGCATCCGGCTCCGGTTCTCTCACGCCGTCAACGGTAAGGGGCGGCGGCGGTTTTCGCAGGATCGGATTCAGCGGGCCGAGGGCGGGCGGAACACCGCGAACGGATCGGTGATCTGCATCCCCTTGCCCGCGAAGGAGAACTGCGCCGCCGGACGGCCGCCCGCGCGCCCCGGCGGAGCGGTGTGCCCGGTCGGGATCAGCAGGCCCCGGCGGGAAAGTACCCGCTGCAGGTTCGTCGCCGAGACTTTGTAACCGAGTGCCGCCGAGTACAGCCCGCGCAGCGCGGAGATCGTGAACTCCTCGGGCGCCAAAGCGAAACCGAGATTGGTGTAACAAAGCTTGGAGCGCAGCCGATCCCGCGCGCGCAGCACGATCGCCTCGTGGTCGAACGCCGTGCGCGGCAGCTGCGAGACGTCGTGCCACTGCGTGTCTTCGGGGACCTCCGGGTCGACGTCGGAGGGGACCAGGCCGAGGAACGCCGTCGCCACCACCCGCGGGCCGGGCACCCGGTGCGGGTCGCTGAACACCGCGAGCTGCTCCACGTGCTTGAGCTGGCGGACGTCCACCTTCTCCTTGAGCTGGCGCCGGACGGACGTTTCGACGTCCTCGTCGGGGCGCAGCCGCCCGCCCGGCAGCGACCAGCGGCCGAGGTGTGGATCGAGCGCGCGGCGCCACAGCAGCACGCGGAGTGTGTCGCAGCGCACTTGAAGGACTGCTCCCAAGACCTCGTGGGCCAGGGGGGTCTGGGTGTTAAGATGACTTCGCACGGTTTTCGATTATAAGGCGAAAACCGATGACGGGTCCAGGAGGGCCAGATGACCAGCACGTTGGTTCCGGAAGGTCTCACCCCCTTCGGCGGGGTCGAGGCGAACGCGGCCTGGGCGGAGGAGGTGCGGGCGCTGGCGAAGCAGCGGGACGCCGTGCTGCTCGCGCACAACTACCAGCTCCCCGAGATCCAGGACATCGCCGACCACACCGGCGACTCCCTGGCACTCAGCCGGATCGCGGCCAGCAGCGACGCGTCCACGATCGTCTTCTGCGGCGTTCACTTCATGGCCGAGACCGCGAAGATCCTCAGTCCCGAGAAGACCGTCCTGATCCCGGACGCGCGGGCCGGCTGCTCCCTGGCCGACTCGATCACCGGCGCCGAGCTGCGGGCCTGGAAGGCCGAGCACCCGGGCGCGGTGGTGGTCTCGTACGTGAACACCACCGCCGAGGTCAAAGCCGAGACGGACATCTGCTGCACGTCGTCGAACGCGGTCGACGTCGTCGCTTCCATCCCGGCTGACCAGGAGGTTCTCTTCCTGCCGGACCAGTTCCTCGGCGCGCACGTCAAGCGCGTGACCGGCCGGGAGAACATGCACATCTGGGCCGGGGAGTGCCACGTCCACGCCGGGATCAACGGCGCCGAGCTGGCCGAGCGGGCGGCCGAGAACCCGGACGCCGACCTGTTCATCCACCCCGAATGCGGCTGCGCGACCTCGGCGCTCTACCTGGCAGGCGAGGGCGCGGTGGCACCCGAGCGGGTCAAGATCCTCTCCACTGGCGACATGGTCCACGAAGCCCGCGACACGCGTGCGAAGTCGGTCCTGGTGGCCACCGAGATCGGCATGATCCACCAGCTCCGCAAGGCCGCGCCGGACATCGACTTCCGCGCGGTGAACGACCGCGCGTCCTGCCGGTACATGAAGATGATCACCCCGGCCGCGCTGCTGCGCTGCCTGCGTGAGGGCCTCGACGAGGTCCATGTCGACGTCGAAACCGCAGCGAAGGCTCGTGCCTCGGTGCAGCGGATGATCGAGATCGGGCAGCCCGGCGGCGGCGAATGAACGGCCCGGTTAATGCCGCACAGGCGAAAACCCCGGTGTGGGAAGCCCGCGCGGATCTGGTCGTGATCGGCAGCGGGGTGGCGGGCCTGACCGCCGCGCTGCGCGCCCGTGAGCTCGGATTGCACGTCCTCGTGGTCACCAAGGCCACGATCGAGGACGGCAACACGCGCTGGGCGCAGGGCGGCGTGGCGGTGGTCCTCGACGGCGAACACGACTTGGACGACTCGGTCGCGAAGCACGCCGAAGACACCTTCACCGCGGGCGCTGGGCTCTGCGACGAGGTCGCCGCGCGCTCGATCATCGACGGCGGCCCGGCCGCGGTCGCCCGGCTGCGGGCCGAGGGCGCGAAGTTCGACGCTGCCTCCGGCGGTCTGCTCGCCCGGGCCCGCGAGGGCGGGCACAGCGCGTTCCGCGTCATCCACGCGGGCGGCGACGCCACCGGCGCCGAGGTCGAGCGGACCTTGGTCGCGCAGGCGGGCCAGGCGCGGGTGCCGGTGCTCGAGCACCACATCGCCGTCGACGCGCTGCGCACGCCCGGGGGGCGAGTCGCCGGGGTGACCGTGCTCGACGCCAACGGCATCCCCGGCGTCGTGCGCGCCCCCGCCGTGCTGCTGGCCAGCGGCGGGATCGGGCAGCTTTACCAGGCGACGTCCAACCCGGAGATCGCGACCGGGGACGGCCTCGCGCTGGCCTTGCGCGCCGGGGCGGCGGTGGCCGACATCGAGTTCGTCCAGTTCCACCCGACGGTGCTGTACACGCCGGGAGCGCGCGGGCGCTGCCCGCTGGTCACCGAGGCGGTGCGCGGTGAGGGGGCGACGCTGGTCGACGGCGCGGGCGCGCCGGTGATGCTCGGCGTGCACCCGCTCGGCGACCTCGCGCCGCGGGACGTCGTCGCGGCCGCGATCACCCGGCGGATGGCTTCGGCGCCCGGCGGTGTCGACGACCACGTCTTCCTCGACGCCACCGGTATTTCCGGCTTCACGGCGCGGTTCCCGACCGTGTTCGGGGCGTGCGCGGCGCTGGGGCTCGACCCGGCCGTCGACCCGATCCCGGTGACGCCGGCGGCGCACTTCTCGTGCGGCGGCGTGGTGACCACTGTGGACGGACGGGCCGGCGTCACCGGGCTGTACGCCGCGGGCGAGGTCGCGCGGACCGGGCTGCATGGTGCGAACCGGTTGGCGTCCAACAGCTTGCTGGAGGGACTGGTCGTCGGGCAGCGGGTCGCCGAGGCGGTGGCGGCGGATCTCGCCGCCGGGCTGCTGGCCGACCCGTCTCGCGGACGGGCTCCGTCGGCGGTCGCGCGGGTGGCCGAACGCGACGCGCTGCAGCGGGTGATGAGCCGGTACGCGGCCATCGGCCGGGACGCCGACGGGCTGGCCGCGGCCGGTTCGGTGCTCGACCTGTCCGTCCAGGAAAGTCCTTTGTGGACGCACGCGGCCGTCGAGGACGCGGCGTTGACCTTGGTGGCACAGGCGCTGCTGGCGGCGGCGGTGCGGCGCACCGAGTCGCGCGGCTGCCACGTGCGCACGGACTTTCCCTCGCCGGACCCGGCCTGGCGGCGCAGCCAGCTGATCCGGCTCAGCCCGTCCGGCCAGCCGGTGCTGGCCGACCCGATCGCGTTGGAGGGAGTGGCATGATTTCCGAACCGGTGAAAGAGCTTCTGGCCGCGTCGGGGCTGGATGTCGAAGATGTGACGCGGGTGGTCACGACCGCGCTGGGCGAGGATCTGCGGTACGGGCCGGACGCGACGACGGCGTCCACCGTGCCCGAGGACGCGGTGGCACTGGCCGAAATCACGCCGCGGGTGACCGGGGTGATCGCCGGGCTGCCCGTCGCGTTCGCCGTGTTCGACCTGGTGCTGGGTGATTCCTACGAGGTGCTTGCCGGGCGCGAGGACGGTGAGCGGCTCGTCGCGGGGGAGCCCGCGCTGGTGCTGCGGGCGCCGATCCGCGGGTTGCTCACCGCCGAGCGGACGGCGCTGAACCTGCTGACCCACCTGTCCGGCGTGGCCACCGCGACCGCGGCCTGGGTGTCCGAAGTGGACGGTACCGGGTGCCGGATCCGGGACTCCCGCAAGACGTTGCCGGGACTGCGGTTGCTGCAGAAGTACGCGGTCCGGTGCGGCGGCGGGGTCAACCACCGGCTCGGCCTCGGCGACGCGGTGCTGATCAAGGACAACCACGTCGTCGCGGCGGGCTCGGTGACCGCGGCGTTGGCGGCGGCCCGGGCGTACGCGCCGGAGCTGCCGTGCGAGGTGGAGGTCGACGACCTCGACCAGCTGGAGGAGGCCCTCGCCGCGGCGGCGGACGAAATCCTGCTGGACAACTTCACCCCGGAAGAGTGCGCGAAAGCCGTGGCGCGGCGCGACGAAGTCTCCCCGAAGACGCGGCTGGAATCCTCTGGCGGGCTCACGCTGGATCGTGGTAGGGCCTACGCCGAGTCCGGTGTGGACTATCTGTCGGTCGGCGGGCTGACGCATTCCTCGCCCGTGCTGGATCTCGGCCTGGACCTCCGCTGATTCCCGGCTAGACTTGCCGGTGGCGGGAATCCTTGTCCGCCACCGGCTTTTCGGGCTTTCGGGAGGGAACGGGTGCGGTTCGCGGCGGCGCTGGCGGTCGTCGGAGTGGTGGCGCTCGGGCTCCCCGTCTCCGCTTCCGCCGCCCCGGCGCAGTGCGCCAACCCGTCCGGGACGTACACCGGCGCCGTGCCCTGGGGCCAGAAGCTCGTCGACCCGCCGCGGCTTTGGCCGTTGACCCGCGGTGCCGGGCAGCTGGTCGCGGTGATCGGCACCGGCGTCGACGGGCGCAACGCCCAGTTCGCACCGGGGCAGCTGCTCGGCGGCGCGTCCTCGGACTGTGACGGCCGCGGCACGGTCGCGGCGGGAATCGTTGCCGCGCAACCGGATCCGTCGACGACGTTCACCGGAATCGCGCCGGGCGCCCGGATTCTGCCGCTCGCGTACGACGGAGATCCGGGCGCTTTGGCTGACGCGATCGGCACCGCGGTGGAGCGCGAGGTGGGCGTCGTGCTGGTCGCGGTCCCGGCGGCGTCCGACACGCCCGCGTTGTCCGCGGCGGTTTCCCGCGCCCGGGGCCGGGGCGCGGTGGTCGTCTCGCCCGCGGCGGCGACCCAGCAGGGCGCGCGGACCTACCCGACGGCGACGTCCGGAGTCCTCGCGGTGGGTTCGGCGAACCAGGCAGGGGAGCCGGTACAGACCGAATCCGGGGACTACGTAAGCCTTTCCGCGCCCGGCGCGGACCTGGTGAGCACGTCGGCAGGGGCTGGTGGCGCGGTCGGACATCGGTGGCCGGTCACCGATCCCGTCCTGGCGGCGGCGTACGTCGCCGGGGTCGCGGCGCTGGTCCGGGCCTACCACCCGGAGCTGACCGGCGACCAGGTCGTCACCCGGCTGACCCTCACCGCGCACCGTCCCGCCACCGGCGGCCACGACCCACGCCTCGGCTGGGGCGTCATCGACGCCTACGCCGCCCTCGCCTCGACCCTCCCGGCCACCGCTCCCGGCCCCGGTGCGCTGCCCCCGGCCTCCGCGCCCCCTCTGGTGCTCCCGGCCGCGGCGCCCGCGCGTCCGGCGTCCGACACCGTGGCCGGGACGATCGCCCTGGCCGGCGTGGCTCTCGCCGCGGGGGCGGGGGTGACGGTGGCGGCGATCCGCCGGGCACGCCGCCGGAACTGGCGCCCGTCCCGTTTCCGTCCCTGATCACGCGAGTTACGCCTTCAATCACGCGAGATACGGATTGAACACGGACTTCGCGTGATTGGGGACGTAACTCGCGTGATTGGGGGCGTAACTCAGGCCAGGGTGACCGCGCGGGTCGAGCCGACGATCGCCACCGCGTGGCCGGTCCGGGTCACGTGGACGGTGAAGTCCGCGCCGTCGCGGCTGAAGCGGGCGATCAGCTCGCGCGCGGTGCTGCGGTCCTGGGTACGCCAGCCGGTGCGCTCCAGTGAGGGCAGGACGACTTCGACCAGGCGACGCTCGGGTTCGCCCGCGCGTTCCAGGTGGACGCCGTACTGCCAGCACAGGAGATGGCCCGGGTGCGCGGGGTCGCAGTCCAGCTCGCCCTGGACGGTCGGGACGGCGCCTTCGCCGAACGCGGCCGCGACGTTGTCGATGACCGACGACAGCTCATCGGCGAGGTGGTCCAGCTTCGTCATGGCATGACCCCCATCGGACTCTTCGGCGTGACGTCGCCGCCGGTGAGCACCCGGTAGATGTTGGTCCACGAGTCGGAGCCGGGCTTGAGCACGTCGCTGTGGGCGGGCAGACCCATCAGCACGTGGCCGTTGGCGTCGTTGCCGGTCTCAAGCTCCGTGACGCCGGCGAAGGTGTCGGGGTCGGCGCCGTGGCCGTAGCCGGTCCAGCGCGCGAGGAGGTTGCCTTGGGCGATTTCGATCGGGTCGCCGGGCGCGGTCATCGAGTACCGCTGGATCCCGGCCTGGCTCGCGGGCAGGTCCGACGGTGACCACACGCCGTGGCCCACGCCCGCGCCCTCCACGTAGACCACCCTGTCGACGCCCAGGCCGAGCTGCTCAGCCGAGCCGAAGACGCTGGCGCCGTAGCTGTGCGGGATCGCCGTCAGGGTCACGTTTCCGTCGGTGCGCGAAGCGATCTGGTCGTGAAGCTGGTCGGTGAACGCCTTGAGATCCGGGGCCATCGCGTTGGCCAGCGCCGGCGAAGGCGCCTCGGTGACCAGGCTCTGCGGGAACACGCCGTCGGCCCAGACGACCATCGCCGTGCGCCTGCTGGGGTCGGCCGCGACGAGGCTGCGGCCGAGATCGGCGTAGCCGCCGAAGTTGTCCAGACGGGTGTTGACGCCGGGGACGAACAGCCCGACGTTGCGCGTGCCCGGCTCGATGTGCCCGACCAGCTCGGCGATCCGGCCGTTGCCGGCCGGGTCGAACCGCAGGATCTGGCGGTTGTTCGCGAGGATGTCCTCGTACAGCGCGATCCGCGCCTTTGACCGGGTGATCTCGTCAGCGTCGGTGAGGTGCAGCAGGCGTTCGCTTTCGGTCGTCAACGCGTTGGACACCTTCGCGTGATTCGCGGCGATCGCCTTCGCCCACGTTCCGGTGTCCGCCGAACCGCCCACGCCTGCGGGATTTCCCGCGCGGGGCAAGGGATCCTCCGGCATGAGCGCCCGGTACAACGCCGCGATCTGGGTGTCCACCCGCCGGTAGCCGGCGGCGCAGCCGGTGAGTCCACTTTGGATGGTCCGGACCCGCTTGACCTGCTCGCCGAGCTTCTCGCCCAGCTCGGTCATGGTCTTGGCGAACGTCGCGGCCGCCGCGGTGGACTCACTGACGTGCCCGAACGCCGCCGCGTCGATCTTCTCGCCCGCCACCGCCGACTGCGCGGCGGCGAGCGTGCCGGCGCGCCAGCCGAGCTCGCCCGCCGCCGCGTCGAGCCGGGCGGGGGCGACCCGATAACCGGCCGCTGCGCCCATCAGCAGGCCTCGGGTTCTTCGCCGATGACCGGCGGCGCGACCGGGGCGGACTGGCCCCAGACGTTCTCGGTTTCCACCAGCCAGGCCGGGATTCGACGACCGGAGCCCAGGTCTCCGCCGGTGCCCATGCCCATCGGCATCATGGGCATCATCGGCATCGCGCTCTTGGCCGCGGCCGCGCCGGCGGCACCCACCGCGCCCCCGGCGAGGCCGCTCAGCGCGCTGTTCCCGCCGTCGCCGGCCAGGCCCGCGTGCGCCGCCGGGACGTCGCCCGGTCCGGAAACCCCGCCACCGCCGGGAATCCCACCCAGGGAAGGCGCCGAGCCCCCGCCCACCGGAATGCCGCCGCCGGACCCGCCGGAGGCGCCACCGCCCAGCTTCGCCGGCTCCTCGCCGTCCTCGGGCTTCTTGCCGCTCGCCCACGGCGGCAGCTTCGGCATGATCGAGCCGAACCGGCCGAACGCGGCGGCCGAAGCCGCGGCGAGCCCGGCGGTGAACATGTCGCCGAAGAGCGGGTTGCTCTTCGGCGGCGCCGCGGGAGCCGTCGGCAAGGGATGGGGATCGCCGGGGGTGACGACGACGCCGGGGGCGGTCAGCCCGTCGCCGATCACGCCCGAGCCGCCGGGGCTCGCGGCGCCACCGGCGGGCGGCGTGGGCGCGGTCGCGGCGTTCGGCGACGCCGGGATCGACTCCTCGGCCGAGGAGTACTCACCGGCCAGTTCGGTCATCACGACGATCGCCTTGCCGTGCGCGGCACCGGCGGCGTTCGCGGCCTGCTGCTGCGCTTCGACGGTCGGTGATCGCCTGCTGACGCTGTTGCGCCGCGGCCTGCATCACCGCGGGGGAAGCGTCGGGCGGGAGCAGCGGCGGGTTCACCGCGAGCGCGACGTCGGCGGGGGAGACGTCCGGCACCGCGACCGGCGGCGGCATCTGGATCTTCGCCTTGACCAGCGCGTCCGCGGCGTCCTCGAGCATCGTCTCCATCGTGGACGCGGTCTGCGCGACCTTGACGATCCCGGCGGCCAGGTCCTTGATCATCACCTGGTATTGGTCGGCCGCGCTGCCGGTCCAGTCGTCAGCGAAGTCGGACAGCTCGGCGCTGAGGTTGTCGGCCTGCTCGTGCAGCCCGAGCGAGGCGGACTTCCACTTCTCGGCCGCGTGGCGCGCGCTGTTCGGGTCGCCCGCCTGAAGCATCGCGTACAGCTGCTGGTGCGTGTACGCGGCGAAATTCGTGTGCGGCTTCATCCTTTGGCCCCCTGATCCGGCGAGAGCAGCGACAGCACCGGGTCGAGCAGGGTCGTCGCGGCGGCGCCGATGGTCAGGTCCCCGGCCACCGACTCGTCGGCGTGGCGGTAGCCGTCGGCGACCGTGGTGGTGACGTCCTGCGCGAACCCGATCGCGCCGCGGACCTGGTCGAGCAGGCCCTGCATCTCGGCGACCGCGGCGTGGTGGGCGTCGGCCAGCGAACCCGCCTCGCCGAACTCGCCGAACAGCAGCGGCGCCTCGCCGAGGGTGAGCAGGAAGTCGTTGGGCTTGGCCATCGCGTGGATCTGGGTCTCCAGCTCCCGCACGAAGTCCTTCAGCGATTCCAGGTGGACGTAGTACGACTGGTCGTGCATCGGGTCCCGGCTCTCTGGTCGCACTGCTGGGAGTGGGAAAGCCGGTCGGCCGGTGCGAGCGGGGGGTGTCCCGCACCGGCCGACCGACGTCTGGGGGGCGGATCAGCCCGCGAACAGCCCCTGGTTGCGGTTCTCCAGCTGCTGCTGCAGGTCGTGCGCCTCGCCGACCTTGCCGCCGAACTGGGCGATGATCGCGACGATGTCCGCCGTCGCCCGGCGCAGCCGGGTCTCGGACTGCCGGGCCGCGTCACCGGCGGAGCTGCCGGAGGCGTACCAGGTCGCGGTGATCGGCTGGAGGTTCTGGTGCAGCTGCTCGAGCTGGGAGGTGAGCGCCTTGGCCTTCGCGGCCAGGGAAGCCGAGCTGTGCTGCAGCGCGGCGAAGTTGATTTCGACGACGTCGGCCATCGGGCGAGTCCTCTCGGGTCAGGGGTTGAGGCGGGGGAGCACGCCGGAGCCCTCGAGGGTGTGGCCGACGCCGGAGAAGCTCTGGTGGACGTCGGCGTCGCCGCGGCCGTAGTTCGCGTGGCTGGTGTGGACCAGCTGGGACATCGTGTCGAGCTCGCGGACCGCCGCGGTCATCTTCTCCTGCAGCCGGCGCTGGAGGTCCCAGAAGGCGACGGCCTGGTCACCCTTGTAGTTGCGCAGCGCCTCGGTCAGCTCCGACTCCAGGCCGGCCATGGTGGTCTTGGCGTTCGAAGCGGTTTCCTCGAAACCCTGGACGGCGCGCGTCATCGCAGCGGAATCTGCCTGGAATCCCGGACTGGACATCGACGGGCCACCTCCTCTCCTCAAGCGGGCGCGGTGGGCCGCGCTGGTGAAAGTCACGCTAGGAAAGAGGCTGGTGTGGTCAAACGGCACAACTGCCGGTTCGGCTGACGGCACTATTACCCACATCACATCCACCGAAGCTCCACGAAAACCCCTTCGGACCGCCACGAAGATCGATTAACCTGCGCGGGAGAAAGAGGGGGTAACACTCATGCGGATCACGCATTTCGGGGCGCTGGCCTTGGCGGCCGTCGCACTCACGGCCTGCTCGGGGACGTCCACGCCGGCGGCACCGGCGGCGCCGGAGACCTTCGGCGCGGCGGGCTACCAGGGCATCGGCCCCGGCACGACCAAGGACGCCGCACTCGCCGGCGGCAAGCTGGCCGCCGCGCCGGTGTCCACTTTGGATGGCTGCACCGACTTCAGCTGGACGGGTGGCCCGGCGCCGGACAAGGCGCGGATGGACGCGGAGGCGGCGGCCGAGAAGAAGGCCAAGGACCTCAACGCCCAGGCGGACGCGCTCCCGGCGGCGAAAAAGCCGTCCAACGGCTCGGCCGAGGCAGCGGCGGACGCCGCCGAGGCGGACGCGAAGGCCGCCCAGGTTTACGCCGACTCGGCGCAGGCCGCCGCCGAGCTGGCCGGGAAGCGCGAAGAGCGTGACAAGGCTTTCTCGGCCGCGGGCGGGGCGTCGTTCGGCAAGGACGGGCTGCGCGAGCTCGGCGCTCCCGCCGGGGCTAAGACGGCGGAGGGGATCGGTGCCGGTTCATCGCTGACCGACCTGCAGGCCGCTTACATCGCGCGCGGGCTGAAGCTCGGCGAGAACGGCCGGTACCAGGTCGCGATCGCGGAGAAGCCGGGCTGGGCGTTCGAATTCACCACCACCCCCGAGGGCAAGGTGGGCGC
Source organism: uncultured Actinomycetota bacterium (assembly GCA_963762765.1). Lineage (GTDB taxonomy): Bacteria > Actinomycetota > Actinomycetes > Mycobacteriales > Pseudonocardiaceae > Amycolatopsis. Next base: position 72,263 of record CAVXMR010000055.1, read on the forward strand.
TGTCTCCCTCATCAACGCGAAGATGAAGTGCGCCTAGTATCGCGTGATTCCGCTGCCTTGCGTCCGCTGTGGATCCACGTGGTTCCTGGCAAGGCGGAGGAAAGCCCTCGTACTGGATGTACTTGGGCTTTTCTCCAACGCGGCCAGGGACCGCGTGGGCCGCAGCGGCGTAAGGCAAGTGGGATCACGCGACACTAGAGTCGTGAAGGACTCCTTACCGGCTGTGAGAGCCGGTACGGAGTCCTTCACGGCTTATAGGCGGTCAGACGCCGGTCGTCGTGCGGATCCACGAGCGGCTGGAGGCGACGCTCGCGTAGTTCTGTGTGCCCTGCGGGTTCGAGCCGGAGTTCAAGCCCGTCGAGCAGACGCCGACCTGCAGGCCGTTGTACAGCTCCGGGCCGCCCGAGTCGCCGTGCCAGGCCGCGCCGTTGATGCCCTTGCTGGCGATCGCCGTGCCGCCGAAAGCGTCCGAGCTGGTGCCGGTGACCCGCACGTTGGCGGTCTTCAGCGTGCTGGACGGCGGGCTGGTGCCCTGCGTGCGGCCCCAGCCGTAGATCTGGTTGGTGGCGTTCGTGGGCGGATTGCCGGTGCCCAGCTTCATGTAGGTGGTGTTCACCGCGGTGCTCAGGTGCAGCAGCGCGATGTCGCCGTTCGGCGAGGCCTTCTGCTGGTCGACGTTCGCGTTGGTGCCCTGCTGCAGCGTCACGCTGCCGACCTTGACGTGCATGCCGGGCGAGTTGAGGCAGTGCCTCGCGGTGAGCACCCACTGCGGGGCGATGATCGTCCCGGAGCACTCGAAACCGCCGTATGTGCTGACATTGTTCCAGTAGATCTGGGCGCCCCACGGCGCGGAGGAAACCGTTCCGCCGCCGATGATGTCCGTCTGCGCGGTCGCCACGCCCGCTGAGACCATGCTCAGCGCCGCGGCGGCCGCCGCCACCACGCCCACAGCCCTCGACATTCGCATGAAAATGCCCTTCGGCCAGGTGATCTGGATCATTCGTCCCGAATGAGACGATTTCCCCAACGTAAGAGCGGTGAAGATTTTTCGTAACCTACCGAAGTCGGTAACCGTTCCCCGGCGCTGCGCTGTCCGGCTGCCCGTTAAGATCGCCGCGTCCTACGCCGCGGAGGGGAGACACCATGTCCGCACCGCAGCACGACCCCGAGCTGTTCGACGAACTCATGCGCACCGAGCTCCGCCGTCAGCCGGTGTCCCGGTGGGCGGTCGTGACGCTCGTTTCGGGCCTGCTCGGCGGGTTGCTCGCCCCGATGTTCGCCATCGCCGCGCTGATCCAGATCCGCGACCGCCGCCTGCGAGGCCGGAACCTGGTCTTCGTCGGGCTGGGCGCGTTCGCCGTGTGGGCCGGTTTGTCGGCCTACCTGATCGCCACCGGGGGCGCGTGGTGGCAGCAGGCACGCCAGGCGCGGCTGCCCGAGGGGACGGTCCACGGGCTCGACCTGGCCGTGAACGAGTGCTTCTGGTCGCCCGCGACCTCGGGTGAGGCCGATGTGGTGCGGCAGTCCTGCACCGAGCCGCACAACGCCGAGGCGTTCGAGGTGCTCCCGCTGGGCGAGGGCCCGATGCCCGACATCCTCCAGCTCTACCAGCGCAGCCTGGCCCGATGCCAGGCCGACGCCCGGCCGGTCCCCGACGTCCGGATCCAGGTCATGACGCCGACGTCGTTCAGCTGGAAGGACGGCGGGCACCGTGCGGTCTGCTACTACCACTTCGCCACCGACCTGACCCAGCCGGTGCGATGAGCTACCCGTACACGGTCGACGGCGAGACCGTCTGGGATCCGACGTCGCGGGTGGGGACGCTGTACGCGGCGCTCACCGAGGCGGCGTCGGAGGTGCTGCGGCAGCCGACCGGCCTCAAGCAGGCGGCCGACGGCACGTGCGAGATCGACGTGGCGGCGTTCCACACCTTCGTCGAGTACCTGCGGGAGTCGCAGGCCGCGACCCGCGATCCGGTGTATGGCGCGATGATGAAGGGCCTGCTGGCTGTTTCGCTGCAGCTGGCGAAGCTGACCGGGGCCGAGCTGACCCCGATGTACGGCGACGAACGGCCGATCTTCGGCGCGGCGGCGGACTACGGCGTCACGATGCGCCTCTGAAGTGCGGAGTTTCTTGGTGAGTTACATATTCGATGCCGACGGCGATGTTGTCTGGAGCCCGGCGCTCCGGATCGGCCAGCTGTTCATCAGCACGGCCCGGAGTTTGGCGAGACGCCGCCGGGGTGGATCTCGCGAAGGCCGGGTTCACGATGATGGCGAGTGATTACTACTACGTGGATCCGCAAGCGCTTGCGGTGTTCGTCCGGGGGCTGCTGGCGGGCTCCGTGGTGCGGAATTCGACCTACTGGGAGCTGGCCAAGGGGTTCCTGGCGGTCTGTCTCGTCATGCTCGAGCGGACCGGGACGGCGGTGGAGGTGCCCGGCGAGGTCGCCCAGGACCTGGCCGCCGCGCGGGCCGTCCTGTCGTCGATGCCGGCGCTGTAGCCGGCCGGACTCGTGACCCTGGGAACCCCAGGAACCACATCTCGCTGAGCACAAGGGCCTGGAGCGCGGCAAAGGTCCGTGAAGGCCATCTTGAAGGGAACCCAAGTCCCTCAGGGTGGCCTTCACCGACATGCGACCGCAGGTCACCGAATACGGCTGGCCAGAACCGGGCTGCAATACTCACGAGTCCTTGACCCAGGCCACCTGCACCAGCCCCGTGCCGTGGCGGCGCGACACGAGCGTGCCCCGGCCCGGGGGCTGCGGGGAAGGCTTCACCTCGCCCAGCAGTGCGCCCTCATCCTTCGCACCCGACATCACCAGGCCCGGCGAGCCCAGTTCACGCAACCGCTGCAGGACCGGCTCGAACAGCGCCCGCCCGGCCCCGCCGGAGCCGCGCACCAACACCAGGTGCAGGCCGATGTCCCGAGCCTGCGGCAGGAACTCCAGCAGCGGTGCCAAAGGATTCCGCCCGACCGTGGCCACCAGTTCGTAGTCGTCCACCAGCACGAACAGCTCCGGACCCCGCCACCACGAGCGGTTCCGCAGCTGCTCAGGCGTCACGGACGGCCCCGGCAGGCGGTTGCGCATCGCCGTCGCGCACTCCTCGACCAGCGGGGTCAGCGCACCCTCCGAGCCCGCGTATCCCAGGAGATGCGGAGGGGATACAGCGCCGAGCAAGCCCCGTCGGTAGTCGGCGACGACGATCGCCGCTTCCGAAGGCGCGTACGCGGAGACGATGCCGTGGGCCACCGCGCGCAGCAGGGAGCTTTTGCCCGACTCGACGTCGCCGAACGCCAGGAAGTGCGGGTCCGCCGCGAAGTCCAGGTGGACCGGGCGCAACGTCGATTCCGCGATGCCCAGGGTGATCTGCCGTGTGGGAGCCGCGGGCAGCGAGTCCAGCGGCACCTCCGGCGGGAGCAGGCGGACCTGGGGCGCGCGCTCCCCGTGCCACGACGAGGAAATCCGGCGGACCAGGTCGAGGCCCCCGGCACCGACCGTCTCCGGGCGCTGGTCGGAGTCGATGCGCGGCAGGGCTGCGAGGAAGTGCAGCTTCTCGGCGGTCAGGCCGCGTCCGGGGCGGTCGGCGGGGACGTTGACCGCGATCTTGCGGTCGATCGACGAGTCCGCCGGATCGCCCAGCCGTAGCTCGAACCGCGTCCCGATCGCGTCCCGCAGCGCGGCACGCACGCCGATCCACTGGTTCAGCGAGACGATCACGTGGATGCCGAACCCGAGCCCGCGTGCCGCCAGCCCGGTGATCTGCTCCTCCAGCTGTTCGTATTCCTGCCGGATCGTGGTCCAGTTGTCCACGAACAGGAACACGTCGCCGAACTCGCGGCCGTCAGCGTTCTCCCGATAGGACGAACGCCCCGACCGGAACGCCGCTATCGACTCGATCCCTTGCGCGGCAAAGAACTCCTCGCGCTGTTCGAGCAACGTCGTCAGCTCCGCGACGACCCGGCGGCAGCGCTGCGCGTCGCGCCGGGTGGCGTAGCCGGACACGTGCGGCAGGCCCGCGATCGGCGCCAGCGCGCCGCCGCCCATGTCCAGCACGAAGAACTGGACCTCCGCCGGCGTGTGCGTCAACGCCAGCATCCCGGCGATGTCCTTCATCAGCGTGCTCTTGCCGCTCTGCGGCGCGCCGACGATCATCGCGTGCCCGGCCGCGCCCGAGAAGTCCGCCCACAGCATGTCCCGCCGCTGCTCGAACGGCTTGTCCACCAACGCCACCGGGATCGTCAGCTTTCCGTTGCCGCCCCAGCCCAGCGGGCACAGCCCCCGCGCGGCATCGGTACCCAGCGGGGGCAGCAGCTGGTCCAAAGTGGGCGGTTCCGCCAACGGCGGCAACCAGATCTGGTGCGCGGCGGGACCCGACAGCCGCGAGAGCATCGCGCCGATGATCGTCTCCCCGGTGCCCTCCGCGACCGCGGCGATCTCTTCGGTGATGGGGATTTCCACCGGGGCAAGGGAAAACGGCAGCACGCCCAGCTCCTGCCCGTCCTCCCGAACAACCGTGCTGCGCGGTGGCAGCTCGCCCGAGACGTACGCCGCCTTCAGCCGGATCAACGTGTCCGTGTCGGACTTCAGGTACGCCGAGCCCGGCACCGGCGGCAGGTGATACGCGTCGGCCACGCCCAGCACCGCCCGGCTCTCCGCCCCGGAGAACGTCCGGAGCCCGATCCGGTACGACAGATGGGAATCCAGCCCGCGCAGCCGCCCCTCCTCCAGCCGCTGCGACGCCAGCAGCAGATGGATGCCCAGCGACCGCCCCAGCCGTCCGATCGCGACGAACAGGTCGATGAACTCCGGGCGCGACGACAGCAGCTCGCTGAACTCGTCGATGATCACCAGCAGCGACGGAAGCGGCTCCAGCGCGACCCCGTCCGCGCGCGCCTTCTCGTAGTCGCGCACCGACGCGTAGTTCCCGGCCGCGTGCAGAAGTTCCTGACGCCGCAACAGTTCCCCGTTGAGCGCGTCGGCCATCCGGTCGACCAGCGCGAGGTCGTCGGACAGGTTCGTGATCACCGCGCAGGTGTGCGGGAGCCCGGTCATCCCGGCGAACGTCGCGCCGCCCTTGAAGTCGATCAGCGCCAGGTTCAGCGTCTCCGACGAATGCGTGACGGCCAGCGCGGTCACCAGCGTCCGCAGCAGCTCGCTCTTGCCGGACCCGGTCGCACCGATGATCAGCCCGTGCGGCCCCATCCCGCCTTCGGCCGACTCCTTGAGGTCCAGCTCCACGGCCCGGCCTTCGGGGTTGACGCCCAGCGGGATCCGCAGCCGGTCACGCGCGGCGCGCGGCGCCCACGTGACCGCCGTGTCCGTGTCGCGCGGGTCGCCGATGCCCAGCAACCCGGCCAGCCCGAACGTCGCCGACATCGGCTTCTCGCTGACCACCGCGACAGCCTGGTGCAACGGCGTGAGCATGCGCGCCAACGCCTCCGCGGCGCCGCGGTCCAGGGCGTCCGGCCGGCCGAGGAAACCCAGCCGCTGCTCGGTGCCCTCGCCGACGACCATGCCGAGCGAGTCCGGCCCGGTGTGCAGGCTGAGCAGCCGTTCGGACGACGCCGCGCGCGGCTGCTCGGTGCCGATCTCCAGCACCGTGACGCCGAGACGGCCGTCCTCGCCGATCAGCCGCGGCTCGCCGTGGGCGTTACCGCCGTCGACGACGACCACGATGTGCGGAAGTTCCTGCGACGCGGCCCCGCGGCGGCTGAACACCGGCCGCTCGCCGAGGTCCGGGCCGAGCAGCTCGGCCAGCGGCGCGGCGGTGTCCGCGGCCAGCCGGCGCGGCCCGGCGGCGTCGGCCGAAACGGCGGTGGCGTGCGGCAGCCACTTCGCCCATTCCCAGTCGTGGTGCCGATCCGGCTGCACGCACAGCGCGATCCGCAGGTCGGCGGAGGAGTGGAAGGTGGCGAGCTGGGCCAGCAGCGCCCGCGCCAGGTTGAGGGTGTCCGGGCGGCGCCCGGCGAGCGTCACCGCGGCGAAGGACCGCAGCGACAGCGCCACCGGGAGACCGTCCACAGTGGAATAGGTGCGGATGAAGTGCTTGAGACTGGTGGAGGAAACCGGATCGAGGTCCTCCAGCGGCACGGTCTGGGGCGCGCGCAACGGTGTCGCCAGCCGCTGCGGCCCGGTCCCGGCGCGGACCTGCGCGAAGTGCGCGTCGCCGGTGCGGCGATCCCAGAACCGCCGGGTTTCGACATACGCCCACAGGTCGGCCGGGTCGGGCTGGCCGGTGATCATCGTCGCGCGCTGCGCGTCGGCGATCTCGCGCACCTGCCCACGCAGCCCGGCGAGGTAACGCTGGTAGTCCCGGCGCTCGTCGTTGATCTGCGCCTTCTTCGCCATCCCGCCGCGCCCCAGCGACATCACCACCATGCCGCCCATCGCGGTGAGGAACAGCGCGCCGAAGATCCACGTCATCACGCCGCCGTCGCGTCCGATGTAGACGAACGACATCGCGCCCATGCCCAGCATCATCGGCAGGAACATCATCAGCTGCATCAGGCCGCCGGATCCGCTCTTCGGCAGCATCGGCGGGGACTGCAGCACGATTTCGCTGGGCGGTTCGGGAGACAGGCTCACGTGGGACATTTTCGCCACATCCCCGGCAGGCGGGTGGGTATTTTTGCCGTCCGCCCGCCTTCCCGGAAACTAGGTGTGACAGAGATCACTTTTGTCTGGTTTGCCCGCGTATCCCCCTGTTCGTCAGTAGCGTGCGTTCCGTTCAACGCTGTTTACGGGGGAAGGGGAAACATGCGTCTACGCGCTCTTGCCGTCGTCACGACGTCGGCCGCCGCGCTGCTGGGGGTCGGGGCGGGTACGGCCAACGCGGCCGGCTTGTACGACGGGGTGTGTGGTGACTACGACGCCGTCTGCCTGTACTGGGACAGCAACCAGCAGGGGTCGGTCTACGACAGCGACAGCTATGCGTGGGACCTGGCCGGGACGAAGTTCATCGGTGCCGGGGCGGGGCAGGGGCAGCTGGTGAAGAACAACGCGGCTTCCGCGCGGAACAACACCGACTGCTGGCTCAAGGTCTACTACGACGAGGGGTACTCGGGCGCGGTGGACTGGATCGCCCCGCACAGCGCGGCGAACCTGCACTACACGTGGAACAACGAGGCGTCCTATACCGCGACTTGCTGACCGGTCCCGGCGGGGGCGTGAGCTGAAGGACGCCTTCAGTGGATCCAATCCACTGAAGGCGTCCTTCGCCGTTTCCAGTCTCCTGAAGGCGTCCTTCAGCGGCTTCCGAAGTCGGTAATTCCGCCATCGGGACGCCCCGGCGGTAGGTACTTTTGCCGTCCGCTCGCCCCGCGCCCCGCTCCTAATCTGCTGGCCAGGCAGCCACCGGAAGGAGTCCCATGGCCGGGCAGTACCGGGCGGAACCCGAGGCGATGCGCTCGGCCGTCGGCAATGTCGGGGGCATCATCGCCCACGGCATCAACGCCGTGGCCGACCTGGAACGGATGATCGTGCAGCCGATGTCGTTCGCGACGTTCGGCAGCGCGGTCGCCGCCGCCAACGCGGCCCTGCAGTCGAGCCAGGTCACCGCCGTGCGCACGCTGCTTCAGCTGCTGCTGCAGGTGAACGGCCTGATCAAGGACAGCGCGGATGCTTACCAGGCCGCGGACCAAGCCGTCGCGAAGGGCTACGGCCACGACACAGCCACGCCGTCCGGCTCTTCGATCTGGGGCGGCAGCACGCACGCCGCCGAGCTCGCCACCCTCGCGATCAACGACAGCGCGGGCGTCAAGGGCGAGCCGTCCTCGGTCGGCAATGTCCTGCGCTACCTGGGAGACGCGCAGTTTGGACAGCTCGGCAGCCACCCGATCACCGACACCCGCTTCCACGGGGTCGCGGACTTCAACGACTGGCTCGCCGGCGACGCCGACAACCAGGCCCGGGTGGGTCTGATCGAGGTCTACGCGGGCACTGCGCGTTCGTTCGGCGACGTCCCGGGCGGCGTGCACAGCGGGGACGTCGTGGTCGTCGAGCCGCTGCTGTTCGCCGACCGGGATCCGCTGATCGGGATCGCCGGGGAGCAGGGCCGCCTCTACAACCACGGGCTCGTCGACGCCCGGATCCACGGGCTGGCGAAGGTCAGCGTGTACCGGCCCGCCGCCGTCTGACCCCGAATCGAGGCGAGATGCTGACTTTCCCGAACTCCAGCGCGATGGACGCGACCGCGTCCTCGGGCGGCCCGATCACGATCCTCCCGCAGATCGTCACCGGCCAGCCCGAGCAGATCGCCCAGCACGTGCTCGACCTGGTGAAGAAGGCCGAGCAGTTCCTGAGCGTGTACACCGAACTGACCAAGGCGGCCGATCAGCTCGGCAAGATCTGGTCCGGCGCGGCGTCCGAGTCGGCGCTGAAGAAGATCACCGACTCGCTGGACCAGCTCACCAAGATCATCGGCGTGGTGCAGAAGGGCGCCGAGCTGCTGGGCGTGTCCGGCACGCTGATCAAGACCGCGCAGGAGGCCTACCGCGCGGTGGTCGCCGCGGTGAACCCGACGGTCGCGGCGCTGATGTCGAACTGGTGGACCTACGGCGCCGCGGTCGCTTTGTCGACCGCGACCAGCGCGTCGCTGCGCGCGTTCGTCACCGCTATCGGTGCTCTGCTCAAGGCGCTCGGCGCGGTCGACCTCGCCCAGCAGGTCACCGAGCTGGCGCAGGTGATCGGCGCGATCGAGAAGCTGTTCCACCACGACACCCCGGCGCCGGCGACCACGACGCCCGGAAGCACCCCGGTGGCCGCGCCCCAGACCCCGCCGCCGGTGGCGAGCGCGGCCGGGCAGCAGGTGGTGGCGGGCGGGGGGATCCCGCAGCAGCCTTCGTTCACCGACTACACCCCGGCCGCGCTCACCGGCGGCGGTTCCAGCACCGCGAACAGCTGGATCCCCGTCGACCACCCGGCGACGACGCCCGCGGTCCCGGCGCCCGCCGACGAGGTCGTGATCCGGACCAACCTCACCACCGGGGAGTCCTCGATCGAGGCGCCTTCGGGGGCCGACCTCGACATCGACCTCGACATGACCTACAACGGCAAGCACCTCACCCAGCACGTCGACATCGACGCGGGCGCGAGCTGATGAGTGTCGTCGACGCGTCCGGGCTGGTCGCTTCGGTGCTGTCCGGGTATCGCCGGGTCCTGCTCGAATGCCAGCGCCGGGTGACCGGCGACCCCGGCACGATCAGCGCCGCTTCACAGCGGTGCGCGAGCCAGGCGTCGACAGTGTCGGGCAAGGCGCGCGAGATCGACGAAGCCGCGAAGGCGCTTCACTCCGACTGGGACGGCGACGCGTACACCGCGTTCGTCACCGCCGTCGAAGAGCTCGGCAAGGAACTCGGCGACAGCGCCACGAAGCTGGACGACCAGGCGAAGCGGCTGTCGACCGCTTCTCGGCTGGTGCAGTCGGCGAAGGCTGCGGTCGACTCGCTGATCGCGCAGTCCGACCAGTACTCGGCGCAGCTCACCGCTCAGGCCCGGGCGGTCGACTCGAGCGCGGTCGGCGCGTTCATCCAGGCCGCGCGCCGGCTCGGCGAGCAGTGCGCGGCGGCGGCGCGGCAGGTCGTCGAGGAATTCGGCGACGCGCTGGCGGAGCTCTTCCCACCCGAAGGCGTCGGACGGCTGGAGCACGAGCTCGGCAAGTGGGGCACGGGCGCGCTGCACTGGCTCAACGGCGAGCCGCTGGACGGCCGGAGCCGGCCGCGCACGGTGCCGTCGTGGTTCGGCAACTCCGGCTGGAAGAAGCTCACCTGGGACGGTCTCCAGGGCACCCGCACACCGCTCAAGGCGAACACACCGTTCGGTCAACCGGAGCCGGAGTCGTTGCGCGACAAGGCTTTCCGTAACACCGAGATCACGTACTACAAGTCGAAGCACGAACAGGACGGCCTCACTCCGGAGTACGACTACAAAGTCACTTCGCAGGGCTGGAACTTCGGCGGCGCCGCGCACACCGAGCTCGCCGCGGTGCACGAAGAGGGCGAGCTCAAGACGGAGTGGGGGGTCGCCGAAGCCCACGCCAAGGGCGACGTCTTCCTCGGTGGCGAGGCCTCGGCGTCCGGCCAGATCGGCGCGCACGGCGCGGGCGCGCACCTCAACGCCTTCACGGGCGGGAAGGTCGAGGGCGAGGTCGCCGCGGACGTCGCCGGGATCGGCGTCGGCGCGAACGGTACGTTGCAATACGGGCTCGGCGCGCAGCTCGACGCCCAGGCCGTCTACGACGCCGGGCACCTCAAGGTCAACTTCAAGGCCGGGGTGGCGCTGGGGCTCGGCGCCGGGGTCGGCGCGAAGATCGACATCGACCTGCCGAAGCTCGGGCACACCATCGGCGAGTACGGCGGCGTGGCGGTCGACGCGGTCGGAAGCACGGCCCACCAGGCCGCCGATGCTGTCGGAACCGTTTGGGACGAAGCGGTTTCGGCGGTGTCGTGGTGACGCTGCCTCTTGGCTTCGACATCCCGGATGGCTGGACCCCGGTCGAGCCAGGCGATTCGGGCGTGGTGTTCGTCGCCGTGCACCCGGAACCGGGGGAGGAGTTCACGCCGAACCTGACGGTGAGCGTGCGGCAACGGCCCGATCCGGCGTCCATTGTGGACATCGCGGACGAGGCCGTGGAACGGCTGGGGCGTTCGCTGGCCGGGCTGGATGTGCTGAGCCGTCGCGAAGTCGGCTCCGGCGACGCGCCGGGTGTCACGCAACTGCTCCGGATGCGGACCGGCGAGGGCGTCGAACTGATGCAGACCCAAGTGCACCTGACCGTCCCCGGGCCGGAGCGGGTCGTCCTCGAACTCGTTTGCACGGCTTCGCCCGCGGCGGCGCGGCGGCTCGCCGGGAGTTTCGAGCAGTTCGTGGGCAGCGTCCACCTACGTGAAGGGGAAGAACGATGACCGATCCCTATGCGGTGCCGGACATGGACGAGCTGCTGGCGCAGGTCCGCAAGCAGACCGAGGACGTGCAGCGGATCCAGCGCACGGTCGAGGCGATGGAGGTCAAGGCGGCTTCGCGGCAGAACGAGGTCACCGTGGTGCTGCGCGGCGACGGGCGGTTCACCTCCCTCGACATCGACCCGCGCGCGATGCGAGAGTACGACGCCCGCAACCTCTCGGAGATCGTGCTGGAGGCGGTCAACGCGGGGCTGCAGAAGCTCGCCGAGGCTTCGAGTGCGAAGTTCGCGCCGGTGATCGAAGCCGCACGGAGCGTGCAGTGAACTCAGCTCTCGCCGGGTCGGCCCGGCGGGTCACGATCGTCACACCGCGGGCGCGGGTGGACGTCGCTTTGCCGCAGCAGAGCACGTTCGCCGAGCTGGTGCCGCAGCTGGTGCGGCTCGCGGACGCGTCCGGGCAGGCGTCGGCCGAGCATCCGGGATGGGTGCTCTCCCGCCTTGGTGGGGCTCCTTTGGCTTTGGGCTTGAGCGTCGCGGCGGCGCAGGTCCGCGATGGCGAAGTGCTGCACCTGACCCCGCGCGAACGTCCACGCGGCCCGCTGCTGTTCGACGACGTCGTCGACTCGATCGCGTCGGTCGCCGACGCTTCCGGTGGCTGGGGACCGCGCGTGGCCCGGCGGTCCGGGCTGGCGGCGGCGGTGATCCTGTTGCTGGCCGGGGGATTGCTGGTGCAGTCGGCTGCGTCCGGAAGCGTGCTCGCGCCGGTCGGGACGGGGTTGCTGGCACTGGTTCTGCTGCTCGGCGGCGGGGCGTTGAGCCGCGCTTACGGCGACGCCGAGGCCGGCGCGGCGGGCGCGTTCGCCGGTGTCGGGGTTGCATTGCTGGCGGGTATGTCCGTGCTGCCACCGCATCCGCTGTTCTCGTTGTCGGCCGGGCCGCTGGCCGCGGGGCTCGCGGCGGTGACGGTGTACGGCGTGCTGGCGGCGGTGTCGGTGGCCGACCGGCTGCCGTGGTTCGTGGCGATGACCGTCGCTTCGGCCTTCGGTGCGGTGACGACAGGGGTCGTCCTGCTGGCGGGAGTCTCCGCGCTGTCGGCGGCCGCGGTCGCCGGGGTGCTCGCGACGGCGTTGGCCGCGGTGGCGCCGATGCCGGCGTTGCGCCTGGCGCGGCTCCCACTGCCGCGCGTGCCCGACGACATGGAGTCCTTCCGTGCGGAGGAACAGCCGTCACTGGGTGAGGACATGATCGGCCGGACGTCGCGGGCGCAGTCCCTGCTGACGGGCTTGCTGGTTGCGCTCGGGCTCGTCGTGGTGGGTGCCTCGGTGGTGCTTTCCCTTGGCGGGCCTTGGGAAGCTGGGCTGGCGGGGCTGCTCGGGCTGGCGTGGATCCTGCGTTCCCGGTCCTACGCCGGGAAAGCGCACCGGCTGGTGCTGGTCGGCTTCGGCGTGCTCGGGCTCATCGCGGCCGGGGTGTGGCTGGTGGGTTCGGGTTCGCGGACGGCGGTGTTCGCGGCCGGGTGCGCGGTGGTGCTGGCCGCGGTGGTGTGCCTGGTCTACGCGACGCGGGTGGCGCGCGGGCTGCGTTCCCCTTACTGGTCAAGGCTTCTGGACGTTTCGGAGTTTCTCATCCTGCTGTCCCTGGTGCCGGCGGTGGGGATGATCGCGGGGGTTTATGAGGCTGTGCGCGGGTGAAGGACTCGTGAGTGTTGCGGCCGGTTAGAACCGGCCGCAACACTCACGAGTCCTTCACCCCCAGCGCCGCCAGGCTAACTTTCCAGCGCCAGCGGGAGAGTACGGCGGACGGCGGCACCGTGGCGCCCATGCAGCGCAACCGCCGGAACGCCCGGCGCGGGCACCGGGGCGCCCGCTCGCGCACCGACCCGGATGGTCAACTCGGCGCGCTCGCGCCCGCCCGGGGTCCGACGCAAGGTGTACGACGTCGCCGTGAACGCCGCCTCCGGCACGGAAAGATCAAGGCTGGTCGGCAAAGCGCGCGCCGCGAAGCACGCCTGCGTCGACTCTCCCCACGCCCACGAACTCCACCGGTCCGACGCCGGTTCGCCACGCGGACCCTGCACGCCCAACGCGACGCGAAGCTCCTTCGCGAGTTCGCCCGCTTCCAAGACGGTGGACGGATATCCGGCTTCGGCGAGCGAGCCCATCAGGCCGAGCGCCGCGCACGCCGTGCTGCGCAACGCCCCGAGCTCGCCGCCACCGCGCGCCAGCGTCGCGATCGGAGCTTCGTCCGGCCGGTAGCGCACGGCCAGCCAGCGCACGCGTAGCACCTGCTCGCCGTGCGGGGCCGCCCACGTCAGCAGCTGGACCGACGCGAGCGGGATGTCGGTGCGGCGGTAGGTCTCGCGCAGGATGTCCACCAGCGCCGCCGGGCCGGGCGCGTCCGGGCCGGGCACCAGCCGCACGATCGCGCTCCAGCCGCCGTCGACCTCGGCGACGCCGAACCGGTTGCCCGCGCGGTCCACGTGCTGGCGCACCTTCACCGGCCCGGCCACGTGGTACAGCGGATCGGTGCCGTCGTCGCGGCGGCGCAGCCGGTGGCCGAGCCAGGTGAACGTCCAGCCCGCGAGGTGACGGCCGCCGAAGCGCACCGAGGTCAGCAGCACGAGCAACCCGGCGACGACCGCGACGGCGATCCGCGCCGGCTGCGGGACGGCGGTGGTGAAGGCGAGCAGGACCGCGATCCCGGCGGTCTCCCACAGCGCCGCCTGCAGCGGGCGGATCGGCAGCAGCCAGGACACGGGTCCCCCTTCGACGCCGCGACGCTAGCGTCTGACCGGCTGGCGCGTGGGCGTAAAAATTACCCTCGTAACGCCTGGACAGCCGACCTAGCATCGGCCCCTCCAGGGCACGACGCACAGCCGGGGGCGCAGCAGCGTGTGGACGCAGCGGGACCAGATCCAGGCGTACCAGTTCCTCCGCCGCAGGCTCGTCTCCGCTCTCGTCGCCGCCGACGCGAACCACCCCGTTTCGCCGAGCCGCCGTCTCGTCCTCGGCACCGTGCTCGGGCTCGCCGCCGCCCTGCTGGTCACGGCCGTGTTCGGCGTCATCGGCCTGCTGAACCCCTCCGGCGGCAAGGACTGGCTCGGCGGCGGCAAGGTGATCCTCGAGGAGGGCACCGGCGCGCGGTTCGTGCTCGGCCAGGATGGCGTGCTGCACCCGGTGCTCAACTACGCCTCCGCGCGGCTGCTGGCCGGCGGCAACGGCGACGCGACGGTGTCGGTCTCCCCGGCGAACCTCGGCAAGGCCGGGCGCGGTAACCGCGTCGGCATCCCCGGCGCGCCCGACTCCCTGCCCGCCGCGAGCGCGCTCGTCACCACGGCCTGGAGCAGCTGCACCCGGACGACGCAGGACGCGCCGGCGTCGGCCGAGCCCGTCGCCGCGGTGGTGCTCGGCGTGCCGGCGTCCGGCGTGGAACTGCCGCGCGACCAGGGCGTGATCGTCCGGCCGCCGGGCGGGGAGAGCTTTCTGCTCACCGGCGGGCGGCGGTATCGGCTGTCCGACGAGGCCGCCACGGCGCTGCAGTTCGACAGCTATCCGACGATTCCGGTGTCGTCCCGCTGGCTGGACACGGTTCCCGCCGGGCGGGAGCTGGGCGCGATCCCGGTCGACGGCGCCGGCGGGCCGGGCCCGAGGGTCGGGGGCGCCGCCACGCGCGTCGGCGAAGTCCTGGCCGTGGTCGACGTACTGGGAGCGGGAAACGCCTACTACCTCGTTCTGCGGGAAGGCCTGGAGCCGATCGGCCAGACCGAGGCGAGCCTGCTGGTGACCACGACCGGCAACGCCGTTGCCTATCCCGGCACGCCCGCGCCGGTCGACGTGCGGGCCGCCGATGTCGCCGCCGTGGCCAAGGTCAGCGGTGATGGCGGCTACCCGGACCGCATTCCCGGCAAGGCGTCGATCACCGGCAACGCGGTGACGCTGTGCGCGCAGGACGGCCGGCTCCTGATCTCCGCCGAACTGCCGCTGCCTGGCGGCGCGAAGGCGATCACCGTGAGCACTCGCACGGACGCCCGCGTGGCCGACGAGGTGTTCGTCCCGCCCTCGGGCGGCGCGGTCGCGGCCGAAATCGGTTCGGGCACCACGTACCTGGTGACGGATCTCGGCATGAAGTACCCGGTGGCGAACGCCCAGGCGTTGGCCGCGCTCGGCTACGGTTCCGTAGCCCGGCAACCGGTCTCTGGTGGTTTGCTGGCACTGGTGCCGACGGGCCCCGCGCTGGATCCGGCTACCGCCGGCCGGCCGGTCCCGTCGGGTGGAACGGGGTGAAAGTCGTGCACATGACTGAAGAGCGCGAGGAGGTCCGGGAGACCGGGCGGGTCAGGGTGGCGGTCATCGAGGACCACCCGCTCTACCGGGTGTCGGTGGAGCGCGTGCTCGCCGAGGCCGGGTTCGTCGAGCTGGGCGCCGTGGTCGACTCGGTCGCCCGCTTCCACGTCCACCGCCAGCCCGCGGGCAGCGTCGTGCTGCTGGACCTGGGCCTGCCCGGGGTCGCCGGGGCGGCCGCGGTGCTGGAGGTCTGCGAGCTGGGCCACCACGTGCTGGTGGTGTCGGCGCAGGCCGAACCGGACGTCGTGCTCGGCGCGATCGCGGCCGGGGCCCGCGGGTTCCTCTCCAAGGACGTCGACGCCGACGAGCTGCTGATCGCGATCAAGACGGTGGCCGAGGGCGGCGCGTACGTCTCCGCGGTGGTCGCCGGGATGATCATCAGGGACAACGCGGACCGCAGCCAGGCGCTGCCGGGCGCGGAGCTGTCGCCGCGCGAGGAGCAGGTGCTGCGGCTGGTCGCGGCGGGGGAGCGGGACGTCGACATCGCGCTGATCCTCGGCATCGGCGTGCGGACGGTGCGCGGCTACCTGGACCGGATCCGCGACAAGACCGGCGAACGGCGTCGCCCTGGGCTGGTCAAGGAAGCCATCAGACGCGGTCTCATCGGCGGGACGGACCCGCGCCGAGGTGGCCGCCGGTGAACGCCGTGGCCCGCCGGATCCGCGTCGGCGTGATCGAGGACCATCCGCTCTACCGGTACGCGCTGGCCCGCGTGCTCACCGAGGCGCCGGACATCGAGCTGGGCGCGGTCGCGGATTCCGTGGCCCGGTTCGCCGTGCAGGAGCAGCCGCCCGGCAGCGTCGTCGTGCTCGACCTCAAGCTGCGCGGCGTGCAGGACGCGGCGGCGGTGCTCGAGGTGGGGCACATGGGGCACAAGGTGCTCGTGGTGTCCGCGCACGCGGAGCAGCCGGAGGTCCTCGGCGCGATGCAGGCGGGCGCGAAGGGCTTCCTGTCCAAGGACGTCGACGGCGACGAACTCCTGCGCGCGATCCGCACGATCGCCGACGACAACGCGTACGTGTCGCCGACGCTGGCCGGGATGATCATCCAGGACAGCGAGGAGCGGCACGCGGGTCCCAAGATCGTGTTGTCGGAGCGGGAAAAGCAGGTGCTCCGGCTGGTGGCGGCGGGGGAGCGGGACGTCGACGTGGCGGAGATCCTCAACATCAGCGTCCGCACGGTCCGCTCCTACCTGGACCGCATCCGCGACAAAACCGGCGAACGGCGCCGGGCCGGCTTCGTCCGGGTCGCCATCCGGGAAGGTCTGCTCCGCTAGCTCCGCTCCCAAACACCCCAATGTGGCATTGGGTGCGTCCGACGCACCCAAATGCCACATTGGGGTGCCTTAGAGCCGCCGGTTCGCCAGCGCGCCCGTGGCTTCCCGGGCCGCGGCGGCAACCGAGGGGTCGACGTCCACCAGGAGGGTTTCGGGAGCGGCGCCTGCGGAAGCGTGGACGCGGCCGAAGCCGTCGGACGCCAGCGAGTACCCGATGCCCGTCGGCGCCTTCGGGTTGACGGTCAGGCCCGTCGCCGCTGGGTCGGCCTGGCCGCAGGCCAGCACCCAGCAGCCCGAGTCGAGCGCCCGCGCCCGCACCAGCACCTCCCACTGATCCCGCTTGCCCGCCCCCGCGCCCCACGACGCCGGAAGCAGCACGACGTCCGCGCCCGCGGCCGCCAGCGCCCGGAACAGCTCGGGGAACCGCACGTCGTAGCAGGTGGCGACGCCGAAAGTGACCCCGTCCAGCGTGAACGTCATCGGGGACGTTCCGGGCGCCACGGTGTCCGACTCCGCGAAGCCGAACGCGTCGTACAGGTGGATCTTGTCGTAGCCCCGGTGCAGCCCGTCGCCGGTGACCAGCAGCGTGTTCCGCACCCGCTCCCCGGCGGGCGTGAACATCCCGGCCACCACCACGACGCCGGACTCCGCCGCGACCGCCGCCACCGCGGCGGCCCACGGCCCGTCCAGCGGCTCGGCGATCGGGCCGAGGGGACGGCCGAAGCGCGCCATCGCCGCCTCCGGGAACACGACGATCCGGGCGCCCGACGCGGCCGCGGACTCGACGCCTTCGCGAATCAGCTTCAGGTTCGCTTCGGGGTCGTCACCCGAGTTGAGCTGGCACAACGCGATCTGCGTCACCTGTCTCCTCCTGCATCCTGAGATCGGCGCGGACCACCAGTATCCCGAGTAAATCCTTGGGGACCACCTCGTACCCTTGTGCACATGCTGAACCGCACCGACCTGCGCGGGCAGGTCCCGACCGCCGCCGAACTGCGCGCCACGCTCCCGCGCGCCGAATACGACGTGGACGCGGCCCTGCATCAGGTGCGGCCGGTGGTCGAGGCCGTGCGCGAGCGCGGGGTCGACGCGGTTCTCGAGTACGCGGAGAAGTTCGACGGGGTCCGCCCGGGTGCCGTGCGCGTGCCCCGCGAGCAGCTGACCCAGGCCCTGACCCAGCTCGACCCGGCCGTGCGCGCCGCGCTGGAGGAATCGATCGCCCGCGCCCGCAAGGTGCACGCGGAGCAGCGCCGCACCGACGTCACCACGACCGTCGTCGAGGGTGGCACGGTCACCGAGAAGTGGGTCCCGGTCGAGCGCGTCGGGCTGTACGCACCGGGCGGGCTCGCGGTGTACCCGTCGACCGTGGTGATGAACGTCGTGCCGGCGCAGATCGCCGGGGTCGCCTCGCTGGTGCTGTGCTCGCCGCCGCAGGCCGCGTTCGGCGGGCTGCCGCACCCGACCATCCTCGCCGCGGCCGAGCTCCTCGGCGTCGACGAGGTCTGGGCGGCGGGTGGCGCGCAGGCCGTGGCGCTGCTGGCCTACGGCGGCACGGACACCGACGGTGCCGAGCTCACGCCGGTCGACATCGTCACCGGGCCGGGCAACATCTACCTCACCGCCGCCAAGCGCCTGCTGCGCGGCGTGATCGGCATCGACTCCGAGGCCGGCCCGACCGAGATCGCCATCCTCGCCGACGAGACCGCCGACCCGGTGCACGTCGCCGCGGACCTGATCAGCCAGGCCGAGCACGACCCCCTGGCCGCCAGCGTGCTGGTCACGACCTCGTCGGAGCTCGCCGACGCGGTCGACAAGGAGCTCGTCACCCGCGTCGCCGCGACCAAGCATTCCGAACGGGTCGCGGAAGCGCTGGGCGGCAAGCAGTCCGGCATCATCCTGGTGTCCACTGTGGACGATGGACTCCGCGTCGTCGACGCGTATGCGGCCGAGCACCTCGAGATCCAGACGGCCAACGCGCGCGAAGTCGCGGCTCGGGTGCGCAACGCGGGCGCGATCTTCGTCGGGGCGTACGCGCCGGTTTCGCTCGGCGACTACTGCGCCGGGTCCAACCACGTGCTGCCCACCGGCGGCTTCGCGCGGCACTCGTCGGGCCTGTCGGTGCAGAGCTTCCTCAAGGGCATCCACGTCGTGGACTACTCGGAGGCGGCGCTGCGCGAGATCGCCGGGCGGGTGGTCGCGCTGGCCGACGCCGAGGACCTCCCGGCGCACGGCGAGGCCGTGACGGCGCGATTCGCGGGGGAGGCGCTGTGATCGGCGACGACGTCACGCTGGCCGACCTGCCGTTGCGGGACGACCTGCGCGGGAAGACCCCGTATGGCGCGCCGCAGCTGGACGTCCCGGTCCGGCTCAACACCAACGAAAACCCGTACCCGCCGCCGCCGGAGCTGGTGGCCGACGTCGCCGAGGCCGTCCGCGCCGAGGCCGCCGAGCTGCACCGCTACCCCGACCGTGACGCCCTCGAGCTGCGCCACGACCTCGCGGACTACCTCACGGTGTCCACCCGGGTGGTGCTCACCGAGGCGAACGTGTGGGCCGCCAACGGGTCCAACGAAATCCTGCAGCAGATCCTGCAGGCCTTCGGTGGACCCGGGCGCAGCGCGCTCGGCTTCGAGCCGTCGTACTCGATGCACCCGATCATCTCCTCGGGCACCCGCACCGAGTGGCTGGCGGCGCCGCGCCGCGCCGACTTCTCGCTCGATACGGCCAAGGCGGCCGAGGCGATCCGCGAACGACGTCCGGACGTCGTGTTCGTGACCA
This sequence comes from uncultured Actinomycetota bacterium, assembly GCA_963762765.1. Taxonomy (GTDB): domain Bacteria; phylum Actinomycetota; class Actinomycetes; order Mycobacteriales; family Pseudonocardiaceae; genus Amycolatopsis. The sequence continues at coordinate 91,561 of CAVXMR010000055.1, forward strand.
GCCCGAACAACCCGACCGGCGGCTCGATTCCGTTGGACGAGCTGCGGCTGGTGCTGGACGCGGCCGACGGGATCGTCGTGGTCGACGAGGCCTACGCGGAGTTCTCCTCGCAGCCGAGCGCGGTCGAGCTGCTCGCCGACTACCCGGCGCGGCTGATCGTCTCGCGCACGATGAGCAAGGCGTTCGCCTTCGCCGGCGGCCGCCTGGGCTACCTCGCCGCGGCGCCCGCGGTGGTCGACGCGCTGCAGCTCGTCCGCCTGCCGTATCACCTTTCGCGCCTCACGCAGGCCGCCGCGCGCGCGGCGCTGCGGCACGCCGATGCGACGTTGGACAGCGTGCACAAGCTGGCCGCGGAGCGGGACCGGGTCGTGGAAGCGTTGGCGGGCTTGGGTTTCGACCCGGTACCGAGCGACTCGAACTTCGTCCTGTTCGGACCGTTCGCGGACCCGGGCGCGGCGTGGAAGTCTTATCTGGACGAAGGCGTGCTGATCCGCGACCCCGGCATCCCCGGGCACCTGAGGGTCAGCATCGGGACACCGGAAGAGAACGACGCTTTCCTCGAAGTGAGCAAGGAAGTTACGCGATGACACGGATCGGCAAGGTCGAGCGCACCACCAAGGAGTCCTCGATCCTCGTGCAGCTGGACCTGGACGGCACCGGCGAGGTGGAGATCTCCACCGGCGTGCCGTTCTACGACCACATGCTGACCGCGTTCGGCGTACACGGCTCGCTGGACCTCAAGGTCCAGGCCACCGGCGACGTGCACATCGACGCGCACCACACGGTCGAGGACACCGCGATCGTGCTGGGCCAGGCGCTGCGCCAGGCCCTCGGCGACAAGAGCGGCATCCGCCGGTTCGGCGACGCCTGGATCCCGATGGACGAAACCCTCGCGCACGCCGCGATCGACGTCTCCGGGCGGCCGTACTGCGTGCACCTCGGCGAGCCCGAGCAGTTCACCACGTTCACGATCGGCGGGAACTACCCGTTCGTGCTGACGCGGCACGTGTTCGACTCGTTGAGCTTCCACGCGCAGATCGCCCTGCACGTGCGCGTGCTGCACGGGCGGGATCCCCACCACATCGCCGAAGCGCAGTACAAGGCCGTGGCGCGCGCACTGCGTGCGGCCACCGAGCCGGACCCTCGCGCCGGGGGCATTCCGTCCACGAAGGGTGTTCTGTGAGCAAGGAAGTCATCGCCGTCCTGCTGCTGGCGCTGGGCGGGTTCCTCGTCGGCGGGGTCTACTCGACCTGGAAGACGGCCAAGTTCATGGCGGGGGTCCTCGGCATCGCGGCGGTGCTGGCCGTCGGCGGCGCCATCTTCTGGTACATCAGCTAGGCAAAGACTCGTGAGCGTTCCGGGCGGTTCTAACCGCCCGGAACGCTCACGAGTCCTAGACGCGCACCAGCTCGCGCTCGTCCGGTGCGTCCAGCTGCTTCGTGAGCTTTTCGCCCTCGACGTCGACGTCCGGCAGGATGCGGTCCAGCCACTTCGGCAGCCACCAGGCGCCGCGGCCGAGCAGCGCCATCACCGCGGGCACGATCGTCATCCGGACCACGAACGCGTCCACCAGCACGCCGAAGGCCAGCGCGAAGCCGATCGACTGGATCAGCGCCGACTCCGCCAGCACGAACCCGGCGAACACGCTGATCATGATCAGCGCGGCGGCGACCACGACCCGCGAGCCGTGCCGGAACCCGGTGACCATCGCCTCCTGCGGCTCGGCGCCGTGGACGTGCTCCTCGCGCATCCGCGTCACCAGGAACACCTGGTAGTCCATGGCCAGCCCGAACAGCACGCCGATCAGCAGGATCGGCAGCATGCTCATGATCGGCCCGGTCGAGGAGACGCCGAGCAGGTCGGTCAGCCAGCCCCACTGGAACACCGCGACCACCGCGCCGAACGTGGCGGCGACCGAGCCGAGGAAGCCCAGCGTCGCCTTCAGCGGCACCACGACCGAGCGGAACACCAGCATCAGCAGCACGAACGCGAGCCCGACGATCAGCGCGAGATAGGGGAGCATCGCGTCGGACAGCTTCGCCGAGACGTCGATGTTCGCCGCGGTCTGGCCGGTGACGGCGAGGTTCGCGCCGGTGCGGTCGTGCAGTGCGCCGGACTCGGTGCGGATCGCCGCGACCAGGTCCTCGGTCTGCGCGCTGCTCGGGCCGCTCTTCGGGATCACGGTCAGCAGCGCGGTGTCCCCGGCTGCGTTGACCCGCGGCGGCGTGACGGCGGCGACATCCGGCAGCTTCGCGATGTCCGCGGCGGCCTGGCCGACCGCGCTCTGGCGGTCGCCGCTGCCGGTGGTGTCGACGACGACCAGCAGCGGCCCGTTGGCGCCCGGCCCGAAGCTGCCGCTGACGATCTCGTACGCCTTGTGCTGGGTGGACTCCGGCGCGGCGGTGCTGTCGTTGGGCAGGCCGAGCTGCATGTCCAGCGCGGGCACGGCGATGACGGCCAGCCCGGCGATCGCGGCGAGCAGCACCGGAATGCGGTGACGGCCGACGAAGCGGGCCCAGCGCTCGCCGTGAGTGACAGCGGAGGGGTTGCGACGCAGCTGAATACGGCCTCCGGCGACGCGACGCCCGGCGAAGCCGAGGATGGCGGGAAGCAGCGTCAGCGCGATGAGTACGGCGACCGCGACGGTGATCGCCGCGGCGACGCCCATCTGCGCGAGGAACGGGATGCCGACCACGGTCAGCCCGGCCAGCGCGATGATCACGGTGAGTCCGGCGAAGACGACCGCGGATCCGGCGGTGCCCGCGGCGCGGCCGGCGGCTTCCTCGGGGTCACGTCCGATGCTCAGCTCGTGCCGGTAGCGGGAGACGATGAAGAGTGCGTAGTCGATGCCGACCGCGAGGCCGATCATCAGCGCCAGCACCGGCGTGTTCGAGTTCAGCTCCATGGCGCCGGAGGCGAGCATGATCCCCGCCATCCCGATGCCGACCCCGATCAGCGCGGTCAGCAGCGGGATCCCGGCGGCGAGCAGCGAGCCGAAGGTGATGACCAGCACGACGGCGGCGACCGCGACGCCGAGGCCTTCGGTGGCTCCGGTGGCCGGGACGGCCTGCACGGCGTCGCCGCCGAACTCGACGGTGAACCCGGCCTGGCGGCCCGCGTTGGCGCTGTCGAGCAGCGCTTGGCGGTCACCGTCGGTCAGCTCGTTGCCCTTGACCGTGTAGCTCACTTGGGCCAACGCGACCTTGCCGTCCGGCGAGAGCGAGCGCGCCTGGAAGGGGTCGACGACCGCGGCGACCTTCGGCGCGGTCTTGAGCTGCGCCACGACGGCCTCGACGGCGGCCTTGCCCCTGGCGTCGGTGACCGTGCTGCCGGCGGGCGCGGCGATGGCCACCCGTGCGGTCGCGCCGCCGACGTTGGCCTGCGGGAACTTGCTGGTCAGCTGGTCGATGGCGCGCTGGGACTCGGTGCCGGGGATGGTCACCGAGCTCGACAGGGTGCCGGACAGGGTGAAAGCGCCCAGGCCGAGTGCCACCAGTACGGCCGCCCATACGGCCACGACCAGGGCGCGTCGCCGGAACGACAGTCTGCCCAGCCGGTAGAGGAAGGTCGCCACGAGTCAGCTCCGTTTCGCCCGAACGGGCTCAAGTCACTCCATCAGGTGAGTTCGAAGCTAGCCGATCGGCAAGGAAAGTTCCAAGCCGATCGGCAAGTATGTGACTAGCCGAACAGCAAGCTTGACGCTTGCCGATCGGCTAGACGGCTGGTTTGCCGATCGGCAAGGGGTGACGTACGCTCCGACGGCTCGCTGAGGAGGAGAAATGACCGCCGGCCCGGCTGGGGAGATCGACACCCGGACCCGACTGCTGCAGACCGCGCTGCGGCTGTTCACCGAACACGGGGTCGAGGGCACTTCGCTGCAGATGATCGCCGACGCGCTCGGGGTCACCAAGGCGGCGGTGTACTACCACTTCAAGACCAAGGACGAGATCACCGAGGCGGTCGCCGCGCCGGGGATCCGCGAGCTGGAGATCCTGGTGCTGCAGGCCGCGGCGCAGAAGCGGCGCGGCGCCCAGGTCGACCTGCTGCTGGAGGGGTTCGTCGACCTCGTGGTCCGCCACCGGACCCTGGTCGCGCTGTTCTCGAGCGACCCCGGCGTCGCGCGCGCGATCAGTAAATCGGCGCACGGCGGCATGGAGGGCTTCGGCCAGGCGCTGCTGGGCATCCTCGCCGGTCCGGAACCGGACACGGCGGCCAGGGTGACCGCGCTGGTCACGCTGACCGGCCTCGCGATGGCGGGCGGCTCACCCGACCTGGCCGCCCTCGACGACGAAGCCCTGCGCGCCGAACTCCTCGACGTCGGCCGCCGCCTCCTGGGCCGCCCCCGCCGCCGCTGACTGACGGCCCCGGAACTGTCGGTGCCCGCCGGTAGCGTGGAAAACGGGGGCAGCTCAGGTGGCCAGGTAAGCGGGCGGGACGGCGGCGGTGAGCCAGACGCCGTTGGCGCTGACCTGGAATTCGTGGCCGTCGGCGGTCATCCCGGCCGCGTCGACCCGCAGGATCACCGGCTTGCCGCGCCGAGCGCCGACCGTGCGCGCCGTGTCGGGCGACGCCGACAGGTGGACGGCGTGGCGCTTCATCGGGCGCAGGCCCTCGTGGAAGATCGCTTCCAGGAACGTCGCCACCGTGCCGTGGTAGAGCACGTCCGGCGGGGTCGCCGTGGCGAGGCCGAGGTCGACGTCCACGCTGTGGCCCTGGCTCGCGCGGATCCGGGTGCCGGTCTCGTCGAAGGCGAAGCGCTTCTTGTTGTTGGTCTCGACGATCAGGTTGAGCTGGTCACGCGACAGCGCAAGCCCATGGCGGCGCAACGCCCGCAGCAGCGCCTCGACTGCGACCCAGCCGCCGGTTTCGAGGGTGATGCCGATGGCACCGGGGTCGTGCCGCAGGTGGCGGGAGAGCCGTTTCGAGGCTCTGACGATGTCCTTCTCGTTCATTTCGCCCCCAGTGACCCACGCCGGAACCCGGTGCGGCAAGCGAAATTCAGATCCCGCCCTCCGCGACCGGGCGCAGCTTGCTCGCGCCGGGGCCGAACCGGGCCAGCTGGTCGTCGTTGTTGTAGAGACCGCAGCTGCGCAGCGAAAGACAGCCGCAGCCGACGCAGCCGGTGAGCCGGTCGCGCAGCCGCTGCAGGGCGTCGATGCGCGCGTCCAGCTCCGTCTGCCAGTCGCGGGACAGCCGCGCCCAGTCCGCCTTCGTCGGCGCGTGGTCCGCCGGCAGCGTCGACAGCGCCGCGCTGATGTCCTCCAGGGAGAGCCCGACTCGTTGCGCGGCACGGATGAACGCGATCCGCCGCAGCACCGAGCGCGGGTAGCGGCGCTGGTTGCCAGCCGAACGCTCCGAGCTGATCAGCCCTTTCTCCTCGTAGAACCGCAGTGCCGTGTGCGGGACGCCGCTGCGGTCCGCGACCTGCCCGATGCTCAGATGTTCAGCCAGCCTCGTCACCTGGTCAGGCTATCCTTGACTTCGAGTTTAGTCGAGGTTGCACGGTGGGAGCATGACCACCGCGACCCGTCAGGGGTACGAAGACCTGCCCCGCCTGATCTCGCTGATGACCGGCGACGACAAGCACCTCGCCGCGGCCGAGTCCACTGTGGACGTGCTCTGGGTGCTCTACGACCGCGTGCTCGACATCACGCCGGCGAATTTCCGCGACGCCGCACGCGACCGTTTCCTGCTCTCCAAGGGACACGGCCCGATGGCGTACTACGCCGTGCTCGCCGCGAAGGGCTTCATCTCCGAAGATGAGCTGCCGACCTGGTCCGATGTGGCTTCCCGGCTGGGACACCACCCGGACCGGCGACGGCTGCCCGGCGTCGAGATCTCCAGCGGCTCGCTGGGGCACGGCCTGCCGATCTCCATCGGCACCGCGCTCGGCCTGCGCGCTCGCGGCCTCTCGAAGCCTCAGGTCGTCACCCTTGTCGGCGACGCCGAGCTCGACGAAGGCTCGAACCACGAAGCGATCGTCGTCGCCGCGCGCAAGGGCCTGGACCGGCTGACCACCGTCGTTGTCGACAACTCCTCGGCCACGCAGGGCTGGCCGGGCGGCATCGCGCGGCGCTTCGACGTCGAAGGCTGGGTGACGCGCACGGTGTCCGGCCGCGACCACGAAGCGCTGTACGACGCCTTCACCACACCGCATCCCGGACGGCCCTTGGCAGTGGTCGCCGTCGTCGAACCGAAGGGCTGAGCCATGCTGCCCATGCGCGAAACATTCTTGAGCACCACCGAAGAAATCCTCGACACCGATCCGGACGTCGCCGTCGTGCTCGCGGACATCTCGGCCGCGCAGCTGGCCACCGCCGCGCGCCGGCACCCGGATCGCGTGATCAACGTCGGGATCCGCGAGCAGCTGCTGGTCAGCACCGGCGCCGGGCTCGCGCTGGCCGGAATGCGCCCGATCGTGCACACCTTCCCGTCGTTCCTGGTCGAGCGCGGTTTCGAGCAGATCAAGCTGGACTTCTCGCACCAGGACGTCGGGGGCGTGCTGGTGTCGTGGGGCGGCTCGTACGACATGTCGACGGGCGGGCGCACCCACCAGGCGCCGGGCGATGTCGCGCTGATCGACTCGCTGCCGGGCTGGACGGTCCACGTGCCCGGGCATCCGGTGGAGGCGCGCCGCCTCCTGTTGGAGTCGATCCCCGGCGACGGCCGCGTGTACATCCGGCTTTCTGCGCAGGAGAACGCTTCTCCGCGCCTCGGCGTCGGTTTCCAGCGCGTGCGCTCGGGATCTCGCGGTGTCGTGGCGGCCGTCGGCCCGATGCTGGACCGCGTGCTGGCCGCGACCGAAGGCCTTGACGTGACCGTGCTCTACGCGTCGACGATCCGGCCGTTCGACGCGGCGGGCCTGCGCGCGGCGGCGCTCGACGCCTCGCCGGACGTCGTGGTGGTCGAGCCGTATTTGGCGGGGACGTCGGCGCATGGGGTCGCCGAGGCGCTTTCCGATGTGCCGCACCGGCTTCGCTCGCTCGGGGTGCGGCGAGACGTGGAAATCCGGACGTACGGCGGGATCGCCGACCACGACTTGGCGCACGGGTTGGATGAAGGCTCGATCGCGTTGGCAGTGAAGGGGTTTCTGGAGGCGGGGGTGGGGTCTCGTGAGTGGTAAGTCGGGTTAGAACCCTACTTACCACTCACGAGGGCCGGGGGATTGCGGATACCGTGGCGGGCATGCCTGCCATCCGCCCGCTCGCGCTCGGGATCATCCGCCGCGGCGAAGAACTGCTCGTGTTCCGAGGCCACGACGAGAGCAAGGGGGAGACGTTCCACCGGCCGCTTGGCGGCGGGATCGAATTCGGCGAACGCGCCGCCGAGGCGCTGCACCGGGAGTTCCGGGAAGAGCTCGACGCCGAACTCCGAGACGTCGAGCTGCTCGGCGTCGTGGAGAACGTCTTCATCGCCAACGGGCTGGACGGCCACGAGATCGTCTTCCTGTTCTCCGCCCGCTTCACCGACGAAAGTCTTTACGCGCGTGAGGAAATCAAGATCCTCGACGACGATGCCATCGCCCTCTGGATGCCGATCAAGGACTTCGCGAGCGGAGACGCGATCCTCTACCCGGCCGGCCTGACCGAGCTCCTAACGCAGCAATGATCGCGAAGTAGGCTCCAGCTCCATCCGCACCCCTGGCAACTCCGGGAGCACGCCTTCGAAACGGTCGAACCACACCAGCACGGGATCGGTGTGCACCGGCAGGGCAGGGAAAGTGTTCTCCACGGGCAACGTCTCGAACACGCCGAACGCCCCCAGTTCCGGCTGGCACCTCGAAGCCTGGCCGGCAAATCGTCACCCACAGCCGCGATCCCGCGGGAACGGGCGAGAAACCCGGGCCCGCGGGACGCAGCAGGTGGACGTCGTCGGAGTCGATCATGGTCGCGTTCGCCGCCTCGCGGTGCGCCGCCCAGACCGGCCCGAAGTAGAACGCCTCCAGCGCCGCCTTGCGCGCCTCCATCGAGGCGAACTGCCGCAGCCACAGGAACTTCGACGGCGACGCAGGTTCGCGGAACAGGCCCGGCAGGTGCGCGCCCACGGCCTCTTGCGGCTCGACGAACTCGTGCTCGAAGAGCGTGATCAGCTCGTCCCGGCGGCCCGGGTGCAGGGTGTAGCGGCGAAGTTCCAGTACGGACATGGGGCGACGCTAGCCACCGTCCCCTGACATCTTCTGTCAGCGGAAAGCGGCCAGCCCCGTGACGGCCTGGCCGAGCGAGAGCGCGTGCATCTCCTCCGTGCCTTCGTAGGTGAGCACGGTTTCGAGGTTCGCCATGTGCCGCATCACCGGGTACTCCAGCGAGATCCCGTTCGCGCCGAGCATCGAGCGCGCGGTGCGGGCGACGTCCAGCGCGGAGCGGACGTTGGCCATCTTCCCGAAGCTGACGTGGTTCGGGTGCAGGGCTCCTGAGTCCTTCAGATGCCCGATCTGCAGCGCGACCAGCCCGGCCCGGTTGACCTCGACGACCAGGTCGGCGAGCTTGCGCTGGGTGAGCTGGAACCCGGCGAGCGGCTTGCCGAACTGCTCGCGCGAGAGCGTGTACTCCAGCGCCGATTCGTAGCACGCCCGTGCCGCGCCGACGACGCCGAAGAGGATCCCGAAGCGTGCTTCGTTGAGGCATGACAGCGGCCCGCGCAGGCCGCGGACCTCGGGGAACGCCGCCGAATCGGGCAGGCGCACACCTTCGAGGACCAGTTCCGCGGTCAGCGACGCGCGCAGCGAGAGCTTGTGCTTGACCTCGTTCGCGGTGAAGCCCGGCGTGGACGTCGGCACGACGAAGCCTCGGATGCCGTCGTCGGTCTGCGCCCAGACGACCGCGACATCAGCGACTGTGCCGTTGGTGATCCACATCTTCGTGCCGGTGAGCACCCAGTCGGCGCCGTCGCGCACCGCCCGCGTGCGCATCGAGCCGGGGTCGCTGCCGGCGTCCGGCTCGGTGAGGCCGAAGCAGCCGAGCGCGTCGCCGGCGGCCAGCCGCGGCAGCCACTCCTGCTTCTGCTCCTCGCTGCCCCACTTGTAGATCGCGTACATCGCGAGAGAGCCCTGTACGGACACGAAGCTGCGAAGCCCGGAGTCGACGGCTTCGAGCTCTCGGCACGCGACGCCGTACGCCACCGCGCTCGTGCCAGCGCAGCCGTAGCCCTTCAAGTGCATCCCCAGCAGACCCAGCTCGCCGAAGCCCTTCGCGAGCTCGGCGGCGGGCAGCGCGCCCGTTTCGTACCAATCCGCGATCTGGTCGAGCAGGTGGTCCTTGGCGAAGGCACGGACGGCGTCGCGGATCGCCCGGTCCTCATCGGTGAGCCCGGCGTCGAGGTCGAGGAAGTCGTGGGGGTCCGGACGGCGGCTCATGGGCACTCCAGGGATTCGCGACAGTGCGGTCCCCGCAGGAAACCACAGTCAGCGGTCTGTTCTCCCAGTGGCGTTCGTCACGCGGGCGGCAGATGAGGCAGGCTCGGCCCGCTGCTGTGGGATCAGCAGCTCGCTGAACTGCGGAAACGGGACGCTCTCGATGTCTTCGCGCCAGGCGCGCAGCAGCTGGGACAGCACATCGTTCTCGGCCATCGTCGACTCCCTGCGCTAGGGGACGCCCCGAGGCGTCCTCACACGATCGGGTGAACTACCCAACGAACGGGACGGCTAAACGTGCCTGCGGCGGATTCCTTCCGCTTGATCGGAGAAGCGTGGCAGAATCGGCGCGCCGCCGCCATGGTCTCTCTCCTGGAGGAGCGCACATGCGCGCATTGCGGACGGCAAGTCTGCTCGCCCTGACCGCCACCGCCGTCTTCACTCCCGCGGCCGCGGCCTGCCCGTCGGGCCCGATCAGCGGCTGGCACCAGGTCGCCCACACCACCGCCGATACCCGCGTCGCCGGGGAAGGCATCACCACCCAGCGGCTGCCCGGGCAGCCGCCGGCGGTCGTCTATCGCAACGGCGCCACCATCCCGCAGCCGCTCAAGGACGAGGGCTGGGGCCACGTCGGTGACCCCGACTCGCTGCGCGGCTACCTCTTCGACGTCTACCAGGACACCCGTACCGCGACCCCGACGACCAAGATGTACCTGGTCACGGCCCCGGACGGGACCACGACCGAGTTCGTCCACCCGCTGCTGCCCGACGAGCCCGTTCCCAACGCGAACGCCCAGGTCGCGGTCACCCCGGACGGCCAGTGGCTCGAATCGGCCCCGCTCGGCGAGACCGATCGGCTCTTCGTCTCCGCGACGCCGTTCCTCAACCCGCGTGGCCCCAAGACCGCCGGTGACCTGCCGGTCGCCGCGCGCGTCCTGCTCGACCACCACATCCGCAGCGCGCAGGGCTGCGACTTCGTCACCGGTACCCGGCTGCTCTGCGCGACGTCCGACCCGAACAACGACCTGTTCCCGACCAACCTGCAGCTGCTCCAGATCGACCTCGCCCGGCCGCTCAACGGCCACGACGTCAAGGCGCACGTGAAGGAGCTGGGCCAGGTGCCGCTCGTGAGCACCTGCACCGGCACGTTCACCCCGGAGGGCGTCGACTACGACGCGCCGGCCGGGGAGCTGCGCATCGAGGTCGTGCCGCCGAGCCCGTGCAACACGGTCACGGACGTATATGTGCTCCGGCGTGGCTGAGGTGGCCGACTAGGCTGACGATGTGTCCATCCAGCCCCCACCACCACCCTCAACGGAGGCGCTTCGCGCCGCTGTGTTTCCCGAGTGGTGATCCTCGACTACGGTTCCGGCAACCTCCGCTCCGCCGAACGCGCTGTGGCGCGCGCCGGGGCCGAAGTCGAGGTCACCGCCGACCCGCATGCCGCCGTCGAAGCCGACGGCCTGGTGGTGCCCGGCGTCGGCGCGTACTCGGCGTGCATGGCCGGGCTGCGGGCGGTGAACGGGCACAAGATCATCGGCAAGCGGCTCGCCGGCGGCCGCCCGGTGCTCGGCATCTGCGTCGGCATGCAGATCCTGTTCTCCCGCGGCGTCGAGCACGGCGAGGAGACCGAGGGCACCGGCGAGTGGCCGGGCACGGTCGACCGCCTCGAGGCCGAGGTCCTGCCGCACATGGGCTGGAACACCGTCCGCGCGCCGGCCGGACTCGCTGCTGTTCGCCGGGCTCGACCCGGCCGAGCGGTTCTACTTCGTGCACTCCTACGCCGCGCGCACCTGGGAACTCGAGTCCGGGCTGGCCGGGCAGCAGCCCAAGGTGACCTGGGCCCACCACGGCCAGGACTTCGTCGCCGCGGTGGAGAACGGGCCGCTCTGGGCGACCCAGTTCCACCCCGAGAAGTCCGGCGACGCGGGTGCCCGGCTGCTGAAGAACTGGCTCGGCACCCTCTGATCTAGAGTTGCCGCGTGACTTTCACGCTGCTTCCCGCCGTTGATGTGGCCGATGGCCAGGCCGTGCGTCTCGTCCAGGGCGAGGCCGGTACCGAGACCTCCTATGGCAGTCCGCTCGACGCCGCCTTCGCCTGGCAGCGCGACGGCGCCGAGTGGATCCATCTGGTCGACCTCGACGCCGCCTTCGGCAAGGGCAGCAACCGCGAGCTGCTGGCCGAGGTCGTCGGCAAGCTGGATGTGCAGGTCGAGCTGTCGGGCGGCATCCGCGACGACGCCTCGCTGACCGCGGCACTGGCCACCGGCGCCCGCCGGGTCAACCTGGGCACCGCCGCGCTGGAGGATCCGGAGTGGACGGCGCGGGTGATCGGCGAGTACGGCGACCGCGTCGCGATCGGCCTGGACGTGCGGATCACCGACGCCGGCCACCGGCTTTCGGCGCGCGGCTGGACCTCCGACGGCGGCGACCTCTGGGAGGTCCTGGAGCGCCTGGACCGCGACGGCGCCTCGCGGTACGTCGTGACCGACGTCTCGAAGGACGGCACCCTGCGCGGCCCGAACATCGAGCTGCTGCGCGAGGTCGTCGCGCGGACCGACGCGCCGGTGATCGCGTCCGGCGGGGTGTCCAGTGTGGACGACCTGGTCGCGCTGGCCGGGCTGGCGTCCGACGGCGTCGAGGGGTCCATTGTCGGCAAGGCGCTGTACGCGGGTGCCTTCACGCTGCCTGAGGCGCTGACCGCGGTCGCGAAGTTCTAGCGGTCCAGCACCGCCTGGATCTCGAGGCTGATCGAGATCTTGTCGCCGACCACGACGCCGTCACCTTCAAGCGGCATGTCGAAGCTGACGCCGAACGCCTTGCGGCTGAGTTCGCCGGTGGCGGTGAACGCCGCCCGCGTGTCGCCGAAACGGCCCTGGCCGAAGCCGTTGAGCTCCAGCTGCAGCGGCACTTCGGCGGTGACGCCCTTCAGCGTGAGGTCGCCATGCAGGACGAAGCCGGGCTCCAGCGACGTCGAGCGGTAGGTCATCGTCGGGTAGAGGTCGGTCTCGAAGAATTCGCGGGAGCGGAGGTCGCTGTCGCGCTGGGGGTTGTTGGTGTCGATCGAGGTCAGGTCGATCTCCGCGGTGACCTGCGATTCGAGGGGGTTCTCGGCGGTGACGAGCGAGCCGGAGAAGCGGTTGAAGCGGCCCCTGACCTTGGTCATCATCAGGTGCCGGACGGTGAAGGCGACCTCCGAGTGCGCGGGGTCGATGGTCCAGGTGCCGGCGACGTAGCCGGGGAGCGTGAGCGTCTCTGTCATGCTTCGAAGGCTGCCGCGGATCGGCGCCGGGTGGGAGAGGAGCGCTTATCGTGGGTGTGGCACCACCACCTTCGCCGGGTGAGGTTCGCCGCCAGGAGCTGGCGGACTTCCTGCGGACGCGGCGCGCGGCGGTGCGCCCGGCCGACATCGGGCTGGCCGACGACGGCAGGCGCCGCCGGACGCCGGGGCTGCGCCGCGAGGAGGTCGCGCAGCACGCGGGCGTCGGCATCTCCTGGTACACCTGGCTCGAGCAGGGCCGCGACGTTTCGCCGACGCCGCAGGTGCTGGACGCGCTGGCGCGGGCGCTGCGGCTGAGCCCGGCCGAGCGCGCGCACCTGTTCGCGCTCGCGGGCGTCGAACGTCCCGTCGGGTCCGCCGGGTACCCGAGGTCCGCGCCTGGATGTCCTGGCGTACAACATTTCCGCCGCGACCGTGATGCCGGACCTGATCGCCGCAACCTGCTGTTGTGGCTCTTCGGCACCGACTGGTCCTTTGTGGACAGCTGGGAGCAGACCGCGCGCTGGAGGCATAAGGACTCGTGAGTGTTGCGGCCGGTTAGAACCGGCCGCAACACTCACGAGTCCTTGAGCTTGACCGCGATCCCCACAGTCCGGTCCGCGGGCCCGCGCAGCCGCGAGAAGAACATCGTCACCCGGCCCACGATTCCGTACTTGCGCGCGATCGCCGTGCGCGCCCGCTCGCTCGCCTCGCCGTCGAGCAGCCGGGCCTCGCCGGTGACCTTCGCGCCGTGCGTCTTCGTGCCGCGGAAGTCCGACGCCTGGACCTCGACCCGCCCGGAGTTGCGGATGCGCTTGACCTTGCCCGCCTTGCGCTCGGACCAGAACACCAGCTCGTCGCCGTCGCTCGCCAGCCAGATCGGCGTCGGCACCGCGCGGCCGTCGCGGCGGAAGGTGGTCAGGACGACGTAACTCTCGGCCGCGAGCCGGTCCACTTCGGAGGTCATGTCCCCACGGTAGTCAGGGCGTCCGGCGCCGTAGCGTCGCCGCGCCGAGGACCAGCGCCAGCAGCGCGCAGCAGGCGACCACGACCAGGTTGCGCAGGATCACCGCGTCGACCGTGCTGGACGTCGTCACCCGGTTGAGCGCTTCGACGGCGTAGGACAGCGGCATGACGTCCGACAGCCAGCGCAGCAGCCAGCCCATGCTCTCGCGCGGCACGAACAGTCCACACAGGAGGATCTGCGGGAGCACGAACACCGGCATGAACTGCACGGCCTGGAACTCGGTGCGCGCGAACGCGCTGACGAACAGCCCCAGCGCCATCCCGAGCAGCGCGTCGAGCACCGCGATCACCAGCAGCATCACGACCGACCCGGACAGCTCCAGCCCCAGCCAGCTGAGCGCGACGCTCGAGGCCAGTGCGACCTGGACGACGGCGATCGTGCCGAACGCCAGCGCGTAGCCGAAGAGCAGGTCGAGCCGGCCGATCGGCATGGTCATCAGGCGTTCGAGGGTGCCGGTGGTGCGCTCGCGAAGGGTGGTGATCGACGCGATGAGGAACATGATCAGGAACGGGAACACCCCGAGCAGCGCGGGCGCGACGTGGCTGAACACGAGCGTCGAGTTGAAGACGTACCGCAGCAGGATCATCAGCAGCGTCGGCACCAGGATCAGCATCACGACCGTGCGCGGGTCGTGGCGCAGCTGGGTCAGGATGCGGCGGGTGGTGGCCAGGGTCAGCGCGGGGTTCATGGCGCGGGTACCTCCGCGGTCCGGACGAGGTGGAGGAAGGCCTGTTCGAGGTCGGCGGTGCCGGTGCTCCGCATGAGCGCTTCCGGGGCGTCGTCGGCGAGCAGGTTGCCTTCGCGCATCAGGAGAAGCCGGTCGCAACGGGCGGCTTCGTCCATCACGTGGCTGGACACCAGCAGCGTCGCGCCGTTGCTCGCGAGCCGGCGGAAGAGTGCCCAGAGCTCGTCGCGCAGCACCGGGTCGAGCCCGACGGTCGGCTCGTCGAGCACCAGCAGTTCCGGCTTGCCGAGCAGCGCGACGGCGAGGTTGGCGCGGCTGTGCTGCCCGCCCGACAAGGAGCCGATGAGCTTGCCCGCGTGGTCGGTGAGGCCGACTTCGGCGATGACCCGGTCCACATCGGACGCCGGGGCGCGCAGCACACCGGCGAAGTAGCGCAGTGCCTCGGTGATGGTCAGGTCGGCGTAGACGGCGGGATTCTGGGTCGCGTAGCCGATCCGGCGACGCAGCTCGGCGCTCCCGGCCGGGCGGCCCAGGACGGTGACCGTGCCGCCTTCGACGATCTGCACGCCGACGATCGCGCGCATCAGGGTCGTCTTGCCGCAGCCGCTCGGGCCGAGCAGACCGGTGACGCTGCCGCGCGGCACCTCGAAGCTCACGTCGCGGATCACCAGGCGGCCCCCGCGCCTGACCTGGAGTCCGGTGACGTCGACGGCGGAATTAGTCATGCGTTTAATTCTGCGCTCGGGGAGATGCTTCGGTCAAGACGTGGTGCCGAAGTCCGTGAAGGTGGCCTTACCGGCACCCGGCGGACATGCGCGCGTCCTGCTGCCGAGTCTCGCCACGTTTGCCTTACGGATCAAAGGTCTTCACGGACTTGCGGGACCCGTGATCAGGGGGCGCGGCCGAGCCAGCGATAGTCGGGGGAGCCGTCGACCTGCAGCGCGTCCGCCACCGCCACCAGCGTCTCCCGCGGCTGCTTGCCCGCCACGGTCAGCCAGCGCCCGGACGGCAGCCGGACCGTCACCACGGCATCGCCGCCGACCGGCTGCGAGAAGAAGCCGTCAGCGCCGCGAACCCGCACCGGCTCCGCGCCTTGCGGAGGAGCGCCCGCCCCGACCGACGCCCGCACCGCCACCACCTTGGGCTGCAGCGGGTCGTACGCCTTGACCTCGCTGCCGCCGTTGCGCGGCGACGTCCCGAACGTGGCCGTCGACAGCGCGCGCAATCCTGCCGGAAGCGGGCCGAACCGCAGTTCGCCGTGGATCGCGACCGGCTGCGCTGTCACCGAATCGGCGATCCACTGGGCGACCAGGCGGGCGTCCGGCACGCCCGTGACCTGCGTGGTCAGCACGTGCCGGTCGTCGGGGGTCCAGGTCAGCAGCGCCGCGGTGCCGGTCTCGCCGGTGACCATGCCGACCCGGCCGCGCACCAGGGTCTGGTCTCGGAGCGCCGCGATTCGCAGCGCGGTCTGCGACCACTCGGGATCCGCCGTCGAGTACGCCGAGAGCGTGACCTCGCCGGTGCCGCCGAACCAGCGCCGGATCTGCGGCGTCGTGCCCGGGCCGGTCTCGCGGTACTGCTCGGTGAAGCCGTCGGGGAGCCAGCCCGGCGTGTAACCCAGCACCAGGCCCGCGGCCGCTGCTTCCGGGGTGGGCGTCTCCTCCGACGGCGACGTCAGGACCTGCGTGCCGATCGTGACACCGGCGAAGATCGCGACCACCGCGGCGGTCACCCCGGCCAGCGCGAACCGGGCGCGCGGACGGCGTTGCGCGGACCTGGCCAGCGCGTTGCGGACCTCGTGCCCGTCCGGGGCCCGCGTGGCGCGGCGCTCGAGGCTCTCCCGGAGCAGCGTCTCGGTCTCGTGCTCGGTGAGGCTCATTCGGGGGCTCCGGTCGTGACGGCCGTGGGGCGGGGGAGCGCGGTTTCGCGGAGGGCGGCCAGCCCTCGGGAGATCTGGCTGCGCACGGTCGACGTCCCGCAGCGCAGGACCTCGGCGATCTCGGCGTCGGAGTAGCCCTCGTAGTAACGCAGGATGACGGCGGCGCGCTGCTTGCGCGGCAGCCGGTCGAGCCGGGCGAGCATGGCGTCACGCTCGTCGTAGGCGGCCGACGGGTCCGGTCCGGGCGGGCTGAGGGCGTCGAGGACCTCGGGGGAGGAGGGCACCATCCGCCGGACCGCGCGGCGCCGCCACGACAGGTACTCGTTGGTCACCATCCGCCGGACGTAGGTCGGCGGGGAGTCGATCTTCGTCCACCGTTGCTGGGTGCGCAGCAGGACGTCCTGGACGATGTCCTGCGCCAGATGCGGGTCGTCGGTGAGGACGGTCGCGTAGCGCAGGAGCCCGTCCAGCCGGTCCGCGACGAACTCGTCGAAGCCCACCCAGGTCCCTTTCCGCCGGTGCTCTCCCCTCTGGACGCATGAGGGGGCCCAGTTGATGCACGCGGCGGCGAAAAAAACTCGTGAGCGTTGCGGCCGGTTCTAGCCGGCCGCAACACTCACGAGTCCTTTCCTCAGCCCAGGACGTCCTCCAGCCGCAGGAAGGCGAAGCCCGTGGTCGCGAGATCACCCTCGGCCGGCCGCCGTTCGCCGTCATGGACCACCAGCAGGCCGTGAGGGAAGTCACGCCCGAGGTAGGCGGTGCTGATGGTCGCGCCGTCGGAGTGTTCGACCGAGTCGGTGCCCCGGCCCGCGACGATCCGGAAGTCCCGGGTCCTCTGCCCGTAGAGGACCCAGCGCGAGTCGCCCTGGCTGGACGCGAGCAGCCGGTCGCCGGCCACGGCGAGGCCCTCGGCGTCCGCCGTCAGCCACTTGCCGCCGAAGCCGGGGTCGACGCCATCGGCGACGCACTCCTCGGACGAGGGGTCGAAGCGCATCGGGACGCCGAACGAGCGCACCTTGTCGACCAGCTCGGGACGGCCGAAGCCGGTCGAAGTGAGCGGGATGCGCCAG
This sequence comes from uncultured Actinomycetota bacterium, assembly GCA_963762765.1. GTDB lineage: Bacteria > Actinomycetota > Actinomycetes > Mycobacteriales > Pseudonocardiaceae > Amycolatopsis. Next base: position 108,830 of record CAVXMR010000055.1, read on the forward strand.
ATCCCGACGTCCTCCTGCGCGGTGTAGAGCACGCGGTGCGCGGCGTCGATCACCGAACCCTCCAGCTGCGGACCCTCACCAGGCTCCTCACACGGAGACCAGCGGGACCCGTCGGGCAGCCGGAACGACGAAGGCAGGTCCACGGTGGACAGCGGCGCGGTGCCGACCTTCCCACCGGCCTTGTCCACCAGCCGCAGCAGCGCCACCCGGGTCTCGTGCCGCCGGGTCACGGCCGCCCAGCGCACGCCGGTCCACGGGTCCCGGCCCGCGGCAAGGCCATAGGCCGTGCGCTGACCGTCCACTTCGGACTCCGAGGTGGAGAACACCGGCGCCGCGGCGGGATCGGTGACATCGGTGAGCACGTGGCCACCCGCGGTGGCACCGGCCGGATCGATCCGGTAGACGCGCACGCGGTCACGGCCCCGGTCGCTCACCACCGCCAGATCGCCGACGACGTCGACGTTGTTGAACCGCCCGGGCGCGGCGTCCGGCCTCGGCGCGGGCGGCGCGGCGACCAGCTGCAGCGTGCGCGCGTGCAGGTCGAACGCGGCCAGCCCGCCCTCCTTGAGCGTGCCGAGGACGACGCTGCGCTCGGGATCGCGTGGGTGGACCCAGATCGCCGGGTCGTCGGCGTCCGCGTTCGCCGGGCCGGCGCTCGCGTCGTCGACGAAGGCGCGGGTCTGCCGCACCGGCGACGGGTCGTGGTGAACGGCGGGGACGGCGGACAGCACGGAGAGGGCCGCGAGGGCCGCGGGGAGGAAGGGCACCGGCGAAAACTAGACGAATCGGGTGACCAGGGCGTGAACGCCGAAGGACGCCTTCAGAGGTTTTCGCCCTGCAGGTAGTACTGCGCGACCGGGGCCAGCATGGCCACGATCTCGTCGTCCGAGGCCTGCACCAGCGGCGGCAGCTTGATCACGTACCGCAGCAGCGCGACCCCGATCATCTGCGCCGCGATCCCGGCGACCCGCGCCTTCGGCACGCCCAGCGCCCCGGCCACGTCGGCCAGCACCGTGCGCTCGATGAACTGGCGCATCATGGTCGCGACCTGCTCGTTCGTGGCCGCCGAGCGCAGCATCGCGATGAACGGCGTCCGCCCCTCAGGCGTGGCCCAGATGCCCAGGAACGTCCGCACCAGCCGCTCGCCGAGCCCCTCGCGCGGCCCGGCCAGGATCAGCGGGACCAGCTCAGCGGGATTCACCGGCAGGTTCAGCGACGCCGCGAACAGCTTTTCCTTGGTGCCGTAGAAGTGGTGGAGCAGGGCCGCGTTGACACCCGCGTCGGCGGCGATCCCGCGGACCGTCGCGCCGTCGTAGCCGAGCTCGGCGAAGCGCGCCCGCGCCGCGTCGAGGATCTTCTCGCGCGTGTCGGTCTGCCCCGGCCTTCGCCCCGCCTGTGCCATTGCCCGAGCTTAGAACGCCGGTGACTAGGCTGGCCGTCATGTCTGTCGCCGTGCGGGTGATCCCCTGTCTCGACGTCGACGCCGGCCGCGTCGTGAAGGGCGTCAACTTCGCCGGCCTGCGTGACGCCGGTGACCCTGTCGAGCTGGCCCGGCGCTACGACGCCGAAGGCGCCGACGAGCTCACCTTCCTCGACGTCACGGCCTCCTCCGGCGACCGCGAGACCACGTTCGACGTCGTCCGCCGCACCGCCGAGCAGGTCTTCATCCCGCTGACCGTCGGCGGCGGTGTCCGCAGCAACGACGACGTCAACCGGCTGCTGCGCACCGGCGCGGACAAGGTGAGCATCAACACCGCCGCCATCGCGCGCCCGGAGATGCTGAGAGAGGCGTCGCGCCGCTTCGGTGCCCAGTGCATCGTGCTGTCGGTCGACGCCCGGCGCGTCCCGGAAGGCACCGAGCCCACCGCGTCCGGCTTCGAGGTGACCACCCACGGCGGCCGCCGCGGCACCGGGATCGACGCCGTCGAATGGGCCGCGCGCGGCGAGGAACTGGGCGTCGGCGAGATCCTGCTCAACTCGATGGACGCCGACGGCACCAAGAACGGCTTCGACCTCGAGCTGATCGACCTGGTCCGCAAGGCCGTCCGGGTGCCGGTGATCGCCAGCGGCGGAGCGGGCGCGCTCGAGCACTTCCTGCCCGCCGTGCGAGCCGGGGCCGACGCGGTGCTCGCGGCCAGCGTGTTCCACTTCGGACAGTTGAAGATCGGCGAGGTCAAGGACGTGCTGCGCGAGGGCGGGGTGGTGATCCGATGAAGCGCTGGAACTCCCCGATCGAGGTCAAGGTCACCGCCGCGCTGCTGCTCGGCCTGCCCGTGGCCTGGGCGCTGCTCGACCTCATCCCGGTGCTGAGCGCCGGGTCGAGCCTGAACATCTTCCGGCTGCCGGCGACCGGGCTGGTCCTCGGCGGCCTGGTGGTCACCGGGCTGGCGCTGAAGATGCCGAGCTCCCGCATCGCCGGGATGGTGGTCACCGCGCTCTTCGCGTTGCTGCACGCGTTCCTGCTGCTCGCCGCCGAGCTGTGGTGGAACAAGCTGTTCTCCGGGCTGTCCTTCGCCGGGTACGGCTATTCCTTCGTCCTGCTGAACTCGATGCCGCTGCGGCGGCACGTCCTGGGAGCCGAAGCGTGAGTCTCGACCCCGCCCTCTCGGCCCGCCTCAAGCGCAACGCCGACGGCCTGATCGCCGCCGTCGTCGTCGAGCACTCGACCTCCGACGTGCTGATGATGGCCTGGATGAACGACGACGCGCTGGCCGCGACGCTCGCCACCCGCCGCGGCACCTACTTCTCCCGCAGCCGCCAGGAGCTGTGGGTCAAGGGCGGGACCTCCGGTCACGTCCAGCACGTCCGCGAAGTGCGGATCGACTGCGACGGGGATACGGTCCTGCTGCGCGTCGACCAGACCGGCCCGGCCTGTCACACCGGCACGCACACGTGTTTCGACACCGAGGAGCGCCTGCTCCTGGCCGACGAGAAAGAGCACATCACGTGAAGATCGTCGCGGACGTCCTGATCGGGCTGGTCGCCCTGATCCACGTCTACATCGTCGTGCTGGAGATGTTCCTCTGGACCACCCCGCGGGCCCGCGCGGCCTTCGGCACGACCGAGGCGTTCGCCGAAGAGAGCAAGACGCTCGCCGCGAACCAGGGGCTGTACAACGGTTTCCTCGCGCTGGCGCTGGTGTGGGGCCTGATCGCGGACCAGTTCCAGCTCCAGCTGTACGGCCTGGTCTGCGTGATCGTCGCCGGACTCTACGGCGCCGCGACGGCGTCCAAGCGCATCCTGTTCGTCCAGGTGCTGCCGGGCGCGCTGGCCCTGATCGCGCTGCTGCTCGCCCGCTGATGCCCGGCAACCTGCGCATGTTCCTGGCAGCCGCCGTGCTGTGGTGGATCCTCTCGGTCGCCGCGGTCATCCTGCTGGTCTCGCGGGGCCAGCTGGTGGCCACCGTGATCGTCGCGGCGGTGGCCACGCTCGTGCCCATCGCGGCCGCCAGGTTCCTGGTCCCCCGGAGGAAGCGCTAGGCACTGCCCGCTTGCACGCTCGGGCGGGCCCGCCGGTTGCCCCCGTGTCCGGTGGTTCTCAGACGCCGTCCGACACCCTTTTCCGGACCTACGCTGTGCTCCATGGAGGACGGAAGACAGTTGCGGCGCCGGCGCGTCACACTGCTGGTGGTCTGTGTGCCGGTGTCGCTCTTCTTCGCGCTGATGGTCTTCGGGATCGCGACCACCATCGGTGACCCGAGCGCCTGGGCGCCGGGGGACGCGGAGATCGTCGTGGCGGTCACCGTGCTGTGCGGGATCGTGGCCGCCGTCACGGGCCTGTCGGCCGCCTGGCTCAGCTCCCGGATCGCGGAGTCCGAGGACGTGTCCGGCTATCTCCCGGAGGCGAACCGCCCCAGCGGCGAGGCGTCCCGCGATCGCGTCGCCGCTGCGGGCTGGACCCGCGCGATGCGCCGTCCCGCTCGGCGCGCGGCCCTGATCGGGTTCGCCTGCGCGCTCGCCATCGCCGGCAGTGCCGTGTGGTCACAGGTCTCGAATCAGTCGGCGGAGCACCTGCTCCACTACGGCACGCGCGTGCCCGGTCAGGTGACGGCGGTCAGGAAGGCGCGTAGGGAAAGCGGCTTTTTGCTGGACATCTGCTACCTCTCCGGCGGGGTCGTGAAGAACATCGTGATCCGGCCTGAGTCCGACCTGTCCTATGTGGCCGGTCAGGCGGTGACGGTCATCTACGATCCGGCCGATCCCACCAGGATCCGCACGGTGGAGGAGCGGAACATCGGCGAAGGCACGTGGACGGGCATCTACCTCCTGTTCCTCGCGGGGCTCGCCGGGACCGCCGGGTCCGCGCCCGTGGTGGCAGGCTGGGTCCGGCGCCAGCGCCGCGCGCGGATCACCGGCTGGCGCGAGACGACCGTGGTGCAGGCGCCGTGGGTGGTACGGTCGCGGCTGCTGCTGGTCGTCACGTTCGCTGACCAGTCGCGGATCGTCCTGCGGCCGATGGCGTCCTCGTCCTACGCGGCGGGTCAGGCGACCGGTGGCCGGCCGGTGGAGGCCCGGGTGTCGGGGACCGGCGGTGCCATGACCGTCCTCGTGCCCCGCGCCGGCCGCCGGCCGTGGCTGATCGCGGTGAAGGCGATGGACCGCCGTGGCTGACGTCACGGACTGGCTGCCCCCGGCCGGCGCGCGTAACGACCGCCAGACGGCCATGCTGCGCACCCGATCCGTTCGCTCGGCGGGATTCGGGCTCGCCTCGGCCGTCGTCATGCTGGCCGGCCTCGTCGGGATCCGTTATGACAGCGCGGGTTTCTGGTCCGTGATCGGCGGCATCGCCGCGATCTACGGTCTCATCGGCACCCTGACCGGGATCCTCACCGCGGTGAGCTGGTGGCGGGACTACCGCGTGGTCCGGACCACTGGCTGGCGTCCGGCCGCCGTGCTGTCCGCGACGTTCGAGAACGCCCACCGTCGGGTGGCGGTGTCGGCGCTCGTGGAGTTCCGCGACGGCAGCCTGATCCGGGTGCGGGCGGACAGCCTCGACCCGAAGGCCTCGCCGCTGTTCCGCCGGCAGCGTCCGCAGGTGCTGGTCGGCGGGGCGGGTAAGCGCATGGTGCTGCTGTTCGACGGGAAGCCCCGGCTCGTGCAGATGAAGGCGGAGACCTATCGATGGCTCCCCGAGGCGTAGGCATTGCTCCCTTGCACGCTCGGGAAGCCTCTGCGGTTGCCTTCCCGACGTGTGGGCGTAATCGCAGGTCAAACAGCTTTCGCTGGTTCTACGATCAGCAGATGACACTGGGGTTGGACCGGGATGCGAGTCGGCATCGACGGTGGCAGAACATCTTCTTGGCCGGAGCGATCGTCTTCGGCTTGGTCGCGGTGGCCGTCGCGGCTAGGGACGACTTACGCGCTACTCGACCCGGGTTACGTCTTCGAGGACGACGAGCTCCTGGGCGAAATCACGGTCTTCGTCCTCGGTGCCGCTTTGGCGGTGGGCTGCGCCCTTCTCGCGAGGCGCCACAACCGGAGGCGCACCGAGCAGGTCTCCGACCCGGAGAACTGGTTGCCGCCCGAGGTCACCCGCACCGGCGAAGGGCAGGTCGACCTCGAGGTGGAGACGGCCAGGCTGCAGCCGCTCGCGCTGCGCGCGCTGGGGCTCGTGCTCGTCTGGCTGATCGTGTTCGCGGGCGTCGTCTTCGGGTTCGTCACGATGGCGCAGTCCTCGGACAAGCTGCTGGCGACCGGGACGCGCGTTTACGGGACGGTCCTGTCGGCCTACCACCCCTCGAAGGGGACGGCCACGATCGACGTCACCTACCCGGTGGGAAACAGCCTCAAGGAGGCCGAGGTCGTCTGGGATTCCGACCACCGTTATGCCCCCGGACAGTCCATCACGGTGATCTACGACCCGGCCGATCCGAGCCGGGTGCGCACCCTCTACGAGACCAACGACGATCAGTTCTGGGTCTGGGTGTTCGTGATCGGGCTGATCGCCGCACTCTCCGGAATTCCGATCGCGGGCGTCGCGGCGTCGAAGTGGGGACACCGGTATCGCGCGGTGCGCCGGACGGGCTGGCGGGTCGCGTCGGTGACCGTGGTCCCGGACTACCCGGTCCGCCGGGGCCGGCACGCCCCGGACATCCACGTCGAATACGCCGACGGCAGCCGGATCACCCTGCGCACGTCGATGTCGTCGCACGGCGCGGTCCCGCTCAAGAACGAGCCGGACCGGCGAGCTTGGGTCGGCGGCGCGGACCAGGACATGGTCGTGCTCTTCCCGCACGGCCGCTGGCGTCCAACGCCCTACGCCGTCCCGGCATACGCGCTGACCGCGCGCACGGCCGGGAAGCGAAAGGCGGCTCATCCCGTCGTGCCGGAGATCGAGCCGGAGCCGCAGACGGAGCTGGAGGCCGCCGTGCTAGCGCGGGTGCACAAGCTCCGGACGCACTGGATCGTGGCCGGCGTGGGGTGGAGCCTGGCGATCGTGGCCGCGTTCGTGCTGATCGGGCTGGACCAGCTCGGGCCCGCCGCGATGATCGGGCTGGGCGGCGTGGTCGGGCTCGTCGCGCACTACAAGCTCGTCCTCTCCCCGCTCACGGCCGAAATCCGGGAGCTGGGGGAAGAGAGGCCTAGCTGATGTCGCCGGTGATGTAGCGCTGGACGTTCGGGGCGACGGCGGCGACCAGGGTTTCGACGTCCGCCGAAGCCATCGGCTCGAACTTGGCGACGTACCGGACCATCCCGATGCCGACCATCTGCGACGCGCACAGCGTGGTCCGCAGCGGCACCTGGTCCGCGCCGACCGACGAGATCAGGGTGGTGAAGAACTTCGCGAAGAAGTCGCGCAGCACGTGCCCGGCCTGCTCGTGCCCGGCGACGCTGCGGATGAGCGCCTGGAAGGTGTCGCCGCCCGCGCCGTCCCAGCGCGTGACGAAGGTGCGCACGATCCGCTCGCCGAACTCCTCGTCGGGGCCGTCGCGCAGCGCGGCGAGGAGTTCGTGCGGGGAGAACGGCAGTTCCAGCACGGCCTGGGCGAACAGGCCCTCCTTGCTGCCGAACCAGTGGTTGACCATGGCGGCGTCGACCCCGGCGCGGGTGGCGATCACGCGGACCGTGGCGCCGTCGTAGCCGCTCTCGGAGAACACCGCGCGTGCCGCCTCGACCAGCGCGGTGCGGGTGTCCTGTCCGGCGGGCCGGCGACCGCGCCGCCTGCCGGTAGTCTCGGTGCTCACGCCTCCATGATGACGCATCGCCGGGGCTAATTTCAACATTCGCTGAATTTGGGGCCGCCACCACGGCGATCACCCGGTGCAGCACAATGAGGCCATGGTCAGCCATGCCAGTGCGCCCGGGCCCGGCCGGGTCAGCCCGTCCCGGGCGGAGTTCCGCGCCCTCGCCGAAAGCCGCCGCGTGATCCCGGTCGTGCGCAAGGTTCTCGCCGACGGCGAGACGCCGATCGGGGTCTATCGCAAGCTCGCCGCGGACCGCCCGGGCACGTTCCTGTTCGAGTCGGCCGAAAACGGCGCTTCCTGGACGCGCTGGTCGTTCATCGGCGTGCGCAGCCCGGCCGCGCTGACCGTGCGCGACGGCTACCCGGTCTGGACCGGCACGCCGCCGGTCGGCCTGCCGCTGCAGGGCAACCCGCTGGAAGTGCTGCGGGAGACCATCGAGGCGCTGCACACCGAGCCGCTGCCCGGCCTGCCGCCGCTGACCGGCGGGATGGTCGGCTACATCGGCTACGACGCCGTGCGCTGGCTGGAGCGGCTGCCGGAGCTGGCCGAGCGCGACCTCGACATCCCCGAGGTGACCATGCTGCTGGCCACCGACCTGGCCGCTTTCGACCACCACGAGGGCACCGTCACGCTGATCGCGAACGCCGTCAACTGGGACGACTCGCCCGAGCGCGTCGACGCGGCTTACGACGACGCCGTCGCCCGGCTCTACGCGATGACGAAGGAGCTGCAGGTCCACGCGCCTCCGACGGCCGCGACGTTCGACCGGCCGGTGCCCGAGTTCACCCGGCGCCGGACCAAGGAGGACTACCACGCCGCCGTCGCCAAGGCCGTCGAGGCGATCAAGGCGGGCGAAGCGTTCCAGATCGTGCCCTCGCAACGATTCGAGATCCCGACCGCGGCCGACGCGATCGACATCTACCGCGTGCTGCGGACGTCCAACCCCAGCCCGTACATGTACCTGCTGCGGCTCGACGGCTTCGACATCGTCGGCTCCAGCCCCGAGTCGCTGGTCACCGTGCGGGACGGCCGCGCGACCACGCACCCGATCGCGGGCACCCGCTGGCGCGGCGCCGACCCGGAGGAGGACGCGCAGCTGGCGAAGGACCTCCTCGCCGACGAGAAGGAGCGCGCCGAGCACCTGATGCTCGTCGACCTCGGCCGCAACGACCTGGGCAAGGTCTGCAAGCCGGGCACCGTGCGGGTGGTCGACTTCTTCCAGGTCGAGCGCTACAGCCACGTCATGCACATCGTGTCCACCGTCACCGGTGAGCTGGCCGACGGGAAGACGGCGTTCGACGCGGTCGCCGCGTGTTTCCCCGCCGGAACGCTCTCCGGCGCGCCGAAGGTCCGCGCGATGGAGCTGATCGAAGAGCTCGAGCCGACGCGGCGCGCGCTCTACGGCGGCGTCGTCGGCTACCTCGACTTCGCCGGGGACGCCGACACCGCGATCGCCATCCGCACCGCGCTGGTCAAGGACGGCGTCGCGCACGTCCAGGCCGGCGGCGGCGTGGTCGCGGACTCGGTGCCGGACTACGAGGACACCGAGTCGCTCAACAAGGCCAAAACCGTGCTGTCGGCGGTCGCGGCCGCGCAGACCATGGTCCCGGCGGGCGAGCCCGGTGCCTGACCGGCCCAGCCGCCGTCCACTGTGGACGACGGTGGTCGTCCTCCTGCTGGCCGCGCTCGCGTTGTGGGGCGCGTCCCGGCTCACCTGGTTCGCCGAATTCCGCGACGGCGGCGTCCGCGGCACCGTGCTCTACCGCGAAACCGGCGAGCAGCGGGCCAACGCACTGGTGCCGCTGGCGATCCTCGCGCTCGCGGGGGTCGCCGGGGTGATCGCCACCGGCGGCTGGGCGCGGCGGGTGCTGGGCGGGGTGCTGATCCTCGCCGGGATCGCCGCGGTGTGGGCGGGCGTCGACGGCGTCCGGTTCGGCGGATTCGCCGACGGCCTGCCGGTCACGCAGATGCTGCTCGGACGGGGGCTGGCCGTGCTGGGCGGAATTCTGGTCGCCCTCGGCGGGTTGGCTGCCATCAGGGGCGCGGGGAAGGGCGCCCGCCTCGGGGCCCGGTATTCGGCTCCAGGCAAGCAGAAGAAGGCACGCGATCCGGACACCGAGCTCTGGGAGGCACTCTCGGATGGTGAGGACCCCACCGCGACCCGATGACGGCATTCGGGCTAACGCGCGCACCCGGGACCAGGGCGCTCGTGAGCGGGGGTTAGCATCGTTTCGGCGGGAAGGGGAAGGTTTTTGTGAGCGACATTGCGAGTAAAAAGATGAGTCCGTACCCGGGCGGGGGCGCCCGGTGAGCGTGCTCGAAGACATCGTCGCCGGTGTGCGGGAAGACCTCGCCGTGCGCGAGGCCGCCTTGCCGTTCGACGAGCTGAAGATCCGCGCGGCGCAGGCCCCGCCGCCGCGCGACGTGCTGGCCACCCTGCGCGAGTCGTCCGGGATCGGCGTGATCGCCGAGGTGAAGCGGCGCAGCCCGTCCAAGGGTGAGCTGGCCGACATCCCCGACCCGGCCTCGCTGGCGAAGGACTACGAAGACGGCGGCGCGCGCGTGATCAGCGTGCTGACCGAGCAGCGCCGCTTCGGCGGTTCGCTGGCCGACCTCGACGCCGTCCGCGCCGCGGTGGACGTGCCGATCCTGCGCAAGGACTTCATCGTCAGCCCGTACCAGGTCCACGAGGCCCGGCTGCACGGCGCCGACATGGTCCTGCTGATCGTCGCCGCCCTGGAGAAGAACGCGCTCGTCGCGCTGCTCGACCGGGTCGAGTCGCTCGGCATGACCGCCCTGGTGGAGATCCACAACGCCGAGGAGGCCGACAAGGCCCTCGAGGCGGGCGCGAAGGTGATCGGCGTCAACGCCCGCAACCTGCACACCCTCGAGGTGGACCGGGACGTCTTCTCGCGGCTGGCCCCCGGCCTGCCGATGGACGTCTACAAGGTCGCCGAGTCCGGTGTCCGCGGCCCGGGTGACCTGATGTCCTACGCCGGCCACGGCGCGGACGCGGTGCTCGTCGGCGAGGGCCTGGTGGCCTCCGGCGACCCGAAGGGCGCCCTGGTCAAGCTGGTCACGGCCGGTTCGCACCCCGCCTGCCCGAGGCCCTCTCGGTGACCGCTAAGCACGACCCGGACGAGCGCGGCTACTACGGCGGGCGCTACGGCGGCCGGTTCATGCCGGAGGCGCTGATCGGCGTCGTCGACGAGGTGGCCGCCGAGTACGACAAGGCCCGCCAGGACCCCGAGTTCGTCAACGAGCTCGACCGCCTGCTGCGCGAGTACGCCGGACGCCCGTCGCTGCTCACCGAGGCCAAGCGCTTCGGCGAGCACGCGGGCGGCGCGCGCGTCTTCCTCAAGCGGGAGGACCTGAACCACACCGGCTCGCACAAGATCAACAATGTGCTGGGCCAGGCGCTGCTCACCAAGCGAATGGGCAAGAAGCGGGTCATCGCCGAGACCGGCGCGGGCCAGCACGGCGTCGCGACGGCCACCGCGTGCGCGTTGCTCGACCTCGACTGCGTCGTCTACATGGGCGAGGTCGACACCGAGCGCCAGGCGCTGAACGTGGCCCGGATGAAGCTGCTCGGCGCCGAGGTCATCCCGGTGAAAACCGGTTCACGCACCCTCAAGGACGCGATCAACGAGGCGCTGCGCGACTGGGTGACCAACGCCGAGGACACGCACTACCTCTTCGGCACCGCCGCCGGGCCGTACCCCTTCCCGATGATGGTGCGGAACTTCCACAAGGTGATCGGCGAGGAGACCCGCGCGCAGATCCTGGAGAAGGCCGGGCGCCTGCCCGACGTCGTCGCCGCGTGCGTCGGCGGCGGGTCGAACGCGATCGGCATCTTCTCGGGGTTCTACGACGACGAGTCGGTGCGGCTGGTCGGGCTGGAGCCGGGCGGCGACGGCATCGAGACCGGGCGGCACGGCGCGACCCTGACCGAGGGCACCCCGGGCAACCTGCACGGCGCGATGACGTACCTGCTGCAGGACGAAGACGGCCAGACGATCGAATCGCACTCGATCTCGGCCGGGCTGGACTACCCGGGCGTCGGTCCGGAGCACGCGTGGCTCAAGGACTCGGGCCGGGCCGAATACCGGCCGGTGACCGACGCCGAGGCGATGGACGCGTTCCGGCTGCTGTCACGGACCGAGGGCATCATCCCGGCGATCGAGTCGGCGCACGCGCTGGCCGGCGCCCTGGTGCTGGGCCGCGAGCTGGGGCCGGAAGGCCTGATCGTGGTCAATCTCTCGGGCCGCGGCGACAAGGACATGGACACGGCGGCCAAGTGGTTCGGCCTGGTGGAGGGCTCGTGAGCGACCTGTTCGCCGGACTGGGCCGGCCCGCCCTGGTCGGGTACCTGCCGGCCGGGTTTCCCACGGTCGAGGGGTCCAAGGACCTGCTCGCCGCGATGATCGACGGCGGCGCGGACCTGGTCGAGGTCGGCGTCCCGTACTCGGACCCGGTGATGGACGGCCCGACCATCCAGGCCGCGGCCGAGACCGCGCTGCGTGGCGGTTTCCGGCTGAAGCACCTGTTCGAGGTCGTCGAGTCGATCTCGGCTCGCGGCGGCCGCGCGGTGGTCATGACGTACTGGAACCCGGTCCACCGCTACGGCGTCGACCGCTTCGCGCGGGACCTCGCTTCGGCCGGTGGCCTCGGCCTGATCACCCCGGACCTGATCCCCGACGAGGCTTCGGAGTGGATCACGGCGTCCGAGGAGCACGGGCTGGACCGGATCTTCCTGGTCGCGCCCTCGTCCTCGGAGGAGCGGATCGCGAAGACGGTCGCGGCTTCCTCCGGCTTCGTCTACGCGACCGCGGTGATGGGCGTGACGGGCGCGCGCGACGCCGTGGGTACCCACGCTGAGGAGCTGGTGCGGCGGACGCGGGCGCACACGTCGTTGCCGATCGGCGTCGGCCTCGGCGTCCGCTCCGGTGAGCAGGCCGCGGAGGTGGCCTCGTTCGCGGACGCGGTGATCGTCGGCTCGGCCCTGGTCTCGGCCTCCGCAGACGGCGCAGACGGCGTCCGCAAGCTCTCCGCCGAACTCGCCGAAGGTGTCCGCCGGGCAGTCACCCCGGCTTAGTTCTCATGCCGTCAAAGGGCCACCTTACGGGCGTCTGACGCCCGTAAGGTGGCCTTGACGGCACTTGGGGATCAGAGGTCCGCGTTCAGCCGGGCCAGGATGCCGTGGGGGAACGGCAGCGAGGGTGCGCTGACGGCCGTCAGCCGGTCCAGCTGCTCCTGGGAGACGTCCAGGGTGAGCGCTCCCACCGTGTCCGCCAGCTGCTCCGGCGACTTCGCCCCGACGAGCGTCCCGGCGATCCCGGGCTGCCGCGTGACCCAGTGCATCGCGACCTGCGCCGGCGTCGCGCCGACTTCCGCGGCGATCTCCCGGACGGTGTCGAGGACGGCCCAGCGGCGGTCGTCGTCGGTGCGCTCCGGCTCGCGCTGGGTGAGGCGCCCGGTGCCCCTCGTGCGGTCGCCGTCGCGGCTGTACTTGCCCGACAGGAAGCCGCCGCCGATCGCGCCCCACGGCTGCACGGCGATGCCGAATTCCTGCGCCAGCGGCACGTGTTCGGCCTCGATCGAGCGTTCCACCAGGGAGTACTCCAGCTGCATCGCGGTGATCGGCGGGCCACCGAGCATCGCGGCCTTGGTCACGAACCACGCCGGCGCGTCGCTGATCCCGACCGCGCGGACCTTCCCGGCGTGCACCAGGTCGTCGAACGCGCTCACGACCTCCTCGGCCGGGGTGTAGCCGTCCCAGACATGCAGCCAGTACAGGTCGATGTGGTCGACATCGAGGCGGCGCAGCGAAGCCTCCAGCGACGCGATCATGTTCTTGCGCCCGTTGCTGCGCCTTCGTGGGTCGGGGACCGGCTTGCCGTCGGCGAACCGCGGCCCGGAGTACTTGGTGGCGAGCACGACGTCGTCGCGGTCGCCGGACTCGCGGAGGAACTCGCCGACCAGTTCCTCGCTGCGCCCGTCGCTGTAGTTGTTCGCGGTGTCGACGAAGTTGCCGCCGGCCTCCCGGTAGGTCCGGTACACCTTGCGCGAGGTGTCGTCGTCGGAACACAAGTCGAAGTCGCCGAAGGTCATCGCGCCGAGTGCCAGCCGCGAGACGCGCAGCCCGGAACGGCCCAGCGGACGGTAGTGATCCAAACCAGTCATGACCTCCACCCTGCAACCCGTAGCGCGGTCCGGGTCAAGTCCGGTGCTTGACCTGGAGTGCACTCCAGGTGTCACGCTGGTGCGGTGACCACTTACACCCCGGCGCAGGTGACCGAGAAGACCGGCTTCACGATCGACACCCTTCGCTATTACGAACGGATCGGCCTGCTGCACGAGGTCGGCCGCACGGCGGGTGGGCGGCGGTCGTTCACCGACGAGGACCTGAACTTCCTGCAGATGCTGCGCTGCCTGCGCTACACCGGCATGCCGATCGCCGACATGCTCCGCTTCGTCACGCTGATGCGGTCCGGCGATGCCACCGTCGAAGAGCGGGCCGACGTGCTGCGCGAGCACGAGCAGCGGGTCGGCGCGCAGATCGAGCAGCTGCGGGAGTACCAGGCCCACATCCGGTTCAAGATCGAGCTCTACACCGGGTCGAACCAGCTGGCGCAGGCCTGAGCGGGCGTTTGTACGAAAGCTGTACGTCCCGGGTGGACAGTCCCGGCCATGGCATTCGACATCGCACACCTGCCCCGGCGAGCGTTCCTGCGCGGCGCCGCCGGCCTCGCCGTGGCCGGCACGGCGGGCCTGCTGCTGCCCCGCCTGGCGGACGCGGCCACCGCGCCCCGGATCTACAGCTGCGCCGAGTGGGGCGCCCGTCCGCCGTCCGACCAGCTGGTGACGGTTCCGACGCCGGCGAACCGGATCCTGGTCCACCACATCGCCTGCCCCAACAGCACGGACTACTCGCAGGCGCACGCCTTCCAGGTGTCCCGCGACAACCAGGCCGACCACATGGACAACAACGGCTGGGCCGACACCGGCCAGCACTTCACGGTCTCCCGCGGCGGCACCCGGATGGAAGGCCGCCACGGCAGCCTCGACGCGCTGCGCGGCCGCACCTCGATGATCCGCGGCGCGCACTGCCCGGGCCAGAACGAGAACGCCATCGGCATCGAGAACGAAGGCACCTACACCAGCGTTCTCCCGCCGAAGGCGCTGTGGGACTCGCTGGTCCTGATGTGCGCCTACGTCTGCCGCCAGTACGGCATCCCGGTCGCGGAAATCAAGGGACACCGCGACTACTACAACACCGAGTGCCCCGGCGAAGCGTTCTACGCCAAGCTTCCGCAGCTGCGTAAGGACGTCTCGGCCGCGCTCGCCTGAGCCGCGGTGGTGGTGTCCGGTCCGCCCGGGCACCACCACCGTCTTCAGCCCCAGCCTCGGGCTCAATGCCGCCAGCGGGCCTCGGCGCAGATCTCGCCGGGGGAGCGGTCGGCGGTCTTCTCGATGTCCCGCCGGCGCAGCTCCACCAGCGTCGTCGCCAGTTCCTCGCCGAAACCCGTCCACAGCCGGTCGTCGGCGGCGAAGGCCGCGACGGCTTCGGCCAGGCTCGTCGGCAGCCGTTCGATGCCACGCTCCAGGCGTTCGTCCTCGCTCAGCGATCCCGGGTCGACGTCGACCGGAGCAGGCAGTAGCGCGTGCTCGTCCAGCCCGGCCAAGCCCGCGAACAGCAGCCCCGCCACCACCAGATACGGATTCGCGGTCAGGTCGAAGCACTTGACCTCGAAGTTCGCCGCCCGCGAGCGGTTCCCGGCCGGGCCCTGGACCAGCCGCAGCGGCGCCTCGCGGTTCTCCAGGCCCCAGCAGTTGAACACCCCGGCCCAGTGGTGCGGTTCCAGCCGCAGGTAGCTGACGACCGAAGGCGCGCCGATCGCGAGCAGCGCGGGCAGCCGGGTCAGGATCCCGGCGCCGAACGACTCGGCCGCCCCGGTCAGCCCGAGCCGGCGGTCGCCGCCCGCGCACAGGTTCTCCCCGTCCTCCCAGACGCTCAGGTGCACGTGCCCGCCGTTGCCGACGCCGCCCGGCGCGAACTTCGGCGTGAACGACGCGCGCAGCCCGTGCGCGGCACTGACCGTCCGGATCGTTTCCCGGGCGAGCACCGCGAAATCGGCCGCCGCCAAGGGATCGCGCGGGGACATCGAAACCTCGAACTGCCCGGCCGCGTACTCCGGGTGGACCTGCTCGACGCCGACGCCCTGGGCGTCCAAAGTGGACACCAGCGCGCGGAGATATCCGGCCTGCTCCGCCAGCTTGGCGTAGCCGTACGCCGGGCCGTCGGCGACCGAGTCGCCGGTCGTGACCGTCCACTCGAGCTCGAAGCTCATCAGCGCGCTCAGCTCGAGGTCGGCCAGCAGCGCCATCGCCTTCTCGACGACCGCGCGCGGGTCCTGCGGATGCGGGACGCCCTCCTGGTCGTACTTCCACACCGGCGCCCAGGCCCAGCCCGGCTGCGCGACCAGCGGGACCACCCGGTCGAGGTCCGGGTGCAGCCGCAGGTCGCCGACCGGCCCGGTGGAGTGCGTCGCGTCCATGACGATCTCGTCGTCGGCGAGGAAGAAGTCGAACGACTTCGAAGCGCCGATGCCCCACTTCGCCGCCGACGCCAGTTTCGTCACGGGAACGGCCTTGACACGCGCGATCCCGCTGTTGTCGACGAAGGTCAGCGCGACCAGCTCCACGCCCTGGTCCGCCAGGTGCGCGGCCCGTTCTTTCGCCCGCCGCGAAAATTCTGCCCGATCGAGCTGGCCCATCCCGCTCCCGCCGATGTTCACTGATGACCTTCGAGGAATCGAGGTGCCAGCGTGTCAGAACCCGCCGAAACCCGTCCACCGGGCCTGCGCCGCTCGCTTTCGCTCTGGCAGGCCGTCGGCCTGTCCGTGGCGCTGATGGCCCCGAGCATGGCCGCCAACATCAACCCCCAGCAGACCGCGGCCGCCGCCGGGCGCGCCGTCCCGCTCGCGTTTCTGTTCTCCGCCGTGGGCGTGCTCTTCGTCGCGTACGGCTTCGCGAAGCTCTGTGAGTACTACCAGCACGCCGGATCCGTGTACGCCTTCGTAGGCGCGACGCTCGGCCCGCGCACCGGCGTCGTCTCCGGCATCGGGCTGCTCGGCACGTACACGTTCTACGCCGTCGGCACCGCGTCGGCCGCGGGCGTGCTGGGCACGGCGTTCCTCGGGCAGACCGGGATCTGGCCCGACCCGCCGCTGTGGGGGCCGTGGGTGCTCACCGGCGTCGCGCTGATCGGCGCCTGGCTGCTCGCGGTGGTTCCCGCGCGGCGCGGCACGAGCCTGCTGCTGCTCGTCGAGGGCGCCACGATCCTGCTGATCCTCCTGGTCACCGCGGTGATCGCGGTCCGGCTGATCACGGGCTCCGCGCCCGGCGGCGCCACCTTCACCCTCAACGTCTTCGACTACACCACCGACGTGGGGCTCTCCGGCGTGTTCACCGGCGCGGTGTTCGGGTTCCTGTCCTTCGCGGGCTTCGAAGCGGCCGCGACGCTGGGGGAGGAGACCCGCGAGCCGCGCCGCGCGATCCCGCGCGTCATCCTCGGCACCGCGCTGTTCGGCGGGCTGTACTTCGTCGTGGTCACCGCGGTGGAGATGATGGCCTTCGGCGGCGACGCGGAGGCGTTCCACAGCTCACCTTCGCTGCTGGGCGACCTCGGCGGCCGGTTCGTCGGGTCGTGGGCGGGCGACGTGATCAGCGTCGGCGCGGCGATCAGCGCTTTCGGCTGCTGCCTGGCCTGCGTGGTCGGTGGTTCGCGGCTGTTGTTCGCCCTCGGCCGGGACGCGTTCGGCGAGCGTGGCATCGGCAAGACGTCGGCACAGGGCAGCCCGGCCGTGGCGGCGAGCGCCGTCGCCGGTGCCGTCGCGCTGATCCTGGTGGTGTGCGCGGTGTTCTTCGGCGCCTACGCCGTCGACACGTTCGCCTGGGCCGGCGCCATCGGCACGCTGATCCTGCTCGTGATCTACCTGCTGACCACGGTCGGCGCGATCCTGCTGGTGTTCGTCCGGCGGAAGCTGCGGGTGCCGGCGTGGCACATCGTGTTCCCGATCGGCGCGCTCGCGCTGCTGGGCTACACCGTGTACGTCAACGTCGTGCCGTACCCGGCTTCCGGGCCCGCGCAATGGTTCCCGGTGGCCGCGGGCGGGGTGCTCGTGCTGGCGGTGATCTTGGTCCTGGCGGCGCCCGCCTTCGCCCGTAGGGTGGGGGAAAGACTGGAGGCCATGTGATCGATCTGCTCCCGTTCGTGGCGGACCTGCCCCTGGTGGATCACCACTGCCACGGCCTGGTCACGGCCGAGGTCGGCCGCACGGACTTCGAGCGGATGCTCACCGAGGCCGACACCGTGTCGCCGCTGGGCACCAGCCTTTTCGACTCGCTGATCGGGCTGGCGGTGCGCGAGCGCTGCGCCCCGGTGCTCGACCTGCCGCGGCACGCATCGGCCGACGACTACCTCGCCCGCCGAGCTTCGCTGGGCGCCACCGAGGTCAACCGGCGGTTCCTGCGGGCCACCGGGACCTCGGACTTCCTGCTGGACGGCGGGTTCCTGCCCGAGTCCCTGACCACGACCGCCGAGTTCGCGGCGCTGGCCGGGACGCGGGCGCACGACGTCGTCCGGCTGGAGCAGGTGGCCGAGGACGTCGTGCGTGGGACGTCCGCGGGCGGATTCGCGGCGACGTTCGCCGACGAGCTGGGCAAACGGGCCGCTGGCGCGGTGGGCCTGAAGTCGATCGCGGCCTACCGGGTCGGGCTGGAGCTGTCCGGAGAGCGGCCTTCGGCGGCCGAAGTCGCTGAAGCTGTCGGGCGGTGGCAGGCGAGCGGGTCGGTCCGGCTGGCCGACGAAGTGCTGCACCGGCACCTCGTGTGGACCGGCCTGGACCTCGGCCTGCCGCTGCAGTTCCACGTCGGCTACGGCGACTCCGACGTCGACCTGCACCGCTGTGACCCGCTGCTGCTGAGCCCGCTGTTGCGCGCGACGCGGGGTCTGGGCGTGCCGATCCTGTTGCTGCACAACTATCCCTTCCACCGCAATGCGGCTTATCTCGCGCAGGTCTTCGAGCACGTTTTCGTCGACGTCGGGCTGATCACGCACAACGCCGGGTTCCGCGCGCCGGCGATCCTGGCCGAGGTCCTGGAGCTGGTGCCGTTCGGGAAACTGCTGTTCTCGACCGACGCCTTCGGCCTGGGTGAGCTGTATCACCTCGGTACTTCGCTGTTCCGCCAAGGACTGTCGGACTTCCTGCGGTCCGCTTTGGACGCCGGTGCGCTGTCCGAAGTGGACGCCGTGCGGCTGTGTACCTTGGTGGGGCACGAGAACGCTGCCAGGATCTACCGGCTGGAGGGCCGTTGAGCGAGCTGTGGGCCCGGTGGACGCGGGCGCTCACCGACGAACTGCCGGCCGCGACGGCGTTGCGCCACGCCGTGCACGCCGACCCGCGCGGTTCGGGCGACGAGGACGACACGGCGCGGCTCGTGGCCGAAGCCCTAGGGGCGGGCGACGGCATCCGCGTCGCCAAGACCGGCCGCGCGATCCCGCTGCCCGGCACGTCCGACGGCCCGGCCGTGGCGCTGCGGGCCGAGCTGGACGCGCTGCCGGTGCTTGAGCACACCGGCGTGCCGTGGGCGTCGGAGACGGACCTGATGCACGCCTGCGGCCACGACGTGCACATGGCGGCGCTGGTCGCAGTGTGCCGGGCCGCGCTGCGCATCGGCGTGCCGTGGCCGATCCTCGCGCTGCTTCAGCCGCGCGAGGAGACCTCGCCCTCGGGCGCCCTGGACGTCGTCGACTCGGGCCTGCTGGCGGAGCACGGCGTGGACACGGTGATCGGCGCGCACGTCCAGCCTCGGCTCGGCGAGGGCGTCGTGTCGGCGGTGCCGGGCCCGGTCAACGCGTCGACCGACGAGTTCGAGATCGTCGTGCACGGCCAGGGCGGCCACGTCGGCTACCCGCACCTGCTGCGCGACCCGATCCTGGCGCTCTCGCAGCTGGTGGTGAGCCTGCAGCAGCTGGCCTCGCGGCGGGTGGACCCGATCTTCGGCGCGGTCTGCTCGATCGGCCGGATCGAGGCGGGCACGGCGGCGAACGTCGTCCCCAACACCGCGAGCGCGCTCGGCTCGCTGCGCCTGATGCGGATGGCCGACCGCGACCAGGCGCTGGCGGGGCTGGAGGAGATCGTCCACGGCACGGCCCGCGCGCACGGCTGCACGGCGGAGCTGCGGATCATGCCGGGTGAGCCGGTGCTGCACAACGACCCGGAGCTGGCGGCGGGTGCCCAGCGCTGGCTCCGGCACGGCGAAGTGCCCGTCGACCAGGACTTCCGCTCGTTCGGCGCGGACGACTTCGCCCACTACTGCGGCGGCGGCACGCGCGGCCTGATGCTGTTCGTCGGCCTCGGCGACACGGCGGGCGCGCGCAGCCTCCACGACGAGCGCTTCCTCCCGCCCGACGCGGCGATCGCCGCGGTGGGGCAGGCGCTGATCGCGGGCTATCTGGCCGCGCTGGACAACGACTCGTGAGCGTTCCGGGCGGTTAGAACCGCCCGGAACGCTCACGAGTCGCGGTGACGCGCTACCGTGGCCCCGTGATTTCCGCCTCGGCTGTCTTCCTCGCGACGATCCCCAGCCCCGACCAGGGTGTTTGGCACCTGGGGTTCATCCCGATCCGTGCCTACGCACTGTGCATCATCGCCGGCATCATCGTGGCGATCTGGTGGGGTGAGCGGCGCTGGGTCGCCCGCGGCGGTACCAAGGGCATGGTCATCGACATGGCCGTCTACGCCGTGCCGTTCGGCCTGGTCGGCGGGCGGTTGTATCACGTCATCACCGACCCCGAGCTGTACTTCACCGAGGGCAAGAACCCCTGGGCCGCCTTCGCGATCTGGGATGGCGGGCTCGGCATCTGGGGTGCCATCGCGCTCGGCGCGGTCGGGGCGCTCATCGCGTGCCGCCGCCGGGGCGTCCCCCTGCCCGCGATGGCCGACGCGATCGCGCCCGGCATCGTCGTCGCCCAGGCCATCGGGCGCATCGGCAACTACTTCAACCAGGAGCTGTTCGGCGCGCACACCGACCTGCCGTGGGGCCTGGAGATCTTCCAGCGCGTCAACGCCGACGGCGTGGAGGACATGCTCAACGGCGTCTCGACCGGCATCCCGTTGGAGCAGAGCCCGGTCCACCCGACCTTCCTCTACGAGCTGCTCTGGAACCTGCTGGTCGCGGGCCTGGTCGTGTGGGCCGACCGCCAGTTCAAGCTCGGGCACGGCCGGGTGTTCGCGCTCTACGTCGCCGGGTACACCGTCGGCCGCGGCTGGATCGAGATGATGCGGGCCGACAACGCGAACCACATCCTCGGCCTGCGGCTCAACGTCTGGACGTCGATCCTGGTGTTCGCCGGCGCGGTGGTGTACTTCGTGCTCGCCGGCAGGCGCGGGCCGCGGGAGGCGCCGGAGCTGCTGCGCGGCAAGGTCACCGAGCCCGAAACGGAACCCGAAGCCGAAGCCGAACCTGAAGCCGAGCCTGCTTCCGCGGAGACGCCGGCGGAGTCCGAAGTGGACGACACCCGCGAGCCGGAGCACGCCGAGGTTTCCGCCGACCCGGGCAAGAAGGACGTGGCCGAGGAGCCCAAGAAGCCCGAGGCGGACTGAAGGCGTCCTTCAGGCCAGGTCGGGAAGGCCCAGGTCGAGGTTCGGGGCCTGCAGGCCGCCGTCCACCTCGAGGATCTTGCCGGTGATGTACCCGCCGGCTTCCGACGCCAGGAACACCACGGTCGCCGCGATGTGCTCGGCCTCGCCGATGCGCCGCAACGGCGTCGCCGACTCCATGCGCGAGCGCAACTCCGGGTTACCCACCACGATCTCCAGCGCCGACGTCGCCACCGAGCCGACCGAGATCGCGTTGACCCGCACACGCGGCGCCAGGTCCGCCGCGGCCAGCCGCGTGTAGTGCGCCAATGCCGCCTTCGCCGTGCCGTAGGCCGCGAAGCCGCGGCCGCTGACCCGGCCCATCACCGACGAGATGTTGACGACCGAGCCGCCGCTCTCGACCAGCGAAGGCGCCGCGGCCACGGTCAGCGCGTGTGCCGTCGAAACGTTGAAGCGGAACGCTTCTTCGAGGAACTCCGCGGTGGTCTCGGCCAACGGCCGCGGGTACGTGCCGCCGACGTTGTTGACCACCAGGTCCAGCCGCCCGAACTCGGCCACCGCCGCCGGGGCGAGCGCGGCCGCGGCCGCCGGATCGGACAGGTCGCCGGGGACGACGTGAGCCCGGCGCCCGGCGGCCTTGACTCGCTCGGCCACTTCGTCGAGCTGGGCGGCGGTGCGGGAGGCGATGACCACGTCGGCGCCCGCTTCGGCCAGGGCCACCGCGGTGGCCGCGCCGATCCCGCGCCCGGCGCCGGTGACGACGGCGACCTTGTCGGTCAACCGGAAACGATCGAGGATCATGCGCGAAACGGTAACACGTTCTAGTCGCGCGGGCCCCGGCCTCGTGAGTGGTAAGTCGGGTTAGAACCCTACTTACCACTCACGAGGAGCCGGGGGATCAGTCGTGCAGATGGTCGCCGCCGAAGTAGTCGTCGTCGTCCACCGGGTCCGCCGCGCGGCGTGGCGAGCGGGACGGCGGCGTCGGCCGGTCAGTACGCGCGAGCGGGTCGGCGGAGTCGTCTTCCGGCTCGGGTGCGCGGTGCCGGGCCGGTGGGGGATCGGCGGGCGGCTCGGGAGCCGGGGAGCAGTCCGGCCCAGCGGGTCGGCGGACGGATCGGGAGCGGAAACCGGCGGCGGTGGTGGATAAGCCGAGCGGCCACCCTCCGCCAGCGGAGACCCCGGTGTGCCGCCGGTCCGGGCCTCGAGCACCTCTTCCGGCGTCGCCCCGTCCCGCAGCTCCTGGTACATCTCCTTGGTCTCAGTCAGCTGCCCCATGGCCAGCTGCCGCACCTCGGGATCGGCGAACGCGCGCCCGGCGGCGACGTCCTCCCAGGTCAGCTCGCCCGCGTCGACCTTGCGCTTGATCAGCCGCAGGTGCGCCGGGGCGTCCGGGCGTGACGCCGCGGCCCGCAGCGCCGCGATCCGCTCCGGAGTCGCGGGATCCGGTGCCGGTGGCAGCTTGATCTTCTCCAGGTCCTTGAGCAGCTGGCGCGACTTGCTCACCGACCGGTCCAGCGCCGCCTCCGCCTCGCGGATGGCGGGGGTCTTCCATGCGTCCTCGGACATGCCTCTCCTAGTCGATTCGCCCGCTGATCCGGCCGGACCGGCTCGCCGCTTTGGCCTGGTTCTTCGCGTGTGCCTCGACCGATTCGTCGATGCCTTCCCCGGCCCGCTTCTTGACGTCGCGGGCGTCCTCGCGGATGTCCTTCACGTCGCCACCGATGTCCTTGACGTCGCCGGCGATGTTCTTGCCGATCTCCATCGCGTCGCCGAGGCTCTTGATGTCCTTGATCTTGGCCAGCTGAGAACCCATGTCCTTCAAGGAGTTCCACAGGTCGCCGACCTTCTCGACGATGTCGGTGATCATGTCGATGATCGCGATCAGCGCGTTGATCAGCGGAAGCAGCTCGCTCAACGCCGTCAGCGCGTCGGCGATCCAGCCCGCGATCGGGACGCACGCCTCGGCTGCCATCACCAGCAGCCGGTCGATCAGGCTCTTGAGCAGGTCCAGCGCTTTCGCGGCGAGCTTCTCCGAGGTGTCCGAAAGCAGGTCGAAGCCCTTGCCGATCAGGCTCGCGATGCCGGCCTCGGCCATCAGCGCGGCCTTCCAGCCGATGTCGACGTAAGCCTTGTGCGCCAACGCCGCCGGGCCGGTCCAGTGGTCGCTGAGCACCTTCTCGTTGTCCGTCATGACCGCGGAGAAGGCCTTCATGGAAGCGCCGATGTTGCGCCACGCTTCGGCGTCGGCGGACATCTTCGAGAAGTCACCGGTGATCGGCTCGATGAACTGCTGGGTCAGCGTCGTGCCGGTGATCTTCTGGAAGATCCACTCGAGCAATACGCAACGGAACCAGTAACGACATAAC
>CAVXMR010000056.1:0-315000 GCA_963762765.1 uncultured Actinomycetota bacterium
GCCCCCGGAGGGCGAGGCGTACGTCCACCTCCAGGAGATCGACGGCCCGGCCCGGGTGCACCTCGACCTGGAGAGCGACGACCCCGACGCCACCGTCGCGACGGCCAGGGGCCTGGGCGCCCAGCTCGTGGCGCGCGCAGGAACGCTGGCGAACCCTGCGCTCCCCCGGCGGCCTGCCGTTCTGCGTGCCCGAGGTCAGCCACGGCCGAGCCCCCGGCGCCCGCTCATCTGGCCCGAGGGCATCGCAGTCGCCTGGTCCAGGTCTGCATCGACTCACCTGTCGAGGCGCACGAGCCGGAGGTGGCCTTCTGGCGCGCCCTGCTCGGCGAGAGGTGGGTCAGCTCACCGGCCCGAGAGTTCGCGGGCAAGTGGCACGACGACTCCGGTTCGCCCCTCCAGCTCCTGTTCCAGCGGCTCGACGAGCCGGACGGCACGGTCCGGGCACATCTCGACCACGGCACCGACTACGTCGCAGCCGAGGTGCGCCGCCTTCAGGACCTGGGCGCCGAGGAGATCGGCCCGGGTCGCGGCTGGCACGCGCTGCGCGACCCGGCCGGGCTCGCGTTCTGCGTCACGGGGAACCCTCCGGAGCAGACCCGCTCCCGCGACCTCGGCTGAGCACCGTCGGGCTCTGCTCGGCGCTGCCACCTGCGGACAACCAGGCGGCGACCTCCCGGGGGTGCCGACGCTCCAGCTCCTCGAGCACCGTCCGACGCAGCCGGGCGTAGGCGGCGACCTCCGGTGCCGTGTGCGCGAACTGCAGCCGGCGGTGCGTCGATCGCCACGCCTGGCACAGCTCGTCGCTGGTCAGGTTCACCAGCACCTCGCGGTTGGTGCGATCGAGTGGCAGCTCGTCCGCTGCGTCTCTCCTGTCGGCCCGCTCAGCTGCGCGATCACCCTGCGCATCGGGGTGACCGCCGCGGGGCTGGACAGCAGGGCCGCGAGGAGCGCCCAGAGCAGGAGCGAGCTCGAGACCGGTCCCGACGAAGACCGTCGCGGCCACGGTCGCAGCGCCCCACACACTCGCTGCGCGGAGTCGCGCCAGTCGGCTCTCGACCGAGTCCTGCCGGTCGGTGCTGAGCACCAGGGCGGCGACCACGGCGACGAGTGCACCGGCGGCGGCCGAGGCGAGGAGCACGGCGGGATGCACGACGAGCGCGGAAGGCGCCAGGCTCACCGCTGATCGCGCCGCCCCAGAAGTGTCCTCCAGGTCCTGCCGTAGTCACGCTGTCCGGTCACCGCTGTTCCCCCGATCGCCCTCTCTCCGATGTCCGGTGCCCGAAAATCCCCGGCGTACGCATCCATGAGCCCGGAGGTTGGCGGACCGATGAATCGCGTGCTCGGGCAGAGGTCCGTCCAGGCATGACGACAGGACACATCGACCCCAGGTACGGCGACCCGTCGGCCACCGCACCTCCGTGGGAGGACATCGAGCGACTCCTCACCGAGGCGCAGCTCTACTGGATCCTCACCGTGCGAGCCGACGGGAGACCGCACGCCGTACCCCTGGTCGGGGTGTGGGACGACGGCACGTTCGCCTTCTGCACCGGTGCGGAGGAGCAGAAGCAGCGCAACCTCGACTCCAACCCGCAGGTGGCGGTGACCACCGGCAGCACCGGCGCGCAGGGCTGGGACAGCGGCAGGGAGGTAGTGGTCGAGGGCACGGCGTCGCGCGTGACCGAGGCGGCGGACCTGCAGCACCTGGCCGAGGCCTGGTTCGCGAAGTACGGCGAGGACTGGCAGGTTCGAGGTCCGCGACCAGGAGTTCGTGGAGCTCAGCGACTCCGGCGGCAGCACCACCGGCGGGGCACGCGTCTACCGGGTGACCCCGGCCAAGGTGCTCGCCTTCGGCGGCGGGCACGGGCAGACGCGCTACCTCCCCTGAGACCGACCGCCGTCAGCGGTCGATCATCTGCTGCAGGCGTCGGGGTAGCGCTCCCCCAGCACCTGGATCTGTGCGGCCGCGGTGTCGAGGTCGGCGAGCTCGGCGTCGCTGAGCTCGACCTCGGCGGCGCCGAGGTTCTCGTCAGCCGGCTGCCTCTTGGTGGTGCCCGGGATCGGCACGATCCACGGCTTCTGCGCCAGCAGCCAGGCCAGCGCGACCTGCGCCGGGGTCGCGCCCTTGCGCGCGGCGAGCTCGCCGACCAGCCGTCGACCAGCGCCTGGTTGGCCTCGCGCGCCTCGGCCGTGAAGCGCGGCAGCGTCGCCGCGGATGTCGTTGTCGCGCGAACGTGGTGCTCGCGTCGATCGCGCCGGTGAGGAAGCCCCTGCCCAGCGGGCTGAACGGCACGAAGCCGATGCCCAGCTCCTCCAGGGTCGGGAGCACCTCGTCCTCGGGCTCGCGCCACCACAGCGAGTACTCGCTCTGCAGCGCCGTCACCGGCTGCACCGCATGGGCGCGGCGGATGGTCTGCGGCGCCCGCCTCGGAGAGGCCGAAGTGCCGCACCTTGCCGGCTGCGATCAGCTCCTTGACCGCGCCGGCGACGTCCTCGATGGGCACGTCCGGGTCGACCCGGTGCTGGTAGAAGAGGTCGATGCGTCTCGGTCCGAGGCGCTTCAGCGACGCCTCGGCGACCTCCCGGATGTGCTCCGGCCGGCTGTCGAGCCCGCCGCTGCTTGCCACCGGGGTCGAGGTCGAAGCCGAACTTGGTCGCGATGACCACCTGGTCCGCGGACCGGCGCGAGCGCCTCGCCGACGAGCTCCTCGTTGGTGAACGGCCCGTAGACCTCGGCGGTGTCGAAGAGGGTGACGCCGTCGCTCGACGGCCGCGCGCAGCAGGGCGACCATCTCGTCGTGGTCGCCGGCCGGTCCTAGCCGTGACTCATCCCCATGCAGCCCAGCCCGAGGGCCGAGACCTCGAGGCCACTGCGGCCCAGCTCACGCTTCTTCATCGTGGCGCTCCTTCGTCAGGTTCTCCTCGCACCCATCATGCTGGTCCGATGGTCACCCCGCGAAGGCGCCGGATCACGCTCGCCCTCGGGCTCGTGCTGCTGGCGCCCACGGTGGGCGAGTTCCTGCTCGGGAACATCCCCATCTCGCAGTACGCCTCGGTGCTCGTGCTGGCACCGCTGTACGGCGCCGGAGCGCTGCTGGTGCGCGAGGTCGCGCGCCGGCTCGGGCGCGGGTGGCCCACCATCACGTTGTTCGCCGCGGCGTACGCCCTGATCGAGGAGGGGCCGGTCGACCAGATGGTCTTCAACCCCGGCTACCTCGGCCTCGACTCCTTCGCGGGCTATGCCGAGATCCCGGGACTGGGCATCAGCGGCAGCCTGGTGCTGTGGAGCCTGGCCCTGCACACGGTGTGGAGCATCTGCGTGCCGATCGCGCTCGTCGAGGCCTTCGACCCGACGCCCACGGAGCCGTGGCTGGGACGGGTCGGAATCGCCTCGACAGCGGGTGTCTTCGTGCTGGGATGTGTCCTGCTCGGCTGGGCCCAGGTCGACGAGCTCGACTTCGTCGGGCACGGTCCCGCAGTTCCTGGTCTCGGCCGTCGTCATCGTCGCCCTCGTTGGCCTCGGAGTCCTGGTGCACCAGCCGCTCCTGACTCCTGTGGAGGGTGATCCCCCGGGTCCGGTCGCGGTCGCGCTCGCGGCGTTCGTGGTCACCAGCACCTACTGGCTGAGCACCGAGCTTCCGCTGGACGGGGTCGCTGCGGTGTGCGCCCAGGTGGCGTCCTTCGTGGCGGCCGGTGGCCTCTCGGTCTGGCTGGTTCTGCAGTGGTCACGCCGCCGGGGATGGGACGGCCGGCACCGGGTTGCCCTGGCCACGGGCGCCACGGCGACGTACGCCCTGTGGTTCGGCTGGGTCCAGGCCGGCGAGGCAGGCACCGGGGTCACGGAGGCGACCATCGGAGCGGTGGTGTTCGGGACCGCCGCACTGGTCCTGGTCATCGCCGCCTGGACTCGACAGCGGGTCCGTCCAGCCGGAGTGCCGCCGGGGCGTGGTCCGGCACCGCCGGATGGAGAGGCGTGACAGGGGCAACCGGTTCGTAGCCGCTGCCGACCTCCGGGCGCGGGTCCGCCTGACCCTGGTTGGGCCACAGGGCGATCGCCCGCTCGGCCATGGCCACGATGGTCAGCGACGGGTTGACGCCGAGGTTGGCCCCGATGGTGGAGCCGTCGACCACGTGCAGGTTCGGGTGGCCCCACAGCCGGTGGTAGGCGTCCACGACGCCCGTCTCCGGGGAGTCGCCGATCGTGGCACCACCGATGAAGTGTGCCGTCGCGGGACGGCCCGCGAGGTCGCTGGCGAGCATCATGGCGTCACCACCGATCTTGTCGGCATAGCGGCGCGCGATGTCGTTCGCGAGCGGGATCCAGGAGGGGTTCGGGACGCCGGTCCCCTGCCGGAGCCGGAGTCGTCCGCGCCTGAGGTACGACGTGAGCGAGTTGTCCAGGGACTGCATCACGAGCAACGAGGCGGTTCGCGTCGAGGCCTGCGCCGTACGCCGTGAGCGCAGGAAAGGCCGCGGGTTCCGGAGCTGTCGGACCGCGAACCGCAGGAGGCGGAACCGGCCGCCGTCGACGAGCGGGACGTTGATGGCCGACGCCGCGTCCTGCTTCTCGTTGCTGTGGCACAGCTCGACGTGGGTGTGCGCCTCGGGATGGAACGAGGAGGTGATCGCCACTCCGTGCTGCAGGTCCAACGGCCTCGGCGCCGACGCCACACGATCGCCTCGGAGTTCGATCGCGAGAGCTGGCCGACGCGGCTCGGACGTGGGGCAGCGACCCGGACGCGCGGAGCCGGTGCAGGAGCTTCTGGGTGCCGAGCGCCGCCGCGGAGAAGATGACGTGCTCGGCGTCGAGCACGCGGGCGCTCTCCCGGCGCCGCCGGCGGCCGCTGCCGGGATGACGGGTCGACACGTCGTAGCGGCCATCGGCGCGCGGGCGCACGTCGACGACCTCGTGCAGCGGGTGCACCTCGGCGCCGGCCTGCTCCGCGAGGTAGAGGTAGTTCTTGGGCAGCGTGTTCTTCGCGTTGAACGGACACCCCGAGGTGCACCGCGCGCAGTGCACGCAGGCGTTCCGCGTCGGGCCCACCCCGCCGAAGAACGGATCGGGGGTCGCTCCGCCGGGCCGGCTCTCGTCGAAGAACACACCGACGTCGGTCAGCCGGTAGGTGTCCTCGACCCCGAGGTCGGCGGCGACCTCCTGCAGCATCTGGTCCGAGAGCCACGTCCGCGGGTTCTCCGTGACCCCGAGCATGCGGCGCGCCTGGTCGTAGTACGGCGTCAGCTCGGTGCGCCAGTCCGTGATGCCGGCCCAGGCCGGGTCGTCGAAGAAGGCGTCGTGGGGCTCGTAGAGCGTGTTGGCGTAGATGAGCGAGCCACCGCCCACACCGACGGCGCTGAACAGGGAGAGGCGTCCGTGCATGCTCATCCGCATCGGGCCGTACATCCCGAGGCGCGGCATCCAGAGCATGTCCCGAGATCCCTGCTCGGCGAAGTCCTCGTCGGTCCAGCGGCGGCCGGCCTCGAGGACGGCCACGCGGTAGCCCTTCTCGACCAGGCGCAGGGCGCTGACACTGCCCCCGAAGCCCGAGCCGATCACGATCACGTCGTAGGAGTCGTCGCTCACGGGGTCCCCGCCACCTGGTCGATCCCGCGCACCAGCCAGTCGAGCGTCGCCTCGAAGCGCTCGGGCTGGTCCCACTGCCCGGGTGCGCGGAGGTCGAGCAGGGTGGTGCTGATCGTCCAGTGGCCGACGTTGCCGGCGACCTCGATCGCGAACCTCGCCGCGGAACCCGTGCGCGACCAGCGCATCGATCAGGCGCATCACGTAGGCGACGGTGGCGTCCCGGTCCTCGAGGGTCATCAGGCTGCCCAGGTAGGGCCGGGCCAGCAGCGCCGAGTGCAGCGTCCGTGACCAGTTCTTGATGGCTCGACTGCCAGTCGGCGCCTGGCCTGAACTCCAGGTCCATCCCGGCGAACGCGTGAGCGACGACCCCGCGAACCATCGCGTCCCGGTTGCCGACGAGCTGGTAGAGCGTCTTGGTCGAGCAGGAGAGCCGACTGGTGAGGTGGCGGGCGTTGAGGCCCTTGAGGCCCTCCTCGTCGAGGATGTGCGAGGCACTCGTCGTAGATCTGCTCGGCGGTCAGGGCCTGCCGGGTCATCGGCACCGGAGGGGCTCAGACCTTGGTCGGGATGGCGGTGACGGTGCCGCCGTCCATCACGAACTCGGACCCGGTCGCGAACGACGACTCGTCGCTGGCCAGGAACAGCACGAACGTCGCCACCTCCTCGGGCAGGCCGGGACGCCCGAGCGGGATCGGGATCAGGTCGTCGGGCATCGCGTCGGTGGCCGGGGTGCTGATCCGCCCCGGGTGCAGCGAGTTGACCCGGATGCCGTGCGGCGCGAGCTCCAGCGCGGCCGACTTGGTCAGGCCGCGGAGACCCCACTTGGAGGCGACGTAGCCGTGCGCCCACGGCGTACCGCGGAGGCCCTCGATCGAGGAGGTGTTGATGATCGAGCCACCGCCGGCGGCGATCATCGCGTCCGTGGCCGCGCGGATGCCGAGGAACGGCGCCGGTCAGGTTGACGTCGAGCATCTGCTGCCACAGCTCCTGCTTGTAGCGCTGGAGCGGGCCGCCGTTGAAGATGCCCGCGTTGTTGAACAGCACGTCGAGCTTGCCGAACTCCGCGACGGTGAACGCGACGGCGCTCCGCCAGTCCTCGTCGCTGGTCACGTCGAGGTGGACGTAGCGGGCGCGCTCTCCGCCCAGCTCCTCGGCGAGGGCAGCGCCCTCCTCGTCGAGCAGGTCACCGATGACGACCTTCGCGCCCTCGGCCACCAGCATCCGCGCACTGGCGCCACCGATGTTGCGCGCGCCGCCGCTGATCAGCGCGACCTTGCCGTCCACACGTCCCATGCGCGGACGATAACATCGTTTTCCATGCACTAGAACATGTTCTATTCGAGGAGCTCGCATGACGATCCGTGTCGCCCAGGTCGGCACCGGCAACGCCGGCAGGCTGACCCTGCGCCAGCTGATCTCCGACGACAGGTTCGAGCTGGTCGCGGTGAGCGACTCCAACCCGGAGAAGGTCGGCGTGGACGCCGGGGAGCTCGCCGGGCTCGAGGTGACACCGGGCGTCGCGGCCGTCGCCGACCTCGACGCCGTGATCGCCGCGGGGCCCGAGTGCGTCGTGTACTGCGCGATGGGCGACACCCGTCCGGTCGAGGCCACCAACGACGTACGCCGGCTGCTCGAGGCCGGCATCGACGTCGTGGGCTCGGCGCCCGGCACCCTCCAGTACCCGTGGGGCACGATGCCGCAGAAGGTGATCGACAAGGTCGAGGCCTCCGCCCAGGCGGGCAACGCCACCGTCTTCATCACCGGCGTCGACCCCGGCTTCGCCAGCGACCTGGTGCCGCTCGCACTCGCCAGCACCTGCCAGCGCGATCGAGCAGATCAAGTGCTACGAGCTGGCCGACTACGCGACGTACGACGGGGCCGAGGTGATGTTCGACCTGATGGGCTTCGGCCAGCCGGTCACTCGAACCCCGCTGCTGTTCCTCCCGGGCGTGCTCGGGCTGGCCTGGGGCACGGCCATCCGGATGATGGCCGCCGGGATCGGCATCGAGGTCGACGAGATCGTCGAGCACTGGGAGGCCGAGCCCGCGCCCGAGAGCTATGACATCGCCGCCGGCCGGATCGAGCAGGGCACCATCGCCGCCCTGAAGTTCTCCATCAGCGGCCTGGTCGCCGGGCACCCCGCGATCGTCGTCGAGCACGTCACGCGGACCCGCGACGACCTGCGCCCGGACTGGGCCCGGCCCGTCCTCGGGCGGTGGGTCCTACCGCGTCGAGATCACCGGGGAGCCGAGCTATGTGGTCGACGTCGTCCCGAGCAGCGAGCACGGCGACCACAACCACGCCGCGATCGTGGCCGCCTGCGGCCGGATCGTGAACGCCATCCCGGACGTCCGCGCCGCCGAGCCCGGCATCCGCACCACCCTCGACCTGCCGCTGCCGACGGGCCGTGGCACCTACACCGGCCCAGCGCTGACCCGACCCAACCCCGGTGGTTGAGGAGCGGAGCCGCCAGGCGAAGCGTCTCGAAACCCGGTGAGCCGACAAGCAGACCCGACCTCGGTGGTTGGGTCTGCTGCTTGGCTCACCTGGTTTCGAGACACTCGCTGGCGCTCGTTCCTCAACCACCGTGGTCGGGCTGGTCAGACCGGGGTGATCGGGAGCGAGAGCCGCGGCTCGAAGACGAAGCTGGCGCCGGTGCTGATCCGGGTGACGGCGACCTCGTCGAACTCCTCGGCCGGGCTCGTCGCGCACGACGACGCGGGCGGTCCAGTCCCGGTCGCCACCGACGACCTCGACGTCCAGCGAGGGGTCGACCGCGCGGACGATCGCCTGCAGGGGGCGGATCGAGCCCGGGTGGCAGAGGGTGATCCAGCCGCCGTCCTCGTGGGCGGGGGACGCGGCTGACGGTGAGCGACGCCGTCGACGGAGGCCTCGACGTACGGGGCCGGGTTGAGCAGCGGGTGCAGCTCCAGCACCCGCAGCGCGCCCTCGACTCCCCCGGGCAGGCCGAGCGCCCGGTGCAGCCGCTCGGCGGCGATCCCGGCGATCCCGACGAGCTGCCTGTCGAAGATCTCGCTGCGCCTGGTCGGCGCGGGACGGCGCGCAGCGACCGCCAGCACGAAGCCGAGGGCGAGCAGGTGCATCTGGAGGACGACCTCGTCCGCGATCCGGACCAGCGCCGAGTGGGAGAACGCCGCGAAGTCGAGGTCCGACAGCAGCGGGCCGGCGTAGTCGGCGAGCGCCGTCGTCGGCCGGGTCGATCGGGTCGAGTCGACGCACGGCGGCGCGGGTGCGCTGCGAGCTGCCGGCAGCCGCGGACTCGGCACCTCGGGATGGGAGTCGTCGATGATCACGGTCCAGGCGCAGTGCGGCGCCGGTCCGCGGGCGAGCGCGGCGGGCGGTGCACCGGACGCACCTGGGCCTTGGGGTTGGTCGCGACGGCGGTCGCGTCGAAGGTCGGGTCCTCGATGTCGTGGCACATCGACCGCACGTAGTCTCGGCCCCATCGGCTCGACGTCCATCAGCGCGCCGCAGTGGTCGAGGTGGAACTCGCCGTGCCAGCGGATCCTCGACGCGGTAGCGGAAGTCCATGAACTGCGGCGGGGCGCCGATGTCGAGCTGGAGCCCCTTGAAGATCGTGACGACGTCGGTGCCCTCGTAGCGCAGCGCCCGCTGCATCCGCCGGGTGTAGATCGGGCTGGCCGCCATCCACTCGTCGATGGCGATCTCGCGCCATCTCCTCGCGGCCCGAGCGCGCCGATGCACCACGCCATGCCCGAGCGGTCGATCAGCTGGCCGCACGAGCAGCAGCTCGGGCACGCAGCACCGCGAGCTCGGCGCGGGTCAGCGGCGCGTAGCGGCTGGTCATCGGGCGGGCCGTCACGAGACGCGCTCCCGGACGTCGTACGCCGTGCCGCGCTCCTCGCGGACCCACAGCTCGTCGGCGAAGTCCAGGCCCTGCTGCGACCAGCTCACGCTTGAGGACCTTGTTGGTGGCCGTGCTGGGCAGCTCGGTCGGCGATCCGGACGTAGCGCGGCCACGCCTTGGGAGAGAGGTCGTCCTGGGCGTCGAGGAACGCCTCGAACGACCGCGGGGTCGAGGTCGTGGTCGTCGTGCAGCACCAGCGCGGCGACGAGCTGGTCGCCCGCGTGCGGGTCGGGGATCGCCGTAGACGGCGACCCGGTTGACGGCCGGGTGCCGCATCAGGATCCCCTCGACGATGGCCGGCGCCGAGGTTCTCACCGTCGACGCGGAGCCAGTCGCTCGTGCGGCCGGCGAGGTAGACGAACCCGTCCTCGTCGCGGTAGCCGAGGTCGCCGGACCAGTAGATGCCGCCGTCGAGCCGCTCCGCGGTCGCCTCCTGGTCGTTGTAGTAGCCGCGGAACCCGCCGGCCCCCTGGGTGTTCACCAGCTCGCCGACCGCGTCGTCGAGGTTGGTCACGCGGCCGTCGCGTCGAGGACCGCGCGCGGGCACTCGGTGCGGGTGGTGCGGTCGTAGACGGCGACGCCCGTCGAAGGGTTGGCAGGAACAACGCGGTGGCCCCGGCGAACGCGGGCTGCAGCGTCGCCGGATCGGTCAGGTCACCGGCCATCGCCGTGGCGCCGGCCGGCACCGTCGCCTTCGCCGGGTCCCTGGTCAAGGCCCGCACCGGTTCCCCGGCGTCGGCCAGCAGGCGGACCACTTCGCGCCCGACGTTCCCGGTCGCCCCAGCCACCACGATCATGATTCACACTCCCCAGTATGTTAGGGATCGTTCCCTAACAGGTAGGCTACGCGATCATGAGGCGCACTGCCCAGGAAACGCGGGAGCACATCCTGGCGGTGGCGCACGACCTCTTCTACTGGCACAGCATCAAGGGCACCGGCGTCGACACCATCGCCGCGACGGCCGGTGTCGCGCCGACGACCCTCTACCGCCTGTTCGCGTCGAAGGACGATCTCGTCGCCGCCTACGTCGAGCGCGCGAGCGGGCTCTACAAACAATGGTTCATCGAGGCGACGGCCGACGGCGAGCCCGCCGACCGGATCTTGTCGTTGTTCGACGCGCTCATCGAGCAGGTGCGGCCGGAACACTGCCGCGGCTGCCCGTTCCTGATGGCGATGGCCGAGTTGCCGGACGCGTCGGTGAAGGCACACGCGCTGGCCGTCGAGACCAAGGCGTGGGTCCGCGAGAAGATCGGCGAGCTGACCGCCCGACTGGCCGTCAAGGATCCCGCGGTGCTCGCCGACCAGATTTTCCTGGTCATGGAAGGGGTTTACGCGTCGGTGCAGTCACACGGCGCCGCCGGGCCGGCGCGCCAGGCGCGCGGGCTCGTCGAGGCCCTCCTCACGGGAGCCCGTTGAGGAACGGCTTGCGGACCTAGGGCCTGCCCAGGAATTCCCGCAGGACTTCTGCCGTCTCGGCAGGTGCTTCGAACGGCCAGAAGTGCCCGGCGTCGATCAGGGCGGTCCGGGCGCGTTCGGAGCGGTGAACATCATCTCCTGCGGATGCAGTGACGGGTGGAGATGCCACAGGTGCTGCTGCCTCGTCCGTACCGGATGACGCGCTCGCCGAGGGCCGCGACGAGATAGTCGCCCGGTGGGGTCCCGCGGTCATGGGTGATGAGGCTGAAGCGCCCGACCCCGAGTTGGTCCAGCAGCGCCCGCAACTGCTCGGCGACACCCTTCTGCCGGTAGTCACCGGTCCGCTTGCCGGACTGGCCGTAGCCCTTCAGGTCGATGGCGATGCACCGATGCGTGGCCGACAGCTCCGCCATCGCGTGATGCCATTGAAACCACGAATCCGGGACACCGTGCAGGAACACCACGACCTCGCCGTCTGCGGGCCCGGCCCGCAAGCCGCTGCCGAACTGACCGTTTGTACGCGTCTTGTACGACCGCGGCCGACGATCCTCGCAGCAAACTTGAGCCGGACTGATCGGAACTCCTGAGGATCTCATGCCACTACGCCACCGTTTCGCCACCACTGCACTGGCCGCCGGGCTGCTCGCGGGCCTGTCCGCCAGTCCGGCCGCCGCCGTCGCCGCCGCGCCGACGACGCTGCCCGCCGCGCAGTACACCTTGACGGCCAACTACAACCAGTTCGACACCGTCAACAACGCGCTCGTTTCCACCTTGGGCACCGCGGCCGTCCACACCGTGATGGAGAACGCGAACCACGACCGCACGGCGCTGCCGTCGTCGTTCTCCGTCCCCGGCCTGTCCGGCGGCTTCCGGTTCGACAGCGGTGACAACTCCGACTGCACGAACTATCCGCAGGGCATCACGACCAGCCGGGACGCGGTCGGGACGGCGAACAGCGGCAACTACGACGGGCACCAGCTCGTGCTGGTCAGCTGGTACACCAAGGACGGCTGCACCGGCGACCAGACGCGCAGCCGGATCACCCTGGCCGACTGGGACGCCACCTATCCCAACAAGTACCGCAAGGTCCTCCTCGTCGAACCGACGGGCACCGCGGCGGCGCCGGACTTCAAGGACATCCCCATCCACGCCGGCGGGGTGTCCTGGTACGGCGACTACCTCTACGTCGCCGACACCGGGCGGGGCATGCGGGTCTTCGACATGCGCAAGATCCTCAAGACGAACAGCGGCGGCACCGACGACCAGATCGGCCGCCAGTCACCCACCACCTACTACGCCCACAACTACGCGTACGTCCTGCCGCAGGTCGGCACGATCACCGCGAAGACGACGTCAGGCACGAATCTCGCCTGGTCCTCGATCTCCCTGGACCGGGTGACCAAGTCGATCGTCATGACGGAGTACACCTGCCAGTCCGGCTGCACGGACTACCCCAACCGGGCACCGCGGGCGATCCGCTACCCGTTCGCGCCGGGCGCCACGACGTTCGCCGCCTCGACGACCGCGAGCCAGGCGCTGCAACTTCCCTGGTACAAGCTCAACGGCGTGGCGTCGCACAACGGGCGCTGGTGGTTCAACTCCTCCGGGCAGAAGCAGCTGTACTACTGGGCGCCGGCGACCGGCTCGGCCACCTACTCCTGGGTGAGCAGCGGCGAAAGCCTTTCGTACTGGGAGGACGACACCGCCGCCGATCTGCTGTGGACACTTCAGGAGGGTGCGGGCAATCGGAACGTGTTCGCGGTGGAGCAAGCCTCGTATGACGGCTGAGAAGGACTCGTGAGTGTTGCGGCCGGTTAGAACCGGCCGCAACACTCACGAGTCCGTGCGCGGCGGGTCCGGAGGGGTGGTCGTCGGCGCGGCGACCACCCCTTCGCCGTTCGGCTCCCCGCCACACCTACGCGGGTGAGACGGTTCACCCTCGGGCGGGAGTGGCGGCCTCCCGGCGTTTGCCACCGTTGCGGGACAGGCAAACGCACTGGAGGGGAACCATGCCGAACATCCGCAGACACCTCGCGACCGCCGGGATCGTCGCGCTCGCCGCGACGGCGACCGCGTCCGGCGCCGCCGCCGCGCCCACGAAGCCCACTCCCCCGTCGATCAACGGCTGGGGCCACCTCTACGCACCGGACGGCCAAGACCGCGAATTCGCTTTCGACGCCTCGGGCCTCGCGCTCGCCGGTGAAGAGACCGCCGGGATTCCTGGCACCACCGGGACGTTCACGGTCGCGCACTACCTCGACCACAGTCACCGGGTCGGCGTGCGGATGCGCGGGCATGTCGACTGCCTGGTCGTCGGCGGCGACACCGCCACATTCACCGGGGTCATCGACGAGACCGTCTCGTTCGGCGCCGGCGCGCCCGACATCTCCGAGCTGAAGGGTGTCCGCCGCGGATTTTCGGTTGCGCACCAAGGACATGGCCGGCCCGACCGGCTCGGCTACTCGTGGTTCCTCGACCCGGGTGACACCACGTCGTCGCAGCCGTGCCAGGGCCCGGCACCGTTCTCCTACGTCGATCGCGGCGGATTCCGGCTCACCGAGTGGCTGCCGCCGGCCGTGAAACCGTAGTCAGCCCAGCGATGTGCTCGCGGCGCGCAGTTCGTCGAGTGCCTTCAGGAGGCACTCGGCGAACCCGTCCTCGCGGATGCGGTCGCCATCGGACCACTCGACGTACCCTCGCTTGAAGGCGAGGACGCCGAGCTCGCTGGCGAGGGCGGCGGTCGGATCGGGCACGCCGCGGGCGATCAGGGCGGCGGTCATGGCGGCCGCGAGGCTGACGCTCTTGAGGGCGTCGCGCTCCTGAAGTTCGGTGCTGGCAGCGACAGCGGCCTTCAATCGCGGGGCGATCTCCCGGCTCATCGGGCCCATCGCGGTCGAGGCGCGCACCAGCCCCACGGCGACCGCCTCGAGCGGGCTGGCGTCGCCGGGCGCGTCGGCGATGCCTTCGGCCAGCAGGCGGCTCAGCGTTTCTTGGCCGGCGACCAGCAGCTCGCGCTTGTCGGGGAAATGCCGGAAGAAGGTGCTCTTGGTGACCCCGGCGCGCTCGGCGATCTGCGCGACCGTGGTGGCGTCGTAGCCCTGCTCGGTGAACAGGTCGACGGCCGCCATGACAAGGCGTTCACGCGCGCCTGGCTCCCAGCGACCCATAGGGCCATCATAGGTGATGGGACTCTTGTCCCGTCATGCTGGTAGAGTGATGGGACAAGAGTCCCATCACTCTGGGGAGCATTCATGCGCGTTTTCATCACCGGTGGCACCGGCCTGATCGGGTCCGCCGTCGTCGCCGAGCTGCTCGGCAACGGCCACACCGTCCTGGCCCTCGCCCGCTCCGACGCCTCCGCGCAGGCCGCCTCGGCCGCCGGCGCAGAGCCGCTCCGTGGCGGCCTGGCCGATCTGGACGTCCTGCGTGCCGGCGCCGACCAGGCCGACGGCGTGATCCACCTGGCCTTCGCCAACGACTTCAGCAGCCCCGAAGCCCTGGCGAACGCGGTCGCGGAGGAAAGTGCCGCGCTTGCCGCGCTCGGCGAGGCACTCGTCGGCAGCAACCGGCCGTTCGTCACCTGCTCGGGCACGCCCGCCGCGGTCGGCCGCGCCTCGACCGAGGCCGACCCGATTCCCAGCGACGGACCGGTCGGTGGTCGCGGCCGTGCGGTCATGGGCGTCCTCGACCTGGCCTCGCGCGGGGTCCGCTCCTCGGCCGTCCGCCTGCCGAGGACTGTCCACAACGAGGGCATGGGTGGGTTCGCCGGTGTACTGACCGGGATCGCGCGTCGGACCGGTGTATCCGGCTACCCCGGCGACGGCACGCAGCGCTGGCCGGCCGTGCACGCCCTCGACGCCGCGGTCCTCTTCCGGCTCGCCCTGGAACAGGCCGAAGCCGGCACCGCCTGGCATGCCGTGGACGACGAAGGCGACCCGGTGCGGGACATCGCGGCCGTCATCGGGCGACGGCTGGGCCTGCCCGTCGAGCCCGTGCCGGTGGAGACCTACGGTCCCCTCGGCGTCATCTTCGCGGCCGACCAGCCCGCCTCCAGCACCCACACCCGGCAGGCGCTCGGCTGGGAGCCGAAGCACCCCAACCTGGTGGCGGACCTGGAAAACATCCAGCCCTGACTCAGGCGCCCCGGAGCACCTCGCCGGGGACGGGCCGCAGCCCCGAGGCCATCCGGCCGATGACGGCCGCGTACTCCGCCTTCAGCCGGGGTTTGTCCACATCGGACGCTTCGGCCAGCGCCATCCCGGCGGTACCGAGCATGCCGAACACCAGCCGCGTGGTGGTCTCCAGCGGCTGGTGTTCGATGTCGCCGCTGTCGATCAGTGCCTGGATCAGCCGCTCGACCAGGCCGTAGGCGTACTGCTCCTCGGCCGCCTGCCAGCGCAGCCAGCCCAGCGCGATCGGTGCCTCCAGCCAGACGATCTTGCCGTACACCGGGTCGCAGCAGCGGTCGAGGAACACTTCAAGAGCACTGAACGCCGCCGCCCACGGCTCCGCCGCCCCCGCCGCGGCGGCCGCCGACAGCTCCATCGCGTTGGTCTCGAGCTGGTCGAACACGGCCTCGAACAACGCGGTCTTGCCGGCGAAGTGGTGGTAGATCGCGCCCCGCGTGGCCTGGATGTCGCCGGCGATGTCCTCGAGTGCCGTGCCCGCGTAGCCGTGCTCGGCGAACCGGCGGGTGGCCGCGGCCAGCAGGGCGGTCCGGGTCGCCTCGGAGTACTGCTCCCGGCGGCTCTTGACGCTCGACATGCGCAAAGCATAGGACATACACTGCGTATGTCACAGACACGGTGAATGTCGCGATTGGGGAAGCGATGACCGATCTGATCGAGCCTGGTGAGCTGCTGTTCAACCCGTTCGAGCCCGGCTTCTTCGAGGACCCGTATCCGCAGTACCGGCGGCTGCGCGACGGGGACCCGGTGCAGGAGCACCCGCTGGGGTTCTGGTTCGTGTCGCGCTACGAGGACGTCGCGGCGCTGCTGCGCGCCGGGTTGTCCGTGGAGGTGGGGAACCTGGCGCCCGGGCCGTTCAGCCAGCAGATCGAGTACTTCGGCGAGGAAGGCAACGCCGGCGCGTTGAACCTCTCGATGCTCGACCGCGACCCGCCCGACCACACCCGGCTGCGCTCGCTGGTGACCAAGGTGTTCACCCGCCGGGCGGTCGCGGCGCTCGAACCGCAGATCGTCAAGCTGGTCGACGAGGCGCTGGACCGGATGGCCGAGAAGGGCAGCTCGGACCTGGTCGAGGAGCTGGCGTTCCCGCTGCCGTTCGCGGTGATCTCGGAGATGCTCGGCATGCCGCCGACCGACCACGCCCGGATCCGCGAGCTCAGCGGAACCCTCGTGCGGTCACTGGAGATCGTCGCCGACGAAGAGACGGCCCAGTCGATCATGGCGGCCGACGCCGAGCTGACGGAGATCACCCGGCAACTGATCGCCTGGAAGCGCGATCACCCGGCGGACGACCTGCTCACCGCCCTGATCGCGGCCGAGCACGACGGCCAGGTCCTCGACGGCGACGAGCTGGTGGCGCAGGTGGTCCTGCTCTACGTGGCCGGGCACGAGACGACGGTCAACCTGATCGCCAACGGCGTGAACGCGTTGCTGCGCAACCCCGCCCAGCTGGCATCGCTGCGCGAGCAGCCGGATCTCGCCGCGAACGCGGTCGAGGAGTTCCTGCGCTACGACTCCCCCGTCCAGCAGACGCGGCGGATCACGACGTCACCGCACATGGTGGCGGGCAAGGAGATTCCAGCGGGCACCTTCGTCCTGGCCTGCCTGGCCTCGGCCAACCGCGACGAGCGGTTCTTCGGCGAGGACGCCGACCGGCTGCGGCTGGACCGGCCGGAAGCCCGCAGCCAGGTGTCCTTCGGCGCCGGCCCGCACCACTGTCTCGGCGCGGCCTTGGCCCGGCTGGAGGGGCAGGTCGCGGTGGGGCGCTTGGTGCGGCGATTCCCGGACCTGGGCTTCGCGGGGGAGCTGGAATGGAACGGCCGGATCAACCTCCGCGGCCCGGCGAAGTTCCCGGTCACGGTGCACGCGGGCTGAGGCCTGGTCACATGCTGGCGTCTCTTGCCCGGGCACGTCCTTTGTGGACTTGGTGGAGCGATTCTCGTGAGTGGTAAGGGGTAGGGATAGGGCAAACGTGGCGTGCTGCGGCTCGAGGACTCGTGAGCGTTGGGGCGGTTACCGCCCGCAACGCTCACGAGCCCGTCGGCCGTCCCCATCGCCACCGCACCCGAACCCGAGGGCACCGGGTCAGCGGCGGCCGGTGGCCAGGATGACGAGGAACTGGCCGCCACCCGGCTCGACGTTGGCGGTCACCGGCAGGCCTGGTACCAGGCGGGAGAAGCGGTCCACCAGCCAGTCCGCCGCCTCCTGGGCGTCCTGTTTGGTCGGACAACGGGCCACCATCTCACGGCCGCCCTTGCGCTCCAGCCGTCCCGCGACGGTGATCAGCGGCGCGGGTTCGACCACGTGCAGCCGGTCCGGCCACGCGATGACCACCTTGACCGCGCCCTTGCGCGTGTTGCATCCGCGGTGCGCGAGGCGCTCGGCGAGCTTGGCCTTGCGGTCGGCGGTCCGGCTGTCGACGCTGGGTCCCCGCGGGTCGTTCACCGACATGCCGGGATCGACCGGTTCGTCGCACACCCAGCAGCGCCAGCCGTCGCGCTCGGCCACATCATCGAGGAGACTCATCCGAGCAAACTAGCCTGCCCGGCCCATCGCAGCCCGGGCGAGGTCACCGGTGGCCGACGATCGTGCGCGGCGACAGGCGCCCTTTCTCCGGCGAGCGGGTGATCGCGCCGGTCGAGGCCTCGGACGTCAATGCCTCGACGGCATCAGCGGGGCGGTAGATCGTCTCGAGGAGCGTGTACCGCTGCAGGTCGGCCACGGTGCAACGGCCCAGCCGCGCCAGCTCCACCAGGAGCGCCCGCCGCAACGGTAACAGTTGCGGGGTAAGGGAAATGTCGACCAGGGTGTGCTCGGCGTCGCGCGGGTCGCGGTAGCGGATCCCCGCGAACTCGTCCGCGGCCCACAGCTCGTTCTTGAACGTCGCGAGATGCCGGTGGTCTCCCGTCGCGAACACCAGCAGCTGGGCCCGGCCGTCGTCGGCGACCAGTTCGACGGCGGCCACGCACGCCAGCCCCGCCGCCCGCAGCCTCTCCGCGTAGTCCGACGGCTGGTCCGCGCCGGGCAGGATGAGCACCACCTCCCGCGCCTTGCCCCGCGCGAGCGACGAGACCAGCCGCCACGCGTCCGCCTCGGCGAGCGTGCTGCCCTCCGCCAGGTCCAGGTGCGCCAGCACCGGCCCCGCCACGCTCAGGTCCCCGGGATCGGTGACCGAGCGGACCGACAGCCCCGCCGGCGGTTCGGCCGGCTCCGGCGAATCCCCGACGATCACCATGTCCAGGTGGTGCCCGTCGAGCCGGTCGGCGAACTCGCCGAAGACCCGGATCGCGTCCGCCAGGAAGCCGCTGGTCCCGGATTCGACGTACGTGGCACCCCGATGCGACCGCAGCGCGGCCGCGGTCCAGGCATCGAGGTACCGCACCAGCACGTCGCGCTTGACCGCGCCGTGCGGGTCACGGCCCCGGCCGTGCTCGGACATGCCTCTGGTTCTACCGGGAAGATCCGCGGTTGGCCAGCAGAGTCACTCCTCTCGTCCCGGCACCCCGGCGAGCGCGGCCGCCAGGACCGGCCCGATCCGGTCCAGCGCCGAGGGACGCATCATCCGGTGATGAGTGGTGGCGATCTCGTGGGTCGCGATGCGGCCGCCGATGTACGGGCGCCAGTCGTCGGCCAGTGCGGACGGCCCAGCCGTGTACAGCAGCAGATCGCCGCCGAACCGGCCCGGGGTGAAGCGGGCGCGCAGCCCGCCGCAGGACCCCACGGTGGCGGTGATCCGGGCGATCGTCTCCTCCGGAAGGCCGGCCTCCCCGATCACCTCCGCGAGTTCCGCGTCGAGGATGTCGCCGGCGACGCCCTCGGCCTCCCCCGCCGTCGGCGGCACGTCCAGAATGGCCAGCAACGCCACCGCCTCCCCTTCGCGTTCGAGCTGGACCGCGAGCGCGTGGGCGACCAGCCCGCCGAACGACCAGCCGAGCAGCCGGTACGGCCCGGTCGGCTGCACCGCGCGGATGCGGCCCAGATAGTCCGCAGCCAGCTGCTCGATGGTCTCCGGCAGGACGTCACCGTTCAAGCTCGGTGCCTGCAGCCCGTACAGCGGCGTCTCCGGATCGAGGTGGTGCAGCAGACCGGCGTAGGACCAGCTCATCCCGCTGGAGGGATGGACGCAGAACAGCGGTGGCCGGCTGCCGCGTCCCCGCAGCTCGAGCAGGATGTCGCGGGCTCCGGCCCCGGTGCCGTCGCCCGCGATCAGCCGGGCGAGCGCGGCCGGGGTCGGTGCTTCGAACACGGCGCCGACGTCCAGCTCCACCCCCAGCGCGGTCCGCACCCGGCTCACCAGGCTCGTCGCCATCAACGAGTGCCCGCCGAGGTCGAAGAATCCGTCGTCCGGACCGGCTTCGTCGAGGCCGAGCACGTCGGCGAACAACGTGCACAGCACCGCTTCCACCGGCGAACGGGGGCGGCTGGCCGACACCTCGAACGTCGGTTCGGGCAGGGCACGGCGGTTCAGTTTTCCGTTGGGGAGCAACGGGAATTCGTCCAGCACGGTCACGGTGGCCGGCACGAGGAACGCGGGCAGCCGCTGCGCGACATGGTGGCGCGCCGCCGCACCCAGATCGGTGGCCGCGCCCGGCTCCGGCGTCACGTACCCCGCCAGGCACTGCTCACCCCGATGGTCCGGCCGGGCCAGGACCACGGCACGCGCGACTCCCGGGCACCTCGCCAGCACCGCTTCCACCTCACCCGGCTCGACCCGGAACCCGCGGATCTTCACCTGGTCGTCCGCCCGCCCGACGAACTCCAGCACCCCATCCGGACGCCACCGCACCAGATCCCCGGTCCGGTACATGCGCTCGCCTTCGGCGAACGGACAGGGCACGAACCGCTCGGCCGTCAGACCCGGGCGGCCGTGGTATCCCCGCGCCAGCCCGGCGCCGGAGATGAACAGCTGGCCGATCACCCCCACCGGAACCGGGGCGAAGCCGTCGTCCAGCACGAACACCCCGGTATTCCACAATGGACTCCCGATGGAGACCGGCGCACCTCCGCGGATCTTCGGCGGCGGTGGACCAGACGGTGGTCTCGGTGGGACCGTAGAGATTGGTGACCCTGGCGCCGGACGCGCACAACGCCTCCGCCAGTTCGGCGGGTAGTTTCTCGCCGCCGACCAGGACCCGCAGCCGGGACAGCACCGCGGAATCGCCGGGTACGAGCGTCTTCCACAACCCCGGCGTGGCCTGCATGACCGACACGTCGTGCCGCACGATCGTCTTGGCCAGCAGGTCGCCATCGAGCACCGTGGCGCGGTCGGCGAGCACCACGGTGGCCCCGGAGATCAGCGGCAGGAACAGCTCCAGCCCGGCGATGTCGAACGAGATCGTGGTGACCGCCAGCCACCGGTCCCCCACCGCCAGCGGGAACCGGTCCGCCATCGTCGCCAGGAAGTTCGCGAACGCCTGGTGCGGGACGACCACGCCCTTCGGCACCCCCGTGGACCCGGAGGTGTAAATGACGTACGCGGGGTTCAGCGGATGCAGGGCGGAGGTCCGCTCGTCGTCCCGGATGGGATGACTCGGACCGCTGCTCAGGTCCAGGTCGTCGATCAGGACGCACGGGTATCCGTCGTAGGCCGGCTTCATGGCGTCCGTGGTGGTCAGCAGCACCGTGGGAGCCGCGTCACGCAGCGTCGACCCGATGCGCTCGGCCGGGTGGTCCGGGTCGAGCGGCAGGTACGCGCCACCCGCCTTGAGGGTGGCCAGCAGCCCGACCACGACGTCCGGCGAACGCCGGACGAGCACGCCGACCGTCCTTTCCGGACCGACACCGTGCCGGATGAGCAGCCGTGCCAGCCGGTTGGCGCGCTCGTCCAGCTCGGCATAGCTCAACCGGCCGTCCTCGTGGACAACGGCGATCGCGTCCGGCGTGCGCGCCACCTGCTCGGCGAACAGGTCCGGCAGCGAGGTGAAGGGCACCTCCCGCGCCGTGTCGTTCCAGCCGAGGAGAACCTGGGCGCGCTCGTCCCGCGTCAGCAGCTCGATGTCGTCGAGGCGGCGGTCCGGCTCGGCGGCCACCGCCCGCATCAGCCTGCCCAGCCGGGCCTCGATCGAGGAGACGGTACCGACGTCGAACACGTCCGTGTTGAACTCGATGACGCCGTCGAGTCGCCCCTCCCGTTCGGTGAACTGCAGGGAGAGGTCGAATTTCGACGTCCCGGTCGTGACGTACCCGCCGGCCGGCGTCAGCCCGCCGGTCGAGACCGCGTTCTCCGGGGTGTTCTGCACGGACAGCAGCACCTGGAACAGGGACTGCTGGGCCCGTGACCGCACCGGGTTGAGCATCTCGACGACCCGGTCGAACGGGAGGTCCTGATGCGCGTAGGCGTCCAGGTCCACGTCCCGCACCCGGCCGAGCAGCTGCCGGAACGTCGTCACCGCCGAGAGATCCGTCCGCAGCACCAGCGTGTTGACGAAGAAGCCGACCGCGGCGTCCAGTGCCTCGTCGGTCCGGCCGGCGATCAGCGTTCCGACCGGGACGTCGGTGCCGG
Source organism: uncultured Actinomycetota bacterium (assembly GCA_963762765.1). Taxonomy (GTDB): domain Bacteria; phylum Actinomycetota; class Actinomycetes; order Mycobacteriales; family Pseudonocardiaceae; genus Amycolatopsis. The sequence continues at coordinate 21,574 of CAVXMR010000056.1, forward strand.
CGCCGAGCCTCGACAGCAACGCCACCAGACCCGCGTGCACCACCATGAACAGGCTGGCTCCTTCGCGGGCGGCGAGGGTGGCCAGCGCCGCACCCGACTCCGCGTCCCAGCTGAACGCGTAGGTTTCGCCCCGATGGGTCCCGGCAGGCGGATGCGGCCGGTCGACGGGCAGCGTGATCCGTTCCGGCAGCCCCGACAGCGCTCGCCGCCAGTACGCCAACTGTACACTGTGGACACTCGCGGGATCCGACGGGTCGCCGAGCAGTTCCCGCTGCCACAATGTGTAGTCCGCGTACTGCACGGGCAGCTCTGTCCACTCAGGACTCTTGCCCGCGCGTCGCGCGTCGTAGGCCGTGCCGAGGTCGCTGGTCAGCGGCGCCAGGGACCACCCGTCCCCCGCGATGTGGTGCAGCAGCACCAGCAGCAGGTGCTCGCCACGGGACAGCTCGACGAGCCAGGCGCGGATCGGCAGGTCCCGGGCCAGGTCGAAAGTGCCGCGCGCCAAGGGTTCGAGGACAGTGTCGAGTTCCCGGCCGTTGAGCTGGACCGACTCGATCTCCGGACTCGCGGCGTCGACGGGCAGTACGTGCTGCCGCGGCACACCGTCGGTGTCGGGGAACACCGTGCGCAGGCTCTCGTGCCGGGCTACCACGTCACCCAGCGCGGCACGCAGCGCGGCCTGGTCCACGTCCCCGGTGATCCGCAGCGTCATCGTGATGTTGTAGGTCGGTGACGGGCCCTCGAGCCGGTGCAGGAACCACAGCCTCGCCTGAGCGGCCGACAACGGGACCTGCTCGGGCCGGGGCATCGGCCGCAGGGCGCGCCTGCCTTCCCGCGCGTCCGGCACGAGCTTGGCCAGCAGCCCCGGCGTGGGTGCCTCGTACAGCGCCCGCACGCCGAGTTCCACCCCCAGCTCCGAACGCATGCGGCTGATCAACCGCGTCACGACGAGCGAATGCCCGCCCAGCTCGAAGAAACTGTCGTCGACGCCGACACCGGTAACGCCGAGTACCTCGCCGAACAGCTCGCACAACAGGCTCTCCACCGGCGTACTGGCCACCTCGGAAGCCTTGCCGAACGTCGGCGCGGGCAGCGCCCGCCGGTCGACTTTCCCGGTGGGCGACAACGGGAGCCCCGCGGAGACCACGACCACCGCCGGCACCATGTGGGCGGGGAGGTACCGGGTGACGAACTCCCGGGCAGTCGCGCCCAACCGGGACGGATCCACCGGACCGGCCGGCGTGACGTGCCCGACCAGGCACCGCTCGCCCAGGCCGTTCTCCCCGGCGACGACCACGGCGTCCGCCACACCCGGGCACCGGGCCAGCACCGACTCGACCTCGCCCAGCTCGATCCGGAATCCCCGGATCTTCACCTGGTCGTCCATCCGCCCCGAGTACTCCAGGCCCCAACGCCCCCAGCGCACGAGATCGCCCGTGCGGTACAGCCGTTCGCCAACACCGCCGAAGGGATCCGGCACGAACCGGTCGGCCGTCAGCCCGCCACGACCCCAGTAACCCCAGCCCACGCCCGTGCCGCCGACGTAAAGCTCGCCCACCACACCGGGCGGTACCAGCTTCAGCCCGTCGTCCAGGACGTAGCACCGGTACCCGGGGACCGGCCTGCCGACCAGGCCGGTCGCGGCCGTCAGGTCGCGGTCGAGGGCCGCGTGGGTGACGTGCACGGTGGTCTCGGTAATGCCGTACATGTTCACCAGCTCGGGCTCGTGGTGATCGTGCCGCTCGTACCACTCCTCCAGCCTCGCCAGGTCGAGCGCCTCGCCGCCGAAGATCAGGTAGCGCAGCGCCAGCCGGCTCGAGGTGGCCGGGTCCTCGGCGTCGGCTCGCGCCAGTTCGTAGAACGCCGACGGGGTCTGGTTGAGGACGGTGACCCGCTGGTCGGCCAGCAGCCGCAGGAAGTCCGGCGCAGACCGGGCGATGTCGACCGGAACCACTACCAGCGTGCCGCCGTGCAGGAGCGCGCCCCAGATCTCCCAGACCGAGAAGTCGAACGCGTAGGAGTGGAACAACGTCCAGACGTCGTCCTGGCCGAAGTCGAACAGGTCGCGGGTGGCGGCGAACAACGCGATGACGTTGCGGTGCGGGACGACGACGCCCTTCGGCCGTCCCGTCGACCCGGAGGTGTAGATCATGTAGGCGGCGTCTTCGTGATGCCGCACGACTCCCAGAGCGTCGCCCGGCGTGTCCGCCAGCCGGGCCGCCACGGCCGGATCGTCCAGCAGGAGCACGGTTTCCCCGGGCGGGAGCACTTCCGACGTGCCGACGACCACGACCGGGTCCGCGTCCCGCACCATCCACGCGACCCGTTCTTCGGGATAGCCCGGATCCAGGGGCACATAAGCCGCACCGGTCTTGAGGACAGCGAGCAGCGCCACCGGCACGTCCAGCGACCTCGCCAGGCTCACCCCGACGAACGCGCCGGGCCGGGCGCCGGACTCGGCCAGCAGCCGGGCCAGCCGGTTCGCCCGGCTGTCGAGCTCCCGATAGGACAGTGACCGTTCACCGCACACCACCGCGACGGCGTCCGGTCGTCGACGCGCCTGCTCCTCGAACAGGTCCACCAGGTTCGCAGTCACCATCGAAGACGCTCCTTACCTCGACGCCGGCTCGGTCGGATCACTGAGCCGGACCCAGGTCGCGGCCGCCCGGCCGTACTCGGTGCCGTCCGGGTGAAACAGCGCGCTGGCCACCCGCGCGGTCCGGCCGGCGGTCGCGATGTGCCGGGCCACGACGATCACCGGCTCGCCGGGCGGTGGCACCGCCTTTACGCGCGCGGACATCCTGCCGAGCACGCAAGGAGAACTGCTCTGGTCGAGGGTCCAGCCGCCGGGGCAGTCCAGCGCGGCCCACACGGTGTCGACGTCCTCCTCGCCCGGAGTCCAGGTGCACGCGACGACACCCGGAAGTCCTTCCACACCACCAGGAGTCAGGCGCAACGCGGCCGGATCGGTCCTGGCGTTCCCACACACCAGACACTCCGGGAACGGGTGCGCTGCCGCACCCGCGAAGAACGCGCTCGCCCGTTCCGCAGCAGCCACGGTGACGAACGGCGCCGCTGGTGGCTGTTCGGGCGGGGCGGCGGAAACCGTCGCGATGAGTTCGTCGTCGTGCCAGACCAGCGCCCGTCCGCGATGCGCCTGGACGGTCAGCTCGGTGTCGAGCGGCGGCGCCGCGTGCAGCTGGACCACGGCGTCCGGCCCGACGACGTCGGCGGCGACTCTCGCGAACATCCCGCACGCGTAACCGCCGTTCGCGCTGTCGGGTGGACCGTTGTGAGTCGGGGCGATCCGCACCTCAGGCATCCGCGGCCATTCCGTCGGCGAGGTGCCTCAGCAGCGCGGCCGGGGCTTCCAGGAACGTGTGGTGCACGCCCGGCAGCACCACCCGGTCGACCCTCGCGGAGTACTGGTCCCAGCCGCCCATCCGCTCGGGGGCGACCTCGTGGTCGGCCGCCCAGCCGATCGTGGTGATCGCGGTGTCCAGCAGGACCGGCTCGGCCGGCTGGTAGGCCTTGTTGGCCTCGACGTCCGCTCGCAGGACCTCGGTGACGACGTCCAGGATCGTTTCGTCGAGCTCGGTCTCGCTCAGCGCGACCAGCTCCGCGCGCAGCTGTTCGTCGGTCATCGTCAGGTAGCTGCCATAGGGTCCCTCGTGGGGCGCGACCTGGGACGAAAGGAACAACCGCCGGGGCATCGGCAACCCTTCGCGTTGCAGCACAACGGCGATCTCGAACGCGATCAGCGCGGAGCTGCAGTGCCCGAACAGCCCGAACGGGCGGTCCATGACCGGCAGGAGCGCCTCGACCATGTTCTTCGCGAGCTGTTCGTAGGTCCCGAAATGGGGCTCCCGCAGCCGGCTTTCCCGGCCCGGCAGCTGCACCGGGCAGAGCCCGGTTTCGCCCGCGGCGTCCGGCCACCGGCTGTACATGGAGGCACCCGCGCCGGAGTAGGGCAGGCAGAAGATCCGTGACGGAGTCTCCCCCAAGGGCCGGGGCAGCCACTTGCGCAGGGGGACCGCCGATCCGCTCGTCATGGCCGTACTCCTCGTGCCGTCACCGGCAGGCTGGTGTATCCCGCGATGAAGTTCGAACTCAGCCGCACCGGTTCGCCGACGACCTCGATGTCGGTGCAGCCGGTCAGCAGCTCGTCGAACAGGACCCGCAGCGCGACCCTGGCGACGGTGTGCCCGACGCAGTAGTGCGGGCCGATGCCGAAGGCGATGTGCTTGTTGGGGCGCCTGCGGATGTCGAATGTGTCGGGCTGCGAGAACACCGCCTCGTCCCGGTTGGCCGAAGCCAGCCACGCGACCACCGCGTCGCCCGCGTGCACCGTGACGTCACCGAGCCGGACGTCCCGCCGGGCGTAGCGCATGAAGTGCTGCGCCGGTGAGGACCAGCGCAACGCCTCCTCCACCCCGCTCACCAGGAGGTCCGGATGCGCCGCCCAGTCGGCCAGCGCGTCGGTTCCGGCGAGCTCGAGCAGTGCGGCGCTCGGTGGCTGGGCGGTGGTCACGTTGGCCCCGAGCAACAGGCTGTAGCAGTTGGACACGATTTCGCTCGAACTGAGCCGTTCCCCGTCGACGCGCATGTCCACCAGCACACCGATCAGGTCGTCGCCCGGCGCCGCACGGCGTTCCGCGACCACGTCCTGAAAGTAGGCGAAGAGCTCGCGGTGGGCCCGGACGAGGGTCCGGTCCGGACCGCCCGGGCCGGCGAAGGCCGGGTCGTCCGGCGCGATGGACGCGCCCGTCAGCCGGGTCAGGTCCGGCCAGTCCGACCGGGGAAGCCGCATCCACGAACCGATGACCGCCATCGGCATCGCCGCCATGGCCGCGGCGAAATCGAACACGCCGCCGTCCTTCATGGGGGCCAGCAGCTCCCGGATCAGCGACCGGATCCGGGGTAGGTCACGCTCGACCTCCTTGACCGAAAGGGCGCGCTGCAACGGTTCCCGCAGGGTCGCGTGCCGGGGCGGGTCGGTGACCGCCATCTGCCGGCCACCGGCCGGGTCGCCCTTGCCGAGCAGGTTGAGCAGTGACCCCTGTTCGGAGGTGAACGTCCCGTGGTCGCGCAGCACGTGGTGCACGTCGTCGTACCGGGTCACGGACCAGAACCCGTCGTCGCCGACCGGATGCCAGCTGACCGGCGCGTCCCGGCGCAGGGCCCGCCAGACCGCGTGCATGTCCGTGGTGGCGAACGTGCTGGACGCGAACAGGTCGATCTCCGGGGCGGCGTGCAGCGGGCACCGGCCCGGCGGGACGGCAACGGTCATCGCCGCGCTCCGGTCCGCAGGGCGGTTTCCAGCTCCGCGCCGAGCTCGCGCAGGGTCGGCTGCAGGTAGAGGACGCGCGCCGGGAACGCGACCCCGAACTCCGCCCGCACCGAGCCGAGCAGGTCCGCGGCGTTCAGCGAATGGCCGCCGAGGTCGAAGAAGTCGTCCTCGGCGCCGATCGGCTCGACCCCGAGCACGCGGGCCCACAGCTCGGCCAGGCGGTGCTCCACGTCGGTCTCGGGCGCGACGAACTCGGTGGAAACGTTGCGGGCCATCCGCTCCGCCGAAGGCAGCGCGTCCCGGTCGATCTTCCCGTTTCCGGTCAACGGCAAGGTGTCCCGCACCAGCACGGCCCACGGAATCATCGGCGCCGGGAGAGCCTCACGCAGCTGTTCGCGCAGCCGCTCGCCCCAGTCTCGCGGTGGCTCGTCCTCCGGTACGACGTAGGCCACCAGCCGTTTCGTGCCGTCCGGGGCGGACCGCGCGACGACGGCGGATCGGCTGACCCCCGGCAGACGGTGCAACGCGGCTTCGACCGCACCCGGCTCGACCCGGTGGCCGAGGATCTTGACCTGGTCGTCGGCCCGTCCGGCGAACTCGCAGACGCCGTCGGGCCGCAGCCGGACGAGGTCGCCGGTGCGGTACATCCGCGCGCCCGGCTCCTCCGCGAAGGGGTCGGGCACGAACCGGTCGGCCGTGGCGCCGGGCTGGCCGAGATAGCCGAGGGCCAGCCCCTCCCCCGACGCGTAGAGCTCACCGCAGCCGCCTGGCTCGACCGGCCGGAGTTCGGCGTCCAGCACCGTGATCCGGGTGCCGTTGACGGGCGTCCCGATGGGGATCGTGTCGAGTGCGTCCCCGGCGCCGGTCGTCCAGGTCGTGGTGAAGGTGGTGTTCTCGGTCGGGCCGTACCCGTTGGTGAACGTGATACCGGGATGCGCCGCGAACAGGCGCGCGACCGGACCCGGCTGGATCACGTCACCGCCCGCGACGAGGTGACGGACGCCGGCGAACGCGCCGACGTCGCGCGCGACCAGCTCGTGGAACAGTCCGGCCGTCAGCCACAGCACCGTCACACCGTGCTCGCGAACGGTGTCCGCCACGACGTCCAGGCTCAGCCGGCCGGACGGGGCCACGACAAGGTGGCAGCCGTGGCTCAGCGGCGCCCAGATCTCCAGGGTGGAGGCATCGAACGCCAGCGGCGCCGCCTGCAGGAAGACGTCGTCCGGGCGGAGGGTCAGCCAGTTCATGTCCGTGACCAGGCGGAGGACCGCGCGGTGCGGGACCATCACGCCCTTCGGCCGCCCGGTCGAGCCCGAGGTGAAGCTGACGTAGGCGAGGTCGTCGGCGGTGGTGCTCGCCGGAGCGTGGGAGGACGGGCTCGCGGCGGACGGCGAGAGCCGGGTGAACCGGCTGGGGACGCACTCACGCAGCTCGTCGTCCACCACGACGAACTCCACGCCGGCGTTCGTCAGCAGCTCGTCCCGCCGCTGGGGCGGGTCGCCGGGATCGACCCCGGCGTAGGCGGCGCCGGACCGCAGGATCGCCAGCAGCGCCGTGATCATCTCGGTGGACCGTCGCATGTGGACGCCGACGACGTCACCCCGGCGGACACCGGCGGTCGTCAGCACGTCCGACAACCGGTCCGCCCGGCGCACGAGCTGTTCGTAGGTCAGGGTCTCGCCCTCGAACGTGACGGCGGGCGCGGAAGGGGTCCGAATGGCTTGCCGGGCAACGCGTTCGTACAGCATTTCACTTCCCGTCCATGCGCGTGCGGGCACTCAGCGGCCTGATGTCGGTCCACACGAGATCGATGTGGTCCAGGCATTCCTGCCGGGACCCGTGGAATCCGTCGACGAACCAGCCGGCCGGAACCTCGCTCGCGGACCGGACGATCGAGTACTGTTCCTCGCCGTTGCGCACGACGACGTAATCGACCTTGTCATCGATGTCCACCATGGACGCCCTCCGCATTTCGTCGACAAGCAGAATTCACCCGAGTTGTTTCCGGCCGACGCGAGTCGTCGTCACCAGCACGACCGCGGCCAGTGGTGCCAATGCGGCCAGGAGCAGGCCCGCCCAGGCACCGAATCGCGTCACGAGCCACCCGGCCGCCGGGCTGGCGAGCGCGATCCCGACGTAGCCGATGGCGGAGAAATAGCCGAACGCTTCCGCCAGCCGCTCCTGCGGAGCCTGTTCGGAAACCAGCAGGATGGCCGCGGTGTCCCCGGGCGCGAAGGCCACTCCGGCGACCAGCATCAGGACAACGGAAATCCACAGCGCGGGTGCCGCGGCAGCACCGGCCATGACAATGGCGTACACACCGATCAGCGCGCATGCCACCGTGCGGGTTTTCACCTTCCGCAACGGGTTCGTCGGCGGTATCGCGGCGTAGACCGCGCCGGTGACCGCACTCGTGGCGAAGAGCCCGGCGAGCACCAGAGCACCGTTCGTCGCGGGCTCGCCATGAGCGGTCATCAACGCGGGCAATGCCACGTCGAGCGCGCCGAGGTTGACCCCGATTCCCGCGTTGAGCACGAGCGGCGCCCACAGCCACCCGAGCAGGGTGCGCACCGAGGCATGGTCCGGCGTCCGGCCGCCGGGCTCCCGCCTCGGCAACGTCCAGCTGAGCAAGGCACCCGCGGCCGTCACGGCGGCCACGACGCCGACGCAGGCCTGCGGTCCGATCGAAGCGGCGACCACGGACGCCAGCGCCGGACCACCGATCCAGGCCACCTGCACCGCGACCCCGTCGACCGCGTAGGCCTGCGGGAGCTGGGTGGAGTTCACGACGTTCGGCAGGATCGACCGGTAGGCCCCGCCCACCCCGGAGCCCGCGGCCGCGGCCAGGACGACGAACACCAGCAACATCCACAGCGGAGCACCCGCGCTCGCCGCTATCGCCGTGGCGACGAGCCCGACGGTCGCCGCGAGCAGAGACCACCTCAGCGCGTCAGGCAGCACGGACCGGTCCAGTTGCCGGCCGCGCCACGGCGCGCAGAGCGCGTAGGTCATCGCGCTCGCGCCGCTGAGCAGTCCGCTGCCCACCCACGACCCCGTCGCCTCGTGCGCGGTGAGCACCAGCGCCACCGGCAGCGAGGTCTGCGGCAGCCTGGCCAGCGACGCCGCGGTCAGCCACCGCACCCAGGTCGCGTTCTGCCGCAGCGGCTTGGCCGGCGCGGCTGTGCTGGCGGTTTCCCGCACGTGCTGCCTCCTCATTTCAGACCGGCATCGCGCCGCTGAGCAACGCTTCGCGCTCGCTGGGCAGCAGCACGTCGACCGTGTCGAGCCGAGCCGCCGGATCGGCCACCGCGGCCCGCATCACCTGGACCAGACGCTGCGACAGCGCCACGACCGTCTCCTGGTCGAAAATGTCGGTGGCGAACTCGATCAACCCGGCCAGGCCCTGCGGGCTGCCGTCGGCGCCGCGCCGTTCGGTGAAGGAGAACGACAGGTCGAACTTGGCGGTCCGCACGTCGATCTGCCGCCCGGTCACCGCGACGCCGGGGAGGTCGAGCGCGGCCTCACCGGCGCTCTGCAGCGTGAGCGTCACCTGGAAGAGCGGGTTGTGGCTCAGCGAGCGTTTCGGCTTGAGCACCTCGACCAGCCGCTCGAACGGCACGTCCTGGTTGGCGTACGCGCCCAGGTTGCTCTCGCGCACCCGCGCCAGCAGTTCGGTGAACGTCGGATTGCCGCTGGTGTCGGTGCGCAGGACCAGGGTGTTGACGAAGAAGCCCACCAGGTCGTCGAGCGCGTCGTCGTTGCGGCCGGCGATCGGGGCGCCGATCGGGATGTCGGTACCCGCGCCGATCCGGGTGAGCAGACCGGCCAACGCCGTCTGCAGGGCCATGAACAGGCTGGCACGGCCGCCGCCGGCGAAGCGCGTGAGACCGGCGTGCAGGTCGGCGTCCAGGTCGAAGTGGACGGTGTGGCCCAGATGCGCGCGCACGGCCGGGCGTGGCCGGTCCACCGGCAGCTCCAGCCGCTCGGGCAAGCCGGCCAGCTGCTGGGTCCAGTACTCCCCTTCGTTCGTGGCGGCCGCGCCGTCGACGCCGAGAATCTCCCGCTGCCACAACGTGTAGTCCGCGTACTGGACCGGCAACGGCGTCCACTCCGGTGTGGTGCCCGCCCGCCGGGCCGCGTACGCGGTCGACAGGTCCCGCAGCAGCGGCCGCATCGACCAGTGGTCGGTGGCGATGTGGTGCAGGCAGAGCAGCAGCACATGCCGGTCCGGGCCGAGCCGGAAGAGCACCACCCGCATCGGCGGCGTGGTGGAGAGATCGAACCGGCGATCCACTTCGGCCGTCATCGCGTCGGTGACCCCGGACTCCGAAGAGTCCACTGTGGTCAGATCGGCGCTTCCGGGTTCGAGGACGCGCTGCCACGGCTCGTCGCCGGACACCGGGAACACCGTCCGCAGGCTTTCGTGCCTGGCCATCACGTCCCCGATCGCGGCGCGCAGGGCGGCCACGTCCAGCTCGCCGGTCAGCGAGTAGGCCGACGGGAGGTGGTAGGCGGACCCATGCCCCGCCGACGTCTCCAGCTGTTCGACGAACCAGAGCCGGCGCTGCGCGAAGGACAACGGCATCCGCTCGGGGCGCTGCATGACCCGGGCGGGCGGGCGGCTCGGGGCCAGGTCGTCGATGGCGTTGGCGATGCCGGCGACGGTCTGCCGTTCGAAGATCACGCGCACCGGCAGGGCCACGCCCAGCACCGAACGCACCCGGCTTGCCAGCCGGGCGACCTGCAACGAGTGACCGCCGAGCTCGAAGAAGTCGTCGTCGACGCCGACCTCGGCGATCTTCAGCACATCGGCGACCAGCCGGCACAACAGGTCTTCCTGCGGCGTCCGCGGCGCGCGGCCACCGGCCGTCCACTGTGGAGCGGGCAGGGCCGCGACATCCACCTTGCCGTTGGCGTTCACCGGCATCCGGTCCAGCACGACGAACGACGCCGGGACCATGAACGAAGGCAGGGTGTCGGAGAGGTACCGGCGCAACCGCGCCGGTACCAGCCTGGTGCCGTCGGCGCCCACCGCGTACGCCACCAGCTTGATGTCCCCTGGCGACGCCTCGACCGCGGTCACGACCGCGCGGGCCACCTCCGGATTCTTGAGCAGCGTCGCCTCGACCTCGCCCGGTTCGACCCGGTAGCCCCGGATCTTGACCTGGTGGTCGGCCCGGCCGACGAAGACCAGCGTGCCGTCGCTCGTCCACCTCGCCAGGTCACCGGTGCGGTACATCCGCTCGCCGGTGTCCACGAACGGATCGGGCACGAACCGCTCCGCGGTGAGTCCCGGCTTGGCCAGGTAGCCGCGGGCGAGGCCCATCCCGGCGATGTGGATTTCACCGACCACGCCCGGCGGGACCGGCCGCGATTCGGTGTCCAGCAGGTAGATCCGCTGGTTCCACACCGGACGGCCGATCGGCACGGCCGCCGAGGCCCGGCCGGCGGCCGTCTTGCCCGGCTCGACGAGCATGGTCGCGGCGTGCGTCTCGGTCGGGCCGTAGTAGTTGGCCAACCTGCGCTCCACCGGACTCCGCAGCAGCGCGCGGATGTCGTCGCTCAGCATCAGCGGCGATCCCGCCTGCGCGACGTCGGTGAACGCGGGCAGCTCGACGCCCTCGGCGACCGCGGCCGAGCAGATGCTGTCGATCATCAGCGTCGGCGCGATGACCATGGTCACCTCGTGCCGCGCCAGCCAGTGCACCAGCCGCGGCGGATCGGTGCGGACGTCCGGTTCGGGAATCGCGATCGTGCCGCCGCTGATCAAGGCGGGCAGGGTTTCCTGCAACGACACGTCGAATCCGACACTGGCCAGGTGCGCGGTGACGCCGCCGGAGCTCCCCGTGTCGCGATCTGCCTGCCAGCACACCATGTTGAGCAGACCCGCGGACGGCATGACCACGCCCTTGGGCACGCCGGTCGAGCCTGAGGTGTAGATCAGGTAGGCCGCGGCGGCGGGGTCGCGGCCGGGCTCGGTGAGTGCCGTCGCCGGGTGCCGCTCGATCAGCGCGCGGTCGCCCGGGGCGTCGAGGACCAGCGCGCCGGGCACCCGGCGCGCGTGCTCGCTGCTGGTCACCACGACCGCCGGCGCCGCGTCGCCGAGCAGGAAAGCGAGCCGTTCGTCGGGGTAATCCGGATCCACCGGCAGGTAGACCGCGCCGGCCTTGATGGTGGCCAGCAACGTGACCACGAGATCCACGGACCGGTCCAGCAGCACCGTGACGACACGCTCCTGGGCGGCACCCCGGCTGACCAGCTCCCTGGCCAGCCGGTTGGCCCTCGCGTGCAACTCCTCGTACGTGACGCTGACGGTGTCCGTGACGGCGGCGATCGCCGACGGCGTGCGCGCGGCCTGGTCCTCGAGCAACGTCACCAGGTCGTCGGCCGGCAGCGTCCGGGCCGAGTCGTTCCACTCGGTCAGCACCCGGTGCCGGGCGGCCGCGGACAGCAGTTCGCCCCGCGATACCGGCCGGTCCGGATCGGCGACGGCCTGGGCCAGCACCAGGCAGAACTGCTCGACCATGGCCTCGACGGTGCCGTGGTCGTACAGGTCGGCCGAATACTCCAGCACTCCGTCGATGCCGCCCGGCGTACCGTCGGCGGATCGCCGTTCCTGCACCGAAAAGAACAGTTCGAACCGGGACACCCCGATGTCGACCGGGTCGAACCGGGAACTCACGCCGGGCGCGTCGAGCGCGGGATCGACGTGCGTCTGCACCGCGAGCATCACCTGGAACAGCGGGTTCAGCCCGAGCGAGCGAACCGGGTTGACCGCTTCGACCACGTGCTCGAACGGCACGTCCTGCGCGTCGAACGCGGCGAGGTCGGTCGCCCGGACACGCTCGACCAGCTCGCGGAAGGTCGGCTCGCCGGAGGTGTCGGTGCGCAGCACGAGCGTGTTGACGAAGAAGCCGACGAGGTCGTCGAGCGCCGCGTCCGTGCGCCCGGCGGCGGGTGCGCCGATCGGCAGGTCCGTCCCCGCGCCGAGCCTGGTCAGCAGGGCGCCGAGGCCCGCGTGCAGGAGCATGAACAACGTCGCCTGATGCTCGCGGCCGAGGTCGGCGAGCCGCCGGTGCAGGTCGGCGTCGAGGTGGAAGGGCACCCGGCCGCCGCGGTAGCTGGTGGTGGCCGGGCGCGGGCGGTCGGCGGGCAGGGCGATCTCCGCCGGCAGGTCCTCCAGCGCCGTCAGCCAGTAGCTCAGCTGCTTGGCCAGCATCCCGCCGGGATCGTCGTCGGCGAGTTCCCGTTGCCACTGGGCGTAATCGGTGTACCGCACCGGCAGGTCCGTCCACTGTGGAGCGTCACCGGCCAGCCGGGCCCGATAGGCGGCGGACAGGTCGTCCCGCAGCGGCTCGAACGACCAGCCGTCCACCGCGATGTGGTGAAACGTCAGCAGCAGCACGTGGTCCCGGGGACCGAGGACGAACAGGCACGCCCGCAGCGGCAGGTCGACGGTCAGGTCGAAGCCCTCGGCCGCCTGCCGCCGGACCGCCTCCCGAGCTTCGCCGGGCTCGACGTGGATCACCGGCATGACCGTTGCCAGCTCAGGAACTTCCAGGACTTCCTGGGTCGGCGTGCCCGACTCGGCGGGGAAGATCGTCCGGAGCGCTTCCTGCCGGGAGATCACGTCGCGCACCGCGTGCCGGAGTGCGTCGTGGTCCAGCTCGCCGGACAGCCACAGCGCCACCGGGATGTTGTAGCCGGACCCACCGCCGGCGACCTGGTTGAGGAACCACAGTCGGTGCTGCGCATAGGACAACGGGACCTGCGCGGGGCGTTCCTTTCCGACGACGGGTGGGCGTGTCGTCCGGTACGAATCGAGCTTGGCCGTCAGGCCGGCCGGCGTCGGCGACGCGAAGAACTCCCGCGCGGTGACGTCGACGTCGAACGCGGCACGCATCCGGCCCAGCACACGGGACGCCAGCAGCGACTGCCCGCCCAGTTCGAAGAAGTCGTCGTCCGGCCCCACCGCCGGCACGCCGAGGAGCTCGGCGAACATCGACCGGACGAGATCGGTGCGCGGGTCCATCGCCGATCGCTCCCTCGTGGAGTCGTGATACACGGACATTGACGCCCCCTTCAAAGATTCACCGGGAATGGAACGCGAGGGGCAGGCTCTCGAGGCTGTTGGTGACGTAGGACGGCTTGCGCCGCGGCTCACCGGCCTGCTCGATCCTCGCCACGCTGCGCATCATTTCTTCGAGGAAGACCCCGATCATCAGCCTGGCCAGCGGCGCACCGATACAGAAATGGCGGCCGCCGCCGAAGCTCATGTGCCGGTTGGGGCTCCGGTTCAACCGGAGCTCCATGGGCCGGTCGAACACGGTCTCGTCCCGGTTGAGCGACGCCAGCCACACACTCACCGCCTGGCCCGCCTTGATCTCGACGTCGCCGACGCGCGTGTCGGCGACGGCGGTGCGCATGAGGTGGTTCACCGGCGCCGTCCAGCGCACGAGTTCCTCGATGGCCAGCCGTTCCGGGACCGTCCCGGCGCGCAGCGCGGCCAGCTCCGCCGGGTTGGCGAGCAGCGCGAGCAGACCGCCGCCCAGCACCTGGCGGGTCGTCTCTCCGGCCGCGACGGCCAGGTTGTCGCAGGTCAGGATGATCTCGTCGTCGGTGATGTCCACCCCGTCGGCCTGCGCGCGGACGAACGCCGACACCACGTCGTCCGTCGGCCGCGCCCGGCGCTCCTCGATCACCTCGGCGTAGTACGCGAGCACCTCGAGGTGCGCCTCCTGCGCGCGCGTCCCGTCCAGCTCCACGATGTTGTCCACGGCCGCTCCGGTGTAGCCGGCGACCCGCTCGACGTCATCGCCCGCGACGCCGAGCAGACCGGCGATGACCCGCAGGGGATAGGGCCCCGAGACGTCGTTGACGAAGTCGTGCGGACCGGCATCGACGACACGCCCCAGCAGAGCCCGCGACACCTCGGTCGCCCTGGCCCGGAAACCGGCGACCGCCTTGGGCGTGAAGAGCGTGGCCGCCACCTTCCGGAGCACGTCGTGCCGGGGCGGGTCGGCCAGCGTCATCATCACCCCGGCACCCGGGTACGGGTCGGAGAGGTTGGGCCGCAGGAACGTTCCCCTGGCCGAGCTGAACCGTTTCCAGTCGCTCAGGACGGCGAATCCTTCGGCGTAGGTCGTGACCGCCCAGAACGGTTCGTGCTCCGGCTCGTCGTGCCAGGAGACGGGGCATTCCTTGCGCAGCTGTGCCCAGGTGGCATGCGGATCGCCGTGGGAGTAGAGCCGGGGATCGGTCAACCGGGGGATGGCGGGGGCAGCCACGTGTCAGCTCCTTCGCGGGGTGAGGGTCAGACGCTCGTCGGTCACCGGGAACTTCCTTGCCGAACCGGACTGTCCGCGCCCGCGTTCGACGACCATCGCCGTGGTCCGCCCGGCGGCGTCGGCCATCACCTGCAGGCCGAAGCTGCCGCCCGTGTCCTCGAGCGCACGCAGCATCGTGATCAACGAGCGGATGCCGGCCCCGCCCGCGAGCCGGCCGAGTGCGATCTCCCCGCCTCGCGGGTTGAACCGGTCCATGGCCGCCTGGAATCGCCGTTGCCAAGCCAGGGTGATCGGCGCGCAGGACTCGCTGACCTCGTAGTGGTCGACGTCGTCGATCCCGAGCCCGCTCTCGGCGAGCACGGTCCTGGTCGCCGTGTCACCGCTCGCGTCCGCCGCGCTGTCGGCGAGCGCGACGACCCGGCCGCGGCCACGGATCCCCTGTACGGCCGCGAACCGTGTGCTCGCGATCAGGACCGCCGCCGCGCCGGCCGCGGGGCGGCACGACCCGGTGGGTAGGTCGTCGCTGATCTCGTCCTCCGTGATCACGGTCCGCCGATCGCCTGCCGGGTGCCGGACCGGCACGATCTCCGGCCGGAACTCCCCCATCGCCGCCACTTCGGCGGCCCGCCGGCGGGAGCGTGCGGCGTACTCGTCGAGTTCGCCGCGCGCGAGACCCCACCGTTCGGCCAGGAGGTTCGCCTGCAGCGAACTGCTGTCGGACATCGCCCGCGAGGACGCCGCCCCGGCCACCAGAACCAGGTCGCACGCACCGGAGTCGACCAGCCGGACGGCTCGATGGATCAGCTCCTGGCCGGTGCTCGCCGGACCAGCGGAGGTCTCGACACCGGGTGCGTCCGCCGGTCCGCAGCGCATCGCCTCGCACCAGGCCGTCCGGCCGAGTGCGTCCGCCCCGCCGGGTTCCAGCGGCGCGGCGAGCAGGATCCGGTCGACCCGGAGCCCGCCGGGCGCCGTGCGCGCGGCAAGCGCGCGGACGAGCTCGGCGAGCAGCCAGGACGCGGGGATGTCCGCCATGGCGCCGGCCGGTCGCCCGCCGCCCATGGCGGTCCGCACCGCGTCGACGATGACGGCGTCCACGGCGGGATCAGGATCGTCCGGCAGGAACGACCATCCCGGTTTCGACGGCCAGCCGGTCGAAGAACGCCGTCCAGCGGCGCCACATCTCCTCGGCGGAGTCGATGAGCGCCTGCTCCTGCTCCGGGGTGAGCCCCGAGAACACGGCACTCGTCGCCTGATCGACGTGGTCGGGCTCCTGGAGGACGTGGATGTCGACCCAGGCATTGCGCTCGGTGCCCGACTCCCGCTTGACCGCCTCGCCGATCGCCGAAACCATCAGCAGGTCCGTGACCTCGGTGGCGAAGATGCCGCCGAGCGCGGTGCACCGCTCCGCCGAGCACTGCTCGTACCAGGCCAGCAACGCGGCGGTCTCCTCGTAGGGCGCCGAACCGGTCACCGTCTGCCGGTCGTAGCCCGCCTTCTCCATGCTGTCGGCGTAGATCACCTCGTGGGCGGCCTTCGCCGACTTGACCCCGGCCTCCTGCGACAGGATCCGGGTGATGGCGCTCTTGGACTCGATGTCGGGCAGGACCGAAATGCAGCGCGCGAGGAAGGTCGGGAAGTAGTGCAGGGGGTGCCACCACTGGCCGAGGAAGATCTCCACGTGTTCATGCGCGAGTTCACCGACGTTCACCTGCTTGAAGAACTCGTGGTCGACGAAGGTGCGGTGCGCCTCGGTTCCGATGAGCCGATCGGATATCGAGTCAACGATTTCGACGGTCATGCTGTTCGTCTCCATTCTTCCCAGCTGCTTGGACGGTCACTTTTCGAGGCTTGCCGCGGCCATGCTCGCCCGCAGGCTCGCCGGACGCATGTCGGTCCAGATCTCGTCGATCGTGGCCAGGCATTCTTCTTTCGGCGCCGGATCACCGACGCTCACCCAGCCGGCCGGAACCGGCTTGCCTGCCGGCCAGATCGAAAACTGTTCCTCGTGATTGCGCACAACGTAGAACTCGTCGCTCACCCGGTCCTCCAGCTTTCCGCGGTACCGATCATGAAACCGCAGCGGCCGGGTGGCGTACAGCGGTGTTCAACCTGCCGTTCAAGTGTTTCCGGCCGTCCTCAGTCGGACAGGGACGCGGCGCGCTCGTCCAGGACAGCGGCGAATTCCACCCAGGCCATGGCGAGGCCCCGGGCCAGTTCCGCCACCGCGCCCGCGCAGTGGTCCGGCACCAGCGGTGCGATCCGGTCCTTGTCGCCGATGCCGGCCCGGTGCCCGTTCAGCCACCGCAGCAAGGCCCGGCCCGAATTGCTGAACCGCAGGTGCGGATCCTTCATCAGCGGCTCGAGCAATCGGGTGACGTCGGGCGGGTCGTCCTCGGCCGTGGTTTCGGCGGACCGTTGCACCGGCACCGGTGAGAGTTGTTCGGCGCGCAACCGCTGCCGGATGGTGCACACCGTCGCCGGGGACACCCCGGCCTCCCGCGCGATGGCACGCAACGACGCCTCCGGCTTCGCGGTGAGCAGCTCCACGACCCGCTGCCGGCCGGCCGCGGCGTCCACCGGGCGGACCCGGCCGTCCTTGCCGATCCGCATCGCCCTGGCGCCGGCCGGGTCGGCCGACTGCCGCCGGAGGTCGGCGATCGTGCCGGCCGCTAGCCCGGTGACCGACGCGATCACGCGGTTCGACCAGTGCGGATGCGAGCCGATGATGCGCGTCGCGGCGCGGATCCGGTCCACTTTGGACAGTGGAAGGCCGTGCGCGATGTTCATCCGCACGGCGAGCACGAACGCGTCGGCCGCCGAGCCGTGGTGCAGCAGGGCGTCGACCCGCTCGGCCCCTCGCAGCAACGCGGCCCGGACCCGGTGCTCGCCGTCGACCACGCGCATCGTGGGGCCGTGCACGACGACCGGCACCGGCGGACCGGCCGGCTCGCCGAGTTCCCGCTCGATCCCGCGCGGCGCACCGACCAGCCGCAGTTCGGCGATCGGCAAGCTGACCGGCCGCAGGTCCTCCAGCCCGCCGTCCGTGCCGATCCGCGCCAGGTCCGGCGGCATGGCCTCGTCCGTCGTGATGTTCTCGGGCACCCATCCCCCTTGTGTTCAACGATGCGAACCGCCGGCGCGGTCGTTTTCGTTCCACGACGAACGCGGGCGGCACATCCCCCAGGAAGCGCGTAAGCCGATAAGGCGGATTGGTGTACCCATTCGAACCCCGCCCTGCGCCGTCACTTGGCACCATACAGGAAACCCAGTTCGTGCGCAGTTAAC
This sequence comes from uncultured Actinomycetota bacterium, assembly GCA_963762765.1. Classification (GTDB taxonomy): domain Bacteria; phylum Actinomycetota; class Actinomycetes; order Mycobacteriales; family Pseudonocardiaceae; genus Amycolatopsis. The sequence continues at coordinate 39,436 of CAVXMR010000056.1, forward strand.
ATTTTCTGATGACAGGTATCACGTATTCGGCTTAAATGCGTCAACAATCAAGTCAACGGGGTGATCCCCCACCGCCACGAAATGTCATCATCCGGCACTTGACACCCCGATCACCGTAACCACCTGGCTTACCCGGCCCCGGCTCTCGTGAGTGGTAAGTCGGGTTAGACCCGATACCACGCGGCCCCCGCCCACCCGCGGCTCTGCCCGACTTGCCCGGATCGCCCTACGGGCAGCGGCGCGTACATGAAACCCCCGGATCCGGGTACCCAGTCTCCATGAACGATGACGACGACCGCGAGAAGCCCCACGGCTCCGCTGAGAACGAACCCACCGAGCCCGAGGAGCCCGTGCTGGATCGAGGGCTCGCCCCACCGTCCGTGGTTCCGGAGATCACCACGACACATCCCCTGGACAAGGGGCTCGCGCCGCCCGACGACGAACCGGACGACGGCCGGACAAGCGGCGGCTAGCACCTACAGGTGCATGGCCAGCCAGAGTGCCACCCAGGCCAGGACCAGCACCCCGCCGACGACGCCGAGGAGAACCAGCACCCGCCTGAGCCCGGCCGCGACGCCCAGCGTCTCGTTGCTCTGTGTCATGTGCCCGGGATGCCCGCGCCCCGCAGTACCCAAACACACCGGCCGGTAGTCCACAAAGGACAGACCGACGGCCAAGCCGTTCCGCCGAAAGCACCAAGCCGGGTAGCCCGGCCGAAAGTTCGCCCCGCTTGATCGTGTGAGAGCCGCGGCACCTGGGTAGTAGCGCCGCATGTCCGTCCAAGCACCGGAAAGACCGAGCCGCACCGAACCGAGCGAGATGGCCCTGTGGGCGGAATGGGCCCGCCCCGATCTCGACGGCCCTCGCCGTCAGGCGCTGCGGCATCGGCTGGTGACCGCCTACCTGCCGCTGGCCGGGAACATCGCCGCCCGATTCGCCGGACGCGGAGAGTCCTTCGAGGACCTCCAGCAGATCGCGCGGATCGGGCTCATCAACGCCGTCGACCGGTTCGACCCCGAGCGGGGCAGCGACTTCGTGTCCTTCGCCGTCCCGACCATCATGGGCGAGGTCCGCCGGTACTTCCGCGACAGCAGCTGGTCCCTGCGGGTCCCGCGGCGGCTCAAGGAACTGCACCTGGCGCTCAGCAAAGCGGTGACGACACTTTCGCAGTCGCTCGGGCGCGCGCCCACCCCGAGCGAGATCGCCACCCACCTGAAGCTCGACGTCGAAGTGGTCCGCGAAGGACTCCTCGCCGGCCAGAGCTACCAGGCGATCTCGACCGACCTCCCGCTGGGCGGCGAAAACGGCGCCACCACGCTCGCGGACCGGCTCGGCGCGGACGAACCGGCGCTCGAGAACTTCGAGAACCGCGACGCCGTCCAACGACTCCTCGGCGAACTCGCGCCTCGCGAACGCGCAGTCCTCGTGATGCGCTTCTTCGACGGCCTCCCCCAATCCCGGATCGCCGAACAGATCGGGGTTTCCCAGATGCAGGTGTCCCGCATCCTGGCGAAAACCTTGGCGCAGCTGCGTGACCGGCTCGCCGCCGACGCCTGACCGCCGCTCGTCATCGGGGGGCGTACGCTGCGGAATCGAGGAGGCGGGCGTGAAGCTGGACGGGATGACCGATCACCTGGCGAGCGCGTGCCGGTTCTGCGGCCGCGGCGCCCGTCGCGGCAGGCCCGGGGTCACCGGGCCCATCGGACCGATCTGCGCGGACTGCGTGCAAGCCGGATTGCGGCTGCTGCGCGACGGGACGAACCAGCTCAGCAAGGGCGGGACGGTCCTGATTCCGCTGTACACGGTGACGGCGAGCGTCTGCGAATACTGCGGCCGCCGCGAACGCCGCACGTTCCTGGGCCGCCGGCGAACACTGGCGCGGATGAGCTGCGAGGAGCTCGGCGCGGTGATCTGCCTGGACTGCCTGGACCAGGCGGGCGACTTGATCAACCAGGCCGTCCGTTCTTGACATGGCCTGAAGGACACCTTCGGTCCACTGGCGAGCCTCGGCAGCAGGACGTGCATGCCCGCCGGGTGCCGGCCAGACGGAGCCACCTTTGCCTTACGGATCAATAGTTTCCCTGAATGTGGCCTTCACGGACTTACATATCCCGGCAAGCGGGCTTCAGCCGTCCTGCCCGGACTGTTGCGTCGTCTCGGCCGGGGCTGACGTGGCCGTGGTCGGCGCCGACGTGGGCGTGGGGGTCGGGGCCGGGCGCCCGGTGGGCGTGGCGGCGGACCCCGGCGGCGTCGTACGGGATCCGGCGGCGGATGAGCTCGCCGGTGCGGAATTCGAGGCACCGGAGCGCCGCGACGTCGAACCCTGGTTCGCCGGATGCGCGGACGTCGAGCCCGCCGCGCGGCCGGACGAAGCCGGCGGAGCGGAGTTCGAGGTCCCCGGCGTGGAGGTGCCGTCCACCGGCTTCCCGGACAACAGCAGGGGCACCACGATCGCCGCGGCCGCCGCGACCAGCCCGGCGGCCATGAGCGGCGCGCGCTTGGCTCTGCGGCTACGCGGCGGCAGCGGCACGGTCGCCGGCGAAACCGCGAGCTCGGGTTCGTGGAGCAGCTGCCGGACGGTCTCGGCGCTCGGCCGGTGCTCGGGCTCGCGCGCGGTCATCCGCGTGATCACGGCCGCCAGCGGTTCGGGCGCGGATTCCGGGATCCGCGGCGGGCGAGTCAGCCGGGCCATCGCCGATTCCACGATCGTGCCGGGGTATTCGCGTTCTCCGGTCAGGCATTCCAGCAGGACCAGCCCGAGCGCGTAGACATCGGCGGGCGGGCCCGCGGGGTCGCCGGCCACTTGCTCCGGCGCCATGTACGCGGCCGTGCCCGGCGCCGTGCCGGTCCGGGTCACCCGGGTCGAGTCCAGGGTGTGCGCGATGCCGAAGTCGACGATCATCGGGCCCTCGGGACCGAGGAGAATGTTGGCGGGCTTGAGATCCCGGTGCGTGACGCCCTGTGCGTGCAGGTGCGCCAGCGCGTCCGCGAGGCGGTCGGCCACCGTGGTGATCTCGTCCGCCGGCAGCGGCCCGCCGAGCAGCCGTTCGGTCAGGTTCGGCCCGTCGACCAGCTTCATCACCAGGTAGGTCCAGCCGTCCTCGGTGCCGCAGTCGTAGAGCGGGACCACCGCCGGATGGTCGAGCGCGCCGTGGATCGCGAACTCGCGCATCCGCCGGGCCCGGTCGGCCGGGACCACGTCGCGATCGAAGACCTTGATCGCGACGTCCCGGCACAACCGCCGGTCGTGCGCGCGGTACACCCGTGACGTCGCGCCCCGGCCGAGCAGCCGGCCGAACTCGTACCGGTCGGCCAGCACCGGCGAATCGGGTGCGCTGTCCGCTCGTGTCGCATCCATCGGCTACGGGTTACCCGGCCGGCGCGACCGTGAATCAGGGCCTGCTCAGCGGGGCCGCAGACCGAAGGTGGGGTGCCGCGCGAGTTCGACCCGCGACCGGACGTCCAGCTTCCGGAAGATGTTGCGCAGGTGGTAGTTCACGGTGTGCCGGGAGCGGCGGATGCGGAGCGCGACCACCAGCCACGCCTTGACGCCCGGAGTGCCCCAGCAGAGCGCGGTAACGGATGGCCCTGTCCTACGCGGCCCAGAACTGCGCGGCGGTCCCGACGACCCGCGGTGTCCTGCTGGCCCTCGCCCCCGCGACCTCCTGGAAATCCGCCTAGCGCTCCGCATTGGCCGTGAAGGACTCCACGGCTTATCGACTACACTTCCCCGGCACGGAAGAGGGGGCGGCGCATGGCTTTCACCAGGCAGGACGGCGACAGCTGGGACCTGGCGTCCAGCGTCGGCGCGACCGCCACCATGGCCGCGACGGCCCGGGCGATCGCGACCCGCGCGGATCGCGCGCTCATCGACGACCCGTTCGCCGAACCGCTCGTGCGGGCGGTCGGCGTCGACCTGCTCACCCGGCTGGCGTCCGGCGAACTGCCGCCCGGCGAGCTGGTCGGGCAGATGGCGATCGACGTCGCCAAGGTGCGGGCCAGATTCTACGACGAGTTCTTCCTCGAGGCGACGAACGCGGGCATCAAGCAGGCGGTGATCCTGGCCTCGGGGCTGGATTCCCGCGCGTATCGGCTGCCCTGGCCGGCCGGGACCGTGGTGTACGAGATCGACCAGCCCAAGGTCGTCGCATTCAAGACCCGCGCGCTGGCCGAACTGGGCGCCGCGCCTACCGCCGACCGGCGAGTGGTCGCGGTCGATCTGCGCGACGACTGGCCCGCCGCGTTGCGCGCCGCCGGGTTCGATCCGGCCCGGCCGACCGCGTGGAGCGCCGAAGGCCTGCTGGGCTACCTCCCGCCCGAGGCGCAGGACAGCCTGCTGGACACCATCACCGACCTCAGCGCGCCGGGCAGCCGGGTGGCCACCGAGAGCAAACCCAATCCGCGCCCGGGCGACGAGGAGAAGGTGAAGGCGGGCCTGGACCGCATCTCCGAACTCTGGCGTGCGCACGGTTTCGACCCCGACATGACGAGGCTGCGCTATTTCGGTGAGCGCAACGAAGCGGCTCCCTACCTGGCCGACCGTGGCTGGGCGTTGAGCGGAATGACCGTCCGGGATCTGTTCGCCGCCAACGGTCTTCCACTGAAGGACGACGACCTGCGCATGGGCGGCATGCTCTACGTCAGCGGCACCCTCAACGCGGGCGGCTGAGAGAAGCCGCCGGAACTCTCAAGATCCTCGACTTATAACGGTGTTACAAGAGTCGTCGATCCTGGGGAGAAATCATCATGACCACCATGTCTCGAGCCCGCCTGCGCGTCCTCGCGCTCGGGCTCGTCGCGACCTCGCTGCTGACCTGCGGCGTCGCCACCGCGGAAACCACGCCGATAGGTGTCAGCGGCTCCGCGCACGGAGTACTGCCGGGTGACCGGTTCCCGCCCTGGGGCGGTGACCCCGTCACCCTCAGCCTGGACGCCCACGCCACGCCGCAGCCCGGAAACCATTGGCATGCAACGGGTCGATGGCAGGCCCGGCACACCCGCCCGGACGGCAGCCTGTACGCCACGTTCGGCGGCACCATCGACACGCTCACTGCGGCGGGCTCGCTCGCCGTGCTCAACGGCGTGATCACCTGGAAGGACAACCCCGCCAACCCGGACCTGCCGATGGTCGGCACCCCGGTGGCACTGAGCGTGGCCGACCGTCCCGACGGCGACCGCGTCGGATTCGTCTGGGGCTTCTTCGGCGAACCGGTCGCCGCGCGCCAGGCACACGTACCCTTCTTCGCCCTCGACGAGAGCACATTGAGCGTCCGCACCCCGGTGCCCGGGCCTCGCGGCGGCGCACCCGGCAGCCACGCCGGGCTGCCCGAACGCCGGGTCAGCGGCACCCTCGACCTGGGCGGGCACGTACTCACCGTGGACGCCTCCGCCCCGGCAGGAGCCCCGCCGGCCGGTGCCACGGGCACGATCACCCTCACGCAGCCGGGCGGCGCGCTGAAGGCAACCGTCACGGAGCTGGACGCGAGCGGTCCTCTCGTCATCGCGACCGCGACGGTGACCGCGAGCCCGGACCCGGCGCAGGTCGGCAAGCGGATCTCGGTGTCCTGCTACGACGGCGGAACCCGCGACTGGGCGAGCTGGACCCTCCCCGCCCAGCCCGTCCTTCCCGCCCAAGGCGCGCTCCCCCAATGGCCGGCCATCCACGGCGATCTCACCGTGGCCGACTGAGCCTGCCCAGGCCCCTACGCACCCCTCACCCTCATGTCCACTTAGGACCCCCGCTAGTACTCGCTGGCAGGCCAGGAATCCTCGTGCAGGAGGCGCTTGAGGATCTTCCCGGTGGTGTTGCGGGGCAGCTCGGGAACGAAGTAGACGTCCCTGGGCACCGCGAAGCGGGCCAGCCGCTCGTGGACGTGGTCGCGGACGTCGTCGGCCTCCAGCTGCGCACCGGGGCGCGGCACGACGTAGGCCGCGAGCCGCTGGCCGTATTCGGCGTCGGGCACTCCGACGACGGCCACGTCGGACACCCCGCGCAGGGACATCAGCACGTCCTCGACCGGACGGGGGAAAACGTTCTCACCGCCGGAGACGATCATCTCGTCGGCCCGGCCGGTGACGAACAGGCGGCCACCGGCGTCGACGTAACCGACGTCGCCGGTGGACATCAGCCCGCGTGCCGTCGCCGGGTCGGGGGCGTCGGTGTAGCCGTCGAAGAGGAAGTCGTTCTCGACGAAGATCTGGCCCTCTCCCCCGGGCGGGACCAGCCGCCCGTCGTCGTCGAAGAGGGCGAGCCGGGTCCCGGGCGGGCACCGGCCCGCGGTGGACGGCGCGGCCCGCAGGTCGGCCGGGCCCGCGATCGTCGCCGTGGACACCTCGGTCGAGCCGTAGACGTTGTAGAGGATGTCGCCGAAGGTGTCCATGAACTCGGTGACGAAGGTGGGGTGCAACGCCGAGCCGGCGCTGGCCACGATCCGCAGTGACGAGAGGTCGTACCGGTTGCGGACGCGTTCGGGCAGCTCGAGGATCCGCTGCAGGATGATGGGCACCGCGAACAGCGCGTTGCCGCGCTCCCCGGACACCGTCCGCAGGAGCTCCTCGGCGTCGAACCAGCGGACCAGCGACAACGGCGTCCGCAACGCCATCGCGAGCTGCATCGCGGCCAGGCCCCAGCTGTGGAACAGCGGCGCGGCGAGCACGATCCGGTCGCCCGAACGCAGCGGAAGCCCGCTCAGCAGCGAGGCGGCGGTGGCCAGCCCCTTCGGCGTCGGCCGGCGCGCGCCCTTCGGCACTCCGGTGGTGCCGGCGGTGAGCACCACGATGCGGCCGGGCCGTTCCGGGGGCTCCCGCCGCTCCGGCGGCGCCTGCTCGATCAGCTCCTCCACGGTCGGGTCTCCGGCCTCGGATTCGGCCCAGGTGCTGATCCGGACGAACTGGCCGGGCGCCGCCGCGACGGCGTCGCCGAATTCGTCGTCCGACAGCACGGCGGCGGGCCGGTGCGCGGCGATCACGTCGGCGACCGCGGCCGCGGGCAGGCCGGTGTTGAGCAACACGAGGTCCGCGCCCAGCTTGCTGGCCACGATGTAGACCTCGACCATCGACGCGTGGTTGCGGCACATCAGCGCGATCCGGTCCCCGGCCCGGATCCCGAGCCGGACCAGCGCGGTGGCCAGCCGGTCGGTGCGCTCGTCGAGCTGGCCGAAGGTCAGCGACATCCGTTCGTCCTGCAGCGCCGGCTCGTCCGCCGAGCGAGCCGCTGCGGCGCCATAGCCCCCGGCGACCGTGGCACCCCACTTGCCGAGCACCTTGAGCTGGCGGAGGATCTTGTCCGGCCGGCCCGGCGCGAGCACACCGGCCCGGACCAGGATCTTCGCCACGCGCAGGTGGGACGCCCTGGTCGGCGTGTGCGGTTCCTCGGGGTCGGGCGTGCCGGAGAGGAACAGCTCGAGCCGTCGCGTCAGCGCCGGGATCTCCCGCTGCATCGCGGCCACCAGGTCCGCCTGGGACTGCGGCAGCCTCACCCGCACGGTCAGCCGCGTCCCGCTGCCGGCCGGGCGCAGTTCGAGGGAAACCCAGCTGCCGTCGTCGGGAACGCCGCACCACACGACTTGTTCCGCTGTCCGGTACACGACCGTCTGGACGGGGACCTCGAGCACGTCGCCGCGCTCCCGCGTGACCCGCAGCGTGCCCCGCGGACCCCGGCCGTTCCCGGCCTGGGCCAGCATCTCGAACCCGCTGATCGCCGGCACGAACCGCGAGTACCAGTCGGGGGCGCCGGCGATCCGCCAGACCACCTCCGGCGGGTGGCTCAGCACCACACTCGCCTCGACCACGTCGTCGCGCATCAGCTCACCTCACGGCCGCGTGGGCCTCGACGTCCCGCCCCCGGACCCGCGTTCGGGCCCGGGGCACGGTACCAGCAACCGGGATGCCGGAAGCAAGTCTTTCCCATCGTCCACAGTGGACGGCGAGCCGTCGTCACGTTACGCGCACAGTACGAACGTATTGTTATCGGCCCAGGCCGGACGTCCGGAAACTGTCGGTGGCCGGGTGCATGATGCGGCCATGCGTTATTCGATCTACGTTCCGAACTTCGGAGAGTTCGCTTCGCCGGAGGCCTTCGCGGAGGTCGCTCGCCGCAGCGAGGAGGCCGGCTGGGACGGCCTGTTCGTCTGGGATCACCTGGTCGAGCAGAAGGACCTGCGGCGGGAGATCGCCGATCCTTGGATCCTGCTCACCGCGGCGGCACTGGCCACCCGCCGGATCCGGCTGGGCACCGCGATCACGCCGGTGGCGCGGCGGCGGCCGGGCAAGCTGGCCCGGGAGGTCACCACGTTGGACCGGCTGACCGGCGGGCGGATGATCCTCGGTGTCGGGCTGGGGGCGCCGGTGGAGGACGAATACGGAAGCTTCGGCGACACGACCGACACGCGCGTGCTCGCCGAGCGTCTGGACGAGGGCCTGCACGCGCTCGACCTGCTGTGGTCCGGCGAACCGGTGAGCTACCGCGGCAACCAGGTCACGCTGGACGACGTCGTCTTCCAGCCGACTCCGGTGCAGCGGCCGCGGGTGCCGGTCTGGGTCGGCGGCCTGTGGCCGAACAAGGCGCCGATGCGGCGGGCCGCCCGCTGGGACGGGGCCTTCCCCGGCACCGTCGCCATGGTCAAGGCCCAGCCGCCGGGCGTGGACGAGGTCCGCGAGCTGGTGCGGTTCCTGCGTGACCGCCGGGCGGAGAACGGGCTCGCGGACGAGCCGTTCGACATCGTCCTCGGCGGTGCCAGCCAACCCGGGGCCGCGGGCCGCGACCTGGTCGGCCCGCTGGCCGATCTCGGGGTCACGTGGTGGAACGAGTGCATGCCGTGGGACGACAGCCTCGACCGCCTCGAACCGATGCTGCGACGGATCGACCAAGGCCCGCCAAACATCTGACCCGCCGGAAGCTGCCGGTACGCGGGGGTCGAGCAGCGCCGAAGGCCCTAGCCGAGCCCTTCGTAAGGGTCGGCCGGGACCGGGACGGGCTTGGCCTGCTTCACGTCGAGGAACGGGATGACGCCGTCGTTGACGGGGTCCTTGGCCTGCTTCGTGCTGAAGCTGCCGGTGACCTCGAGCCACGAATCGGGCTGCAGGACCGGCGGGATCTGCCCGGCCAGGCCGACCTTCACCGGCTGGGCGTCGGCCGCGCAGCAGTTGAGCACCATCCGGATCAGGTAAGGCGCGCCGGCCTGGTCGAAGGCGACGAACCCGGTGAGCGTGACGGCCCGGCCGCCGAGGGAGCGGCCCTGGTCGTACACCGCACGGTCGGCGTAGTCGATCACGCGGAGCTTGACCGGGTCGCCGGTGGGTATCGGCGAGAAGATCAGCGGTTTGGCCAGCGCCGTGCCGGTGCGCATCGCGCTGTAGGAACCCAGCGCCGGTGGGGCGGCCAGGATCAGCGCGAACACGGGCAGCACCAGCAGCCACGCGATCCGCGGCTCCGGATGGCCGTGCGGGCGCCGATGGCGCCATTCGTACCAGGCGGTCGCGATGGCCGCGGCGATCAGCACCCCGCCGGCGACCAGCAGCAACGGACGGAGACCGGCTTTGACGTACCGCAGGTAGAGGTCGGTCGTGCTGGCGTGGAGCAGCACGCCGCCGACGAGGAACAGCAGGACCGCCTGCGCCGCCCGGTTCACAGCAGCACCGCCCCGGCCAGCGCCGACACGGTCACGGCGACGACGAACGTCACCGGCGCGAACCGCAGCGCGAACCCGCGGCCGAAGGTGGCGGCCTGCATCCCGAACAGCTTCAGGTCGATCATCGGGCCGACGACCAGGAACGCCAGGCGAGCCGTGAGCGAGAACTGGGTCAGGGTCGACGCGACGAACGCGTCGGCCTCGGAACAGATCGACAGCAGCACCGCGAGGACGGCCAGAACCACGACAGCCAGCACAGGGTTCCCGGCGGCGGCGTGCAGCCACGTCGCCGGCACCAGGGCCTTCAAGGTTGCCGCCCCCATCGCGCCGACCACCAGGAAACCGCCCGCGTGCATCACGTCGTGCCGCACCGAACCCCAGAACGCCTGTCCCTTGCCCTGCCCGTCCTCCACCGCACAGGAGCCGGGGTCGCAGCCAGTCGGTCCGGCCCAGCCGCTGCCACAACCAACCCATCACGCACGCGACAACCAGGCTCGCCGCGAACCGGGCGACGACCATCCGCGGCTGACCGGGAAAGGCGACGGCCGTGGCCGTCAGCACCACCGGGTTGATCGCCGGCGCCGACAACAGGAACGCCAGCGCCGCCGAGGGCGTGACGCCCCGGCGTACCAAGGCACCCGCGACCGGAACCGACGCGCACTCGCAGCCGGGCAGCACCGCGCCCGCCAACCCGGCGACCGGCACCGCCAGCGCAGGCTGTTTCGGCAACGCGCGGGCGAAGAACGACGGCGGCACGAACACGGCCAAACACGCCGAAAGCACCACACCGATGACGAGGAACGGCAGCGCCTGCACGACCACCGCGACGAACACCGTCATCCAGCTCTGCATCATCGGCGTGGCCAGCCCGCGCCGGACAGGCCCCTGCACAAGGAAGCCCATCAGCACCACGAGACTCAGCACGAGCACCGGATTGGGATTCCACCCGCGCCGATCGTCCGGTTCCCGGTGGCCCGTTTCGGCCCGGCCTTCTTCGACGGCAGTCACAGCGGATCTCCCAACCTCACACAGCACCCGGTAGGGATACGGCCACCACCGCCCGCTGGTTCACCCCGGCCCGGGTCGTGAGTGGTAAGTGACGTTAGAACGTCACTTACCACTCACGAGACCCGACCCCTGCGAATCCTCAAGGTGATCATCCCCGGCATCGACCTGGCGCTGACCCAGCTAGGCCGGGGAGCCCGGAAGCAGCGGGCGCATGAACGTCCGCTCATAACGCAGCACGCAGCCCGACTCGTCCCGGATCCGGTCCACCGCAACGAAATCCGGGTCGACGCCGAAGAGCGTCCGGTACTGCTCATAGTCGGCGAAGCTCGGGAAACTGAACAAGGCCAACGCCTTGTCGCTGGCGCCCTCCGACGGGAGGAAGTAGCCGTGATGCGTGCCGCCGTGGCGGTTCACCAGCTCGATCCAGCGGCGGGCGAAGGCCTCGAAAGCCTCGATCTTGCGCGGGTCGATGACGTACTCCACGACACAGGTGATCATGCCGGGCACGTTAACAACGCCCCGGCCTACGCGGTGATGCCGAGGAGAATGAGATCGATCCCGGCGAGGAACTGCTCGCGGTCGTCGTGGTCGCGCACCTGGTCCGCGACAGCCCGGGTGAACGGGTACTCCTCCGGGTCGAGTTCTTCCCAGGCCGTCGAGACGGCGTCGAGGTACCGCGCGCGGTCCACATCGGCCCCGAGAACGCGGCTGTTCGCGGCGTTCTGGCCGGCGGCGCCGAGGATGTAGTGCACCAGCACCGAGCTCGCGACGAACCAGCTGCTCTCGGGCACGCCCAGCGCGCCGACCTGCCGCCCGATGCTCTCGAAGATCCGCGGCGTCACCGACTTCGACGGGCTGCGGGAAAGCTGCGCAGCGAGCTGCGCGGCGAGCCACGGATGCGCCTCGATCGCCTCGAACAGCCCGAGCGCGACGCCGCGGATCCCGTCGCGCGGCGAGTCCGGGGACGCCGTGGGCAGCGCGGCGACGATGACGGCCTCGGTCGCGGCGTCGAGCAGCTCGCCCTTGTTCGCCACATGCCAGTAGATCGCGCCGGGCCCGGTGGCGAGCCGTTCGGTCAGCACCCGGAACGTCAGTCCGCCCTCGCCGGCCGCGTCGAGCAGCTCGACGGCGACCTCGATGATGCGCTCCCGCGAGAGCGCGTCGGTCCGCCTGCCTGTCCGCGATGCCATGGCCCCATCTTGACACATTTGGAACGCCGTTCCAACATGGAATGACATTCCAGAGAGGGGCATCATGAACACCGTCACGATCATCGGCGCCGGACTCGGCGGCCTCACGCTCGCCCGCGTCCTGCACGTCCACGGCATCCCGGCCACGGTCTACGAGGCCGAGCCCTCACCGAAAGCGCGTGCGCAGGGCGGGATGCTCGACATCCACGACTACAACGGCCAGCTCGCCCTGGAGGCCGCGGGCCTGATGGAGGAGTTCCGCGACCTGGTCCTGGAGGGCCGCCAGGCGATGCGGGTCCTCGACCGGGACGGGACGGTCCTGTACGAGGAAGCCGACGACGGCACCGGCGGCCGTCCCGAAGTGCAACGCGGTGAGCTGCGGCGGATGCTGCTCGACTCACTCCCGGAGGACGCCGTCAAGTGGGGGCGCAAGGCCACCGAAGTCCGCTCCCTGGGCGACGGACGTCATGAGGTGACCTTCGCCGACGGCAGCACTGTCGCCACGAGCCTGCTGGTCGGCGCGGACGGCGCGTGGTCCCGGGTCCGGCCGCTGCTGTCCGATGCGGTCCCCGAGTACGCCGGCCGTTCGGTCGTCGAGACCTACCTGCTCGACGCCGACACCCGGCACCCCGCGAGCGCGAAGCTGGTCGGCGGCGGCTCGCTGATGGCGCTCGCGCCGGGACAGGGAATCCTGGCCCACCGGGAGAGCGGCGGGACCCTGCACGGCTACATCATGCTGACCAAGCCGCAGGAATGGTTCGCCGCCATCGATTTCACCGACTCCGCGGCGGTCACCGAGCGGGTTTTGCGCGAGTTCGACGGCTGGGCCCCGGACCTCACGGCCCTGATCACCGACAGCGACACCGCGCCGGCCCTGCGCCCACACCACGCGCTGCCGGTCGAGCACCGATGGGACCGGGTGCCGGGCGTGACCCTGCTCGGCGACGCGGCCCACGCCTCGATCCCGAACGGCGAAGGTGCCAACCTGGCCATGCATGACGGCGCCGAGCTGGGCAAAGCCCTTGCGGCACAACCCGATGACGTCGAAACCGCGCTTGCCGAGTACGAGCGTGCGATGTTCCCCCGCAGCGCCGAAGCCTCCGCCGACGGCATCCTCCTCAACGATCGCATGTTCGCCGACGGCACACCGCAGAGTCTGGTGGAGATGTTCACCGAGGCCGAATGAATCGCTGAGGCGGGCGGGGGTCGGCTCTCGTGAGTGGTAATTAGGGTTCTATTGCTGGGGAAGGCAAAGGTGGCGTAGTCGTCCTCTGTGGATGGAGCTGGAGTGAAGGACGCCTTCAGCGTATTGAGCGCGCTGAAGGCGTCCTTCCTTCCGTTTCGCCGGGGTCTTGGGTGTGGTAAGTGGGGTTGGGGGTGCTGCTGGGGTTGGTGTGGCGAGGCGGAAGTCCGTGAATGCCACATTGAGGGCCTAAGACGCCGTGAATGTGGCATTCACGGACTTGGGCTCGGTGGTTCGGTGGGGTGAGGGGCACCTTCCTCGCGGCAGACGCGAGGAAGGTGCCCCTCACTTCACACGCCACGCCTGCCTTACCCCTCAATAACCCTACTTACCACTCACGAGAGCCGGGGGATCGCGGACGCGACTTTTCCTGGGTAGTCGGCCGTTTCGAGGTGCCAGCCGGCCTGGGCCAGCGTTCGGCGGGCGCGGTCCAAACACGCCAGGTGCGCTTCAGCGGGGGAAGGCGCGGGGGATTTCGGGGCCTCGTTCAGGGTCTCAGACATTCGCTCAACCTCCGGTTCCGGATATCGATGACACCACGGCTGTCGTTTTCCGCAGGTCTCAATGTGAGACAGGGAAAACGAGGCAGCTCGGTACGATTCGAACCGGCCCAGGGAGGCGTCATGCTCGAGCTGAACTACCGGCGAGAAGCGATCGTGGTGCGCATTCAGGCACCGACGCTGGACGTCGAGCTGCTGGACGGTTTGGCCGCGGCCATCGCCTACATCGGCCCGGAACGGCCGATCATCCTCACCGGTGTCGGCGACGTCTTCGCGCCCGACCTTGATCCCCTGCCGGAGACGAGGAACCGGCTGTCCGAAGTGCTCGGTGCGCTGCGCCGGCATCCACTGCCTGTTGTGGCCGCCATCAACGGGGACACGATCGGCGCGGGCTACGCCCTGGCCGAGGCGGCGGACGTGCGGATCATGGCGGGCGGAGTCATCCAACCAAGCGCGACGCGCCTCGACGCGACGGCAGCGGTAGCCGCTGGGCTGGTGGAGCTGCACTGCGCTCCCGCGCGGCTGCTCGGCCTCGCGCTGCGGCTGGCCTGCCCGGCGCAAGGGCTCGTGAGTGTTGCGGCCGGTTAGAACCGGCCGCAACACTCACGAGTCCTCAGTAGATGTTCGAGGGCCGCACCATCCCTTCGGCAAGGTCCCCCACCCCAGGCGCGATGATGGCCCCCGGATTCATCAGCACCTCCTCCACCACGGCGGTCTCCGTAGTAATCAGCAGAGCCGCGATGGACGCAGCGCTCTCCAGAGCCGACCGAGTCACCTTCAGCGGATCGATAACCCCGGCAACGAACAGGTCGACATAACCACCCGCAAGCGCGTCGAACCCCTGCCCGTTCTCCATCAACGCGACCCGCTCCAGGACCTCACCACCGTCGTACCCGGCATTGGCCGCGATCCACCGCAGCGGCTCACCGAGCGCCTTCCGCACGATCTCGCGTCCGACAGCGGCATCGCCCTCAAGGCCAGGCAGCGAAACCGACGTCGCAGCCTGCGCCAAAGCAGCACCACCGCCGGCGACAACGCCTTCCTCCAATGCCGCCCGAGCCGCCGCCAGCGAGTCCTCAACGCGCAGCATCCGCTCCTTCAGCTCCACACTGGTCGCAGCACCGACCCGCACGACGGCGACCCGGCCCGACAGCCGCGCGATCCGCAGCCGCAGGCTGTCCTGGTCGTGCTCGATGCGTGCCCGCTCGAGCTGCTTGCCGAGCTGGCCGATCCGCGCGCGCACCACCGACTCCGCACCCGCGCCGCCGATGATCGTCGTGGTGTCCTCGGTGATCGTGATGTGCTCGCACCGCCCGAGGTCCCGCTCGGTCACGTCCACCAGGGTGACGCCGGAGTCTTCGCTGACGACCCGACCGCCGAGCGCCGTGGCCAGGTCCTCCAGCTCGGCCAGCCGCCGGTGGCCGAAGCCGGGCGCGCGGACGACGACCCCGCGGAACGTCCCGTGCACGTTGCCGCTGACGATCAGCTGCAGCGCCGGGCCGTCGACGTTCTCCGCCAGGATCACCAGCGGCCGGTCGAGCCGCCGCGCCGCCTCGATGGTCGGCATCAGCTCCTGGACCTGGCTGATCTTCCGGTTGGTGAGCAGGATGACCGGCTCGTCGAAGCTCGCCTCCATCCGGTCCCGGTCGGTGACCATGTACGGCGAGGTGTAGCCGTGGTCGAACTCGATCCCGTCGACCAGCTCGACGCTCAGCCCCGGCTCGTCCGACTCCTCCACCTCGACGACGCCCTCGCGCCCGACCGCGGCGAGCGCCTGCCCGATCACGCGGCCGATCCGCTCGTCGTCGCTCGCCGCCAGGGTCGCGATCCGCTCCAGCTCCACCTCGCCGGCCACGGCCACCGCGGACTTCCGCAGCCATTCGACGACGGCCTCGACGGTCTCCTCGATGCCCCGGCGCACCCGCATCGGGTTCGCGCCTTCGCCGAGCGCCGCCAGGCCCTCCCGCACCATCGCCTGCGCGAGCACGGTGGCGGTCGTGGTCCCGTCCCCCACCACGCCGTTGGTCTTCATCGCGACTTCCTTGACCAGCTGGGCGCCCATGTTGGCGAACGGCTCCCGCAGCTGGACCTCCCGCGCGATGGTCACGCCGTCGTTGGTGATCGTCGGTGGACCGGTCAGCTTCTCCAGCACCGCGTTGCGCCCCTTCGGGCCCAGCGTGACCTTCACCGCGTCGGCCAGGGTGTTGACGCCCAGCTCGAGCTGGCGCCGTGCGTCGACGCTGAACCGAAGCTCCTTCGCCATGATTTTTCCTTTCAGGGAATGAGAATTGCCCGGCCGCGGACCTGGCCCGCGCTAAGGTCGTCGATCGCCTGCTGGAAATCCTCCAGCCGGTACTGGGCGGTATGCAGCTTCACCTTCCCCTGGGCGGCGAGCACCATCAGGTCCTGCAGATCGGTGTAGGACCCGACGAGATTGCCGAGGAAGTTGATTTCCGTGGAGATGATGTCGATCGTCGGAATGTCGAGGTTCTCGCCGTAGCCGACGACGTAGTAGTTCCCGGCGCGACGCAGCATCCGGACGCCCTCGGACGTCGACCCGCCTTCGCCGACGAAGTCGATGATCGCCTCCGCGCCGTGGCCACCGGTCAGCTCCAGGACGCTGTCCACATGGGACCCATCGGCGACGACGGTGACGTCGGCCCCGACCTCCGAAGCCAGCGCCAGAGCAGCGGGATTGCGGTCGACGACAACGAGCGTCGCCGCGCTCATCGCCTTCAGGCACTGGATCCCGATGTGCCCGAGGCCGCCCGCGCCGATGACGACGCAGAAATCGCCGGGGCGCAACACCTTCGCGGCCTTGGCGACGGCGTGCTGGGCGGTAAGACCCGCATCGGCCAAGGCGGCGACGTCAGCGGGTTCGAGATTGTCTGCCAGCTTCACACAGGACCTCGCCGACGTCAGCAGATACTCGGCGTACCCGCCGTCGGTGTCGATCCCCGGGAAGCGCGAGTTCTCGCAGTGCACGTCGTCGCCGAGCCGGCAAGCCCGGCACAGGCCGCACGTCACCAGCGGATGGAGGATCACCTTGTCCCCCACGGCGACGTTCGTCACCGCGTCGCCGATCGCGTGCACCCACCCGGCGTTCTCGTGCCCGATTGTGTAAGGCAACGCGACGCCGGTCTTCGCCTCCCACTGGCCCTCGAGGATGTGGAGGTCGGTCCGGCACACCCCGGCGGCGCCCACCCGGACCACGACGTCCAGCGAGCCGGTGATCTTGGGCTCGCCGACGTCCCTCAGCTCGAGGTTCTCGTGATACCCCGTGACCTGGACGGCTTTCATGTGCGGCTCCTGGTGTTGGTGACGACCGGGGCGGCCACGTCGGTGTACCGGGTGGCCAGCAGCCCGCGGCAGAAGTGGGCGTTCCCCTCGATGGAGACCCGGGTGGCCGCCGCGAGCCGCAGCCACAGCGCGACGTCCGACCGGGCGACCGGCGTGCCGTCGTGGTCGACGAGCACCCGCGCGTGCGAGTCCGTGGGCAGCCCGACAGCCTCACGCCGACGCAGCAACGCCGACTTCAGGCGGTCCTCCGGCAGGTCGAACAACTCCAGCAGGGGCAGCTCTTCGAGCGTCCAGGCACCGCCCGCCAGCACCGGCCGGCAGCACCGTTCCATCGCGGCCAGGTGCGCTTTCCGCTGGAATGTCCGGCGCAGCTCGTCCAGGCTGTCGTCGGCTTCGACGCCGAACGTGCCGACGTACCCGGCCGCGGCGGCCACCCCGCGGTTGATCTTGTCGGAGTCGTGGTGGTCGTCCAGGACCACCCGGATCCGGCCCAGCCCGGACACGCCCGCCAACGCGTCCTGGGCGTCCGACACCATCAGGTAGGCGAAGTTCGGCGCGCAGAACGCCGTGGGCAGACGCAGGTGTACCTCCACACCGACGTCGTCGACGGCCACCGAGCGGACGAACCCGAGCTCGGTCACCGGCTGGTCCAGCTCGGGATCGAACACCGTGGACAACGCCGAGAGGACCTCGGCTTCCAGCGAAACGGCGGTGGCGGTCATCGCGCACCGGCCGGTAGCCTCAGCTGCCGAGGCACCTCGAGGTCGTACAGCGCGGCCGCGTTGAGCCCGAGGATTTTCTTCTTCTGCTCGACGGTCAGCGCGGGGTACTCGGGCAGGTCCGCCGGAATCTGGAAGTCGATGAACTTCTCGATGAGCCACCGCGGCGTCCAGAGCGCGTAGTCGCTCGAGAAGAGGATCTTGTCCTCGCCGATCCAGTAGAGCAGCTCACCGATGATCTGGGCGAAGTACTTCGGCCGCGTGTGGATGAACGGCATCGCGACCGCGAGTCCACCGTAGACGTTCGACTCCTGGGTCGCGATCCAGCAGAAGTCCTCCAGGCGCGGCAATCCGACGTGCTCGACGATGAAGTTGAGTTCGGTGTAGTCGGTGGCGACCTTGTCGATGTCGGCGACGTCGAAGGCGTCCCGGTCGAGCGGGCGGATCGTCGGTCCCTTGTGGACATGGATGTTCTTGATCCCGAGCTTGACGCACTCCTCGAGATACCGGCGCGACCACGGGTCGTCGAGCTTGTACCCGCGCGAGTCACCGTGCCATTCCGCCGTGTACAGCTTGACGCCCTTGAGGTTCATCTCCTCGGCGTCGCGGCGCAGCTGCTCCAGGCCCGCCTGCTCGAACCGGGGATCCCAGTTGTGGTTGTAGGTCAGCTTGCCCGGGTTCCGCGCGACCAGTTCGAGCGCCTCGCCGGTCTGCCCGAACCCGGTCCGGTAGAACTCCCCCAGCCGTGCCGGCTGGAAGATGGCGTGGTCGACGTAGCCGTCCTCGAAGAGGTCCTTCATCAGGCGGTCGCCACCGTAGTAGGTGTAGGTGTCGTAGTCCCACACGACTTCCTCAGGGCTGAGGTTCCGGTGATAGTCGTAGAAGCAGTCGATGAACTGCTTGCCGTGGACGTTCAGCTGGTTTTCCGGCCGCGCGTCCCAGAGCGCGATGTGCGCGTCGACGATGTAGTACTGCTCGCCGTCCTTCTCATACATCGGAGATCCTCATCCTTCGGTGTGGTGGTGAACCGTGGTGGCGGGGTCCTCGGACACCCGCCACCACGGTCGGATCCGGCCCGGCCTCAGCCGTGGGCGAGGAGGTCGAAACCGATGTACTCGGCGGCGTCCTCCGGGTTGGCGAAGAGCAGGGTGCGGTCGTCCAGGTGCACCATGCGGCCGTAGTGGGTGGAGCTGATCTCCTCGAAGATCGAGCCGTCGAACGGCTGGCCGAGCGCGTCGGTCAGCTCGGCGTAGTCGAACTCCAGCAGCTTGCGGCCGTCCACCCGGATCATCGACGGGTACTCGACGAGGGTGACGTCGTCCTTGGTGCCCATCACGTCGGCGACGACCCGGCCGATCGGGGTGTTCATCAGGGTGACGCCGCACATGTTCGACGACTGGGTCTGCGACCCGAACTGCAGGGAACCGCTCACTGGTCCAACTCCTTCGGCACGTCGAGCCCGATCTCTTCGAGCAGCTGGGCGAACTTCTCCTTGGTCGCGGCGAGCGAGTCGGCGAACGTGCGCGCCTTCTCCGCCGGCTGCGACCAGATCGGCTGCAGCGCGAGTGCGGCGTCCAGGCACCGCGGCACCCACGTCGAGAGCCACTGGCCGAACTGCTCCTTGTTGCCGGCGCCGAACTCCTTGTCCCGGGTCAGCAGCTGGAACAGCGAGCGGGTGTAGGCGAGGTCGCGGCTGTAGTCGTACTCGCCGGTGCCGACGATGGTCGGCGTGATGTAGTCCCCGTTCTTGGCGGAGATCTGCATGACCAGCTCGGACCGGAAGAGCTGGCCGACGAGCTGCTCGAAGACGACGTTGGTGCCGAACAACAGCTCGGCCCAGTCGCCGACCGCGGTCAGCTCCTCCACGACCCGCCGGGTGGGCTGCCACTCCTCCGCCGACTGCCACACTTCTTTGTGGACAGATCCGTCGAAGGTGTCGAGCGACTCGGCCAGGTCGAGGTTGAACAGCGCGAGGTCCTGGGCGAACCGCATCTTGTGCGCGGCGTTGACGGCCACCGCGGTGTTGATCATGTTCGTCGTCCCGGAGCGCTGGATGGACGTGAACACGTGCAGCGCCATGCCGTTCTCGGCGTGCATCCAGGCACCCAGGTTGCGGGCGATGAATTTCTGCCACGCCGGGTTCCAGTTGCCGTAGGCGTTGGCGCGCTTCGCGTTCTCGAGCCCGAGGGAGACCTGACGCACCACCGCGGAGTTGTTGCGGTAGATCGTCTGCTCCCATTCCTCGTTGGGGTCGAGGAAGGCATGCCAGTTCTGGGACTTCGCCCGCGTCCACTCCGGCGGGTAGCCGCCGGGCCCGTCGCCGAAGCCGTAGATCCAGCCCTGGGACAGGTGCCGCTCGGGATCCGGCTGGACGTCGACGGTCACGTCCTCGTAGACGGTCGCGCGGAGCTTGGCCGGCTTGAAGTAGGTGAACGAACGGCTCTTGGAGCTGGGGAAGTCCAGGGCGCCGGCTTCGGAGTCGGTGAACTCCACCTTCGGGAAGCTGCGCACTTTCGGTGCGGGTGTCGCCATCTGCGGTCTCCTCTTACTGGTCCTCACGAACCGAAGTCGTGAACTTGTCGTAGAACACCTGGTCGTCCGGGACGCCCTGGCGCGCGGCCAGCGCCAGCGCGGCGTCCACCATGGGCGGCGGGCCGCACAGATAGACCTCGGACCGGTGCAGCTCGGGCTCCCCGGCCTCGACGACGTCGGTGACCATCCCCGGCGCCGCCGTGACACCGAGCTCGTCGGCGCCCTCGACGGACTCCGAAAGCGCGACGACGAAAGCGAAGTCGTCGAGCCGCTCGCCCAGCGCGCGGATCTCGTCCAGGTAGAAGAGGTCCGCGGGCGTGCGGGCGCCGTAGTAGAACCGGATCCGGCGGGTGTCGCCGGTCTCGCTGAGATGCCGGAGCAGCGCGAGCACCGGTGCCATCCCGGCGCCACCGGCCATCAGCACCAGGGGCAGCACGTGCCCGTTCTTCAGGGTGAAGTTGCCGTACGGACCGGTGAGCTCGATCGTGTGGCCGACCTCGATCCCCTCCTCCAGCAACGAAGAGAACCGGCCGCCGGGGTACTTCTTGATGACGAACTCCACATGGTCCTTTGTGGACGGGATCGTCGCCATCGAGAACGACCGGTGCTCCTCGCTGCCCGGGATGGTCAGGTCGGCGTACTGGCCGGGCTTGAACTCGTACCCGGGCGGATCGATCGCCTTGAGCTTGAGGCCCACGATGTCGTGCGTGTGCGGCACGATCTCCAGCACCTCGGTCCGGATCCGTTGCAGCGGCGCGGAGTTGAGCAGCTCCTCCTCGTCGAAGTTGAGCAGCTCGATGGTGCAGTCGCTGTAGGCGTGCGCCCGGCACAGCAGGACGTAGCCCTCCTCGACCTCGGCGTCGTTGCAGGCGAACGTCGAGTAGCGCTCCATCTGGATCTCGCCCTCGAGAATGTAGGACTTGCACGCCGAGCACTGGCCCTCACGGCAGCCGTGCATGAGATGGATGCCCTGGCGGAACGCGGCGTCGAGGATCTTCTCGTCCTCGCCGACCTCCATCTCGAGGTCGACCGGTTCGAAGGAGATGCGATGCTTGTCGGCCATCTGGTCTCTCGATTCTCGGGGCGGACGGCGGCGGCGCGCGGCCGCCGCCGTCCGCTGTCCGTCAGGCGAGGGTGACGTTCGGGTTGGCGCGGTACGCCGCCGCCCACGTCTCGCGCTCCTGATCGGACATCTGGTTGAGGATCACGTTCGGGCTCGCGAACCGGATGCCCTTCAGGTCCTCGAGCGTCCACAGCTTCTTGGGGTCGTCGAGGTCCAGGTGCGGCTGCGGAATCAGCGTCCGGCCGTCGTCGCGGACGTAGCCGAGGTCGGAGACGATGTCGGCGAGGTCCCGGTCGTGGTGCAGCGTCTCCCACTCACGCTGCCCGGTGAGGCGGCCCATGTTGGGCGTCTCCCGGCCCTCGTACTCCGGCCGGAACGCGACCTTGTCGGTCCAGGCGCACGGCTCCGAGCAGTAGGTCCGCCACTGGTCGTCGACCTTGTCGACCACCAGGTCCTCGCGGACGAGGCAGGGCACCATGCACGTCCAGCAGCGGTGCGGGTACTCGTAGCCGACGTCCTCGAACGCGATCGGCTTGTTGCGGCCCGGGCGGCTCAGCCGGTTGTAGGCCTCCCACCACTTGCCGAACTGGTTGTACCAGCCCGGGTACTTCTCCTCGAACCACTCGAAGTCGGTGTCGGTCATGCCGTCGATGCGCCAGTAGTTCACCGGCCAGCCGGTGGCGAAGAACTGCGCGACGCGGTGGACGTAGAACTTCTCCGTGATCCGGTTCCACGCCTGCTCGACCAGGTCGTGCGGGATCACCAGGCCGTACTTCTCCAGCGGCAGCAGGTAGCTGCGGTAGTAGTCGTCGTAGATCCAGCGCCGCCACATCTCGGCGTAGGACTCGCGGTCCTTGCGGCGGTCCTTCGTGCCGTACTCGATGAACGTGCCGATCGCGGCATCCACCACGCAGTGGTTGTTCCACCAGGCGTAGCGCAGGTCGCGTTCGAGCAGCGGCCGGTTGCGCTCGTCGGCCAGCGCCATCAGCAGGATCGAGTAGCCGTTGCTGATGTGGCGCGACTCGTCGGACTGCACCGAGTGGAACACCGTCGGCAGCAGGTAGTCGCCGTTGGCGGCGGCCTCGTCGGGCATCGCGACGAACAGCGTGTTGGTGAACGCGGTTTCGGCGACCACGGTCAGGTAGATGTTCGCCGCGGTGATCGCGTCACCGGTGATGAACCCCTCGCCGAACTGCCGTCCGATGGTGCCCGCGTAGTTGTTCGCGAACGCCTTTTCGGTGATGTCGAACCCGGCCGGGTCGATGTAGTTGTTCATGTACAGCTTCTTGAGGTTCATCTGGATCGTCGAGTGCCGGACCTCGTCGATCATCTGCACCGCGAGTCCATTGTGGATCTCGGGGTTCGGCACCGCGTCGATGGCCATCGGCATCGCGCGGGCGGCGGAGATCTCCGGGAACGGGATGATGCTCAGGAACAGCTTCTGCCACTCGAGCCAGCGCTGCTGGACCTGGCGGAACATGTTGCCCCGGATCGCACCGTCCATGGCGCCGAAGACGCGGTTGTCCTTCTCCTCCTCCATCGGGAAGTAGGAGCGCATGATCTGCTTCAGCGGGTCCTTCTTGGGCGCCTTCTCGAACGTGTAGTCCGTGCCGAAGCGGGTCGCGGGCGTGGCGAACGTCGGTTCCCACGAAAGTTCCGTGATCTTGTTGTGTGCCTTGGTGAGACTCTGCCTGCTCAAAATCGGCCTCCTCGAAACCGGGTCCGGCAGAGTGTGTTGCGGATCGCACCCCGGTTCTGTCTCAATGTGAGACCAAGCAACCGGCCGATCCGGGGCACGATGAGCACCCGACGTCGAAGGAGACGGTGGTGACGATGCAGCCGATGCGCGTTCTGCGGGAGACGTTCCTCTCCCGCCCCCTGCCCGAGGTCCCCGGCGTGCGCGACGTCATCACCGCGTCGTGGCGCCGCGCCCTCGAACACCGGGTCGACGTCGAAGAACCCGATCCGGTGTACGTCTCCGATCACGACGAGGAAAGCCTGCTGGCCCACAGCGCCAACCCGGTGCTGGCCAACCTGTCGGCCGAGCTCGCCGACCACCCGGTCGCCATCCTGCTGACCGACGCGCGCGGCCTCGTGGTGAGCCGGCTCAGCACCGACCATGGCCTCAACTCCGGCCTGGACCGCGTCTCGCTGGCCCCCGGGTACAGCTACGCCGAGGAGTCGGTCGGGACCAACGGGATCGGCACCGCTCTGGAGTGCCAGAAATCCGTCCTGGTGTCCGGTTTCGAGCACTTCAACAGCAGCCTCACGGACTTCGAGTGCGCCGGGGCGCCGATCATGCACCCGATCCGCGGGCACCTGGCCGGCGTCCTCGACCTGACGTCCTGGGCCGAGACGTCCGGCCCGCTGCTTCTGACCCTGGCGCGCACGACGGCCAAGCGGATCGAGGAGGCGATGCTCGCCAGCACCGGTACCCGCGAGCTGAGCCTGTTCCGCGAGTACCTCGCCTCCTGCCAGCGGGGCTCGGGAGCGATCCTGGCGGTCAATCAGGACGTCGTCATGATCAACAACCACGCCGAAGAGCTCTACGACGTGACCGATCGGGCCGCCCTGCTCACCCACACCGCCGACATGGCGGGCTCGACCAAGCCGGCGACGATCCTCGCCGACCTGCCCTCCGGCACGGTCGCGCGGCTGGAGTACCGGCCGGTCTACAGCGGCTCGACGCTCGCGGGCGGGGTGTTCCGGGTGAAGAACCAGGCCCCCTCCCGGCGGACGGCCGCCCGTGCCGACCTGCAGCTACCCGGCGTGGTCGGCAGCAGCCCGCAGTGGCGGCAGGCGTGCGCCGCCGCGGACGCGAGCTTCGCCGACCGCAACTGGCTGGTCCTGGCCGGCGAGCCCGGCGCCGGGAAGACGGCGGTGGCGCAGGCGGTCGCGCTCCGCCACGGGCACCGGCCGGTGGTGCTGGACTGCGCTCTCTTCGACGACTGGGCAGACGAGGTGACCAGTTCGGAAGCGGTGATCCTGCAGCATGCGGACGCGCTGTCCGCCGACGGCATGCGACGGCTCACCGACCTGCTCACGACCTGGCAAGGCGCGCCGCCGGAACGCTCCCCGGCCTGGGTCGCGGTCACCCTCGGCGACGAGCCATCCGAAGCGGACGTCCAGGGCTGGCTGATGCCGTTCTTCGCCCACACCGTCGAGGTGCCGCCCCTGCGTCACCGGATCGAGGACCTGCGTCAGCTCGTGCCGTACCTACTGTCCCGCTACGGGAACAACCGGCCCCTCACGGCGTCGGACGCCTGCCTGCGCCAGCTCATGCGGCTGCCGTGGGCGGGCAACGTCCGCCAGCTCGGTGAGGCCCTCGCCGAGGCCGCCCGGCGGCGCCGGACGGACACCCTCGAGGTCACCGACCTGCCCTCGGAGTCCCGGACGTTCACCCGGCGCCAGCTGACCAAGCTCGAGACCATCGAGCGTGACGCGATCGTGCGGAGCCTGTCCGCCCACCGCGGCAACAAGGAACGGGCGGCAGCCGACCTCGGGATGTCCCGGGCCACGATCTACCGCAAGATCCGGGCGTTCGGCATCGTCCCCGACTCGTGAGTGGCGCGGCCGGTTCTAACCGGCCGCGCCACTCACGAGTCCTGCCCGTTACTGCGTTTCGCGGCGACGGCCCGGTGCCGCGATCGCCGGGATCTGGCCGTTGATCACGAACTGCGAGCCCGGCTCGATCACGACATTGCCCGTCGAGGAGTTCGTGATCGTCACGTTCGTCAGGGTCGCGCTGCCGCGGGCGCCGCTCATCGCGAGGACGCCGGCCCCGTTGTTCGACTTGTCGATCTTGACGTTCGTGACGGCCACGTTCGGCATGTTCCCCCCGCCGGTCTTGAACTGGATGCCGTCGTAGGTGGAGTCGTAGATGTCGGTGTCCCGCAACGTCACCCCCGTGATGTCCTTGCCCTGCGCGAAGAACGTGATCGCGCCGAACTTCTGCTGCTCGCCCCAGAACACGCCGCCGCAGCGGTAGAGGGCGTTGTTCGCGATCAGCGTCTGCCCGGAGAACGGCATCGGATCGTGGTCGGTCGCCAGCATGATGCCCGGGTAGTTCATCGTGTCGTAGACCAGGTTGTTCTCGATCCGGTTGCCGTAACCACCGTAGATCGCGATTCCGTTGGCCCGCCAGGGCAGCTGTATCGTGTTGTTGGCGAACACGTTGTCGTGCCCGATGTCCACCGACGGATCCTTCACGTACTGGCTCGCCCACACCGCGAGCGAGTCGTCCCCGGTGGTGCGGAACGACGAGTTGAACACCCGCGAGTTCCGGCTGCCGTTGGTGAGGTTGATGCCGTCGGCGTAGGTGTCGCGGATCCGCATGCCGCTGAACTCCAGGCCGTCGGCCGGACCCCACAAAGCGGGAATGTTGCTGTAGTCCCGGCCGACCCACACGCCGACGTTCGCGTGCTCGATCCAGACGTTCGAGATCTTCGTTCCGGTGCCGAAACGGCCGTTGAGGCCGACGCCGCCTTCGGCGTTCCCGTCACCACCGCGGATCCGGCCGGAGCCGAAGATCGCGATGTCCGAGAGCTGGACGTTCTTGTCGATGTCGAACCCGAAATTGCCCTCGTGCGGGTGGTTGATGGTGCCCGCGTCCTGCGGCTGGATCAGCGAGTACAGCTGCGAATACCACATGCCGGCACCGCGGATCGTCACGTTGGAGATGCCGATCTGGTTGTACTGGCCGCCGCCGTTGGGCGTGTTCGGGTCGTCGGTCAGGATCTTGGACTCCTGGCGCCACTGGCCCGCCGGGATCCACACGCAGCTGATCACGCCGTTCTGGTCGTCGGTGACCGCACGCTGGATCGCCGGAGCGTCGTCGATGCCGTCGTCCGGCACCGCGCCGTAGTTGGTGATCGAGGTGCACTCAGCCGGCTTCGACAGCTGCGGCGCGACCTGCTCCAGGTCGACCAGGTCGATGACGTAGAACGCCGCGTTGTCGCCGTTGTCCCGCTGCAGCTTGAACTTCGTGCCCGGCGGGTACGACTGCGACAGCAGGGCGTGCGACTCGTCGAACAGCCGCCGCGCGTCCCCGCCCGGCCGGTTCGTCAGGCCCTCGGGGTC
This sequence comes from uncultured Actinomycetota bacterium, assembly GCA_963762765.1. Lineage (GTDB taxonomy): Bacteria > Actinomycetota > Actinomycetes > Mycobacteriales > Pseudonocardiaceae > Amycolatopsis. The sequence continues at coordinate 65,699 of CAVXMR010000056.1, forward strand.
GTCGGTGGTGCCGTACAGCCAGCTGTGTATCGACGACAGCGTCAGCTTCTGTGCGAACGCGCCGTTGACGTACAGGCTGATCGTGTAGTCCTGCCCGCCTCCGGCGGCGGCGTCGGGTACCGAGTTGCGCACCACGATCGAGTTCGACTGGTTCGTGGATGTGAACTCCACGTACTGGCCCTGGCTCGCCAGCCGCACGGACTTCCGGCCGGAGGACTCGGTCGCGAAGTTCGTGTGCCCGAACGTGCGCAGCGGGTCGGTCTCCAGCAGTTGTCCTTGGTACTGCGCGGATTCCGCCTCGTACTCGACGTAGGGCACCGCCGCGCCCCGGCCCACCACGATCGCCCGCGAGAGCGTGTTGTTGGACTCGTCGGTCTCCGCGACCGTGTTCGTCGCGTCGGCCGTCGCGGTGAGGGTCGCGCCGCCGCTGGTCGCGGTCCAGGTGCCCGAGATCGCGACGTCCGCCGTCGCACCGGCCGCGATGGCAGCGGCGTTGCCGTTCAGCGTGGTCCCGCCGACGGTCAGTCGCGTCACCGAAGTGCCGGCGCTGCTCGTGCCGCGGTTGTGCACGCCGACAGTGAAGGAAACCGGCGCGCCGACCGCCGGGTTCGGCGGATTCGACGTGATGGCCGTGACCTCGAGGTCCGGCCCCGGAGCCTGCGCGATCACGAGCGGCGTCGGCGAGGTGAAGGTGTTGTTCGTGTCGTCCTGCTCGATCACCGTGTTGGCGGGGTCGACCGTGGCGGACACGCTGTAGCTGCCCTGCGGTCGCGTGCCCGCGTTGACCGTGACGGTGGCCGACGCACCTGCGGCCAGCGCGCCGACCGCCGCGTTGCCGACGACCGTGCCGCCGAGGCTGATGTTGACGGTCGTGGCCGCCGCGCTCGCGGTGCCCGCGTTGCGCACGGTCGCCGACACCGCGACCTGGCTGGTCTCGGTCGGGTTGGCCGGGGTCCAGGTGGTGCCGGTGACGACCAGGTCCGGGTTCGGCGCCGGGGTGCCGAACACCTGGAACTCCGCGACCTGGGCGCCAGGGGCCCCGGAGTTGGCGAAGAACTGCAGCCGGACGTCCGCGGCGCGTCCGCTGAGCGGGATGGTGACCGTGTTCTGGTTGGCGGCCGGGTCGAACCGGTAGTCGGCGCGGGCCTTCACCGAGGTGAACGTGGTGGCGCCCTGGTCGCGGGTGAGGATCTCGAAGTTCTGCGTCCGCGCGCCCCAGATCGGGTCCGGGTTGAGCTTCACCACGACCTGGTCGAGGTCGGCGTTGGCGCCGAGCTTCACGGTCATGGTGTTCGGGTAGCCCGCGGCGGACTCCCAGTAGGTGCCGGCGTTGCCGTCGTTGGCGTTGGCGGCGACGAACGTGAAGACCGACGAAGACGCCTCGATCGGCTTGCCCACGGCGAGGTTCTGACCGGCCTGAGTGCCTTGGCGCACCACGTGATTGCTGTCGGCGGACTCGTTGCCCGCCGCGTCCCGCGCTCGCACGAAGTACTCGATCCGCGTGCCCGCGGGCCGGGTTTCGGTGAACGTGGTGCCAGTGACGGTCGTGACGGGCGCGCCGTCGCGGTAGACGGTGTAGCCGGTGACGCCGACGTTGTCCGTCGATCCCGACCAGGCCAGCGCGATCTGGCCCCCGGGCTCGGTGAGCGCGAGGTTCACGGGCGCGGTCGGCGGTTGGGTGTCGCCGGTGTCCGGCCCGTAGAGCTCGAACTCGGAGAGCTGCGCGGCGGCCCAGCCCGTGTTCGCGGTGATGTTCAGCCGCACGTACCGGGTCGAAGCGGTGACGGGGATCGTGACGGTGTTGGCGCTCGGCACGAACGCGTACCCGTTCGCCGCGACGAGGTCGGTGAACGCCGTGCCGTCGGTGCTGCCGCGCACGGTCAGCGTCTGGCTGCGGGCCTCCCAGTTGGCGGGCAGCTTCAGGACGATCCGCGAGAGGGACTTGGCCGAGCCGAGATCGGCCTGGATCCATTGCGGGAAAGCGTTGTTGGTGGACTCCCAGTAGGTGGCTTGATTCCCGTCGACGGCGTTCGCGACGGGATAGCCGGGCAGCGCGCTGCTCGCCGACACCGTGCGGGTCAGTGGCACGTCCGCGAGTGCGGCTCGGGGTTGGGCGGACGGACCACCGGCCGCAGAGGCGAGGGAGAGCCCGGCGACGGAGAGCACCGTCGCGAGGCACCCGGCGACGAGCCGGGACAGGCGCATACGTGTCATGGCGACTTCTCTTCTTTGAGACAGCGGGGACACAGAGCGATACGAGCATGCAACAACTGAGAGATGTAGTGCAATATCAAGACACACTTGCGCAAATTTGCGACAGAAGTGGACGATTCACAGACCGGGGACCTGCGCAAAACCCCAGGACGGCTAGGCAAATACGTATCGGCATGCGAAGCTGCGGGCGCCCTATTCGTCACTCGAATCGAGCCTGACAACGTTGTCATCTGGGAGGAACGTAGATGAGGGTGCTAGGAAGACGCGCTGCCGCCGTCATGGCCGTGAGCTTGGTGGCCGCCGGGCTCACACCCGGCACGGCCGGAGCCACGGCGGCACCGGTCGCCGATCCGCTCGCGCTGGTCAACCCGTTCGTCGGCACGCAGAACTTCGGCAACACCTTCCCCGGTGCGAGCGCGCCGTTCGGAATGGTCCAGGTCAGCCCGGACACCGGCGGGCAGGGCGGCTACGACTACCTGCAGAACTCGATCTACGGCTTCAGCCAGACCCATCTGTCCGGGGTGGGCTGCGGTGTCATGGGCGAGCTGCCGATCATGCCGACGACCGGGGCTGTCGACAACGTTGACAAGAACGCCTACCGCTCCGAGTACACGCACGCCGAGGAGCAGGCCACTCCCGGCTACTACCGGGTCGGGCTGAAGAAGTACGGCGTCAACGCCGAGCTCACCGCGACCCCGCGCACCGGCTGGCAGCGCTACACCTTCCCTTCGACGACCGCGGCGAACGTCCTGTTCAACACCGGGCAGGCCAACCAGTCCGTCAAGGATTCCGAGATCCACGTCGTCGGCGACCGGACATTGGAAGGCCGGGTGCGCGCCGGCGGGTTCTGCGCCGGGCACGACGAGCACACCGTCTACTTCACCGCGACCTTCGACCGCCCGTTCTCCTCCTACGGCACTTGGCGCGGCTCGACCCGCACGCCGGGCAGCCGCGACGCGGCCGGGACCGGCGGCAACGGCGGGTGGGTGAGCTTCGACGCGACCACCGACCACGACGTGGTGGTCAAGGTCGGCCTGTCCTACACCAGCCTCGACGGCGCGCGGAAGAACACGGCCGCGGAGACGTCGGATTCGTTCGATTTCGATGCCACGCGGGCGAAACTGACGCAAGCGTGGGCCGACCGGCTCGGCGCCGTCAAGATCGGCGGCGGGACCACGGAGCGGCAGACCGCCTTCTACACCGCGCTCTACCACGCACAACTGCATCCCAACGTGGCAGGCGACGTCGACGGTTCCTATACCGGCTTCGACGGGAAAGTGCACGCCGCCAACGGGTTCACGCCGTATCAGAACCTCTCGCTCTGGGACACCTACCGGCCGCAGAACCAGCTGCTGGAGATGCTGGAACCGCAGGTCGCGCGCGATGTCGCGCTCTCGATCGTGGCGATCGGCCGCGACGGCGGCTGGCTGCCGCGCTGGGCGCTGGCCAACAGCGAAACCAACATCATGACCGGGGATCCGGTGACGCCGTTCCTCGTCGAAGCGTGGTCGAAAGGCCTGCTGGCCGGCCACGAGGAAGAGGCGTACGCGCTGCTCAAGAAGAACGCCACCAGCACCCCGCCGGCGGACTCGCCGTACAACGGGCGTTCCGGCGTGAACTACTACAACGACCGTGGCTACATCCCGACCGGGCTGGGTCTCGGCACCGACTGCGCGGCCAAGGGCGGCGACAACGACTGCGAGCACCCGTCGTCGGCGACGATGGAGTACTCGGCGGCGGACGCGGCGCTCGCGCTGATGGCGCGCGGGCTCGGGCACCAGGCCGACGCGCGGATGTTCGCCGACCGGGGCCAGTGGTACCGCAACCTGTGGGACTCCTCGATCGGCCAGTTCCGGCCGCGCACCACCGAGGGTACCTGGCTCACGCCGTACAACCCGGTCGACGGGGATCACCAGTTCCACGAGGGCGGCGCGTACCAGTACCAGTGGCTGGTGCCGCAGGATCCGGCCGGGCTGGTCGGCCTGATGGGCGGGCGCAAGGCGACCGAGAAGCGGCTCGACTCGTTCTTCGCCTACGACAAGCTGCTCACCGACCCGGCGGGCACCGCGCGCAACGACTGGATCGCCAGCCCGTACGACTACTACGGCAAGCCGACCTACAACCCCAACAACGAACCGGACCTGCTCGCGCCGTACATGTACCTGTGGGCGGGCGCACCCGCCAAGACCGCGACGGTGGTGCGGGCGGCGATGACACTGTTCACCACCGGCCCGGACGGCATGACCGGCAACGACGACCTCGGCACGATGTCGGCGTGGTACGTGTTCTCCTCGCTCGGGCTGTACCCGACGATGAGCGGCGGCGGTTTCCTCGCGCTGTCGAGCCCGCAGTTCGAGTCCGCGACCGTCCGAATCGGACAGTACGGCTCGCAGGGCGGCACCCTGACCATCTCGGCGCCAGGTGCGAGTGACACGAACCGGTACGTGCAAAGCGTTTCGCTGAACGGCCAGGACGTACGGAAGACCTCCTTGGACTGGTCCGCGCTCGCGCATGGCGGCACGCTCGCGCACAAGCTGGGTTCCAGCCGTCGAAGTGGGGCACGTCCAGGGGCACGGAACCGCCGTCGGTCGACAATGCCGTCGGCGATTCCCGCCAGCACGTCGACGCGTCCTTGCGGCAGAACTCGCGTGGTGATCCCGGCCGCGACTGCGGCGCAGCGCGTCAACCTGAGCCTGGACGTGCTCGCGCAGAGTCCCGGAATGCAGCATGGTCTCGCTGCACGCCACCGCCCCGGCGGGCTGGAAGGTGACGACGCAGCCGCGTAGCCCGCTGATCGTGTGGTCCGGCCGGCTGCCGGCGCAGCAGACGGTTTCGGTGGGGGTGACCGTGCCCGCCGGGACCGCTCTGGGCGCGTACCCGTGCAGGTCAAGGTTTCCGGGCCAGGGACGGCGCCGGTCACGCGGTCGGTCAGTGTCGAAGTCCGGACGCCTTCGGCGTGTACGACGACGGCCGGAGCGTGCGCGGTCGACCTGGGCCGGGACCGCAACCACGACGGCACGGCAACCGTCGCCGATCCGAGCGCGGGCAACTTCGACGGCGGCGGCTGGAGCTACGACGCCGACCTGCTGCCGGCCGCCGGAGGGGTTTCGTGGGGCGGGGTTTCCTACACCGCACCGGACGCGACCGGGACCGCGGCGAACTTCGTCGAGGCCCGCGGCCAGTCCCTGCTCCTGCCCGCGGGAAACCACGGGACGGTGCACGTCGTGGGCGCGTCGCACAACGGGCCGGTGTCGACGACGCTGACCGCGCACTACACAGACGGCAGCAGCGCCGATCTCGCCGTCACCTTCGGCGATTGGGCGGGCTCGACACCGAGCGGGAGCACGATCGTGCTCGACATGCCGCACCGGATCAAGGCGGGCAGTGGCGTGGACGGCCCGCCGGTGCGGTTGTTCGGCACACCAGCCGGCCTCGACAGCGCGAAGACGCTTCAGTCGCTGAGCCTGCCGAACGACCCGCGCGTGGAGATCTACGCGATCACGCTCAGCTGAGCTGTCCGGACGTGCACGGCCCGCTCATGGTGCCCGCCCGAGTCTCGTGAGTGGTAAGTAGGGTTAGAACCCGACTTACCACTCACGAGGCCCGACCCCTGACCAGGCGAAACAGGTATGTGGCGCAGGTCACGGAATGCCGGTCGATCTTCGGCGCTACACCGGATGAGACCGTTCGTACGCAAGGGAGTGACATGTCCGCCACCACGTCGGAAGAAGCAGCCACCGGGCTGGCCGTGCCCGCACTCGACGACTTCGACTTCCCGCTCACCGACGGGGCCGCCTGCCGCATCGACGACCCCGACTGCGAAGCCTGCCAGTGAAATGAGCCCGGGTACCGGCCGCGGTACCCGGGCTCATCCTCAGGGTCAGCCCCGGCGTGTAACACGTTCCGGTGATCATCGCGTGACTGCGCTTCCGTGGGGAACCTTCCTGGTACGAACCCTGCCATCGCGGGGTTTCCCGGAGGGAGACCACCATGAAGACACGCATCGCCGCCACCGCCACGGCCCTCGCCGTCTCGGCTTCGGTGCTCGCCTCGGCACCCGCCTGGGCGGATCCCGTGCCGGGCAACCCGAATCAGTTCTACGCCTACTGTGCCGTCGACATTCTCGGCGTGCCGTTGGCGTGCACCGAGACCGACGCCGAGCACGCGTCGCACATCTGCCAGTACGTCATCACCGGAGTGGGCCTCGGGCTGGACTGCATCCTGCGCTGACTCAGGCATGCGCGAACCGGCCCATCACGTCGAGGAGCTTGTCCAGCTCGGACGCGATCGAACTGGCTTCCGCCGCGAAGGTGGCGGGTTTTAGTTCGGTGAGGTTATGGCCGGTGTCCCGCAGAGCTATCGCCTGACGCTCCTGCTCAGCCAGCCGGAGGTCGGCCGCGCACCGGCCCAGACCGTTCACCAAACCCAGGTTCTCGACGAGGGTCTGCGTGTTTCCGGTAAGAGCATTGACAGTCCGCGAACCGGCCGCGAGGCAACTCGTGACGGCGTTCTTGTACTTCACATTCTGGATGAGCCGAGGAAGATTGTCCTTGGCCGCGGTGACCGTCTTGTCGATCAGCGTCAGGGTCGACCACTGGCTCTGCAGCTCGGGGTCGATCTTGAGGCTCACCCGCTCGGGCGCCGTCGAAATCCGCACGGCGGTCCCCGGCTCGAACCACCGGCCGGGGATCGCCGGTGAGGTGACAATCAAGCGGAAAATCCGGACGGGCGCGGAAGGCTGTCCCGTCAAGGTGATGGCGGCCTGCGGCGGCACCTGCGCCAGCCAGACGTCCCCGGTGCCATTGGTGATGATCGTCTTCGAACGAAGGTCGTCGGTGCACATCGCCAATTCCGAGACATCGGGCGCGGGGCTTCCGGTCGCGGTCAACAGAACACGGTGGGCGGCCTCGGTACTGCACCCCGCGTCGGGCTCGTCGTCGTCGCATCCGACGACCGCGAAAAACAGAATGGCGGACAATAACAACCGGCCGACCGGGAAATGCCGAGGGCGCATGACCGCTCCCTTCCGACAGGAATATGACCATAGGTCGGAGTCGTCGGCGCGGGCGTTACGCCCGTAGCGTGGTGCGATGGTCGATGACACCTGGGCCGGCTTGGCCGGCCAGTTCGCCGAGGGGGCCTATGCGACGGTGAAGGGCCGCGTGCGCATCTACGTGATGCACCGGCAACTGCTGGAGCACCTGCCGTCACCACCGGCCCCGGCGCTCGACGTCGGCGGCGACGCGGGCCATCAGTCGTTTCCGCTGGCCCAAGCCTTGTCGGCCGCTGGGGTGGGGTCTCGTGAGTGGTAAGTCGGGTTCTATTGAGGGGTAAGGCAAACGTGGCGTGGTGAAGCGAGGGGGACCTGCCGACGGGCTCGTGAGCGTTGCGGGCGGTTCTAACCGCCCGCAACGCTCACGAGTCCTCAATGCCGCAGCACGACACATTTGCCTTACCCCACAAATAACCCTACTTACCACTCACGAGACTCCACTCCTGCCTGAGCCACCACTCACGAGCTCGGGCCATAGGCGGGCCCGGGTTCCGGGGTGACCCGGTCGGTGGTGATCTCACCACCGCAGTTTCCGCAGGCGACATGGGTTTGGGTGATCTCGCCGCAGTCGTGGTGACGCAGGAGGATCGGCGGCCCGTCGGGACCGGCCAGATGGCGGTCTCCCCATTGCATGAGGGTGATGACGGCCGGGAACAGATCCCGGCCGGACGCCGTGAGCCGGTATTCGAAACGCTCGGGTTCGGCCGAGTACTGGACGCGGTCGAGAATCCCGGCGTCCACCAGCGTTTTCAGCCGCGCGGACAGGGTCGGGCGCGGAATGGACAGATTGCGTGCGAATTCGCCGTAGCGACGCACTCCGAAAAAGGTCTCCCGGAGAATGAGCAGGCTCCATCGCTCGCCGACGAGCTCGAGCGCGCGGCCGACGGAATCGGCGTCGAAACGGTGTTGGAGATCATCCCCGGACCACATGCGGCTCACCGTACCCGATCAGAGTGCGAGGACGTATTTGCCGAAGTTCTTGCCCTCGAACAGTTCCAGCAACGCCTCCGGGAACTTTCGGATCCCTCCGGTGACGACGTGCTCCTTCGACCGCAGGACGCCTTCCTCGAGCCACCCGGCGAGCTCGCCCACGGCCTCGGGATACCGGCGGGCGTAGTCGAACACGACGAACCCGGTCATCGACGACCGGGTGACGAACAGCTGCATGTAGTTCCTCGGCCCGTGCGCGGGTTTTCCGCTGTTGTACTGGGAAACCGCGCCGCTGATGACCACCCGGGCACCCCGGGCGAGGCGGGCGAGGACGTCTTCGAGGATCGTGCCGCCGACGTTGTCGAAGAAGACGTCGACCCCGTTCGGCGCGAGCTCTCGCAGCCGCGCCCGGACGTCGTCGGCCTTGTAGTCGATGGCGGCGTCGAAGCCGAGCTCCGCCACCAGCCGCCGGCACTTGCCGTCGCCGCCGGCGATCCCGATGACCCGGCAGCCCTTGATCTTGGCGATCTGCCCTGCGATGCTCCCGACCGACCCGGCCGCCGCGGACACCACCACGGTCTCGCCCGCCTTCGGACGCCCGACGTCGAGCAGGCCGAAGTACGCGCTGATGCCGCTGAGCCCCAGCGCGCCGAGATGTACCGGCCCCGGTGCCAGCGAAGTGTCCACAACGGACACACCCTTGCCGTCTGAGATCGCGAACTTCTGGACTCCGAACGTGCCATAAACGTGCTGCCCCCCTGAGAAACCCGGGTTCCTGGACTCGATCACCCGCGCGATCCCGGCCGCACGCATCACCTCGCCGATCTCCACCGGCGGCACGTAGGACCGGCCGGCGTTCATCCAGGACCGCATCGCCGGATCGAGCGAGAGGTGCTCGACCTCGACGAGGAGTTCGCCGTCGGCGGGTGTGCCGACCGGCTCTTCGGTGTAGGTCCAGTCGGCCGGCTTCGGCAGTCCGGACGGCCGGGCGGCGAGCCGGTACTGGGCATTGGTCAGGGAAGTCATGCGGGAGTCTCCTTGACGAACGAGGACAGCGGGCCGTGGCCGCCGGGATCCGACGCGCTCATAGCTGGCCCGTCTGCGCGTCGAGCCCGAGCAGCACCTTGCCGGGCAGCTCCCAGCTGGCAGCGTTGACCTGGAAGTGGGCTGTCGCCGTGTGGGCGTCCCGGAACCGGCGTTGCAGCGGCGAAGTCTCGTAGATCGCCGCCCCGCCACCGAGGTCGTACATCGCCGTCGTCACCTCGGCCGCGGTCTGGGTGACGTGGGTGGCCGCCAGGCGGAGCCCGAGCCGGAGCTCCAGCGGAACGAGGACTCGGTCCCCTGCGCCGCCTGCCAGGCGTCGTCGATCGAGCGGTACATCAGCAGCCGCGCGGCCCGCAGCTTGGCCTCCGACTCGGCGACGATGGCCTGGGTCTGCGACCGCTCGGCGAGCGTCCGGCTGGAGCCGAGTGACTTGCGGGTGCCGGCGAGTTCGAGCAGTTCGTCGATCGCGCCGCGGGCGTTGCCGAGCGCGGCCGCCGCGATGGAGAGCGCGAAGTACCCGAAGAGCGGAAAGCGGTGCAGCGCAACGGCGTTCTCCGGCGGACCGTCCACAACGGAAAAGACCCGATGCGCGGGCACGAAGACGTCGGCGGCGACACAGTCGTGGCTGCCGGTGCCGCGCAGGCCGCCGGTGTGCCAGGTGTCGAGGACTTCCAGCTCGCGCTTCGGGATCGTGGCGACCCGGAGCACTGGCGCGCTTTCCTTCTGCTGCTGCAGGAATCCGACGCTCAGCCACTCGGCGTGCGGGATGCCGCTGCAGAAGGCCCACCGGCCCGTGACGACGACTCCGCCGTCGACCTCGCGGCCGGTACCCCGGGGCGCCCACACCCCGGCGGCGACGGTTTCGGGATCGCCGAAGACCTCCTGACCTCCTTCGGCGGGCAGGTACGCCGAGAGCAGGCTGCTGGTCACGGCGATGGAGACGCACCACCCGGCGGAGGCGTCACCCCGCGCCACGATCTCGGCCGTCTCGAGACTTACCGCCGGCGGCAGCTCCGGTCCGCCGAGCCTGCTCGGGACGCCGGAGCGGAGCAGTCCCGCGGCTGTCAGCCGATCCACCAGCTCGGGCGGAAGCGACCGGCCTTGCTCGGTGACGTCGGCGAGGGCGCGAGCCAGCGCGGCACTCTGCTGGGCCGCGGTGAAGTACTCCTCGTATCCGGAGCCAGCCCGGGCGGGGGGCGGCACAGAGCCGGTCACGGATCCTCCCGGTAAGTTCATTTTTCTTACCGGTTCAGTTTCTTTACCGACAGGCGCGCTGTCAACCCCGCCGCGAGATCTCCTAGGGCAGTCGCAGCGCGCAGATCTGGGTGGACTGCACGACCAGGCGATCCTTGGCATCCCAGACGTGCACGGCGTGGTCGACCTGCCCGGCGCCGACATCGGTCGCCGTGACCTGGATCCGGACCGGACCCGGCGCAGGCAGGCGGCGGACGTACGCGGTGAGCTGCACCGTCGGCGCCCAGCCCGGCGCGCCGAGGTCGTAGCCGATCGGCGGGATCGCGTCCACGGCGACCAGCAGGCTCAGCGGGTCCCAGTCGCTGCCGTCGGCCAGCCGCAGCCAGCCCGCGAACATGCCCTTGCCGGTGGGCTCGCCGCGGTCGAACCCGCGGACCGCCGGGTCGAGGCGCTGTTCGACGACGTCCAGGAGGTGGATCCGGAACGCCCCGCCGGGAGCGAGCGTGGTCGAACGCGGGCAGTCCTCGATCGGCGGCAGCTCGACCGGGGCCGAGCCGGACCACCACGGGTCGGCATCGTCCAGCACGCCTTGGGTGATCAGCGCTTCGACCCGCGGAAGGCCGTCCTGCGTGAGGCGGGCACGCAGCTGCGTCACACTCCGCCCGGCCCGCAGGACTTCCACGGTGACGGCGGCGGGGCCGGGTTTCGGCGACTGGATGAACGAGCCGCTGATCGCGGTCAGGTGCGGATGCCCGGACAGCGCACCGGCGGCGCGGCCGAGCACGGCGAGCAGGTAGCCGCCGTTCGGCTTGTCCTCGAGCGCCCATTGGGCGTCCAGGTCGACGTCGAATCCGCCCGCGCGCGGCACGACCGCGGTCGCCGCCAGGAAGTTCCCCACGTCGCGACTTTACCGGGAAACCCTTTGACCGAGCCGTTTTCTGCCCCAAAGGGCGGTCATCCCGACCGCGGCGGCGCGACCAGGCCGGTCTCGTAGGCGATGATCACGAGGTGGACCCGGTCGCGGGCGTCGAGCTTGGCCAGCAGACGCGCCGACGTAGGTCTTCACCGTCGCCATCGTGACGGACAGGTCGGCGGCGATCTCGGTATTGGACCGTCCCCGTCCGACCAGGGCCAGCACCTCGCGCTCGCGTTCGGTGATCACGTCCAGGCGGCGGGCGGGCCGCGCGGGCTCGGGGCGGCCGGCGAACTCCTCGATCAGGCGGCGGGTGACGCTCGGGGCGATCAGGCCGTCGCCGGCCGCGACGACCCGGACCGCGGCGAGGATGTCCTCCAGCGCCATGTCCTTGAGCAGGAACCCGGAAGCGCCCGCGCGCAGGGCGCCGTAGACGTACTCGTCGTCGTCGAAGGTGGTCAGCATGAGCACCCGGGTCGGCGCCGGGGCCGCGGGTGATCAGCCGGGTGGCCGCGATGCCGTCGGTGCCGGGCATCCGGATGTCCATCACGACGACGTCGGGCCGCAGGTCCTCGACCAGCCGGACGGCCTCGTCGCCGGTGCCGGCTTGGCCGACGGCTTCGATGTCCGGCGCGTCGGCCATGACCAGCTGCAGCGCGGTGCGGACCAGCGCGTGATCGTCGGCGAGGACGACGCGGATGCTCACCGGGCCGGCAACCGAGCGGTCACCCGGAAGCCGCCGTCGGGCCCCGGTCCGGCGCTGAAGTCGCCGTGCAGCAAGGAAACCCGCTCGCGCATCCCGGCAAGGCCGAACCCGGCTCCCGGCTCACCGCCCCGCCCGAGATCCTCGATCTCGATGGCCAGCTCCTCCTCGCGATAGTCGAGCGACACCACGCAGGACGTCGTGGCGGCGTGCCGGACCACGTTGGTGACCGACTCCTGGACGATCCGGTAGGCCGACAGGTCGAGGTCCGGCGGGAGCGGACGGCGTTCGCCGTGCCACCGGAGGTCCACCCGCACCCCGGCCGCCGTGGTCGCGGCGGCCAGCCGCTCGACGTCCGCCAGGCCCGCCGCGGGCTCGAGCGGCGCCGGGTCGGTGTCGCGCAGCGCGCCGAGCATCCGCCGCAGCCCGGAAAGCGTTTCCCGACCGGTGGTCTCGACGGCGGTCAGCGCCTCCCTGGCCGCGGCCGGCTGGGTGTCGATGACCCGGGCCGCCGCCCCGGCCTGCAGGGCGATGACGCCGATGCTGTGCGCGACCAGGTCGTGCAGCTCGCGGGCGATGCGCAGCCGTTCGGTGGTGACCGCCTGCGCGGCGGCCTGTTCGCTCAGCCGCCGGGCGTACTCGCGCACCTGCCGCACCGAGTTTCCGATCAGCCACGCGACGACGACGGTCAGCCCGGCGGCCTGCCAGGCCTCCCCCAGCCCGTCGACGACGCCGCTCGGTGCCGTCCCGGTGAGAAGTCCGAGCACCGGCCGGACGAGCGCGTAGCCAGGGAGGAGACCGAGCGCGAACGCGGCCACGGCGATTCCGGTCCACCGCGAGCGCGTTGCCACGATGACGCCTACCGCGATGTCGACCGCCAGGAAGTGCCCTGCCTCGAACGAAAGGGTGTGCGGCGGGTCGATCGCGGCTACCACGACCGCCGCCGCGAAAGACCCGGCGATCAGCAGCCCGAGCGACGGCAGCGGACGTCGTCCGAGCAAGACACAGCCGGTCAGCGCCGCCGCGGCCGCCCCGGCCAGCGACGGCCAGCCCCAGCCCGGCATCGGTGGCATCCCGCCCGGCATGCCGGGGAGGCCGGAGTACCCGCGCACCGCGCCGACGGTGGCCGCGCACCACAACACCGCCGCCCACACCCCCGGCGGGACCCGCCTGACCAGCCAGAATCGCGCCACGCGCCGAGCGTAATCCACGGTCGGCGCGGGGGCATCGGTCCACGGTCGTACTACCACGGTCGACATCCCGGCCCCGGTGATTGCCTCCCCTGGCTCGATTACCCGCGGCCCCGATTCCGGAAGCGTGAGCCGGGTGATCGAAGTCAACGGACTCACCAAGCGCTACGGCCGCCAGAGGGCCGTCGACGACCTGTCCTTCACCGTGCGCCCCGGCCGGGTCACCGGGTTCCTCGGCCCGAACGGGGCCGGAAAGACGACCACCCTGCGGGTCCTGCTCGGCCTGGAAACGCCCAGCGGCGGCGAAGCCACCGTCGGCGGTGTCCCGTTCCGCAGCCATTCGCGCGGACTGCGTCACGTCGGGGCGTTGCTCGACGCGCAGCAGGTGCACGGCGGGCGCAGCGCCTCGGCGCACCTGTGGGCGTTGGCCCGCAGCAACAGTATTCCCCGGCGGCGGGTGGGCGAGGTGCTCGATGAGGTCGGCCTGGCGGACGTGGCGCGGCGGCGGATCGGCGGGTTTTCCCTGGGCATGAAACAACGTCTCGGTGTCGCCGCCGCGCTGCTCGGCGACCCGCCCGTGCTGGTCTTCGACGAACCCGTCAACGGGATGGACCCGAAGGGCGTGCTCTGGCTGCGGCACCTCTTCCGCCGCCTCGCCGCCGAGGGCCGCACGGTCTTCCTGTCCAGTCACCTGATGACGGAGATGGCGAACACCGCGGACGAGCTCGTCGTCATCGGGCGGGGCCGGCTCATCGCCGCGGAATCCCTGGAGAGCTTCGCCGCTCGCGGCACCCGGCCCAGCGTCGTAGTGCGGACCCCGCAGCCCGCCGAGCTCACCGCCGTGCTGACCCGCGTGGGCGCTGAGGTCACGGACGAGTCGTCCCGGCTGGTCGTCACCGGACTGCCCGCGGACAGGATCGCCTACCTCGCCACCGAGCACCGGATCCCGCTGCACGAACTGACCACTGCCACCGGCTCATTGGAGGACGTCTTCATGGACCTCACCGCGGACAGCGTCGAGTATTCGGCGGGGCGGACCCGATGACCACCCTCGTTCGCACCCGCTTCCGCGACCTGGTCGCCGCCGAGTGGATCAAGCTCATGTCCCTGCGCTCGACACCGTGGACGCTGGGCCTCACCGCGCTGGTCGTCCTCGGTTCGGTCCTGGTGGAGACGCGCGGGCAGTACGCCCACGCCTCCCCCGTTCAGCCCGAATTTGCGCTCCGCGCCGCGTTTCCGGTGTTCGGCACCATGGTGCTGATGCTCGTCGCGGTCAGCGTCGGCGCCATCGCCGTCACCAGTGAGTACGGGAGCGGTCTGATCCGTACGACGACGGTCGCTGTCCCCGCGCGCGGCTCGGTGATCCTGGCCAAGTCCGTCGTCGTGGCGGTGTTCTGGACCGTGGCCGGTGTTGTGCTTTCGACAGCTTCTTTCGTTGTCTCCCAAGCCATCCTGAGTGGCCGAGACACAGGGATCGCGATCGGCCACCCAGCCGCGCTCACGGCGTTGCTGGGGGCTTCGCTGCTGGCGCCGGTCTGCGCGTTGACCGGACTCGGCCTCGGCGTCCTGATCCGGCACACCGCGGGGACACTCGTTACCGGTGTCGTGCTGCTGCAACTGGTGCCGCCGTTCCTTTCGCCGACGCTGGCGTGGTCGGCCGCACTCAACCACGCGATGATCCTCAGCGCCTGGCAACGTCTGGCCGAAAACTACGGGCCGCCGCGTGTCGGCGGCTATCCGTACGCCTCGCTGGCCGAGTCCTGGATCGTGTACGCGGCCTGGCCGTTGGTGGCGGTCGTGGTCGCGTCGATCGTGGTGCGGAAGCGTGACGTGTGAGGAAGTACTTATGGCGCAAGCAGTTCGGCAAGGTCGACACGTCCGTGGAACGGAGCGACCGGCTCGTCCAGCAGAAGCCGCCGGGCGACATGGGCGAGCTGCCCGGCCGCGAACCGCGCCTCGCCGGCCAGCTGCGGGTAGCCGGACAGCGACCGGCCGACCCGGCCGATCGAGTCCCGTGAGCGGCTGGAGATGTGGTCCCAGCCGCCGAGCCAGCCGGTGAGTGCGCGGAGCCGGTCCTGCCCGGAAACCGGTTCGGGACGGGCGATGCCGTGGAAGACAGGGAGATCCGGGTGTGTGCGGTAGGGCTCGACGCTGAGAAACCCTCGTTCGTCCGCGGCGTACACGACGTCGATCCCGCGAGCCTTGGCCCGCACCCGGAGGTCGTATTTGACGGCGAGATCGTCGCATTCCTCGACCAGCAGGTCGACGCCGTCGAGGAAGTCATCGGCGTTGGCCGCGGTGACACCGTGCTCGAACACCGAAACCCGCAGGTACGGATCGATCTTGGCGATTTTCCTTGCCGCGATCCAGGCCTTGGGGACGCCGAGGTCGTCGACCCCGGCGTTGAGCCGGTTGAGGTTGGACAGGTCCAGTTCGTCGAAGTCGGCGACCTTCAGGTGGCCGCAAAGATGTTCCTGGGCAAGGGAAACCGCCGCTTCGCCACCGACCGAGAGCCCGACGACCGCGACACACTTGCCTCGGAGAATTTCCTGTTCCGCGCGGGTGATCTTGTCGTGGTTCCGGTCGGTGACCACGGCGAAGAAGTCCTCCTCCGGGAGCACGTGCACGATGCGGCGTTCCCACGGCAGGTACACCCACGAGCCGTACGCAGCCAGATCACCGGTTTCCCCTTGCCCGCGATTACGCACCTCGGCGAGCTGACGCTCGATGGTGTCCAGCAGCGTGATTCCGTGCTCGTGACAGAGCGCGCGGAAGGCCGGGACGTCGGCCGCCGTCAGCTCGACGAGCACGGCCCGCGGCGGCGGCGCGGCGAGGGCGTCCCGGAACTCCGCCAGCCCGTTCACAAGGACAGCCACCAGGTCTGCTCGACCAGGTCGTGGCCGAAGCTGTGGTGCGGCGCCTGGTCGCGCAGGACGAACCCGGCCTTCTCGTACACCCGCCGGGCGTCGGTGAGCACGTCGTTGGTCCAGAGCATGAGCTGCCGGTAGCCGGCGCGGCGGGCGAACCGGACGCACTCGTCCACCAGCCGTGTCCCGAGGCCCATCCCGCGGGCGCCGGGCTCCACGAGGAGCAGCCGCAGCTGCGCGACCTCGTCGTCGCGGCGGGTACAGAGCACGCACCCCACCCGCTCGCCGCCGACCTCGGCGATCCAGGCGTTCTCGCGGCGCGGCTCGGGCGCTTCGAGGTGGTCCGCCACGATCCGGGCGACCAGCGCCTCGAAGGTTACGTCCCAGCCGTACTCCTCGCCGTAGCGCACACCGTGCCGCTGCACGATCCACCCGGCATCCCCGTGCTCCAACGGCCGCAGCACATAACCGGCCGGGCGCTCGGTCTCACCGAGGATCTGCCGGACGCGCTGCATCGCTGCCACGAGCTGCGTTCGGTCGTGCTCGGCCAGCTTGCCCAGCATCGCCTCGATCTCGGCGTCCGCCCGCGCGTTCAGCTGCTCGAAGGTCTTCTTGCCGGTTTCGGTGAGCGCCACGACCTGCCCGCGGCCGCCGTCCGGCGACGACGTCTTGCTGATCAGGCCGTCGGCCGCGAACCGGGCCAGGATGCGGCTCAGGTACCCCGCGTCGAGGCCGAGGCTCCGGCGCATCGCGGGGACGTCGACGACGGGCAGGCGGCCGAGCTCGAAGATCACCCGCGCTTCGGTGAGCGAGTAGGGCGTACTCAGCAGTCCTTCGTTCAGCGCACCGACGACGGCTGTGTAGAAGCGATTGAACTCCCTGACCGCGGCGACTTGAGTCACGCTGCCACCTCCATGTTGACTTCGTCAAGATTACGCTTGACTCGGTCAACGTCAAGAGGTCGCCGCGAGAGCGGGACCATCCCGATGATCGCCGAGGTGGACCAGTTCGGCGACGGCTGGCGCGTCGAGCTGACCGACCCGCGCGGCCTGACCAGCCGGATCGCCTACGCCGTCGAGCAGCTTCCGGAAGCCTGGGACCGAAATCCCGGGAGATAACGGCGGCGCCGCTGCGAGTAGTTCCGATCGGTGAGGTCGGTGTTGTCGACGTACTGGTCGACGGCGCCGATCGGCGGCAGGGCCGCGATGGCCGGGTCGCCGATGGTCGCGATCAGCGCGTCGGTGAACCGGTAGGCGTCCAGCACCAGGAACGGGCGGTCGTGGAAGTACCGGACCGAGCCGTCCAGTGGCGCGGTGAGCGCGAGCTCGTTGTGCAGCCCCGCGACGATTTCGTAGGCCTGCGACAGATGGTGCTCGCGGCCGTGCCAGTCCACTGAGGACAGTGCGCCGGAAAGATGCGGCGTCAGGACCGGCGCGGCCGGCAGCGCGGCGAAGGCCGTGCCCAGCCACTTGCCGTAGGGCGGATACACCCGCGCCATCAGCAGGCACAGCTTCATCAGGTCGCGAACCTGCCGGGCCGCGACGACCGCCGAGCCGAGGTCGTCGCCGACCTCCCCGCACCGCCCGACGAACGGCTCCTCCTGCGACAGCCGCATCCATTGGCAGGCCAGGACATAACGCCAGACGTCGGCTGGGTACCACGCGAGCGCCCGGCGGCAGGCCACCAGCCCAAGTCCGTCATGGAACACGGAACCGCCGGTGAGCTCGCGCAACACCTGTGTCGGCACGGTCAGCCAGGTGGACACCGGCACGCCCCGAGCCGGGTCCACGCCGAGCTGCTCGACGAAGTACTCCCGCAGGTCCGTGACCTGCACCCAGTGCCTGGGCGGGGTGTTCTCGGGAAAGGCGAACCGCACCGGATAGCCCCGGAACTCGACCGGCAGCTCGCGGTCGAGCAGCGCGTCCAGCTCCGCCGCGCGATCGCGGAAGTCCTTGCCGTTGAGGAAAACCTGCAACCGCGGCCCCCACGAGTGGTCGGTGGAGCGCACCGTGTCGAACCCCTGGACTTCCGAGCCCCAGCCGAGCAGCGCCGCCGAGTACGGCATCCCCGCCAGCGTCTTCGCCAGGATCGGGCCGACGACCTCGCGGTAGAACAGCCCGGCCAGTTCCAGCCCGGGCACGAAGGGGGTCTCCACGTCGTGAGCGTGGCACGAGCACCCTCCGGCGGGCGACCCGATTTCGGCTCGGCGGGCCGGTTCAGAAGAGGCCGTTGCCGTGCGGCAGCTCGGCCGGGGTCGGCGCGATGACGTCCCAGTGCTCGACGATCTTGCCGTCCTCGACCCGGAACAGGTCCCAGTAGGCGACCGGTTCCCCGAATTCGCCCTCCGACTGCAGCAGCACGAGATCCCCTTCGGCGACGACCCGGTGCACCGTCTTGTAGAACAGGTTCTTGCCCTCTTGTGCCCAGCTCGCCGCGGCGGCCCCGAACCCGTCGAGACCGTCCGCGGCTTCGGGATTGTGCTGGAGGTAGGTCTCGGTCGAGATGTAGTCGGTGAGCACGGAGTAGTCGGCGTCCTTCAGCACGCGCTGGGCGAACTCGGCCACGAGCTTGCGGCTCGCCTCGGTGTCCGCGGACTCGGCGGGTCCGGCGGGACCGTCCGTCTGCGACCGGCCGCTCGCCGTGTTGCCGACCAGGGGCGTCAGCGCGTCCCAGTGCTCGGCGAGCTTGCCGTCCTCCACCCGGAACAGGTCGAACGCGACCAGCGGCTCGGGGCCGAAGCCGTGGTAAACACCGTGCAAGGCGACGAGGTCGCCATCGGCGATCACCCTGGCCGGCTCGTAGCGGAAGCCGGACGGCAGGCTCGCGATCAGGCCACGCAGCGCCTCGGGACCGTCCGCGGCCAGCGAGCTGTGCTGCCGGTAGCCGGGCGCGACCCAGCGGTCGACCGCCGTCGGGTCCTTCGCGCCGAACAGCTCGCCCGCGGCCTTGAACACCAGTTCCTTGTTGTCCATCGTCGGTCTCCTTCACGTGGGGTCGTTCGCCCGCTGCGTCGACTGTGCCCCGGCGGGGGCGGCCGGACGAGGTAGGATCGGGAACCGTCATGGTCGAAAATGGACAAGCCACGCCTGTCGCCCAGTTCGGCTTCAGCAATCCCGAACGGCCCCGGCTCGGCCTCGAGGTGCTCGATTTCGGCACGTTGTACCGCCGATTGCCGCCCGAAACGGCGGCCGCGGTGCACCGGACCGACTTCCACCAGCTGTTCCTGTTCACCGGCGGGACCGGCACGACGATGGTCGATTTCATCGACCAGCCCTGCGCCGCCGGCACGCTGCTGTACGTCTGCCCCGGCCGGGTGCTGCGGCTCCCCCAGGCCGGGCTGGACGCGCTGATGGTGTTGTTCACGCCGTCCTTCACGCCCCGGCTGGAGCGGTTCCCCGCGCTCCTCGGCCCGTTCGCGCCGACGACGTTGTCCGTGCCCGCCGACGAGAGCAGCCTTCGCCGGGCGATGCTGGAGCTGAAGTCGGAATACCGCCGCGCGGTCAAGGACTCCTCCCCCGTCACCGTGGAGCTGCTGCGGCAGCTGCTCGGCGCCTTGCTGCTGCGGATCCACCGGCTCCCGGCCGAGGACTCCGTCGTCACCGGCAACGAAACCTTCCAGCGCTTCCAGCACGAACTGGAACGCTCCTTCGCCACCACCCGCAATGCGGCGCATTACGCGGCACGGATCGGCTATTCGCTGCGGAGTCTCAACCGGCTCTGTCAGGCGTCGACCGGGCAGACCGCGAAGGCGTTGATCGACGCACGGGTCGCACTTGAAGCGAAACGACTTCTGGCCCATACGGCGCTGCCGGTCGCGGCGATCGGGCATCGGCTGGGCTTCACCGAGCCGACCAACTTCGGGAAGTTCTTCAGCCGGGAGAGCGGGATGACGCCGGGCGACTTCCGCGACCGGGAGCGCGGCTGACCAAGGACTCGTGAGTGTTGCGGCCGGTTCTAGCCGGCCGCAACACTCACGAGTCCCCGCTCAGCGCACGTCGCGCCGACCACCCCAGCAAGCCCAGCTCCAGCACCGAAAACCCGACCAGGGCGATAGAGCTCGGCACCCACACCAGCGCGACGCCGATCAGCAGCACCGGCAGGATCAGCCCCGCGTACGCCGCCAGGAACAGCGCGGCCAGGACCTCTCCCCGTGACAGCGGATCGGCCAGCGCGGCGACTGTGCCGACCGAAGCCCGGAAACCGAGACCGAACCCGGCACCGGCCACGACCCCGCCGCCGATGAAGATCACCGCCGACGTCAGCGAAATTCCGACCGGCAGGAGCACCAGCCCGGTGGCCATCAGGCCGAACCCGAGCCGCAGCTGGCTGCGCGTGCCGAGCCGGGCGAAGACCAGTTGCGCCACAGCGGCGGCGCCGAGCATCGAGAACGGGACGGCGCCCGCGAGCAACCGCGAAGTGCGGTGCAGGCCCTGCGCGAGCAGCGTCGGGGCCAGCGCCATGAAGAGCCCGGTGATCGCGAACGCCGCGAACGCGCCCAGCGCGGCACCGGCGAACTTCGGCCGGGCTGCCCGGGGCAGGGACACCCGCTGCGGGCGGTAGGCCGGGCGCTCCTCACGACGTTCGACGGTCTCCGGAACCAGGCTGACCGCCAGAGCTTCCAGCAGCAGCACGACCAGGAACACCACGAACGGCGTCGTCAGCGGCCGGTCGACGAACTGGGCGAAGAACCCGCCCACCAGCGGGCCGATCGCCAGGCCGCCGACGTTCACCACGGTGGCGATCAGCCCGGACCGGCCGAGATCGCTGCCGGGCCGGGCGATCGCCCGCAGTTCGGACAGGTGCGCGGTGGCGGTCGCGGTCATCGCCCCGATCCCGGCGCCGCTGATCAGCCGCGCGGCGATCAGGGCGGGGACGTCCGGCGAGGCCAGGAACACCACCGCGGCCAGCGCTTCGGCGAGAAGCGCCGCGAGGATCACGCGACGGCGGCCGAGCCAGTCGCTCAGGTGCCCCGCGAGATACAGGCTCAGCATCACGCCGACCGCGTACGCGGCGAAGATGACAGTGACGACGAAGGGCGCGAAGCCGTCCTGACGCTGGTAAATCGCGTACAGCGGCGTAGGCAATGTCGAGAACGCCAGCGCCGTGCCGAACGCGAGGGCGATCAGGCTGAATCCCTGGCTGTGACTCACGCGCCAGCGCGCGGCGGGCCGGAGCGGCGCGACAGTGGAGAACATGACTCCACCATCACCCCGATGACTCACCAAGTCCAACGAACAATCCTGGTACCAGTAATCGTCCGCAGCGATATATTGGCCGGATGGAGAACCGCCAGCTCGAGTACTTCGTCGCGGTCGCCGAGGAGCTGAGCTTCACTCGCGCCGCGCAACGGCTCTACGCGGTGCAGTCCACGGTGTCCGCGGCGATCCACGCGCTGGAGACCGAGCTCGGCACGAAGCTGTTCGACCGCTCGACCCGCCGGGTGGCGCTCTCGAGCACCGGCGCCGCCTTCCTGCCGGAGGCGAAAGCGGCGCTGGAGGCGTTCGACCGGGCGCGCGCCGTCGTCCAGGAAGCCTCGGCCGGCCTGCGTGGCAGCCTGCGCCTGGGCACGATGACCTCCATCGGCGGGCTCGACCTGCCGGTGCTGCTCGGCGCGTTCCACCGGCGGTACCCGCTGGTCGACATCCACGTGACGGTGTCGGTCACCGGCTCGACCGGGCTGGCCGATGACGTCCGCCACGGGCGGCTCGACGCGGCGCTGGTCGGGCTGCCCGGCCGCGATCTCCAGGGGCTCGACGCGCTCCGGATGGGCACCTGGCCGTTCGTCGCGATCCTGCCGTCCGGGCACCGGCTCGCCCGGCGGCGCGCGGTGAAACTCGCCGAACTCACCGGGGAATCCTTCATCGACACGCCCCGCGGCTTCGGCAACCGGGTCGCGCTCGACCGCGCCTACGACGCGCTCGGCTCGCCGCGGCGGGTCACCGTCGAGGTGTCCGACATGCGGACCGTGCCGGACTACGTCCGCGCCGGGCTGGGCGTGGCCGTGGTCCCCGATCTAGAGCCGTCGCGCGCCGAGGACGTCGTGACGCTGCCACTGGCCGGCGCCGGAATGGAGTGGCCGCTCAGCCTGGTCACCTCCGCCGCCAAGCCGCCGAGCCGGGCCCTGCGCACGCTGCTTGAGCTCATCGGCGAGCAGGAGACACCTTCGCGGAGATGAGGGGTAGCCGGGGCCGCAGACACCGGCCATGAAGGCGTCGAACGCGGCCGGGATGTCGTTAAGCCTGACGAGGGCACTGTCCGGAGGCGAGCTGTAGTGAGCGGGGGTCGGGTCTCGTGAGTGGTAAGTAGGGTTAATGAGGGGTAGGCAAAGGTGGCGTGGTGAAGCGAGGGGGACCTGCCGACGGGCTCGTGAGCGTTGCGGGCGGTTCTATTCCATAACCGCCCGCAACGCTCACGAGTCCTCGATGCCGCGGCACGCCACGTTTGCCTTACCGCTCAATAGAACCCGACTTACCACTCACGAGACCCGACCACGCACCCGCCAAACCCGACGACACTCCCAGCCTATCCCGAACTTGTTCGTCACGAACAGGTTCGTGATAGAATCACCGGATGAGCCCGCGAAATCCCGCTCCCACCAGCCGTCGTGAGCGCCCGGCCAAGCCTGCCCTGACCTACGAGGGCATCGTCGCCACGGCCGTCCGGCTGATGAAGGCCGAGGGACTGGCCAAGGTCACCATGCGCCGACTGGCGCAGGAGCTGGACACCGGCGCGGCGTCGCTCTACGTCTACGTGGCCAACACCGCCGAGCTGCACGCGGCCATCCTCGAGGAGCTCCTCGGCACGGTCGACTTCAAGCCGTTGCGCGGCAAGGGAGACTGGCGGGACCGGCTCGTGGCGTTGCTCTCGTCCTACACCACCGTGCTGCTCGAACATCCCACCCTGGCCCATTCCGCGATGATCTCGCGCCCCGCCGGGCCCAACTACTTCGCGGTGGTCGAGGCGGTCCTGGCCCTTCTGCACGAGGGCGACGTGCCACCGGCGCAGGCTGCCTGGGGCGTCGACATCCTGCTGCAGGTCGCCACCGCCACCGCCGCCGAACAGTCCGCCCGGCGCGAGAGCGCGGCCGCCCCCGAGGATCACCAAGCCCTCGTCAGCGCGCTGCACGGGCTGTCCCCCGGGAAGTACCCGCGGATCGCGGCCCTCGGCGACGAACTCGTTTCCGGTCCGCCGAAGACCCGCCGTGACTGGATGTTCCGGGCGGTCATCGAGGGGACGCTCAGCACCCCTCGGTGACCCGCCCCGCGTCACGCCATCTCGTGCGACCACTGCTGCATCTGCTCCACCAGTCCCTTCGGCGCGTCCGGCGCGAAGCTCAGCTCCATGCCGGCCGCCGACTGCTCGGCGGCTTCTTCGCTCCGCGGGAACAGCAAAGTCTCATAGGCGGTGAAGGCCGCTTCGACGTCGTCGTGGTCGGCGAGGGCCGCGCGCTGCTGGAGGTCGCCGCCGCCGATCCCGACGGTCCCGACCTGCAGGCGCTGGTGGGAAAGCTGCTCACGGTCAACCTGCACGGCGAGCGGCGACGCGGCTGTGACGATCGAGGCCGACGTGCGGCCCGCCGTCGTCGCGGGCGACGCGGAGTTGCTCGGGCAGCTGATCGCGAACCTGCTGCGCAACGCGATCGGGCACAACCATCCGGGCGGGTGCATGCGGCTGGCCGTCGGCTGCGACGCCACGACGGCCGTGATCTCCCGTGACCAACACCGGCCCCGTCGTCACACCCGAGCAAGTCGGCGAGCTCTTCGAACCCTTCGTCCGCGCGCGGGCCCGGACCCAGTCGGACGGACAGGCTCGGTTGTGGGACGGGGTGTGACTCCAGGTGCTGTGGAGTCGGTGGTGCGGCTGGCAAGTCCGTGAATGTGCCATTCACGGACATACGACCGTAGGTCACCAAAGACGGCTGGCCAGAACGACACTTACCACTCACGAGAGCCGGGACATCGGCACCAGGCCTTGCGAACCTACTTCTCCTCGGACCGCGCCCGCCCTCGGACGACGAGCACCGGGCAGAGCGCGTAGGACATCATCGCCTGGCTGGTCGAACCCAGCGCGAGCCCGGCGAGACCACCCCGGCCACGGCTCCCGACGACCATCAGCCTGGCCCGGTCGGCCAGCTCGAGCAGGCGTTCGGCCGGACGCCCCGGCAGGACGACCCGCTCCACCGACACGTCCGGGTACTTCTCCTGCCAGCCGGCCAGCCGCTGCGCGAGGACCTCGTGTTCGTGCTGCTCGATCGCCGCGGTGTCCTGGGTCCAGCGGAGCGCGTCCGACACCGAGGACAGGAAGTCCTGGTGCCAGCAGTGCACCGCGACCAGCGGGGCCCCGCGCCAGGAGGCTTCCTCGAACGCCGCCGCGAGCGCGTCGTCGCCCACCGGGGTGCCGTCGACGCCGACCACGACCGGACCTTCGGTCGGCGGGTCGTCGTCGGCCACGTGCGGGCGGACCAGCGCCACCGGGCACTCCGCGTGCGCGGCGACCGCGAGCGACGTCGAACCGAGCAACACCTTTCCGACCCGGCCCTGCTGGGGCGTACCGAGGATCACCATCGCCGCGTTGTGGGACTCGGCGATCAGAGCCTGCTGAGGTCGTTCCGGCCGCTGAACGAGCTGAGGTTCGAGACGTGCGACCTCCATCGCCGCCTCGCGCGCCTGGGCGAGCAGCCGCTGGCCCTGGGCGCCGACCGCTTCGTAGAACTCGTCGACCGTGCCGGTCGCGTGCGGATAGGCCACCGGCAGCTCGTCGGTGCCGTGCACGAGCCGCAGGCCGCGGCGCCGTTCCCGGGCCATCTCCGCCGCCCAGCGCACCGCGCCGAGCGTCGCGTCCGACCCGTCGACACCGACCACCAGGTCCGTGGGCTGGCTGACCATCCGAATCCCCGCTTTCCTCGTCCGGCAACGCCTCAACCGCACAGTAGCCCGGCCGGTGACGCGCCGCCTCCTGTCAGGTCAACGACTTCTGGATCCCCTCGATCAGCCGCTGACTGGCGTCGAGAGCCGCCTGCAGCCCTGCGTTCGGCGAGTTCCCGGGATTCTGGTGCAGCACGACGCCGAGGATCAGCCGGTCGCCCGCGCCTCGCGCCGCCCACATCAGCGCGCCGCCCGCCGCGGTCGTCGAGCCGGTCTTGAGCCCGATCACCCCGGACCGGCCGAGGAGGGTGTTGGTGTTGGGGATCGTGCGGCCGTCCGCCCGGACGCTCGGCTCGGCGACGACGGCGCGCAGGACTTCGTCGCGCATGGCCGCGCGGGCGAGCAGGAGCTGGTCGGACGCGGTGCTGATGGTCGAGTCCTCGACGCCGCTGGCTCCGGTGTAGGTCGTGCGGGTCATGCCGAGCGCGGCGGCGGCGTGGTTCATCTTCCCGACGAAGGCGTCCTGGCTGCCCGCGTCCCAGCGCGCCAGCAGCCGCGCGACGTTGTTGCCGGACGGGATCAGCATCAGCTCCAGCAGCTGCCGCTCGGTGAGCCGCTGCCCGGACCGCACCGGCGCGGTGGACTCCTCTGCCGAGACGGACTCCTGCGCGGCCTGGTCGTCCACAATGATCTCCGGGCCGGGTTCGCCGTCGCGCAGCGGGTGATCCTGCAGGACGACGTAGGCGGTCATCACCTTGGTGACGCTCGCGATCGGCACCGGTTCCTGCGCCCCGGCCGTGCCGAGGCTGCCCAGTCCTTCGACCTCCGCGGCCGACTGCCCATCGGAAGGCCACTGCACTGAGGGCAGGTTCAGCGGCCGCGGCTGAGCGCTGCCCACCGTCGTCGGCGGGACGACGAACCAGACGGCGGCACCGGCGGCGATGACCGCGGCGGCGCCCCAGACCCAGGCCGTGCCCCGGGCACGGCGCGGGCGGACGGGATCGGACATCGGAACTCCCTCGGGTGATGGCGGTACCACCCACTCTGACCAGGGAATTTCGCGGCGAAGTCGGGATCGTTCGACGATCTTGCCCCGATTTCGTCCCGATCTCGTCCCCAAACGCTTTGCCCCCTGCGGCGAACAGCCCATAGTGGGTCCTCGTCACCACCCGGCTCGACGGCATGATCGCCCGCCTGCCCGACGGCCTGGACACGACGGTCGGGCACCGCGGCGTCCGCCTTTCCGGCGGCGAGCGCCAGCGCATCGCCATCGCCCGCGCGCTGCTGCGCCACCCCCGGCTGCTGCTGCTCGACGAGGTCACGTCCCAGCTCGACGCCGTCAACGAAGCGGCGCTGCGCGAGACCATCGCGGACGCCGCCCGCACCACGACGGTGCTGGTCGTCGCGCACCGGCTGTCCACCGTCACGATGGCCGACCGGATCGTGGTGATGGACGCCGGGAAGGTCCGCGCGGTCGGCAGCCACGCCGATCTCGTCACCGCCGACCCGCTCTACGCCGAGCTGGCCGCGACCCAGCTCCTCGCGACGGCGGCCACGGACTGAGGCCGATCGGGCGGCGCGGATCGCCCGATCGGACGGCCGCCGAGGCGCTCCCGGCACTGCCGCCGTGGCTACCGTTGGATCATGACTCTCGTTCCGACGATCGACATCGGCGCCTGGGAAACCGGCGATCGGACGAAACTGGCGGCCGCCGTGGACGAGGCGCTGACCCGCGTCGGCTTCGTCCAGCTGACCGGCCACGGCATCCCGCGGGCGACGATCGACGCCATGCGGGAGGCCACCGGCGCGTTTTTCGCGCTCCCTGTCGAGGAAAAGCTCAAGGCGGCTCCGGCCGACCGCGCCTCTGATCGCGGGTACGCCCCCGAAGGCACCGAAGGGCTGGCGTACAGCCTCGGCGAGATGACGCCGCCCGACCTGTCCGAATCGTTCGTCATCGGCGCGGAGGACGTCGACCGCTCCGACCCGGCGATCGCGGCGGACCCGTACGGCTTCTTCGCGCCCAACATCTGGCCTGACGTGCCGGCGACGCTCCGGCCCGCGCTCGCCGAGTACGCGAGCGAAGCACATCGGGTCGCGCGGGTGCTGCTTTCGATCTTCGAGACCGCGCTCGAACTCCCGGCGGGCTATCTCGACGTCTACGCCCGGCATCCGACGCGAACCGTGCGCGTCAACCACTACGAACGGCGCGCGGGGGCGCCGGAGCCGCTGCCCGGCCAGATGCGGCTCGGCGCGCACACCGACTACGGCATCCTCACGATCCTCTACGCCGATTCCGTGCCCGGCCTGCAAATCTTCGGTCCCGACCGCGCCTGGCACGACGTCGTCCCGGCCGAGGGCGCGCTGGTGGTCAACCTCGGCGACCTCACCGCGCAGTGGACCAACGACCGCTGGCGCTCCACGCTGCACCGGGTCGTGCCGCCCTCCGGCCCGGGTCCGGCGCGGCGGCAGAGCGTGGCGTTCTTCTTCGACGGCGATTACGACGCGCGGTTCGAATGCCTCCCGACCTGCCAGTCCGCCGAGAACCCGCCGAAGTACCCGCCGGTGCTGGGCGGGGCGCACCTCTACGCGAAGGTGACGGGCGGGCGGACCCTCGAACCGGCGGACGCGATGAACACGGCGGCCGACCGCGGCTGAGATGGGGGGAGCGGAGGAGGTATACACACTCCCTCACTAATAAATGTATAGCGCACCCCGGGGCTTGCCGCAAGACCCCGGTCGTGCCGCAGAATCAGCGACCGAACCGAAAGCCAGTTCAGTAGCTGTGAGGGGTAAGTGTCAGCTCAGGGGTACGAAGAGGAATTGCAGTCCGAGCGCAGCTATATCGCGGAGCTGTACGCGCGGCTCGACGCCGAGCGCGCGCGGGTGAAGCGCGAGTACCAGGCGGCCCTGGGTGACCGCGGCGTGCCCGCGATGGAGCGGGACGTCAGCGTGCGGTCGCTGGGCAGGGAGGCGAGGCGGCTGGACATCGTGGACAACGGGCTGTGCTTCGGCCGGTTGGACACCATTTCGGGGGACCATTCCTATGTCGGCCGGATCGGTCTTTTCGACGAGGAAAACGACTACGAACCGGTGCTGCTCGACTGGCGGGCACCGGCGTCGCGCGCGTTCTACGTCGCCACCGCCGCGTCGCCGGAGAACATGCGCCGCCGTCGCCAGTTCCATACGCACGGGCGCGATGTGGTCGATTTCACCGACGAGGTGCTCGGCCGCCCGGGCGAGGAGGACCGGGGCGACGCCGCCTTGCTGGCCGCGGTCAACGCACCGCGCGGCGACGGGATGCGCGACATCGTGGCCACCATCCAGGCCGAGCAGGACGAGATCATCCGGCTCGAGCACCCCGGCGTGACCGTGATCGAGGGCGGCCCCGGCACCGGGAAGACCGTGGTCGCGCTGCACCGCGTCGCGTATCTGCTCTACACCCAGCGCGAGCGGATGGAACGCCACGGCGTGCTCGTGGTCGGGCCCAACCCGGCGTTCCTGCACCACATCGGCCGGGTGCTGCCGTCGCTCGGCGAGTCCGATGTGGTCTTCATGACCCCGGGCGACCTGGTGCCCGGCCTGCAGGTCACCGCGGAGGACGCTCCGGCGGCCGCGCGGCTGAAGGGTTCGCTGAAGATCCTCGACGTGCTCAAGGCGGCCGTCGCCGACCGGCAGCGCCTGCCCGAGGAGCCGCTGCCGATCCAGCTGAAGGACGTCACGGTCCGGATCGACGCCGAGACCGCGGAGTGGGCCAGACAGGAGGCCAGGGACAGCGGGCAGCCGCACAATGAGGCCCGCGCCGTGTTCGCCGACATCATCACGTACGTGCTCACCGAGCGGGCGATCGGCCGGATCGGCCGCGGCTGGCTGAGCCGGGACGACCGCGAGGAGTGGGAGACGATGCGGGCGAGCCTGCTTCAGGACCTCGCGGCCGACGAGAAGTTCACCGCGGCGCTCGACGCGCTCTGGCCGGTCCTGACGCCGAAATCCCTGTTGGGGTCGCTGTACGCGTCCCGTGAACGGCTGCGGGCGGCCGGCGGAGACGAGGTGCTGTGGCGCGCCGACGGCGACGCCTGGACGGTGTCGGACATACCGCTGCTCGACGAACTGGTCGACCTGCTGGGCCACGAAAAGCAGGCCGACCAGGCGGCCGAGCGGGCCGCCGCGCAGGAGCGGAAGGCCGAGGCCGAGTACGCCTCCGGCGTGATGGACATGCTGAAGCTGGACCGCGAGGAAATGGACGAGGACGTCATGCTCGCGGCCGACAACCTGCTCTACAGCGAGGATCTGGCGGAGCGCTTCGTCGAACAGGACACCCGCACGCTCGTCGAACGCGCCGCGGCGGACCGGGACTGGACGTACCGGCACATCGTCGTCGACGAGGCGCAGGAACTGTCCGAAATGGACTGGCGGGTGCTGATGCGGCGCTGCCCCGGCCGTTCGTTCACCGTGGTCGGCGATCTCGCCCAGCGCCGGTCGGCGGCCGGCGCGACGTCGTGGGGCGCGATGCTCGACCCGTACGTGCCCGGTCGCTGGCTCTACCGCGCGCTGACCGTGAACTACCGCACCCCGGCGGAGATCATGGCGGTCGCGGCCGCGCTGCTGGCCGAGTTCGCGCCCGAGGTCAAGGCGCCGGATTCGGTCCGCGCGTCCGGCGTCGTGCCGTGGTCCCGGCGGGTCAGCCCGGACGAACTCGCGGCGGCCATCGACGAGTTCGAGCGGGACGAAGCCGGTCGTGAAGGCACCAGCGTCGTGATCGGGCCGCCGGGCGTGCCGGGCACGGTGGCGGCGTCGGAGACCAAGGGCCTCGAGTTCGACGCCGTCCTGGTCGTCGACCCGGAGCGGATCTTCACCGACGGCCCCCGTGGCGCGGCTGAGCTCTATGTCGCGCTCACCCGCGCCACGCAGCGCCTCGGCGTCCTGCACGAGGATCCGTTGCCGCCGGCGCTGGCCGGACTCGAACCTCAGCCGGCGAATTCCATCGCCGGGTAGTCCGGCGAGGGCCCGTCGAGCAGGCCGTTGTCCCTCCCGCGCAGCCATCGGTCGAAGAACGCCGAAAGGTAGGCGCTCTGCGTGCGGAGGGCCACGGCCGGGTCGATCGTGCCGATGTTGCCGGTCACCACGTCCGGCGGGAGGTTCAGCTGGGGCAGCAGCGCCTCCGCGTCGGTGAAGGAGGCGTGCTCGGAACCGCGCAGGGTCAGCTGGCGGGTCCAGCCGGGGGTGTTGGCCTTGAACGCGTCCCAGCCGGGGCCGGTGTCGGTGACGCCGTCCTTGCCCATCAGGAGGTAGGGCCGGCGGAGCCCATGCTCGGCCACCGGCTGGAGGCTGCCGTCGAGCCAGGTGAGGTTGCCGTCCATGTTCACCCCGGCGGTGATCCTCGGGTCGGCGTCCATGGCCGCCCCGGCGGCCGTTCCCCCGGCCGAGTGACCGAACATGCCCACCTTCGTCAGGTCCAGTACCCCGCGCCAGTCCGGGCTGCCGGTCAGCTGATCCAGGACGAAACTGGTGTCCTGGACGCGGACCTCGAGCGCGTCCCGGATGAACCCGTCGGCGTCGGGCGGCAGGTTCAGCGTGGCCAGGAACCCGTCCGGGAACTGGACTTCCGGGGATTCGTAGGTGTTGTCGATGGTGACGACGACGTAGCCGCGGCTGGCCAGCTCGGTGACCAGGGCGGTGTCCCAGGTGCGCGGCTCGCCGAGCCCCGGCGAGTTGATCAGCACCGGCCACCCGCGCCCGGCCACCGGCGCGGCGCGCGCCACGTGCGTCCGGGTCGCCGCCCAGTCGATCTGCCCGGTCGGCAGGTGCATGCCGAGGTAGCCGTTGGTGGTCACGGTGTCGAAGTGCTCCGCCGCCTTGGGCAGCATGTACGGCTGGGGCGGGTGATGGCCGGCGTGGGTCGTCGGATAGAACACGCTGACCATCAGCTCACGGTATTTCTGCGGCTTCCCCGGCCAGGGATTCAGCCGGGTGCGGTCGACCAGATGCAGGTCGACCGCACCGACCTCGTATCTGCCGGTCGGTTTGGGCAGGCTCACCGGCCGGGCAGCCGCGTCGGCCGGGCCTCCGCTCAGTGCACAAGCCAGGACAACCACGGCCGCGATCCGGCCGCTGATCAACGCGAATTTCCCCATGCCGCCCAGCGTCCCCACCACCGCCCCGCCGCACCACCCGGAAAACCCCCTTCGCGGAGTGGGGCCTGCCGGTATGCGCGGCCGGTGCGTGGCCGGGTCTCGTGAGTGGCAAGTCGGGTTCTATTAAGACAGGTAAGGGCAAAGGTGGCGTGGTCTGAGGTCTGAGCCGGCAGGGCCTCGTGAGTGGTGCGGCCGGGTTAGAACCGGCTCGCCACTTACCAGTCCTTGCGCGCTAGAGTGAGGCCGTGCTCGTGAGCGTTGCGGGCGGAACCGCCCGCAACGCTCACGAGTCCTCGAGCCGAGCACGCCACGTTTGCCGTACCCCTCAATAACCCTACTTACCACTCACGAGAGTCGGGGATCAGCCGGACTGGGGATCGGTGTCGTCGTGCGGGTCGCCCGATGAAGTTCCCTGCTCGCCGCGGATGGTTTCCTTTTGTGCCTCACGGCTTTCCCCGAAGGCATCGTCTTCGGCGGGGATGTCCGCGGGCTTGTCCCCGCGCGGATGTTCCTTGTCGGCCATCACTTTCTCCCTTCGGTGGACGACGCGTCGCGATCCGGGCTCAGGTCCTGCCCGAGCAGCTCGTTCACCGCGTCGATGCCGTCGTAGTCGCGCTCGGGCAGCGTGCCGATCCGGCCGAGGACGTTGTCACCGGCGCCATGGGCGGCGGCACGGCGCAGCAGCTCGTCCCGGCCGCACGGATACTCGACGTCGGCGAGATAGTCGCGCAGATCGATCATGAGCACCTCCTTCGCGTCACGGCGCCGCGAGTCCACCCAGGACCACCTGCGCCGATTCCAGCTCCCTGACCACGAGCTGCCCAGCCACCTGGGCGTGCGCCAGTGCGTTGCCGACCGCGCTGACCGCGTCCAGGTCCGCCTCGGCGCCTCTTTCCCCGCGCGTCACTTCGCCGTCCAGCAAACCGTCTTCCAGCTGATCCTGCAGCGCGGGCAGCAGCCGGACGACGTCGTCGGTCAACAGCCGTAGGGCGCAGACCGTGCGGGCCAGCTCGCTCGGCGAGCCACGATCAGGGCCGTTCAGCGTGGCGGCGAGACGACGGGTCACCGCCCGCGCCTGCGCCGCCAGGAGCGAGGGTGGTTCGGCGGGCAGCAGTTCCATGGCCTGGGAGTACCCCCTCGCGGCGCAGGGGAATCAGCGCCCACTTCGGGGCCTTCGAACCGTTTGCGTTACGGCATTCGGGGTAGTCCCGGATCGACGGGACAGTCAGGAGGCGCCGGTGTCGTCGTTGACCGTGCTGTTCGGCGTCGCCGGCCTGCTCGCGCTGGCCGCCGCGATCGTGCCCAAGCTCGTCGCGGAGCGGCCGTTCTCGGTGCCGCTGGTGATGCTCCTCGCCGGCATCGGGCTGGGTCTGCTCCC
Organism: uncultured Actinomycetota bacterium; assembly: GCA_963762765.1. GTDB lineage: Bacteria > Actinomycetota > Actinomycetes > Mycobacteriales > Pseudonocardiaceae > Amycolatopsis. The sequence continues at coordinate 98,180 of CAVXMR010000056.1, forward strand.
GCTGCCCTCGCCCTACGGCAACGGCTGGAGCGATCCCGCCGCACATCTGTCCGGCGTGGAGTCGTTCACCCAGCTGGGCATCCTGGTCGCGCTCGCCGGCGCCGGGCTCAGCGTCGACCGCCCGATCGGGCTGCGGCGGTGGGCCTCGACCTGGCGGTTGCTCGGCCTGACCATGCCGGTCTCGATCCTCGCGGTCGCCGCGCTCGGCTCCTGGTGGCTCGCGCTGGCCCCGGGCGTCGCGCTGCTGCTCGGCGCGGCGCTGGCGCCGACCGACCCGGTGCTCGCCGGGGACGTCGGCGTGCCCGCACCCGACGCCGAGCCCGAATTCGCGCGGGACAACGAAATCCGGTCCACCCTGACCGGCGAGGCCGGCTTCAACGACGGCCTGGCCATGCCGTTCGTCCTGCTCGCCATCGCCGTCATCGGACGGTCCACAATAGACGTCGGATGGGTGCTGCTCGACCTCCTGCTGCCGGTCGCGATCGGCGTCGCGGCCGGGCTGGCCGCTGGGCGCCTGCTCGGCTGGGCGATGTTCCGGACGCCCTCGGATCGCCTGCGGCTGGCCGAATACGCCGACGGACTGGTCCTGCTCGCCCTCGCCTTCCTCCCCTACGCGCTGGCGGAAGTGTGTCACGGCAACGGTTTCGTCGCCGTCTTCGTGGCGGCGCTCGCGGTACGGGCACAGGAACGCTCGCACGATTACCACGGCGTGCTGCACGAGTTCGGCCGTCAGCTGGAAAGGCTTTTCGTGCCGCTCGCCCTGCTCGGGCTGGGACTCGCGATCGGCGACGGCCTGCTCCGGGGGCTCCGTCCGGCCGAGGTGGTGCTGGCCGCGGTCGCGGTACTGGTGGTCCGCCCGGTCGTCGGCTGGCTCTCCCTGATCGGCTCCTCGGCCGGACGCCCGGCCGCTGTGGCCATCGCCTTCTTCGGCGTGCGCGGCATCGGCACGCTCTACTACCTCGCCTATGCGCTCAACCGGCTCCCCGTCCCCGGCCAGGACACGCTCTGGCGCATCGGCGCGCTCGCCGTCGCGCTATCCGTCGTCGTGCACGGCATCCTCGCCGAGCCGGCGATCCGCCGGATCGAACGCGCGGACGGCCACCTGCCCCGGTCGTGACGTGTGATCACCGGCAGCGCGGGTATCCGAGGTCCGAAACCAGACCCAACCGAAGGAGAAGTCCCATGACCTCGGGCCTGACCGGACGCAGCGTGGCCATCCTGGCAGCGGACGGCGTCGAGGAAGTCGAGCTCGTCGAGCCGCGCAAGGCCGTTGAGCAGGCGGGCGCCACCACGACCCTGGTTTCCCTGAAGGGCGGCGAAATCCAGGCGATGAACTCCGACCTCAACCCGGCCGGCAGCTACCCCGTCGACCGGACCGTGGCCGACGTCTCGGCCGACGACTTCGACGCGCTGATCCTGCCCGGCGGCACCATCAACCCGGACAAGCTGCGGCTGGACAAGAACGCCGTCGAGTTCGTCCGCGACTTCGTCACCGGCGGGAAGCCGGTCGGCGTGATCTGCCACGGGCCGATCACCCTGATCGAGGCCGACGTCGTCCGCGGCCGCACCCTGACCTCCTACCCCAGCATCCGCACCGACCTGCGCAACGCCGGGGCGAACGTGGTCGACGAGGAGGTCGCCACCGACGGCAGCCTGGTGTCCAGCCGCAACCCCGACGACCTGCCCGCGTTCTGCGCGAAGATCGTGGAGGTCTTCGCCTGAGATTGGCCCCCACCCCGCCGGGGTAACTGGTGTCCGTGCGGGCGACATCCGAAGTCCTGTCGTGGTGGCTCGGGCTGACCGGCCTGTGGCTGCTTACGTTGTCGACGCCGTCGGTGCCGGAGCTCGCCGCCGCGGCCGTGACCGCGCTGACCTGCGCGTTCGCCGCACGCGCCGCGCGACGAGCGTTGACCGGCGTCTGGCATCCCCGGATCAGGTGGCTGCGCTGGGTCGTCGAGATTCCCTGGACGGCGCTGCGGGAGTCGGCCTTGGCGCTGGTCGAGGTCTTCCGGCGGCCGGACGCCGGGCGCTTCACCGAGGTCGAGCTGCCGGACGAAGCTGAACGGGTGCAGGCGGCGAGGGCCGCCGTGGCGGCGGTCGTGGTCGGCTGCACCCCGGGCACGATGGTGGTGACCGGGCAGTCGGGAAAGCTCGTCGTGCACCGCCTGCTCGAAGGGGACTCGCCGCTGCTCGACCGGGTGACCCGGTGACCGCCTGGCTGGTGGCCGCGGTGCTGCTGATGGCGGGCGGCCTCGGCCCGGCGCTGTGGCTGGCCTCGCGCGGCGACGCCATCGAAAGGCTCGCCGGGCTGGAGCTCGCCGGCTCGGTCACCGTGCTCACGCTGCTGCTCCTGGTCCAGGCGTACGGCCCGTCGAGCGCGATCATCCTGCCGCTCACGCTGACCGTGCTGGCCTTCGCCGGGACGCTGGTGTTCATCCGGCTGCTGGGGGCGACGCAATGACGATCGTCGCCGACATCCTCGTCTTCGCCGGGGTCGCCGTCGTGCTGGCCTCGGCAGCCGGGATGCTGCGCGCCCGTGCCCTGATGACCCGGCTCCACCTGCTCTCCCCCGTCACGACCGTCGGCGCGCCGCTCATCGGCGTCGGGCTGGCGCTGGCGAACGGCTGGAACCTCGGGTCCGCCGCCATCGTGTTCACCGTCGTGCTGCTGGCGGTCACCGGCCCGGTGCTGCAGACCGCCACCGGCCGCATCGAAGCGCGACGGCAGGGCGTGATCGACGAGGACCTCCCGTCGTGACGACGGTGCTGGTGCTGGTAGCCCTCGCCTTCGTCTCCGTCGCGGGGTTCGCGGTGGTGTCCACAGCGGACCCGCGACGGCAGGCGATCACGCTGTCGGTGTTCGGCCTCTGCCTCGCGCTGCTGTTCGTCGTGCTGCAGGCACCGGACGTGGCCCTGTCCGAACTGGCCGTCGGCTCCGCCATCGTCCCGCTGCTCGTGCTGCTGACGATCCGGAAAGTGGGCGGCCGATGAACCTGCGGACCCGGACTTTCCTGTGCGCGGCAGGCGTTCTCGGTGTCGCGACGTTGCTGGTCGCGGCCTTCCTGCGGATGCCGGAGCTCGGCGGCACGGTGCACTTCTACCGCGACCTGGCGCTGCCCGCGGCGATCCAGCGCGTCACACCGAACCTGGTGTCCTCGGTCAACTTCGACCTCCGCGCGCTGGACACCCTCGGCGAGGAAACCATCGTGGCCGCCGCGATCGTCGGTGGGCTGTCGCTCCTTCGACCGTCCGAAGAGGAGCGCCAGCGGATCGAACCGCAGCGCGGATACGTGTTGCCCGCGGTGAAGTTCGCCGGCTACCTCATGCTCCCGGTGACCCTGCTGCTCGGCGTCGACATCGTCGTGCACGGCCACCTCACCCCCGGCGGCGGGTTTCAGGGCGGCGTCGTGCTGGCCACCGGCTGGCACCTGCTCTACCTCTCCGGCAGCCATCCCGCGCTCGCGAAACTCCGCCCGCTCGACTGGTGCGAGTACGCCGAGGCGGCGGCCACCGGCCTCTACGTGCTCACCGGCGTCATCGGGCTCCTCTTCGGCGGCGCCTTCCTGGCCAACATCCTGCCGCTCGGCGAGTTCGGCTCCCTGCTGTCCTCGGGCATCGTGCCGCTGCTGAGCATCCTGGTCGGCGTCGAGGTCGCGGCCGGGCTCGTCGTGCTGCTGGCGCAGTTCCTCAGCCAGGGCCTGATCCGGGAGGAACCGTCGTGACCATGGCCTGTTACGGGGTGGCGGGGTGGCTGCTCCTGCTCGGCTGCGTCGGGATCGTCCGCAGCAGGCACCTGGTGCACACGGTCGTGTCGCTCTCGGTCGCCCAATCCGGGACCTACGTGCTGCTGCTCGGGATCGGCTACCAGAACGGGGCGGGCGCACCGATCGTCGTGCAGGGCCAGCAACAGCCGGTGGTCGACCCGATGGTGCAAGCCATGACGCTGACCGACATCGTGGTGTCGGCGACGATCACCGCGCTCCTGCTCGCGCTGACGATCCAGATCTCGAAACGCCATGGGACGGTCGATCCCGACGAGCTCCGCGCCCTGCGCGGCTGAGCCATGGTCGCCCTCGTCATCGCCGTGCCGCTGCTGGTCGCGTGCGTGCTGCTCGGGCTCGGCGCGAAGCTGCCCCGGATCGTGGTCGACGTCGTCGCGACCGCCACCGCGCTGGCGGTCGTCGGGCTGACGGCCGTACTGCTCGCCACGGTCCAGCACGGCCGCGTGGTCGTCTGGGTCGGCGGGCACCGGCCGGACGGCGTGCGATCGCTGGGCATCGTCCTGGTCGCGGACAGCCTCAACACGACGCTGGCGCTGCTCGCCGCGTTCCTGACCAGCTGCGCGCTGCTCTACAGCTGGCGCTACTTCGAAGCCGTCGAAGCCCGCTATCACGCGATGATGCTGCTGTTCCTCACCGGCATGCTGGGGTTCCTGCTGACCGGGGACCTGTTCACGCTGTTCGTCTTCTTCGAGCTGATGAGCGGGGTCGCGTACGCGCTCACCGGCTACCGGATCGAGGAGGCCGATTCCGTCCAGGGCGCGCTGAACTTCGGCGTGGTCAACTCGCTCGGCGCGTACTTCAGCCTGATGGGGATCGGCCTGCTCTACGCGCGCGGCGGCCAGCTCGGGCTGGCCCAGCTGGGCGTGGCGCTCGACGGGCAGCCGGCAGACGCGCTGGTGATCGCCGCTTTCGTGCTGGTGTGCACCGGTCTGCTGGTGAAGGCCGCGGCTGTGCCGTTCCACTTCTGGCTCGCCGACGCGCACGCCGTCGCGCCGACGCCGGTCTGCGTGCTGTTCTCCGGCGTCATGGTCGAACTGGGCGTCTACGGTGTGCTTCGCGTCCGGCGGACCGTCTTCGGCGGTGTGCTGGACAACGGCGTATTCGCGCGGATGCTGCTGGTGATCGGCGTCGCGGGAGCCCTGCTCGGCTCGGTCATGTGCTTCACCCAGCGGCATCTGAAACGGCTGCTGGCCTACTCCACGATCGCCCACACCGGGCTGTTCCTGTGCGGCCTGGCCGCCGCGGACGGGCAGGCGACCACCGGTTTCGTGCTGTCGGTGGCGGGGCACGCGGGCGCCAAGTCCGCACTGTTCCTGCTGGTCGGCGTGCTGATGAACCGGTACGGCAGCGTTGATGAGGACCAGCTGAGAGCCCGGCATTCGCGCCTCGAAGGCGTGTTGTTCCTGCTGGCCGGTTTGGTGCTGGCGGGGCTGCCACCGTTCGGGGTGGCGTTCGGCAAGAACGTGGCGGAACACGCATCTTCGCAGGCCGGACAAGGCTGGCTGGTGGCCGTCGTCGTGCTGGCCTCCGCCGTGACCGCCGCCGCGGTCCTGCGCGCGGGCCTGCGTGTCTACTTCGGACTCGGCGCGCCACCGCAGGAGGACGGCGACGACAAGACGACCGGTTCGAACGAGGAACCCGAGACGGGGCAACGGATCGACCGGACCCCGTTGACGATGACGGCCGCGATCATCGCGCTGGTGGTCTCGGCGCTGGCGGTCCCCTGGCTCCGGGAAGCGGCGATCACCGCCGGGGAACAGGATGTCGATCGCGGCGGTTTCCTGCATGACACGCTGCCCGCGGTCAGGCTCGTGACACAGACGTCGCCGGTTTCCGCCGAGTGGACCGGTTCGGGTGTGCTGTTCGGCTCGCTCACGGCGGTGCTGGCAGTCCTGCTGGCCGCCGCTGCGCTGTGGCCGCGGCGCATGCCGTCATGGCCAGGTCCGGCACGGTCCGCGATCCACGTGCTGCATCGCGGTCATTCCGGGCACATCGGCGACTACGTGGCCTGGCTGGTGGTCGGTGTCACAGTGCTGGCCTCACTCGTTTGGCTATAGCGATGTGTACAGCGCTGCCGAGTGGGTAACCCTGAAGAGGAATGTCCGCTCGGAAAAGGGGAGCGATGAACGACAAGATGGAGAACAAGGGCGAGGAACTCAAGGGCCGCGCCAAGGAAGCCGTCGGGAACGCCACCGACAACGAGCAGTGGCAGGCCGAAGGCAAGGCCGAGCAGGCCAAGGGCTCGCTCAAGCAGGCCGGCGAGAAGATCAAGGACGCCGTGAAGGGCCTGAAGGACTGACGGAGGTCCGTGAAGGCCACCTTGAGGGAATTCAAGTCCCTCAAGGTGGCCTTCACGGCTTTCTAAGGTTGAGTCGTTCCCGCTGCGGAACCACGACGTACTTGGGGTCCTTTGTGGACTCGACCCCGGCGGCGTAGACGCCGAAGCGGGTGCAGAGCCCGGACGCCAGATAGGCCGCGCCGGCCAGGATCCCGGCGGCGCGATTCCGGCGTGCGGCAAGGGAAAGACCCGCGCCGGCGACGGTGAGAGCCTTCGCCGCCTTCAGCAGCTTCCCGGCGCGGCCGGTCCGATAAGGCTCGGAAGCCAGTCCCAGTCCCGTTTCCAGGTGGTGCTCGGCCGCGAGTTCGGCGGCCGCACCGGCGAGCCCGGCCCGCACGACCGGCCCGATCTCCCCCGAGGGCACCAGCACCAGCGCCGCACCCGCACCGCTCGTGAGCGCACTGCCCGCGAACAGGACCGGCAGGGTGCCGTGGGCTTCGTGCCACGACGGCGTCGCCGTGTCCGCCAGCAGAACCGCGGTGTACGTGCACATCGCCGGGCCCCAGCACACCGGCGGCCGCGCCGGCGAGCCTGCCGATCCGCGGGCAGGATCCCGGTCAGCTCCGACGCGGCCGACACCGCGGCCAGCCCGGAGAACGGCGAAAGGATCCACGACCCGACCGACAGCGGTGACGTCGGCTTGAAGACGCGCAGCATGTGCAGGAACCGCGTCGGCTTCCCGAGGTCGTGGATCAGCGCGACGACGCTGGCGATCGAGCCGCCCGACGCCACCAGCCTGCCCACCTTGGCCAGCCCCGGCCGTCCGGTGACGTCGGCCAGGGCGGCCATCGACGCCGACGCACCCGCGGCGCCGCCGAGGAAGAGGTACAGCGGGACGTCCGGCTGCTTCCAGGCCGGTTCCTTGAGGATCGGCCGGCCGTAGTAGGAGCGGAACTCGGCGGGCTCGACCATCGTTCGTTCGCGGCGCGGGCTCATCGGCGCCGTCCCAGGAACGACACGGCGAGCGCGGCGGCCACCCCCGCCGCGGTCACCGCCGCCCGCTTCCACATCGCGGGCAGGTCGCGGGTCGTGACGACCGGATCCGGCGGCAGCCCGTAGACCTCGGGTTCGTCCAGCAGCAGGAAGAACGCGCCGTCACCGCCGACGCCGTCGTCCGGGTCGTGGCCGTAGAGCCGGGCTTCCGGTACTGCCGGCCGCGTGCAGGGCGTCCACCCGATCCGCGGCGCGCTCGCCGGAGCTCGTCGAGCTCGCCGAACTGGATGGAGTCGGTCGGGCACGCCTTCGCGCAGGCCGGTTCGAGCCCGCGCCGAGGCGGTCGTAGCAGAGCGTGCACTTGAACGCGCGGCCGTCGCTCTCGCGCTTTTCGATGACGCCGTACGGGCAGGCGGGCACGCAGTAGCCGCAGCCGTTGCAGATGTCCTGCTGCACGACGACGGTGTCGAACTCGGTCCGGAACAGCGCGCCGGTCGGGCAGACGTCGAGGCACGCGGCGTGCGTGCAGTGCTTGCAGACGTCGCTCGACATCAGCCACCGCACGCCGGGGTCCTCCTGTTCCGGTGCGCCGACCCCGGGCATCCCGAGGTCCAACGGCGGTTTCGGCTGTTCGATGAAGGCCACGTGCCGCCAGGTGTTCGCGCCGAGGTCGCCGGTGTTGTCGTACGACATGCCCGAGCAGGTCCAGCCCGCCGGCCTCGGGTACGCCGTTCCACTCCTTGCAGGCGACTTCGCACGCCTTGCAGCCGATGCACACCGACGTGTCGGTGAAGAACCCCATGCGGGGCTGGGTGCCGTACTCAGCCATCGGCTCGCCTCCGGTACTCCGCCACGAAGTCCAGCAGTTCCGGCCCGCGGGGCCGCCGTCCCGGGCGGATGTCGCAGGTGGCCGCCTTGGACTCCTGGATGTGCACGTTCGGGTCCATCACGATCGACAGCAGGTCGTTGGCCGCGTCGCCGCGGGAAAGACCGTTGGGGCCCCAGTGGTACGGCAGCCCGACCTGGTGGATGGTCCGGCCGCGCACCTTCAACGGCTTCACGCGCTCGGTGACGAGCACGCGGGCCTCGATCGCGGTCCGCGCGGAGACGATGGTCGCCCAGCCGAGGTGCTCGAGGCCGCGTTCCTCCGCGAGCGCCGGGGAAACCTCGCAGAAGAACTCCGGCTGCAGCTCGGAAAGGTGCGACAGCGTCCGGCTCATCCCGCCCGCCGTGTGGTGCTCGGTGAGCCGGTAGGTGGTGAACACGTACGGGTACACCGAGCTCCGCGCCGGGTTGTACGGGTTCGACGGGCTCTCCAGGGTCTGGCGCGTCGGCGATTCCTGCTGGCCGTAGAGCGCGTTCTCGACCGGGCTTTCGAAGGGCTCGTAGTGGGTCGGGAGCGGTCCGTCAGCGAGCCCGGCGGGGACGTACAGCCAGGCTTTGCCGTCGGTCTGCATGATGAACGGGTCGCCGCCGCCGAGGGCGTCCTGCGCCTGGGCGTCCTCGGGCGGCACGTAGTCCGGCGCCTTCGTCGGTTCGAAGTCGGGGACGTCGGGGCCGACCCACTTGCCCTGCTCGGCGTCCCAGCTGAGAGCTTTTTCCGTTCGCTCCACGGCTTTCCGTCCGGATCGGCCGACGCGCGGTTGTAGAGGATCCGCCGGTTCGCCGGCCACGCCCAGGCCCAGCCGTTCGCGATCCAGTCCTGTTCGGATCCCGGTTGCCGGTTCGCGGCGTGGTTGTGGCCGTCGGCGCGGACGCCGCAGTAGATCCAGCAGCCACACGACGTCGAGCCGTCGTCCTTCAGCTCGGTGTACGCCGAGAGCGGGCCGCTCGGGCCGTGGCCGTTGATCTCGGCGAGCACGGACTCCGCGCTCGGGTCGGCGATCGGCGCCTTCGGTCGGGTAGCTCCAGGTGAGGTCGCGGATCGGCGCGTCGCGCGGGTCGCCGCCGATGCGTTCCCGGATGAGCCGGCCCAGGTGGTAGTAGAACCACAGGTCGCTGCGGGCGTCACCCGGGCGGCTCGACGGCCTTGTGGTGCCACTGCAGCAGCCGCTGGGTGTTGGTGAAGCTGCCGTCCTTCTCGGTGTGCGCGGCGGCGGGCAGGAAGAAGACCTCGGTGCCGATCTCGGCGGCGCGACAGCTCGCCGGTCTCGATCTCCGGGCCGTCCTTCCAGAACGTCGCGCTCTCGATCAGCTGCAGGTCGCGGACGACGAGCCAGTCGAGGTTGGCCAGGCCGAGCCGCTGGAACTTGCCGTTGGCCGAGCCGACCGCCGGGTTCTCCCCGACCAGGAAGTAGCCCTTGCACTCCCCCTCGATCTGCTTCTGCACGGTCGCGTACGTGCCGTGGTCGCCGGTCAGGCGCGGCAGGTAGTCGAACCGGAAGTCGTTGTGCGGCTGGGCGTCCTCGCCCCAGTAGGCCTTCAGCAGGCTGACGGCGTAGGAGCGCATGTTGCCCCAGAACCCGGTCTTCCCGGCGTCGGCCTCGACGAAGCCGTCGAGGTCCAGGTGCTGGTGCGCGTGCGGCATCGGGATGTAGCCGGGCAGCAGGTTGAACAGCGTCGGGATGTCGGTGGAGCCCTGGATGCTGGCGTGCCCGCGCAGCGCGAGGATGCCGCCGCCGGGCCGGCCGATGTTGCCCAGCAGCGTCTGCAGGATCGACGCGGTGCGGATGTACTGCGCGCCGACCGTGTGCTGCGTCCAGCCGACCGAGTACACCCAGGCCGTCGTCCGGTCGCGGCCCGAGTTCGCGGTGATCGCCTCGGCGATCTCGGTGAACTGCTCGACCGGCAGGCCGCAGACGTCGGCGACCATTTCGGGCGTGTAGCGGGCGAAGTGCCGCTTGAGCACCTGGTACACGCACCGCGGGTGCTGCAGCGTCTCGTCGGTCTTCGGCTTGAGCGTGGATCGACGCGCCGCCGCTGCCGTAGGACTCGGCGCGCGCCGAGCTCTGGTGCGCCTCGCCGCCGTGGTGTCCCCCGGGCTGCTCCGGCTCGCCCGAGTCCGGCGGGCGGGGTGGCGTCGCGCGCCTTCGTACGCCCAGCGTCGGCGATGTCGTACTGGCGCTTCTCCGGGTCGAAGCCGGAGAACAGGCCGTCGAGGTCTTCGGTGTCGGCGAATTCCTCGGTGCAGGATCGCGGACGCGTTGGTGTAGGCCAGCACGTACTCCCGGAAGTCCTTACCGTGCTGGCAGGACGTAGTTGATCAGGCCGCCGAGGAACGCGATGTCCGTGCCGGCCCGCAGCGCCGCGTGGACGTGCGAGACCGCACTCGTGCGGGTGAACCGCGGGTCGACGTGGATGATCTTCGCGCCGCGAGCCTTCGCCTCCATCACCCACTGGAACCCGACCGGGTGACACTCGGCCATGTTCGAGCCCTGGATGACGATGCAGTCGGCGTTGGCGAGATCTTGCTGGAACGTCGTGGCGCCTCCACGACCGAAGGAGGTCCCCAGACCGGGAACCGTGGCGGAGTGTCAAATACGGGCCTGATTCTCGATCTGTATCGCGCCGAGCGCGGTGTACAGCTTCTTCATCAGGTAGTTCTCTTCGTTGTCCAGCGTCGCGCCGCCGAGGCTCGCGAAGCCGAGCGTGCGGTTGAGCCGGCGGCCCTGGTCGTCGACGTCCTGCCAGGTCTCGGCGCGGGTCTTCAGCACGCGGTCGGCGATCATGTCCATCGCCGTGTCGAGGGGCAGGCGCTCCCAGTCCGTCGCCGTGCGGGCGGCGGTAGAGGACCTCGGTGACGCGGCTCGGGCTGGTCACGAGCTGCTTGCTGGCCGAGCCCTTCGGGCACAGCCGGCCGCGGGAGATCGGCGAGTCCGGGTCACCCTCGATCTGCGTGACGCCGGCCGTCCTTGACGTAGACCTTCTGGCCGCAGCCGACGGCGCAATAGGGGCAGATCGAGCGGACGACCTTGTCGGCGTCTTCGGTCCGCGCGTGCCATTTTTCCGAACCGTCCGATTTCGCGGCGGCGGCGCGGGCAAGCGGGTCGGGACCGGTCAGCTGCCGGTACACCGGCCAGCCCTCGAGCCACCGCCGCACACCCACGGATACGACGGTAACGGGCCCGGACCCGTTTCGCAGCCTGGAATCCGCAGGTAGGGTCTCGTGAGTGGTAAGTGTCGTTAGAACGACACTTACCACTCACGAGGCCCGACCTGCACCTGCTGAAACTCAGGTCGTGCGGCGGGTGCCGTCGCCCTGCGGTTCGGTGAGGCCGGCCGCGTCGAGGCGTTCGAGCAGCGGGATCATCACCCGGCGGGTGCTGTCGAGGGTGCGGCGCGCCTCGCGAAACCGTGAACGGCTGGTCGAGGGACCGGAGCTCGGCGGCGGCCCGGTCGTTCGGCGTCCGGGCCGAGCAACACGCCCTCGGCGATCGCGGTCAGCCGTGCCGAGCCGGACGGCTGCCGCGAGTTCCCGCTTGCCCAGGCCCAGTTCGCGAAGTTCGTCCGCCTCGGGCGCGCGGAACGGGTGTTCGGCGAGCCGTTCCTCCAGTACCCGGACGGCCTTCTCGACCTCCGGCGCCAGCCCGGCACCCGGATGCCGGACGAGCCCGCCGGCGACCTCGAGACCGGTGCCCGCCAGCAGCGGCGCGACGAGGTCGAGTGCGGGCAGGCCGAGGCGTTGCCGGAGCGTCTCCACTGGCATACCCGCGGCGACAGCGTGAGCGCGGCTCCACTCGGCGACGACGCCCGGAGCCTCCGCACGCAGCTGCGCGAATCGCGAGGGATCGACGAGCCACTCACCCAGCCGATCCCCCGTCTCCGGCAGGCCCATCGCACGGAGTTCCCCTCGCCGGGACAAAACCGTTGCGGCGTAAGTAATCCACACCGAGGTCGAGCTCCTCGCCGCGACGTCGGGCCGCGCCTCGGCGAGACAGCGGAGGCGGGCGGACGTCGAGCACGTCGAACCCCGCCGCGATCCGATGCTCGCCGGGATCGCGCAGCAACCCCCGGTCGCCGACGCGCAAAGGCAACGGCGGAGCTCAGGGTCAGCCGCACCGTGTCCGTCCCCAATGGACGGACGTGCACCGGCACGGCGACGGTCCCCAGGTGCAGGATCAGCGAGCGATGCAGTTCCCCGGTTCGGCGCAGCCGGACGTCGATTTCGGCCGTGGTCGAGCCAGGCATCCGGGGTCAGCAAGACGTCGCCGCGCCGGACTTCGTCACGCCCGGTGCCCCGCAGGTTCACCGCCACCCGCGCCACCGCCCCGACCCGCTCGCGCGCCTGCCCGAGCGCGTGCAGGCCGCGGACCTTCACCCGCGCCGGCCCCAGCGTGAGCTCGTCCCCCACCGTGATCGTGCCGGCCGCGAGGGTTCCGGTGACGACCGTACCCGCGCCCGGCACGGTGAACGCCCGGTCGATCCACAGCCGCACATCGGCCTCGACGTCCGGCGGCGGCAGCGTCCCCGCGAGGTCGCCGATGCCCGCACGCAACGGCTCCAGCTCGTCCTCCAGCCCGACAGCCACCGAAGGGACGTCGCCGAGCGAGGTCGCCTTGAGCTCTCGCAAGGCCGCGGCCTGGGCGGACGCCGGGTCGGCCCGGTCGGCCTTCGTCACCACGAGCAGCCCTCGGGCGACGCCGAACGCGTCCAGCGCCGCCAGGTGTTCGGCCGACTGCGGCATCCAGCCCTCATCCGCCGCGACCACGAACAGCACCGCGGGTGCCGGGCCCGCGCCGGCCAGCATGTTCGGCACGAACCGCTCGTGCCCCGGCACGTCCACGAACGCGATCTCCTCGCCGCCGATCCGCGTCCACGCGAACCCGAGGTCGATGGTCAGGCCGCGGCGGCGTTCCTCGGCCCAGCGGTCCGGTTCCATCCCGGTGAGCCGTCGGACCAGCGTGGACTTCCCGTGGTCGACGTGCCCGGCGGTGGCGATCACCCGCATCGGCGGACGGCCTCCAGCAGCCGCGCGTCCTGCTCCGGGCGCACGGTCCGCAGGTCGAGCAGGCAGCGATCCCGCACGATCCGGCCGACGACCGCGGGCTCGCCGAGCCGCAGCGCCGCCGCGTACCGGACGGGCAGCGCGATCGCCACGCTCGGAAGCTCGACGCCGGGCGCTCCCCCGCCGCCCACTGCGGCCGTGGTCTCGACGACCTCGGCATCGGCCAACACCGCACACAGCGCCTCGGCGCGCGTCCGCAGCTCGGTGACATCGACGTCGAGTGCTTCGCGCACCGGCGGTTTCGGCCCGCGAAGGGTCGCTTCGAGCGCTGCGAGCGTCAGCTTGTCGACACGCACCGCGCGGGCTGTCGGATGCCGCCGCAGCCGTTCGACGAGGGCTGCGTCGCCGAGCAGCAGACCGGCCTGCGGTCCGCCGAGCAGCTTGTCGCCACTAGCGGTGACCAGGTCCGCACCGGCGCGCAGCACGCTCGCCGCGTCCGGCTCGTCGGGCAGCAGCGGGTGCGGCGCCAGCAGGCCGGAGCCGATGTCGACGACCAGCGGCACCCCGAGTCCGGCCAGCTCCGACAATTCCGGCGCCGAGGTGAAGCCGGTGATCCGGTAGTTCGAGGGGTGCACCTTCAGCACGAATCCGGTGTCCGGGCCGACCGCCGCCGCGTAGTCCCCGGCCGAAGTCCGGTTCGTGGTGCCGACCTCGCGCAGCCGGGCGCCGGTCGCGGCGAGGAGGTCGGGGATGCGGAAGCCGTCGCCGATCTCGACCAGCTCCCCGCGGCTGATCACGATCTCCTTGCCCTGAGCCAAGGCGAGCGCGCACAGCAACAGCGCGGCCGCGTTGTTGTTGACGACGTGCACGCCGCCCGCGTCCGGCACGGCCTCGGCGAGCGCCGCCAGCGCCCCGCGTCCACGCCGGGCACGCGTGCCGGTCTCCAGGTCGAATTCGACGTCCGTGGCACCGCCGGCGGCGGCGACAGCTTCGAGCGCGGCCGCCGACAGCGGTGCCCGGCCGAGGTTGGTGTGCACGACGACGCCGGTGGCGTTCACGACCTGCCGCAACGACGACACGGTGGCGGGCAGTCGCGCGAGCACCGCGTCGACGACGTCGGCAGGCGTGATTTCCCCGGCCCGCGCGCGTCCGAGTGCTTCGGTGACGACGGACTTCACCAGGTCCCGGCCGAGCGTCTCGGCGGCCTTCGCGACCCGGGGCTCGGCCAGCACCGCGTCGGTCCGCGGGAGCGACCGGCGCGGGTCGGTCACCGCGGGCCCCGGTGGCGGAGGCGGACGGGAATCGAACCCGCCAGCGGCAGTACCTGCCGTTCAACGGTTTTGAAGACCGCGCCGGTCACCAGGCCGGATACGCCTCCCTGCACCATGGCCCCATCCTGCCAAGGTCGCGGGCCGGCCGCATTGCGGGCAGGATGGAGCGGGTGAGCTACCGACTGACGCAGTACGCGCACGGTGGCGGATGTGCGTGCAAGATCCCGCCCGGCGAGCTCGAGGACGCCGTCCGCGGCCTCACCGGCGTGACGCCCGCCAACCCTGCCGGCGAGCTCCTCGTCGGCCTGGACCACGGCGACGACGCGGCCGCCGTGCGGATCTCCGGGACCACCGCGCTCATCGCCACCACGGATTTCTTCACCCCGGTCGTCGACGACGCCTACGACTGGGGACGGATCGCCGCCGCCAACGCGCTTTCCGACGTCTACGCCATGGGCGGGACGCCAGTGGTGGCCGTCAACCTGCTGGGCTGGCCCCGGGAAACGCTGCCGTTCGAACTCGCCGCGGAGGTCCTGCGCGGCGGCCTGGACGTGTGCGGCAAGGCGGGCTGCCACCTCGCGGGCGGGCACAGCATCGACGACCCCGAGCCCAAGTACGGCCTCGCCGTCACCGGCGTCGCCGATCCGGAACGCCTGCTGCGCAACGACTCCGGCCGGGCTGGGACTCCGTTGACCCTCACCAAGCCGCTCGGCATCGGCGTGCTCAACTCGCGACACAAGGCCACTGGCGAACGGTTCCCGCAAGCGATCGATGCCATGACCACGCTCAACGACGACGCCTCTCGTGCCGCGCTCGCCGCCGGGGCGGTGTGCGCCACCGACGTCACCGGCTTCGGCCTCCTGGGGCACCTGCACAAACTCGCGCGGGCAAGCGGCGTGACCGCCCGGCTCGACCCCGCGTCCGTGCCCTACTTGGAAGGCGCCCGCGAGGCACTGCGCGACGGCTACGTCAGCGGCGGCACCCGGCGCAACCTCGACTGGGTCCGGCCGCACACCGACCTGTCGCGGATCTCCGAGGACGAGGCTCTGTTGCTGGCCGACGCCCAGACCTCCGGCGGCCTGCTCGTCGCGGGCGAGATCCCCGGCCACCCGGTGATCGGCGAACTCGTCCCGCGCACGGCACACACGATCGAGGTGGGCTGAACCATGCCGAGCCGGATCATCGCGGTCACCATCGACTGCCACGACGCCGACGCCCTGGCCGAGTTCTGGCGGCAGGCGCTCGGCTCCCCCTCGCCGCGACACTGGCAGGACGGCCACGGGCTGACCTACGTGGAACTCGAAGGCGAGACACCCGTCCTGTTCCAGCCCGTCGGCGAGGGCAAGCAGGTCAAGAACCGCGTGCACCTCGACATCGCACCCACTGACCTCGACCAGTACGCCGAGATCGACCGCCTGGTCAGCCTCGGCGCCCGCGTCCTCACCGACGACCCGGCCGAACATTTCGTGGTGCTGGCCGACCCGGAGGGCAACGAGTTCTGCGTGCTACCCCAGCGGGCGTCGTGAGTGGTAAGTAGGGTTATTGAGGGGTAGGGCAAACGTGGCATGTTGGGTGTGGCGGGCGCGTGGTCGGGTCTCGTGAGTGGTAAGTGGGGTTAGAACCCTTCTAAACACTCACGACCCCTGGTGTCACACCCCTGCGCCGGGCGCTTCGGGACACGCCGGCACCGGCTCGCCGATGGCGACTGGAGCGAGGGGGACCTCCCTGTCACCAGGCGCTGGCAAAGTCCCTCTCGCTCCAGAACCCAGTGGAGAAGGTCGTGAATGACCCGTTCAGGACCTCGCACGTCCTGAACGCGTCATTCACGACCTTCGAACCACCACGCCATGTTTGCCTTACCCCTCAATAGAACCCGACTTACCACTCACGAGGGCCGGGGAGAGCGTCAGGAGGCTTTGAGCGCCTTCTCGAGCTGCGCCCGGCTCATCTTCGAGCGGCCCTTCACGCCCTGCTCCCGCGCCAGCTTCTCGAGATCCGCCTTCGACAGATCCGAGAAGTCCTTGCCTTTCCGCTTCTTCACGCTGCGGGACAACGCCTCGAACAGGTCGACGACCTCGGCGGTCGGCTCGGGGGCGGCCTCGGGCTTTACCTTCTTGCCGGCCTTCTTCGCCTTCAGCAGCTTCTTGACACGCTCGCTGTAGGTGTCGCGGAACTCCTCCGGGCGCCACGGCGCGGTCATCTCGTCGACCAGCGCCATCGCCATGTCGAGTTCCTTCGGCTTGGGTTTCGGCAGCTTGGGCAGCCCGCCCAGGACGTCCGCCGGCTTGCGCAGGTCGGCCGCGAAATGCAGGGTGTCGAGCACCATGAGACGGTCGCCGGCGCGTATCGCGGCGAGGTATTCCTTGCCCCGCAATACGAACTTCGCCACCGCCGCCTTGCCGCTGCGGTCCATCGCGGCCAGCAGCAGGCCGTACGCCTTGGCGTAGTCCTCCTTGGCGGGCTTGAGCCAATACGTCTTGTCGAAGTACCACGGGTCGATTTCGGCGACCTCGACGAACTGCTCGATGTCGATCCGCCGCGAGCGCTCGGGGGCGAGCTCGTCCAGTTCGTCCGGCTCGACCAGGACGTACTCCTCGCCGCCGGTCCGGTAGCCCTTGACGATGTCGTCCTGGGTGACCTCGTCCCCGGTCCGCTCGTTGACCCGCCGGTTGCGGATGCGGTCCGACGTCCCGCGCTCGAACTGCCGGAAATGCACGGTGTGGTCGGTGACCGCCGGGTACATCTCCACCGGCACCGTCACCAACCCGAGGCTCAGTACTCCGCTCCACACCGGCCTGGCCATCGCGAACCTCCTCTACCTGCACCGATACCCCGCCCGCGCGGCACTGAAACGCCGTTACCCCAGCAGCCGGAAGCGCAGGTGGAAGTTGTCCAGCGTCGCCGGGAGCGGCCGCTCCGGAGCCAGGATCGGGCCTGACACCTGCTCGTAGCGGTGATCGCGCAGCAGGTGCGCCAGCACCGTGCTGGCGCAGAACTGCACCAGGTCACGGCCGGGACAGATGGCCGGACCGGCGCTGAACGGGACCAGTGCAGGGTTGGCCTCGGCGCGCCCGTCGAGCCAGATGTCCGGCTCGAACCGGTCCGCGTAGGGCAGCTCCGGGTCGCGGTGGAAGAACGGCGTGAAGATCAGCACCGTGGTCCCCGCCGGGCCCCACGAAGTCTCGGTGGTGCTCTCGCGCAGCAACGCCGGCGTCGTCGGCCACAACCGCACCGCTTCGAGGACGCACGCGCGCAGGTAGCTCAGCTGGTGCGGCTCGGCCAAGTCGAGTTCGGCCAGTTCGGTGCGGACGCGTTCCAGCGCCGCCGGGTGTGTCGCGAGCAGTGCCAGCGTGCGGAAGGTGACCATGCCCGCGGCGTCGAAGGCGAACAGCCAGTGCGCGACCTGGTCCACCGGGTCGATCTCGTCGTCCGCGCCGGTCGCGGCGACCTCGGCGGCGAGGCTGCCCGGCTCGGCCCGGCCGAGGTGCCCCCGCACCCGCTCGTCGAACCGGGCGCGGAGCTGCTTGCGCTGCGGATGCAGGTACGCCCAGTTCGCTTCGAGCCGCAGCCGCGCGAGCAGATTCGTGACGGTCTGGTCGTCGCGCGCGCCTTCGCCGAACACGACCCGGCGGACCAGCCGCCACCAGGTGGTCTCGAACGCGTCCCAGCCCAGCTCCCCGGCCTGGGTCGCCTCGCTCAGCAGCACGGACGTCTCCTCGGCGATCGCGCGGGCGAACGGCGCGGCCAGCTCGTGCAGCGGACGGCCCGGCTCCAGCACGGCCTCGGTGAAACGGCGGCGCGGGCGGCGCTTCCCGGCGTCGGAGATCAGCACGCCGTGCGGCTGGAAATGGCCCAGCGCGGCGTTCTTCTCCTTCGTCGAGGGGCTGAACGGCGTGGGCGCGCCGGCCAGCACCGTGCCGACGTCCTCGCCGGAGAGCGCGAGTTCGACCGAGCGGCCCGGCACCCGCAGCTTCAGCGGCCGGGCGCCGTGGCGGGACCGCAGCTGCCGCATCAGCCGCACGCCCGGCCGGTCCAGCTGCAGCTTCCCGGCGACGGCCACGGCCGCGGGACGGCGCTTGATCACGCCCCCGACGAGCGTCGGCAGCAGCACCTCGACCGCGACCCGGACGGTCTCGGTCACGGACGCGGTGACGGGTTCGACTTCGCTCGGCATGAAGAATCTCCCCTCGACAGACTGCTTTCCTTACGGCTACCCGGAAATCCCGCACCGAAACTCCGACGGTTCCGCACGGGCCGGTCCGGGTAACCGGCGCGGATGACGACCACGGACCTCACCGCCGTCCTCACCGAGGACCACCGCACCCTCGACCGGCTCTGCACCGAACTCGACCTCGGCCAGGGCAGCCCCGAGAACCGCAAGGACCTCACCGACCACCTCATCGCCGAGCTCATCCGGCACGCCGTCGCCGAGGAGTCCTTACTCCCCCAGGAAAGCGAACTCGCCGAGGCGGAGCGGCTGATGCGCCAGCTCGAAGATGTCGGGCCGCAGGAAATCCGCTTCGAACGGCTACTGGGCGCGCTGATCCGCGCCGTCCGGCAACACGTCCAGGAGGAGGGCCCGGCGGCCATCCGCGAGCTGCGGTCCAGCCGCTCCGCGGCTCAGCTTCGGGAGCTCGGCGAGGCCGTGCTCGATGCGCGCGACGCCGCGGCGTCGCTGCCGCATCCCGCGACGGCGGACCGGGTCCCCGCCGCGCAGACGCTACGGCGGGGCCAGGGCCTCGTGGAGCGGGCCCGCGCGGCACTCAGCCGTTGAACGTGTCGGGGTCCGGCCCGGTGCGGTGGTCGTCGTCGAGCTTCGTGAACGCTTCGAGGTCGTCGGCGGTCAGTTCGAAGTCGAAGATGTCGATGTTCTCGCGGATCCGGTCCGGCGTCGCGGACTTCGGGAACACGATGTTCCCGAGCTGGATGTGCCAGCGCAGCACCACCTGAGCGGCGGTGCGGTCGTACTTCTTCGCGAGTTCGACGATCACCGGATCCTCGAGCACCTCGGCCCGCGCCAGCGGGCTCCACGCTTCGGTAGCGATGCCGTGGGCGCGGTGGTAGGCGCGCAGCTCGGTCTGCTGCAGCGCCGGGTGCAGCTCGATCTGGTTCACCGCGGGCACCACCGACGACTTCTCGGCGAGCCGTTCGAGGTGGGCGGGCTGGAAGTTGGACACGCCGATCGCGCGGGCCTTGCCCGCTCGCATCAGGTCCTCGAAGCCGCGCCAAGTCCGCGTGTAAATGCCCTTTCCCGGCAACGGCCAGTGGATCAGGTACAGGTCCACATAGTCCAGGCCGAGCCGCTGCAGGCTGCCTTCGAGCGCCGTGATCGCGTTGTCGTGACCGTGCGCGTCGTTCGCCAGCTTGGTCGTGACGAACACTTCCTCGCGGGGCAGCCCCGACTTTTTGATGGCCTCGCCGACGCCCGCTTCGTTTTCGTACATCTGGGCGGTGTCGATGTGCCGGTAGCCCGCGTCCAGCGCCGTCAGCACGGCCTGCGCGGTGTCTTCCGGCGCGATCTTGAAGACGCCGAAGCCGAACTGCGGGATTCGCACGCCGTTGTTCAGTTCCACATCCGGGACGTCACTGGTAGTGGTCATGCAGACGGCCTACCCGGCATCACCGGACGCGAAACGCGGCGGGGCCTCGGCCCCGCCGCGTCCGGGTGATCAGGCTCAGGTGCCCGGGCGGTCCACGTCGCCGCGCCAGCCGCCGGATTCGCGCCCGCGCTGCTCGATGAACTCCTTGAACCGCTTCATGTCACCCTTCACGCGGCGATCCAGCACGCCGAGCTTGTCCGCGACGTTCTCCACGAACCCTTCCGGGTCGATCTCCATCTGCGCGGTCACCCGCGTGTGCGAGTCGTCCAGGCGGTGGAACGTGATCACGCCCGCGTGGTCCGGCCCGGAGTCCGACGTCCAGGCCACCCGCTCGTCCGGGTGCTGCTCGGTGATGGTGGCGTCGAACTCCCTGGTCACGCCGCCGACCTTGGTCACCCAGTGGGTGTGGGTGGCGTCGACCTGCCGGATCTGCTCGACGCCCTCCATGAACCGGGGAAACTCCTCGAACTGCGTCCACTGGTTGTAGGCGGTGGACACGGGGACTTCGACGTCCACGGCCTCGGTGATGGTGCTCATCCGTTCCTCCTCATCGGGGGTCGACGGAATTCGGCTACCCGCTGACTTTCCGGGCAAACGTGCTCAGGACTTCGCGAGCAGCGGAATCCGGCCGCCGGCGAGCACGGCTTCGACCTGTCGCGGCGAAAGACGGTGCCTCACCTGGTAGTTCTCGTCCTTGGTGACATTGTGGACGGTCAGGTCCGCGCTGTCGGCGAGCTGCCGAAGTTCCGCCAGACGGAGGACGTCGCCGGCGTCGATGTGGTCGTAGTCACCGGGATCGGCGAACTCCAGCGCGAGGATGCCGAAGTTCGCGAGGTTCTGCCAGTGGATCCGGGCGAAGGACTTGGCGAGCACTGCCCGCAGGCCCAGGTACCGCGGCGTGATGGCGGCGTGTTCGCGTGAGGATCCCTGGCCGTAGTTGTCCCCGGCGACGATGACGTGCCCGCCGTCATCGGCCAGTTTCCGGGCCTTGCCGGGATAATCGGCGTCGACGCGGGTGAAGGTGAATTCGGCCAGCTTTCCGATGTTGGAGCGGAACGGCAGCGCTCGCGCGCCCGCCGGGGAGATCTCGTCGGTGGAGATGTCGTCGCCGACCTTGAGCAGCACCGGCGCTTCGATCCGGTCCGGCAGCTCCGGGAAGTCCGGCAGCGCGGAAATGTTGGGGCCCTTCACCAATTCCTCGTGCGCCGCGTCTTCGGCGTCCAGCGGCGCGACGAGCATGGCGGTGTTGACCGACGAACGTTGCGGCGGCGCCTGCGGTTGCTCCAGGCCCAGGTCCGCGGCCAGCTCCCGAGGATCGGTGATGACGCCGGTGAGCGCGGCCGCGGCGGCGGTCTCCGGCGAGCACAGCCAGACGGAATCCTCGCTCGTCCCCGACCGTCCGGGGAAGTTCCGGGGGAAGGTGCGCAGCGAGTTGGTGCCCTGCGCGGGTGCCTGGCCCATGCCGATGCAACCCATGCATCCGGCCTGGTGGATGCGCGCGCCGGCGGTGATCAGGTCGGTCAGCGCGCCGGCCTTCGTGAGGTCGGTGAGGATCTGGCGGGACGACGGGTTGACGTCGAAGCTCACCGAATCGGCGGTCTGGCGGCCCCGGACCATCGCGGCGGCCACGGCGAAGTCCCGGAACCCGGGGTTCGCCGAGGAGCCGATCACGACCTGGCTCACCGGTGTCCCGGCGACCTCCTCGACCGGGACGACGTTGCCCGGCGACGACGGTTTCGCGATCAGCGGCCGCAGCTGTGCGAGGTCGATCTCGTCGTGGTGGTCGTATTCGGCGTCGTCGTCGGCCAGCAGTTCGGTGAAGTCCTCTTCGCGGCCTTCCGCCCGCAGGAAGTCCCGCACGGCGTCGTCGGCGGGGAAAACCGTTGTGGTGGCACCGAGTTCGGCACCCATGTTGGCGATCACGTGCCGGTCCATCGCGGTCAGCGTGGCCAGGCCAGGCCCGTGGTATTCGATGATCCGGTTCAGGCCACCCTTGACCCCGTGCCGCCGCAGCATCTCGAGGACGACGTCCTTCGCGGAGACCCACGGCGGCAGCTCGCCGGTGAGCCGGACGCCCCAGATTTCGGGCATCCGCAGGTAAAGCGGCTCTCCGGCGATGGCCAGCGCGACTTCGAGGCCGCCGACGCCGATGGCGAGCATCCCCAGCGAGCCCGCGGCGCAGGTGTGGGAGTCGGATCCGGCGAGCGACCGGCCCGGCTTGCCGAACCGCTGCATGTGCGTCGGATGCGAGACACCGTTGCCCGGCTTGGAGAACCACAGGCCGAAGCGGCGGCAGGCGGACCGCAGGAAGGCGTGATCCTCGGCGTTCTTCTCGTCCGACTGCAGCAGGTTGTGGTCGACGTACTGCACGCTGACCTCGGTCCGCGCCCGCTCGAGGCCGAGCGCTTCGAGCTCCTGCATGACCAGCGTGCCGGTCGCGTCCTGGGTCAGGGTCTGATCGATGCGCAGGGCGATCTCGCTCCCCGGTTTCGGGACGTCGCCCTCCAGGTGTGCCGAGATCAGCTTCCGCGCCACCGAAGAACCCATGTCCCGCCTCCCGAGGTCTCCCCTGGTGACTACCCAGGAACGCGCGAGTTACACAGCGGGGCTGGTCAACCGCCCGGGGGATCGTGTTAGCCTGTCGCCGTGCAGCGCCGTATGACGTCCCAGCGACTCGTAGCCAGGCGCGCCGGCTGATCCAGGCTGCCGGCGCGCACTGCCGGTGATGCCGGAATTTGGGCTCCCCCTCGGGACCTGGCCCCGCAGCTGCCAGTTCTCACGCCACGGAGACCCGTCATGACTCTCAGCCCTGTCCTGCGCTCGTCGTCGATGTTCGTCCGCCGCCGGATCGCCACCTACTTCGTCGGCGGCATCGAAGAGATCCCCGGCCTGCTCGGCACCCTGAAACAGCACGGCCACCTGGTCCACGACCTGTCCGTGGACGTCCGTGACGGCGTCCGGGAAAGCAGCATGGTCTGCGCGTTCCTGACCGCCGACGGCGAGATCGATCCCCTGCTGGACAGCCTTCGCCAACTCCCCTCGGTCGTCTCGGCCGAGCTCGTGTAGCTGGCGTTTCGAGGGCGGAGAGCGCTCTCCGCTGCCGCTATGCTCAGGGCATGAGCGTTCGACCGCCACGAACGCCGACCCTGGAGGACGTCGCCCGGGTCGCCGGCGTGTCCCGGGCCACCGTGTCCCGGGTGATCAACGGCGTGCGCAACGTCGACGCGACGATCCAGGACGCCGTGCGCGAGGCGATCGCGGCCACCGGCTACGCGCCCAACCGGGCCGCGCGGTCCCTGGTCACCCGGCGCGCGGGCGCGGTGGGGCTGGTCGTTTCCGGGCACGACACGGGCGATTCCGGCTTCCCCACCACGGTGTTCGCCGATCCGTTCTTCGGAAGGGTGGCCGCGGGCGTGGTCGACTTCCTGCGCCCGCTGGGCCTGCACCCGCTGCTGATGTTCGCCGACACCGACGCGGCCCGCGCCGAGGTCGTCGCGCATCTGCGGGAGGGCGGCGCGGACGGGGCGCTGGTCGTCTCGACGCACGCGGAGGATCCGCTGCCGGAGTCGCTGGTGCGCGGCGGAGTCCCGGCGGTGCTGTTCGCGCGGCCCGCCACCGCGCTGCCGATCAGCTACGTGGACCTGGCCAATTCCGACGGCGCCCGGCTCGCCGCCGAGCACCTGCTCGCCCGCGGCCGCCGCCGGCTCGCCACCATCACCGGCCCGCTGGACGTCCCGGCCGCGCAGGACCGGCTGGCCGGATTCCGCGACACGCTCGCCCGGCACGGCCATCCGTACGTTCCGATCGCCGAGGGCGACTTCCGGCTCGACGGCGGCGCGGCCGCGATGACCCGGCTGCTGGCCGAGCATCCCCGGATCGACGGCGTGTTCGCGGCCAACGACCTGATGGCCCAGGGTGCGCTGCAGGTCCTGCGCGAGCACGACCGCCGCGTGCCCGAGGACGTCGCCGTGATCGGGTTCGACGACAGCCCGCCCGCGCTGGCCTGCCATCCGCAGCTGACCACCATCCGCCAGCCGATCGAGGACATGGCCGCAGCGATGGCGCGCATCCTGATCTCCCGCATCGAGGACCCGGACGGCGAGCCGACGTCGGTGATCTTCGATCCGGCACTGGTGGTCCGGGCGTCCACCTGAATCGGTCTTGACAGTCCGGGGGCCGGACCCGCACTCTCTTCGGAGAGCGCTCTCCCGGGTCCGGGCCGCTGTCAAAGGAGATAGCCATGAGCCCCCGATTTCGTCTTGTCCTGGCTGCTGTCCTGCTCGCGGGCAGTGCCGCCGCCCTCACCCCCGCGCCCGCCATCGCGGCTCCTTCGTTGATCTCCCAAGGAAAACCCGTCACCGCGTCCTCGACCGAGAACACCGGCACGCCCGCGTCGGCCGCCGTCGACGGCAACACTTCGACCAGATGGTCCAGCGCGTTCGGTGATCCCCAGTGGCTGCAGGTCGATCTCGGCTCCCGCGCGAACCTCAGCCAAGTGAGCCTGAACTGGGAAGCGGCCTACGCCAGCGCGTTCCAGATCCAGGTCTCCGACAACGCGTCGACTTGGACGAGCGTTTATTCGACGACCACCGGCACCGGCGGCACACAGACCCTTTCCGTGAGCGGGTCCGGCCGCTACGTCCGGCTGCTCGGCACCGCCCGTGCGACTCCCTACGGCTATTCGCTGTGGGAGTTCCAGATCACCGGCGAGTTCGTCGCCGCCGGTTGCGGCACCAACGTGGCACTGAACAAACCCGCGGCCGCGTCCTCGACGGAGAACGCGGGCACCCCGGCGTCGGCCGCCGTCGACGGCAACACCTCCACCAGATGGTCCAGCGCGTTCAGTGATCCCCAGTGGCTGCAGGTGGATCTCGGTGCCACCACGACGATTTGCCAGGTCGTGCTCACCTGGGAACCCGCGTACGCGACGGCGTTCCAGATCCAGGTGTCGAACGACGCGGCGACATGGACCACGATCTACTCCACGACCGCGGGCACCGGCGGCACGCAGACGCTGTCGGTGACCGGCAGCGGCCGGTACGTCCGGATGAACGGCACCGCGCGGGCCACGGCGTACGGCTATTCGTTGTGGGAGTTCGGGGTCTACGCGGCCGGGACCACGCAGCCCGACTCCTTCTGGGGCGACACCGCGACGATCCCGCCCGCGCAGAACGTGGTCATGGTCAAGGTGCTCAACCGCACCAACGGCCGGTACCCGGACAGCCAGGTGTACTGGAACTTCAACGGCCAGACGCATTCGATCGCCGAGCAGCCCTACCTCGACATGCCGGCGAACTCGGCCGGGCGGATGTACTTCTACCTCGGCTCGCCGAACAGCCAGTACTTCGACTTCATCGAGTTCACCGTGGGACCGTCGGTGTTCAACGGCAACACCACCCGGGTGGACGCGTTCGGGCTGAAGCTCGCCATGCGGCTGCACGCCCACGATGGGTACGACGTCGAAGTCGGCGAGGATCGCACGACGTTCGCCGAGGATCGGGCGACAACGTTCGGCAAGTTCGTCAATGAGGTGCCGAACGAGTTCGACGTGCTGGCGCAGGGCGCGGGCCAGACGCGGATCATCGCGCCGGGCAGCGACCCGACGTTCCGCACCGGCGGGGTGAACGCCGGGTATTTCACGTCCTACGCGAACTCGGTGGGCGTGAACGCGCCGACGTCGGACATCTTCGGCTGCGCCGGTGTGCTGGCCGGGAACCCGGACATGTGCGCGGCGCTCAACCGGCACACCGCCCACCTGCCGCAGGCGCAGTGGCAGGACCCGACGAAGTACTACCTGGCCGCGCCGGCGAACTACTACGCGAAGTTCTGGCACGACCACGCGATCGGCAAGCTGGCGTATGGCTTCCCGTACGACGACGTGGCCGGGCAGTCGTCGTTCGTTTCGCACGGGAACCCGCAGTGGCTGCTGGTGGCGGTCGGCTGGTAAGCGAGAGTGGCGCTGGGGGCGGGTCTCGTGAGTGGTAAGTCGGGTTCTAACGACACTTACCACTCACGAGGCTCTGCCCCTGTGCGGTGAGGGTGTCGTGCTGCGGCATTGAGGACTCGTGAGCGTTGCGGGCGGTTAGAACCGCCCGCAACGCTCACGAGCACGGCCTCACTCTTTGCGCGCCAAGGACTCGTGAGTGGCGCGGCCGGTTCTAACCGAGCCGCAACACTCACGAGCCCGTCGGCAGGTCCCCCTCGCTTCACCACGCCACGTTTGCCTTACCCCTCAAAAATAGAACCGTTCTAAACACCCACGACCGTTACCAGTGTGGCCGATGGGGCTGCTGAGACCGAGTCGGCGACCATTGGCGAATAAGTGATGGTCGGCTCTAACGACACTTATAAATACCACTCACGAGAACCCGACCCCAGCGCGTCCTCGGCCATCGCTGACTACTCGCGCTCGACCTTGCGCAGCCCGTCCCCCGGCGTCCACCACTCGACGACGAGCAGCGTGGCCGCCTCGTTGAGGTGGGTGTGCGCGACCTCCGCGAGGTCGACCCGGAAGCGGTCACCGGAGGACCCTTCGGCGAGCGGCGCCACCGCGACCGCCCGGCCGGAGATCTTCGCCTCGCCCGGCCACTGCGCCTCGGCACCCTCGACCGGGTCGACCGTGGCGCTGTGCATGGCGAACCGCGGATCCCGGCGGAGGTCGGCGCCCTTGCGCGCGTCCGGCATGGAGCCGAAGACCAGCTCCCCGTCCTCGAAGACGGTCTCGATCCCGGAGATCCGCGGCGCCCCGTCGGCGCGCAGGGTGGCGATCGTCTTGTGTTTGTGCGCGTCGAACAGCCCCCGCACCCGCCGCGCGAACTCCGGCTCCGCCGTTTCGAACTCCTGCCAGCTCGTCATGCGGTCATCCTCGCACCGGGCACCGACACTTTCCGATCACCGACGAATGATCCGGATGGCGTGCCCGGCGTGGTAGACAGGGCTGGTGAACGACGAACTGGCCGGACGCTTTCTCGCCGTGGACACGACCGCGATCTGCGACGCCGACAAGACCACGCGCGTCCTGCACAGCGCGATCCGCCCGCGCTCCGCTGCGCGGCGGATCGCCGGGCCGGCGTTCACCGTCCGCTGCCGGGACGACTTCCTCGGCGTCCTCCGCGCGATCGAGACGGCGGCGCCGGGTGACGTGATCGTCGTCGACGGTGGTGCGCGGGAGATCGCCCTCGCCGGGGAGATGTTCGCCCGCGGCGCGCTGGCGCGGTCCCTCGGCGGCATCGTGATCGACGGCGGCTATCGCGACATCGGCTATGTCTCGACGTGCGAACTCCCGGTGTACAGCCGCTTCGTGACGCCGCTCGCGGGGACGACGTCGAAGCTCGGCGAACTCCAGGTCCCGGTGACGTGCGGCGGCGTCACCGTGAACCCCGGCGACCTCGTCCTGGCCGACGACGAAGGCCTCGTCGTCCTCGACCCGGACCGGGCCGATCTCCTGCTCGACGCCGCCCTCGCGATCAAGCAGACCGAGCAGCGGGTCGTCGAACTGCTGGACAAGGGCGCGACCTTGAGCGAAGCGTTCAACCTCAACGACCACGTCGCGGCGCTCGGCCGAGGCGAGCCCTCGGCGCTACGCCCCAGCGTCTAACGGCTATTCCTCGCCGGAAAAACGTCCCCACGCCGACTGCCGGGTCATCCCGAGCGCCTGCCCGATCTGCGACCACGTCGCGCCGAGGGACCGTGCCTTGGTGACCCAGACGCCGAGGTTGTGCTCCACCTGCGCGCCGGCGGCCGCCACGGGCTCCAGCATGCCGAGGACGGTTTCGAGGGACAGCTCCATTTCCCAGGGTGCCACCGGCGCCGGGGTCGTAGGCGCGCCGGACATGGCTTGCGACGCCAGGGCGACGCAGCCGTCGCAGATGAACACACCCGGCCCCGCAACGAGTTTTTCGACTTCGTCACTCGGCTTCCGGCAGAACGAACAGCTGGCGATCGTGCGAACTGGGCTCATGCGGGTCCTCCCTGGCGTCAGGCTGGACCTTACGCGCGTCAGGCTGCGCCTGACAAGACCTTCGTTCGCCCGCCGACGAACACTGCGCTCCCGGCCCCCGCCAGACACACCACCGCCGTGATCAGGAAGATCGCGCGGTACTCCGTCAGCAGCGCCTCGCGGACCGCGGCCACGTAGTCGGCGAGCGCGCGGTCGTAGGCAGGCGCGGACGGGAACAGGATCCGCAGCGGCGGGTTCAGCGTCGCGGTCAACGTGTGGAAGTAGCGCAGCCCGAACGCCGACACCGCGGCGACGCCGACCAGCATGCCGGTCATCCGCGCGACCACGACCGCGGCCGACGCGACGCCGTGCTGGGCGCGCGGCACGGCCCGCAGCGCGGCGGCCGACAGCGGCGCGATGACCAGGCCGAGACCCAGCCCGGCGAGCGCCAGGTCGACGTCGAGCCGCGGGAGGCCAAGGACGGACCGGGCCGCGAGGACGTCGGCGGGCCAGCGTGACATCAGGAAGTAGCCACCGGCGGCGATCAGCATCCCGGCCCCGGCGATCCAGCGCTCGCCGATTCGCGTGGCCAGCAAACCCCCGAGCAGCGCGCCGACCGGCAGCGCGATCAGGAACCGCAGGAGCAGCTCGACACTGCCGCGGTCGTCGCGACCGAGCAGCGTCTGCGCGAACAGATCGACGTCGACCAGCGTGATCATCAATGCCGCGCCCGCCGCCAAACTCGTGCCCAGCACGGTGAAGAACGGCCGCAGAGAGACGTTCGCGGTGTCGATGAGCCGGACTTTCGCGCGCGACTCCCACCACAGGAACGCGACCAGGCTCAGCCCGGCACCGATCAGGGACGGCACGCCCCACGGCGGCAGCACCTGCTCGCGCGGGTTCGGGTTGTTCAGCCCGATCACGAGCAACGCCAGCGTGAGCGCCAGCAGCAGGACGCCGACGAGGTCCACGCGCGATCGCTGCGCGGGTTTGGTGCCCCGCACGGAAATCTGCACCGCGACCGCGGCCAGGATGGTCAGCGGGACGTTCACCCAGAACACGCCGCGCCAGCCGGTCAACGCGGCCAGCGCGATGCCGTAGAGCGGCCCGAGCACACTGCCGAGCTCCTGCGCCGCGCCGACCGCGCCGAGCACAGCCGGGCGGCGGTTCCCCGGCCACAGATCGGCGGCCAGCGCGAGGGTCACCGGCAGCAGCGCGCCCCCGGCGGTCCCCTGGATCACCCGGCCCACGACCAGCGACGGCACCGTGTCCGCCAGCGCGGTGACGACCGACCCGGCCACGAACCCGCCGAGGCACAGCTGCAGCAGCACCTTGCGGCCGTACCGGTCGGAAGCCTGGCCGAGCAACGGCATCGCGGCCACATAGCCGAGCAGGTAGCCGGTGATGACCGGCGTGACGATCTCCAGCCGGTTCACCGGGATGCTCAGGTCGTCGATGATCTGGCGCAGCAGGCCGACCACGACGTAGGTGTCCAGCGCGCCGAGCAGGACGGCGAGACCACCCGCCCCGACCGCGACCGCGCGGCCGCCGCGCGAGCCGGGCAGCCCGCTCACGCCGGCGCGGTCACGGTGACCGGCTTGTCCACATCGGACAGTGTGACGTCCACGCGGGCGTCGTCCGGGTATCCCAGCGAAGCCTTGACCGGCAGGTGGCCGCCGTCCTGGCGGAGCCAGAGCGTGGCCTTCGCGTCCGCGGCCACGCCGGGCAGCAGCCCGGTCAGCGCGTCCTTCGGCAAGGTCCCGGTGATGCGGTACGTCGGCGTGCCGTTGACGTCCTCCGTGCCTTCCGTCTTCGGCCCCTGGACCCCGGACAGCACCTTCGGAATCCCGCGTTGCGGGTCGAGGATCGCGGACGGGTCGTAGATCGAGGAGCTCAGCGCCGCGGGGATCTGCTGGAACCCGCCGGTCGGGCCCTTGACGTACAGCGTGCCGTTGACCAGCACGAACTGCGCGTCGACGACCTGGCCCAGCAGTTCCAGCGTGCCGCTGCCCTTGGCGCCGCCGCCGTTGGCCTTGGTCAGGTCGCCGTCGAGGCTGTGCACGCTCAGGCCCGGCACGGTGCCGGTGACCTTCAGCGTGAAGTGCGTGCTGGTCACCCCGCCCGCCGCGGTCGCCCCCTCCTTGAGCAGGGCCCCGGCGTCGGGCAGCGACGAGTCACTCCCGGACGAGCAGCCGGTGACGATCGTCGCGCCGAGCGCCAGCGCCGCGAGCAGGGTACGCCGCAGAATCATGCGCACACCCTAGTTGAACAAACGAAAAGGGGCTTCCGGAGCATGCTCCGGAAGCCCCTTCCCGCTCTCGTCAGTGCCCCGTGGCGACCGCCAGTGCCGGGACCAGAGCCTCGGCCTTGGGCGAGCCGAGCCCGGAAGCCGCGTCCCAGCCCTTCGTCGCCGCGAAGCCCGGGACGGTCACGTCACCGTGATAAGTGTTGTCGCCCACGGTGATGTCGTGCAGCAGCACGCCGGACAGCGGGCTGCGGCCCAGCGCGTACAGCGCGTCGTTGAGGTATCCGATGCGGTGCCGGCCGAGCTGGTCGGCCAGCGCCGCGAGACCCGCCCACTGTGGCGAGCCCGCGCTGGTGCCACCGAACCGGAACACCAGGTTGGCGCCCTGGCCGGAGCTGCTCCAGACGGCGAGCACGCCACCGATGATCGCCGCGTTGTAGGCGATGTCCGGCACGCCGCGGCTCGGCGCCCGCAGACCGCGCTGGAACGCCGGAGTGCCGAATACGACGCTGAAGCCACCGCCGCCCGCCGAGGCGAAGTCGGGCTCGTTCCACACCTTTTCGCTGTGGTAGGCGCCGGTGATGCCGTCGGCGTCGAGGATGGTGCCGCCCACGCCGGT
This sequence comes from uncultured Actinomycetota bacterium, assembly GCA_963762765.1. GTDB lineage: Bacteria > Actinomycetota > Actinomycetes > Mycobacteriales > Pseudonocardiaceae > Amycolatopsis. The sequence continues at coordinate 128,790 of CAVXMR010000056.1, forward strand.
GACCAGCGGGTCGGACGCCGGGGTGCTGGCCGCCTTGAAGAACGACGTGCCGTCACAGGTCGGCTGGGCGGCGCCCTGGTCGCCCGAGGAGGCGAACACGGTGATGCCCTTGGCCTGCGCCTGCTGGAACAGCTTGTGCGTCTTCTTCAGCAGCACCGGATCCATGCACTGCTCGGCTTCGCCGAAGCTCTGCGAGATCACGTCACCGAGGTTGTGGTCGACGACGTAGCGCTGCGCCGAGTAGATGTCGGCGTCGTCGTTGCTCTTCGCCAGCACCAGGTTGATCTTGGCGGCCGGCGCGATCGCGTGCGCGTACTCGACGTCGAGCGTGATCTCACCCGCCCAGCCGGTGTGGTTCGGGTTGTTCTGGTCGAACGGGGTCAGCCCGTCCGGCGCGATGATGTCCAGCGGCGCCGCCGGGAGTCCGAACAGGGTGTCGAAGGTGGCGAGGTCCTGCTGGATGGTCGGGCTCTGGAAAGCGTCGATGATGGTGATCGACCGGCCGGCGCCGTCCAGGTGGAACTTCGCCAGCTTGTCCACGCCGTAGGCGGCGCGGACCTGCGCCGGGCCGTAACAGCCCGCCGGGGTGGTGGTCTGGCAGCCGAACGTGGTCGCGGCGGGGTTCGCCGCGAGCTGCGCCACGCGCTGATACTGCGGATGCGCCGAGATCGCCGGGGTCATCGCCCCGGCCATGGCCGGTGCGGCGAGGCCGGTGAGGGCCGCCGCGGTGAGAGTGAATACCGAAAGTGCCGCCGGCAGGCGACAGGACTGTGCGCGCACAACCCCTCCTGAGATGCCGGGCCCCCGAGTGGATGAAGCCGGCTGAGCCTCACACCCGCCCCCGCGCGGAACTAGCAGCATTCGGGTGAAACTCACCGGTCGCGGCGCGATAACCAGGCGAAACGGACGTACTCGGCGATCGCCTCCACAGCCGGTGCCCGACCGGCCACTGTTCGGCATTCCTTTCGTCACGGCCACCGGCTTCCTCCGTGACGAACCGGCGGCACGCCTCGGGCATCGAGCCTGCGCGGCCACCGGATCATGGGCCGGTAATGTCCGCCGCGGGGTGCGCCGGGCGCCGCAGAGGAGGAACACCGTGTCCAAGGGGCAAGTGACCACGACGGACGCACCCGCGCCAGGGCCGTCGAAGGGCCACGCGCGCGACTCGGTGCGGCTGGCCATCGTGATCGGCGCGCTCGGCGTCGTCTTCGGGGACATCGGCACGAGCCCGATCTACACCCTGCAGACCGTGTTCAGCCCGAGCGACCCGCATCCGGTCCCGGTCAGCACGGAGAACGTGTTCGGGGTCGTCTCGCTCATCTTCTGGTCCGTGATGATCATCGTGACCGTCACCTACATCCTGCTCGCCATGCGCGCCGACAACGACGGCGAAGGCGGCATCATGGCGCTGATCACGCTGATTCGGCGCTGGAGCGGGCCTCGGGGCAAGCGGGCCGCCCTCGCCTTGGCGGGTCTGGGCATCTTCGGCGCCGCGCTGTTCTTCGGCGACAGCATGATCACCCCCGCGATCTCGGTGCTGTCCGCGGTCGAGGGCCTCAAGATCGTCCAACCGTCGCTCGAAGACCTGGTCGTGCCGATCACCGCGGTGATCATCGTGGCGCTGTTCCTGGTACAGCGCCGGGGAACCGCGGCGGTCGGGCGGGTGTTCGGCCCGGTGATGATCACCTGGTTCGTGGTCATCGGCCTGTTCGGCGCGATCGGCGTCGCCGGCAACCCGGCGATCCTCAAGGCGCTGTCGCCGACCTACGCGGTGGGTTTCATGGTGGGCCATTTCGACATCGCGTTCTTCGCGCTCGCCGCGATCGTGCTCTCGGTGACCGGCGCCGAGGCGCTGTACGCCGACATGGGCCACTTCGGCCGGCGGGCGATCACGCGCGGCTGGCTGTTCCTCGTACTGCCCGCATGCGTGCTCAGCTACCTGGGCCAGGGCGCGCTGATCCTCAAGGATCCCGCCAACGTCAGCAGCCCGTTCTTCCTGCTGGTGCCCGAATGGGGCCGGCTGCCGCTGGTGCTGCTGGCGACCGCGGCCACCGTGATCGCCTCGCAGGCGGTGATCACCGGCGCGTACTCGGTGGCGTACCAGGCCGCGCAGCTCGGCTACCTGCCCCGGCTGCGGATCGCGCACACGTCGGAGTCGCAGATGGGCCAGATCTACGTCCCGTGGGTCAACTGGCTGCTGATGGTCTCGGTGCTCACCCTGGTCTTCGCCTTCCGCAGCTCGACCGCGCTGGCGTTCGCGTTCGGCATGGCGGTGACCGGCACGATCACCATCATGACCGTGCTGTTCTTCTACGTGGCCCGCGGCAAGTGGGGCACGCCGAGGTGGCTCATCGGCATCGGTGCCACCGTGCTGCTCACGGTGGACCTGCTGTTCGTCGCGGCCAACCTGACCAAGCTGCTCCATGGCGCCTGGCTGCCGCTGCTGATCGCGCTCACCGCGTTCACCGTGATGACCACCTGGCAACGCGGCCGTCAGATCGTCACCGCCGAGCGCGAACGCGAGGAAGGCTCGCTGCGCGAGTTCATCGGCGAGCTCCAGACGGCGACGACGGCCGACCGGGTGCCGGGCACGGCCATCTTCCTCAACCGCGGCGCGGAAACCGCGCCGCTGGCGATGCGGGCCAACGTCGAGCACAACCACGTCCGGCACCAGCACGTCGTGATCCTGTCGATCGAAACCGAGCCGGTCCCCCGCGTCCCGGCGGACCAGCGGATCGTCGTCGACGACCTCGGTTACACCGACGACGGCATCACCCACGTCACCGCGCGGTTCGGCTACATGGAAGCCCCGGACGTGCCCAGCGCGCTGCGGAGCCTCGACCCGGCGTCGACCGAAGGCCCGCTGCAGCTGGATCAGGCGTCCTACTTCCTGTCGAAGATCGAGCTCCGGCGCGGTGACCAGCCGACGATGGCACCATGGCGCAAACGCCTGTTCATCGCGACCTCGTACATCACCACGGACGCGGCGGAGTACTTCGGCCTGCCGCGCGAACGCACGGTGATCATGGGCTCCCACATCGAGGTCTAGCCGCACCTCTGGCAGCGCTTCAAGGCTCGGCTTCCGTAGTGCACCCAGCCGCAGCGCCTTCGTGAAACTAAGGTCCCGGGTGTGTCCTTCCGAGCGGATCCCGTTCGTAGTGATGCTGTGCGGCACCCCGCCGCACCACCACCTCAGGGGAGCAACCATGAAGTACATGCTGCTGGTCAACGCGGGCGCGGTCACCGAAGCGGGCGGCGCCGCCGAGTGCTCGGTCGAGGACTGGGTGAGCTACGACAAAGAGATCAAGGACTCCGGGATCTTCGTCGCCGGGGAGTCGCTGGCGGACCTGGTCACCGCGACCGCGGTGCGCGTCGGCGCGAACGGTGAGCGGACCGTGACGGACGGGCCCTTCGCCGAGACTCGCGAGGTGCTCGGTGGCTTCTACGTCATCGACGTGCCGGACCTGGATGTCGCGCTCGACTGGGCCGCGCGTTGTCCCGGCTCGCGGGGCAGCGGGTCCGTGGTCGTGCGCCCGGTAGCCGAGTTCTGAGCATGACGGGCGAGCGGGCCGCGCAGGCGTCGGTGGCGGCCGTGTTCAGGGAGGAACGCGGCCGGCTCCTCGCCGCGCTGGCCCGCCGCTTCGGCGACCTCGACCTGGCCGAGGAGGTTACCTCCGAGGCCATCGAGACGGCGCTGGAGCGGTGGCCGGTCGACGGCGTCCCACCGAAACCGGGGGCGTGGCTGATGACGACGGCGCGACGCCGGGCCGTCGACCGGCTGCGGCGGGATCGGGCGTATGCCGCCCGGCTGGCCGTGTTGCAAGTGGAGGCGGACCGCGCCGAAGCCCCGTCGACAGACGGCGAACTGCCCGACGAACGGCTCCAGCTGTTCTTCACCTGCGCCCACCCGGCCCTGCCCGCCGAGGATCGCACCGCGTTGACGTTGCGTTGCCTCGCCGGGCTGGGTACGCCCGAGGTCGCGCGGGCGTTTCTCGTGCCCACCGCGACGATGGCCAAGCGGATCGTGCGCGCCAAGCAGAAGATCAAGCAGGCCCGGATCCCGTTCCGCGTGCCCGGTGCGGACGAGCTGCCGGAGCGTCTGCCGGGTGTGCTCCAGGTCCTCTACTCGATCTTCACCGAAGGCTACGCGGCCAGCGCCGGCCCGGAGCTGCAACGGCTGGACCTCGCCGAGGAGGCCATCCGGCTGGCGCGGATCCTGCGCCGCCTGCTGCCCGCCGAGCGCGAGGTCACCGGGCTGCTCGCGCTGATGCTGCTGATCCACGCGCGGCGCGACGCCCGGACCGGGCCGGACGGCGAGCTGGTGCTGCTCGACGACCAGGACCGCGGCCGGTGGGACCGCGCGATGATCGAGGAAGGCCTGCACCTGGTACGCGTCGCGCTGACCGGCGGCCCGGCCGGCCCGTACGGGGTCCAGGCCGCGATCGCCGCGCTGCACGACGAAGCCGCGGACGTCGCGACCACGGACTGGCCGCAGATCGTGGCGCTCTACGACGTGCTGTACGCGCTCGGCCCGTCCCCGGTCGTCGCGCTGAACCGGGCCGCTGCCCTGGCGATGCGCGACGGCCCGGAGGCCGGCCTCGCCCTGCTCGACGAACTGGCGGACGAGCCGCGGCTGCGCGGCTACCACCCCTACGCCGTCGCCCGGGCGGATCTGCTGAGCCGCGCCGGCCGCTTCACCGAAGCTGCGGTGGCGTACCGGCACGCGCTCGAGCTGGCCGGTACCGAGCCCGAGCGCGCCCATCTGCGACGTCGACTGGAGGCCGTCGAAGCCAAGTCGTGAAGCCCGGGCTTGCCCTCCCAAGAAGAGTGAGTGTACAGTCACTCACATGACCAAGCGCGGTGCCACCCTCTCCACATCGGACGTCCGCCGTGACGCCGTCGTCGACGCCGCCATCGCGGAGTTCGCCGAGGGCGGCTACCACAGCACGCCGATCACCAAGGTGGCGGCGCGCGCGTCGATCTCGCCGGCCTACGTGTTCAAGCTGTTCCCCAGCAAGGTCGAACTGTTCGTGGCCGCACTGGATCGCTGCTACGAACTCGTCGAGCGCGCGCTGGCCAAGGGGCTCGCGCGAGCCGACGGCGCCGAGCCCGGGAAGATCCTGCACGAGATGGGCGGGGCCTACGCCGAGCTCATCGCGGACCGGAACCTGCTCATGCTGCAGGTGCACGCCCAGTCGGCGAGCGACATCCCGGAGATCGCCGACGCGGTCCGCCGCGGGCTCGCCCGCGTCACCGGCTACGCCAAGAGCCGGTCGGGCGCCGAAGACGGCGAGGTCCAGCGGTTCATCGCCTACGGCCAGCTCTGCCACCTGATCACGACCCTCGGCCTCGACGAGCTCGACGACGGCTGGGCCGCGATCCTCAGCGCCGGAATCCGGCACGTAATGCCCTGATCCCCTACTCCACGCCGGTTTCCGGCCGGCCCATGAGTGACTGACCAGTCACACACCCGAAGGAGAAACACCATGACCACCACTACCGAAATCGTCCTTCCCGGCCTCGTCGAGCCGGACGGCCTGCAGGTCACGCGGCGCGCACTGCCGACACCCGGGCCTGACCAGGCCCTGGTCCGCGTCGACGCCACCGGCATTTCGTTCGCCGAGCAGCAAATGCGGCGCGGCAAGTACTACGACCAGCCGGCGTTCCCCTTCGTGCCCGGCTACGACATCGTCGGCACGGTCGAGCAGGCCGACGACGAAGCCCTCGTCGGGCGGCGCGTCGCCGCGCTGACCAAGACCGGCGGCTGGAGCAGCCACCTCGTCCTCGACGCGGCCGACCTGGTCACCGTCCCGGCGACACTGGACGCGGCCGAAGCGGAAACCTTCGTGGTCAACGGGATCACCGCCTGGCAGATGCTGCACCGCATCGCGGGAGTCCGGAAAGGACAGACGATCCTGGTGCACGGCGCCAACGGCGGCGTCGGCTCGACGCTGGTCCAGCTCGCCCGCGCGGCCGGGATCCAGGTGATCGGCACGGCGTCGGCCCGCAACGCCGCCGCCGTCGAGGCGCTCGGCGCCACCGCGGTCGACTACCGCGGCGATGTGCCGCAGCGGGTCCGGGAGCTCGCGCCCGGTGGCGTGGACGCGGTGTTCGACCACGTCGGCGGCCCGGGGATCGTCGACTCGTTCCGGCTGCTGGCGCCCGGCGGCACGCTCGTCGCCTACGGCAGCGCGTCCACAAAGGACGATGAGGGCAACTCGCGACTGCCGGTCCTCAAGCTGTTCGGGCAGCTGCTGTGGTGGAACCTGCTGCCCAACAAGCGCAAGGCGCACTTCTTCAACATCTGGGCGGGCAAGCGCAACCTTTCCCGGTTCCGCGCCCGGCTCGCCGAGGACCTCGGCGCCGTGTTCGACCTGGCGGCCCGGGGCGTCCTGCGGCCCCAGGTCGCGGCCCGGTTCCCGCTGTCCGAAGCCGCGGAAGCGTTGACGCTGGCCGAATCGCGCACCGTCACCGGCAAGGTCGTCCTCGTGCCCTGAGCTGGCGAGAATCCGGGGCAATCTGGCACGGAATCCGGTGGTGCCGGCAGTCGCCGGTTTCTACGTTGTGATCATGATGGCGGTAGTGGTGCCGATCGTGATCGGCCTGGTGTACGTCGTGCTCAACTCGCTGATCGCGGAGCCGCACCGGCAGCGGTTCAACGCGCTCATGATCGCCGGAGCCGGAGCGGCTTACCTCTCCGGCGGCGGACTGGGGCCGTGGGAGCTGGTGTTCTGCACCGCGATGACCTATGTCGCGTTCCGCGGCTTGGATTCGTGGACGTTCATCGGGATCGGCTGGCTGCTGCACACCGCCTGGGACATCGTCCACCACCTCAAGGGCCACCCGATCCTGCCGTTCGAGCCGCACTCGTCGTTCGGCTGCGCGATCTGCGACCCGGTGATCGCGATCTGGGCGTTCACCGGCGGCCGGTCGGTGTTCACCCGGCTCCGCGCCCGGCAGGTGTGAGAATGCGCAGGTGCCGAACTCACAGCGGATCGTCCTCGCCGGGGTTCTCGCGGCGGTGTTCAGCGGCGTGCCGTCCACCCTGCACGCGGTGATCACGGGCGACGACGTCCTCGGGGCGACGCGTGCCGCCGGGACTCTGGTGCCGGGGCGACGCGACCGGCCCGCGGTCGTGCCGGGCATCGCGGTCCACCTGGCCGTGTCGACCGGGTGGACCCTCGTGCTGGCGGCGGTGTCCCGGCGGCACCGGCTAGGCCTGCTCGGCGGGGCCGCCGCAGGCGCGCTGATCGCGGCGCTCGACCTGGAAGTCCTCGGGCGCGGCTACCCGGCGATCCGGGCCTTGCCGCGGCTCCCCCAGTGGCTCGACCATCTCGCCTTCGGCGCCCTGGTGGGCAGCCTGCTCGGCGATCGGGCCGGCCGTGCACGACGTACGCCGTCCCTTTGACGCCTGCCGGCGCTCACCGTTCTCGCGATCCGCGCCCGCGTCAAACGCCAGCTTCCGGAGCCACCACGGGGTCCTGCCGAACTGCACGGACGCGCCGCGGCGGCGGGCCATAGCGGTTCGCCTCCGGCTGGGATCGTCCCGAGAGGAACACCGCGAGCACGATCCAGCCCCACAGCGAGAGCAGCAGCCACATCCAGGCGCCGTGACGACCGGTGTCGTGCAGGCGGCGGGCGCCCACGGCGATCAGCGGGATCAGCATGATCGTGGCGACGACGAGCAGCGGTTCGGAATCCAGCCCGGCCGCGAGCGTTTCGAGAACGGCGAAAAGGAGCAGCAGCAACCAGAAATGCCGCCGCGGCGCGCGTCCCCGGGAGGACACGCACCACTTGAGGCCGTCGATGACGCTCGCTCGGTAATCCATCGAGGCTCCCCGGAACTAGTCGAACCCTGCCGAAGATCGAGTGTCCGGGATCGCGGCGGCCGGGCGGGCGCGCTGACCTGTTCCTGCCATGGACGAGAACTGATACGTGAATCGATGCTTGTGGGGGCTGATGGGGCAGGTGGGTTTGAGGTGCTGCTGGGGTTTGTGTGGCGAAGTAGAGGTCCGTGAAGGCCACAATTGAGGGCTTAAGACGCCGTGAATGTGGCATTCACGGACTTGGGCCCGGTGGCATCCGCGTCCCGCTGCCGAGACTCGCCACGTTTGCCTTACGGATCAATGGCCGCCCGGAACGCTCACGATGTCCGCCCGAACGGGCCGGATCGGGCCCGCTGGCCGGAACTCCGCCCCCACCCGGCCGGATCGTCAGGCACGGTCGGGAAAAGACCGAACGTGGGGAGCGTTGATGAGCCGGAAGAAGTGGGCCTCGGTGGTGGCCGCCGCGGTGGCGTTGGTGGGTCTGCTCGCACCCGCCGCGAACGCCGCGGACTACGGGCCGTACCCGATCACCAACAACTACAGCGGCCGCTGCCTGATGCCGCAGGGCACCGGCAACGGCGCCCCGGTGGTGCTGTGGGACTGCTGGCAGGTCACCAACCAGTGGTATCTGCGGTACGTGGCCTACGACAGCCGGTACCAGGTCGTCGACTCGGTGAGCGGGCGCTGCCTCGACGCGCGGTGGGGCTCGATGCAGAACGGCACGCCGATCCAGCTGTGGGACTGCCTGGGCGGCGGCCAGACGAACCAGGTGTGGTGGGTGTTCCAGGACGGCTACCGCAACTACACGATCCAGAACGTCTACAACTCCCGCGTGCTCGACGCGGTATGGCAGGAGCTCGGCCACAACGGCACGCCGACGCAGCTGTGGGACAACCTCGGCGGCGGCCAGGCCAACCAGCGCTGGGGCGTCCTCTGATCAGGCGGTGAGCGCCGCGCCGAACGCGCGCGCGGTGCTCACCAGCCCGTCCACCACCGAAAGCGGGCTGCGACCCGGCGGCGGCACGGCGACCAGCGCGGCCGCCGTGCCGCCGTTCGGCGCCCGCACCGGAACCGCCGCGCTGCCGGCGTCGACGACGAATCCGCCTTCGTGCCCCGCGAGCAGCTGTCCCGCCGCGCTGTCCGGCGGCAGGGTCGTTCCCGGCCGGATGCCCGCGCCCTCCCTCGCGACGACCAAGACGCGGCGTTCGCGCGGCACCGCGAGGAGCACGCCCGCCCGGATCCGCGCCGCGAGCACCGGCAGCCACTCCCGGGCCAGCTCACGCAGTTCCGGTTGCCAGGACTGACCGAGCCGGAACACCCGCGAGCCGGTCCGGTAGCCCTCCGGCGCGCGTTCCACGGCACCGAGCTCGACGAGCTGGTCGAGCAGCCGGTGCGCGGTGGTCTTCGGCAGGCCGCTGGCCCGGACCAGCTCCGCGAACCCGGCATTGCCGCCCAGCGCGTTCAACGCCTCGAGCAGCGCGAACGCGCCCTCCAGTACTCCTCGTCCGGCCACCTGCTCAGTCCAGGGCATCGAACGCACCGGGGAGAACGGCCCTTCGGGCAGTTCCTCATGCGGACAACCGCCCCCCGACGACCTGGTCATCGGTTTCCCAACTGACCCCATAGGCCAGGCCGGGGACGAGCCGGTGGAACCGCAGGTGCACCTCGCCGGCCCGGTCCACCGGGTGCGGGTGGCCATGGCGGACCGGGTCGGCACCGGCGGCCTGGTGGACGTCGCGCAGGGTCCACACGTGCGGCGGCGTCCGGTCGCGCCCGAACCGCACCCGCAGGTCGAAGAGCGCACAACGCTGTTCGGGCACGTGCACCACGGACGCCTGCGGACCGGCCAGCCGGAACCGGATCGCGAACTCGTGCGACTCCCCGCGGGCCAGCGGCTCGGGCAGCTCGAGCGCGAAGGTGGGGCGATCGTGGGAGGCCAGGCCGCGCTCGCGCAACGTGCCGCCGTAGAGAACGTCGACTTCCTGGTACCGCCGTCCGACCGCGAGCGGGGAGGTGAAGACCAGCTCGCGCAGGACGTCCTGATCGGCGACGACCCGGTGCTGCTCCAGGACTTCGGGACGCAGGCAGTTCAGCGCGACCGCGACGTGCAGTTCCTCGGTGCCCCAGCCACCGGCTGGGGTACGCGGGGTGGTGGCGACGAGGTCGGCGAGCTGATCGATGGCTTCGTCGACGCGGCGGCGGACGGTCCGCGAGTCGCGTTCGATCCTGATCGCAGCCCACTGGATCCGGTCCTGATAGAGCGGGTGCCGGACGTCGGTGCTGAGAGCGAACGCCGCCACCGTCGCCAGGCACATGTCCGCCGGCAGCTGCGCGGCCAGTTCGACGAGCCGGGTGGCGACCTTCTCGCGGATGGCCACCGGGCCGTCCTCGCCGGTGATCCCGCACAGCAGGCGCAGGTTCGGGCCCACTCGCTCCCCGATCCGGCCGGCGAACACGCCGCGGCCCTTGCGGAGCGATTTCAGTTCCTGGATCAGCTCATCGTGCATGGTCATCAGCTCGGCTCCCCGTCCGCTCGTCCGTTCGCGAGCAGCGTGCGGCAGGTGAGTGGACCAGAAGTGGACATGTCGTGGATGCGGTTCGCGCGCGCCACCGACGCGGCCAGCGCGGCACCCATGCGGACCCCGTCCCGGCGGAGAAACACCCTCGACGTCCCGATCCGGCCCAGCGTGGCCGCATCGGCCGCGCCGATGCCGAACGCGATCACGTCCGGACGTGTGGCCCACGCCGGATCGGTGAGCTGGGCGAACGCCGTTGGCCAGTCCGAGTCGGTCGGCCGCCCGTCGGAGGTGAAGAACACCAGCGGGCGGCGGACCCGCAGGCGGCGCGCCTCGAGCGTGCGGACGTCGCGGTCGATGGTCTGGCGGAGCAGCGTGAACGCCGAGCCGAAGTCACTGCCCCCATCCGGCGGCGGCCCGGTCAGCTCGGCGAGTTCCAGCGCGGGACGCAGTGGCTGCACCACGCACGGCACGGCGGCGAACCCGACCACGCAGACGCTGACCCGCGCGGCGACCGACCGTTCCGCGTGTACCGCGCCGCGGAATTCCCGCAGCCCGGCGTTCAGTTCGTCGAAATGATCGATCATCGAAAATGAAATGTCACAGACCAGGTAGCACGGCAACACGTCTGACCCCATGGGGGCGCAGCGTGCCCCGCCTTTGTCGATCAGAAGTGGAGAAAACGCGAATCGACCGACACACGGACGGGCGCTTGCGCGACGTAGTCACCGACATAGGCTTTTCGTTCCGGGAGGTGGAGTGGAATTTCGGATGCTCGGTCCGCTGGAGGCGTGGCACGGCAGCGCCCCGGTCCCGCTGGGCGACCAGCAGCAGCGGTTCATCCTGGTCGTGCTCCTCCTCAACGCGAACAAACCGCTGTCCGCCGAGCGGCTGACCGAGATCGTCTGGGCCGACAACCCCGAGCGTCGCACGCTCGTGCGGGGTTACATCAACAAGCTGCGCAACGCGTTCCGTGCCACCGACGTGGAGATCGAGCGGACGGCGACGGGCTACCTGCTCCGGGTTTCCGAAGACCAGATCGACACCGCCCGGTTCGACCGCCTGCGCGCGCAGGCGCTGGAGACGAGCGAGCCGCGCCGGCAGATCGAGCTGCTGCGGGCCGCCGTCGACCTGTGGCGCGGGCCGTTCCTGGAGGACATCGACGTCGACCGGGTCGGCGGTGCCGAGGTGTTTTCCCCGGACGACGCCTTCTTCGACGCGGTCGGCGACCTCGCCGAGCTGGAACTCGCCGCGGGCGATCACCGGTCGGCGCGGGACCGGCTGCGCCGCGTGGTGCGCAAGGATCCCGCACGGCAGAAACTCGCCGAACTGCTGATGCGCGCGTTGCTCGCGAACGGCAGCCGGGTGGAGGCCGTCCGGGTCTTCCGCCAGACCGAGGACGCCCTCGCCGAACTCGGCATCGAGCCGGGATCGGTGCTGCGCAACCTCGCCGCGCGGGCCGAACGCGGTGAGCCGGTCAGCTCGCTGCCGTCGCGGCCGGGTGGGTTCACCGGCCGTGACCCGGAGCTCGACGAGATCGCGGCCATGGCCGCGGCCGGGCAGCGCGCGGTGTGGGTGAGCGGCGCGCCGGGCGTCGGCAAGACGGGCCTGGCCGTGGAGACCGCGCACCGCCTCCGGGACCGGTTCCCGGACGGGCAGTTCCTGGTGCGGCTCAACGGGTTCACCCCGAACGTGCCCGCGATGACCGTCGGCGACGCACTCACCCAGCTCCTGCTGGAACTCGGCGTGCCGCCGGAGCAGATCCCGGCGTCGCTCGGCCGGAAAGTCACGCTCTACCAGACCGAGCTATACGGCACCCGGTCGCTGATCGTGCTGGACAACGCGGCTTCGGCGGACCAGATCCGCCCGCTGCTCCCGGAAGCCCCCGGCTGCTTCGCGGTCGTGACGAGCCGACGTGTCGGTGAGCCGGACACCGGCGAGCAGATCCGGCTCACGCCGTTGCCCGCGGACGACGCGATCGCGTTGTTCCGCACGCTGGCGGGCCCGCTGCGACTGCGCGGCCGATCCGCCGACGTCGCCGCGGTGGTCAAGCGATGCGGCCACCTGCCGATGCCGATCCGGGTCGTCGCGGCCCTGTTCCGCCGGCACGACCGATGGCCGCTGGAGTACCTGCTCCACCTGCTCGACGAGAGCGGGCCCTGGAACGCGGACACCGACGATGCGACCGGCGCCGCCGCGGTCAAGGTTTCCTACGAACAGCTGGGCGTCCCGCAGCGGGAGATGTTCCGCCTCCTCGGGCACCTGCCCGGCCCGCACCTCGCCGTGCCGGGCGCGGCGGCGCTGGTGAACCGCGACGTCACCGAGGCCCGCGTGCTGCTCGACGAGCTGCACGAGGTGTGCCTGCTGGAAGAGCTCGCGCCCGAGCGGTACCAGATGCTCGACCCGCTCAAGGAATTCGCGGCCGCGGAGCCTTCTGCGTCGGCGCCGGACGCCCTGCGACGGCTGCTCGACTTCTACGTCGTCACGCTCACGAACGCCGTCGGCACCGCGTACCCGTTCGACCGCGCGCAGCTGCCCACACTGGACCGCTCCAGCCCGGTGTCGCCCGTGTTCACCCGCCAGGACGCCGCCCTGGCCTGGATCGTGGCCGAGCGCGACAACCTGGTGGCCGCCATCCGCCACGCCGCGGCGTACGAGCTGCCCGAGCACGCGTGGCGCCTCGCCGTGCTGATCTGGCGCTACTTCAACACGACCAATCAGTTCGAGGACTGGATCGAGACCACGGAACTCGCGCGGCAGGTCGTCTCCGCCGATCCGGGCAACGACTACGGCCAGGCCTACGTCCTCCTCCGCCTCGCCACCGCGCACGACCGCCTCGGCAAGCTCACCGACGCCCTCGAGCTGGCGCGGGAGGCGCTGCCGAAGTGGACGCGGCTGGGCGACGTGCGCGGCGAAGCAGCCACCCTATGCGCGATCGCGATCCCCGCGATGGAGCTCGGCAGGCACGACGAGGCGATCACGAACTTCGAAGCCGCGCTGGCGAAGTACGAGGAATGCGCGGACCCGCGCGGCCAGGCGCACGCGCTGAGCTCGCTGGGCTACCTCAACGAGCTGCGCGGCAACCTGGACGTCGCACTGCGCCAACACCGCACCGCGGTCCCGATGCTGCGCGAGATCGGGCACGTCCAAGGCCTGGCACACGCGCTGAACAACCTCGGCTCGGTGCGGCAGCAGCTGGGCCACCTCACGGAAGCACTCGCCGACCACACGGAGGCGCACCAGCTCGCCGGCGAGGTCGGCGACGACTGCGTGGCGGCGTACGCGCTGACCAACATCGGCACCGCCCACCGGCTGGCGGGACGGCTCACCGAGGCCGTCCGGTACCACGAGCAGGCCACCGCGGCGGCGGCCACCGTGTCCGACTCGGATCTGCGCACCCAGCTCTACCGCGACCGCGGCGCGACCGCCCTGGCCCTGGGCGACCTGGCGGGAGCGCACCGCTTCTACAACGCGGCGCTGGACCTGGCGAAAGGCACGGGAAACCGCGCGCACCAGGCCCATGCCGCCTGGGGCGTCGCGCAAACCATGCATTCGCAGGGCCGTCACGCCGACGCCGCACCGCACTGGAAGACGGCCGAAACGGAGTTCGCCGCGCTCGGCCAGCCCGCGGCCGACGAGGTCCGGCACGAACGCGCACTGCTCACGTGCGCCTGCGGAACCCTTTCCCCACGACGATAAACCCGGCCGTCCGCGAATACTCGCGAACGGCCGGGTCGCGCATTTCCGGCGGAGTCAGCCGTGCCACGGGTTCCCGTCGGTGTGGGCCGGGGTGGTGGTGGCCGGCGGCGGGGTGTCGTCCGCCCCGGCCGACCCGACCGCCGGCCCGATGAGCGTGACACAGGCCGCGACCAGCAGCGAAGCGGCGGCGGCCAGGAGAGCGGACACATATTTGGACATGATGAATCCTCCAGAGGAAATCCGGAAATTGATTTCGGGAACCGGTCCGGTATTCCGGCTCCCGAAATCAAGGATTCATCGCATTAACGCCGCCGACAAGATGTTTCCCGTTTCCCCGGCGGAGAGGAAACGGGAAACGCCAGAGTGTCCACTGTGGAACGCGCCCCTCAGCGGGAGCGCGTTCCACAGTGGCTCAGTGCGGGCCGCGGGCCCGTTCGAGTACCTCCTCCACCCGCAGTGGACTGGGCGGATGGTGGCTCAGGCACAAGGGCACCCGGATCCGGCGGAACCCGAAGGTCTCCCCGGTGGCGTAGAACTGCCCGCGTTCCAGCTGGGCGATGTTCCCGACCGTGCTGCCCTTGGCCCTGGCCAGGTCGTTCGCCGCGGCGATCTGCGCCGCGGTGTTCAGCCTGCCGAAGAACTGCGTGGTGGCGTTGCCGACGACCTGGTTGTGCACGCCCTTCGGCGCCTGGGTCGCCAGCAGCAGGCCGAGCCCGTACTTGCGCGCCTGGGAGGCGAGCAGAATGGTGCTCTGCGTGCTCGCCGTCGACGTCCCCGACGGCGCGATGGTCTGCGCCTCGTCCATCACGAACAACCCGCCGAGCGGCCGGTCGACCGCCGGGTTCCGCTTGATCCAGGCGAACACCTCCAGCTGGAGCTGGCTCACGAAGCCCTGCCGCTGCTCCTCGGAGGTCAGCCCGACGAAGCTGATCACCGAGATCCGCGCACGCTTGCCCGGCGCCGGGGTGAGCAACATGGCGAGGTCCGTCGGTGCGGCGCAATCGCCCAGCAACGGATCGTTGACCATCGCGGCCCGCAACGTCTCGGCCAGGTCCGCGGCGGTCGCGACCGCGGTGCTGAGCTTGCTCACCCCTTCCGGCAGCTCGGCGAGCACATCGATGAAGCCCGACAGGTCCCGGACTCCCCTGCGCGCGTAGTACGTCAAGGCTTCGCGCAGGACCGCACGGCCGCGGACGGCGGTCTTCGTGCCGGCCGCGACCCTGGCGTGCGGAACCAGCCGGGCCACCGCCGCCTCCACCGAGGCGGTGAACTCGTCGACGTCGTCACGCACCCCGGCGAAGTCCGGCAGCGGATGGAAACTGAGCGGCCGCCCGCCGACCCGGCCCGGCGTCCACACGACGACCTCGGTGTTGGCCAGGTACTCGGTGGCGCTCCGCGCGTCTCCCGGTAGCCAGTCGTCCGGCGGCTGCGGCCAGGCGTCACCCAGGCGCGCCAGGTCGTTGTTCGGATCGAGCACGATCGCCGAAACCCCTCGCAACGCGCATTCCTCGACGATCCTGCGCAGCAGCACGGTCTTCCCGCTGCCCGAACCCGCGAACACGATGGCGTGCTTGCGCAACGACGCCAGCTCGATCCGGACCTCGCCCGCCATCCCGAGCGCGATCTCGTCCGGCAGCGGTTCTCCGGCCGGCGGCGGTCTCGTCTCCTGATGGCTCGACCTGGTCTGAGCCGGGTCGGGCAGGATCTCGCGCAGGAAAGTGGTGCTGCTGGCGGGTTTGCGCGCGACCAGCCAGGCGAGCAGTTGATGGGACTGCGCGGACAACATCTCCTTGAGCGCGCTGAAGGTCCGCAGATCGTCCTCCGACACGTCGACCCGCCGGCTGCCCATCCCCTTGAGCTCGCCGAACTCCCGTTTCGTCGTCGCACCGGTCCAGCCCTGGGTGCCGTTGCGGATCAGCACCAGGTGCCGGTCGTTCCCGCCGGAGCGGATCCCCGCGGCGTCCCGCGCGTCCCGCATCCTGCGCAGCACCTTGTTGCCGTGGCTTCCCGTGATCACCCGGAATCCCCAGCGCTCCTGCGTGTCCAGCGTCTCGTTCAGGGTGCGGCGCAACCCGGCGTGCAGCCGGTGGTCACCGGGCGGGGGCTCGGGATGCCATTTCAGGTCGTCGTTGCCGACCTCGGTGATCCAGGACTTCAGGCCGGCCATCAGCAGCGGAGGCGAGACTTCGTTCTCGTTGTGCGTCTTGATGATCGCGGCCGAGATGTCGGTCTTCTCCCGCAACTCCGCGAACTGAGCATCGAACTCGGCGAAGTAGTCCTGCTCGGGCCCAGCGGAGACGACGACCTCGGGAAGCTGCTCGTCGAAGGACGCCATCTCCCTTATCTCGCCGTACAGACAGGCTTCGGCGTGGGCGTGGATCCGGACCAGCAGTTGCCTCGGGGTGTGGGCGACCCAGTTCTCGAACGCGCTCGGCGCCACCGGCCAGGTCGGATGCGGCGGCACGATCCCGCTGCGCCGGTAGATCACCCCGAGCCACTTCTCCACCAGGGCTTTGGCGATCGAGGGGTCGACGATGGAGCCCAGGATCGGGGTCTTCGTGAACCGGTCGGACACGGTGTCGCTGGCGATCGACTGCAGCTGCATCCAGGTGTTGGGCAGGCAAGCCACGATGGTCAGCGTCCGCCTGGTGGTGTCGCGCAGCTGCATCAGACCGTCCGAGATGAGCGCGATCTCCTGCGCCACCTCGCCGCTGGCCGCCTCCTCGATGACGTCCTGTCCCTTGTTGACCAAGGTGTCCAGCTGGTCGACGGCGACGACGCAGGGACCGGTCAGCGCGAGGACCCGCGAGATGTCCCGCACCAGCTCCCGGGGAGGCTTCGGCTCGCGGGGCAAACCCCACCCCGGGCGCTTGTGTTCGGTGTCGTCCTGCCCTCTGAGGTAGGTCAGGCCGACGTCGGTGTGCACGGACCCGTACAGGACCAGTGCCCGGATCGTGTCCCCGCATTCGATCGCGATCCGCCCGTCCACCTTGCGCAGGCCGTTGATCAAGGTGTTCAGGTGCTCGGGTGACAGCGGCGCTTCGTTCACGATCGCCCGGGTGACCTCGTCGGGCACCGCGGCACCCCGGCACAGCTGCCGCAGCAACACGGTCAGCTGGAATTCGCCGTCGTCGTCGGCCCGGAACAGCTCGCTGCGCATGGCGTTGGCGACGTCGTCCCAGAACGCGTCGCCCGACGTGAGTTCGGTGAGGAAGAAGTAGCCACCCTCCTGCTGGACCATCCGGCGCACCGACCCCAGCAGGTGTGTCTTCCCGACGCCCTTCTCCCCTTGCAGCACGAGGCCGACCGGGCTCGATCCGGTGCTGTCCCTGGCGTCCGCGATGCCGTCCTTGATCCGGCGCACTGCCTTGGTGTGCAAGCCATCGACGTGCGAGGGCGAGGTGCGCCAGACGTCGTCCGGGGCTTCGACGGAGTTGAAGCGCAGTACCGCCAGCGCTTCGCGCAGCTGGTCGGTCATGATTCCTCGATCGCGATGAGGTGCTTGTCCTCGCCGCCGACCCGGACGGCCGCCTCGTGGTCGGCCTCGGTCAGCACCTTGCGATTGGAGTCCGGCGCCAGGTGGACCGTCCCGGTCTTCATCATCTTGAGCAGCGTTTCGTCCACCTCGCTCTTCTCGGCGCTGTCGAGCTTGGGACGAATCCTGGCCAGGCGAATCCAGTCCTGCGGGCCGTCCGAGAGGTCGAGGTAGACGCTGCGGATCAAGGACTCCAGGTCCATGCCGCCGGAGCGGATCACCTCGGCGAGGGTGCCGTGCTTCTGGTGGTACCGCACGAAGCGGCGCAGCAGCTCGGCGTTCGCCCGTGTCAGCGGGCCCGACCTCGACGGCGGTTCGCCTTCGACGAGATCGTTCATGCACCATTCGATGCCCTTGGTGGTGATCTTGTGCACCAGTGGCCTGGAAAAAGCCGTCTTGAGCAAGCCGTCGTCGTTCAGCCTTTCCCGATCCGCGGGCGTGAATTTGATCTTGAACTGCTTGGTCAGTTCGGGGTTGGGGACCTCGCGGTTTTCCAGCATCAGCACCATCAGCACGGCTCTCGCGCTGGGCGTGTACTTCTCCGGCATTCCGCCGCCTCTCATTCGGTGAACGCGGTGATTCGACGATCGATGCGGTCGAGCAGGGCGAGCACCCGGGCCCGTACGTCCTCCGGCGCGGTGATCCGGTCGCCGTTCCCGTGCGCCCGGCCGAGCAGCGCCAGGTCGGCCGAGCGGTCGCGCAGGAGGTCCATGTCCCCGTCGTTCAGGGCCGCTTCCATGCCGCGCACGGTCTCCGCGACGATCGCGAACCGTCCGGCGTAGGGCATGGTGGGTGGCAAGGTGCGCAGTGCGGACGCGGCGCTGCGCAACACTTCGTCGTCCGGGTCCGCCTCGTCCGCCGGCGCCGCCCGCACGAGCTCGTGCAGTTGCCGCGCCACGCGCACGGGACGTACGCCCGGCTCGAACTCGAGGTGCTGCAAGCTGCGCAGGAAACCCGGCAGCCGCTCACGATCGGTGCCGCGGGTCAGTACGCAGAACAGCTGCCGCTGGTCGCCGTCCGGACCGAGGGTGTGCCGCACGAACCTTTCGGCCTCCGTAGCCTGCCAGCGGCTCAAGGTCCCGTCGACCACAAGACAGAGGTGCTGGGCGGCCTCTCCACTCCGGTCGAGGAATTCCGGGTCGCCCGAGACCGACCACACCGCCGACAGCCCGAGCGCACGCAGTTCCTCGATCAGGTCCGTCGTGACGTGCAGCCCCCGCGGACCGGATACCAGCAGGTCCAGGTCGAACTCGCGGTCGTGGCTGCGGGCCGCCGCCACGTAGGCGTCCCGGTTGTCGGCCAGGACGTCGGTGCGGTCGAACTGCTGCGCGATCACCGCGGCGACGGTCTCCAGCGCGAACGAGATCTGATCCGCCGACGGGACGGGTTCCACCTCCACGGGCAGTTGCTCGCCGAAACTCCAGTAGGAGACGTAAGGCACGGTGAGGTGTCGCAGCATCAGGTCCGCGCGGACGGTCTTGACCAGCCAGTTGCGGAACAGCGGGGCGACGACCTTGAGACACTTCGCCTGCCATTCCTCGGCTCGCTGGTACTCGACCCGGTTGTCCAGCCGGGAGAGCACCGGGAGCACCACGTGCCGCGGCCGGTCGTAGGGCAGCCGGTCCCTGGCCTGATCGGCGCGCCGGACGACGTCCACGACGTCGTTGAGGTTCTGATCGTTGGCGGTGAACACGACCACCAGCCGATCCGGCAGCTGCGCGGTGCAGATGCCGGCGATGTCGGAAACCCCGGTCCGGCTGTCGATCAGGACGAAGTCGTAGTCGGTGATCCACTCCTCGCGGCAGCGCTCCAGGAAGTTCGCGAAACCCCGCCGGTACAGCTCTTCCCAGTCGAGCGCCTGCATGCGGCGCGAGTAGGCACCGTCCAGCCTTCCCGCGTGCACCCGCCCGGCAGCGAGCAGGCCGAGGGTGCCCTCGACACCGACCGGAACGATGTGCGCACCGGGATTCTCGGCACCGGCGAGGAATTCGTGCGCGAGGTCGACCACACCGCCCTCGGGCTCGTCGGACAGCGCCGTCGCGAAGTAGTGGTGCAGCCCGGGCGCTTCCAGGTCCCAATCGACGGCGAGGACCCGGTAACCCCAGCGCGCGAGCAGCACCGCGATGTTGGCCAAGGTGAAGGTGCGCCCGACGCCACCTTTGTAGGAGTAGAACGTGATCACGGTCCCGGTCATCACTCGAACCTCGGCAACGGCGGCGGCGGGATGAGCACGGGCTCCGGCTTCTCGATGATCGGCCAGTCGTCCCGCCACGGCGGCACCTGCTGCACCAGCTGGACCAGGTCACTCGCCAGCTCGGTGACCTTGCGGTGGAAATGGACGAACTCGACGGTCTGTTGATACACCGGATCGGGGTGGGCGAACTCCTTGAAGTCGAGCCACGAACGCTGCCGCTCCTCGACCGGGAAGTTCTGCGAGTCCGAATACAGGATCGGGTAGATCAGCCCCTGCGAGACCTCGGGACCAGCCAGCCCGAGCATTTCCTCGCGCGCCTGCATGCTGCGCAGTTCGGCCATGCACCAGGCCGACGTGAAGTAGTGCGGCGTGAGCAGCTGGATCATGACCTTGCTGTGCCGCAAGGCGGTCTGCAGGTTGGACGGCCAGTGCACGGCACGCGGCATCGTGCGGTCCACGTAGATCTTCGGTGGCGGTGCGCACTGGTCGGCGAGACACTCACGAAGCTTCTCGTAGAAGTGATTCAGCAACCATTTCTGCACGCTGCCGTAACGGCTGTAGCTGATGAACAAATCGAACTTGTAGCCGGACACGGCGTCGATACTAGAGCCGAACCGGCGGTGGAAAAGAGACAATAAGTGGCAATTATCGCCCCGCGGAATGGACAAGGACGGGACACTCGCCCACATTCAGGGCCGAGCGGCGGATTCATCAGGGGTTCACCGGAAGTTCGCCCATCGCGGACGCGGGCCGGTAACCGCCATCACCGCACTTCCCGCCGAGCATCCCGCCCGGCGGCTGAGGCGGCTTCATCTGGCCCTGCTGAGTGCGAGCCGCCGGCTGCACCTGGCCACGATCCGCCGCCAGTGACGACGAACCCGCGCCGACCGGGTCGGCGCGGGTTCTGCACGGAACCACCTTGGACCAGGGGGACTTCGGGGGAACGACAGAGAAGATGGTGACTTTCCACAGCCCTGGTACCCCAGCTGTTGCCGCGGCTCAGGTCTCGTAAGTGGCAAGTGTCGCTAGAGCCCACGGTCACTAGGTGACCTGTCGGGGCGGGCCGAAGGTCGCGAAGGCCACCTTGAGGGAACCTAAGCCTCAAGGTGGACTTCAGCTTCGCCAGGCGGGGCTCGGGTCTCGTGAGTGGTAAGTCGGGTTCTATTTGAGGGGTAAGGCAAACGTGGCGTGGTGAAGCGAGGGGGACCTGCCGACGGGCTCGTGAGCGTTGCGGGCGGTTCTAACCGCCCGCAACGCTCACGAGAGCCGGGGGCAGCCTTGCTACTGGGTCGCCCAGAAGCCGCAGTGGTGCTGCTGGTTCAGGTCGATCCGGGTGATTCCGCCCAGCTGGAACGACTGCGTCGTCACGCCGTCCGCAAAGGGCTTCCACGCGGGGAGGCCGAAGCCGTTTGGATCGCCGGCGTGCGCGAAGTTCGTCCAGTAGCGCAGCATCGTGCGGGACAAGCCGGTCTGTGCCTCGTTCAGCGGGGCGTACTGCCCGAAGTCGAACAGGTAGGGCAGTTCCGACGAGTGGTAGGCGTCCGGGTGGTAGCCGGGAGGGAAGGCGACGTACGCGGGCGCCGTCCGGTCGGCGAAGGAGAAGCTATACACCGGCATGCGGCGGGACATCAGGCGATTCGTCGTCAACGACGGGCACGTCCAGGCCCGGTCGGTGCCGACGGTGTTCCACGCCTGGATCGGTGACTCGTAGGCCGCCACCGGGTACTTCTTCTCGACGGCGGCCGCCTGCTCGCCGAAGCTCTTGGCCAGATTCTGGCGGTACGCGGCCGGGTCCATCTTGCCGTCCAGCTCGAACAACCAGCCGAAGTAGGCCTGCTCGTCGCGGGTGTTGCCCTGCATCACCGGCACTCGGTTGACCGCCCCGTACCGAAGTGCCTTCCGCGGGTCCAGCGGCAGCAGAGGGGTGCCGAACCCGGCGTGACCGAAGGCAGTGGTGGCCTTCTGGAGCTGCAGGGTGTCGGCCTTGCGGAGACACGCCAGACCGGCGCAGCCCAGCTTCGCGGCCTCGGCCTTGCCTGTCGCCGCGATCTGCTCGCGGGGTGCCCACCATTCCTGTGCCTTGGCATCGGGGTACTGCAGGTTCTGGGGCCAGTTCGTCTCGCACGAGCCGCTCTCGATGATCGCCCGGTGGAACAGTCCTGCGGCGCCCGGCGAAGCCAGTTGCGCGCAGGTCGCCACTCCCCCGGCCGATTCGCCGAACAGGGTGACATTGCCGGGGTCGCCGCCGAAGGCGCGGGCGTTGGTCTGTACCCAGCGCAGCGCCGCCTGCTGGTCGGCCAGGCCATAGGTGCCGGAATCGGGCAAGCCCGGATACCCGAGGAAGCCCAGCGTGCCGAGGCGGTAGTTGATCGTCACCACGACGACGTCCCCGGTCTGCGAAAGCCATCGTGCGTCGTAGTAGTTCCCGTTGCCGCCGGCCCAGCCGCCGCCGTGCACCCACACCATCACCGGCCGCGGCTTGCCTGCCGCGCGCGGCGTGGTGACGTTGAGATAGAGGCAGTCCTCGGAGGAACGGTCGAGGAGCTTCTCGCCGGACGAATCCAGCTGCGCGCAGACGGAACCCGGTTTGCTCGCGTCCCGCACCCCGGACCAGGGCGTGGTCGGTTGCGGGAGCTGCCAGCGCAGCTGACCGATGGGTGGCGCGGCGAACGGGATGCCCTGGAACACGCGGGATCGGGCATCGGCCACCCCGCGCACGAGCCCCTTGTCGGTCCGCACGACGTCGGGCTGGTCCGAGGCGACCGAGACCCCGGTGAAGCCCAGCGTCATGACCAGCATTGCGGTCAGCGCGAGTGCCGACCGGCGAAGCCTGTTGGAAGCCATGTGATCAAGCTAGCGAGGCGGGGTGGCGTTGCGGATCACTCGAAGGATGCGACCGTCGTCATACCAAAGTAGGCCCCGGACTCGTGAGTGTTGCGGCCGGTTCTAACCGGCCGCAACACTCACGAGTCCTGGACTCAAGTCAGCTTCGCCGGGACGTTGTAGGCCTCCACCAGCAGTCGCGGGTTGCGCACGGTCCGCCGCGGCGCGACCGTGATGGTCCGGCTTTCCCCTGGCAGCAGCCAGAAGTAGTTGTCCCCGTACAACGTCGGCAGCACCCGGTCAGTCCCGTTCTTTTCCCGCAGCGACAGCCGGATCATCGCCGCCACCGTCTTCCCCGTATTGCGCACAGTCGCGGTATACCCGGCGCCCGACCCGTGCAGTTCAGTCGAAAGCTGCGTCCGCGCCAGCTGGTTCAAGCCGCGCATAGCGGTGTCCGTCTGGTACCGCCAGTAGGTGTTCACCGAGATAACCCCGTGAGCGTCGGACATCGTCAGCCGCAGCAGGTGCAGCGCGGGCTGCCCGGCGGCGAAGGGCACCACGAACACCGGCGAAACAGAAGACGCCGCAACGTCGACCTTCTGCTGCAGCGGCGCACCGAGCGCCTTGCCCGACAGGTCGTAGAGCTGCGCGACAACGGAAGCCCCGGTCAAAGCCTCTGGAGTGTGGTTGACCGCCGTGACCTGCCAGCTCGACAGATCAGCCTGGATGTGCCGAGCCTCGCAGCCCTTCCGCGAGCCGTAGTAACTGCCGTTGACATCCAGGTCGTAGTCGTACGTCTGCCACACCGTGCTGTGCCACGCGGGATGCGACATCCACAGCAGCACGCCGGTGGCGTCGTTCCACAGCTTCGCGTTCCACGCCTCGAAAATCGCACGCATGCTCTCGTAGTTGACGAACTGCGCCTTGCGGCAGAACTCCGCCAGGCTCGTCGACGGTGAGAGCCGGGCGTCGATCGCGGCCAGATACCCTTGCGGGGACTGGTTTCCATTCGTCGACCAATCGTGCATGAACCACGGCGCGCCGATCGGCCAGCCGGGATCCCCCGCGCCGACCAGGTTGCGCATGCTCTCCACCACCGACACCGTCGGCAGCCCGATCTCGCTCCAGAACCCGGCCTTGCCGCCGGTCGCCTCGCCGGTGAAGTACTGGCGCGGATCGAGCCAGCGGTACGGGCCGTCACCGGTGATCACGCCACCCGCCGAGTTGCTTTGGTAGAGCAGGTCGGTGTTGCCGGTGACGATCTCCCGCAGCGCCTGGTCGATCACCGCCGGGGGGTTGCCTTCGTTGCAGCCGAACCAGATCGTCGCGCAGGCGTGGTGGCGGTAACGCAGCACGGTGTCCTTGGCCTGTGCCAGGTAGATGTCGTGGTTGGCCGGGTCGGCGGACCAGCCGTCCCAGAACTCGTTCCACAGCAGGATGCCGTACTTGTCGCAGGCGGCGAACAGCTCCTCGCGGTAGGACGAGCCGACCCAGTTGCGGATCAGCGTGAAGTTCATGTCGCGGTGCATCGCGACGACGGCGTCCATCCGCTCGGCCGGCATCCGCCGCAGCAGCTCGTCCCAGCCCCAGCTGCCGCCGCGGATGAAGATCTTCACCCCGTTGACGAGGATGGTCAACGGCTTCGCGTTGTTGTCCACCGAGGCCACGTCGGTCCAGTTGTCGCCGTCCTGGGACACCTGGATCTTGAACGTCGCCGCGTACGCCGTCTCCCACGACAGCTCCACCCGGTCGAACGCGACCGACGCGCCGAGGTCGACCTGCAGCCACTGATTGTCCTCGTAGCCCGAGGTCCAGCGGGTCTTCGGGTCGCCGTCGAACGCCCGCTCCGGCGGGTTGCCGTCCGCGACCGAGGACGACGTCGCGGTCTTGCCCAGGGCCAAGTCTGCACCGACCGCACTGTCCACAACGGACATGGTCCACAACGAGAAACCCCAGCCGGTGGCCCGCTTGAGCCCCTGCATCCGCACGTACCGGGCCTGTTGCCGCGGCAGGTCCACGGTCTGCGCGGCGACACCGTCGACCGGCACGATCGGCTGGTCGTAGCTGTAGCTGATCTTGCGGATGCCGAACTGGACCGTCTTGCGGTCGCTCACCACCTGGCCGATCGCCGCGGTCAGGGTCAGCGTGTGCAGGTTCGGGTCGCCGTAGCCGTTGGGCCACCACAGCTTCGGGTTGTGCAGGCGGAGCTGCGGGAACGCCGAGGGCGCGAAGACGACGGCCGACTCCTGCCCGGCCTCGACCGTCACGGTGCTGGTCACGCTCACGCCGTCGAACGCCGCGGTGACGTTGATCCGCTGCGCGGACGCCGCGGCATTGCGCACCGGCACCGTGATGGTGACTTCGGCGATCCCGGCCTCCGGCAGGGCCGTGTCCACCCGCGCGTCCCCGACCACGACCGCGCCGGTGGACCGCAGCCGCACGTGGTTCCAGATGCCGGACGCGCGGTCGCGGACCGCGGGCATCCAGTCCCAGCCGGACACCGCGAGATACGTCGGCGAGTTGTCGAACATCGTGCGGTCGGCGCCCACGAACGCGTACCCGGCCGGGCCCTTGTCGCCCGAGCTGCCCGGTCGCGGCATCGGCGAGATCTTCACCGCGAGAGCCTGGTCGCCCGCACGCAGCGCAGTCGTGACGTCAAGGGCGGCCCGGCCGAACGGGTGGGCCAGGCTGCCGACATGGGTGCCGTTGAGCCAGATGTCGGCTTCGTGGTTCACCCCGTCGAACTCGAGCCAGACGTGCCGGCCCGCGCTCGTGTCCAGCCCGCGCGGGACGCCGAAGGTACGCCGGTACCACCAGGCGTGCCGCGAAAGCGCTTCCGGGATGTGCAGGTTGTTCATGCCGGACACCGGATCGGGCAGGTGGCCCTGCTCGACCAGCGAGGCCAGCACCGTGCCGGGCACGGTCGCCGGAAGCCAGCCGCGAGTGTCCACAGCGGACCCCGACAGCACCGCGCCGTCGGTGCTCGGCGCCCAGTCCTGCATGGTCAGCACCCAGCCGGACTCGAGCGGCACCGAGCCGTCGGCCGCCACGATCAACGCGGGCGGGTTCTCCTGGTCGCGCACCGGCCAGCTGGTCCAGCCGCGCACCGCCGGGCGCGCGTCCTTGCTGGTGCCGTACACCTGGAAACCGTTGAGTCCCAACGGATTGGTCGTCGAACGGCGGGACGCGGTCAGCCGGACCCAGCGGGCGGAGACGGCCGGAGCGAGCGGGACGGTCACCACGCCGCCGATGCCGGAGTCGGTGCCGTAGACGGTCCGCCAGGTCTGGCCGTCGTTCGACACGGACAGCTCCATCGCCACGGCGTAGCTCGACTGGACCTCGGCGCCGGAGGTGTAGCTGCGCGAGGCACCGGCGTCGAACGCGGGGTCACCGGGACGCGCTTCGAAGGTCAGCACGATCGACTCGATCTGGCAGCGGCCCTGCAGGTCCACGATCATCCACTGCGAGTCGCCCTGCGCCGCCCGCCAGCCGGAACCCTGCACGCCGACCTGGGCCAGGCCGTCCACCGCGAACTCGGCCGGAGTGGCCGCGTAGTCCGTCGAGGACACCCGGACCGGCCGGAACAGCGCGAGGTCGGACTTCGGCGCGGCGCCGTCGGCGGCGAGCGGGGCAGCCGAAGCCGCCCCGGGCAGCGCGGCCGCCAGCCCGAACCCCGCCAGCAGGCCGGTCCCGGCGGAAAGGACGCGCCGTCGCGAGACACCCGGCTCCAGCGCGCCCGCCGCCGATCCGCTGTTGTGGTCGTGCACCATCGAAACTCCGATCTCATTTGTGGTGACCGTCCAGGTGCCGCGATTGCTGGCGGGCAAGCGTGACAACGTTGCCAAGCACTTTCGGCTGTGGCACCCGCAGACGTCAACTGGACAGACGAGACAAGAATCGGTGGTGCGTGACATCGATGTCGGTCGGTGTTCAGCCGGCCGCGGAAAGCGCATTCTCCCGGCTGGACACCGAAGCACCGGCGTCGCGACGGCCCGGGATGAACGCCGCGATCACCAGCGCGCCCAGCGCCGTCCCGCTGCCGAGTGCCATGACCAGGCGGAACCCTCCCTGCGAAGGCACGTCCACCGGGCCGAACCGGATCGTCAGATGCGCCAGCACGACCCCGGCCACAGCGCTGGAGATGGACGTGCCGATCGCGCGCATCAGCGTGTTCAAGCTGTTGGCCGCGGCCGTCTCGGACACCGGCACCGCGCCCATGATCAACGCGGGCATCGCGCCGTACGCGAGCCCGATGCCGGCGCCGATCAGCGCGGAGACCAGCACGAGCTGCCAGACCGCCGACATCAGCACGACGCCGAGGCCGTACCCGGCGGCGACCACGGCGGCGCCGAGCATCAGCGTCACCTTCGGGCCGGCGGTGCGGGAGATCCGCGCGGACAACGGCGCGGTCGCCATCATCACCAGGCCGGAGGGCACCAGCACGAGACCGGCGGTGAGCATGCACTGGCCCAGGCCGTAGCCGGTCGCCGCGGGCAGCTGCAGGAGCTGCGGCAGCACCAGCGACATCGCGAACATCGCGAAGCCGAACACCGCGGACGTGAGGTTGGTCAGCAGCACCTGGCGGCGCGCGGTCGTCCGCAGGTCGACCAGCGGCCGCGAGGTCCGCAGCTCCAACCGGCCCCAGAGCAGCAGCACCACGGCCGCCGTGCCGAACAGGCCGAGCGTGGCGCCGCTGCCCCAGCCCCAGTCCGCGCCCTTCGAGATCGCCAGCAGCAGGCACACCAGCGCGACGGACAGGCCCGCGGCGCCGAGCAGGTCGAACCGGCCGCCGCTGCGCACGCTCGACTCCGGCACGAACACCGACGACCAGCCCGATGACCAGGACGCCGAGCCCGGCCGCGGTCCAGAACAGCACGTGCCAGTCGGCGTTCTCGGCCAGCAAGGCCGCCGCGGGCAGGCCGAGCGCGCCGCCGACGCCGAGTGACGCGCTCATCAGCGCGGTCGCCGAGCCGAGCCGTTCGGCCGGCAGTTCGTCACGCATGATGCTGATCCCGAGCGGGATGACGCCGGCCGCGAGGCCCTGCAGCGCGCGGCCGGTGACCATCGGCAGCAGCGTGTCGCTGAGCGCGGCGACCGTCGATCCGGCCACCAGCAGCACCAGGCTGATCAGCAGCATCCGGCGCTTGCCGTACATGTCGCCGAGCCGCCCGACGACCGGGGTCGCGACAGCGCCGGCGAGCAGCGTCGCGGTGATCGCCCAGGTGGCGTCGGCGCTCGAGGTGCCCAGCAGCGAGGGCAGTTTCGGAATCAGCGGGATGACCAGGGTCTGCATCAGCGAGACCACGATGCCGCCGAGGGCGAGCACCACCACGACGACGTTCGGCCGCGGTGCGGCCTGGGGAGAGTCCATGCGCAGATCTTAAGTCAGTTGATTGACTTACTTCAAGGCAGGCGGCAGACTGTGAATCACCCACCACTCAGCGCGAAGGAGCAACCCGGTGACCGAGCTGCTGCGATACCCGATTCCGAGCGAAGCCGCGCTCGAGCCGCCCACGGAATGGGCGCGCCTGCGCGAGCAGTGCCCGGTGACCCGGGTGCGGCTGGCCAGCGGAGACGAAGCGACGCTGGTGACGCGCTACGACGACGTCAAGCGGGTACTCGCCGATCCGCGCTTCACCCGCCCGACCCCGGCGGATGACGCCGCGCGCGTCGCGGACGTCGAAGAGGGCGGCGTGTTCAACAGCGAGATGGCGACCGTCCTGCCACAGCACGGCGAGGAGCACCTGCGGTGGCGGCGGATGATCAGCAAGTGGTTCACGGCCAAGCGGATGAACGCGCTGCGGCCGGGCATCGAGGCCATGGCCGAACAACTCATCGACGAAATGCTGGCCAAGGGCGCGCCCGCGGATCTCAAGGCGAGCCTGGCTTTCCCGCTCCCGGTCTGGGTCATCTGCGACATGCTGGGCGTGCCCGACGCCGACCGCGAGCGGTTCGCGCACTGGTCGGACGCGATGCTGAGCATGACCCGCTACACGCAGGAAGAGATGACCGCGGCACAGCGAGACTTCGGCAGGTACATGGCCGGGCACATCGCCACCAAGCGCGCGGAACCCGGTGACGACCTGCTGAGCGCGCTGCTCACCGAGACCGACGTCGACGGGAACCCGCTGTCGGACGCCGTCCTGGTCGCCACCGGCATCGGCCTGCTGGTGGCCGGGCACGAAACCACCGCGAACATGATCGCCAAGATGGTCGCGATGCTGCTGGCCGACCGGACCCACTGGGAGACCCTGGTCGCCGACCGGTCGCTGGTGCGGACCGCCGTCGAGGAGGCACTGCGGCTCGACGCGAACGCCGGCTTCGGCATGCTGCGCTTCCTGAGCGAGGACATCGAGATCGCCGGGACCCTGGTGCCCAGCGGTACGACCGCGGTGTGCAGCATGGCCGCGGCGAATCGCGACGAGAGCGCGTTCGACGACCCTGCCGAGCTGGACCTGCGCCGCAGCCCCAATCCCCACCTCGCCTTCGGCGCCGGCGCGCACGCGTGCATCGGGCAGCCGCTGGCCCGCACCGAACTGCAGGCGGTGCTCGACGTGCTCCTGCGGAGGCTGCCTTCACTCGAGCTCGCGACCGGCGTGGATGATCTGCGTCGGGTCGAGGGCCTCGTCGTCGGCGGGCTCAGGGAGCTACCAGTGAAGTGGTGACACACATGATGAGCAAGACGGTCGGCAAGGCGGAGCGGGCGCACGCGACCCGCGAGGCGATCTTGACAGCGGCGGAGCGGCTCTTCGCCGAGGACGGGGTCTTCGCGGTGTCCAACCGGCAGGTCAGCGAGGCCGCCGGGCAGGGCAACAACACCGCCGTGGGCTACCACTTCGGCACGAAGGCCGACCTGGTGCGCGCGATCGCGCGCAAGCACTCCGCGCCGATCGAGGAGATCCGCCAGCGGATGCTGGCCGCGATCACCGGCAGCACCGACATCCGCGACTGGATCGGCTGCCTGGTGCACCCGGTCGCCGAGCACCTGGCCGTCCTCGGCTGCCCGACCTGGTTCGCCCGGTTCGGCGCACAGGTGATGACCGACCCGGCCCTGCGCCCGATCATGGTCGAAGAGTCGCTGTCGTCGCCGTCGCTGGTCCGGATCGTCGACAGCATCAGCCGCTGCCTGCCCGACCTGCCCGCCGAAGTGCGCGCCGAGCGCAGCGACATGATGCGCCAGCTCCTGGTGCACATGCTCGCCGAGCGCGAACGCGCTCTCGCCGAGAACACCCTCACCCCCCGAGCCACCTGGGGCGACGCCGCGAACGGGCTGATCGACGCCCTCGTCGGCCTCTGGCTCGCCCCGCACACGACCTAGGAGAACCATGAAGATCGCCGTTGACCAGGACAAATGCTGTGGCGCAGGCACGTGCGTGCTGCTCGCGCCGGACGTGTTCGACCAGCGTGACGAGGACGGCATCGTCGTCCTGCTCGATGCCGCTCCGCCCGAAGGCCTGCACCCGATCGTCCGCGAGGCCGCGAGCGTGTGCCCGGCCGCCGCGATCTCACTGAGCGACCAGTGAGCGTACTGGTGGTGGGCGCCTCCGCCGCCGGGCTCGCCACCGCGGAAGCCTTACGCCGCAAAGGGTACGACGGTCGCGTGACCCTGCTGGGTGCCGAGCCGCACCTCCCCTACGACCGGCCGCCACTGTCCAAACAGGTCCTCTCCGGCGCCTGGGAGCCGGCGCGAGCTCAGCTCCGCACCACCGACGCTTTGTCCACTTTGGACGCCGAGTTCGTGCTCGGTGACGCGGCCGTCGGCTTGGACGTCGCGAGCCGGACCGTGCACACGGCCGCGGGGCGTGAGTTGTCCGCCCAGGCCGTCGTGATCGCGACAGGATTGCGGCCAAGAACGTTGCCAGGGCACGACTTCGCCGGGGTCCACGTGCTGCGGACGCTCGACGACGCGGCGGCGTTGCGCGCGGATCTGCTGACCTGCACCCGGCTCGTGGTGGTCGGGGATGGCGTGCTCGGCGCCGAGATCGCCGCTACCGCACGGACCATGGGCGTCACGGTGACGATGGCCGGGCCGCAGCCCGCGCCGCTGGCCCTGCAGCTCGGCCCGCTGGTCGCGCGGCAACTCGCCGAACTGCACGCGGAGAACGGCGTCGACCTCCGGCTCGGCGCCGCGGTCACCGGGCTCGAAGGGAATCACCGGGTCACCGGAGTCCGCCTGGAGACCGGTGAAGTGCTGCCCGCGGACGTCGTCGTGGTGGCGTTCGGTGCCGCACCGGCCACGGAATGGCTTGCGGGCAGCGGACTCCGGCTCGACAACGGCGTGGTGTGCGATGCCCGCTGCCGCGCCGCGGACGGGATCTACGCCGCAGGTGACGTCGCCCGCTGGGAGCACGAACGCCTCGGCTCCCTGCGGCTGGAAAACCGGACGAACGCGACCGAGCAGGCGATCGCCGTCGCGGGGGCCATCCTCGGTGAGGATCGGCCCTACACACCGGTCCCCTACTTCTGGACCGACCAGTTCGACGCCAAGATCCACGTCCACGGCGTGCTTTCGCCGGATGTGTCCATTGTGGAGGGATCGGTCGTGGAACGCCGGTTCGTCGCGGTCTATCGCACCGGCGACGAGGTCACCGGCGTGCTCGGCTGGAACATGCCGAAGCAGGCACGCCTGCGCCGCCGGGAAATCGGCACCGTACTCGTGGGAGGAAAGTCATGACGCTCGAATTCCCGATGGCCCGCGCGGCGGGCTGCCCGTTCGACCCGCCGCCGCGGATGCAGGAGCTGCGGGAGGAAACGCCGCTGACGAAGGTCAAGCTGTTCGACGGCCGCGAGGCCTGGCTGGTGACCCGCTACGCCGACCAGCGCACATTGCTGGGCGACCCGCGGGTCAGCGCCGACATCACCCGGCCCGGCTACCCCAGCTCGGTGCCGATCGGCAAGGGCGCGCCGATCAGCTTCATCCTGATGGACGACCCGGAGCACGCGCGGCTGCGGCGGATGGTGACCTCGGCGTTCACGATCAAGCGCGTCGAGGCGATGCGGCCGGGTGTCCAGCAGATCGTGGACGACCTGATCGACGCGATGCTGGCGGGCCCGAAGCCGGTCGACCTCGTCGAGGCGTTCGCGCTGCCGGTGCCGTCGTTGGTCATCTGCCAACTGCTCGGCGTCCCGTACGCCGACCACGACTTCTTCCAGGAGAACAGCAAGGTCCTGATCAACCGCACCGTGTCGGAGGAGGAGCGCGGCGCGGCCGCCGGGCGATTGTTCGGGTACCTGGACAACCTGGTCGGCGAGAAGCTCGAGAACCCGGCCGACGACCTGCTGTCCGGCCTGGCCGAGCGGGTGCGCGCCGGCGAGCTGACCCGCCACGACGCGGCGCAGATGGGCGTCCTCATGCTGATCGCCGGGCACGAGACCACCGCGAACATGATCGCGCTCGGCACGCTGGCCCTGCTCGAGCACCCGGATCAGCTGGCACGCTGCGCGGCGACTCCGGACCTGGTCGCCGGTGCGGTCGAGGAATTGCTGCGCTACCTCAACATCACGCACAACGGACGTCGCCGGGTGGCCATCGAGGACATCGAGATCGGGGGCGAGGTGATCCGCGCGGGCGACGGGCTGATCCTGGCCAACGACATCGCCAACCGCGACCCGGCGGTCTTCCCGGACCCGGACCGCCTCGACGTCCGGCGGGACGCGCGCCGGCACGTCGCGTTCGGCTTCGGCGTCCACCAGTGCCTCGGCCAGCCGCTGGCGCGGATGGAGCTGCAGGTCGTCTACGACACGCTGTACCGCCGGATTCCGACGCTGCGGCTGGCGACCGAACTGGACAAAATTCCCTTCAAGCACGACGGATCGGTGTACGGCGTCTACGAGCTGCCCGTGAGCTGGTGAAAGAACTCGTGAGCGTCGCGGCCGGTTCTACCGGCCGCAAACATTCACGAGTCGTTCGGAGGCGCTTTCCGGTACTTGACAGCGGCGCACGGCGGTTGCAGGGTTAGCCCGCCGCGAAACGCGGTGCTCGGGGGACAGTTCATGAGCGCGCGAAGGAGCCGCCTTGACCGACGCCACCGGCACCCAGGTAGAACAGCGTCCCGGACTGGCCCAGACCCTGCGGTCACGGCACGTCAGCATGATCGCGTTCGGCGGGGCGATCGGCGCCGGGATCTTCGTCGGCAGTGGCGGCACGATCGCTCAGATCGGCCCGGCCGTCGTCATCAGCTACCTCCTGGTCGGCGTGCTGGCCGCGATCGCGATGCGCCTGCTGAGCGTGCAGGCCCAGCACCATCCGGACAGCGGCGCGTTCGCCACCTACGTGGGCGAGGCGTTCGGCCACATCGGCCGGTTCTCGGTCGGCTGGATGTACTGGTGGCTGCTGGTCGGCACGGCGAGCGTGGAGTGCATCGCGGCGGCGAACATCGCGCACACCTGGCTGCCCTGGATGCCCGCCTGGGGCTGGTCGGTGCTGTTCTTCGCCGCCCTCGTCGCGGTCAACCTGGCCCCGGTGCTGGTCTTCTGCGAGATCCAGTTCTGGCTGGTGCTGATCAAGGTGCTGATGCTGATCGCGATCCCGGTGCTCGGCCTGCTGGCGGTGCTGGGCCTGGTGCCCGGCGTCGACTCGCCCGGGCTGACCAACATCGCCGACTACGGCGGGTTCCTCCCGCACGGCTCGGGCTCGATCCTGCCCGGCATCCTGCTCGCCGCGTTCTCGTTCGTCGGCATCGAAATGACCGCGATCGCGGCCGCGGAAGCGGACCGGCCGAGCCGGACCGTCCGCCGTTCGACCCGGTTCGTCACCTACACCGTGTCCGCTTTCTACGTGCTCGCCCTGTTGGTGACGGTCCTGCTCAGCCCGTGGAACGACGAGGGCGTGGCCAGCAGCCCGTTCGGCGCGATGATGAGCGCGATGCACATCCCGGCGACCACCAGCATCATCAACTTCGTGGTGTTCACCGCCGTGCTCAGCGTCGCGAACTCCTGTGTCTACGCCGCTTCCCGCGTCGGCTTCTCGATGGCCGAGCGCCACGACGCGCCGAAGTCCTGGCGCAAGCTGTCGGCCACCAAGGTGCCCACGGCCGCGATCATCACCACCGCGGTCGTCGGCCTTTGCGTGACCTTGTTCAACTACGTCGCACCGAGCGTGCTGTTCAACGCACTGATCGACTCGACCGGCGTGGTGCTGATCATGGTGTGGATCGCGATCGCGTTGTCGTACATGAAGCTGCGTCCGAAACCGGACGTCCGGCTCGGCCCCGCCGCGATCGGGCCGCCCCGGCGGCTGACCGTCGCGGCATGGGTGGTGGCGCTGGCCATGGCGGCGCTGCTGATCGGGATGGCCTTCGCGCCCGACACGCGGTTGCAGCTGATCATGACGACGTTGCCGGTCATGGTGATTTTCATTGTGGTGCTGTGGCGGGAGACCAGCGAGTCCGCTGATCCCGAGTGGTAGGGCTCGTGAGTGTTGCGGCCGGTTAGAACCGGCCGCAACACTCACGAGTCCTTCACCGTCGTGAGCTCCAGCCCGAGCAGGTCCGCCACCGCGGTCAGCTCGGCCACCCGGTGCCCGGTCCCGAGCGCCCAGTGGTGCGCGATCCCGCTGGCCGACCAGGCATCGGTCCACTCGCCGGGGTCGCAGCCGAAGTCGACCCGCGAGGTCGTGTTCCCGATCTTCAGCAGCGGCCCGGGTACGACCTCGCCCTCGGACGCGACGAGCGTGAACGTGCCGTCGCGCTGCTGCCCGATCCCGGCCACCGTGACGGGCCCGGGCCGGACGTCGAACTCGACGGACACGCCCCAGCCGCGTTTGCCGTGGTAGACGCCGAGGCCGCGCAACAGCGGCCGGCGCGCGCTGATCGCCAGGTGCGCCGGGCCGTCGTGCCCCATCTCGACGACGTTGTCCCGGAAGTTGAGCGCCTGCAGCTCGGTGAACGAGCCGCCCGCGCCGATCCGGTCCATCAGGAGCATCGCGAGCGACGTGCGCAGCTCGTACTCACCGGCGGCCGGGATGCCCCGCGCTGTCAGCAGGGACGCGCCGAGGATGAACCCAGCCCCGATCCGCTCGTGCTTCTCACCGTTGAGGCCGCGGTGGTAGTAGGCCAGCGAGTCCAGCGCGAAGTCCTCGACCAGCCGGTCCAGGGCGACGGAAACCTGTGCACCCCAAGCGAAATCCTCCTCGACCACGGATTCGTCCAAAGTGAACACTTCGCGCGCGAGCGCCATCCGCTCCCGCGTTTCGGCCTCGGTGACGTTCTCGACGCGCACCCGCAGGTCGTCG
Organism: uncultured Actinomycetota bacterium; assembly: GCA_963762765.1. GTDB lineage: Bacteria > Actinomycetota > Actinomycetes > Mycobacteriales > Pseudonocardiaceae > Amycolatopsis. The sequence goes on from CAVXMR010000056.1 coordinate 163,615, forward strand.
ACCTCCAGGATCTCGACGTGCCCGCCGAGCTGGGCGGACACCAACGTCGGGTCGGTCGAGACGTCCATCATCCCTGGATAGAGGTGCCCGAGCAGGCCGTGGCGGCCGTGCCGGAACGCAGCGCGCACGGCGGCCGCCTTGATCCACCGCCCGATCCGCGGTCCAGGCGCGCTCGTCCTCAAGGAAGCCCGACACCGACCGGAACTCCACACCCAGGCGGCGGAACGCGTCGGCCATCTCGGGCAGCGGGCACGCTCCGCAGTAGGCCAGCCACGCGCCGGTGTCGAAGGTGGCGTGATCCATGGCTTCGGTCGGCTGCAGATTGAGCAGCAGCACCGGCGACCCGCTGCGCTGCGCGATCGGCGCCAGCATGCTCGACGTCAGATAGGTGGTGAGGAAGCCGATGATCAGGTCGCAGTCGGCCACGCGCAGCTTCTCCGCCGCAGCCGCACCCTCGGGCGCATCGGAGACGAATCCGACGTCCACCACCTCGCAGTCCAAAGTAGACAGACGTTCGGCGACCCGGCGCGCCGAGGCCTGCAGCTGCGGGAGCAACTCGGGGAACTGCGGCCAGTAGGCACCCAGCCCGCCGGCGACCAGGCCGATCCTGGTGCGGCGCGGGGTGATGCGCTCAAGTGTCATTCGTCCTCCTCAGCGCAGGAACGCCGCCGCCACCCCGGCGTCGACCGGCACGTGCAGCCCGGTGGTGTGGGTCAGATCGCCGCCGGTCAGCGCGAACACCGCGGCGGCCACGTGCTCGGGCAGCACCTCGCGTTTGAGAATCGTGCGCTGGGCGTAGAACGCGCCGAGGTCCTCCTCTGCCACGCCGTACACCGCGGCCCGCTGCGCACCCCAGCCCCCGGCGAAGATCCCGGAGCCACGGACGACTCCGTCCGGATTGACGCCGTTGACGCGGATGCCGTGCTCGCCCAGCTCGGCCGCGAGAAGCCGGACCTGGTGCGCCTGATCGGCCTTCGCCGCGCCGTACGCGACGTTGTTGGGACCGGCGAACACCGCGTTCTTCGACGAGATGTACACGATGTCACCGCCCATCCCCTGGGCGACCATGGCCTTCGCCGCGGCCTGCGAGACCAGGAAAGAACCCTTGGCCATCACGTCGTGCTGCAGGTCCCAGTCCCGCTCGGTGGTCTCCAGCAACGGCTTCGAGATCGACAGGCCCGCGTTGTTGACGACGAGGTCGATGCCGCCGAACGCGAGCACGGTGGCGTCCACAGCGGACTGAACGGCAGCCGCGTCGGTCACGTCCGCGGTGACCGCGATGCTCCCGGCGATCGACGTGTCCGCGTTCAGATCGGCGATCGCCACGCACGCACCTTCGGCGGCGAGCCGTTCGGCGATCGCCTTGCCGATGCCCGAACCCGCGCCCGGTGACCAGCGCGATCCGCCCGGCGAGCGGCTTGGGCTTCGGCATCCGCCGCAGCTTCGCCTCTTCCAGCGCCCAATACTCGATGCGGAACTTCTCGCTCTCCGGGATCGGTGCGTAGGTCGACACCGCCTCGGCGCCCCGCATCACGTTGATGGCGTTGACGTAGAACTCGCCCGCCACGCGCGCGGTCTGCTTGTCGCGGCCGAAGGAGAACATGCCGACGCCGGGGACGAGCACGATCGCCGGGTCGGCGCCGCGCATGGCCGGGCTGTCCGGGCCGGCGTGTCGCTCGTAGTAGGCGGTGTAGTCGGCCCGGTAGGCCTCGTGGAGTTCCTTCAGCCGGATGACGACGTCCTCGAGCGGCGCGTTCGCGGGCAGGTCGACGCACCAACGGCCGGACCTTGGTGCGCAGGAAGTGGTCCGGACACGACGTGCCCAGCGCGGCCAGCGGCGCGAGCTTCTCGCGCGCCAGGAACTCGAGGACGACCTCGTTGTCGGTGTAGTGCCCGATCTGGCGATGGTCGGTCGAGGCCAGCCCGCGGATCACCGGCGCGAGCGCGGCGGCACGCGCGTGGCGCTCCGATTCGGGCAGTGCTTCGAACCCGGGGACCACGGCCCCGAACGGCTCGGCGACGCCGCGTTCGGCGAGGAACCGCTCGGCCGTGTGGATGATCTCGAGCGAGTTGCGCTTGGCATTCCTCGGAGGTCGAACCCCAGGCCGTGATGCCGTGGCCGCCGAGGATCACGCCGATCGCCCGCGGGTCGGCCGCCTTGACAGCGGCGATGTCCAGCCCCAGCTGGAATCCCGGCCGGCGCCAGTCGACCCAGGCGACGCGGTCGCCGAAGCACTCCTTCGTCAGCGCGGCGCCGTCGGCCGCGGTGGCCAGCGCGATGCCGGAGTCCGGGTGCAGGTGGTCGACGTGTGCGGCGTCGACGAGCCCGTGCATCGCGGTGTCGATCGACGGCGCCGCGCCACCCCGGCCGTGCAGGCAGTAGTCGAAGGCGGCGACCATCTCGTCTTCCCGCTCGACTCCCGGGTAGACGTCGACGAGCGCGCGCAGCCGGTCCAGCCGCAGCACGGCGAGCCCGGCCTCGGTCAACGTCCCGAGGTCGCCCCCGGATCCCTTGACCCACACCAGTTCCACCGGCTTCCCGGTGACCGGATCCAGCTCGGAGCCCTTGGCCGAGGTGTTCCCGCCGGCGTAGTTGGTGTTGCGCGGGTCGGCGCCGAGCGCGTTGCTGCGCGTGACGAGTTCGGCGGGCACGCTCATGCTCCCCACCCGGCCTGGGGTCCGTCGGCTCGTTCGGCCACGATCTTCTCCTGATATCCACTGCGGTGATAAGCCGCGATCGGATCCGGATCCAACCCGGCATCCGTGCGCACCTCAGCCAGCAACGGCCGCACATCGGTGTTGAACGCATCCATCACCACCGCGTTCGCCTCCAACACGTTCCCAGCCCGCTGAGCCACCCGCAACGCAGCACGATCCACCAACAGAGCCTTCGCCGTAGCCTCCTGCACGTTCATCACCGACCGGATGATCGCCGGAATCTTCGCCTCGATGTTATGACACTGATCCAACATGAAATTAATCCCATACCCCGGATCCAACGCCCCACCCCGCACGATCTCAGACATGATCCGGAACAACTGAAACGGATCCGCCGCCCCCACCATCAAGTCATCATCGGCGTAGAACCGAGAGTTGAAATCGAACGCCCCCAACTTCCCCACCCGCAACAAGAACGCCACAATGAACTCAATATTCGTCCCCGGCGCATGATGCCCCGTGTCGATGCACACCGTCGCCTTCTCACCCAGCTCCAGACAATGCGCATACGACGTGCCCCAGTCCGGGATGTCAGTAGCATAGAACGCCGGCTCGAACAACTTGTACTCCAGCAACAGCCGCTGACCCACACCCAGCCGGTCATACACCTCCCGCAACGCCACCGCCAACCGATCCTGCCGATCACGCAAATCATCCTGACCGGGATAGTTGATCCCATCGGCGAACCACAACTTCAGATCACGCGAACCGGTCGCGTCCATGATGGACACCGCCTCCAGCAGATGATCCGTCGCCTTACGCCGCACCCCCGCATCCGGATTCGTCACCGAACCCAGCTTGTAGTCGTCGTCCTGGAAGACGTTGGTGTTGATCGCCCCGATCGCGATACCGAGATCCGCGGCGAACCGGGTCAACGCACCGAAGTCATCCACCCGGTCCCACGGAACGTGCAACGCCACACTCGGCGCCACCCCCGTGAACCGGTGCACCGTCGCCGCGTCCGCGATCTTCTCCTCCGGCGTCCGCGGCACACCCGCCTGGGCGAACACCTTGAACCGGGTACCCGAATTCGCGAACGCCCACGACGGCGTCTCGATCCGCTGCGCCCGCAGCGCGGCCTTGATGTCGGGCAAGTCAGTCACGTCTTCTCCGGATTGAAAGGTTTCATTTACCGGCCGTGGCTGAACGTACTATGCTGCCGGAGACGAAGTCAACGAGAGCGGGACAGGGCTCGCTTTCCCGTCGGGAACGGCGGCCCATGTTACGTTTCAACAGGGGGTCTCGATGACGCTGCAAGGGCCGGCCGGCATCAAGGACGTCGCGGCCGCCGCCGGCGTGTCTCTCGGCACGGTGTCCAACGTGCTCAACCGGCCCGACCGGGTCAGCCCCGCCACCCGCGCCAGGGTCGAGGCCGCGATGGCCGAGCTGCGCTTTGTGCGTAACGAATCCGCGCGACAGCTGCGGGCCGGACGCAGCCGCGTCCTCGCCTACGTGATGTTGGACGGCAGCAACCCGTTCTTCACCGATGTCGCCGCCGGCATGGAAGATGTCGCCGGTGAGGACGACCTCTCGCTGTTCCTCTGCAACAGCGCCAACCTCCCGGACCGGGAGAAGGCCTACCTCGACCGGCTCGAAGAGCAGCGTGTCCAGGGCATCCTGATCACCCCGGCCGACCCGGACTCGCCGCTGCTCGACGAGATCGCGCGGCGCGGCACCCCGGTGGTCATCGTCGACCGCACCCGGGATACCGCCACGCACTGCTCGGTCGCGGTCGACGACGTCTACGGCGGCGAGATCGCGGTCCGCCACCTCATCGAGCAGGGCCACCAGCGCATCGCGTTCGTCGGCGGCCAGACCGCGCTCGGCCAGGTCCGCGACCGCCGCGACGGCGCGTTGCGCGCCCTGGCCGACGCCGGTCTCGCGCCGGACCGCCTGGTCGACCTCGCCACCACGACCCTGACCGTCGCCGACGGCCGCAACGCCGGCGAACGCCTGGCGGGGCTGCCCGCGTCGAAACGGCCGACCGCCGCCTTCTGCGTCAACGACCTGCTCGCGCTGGGCCTGCTGCAGTCCTGCGCGAACCTGCGCCTGAGCGTCCCGGACGACCTCGCGATCGTCGGCTACGACGACATCGAGTTCGCCTCCGCGGCCGCGGTCCCGCTCACCTCGGTCCGCCAGCCGCGCCAGCGCCTCGGCCGCACCGCGGCGGAGCTCCTCATCGCGGAGACCACGGAACCGGACCACCAGCACCAGCAGGTCATCTTCACCCCGGAGCTCGTCGTCCGCGCCTCGACCCACGGCCGCAAGCGCTGATAAACCTGTTGCCGCAGGCCGCGAACCCGCGTTTGCTACCCCTATGCAGGGAACATGCGACGAGCGGTTCGAAGCAGTACGTGACGCCTTCGCGGCCTCCTTGGACGACCAGGACGTGGGCGCCTCCGTCGCGGTGTACCTCGAGGGCGAGCCGGTGGTCGACCTCTGGGGCGGGTACGCCGACGCCGAACGCACCCGGCCGTGGGAGCGCGACACGATCACCTGCGTCTGGTCGACCACCAAGACCATGACCGCGTTGTGCGCACTGATCCTCGCCGACCGCGGCGAGATCGACCTGGACGCGCCGGTGGCGACGTACTGGCCCGAGTTTGCCCAGGCTGGCAAGGAGAAAGTCCTCGTCAGGCAGGTTCTCGGCCATACCTCGGGCTTGGCCGACTGGCAGGAGCCGCTGAAGACCGAGCAGCTCTTCGACTGGCCGACCCTGACGAGGCTGCTGGCCGACCAGGCTCCCAGCTCGGAGCCCGGCACGAAGGGTGCGCTACCACGCCGTCACCCAGGGATATCTGATCGGCGAAGTCGTCCGCCGGGTCACCGGCCGCGGCATCGCGACCTTCTTCGCCGAGGACGTCGCCGGGCCGCTGGGCGCGGACTTCCACATCGGGCTGCCCGCCGAGCACGACCACCGGGTCTCCCCCGTCATCCCGCCCACGACCAGGTCACCCGAGATCATCGCGCTGGGCGAGGGAAATCCGCCCATCCCGCTGGAAATCGCCAACACCGAGCCGTGGCGGCGGGCGGAAGTCCCGTCCGCCAACGGGTTCGGCAACGCGCGGTCGGTCGCGGCCGTGCAGTCGGTACTCGCCAACGGCGGGCAGGCGCGAGGCGTGCGGCTGCTGTCGGAAGCGGGTTGCGAGCGGGCGCTGGAGGAGCAGTACTCCGGCGTGGACGAAGTCCTGCACTCGCAAATCCGTTACGGCATGGGCTACGGCGTGCGGGGCCGGACCTGTTCCTGGGGCGGGCGCGGCGGTTCGGTCGTCCTGTCCGACTTCGACACGCGCCTCACGGTGTCCTACGTGATGAACCGGATGCTCGAAGACGGCGTGCACGGGGACGACCGCGGCATCGGCATCGTGATGGCCGCCTACGAAGGGCTGTAGCGGGGTCCGGCCGTCAGAAGTCGACGGTGTCCGGCACGCCGCGCGGAAACTCGGCGAAGTACGTGTTGTGCCGGACGTGCTCGCCGACCAGCCCGCGGACCGCGGCGACGACGTCCGAGGCAAGGTCCGTCGCCCGCGGTGCCCACGCCGCGCGGGACACGCAGCGTATTCTGGATCAAGGTCTGCGGGTGCATCATCCGTCCTGGTGTCGAGTACCGAGCCGGACAACGTACCGCGCGGCGATCCGGCAGGCCAATGGTTTTCACTCTCTCCACAGTGGAGCGGACAGGTTCCCGAGTGGAAGACGTGGGTGTCGAACCCACCGCGAAGATCTTGCAAGGATCATCTGCGCACCGGCGCGTCCCCCTTGGTGCCCCCAGCAGGAGTCGAACCTGCGTTCCCGGCTTCGGACGCCGGAGTCGTATCCGTTGGACCACAGGGGCTTGGTCGAGGTGCCAGGAGTCGAACCTGGTCCGGCGCCATATCAGGGCGCTGCACAGACCGCCATGCTCCACCTCGTCGTACGCGGAGGGCGCGCGATTCGAACGCGCGCCGGGGATGTCGCCCCGGACCACGGATTAGCACTCCGGTGCCTTACCAGGCTCGGCCAGCCCTCCAAAATCGTGTCACCCGCTCCCGGTCCAGGGTTCGAACCTGGGCGAACGGATTCAAAGCCCGTCGTGCTGCCAGTTACACCAACCGGGACCCCGGCAGGGCCTCGTGAGTGGCAAGTCGGGTTCTATTGAGGGGTAAGGCAAACGTGGCGTGGTGAAGCGAGAGGGGCCTGCCGACGGGCTCGTGAGCGTTGCGGGCGGTTCTAACCGCCCGCAACGCTCACCGAGTCCTCAATGCCGCAGCACGACCATTTGCCTTACCCTTCAACGTTTGGAAGACCGACGTGTCCGCCGAGTTCACCACGACCGCGTGGGCGCCCGCCGAATGCGGGCGCCGGGAAAATGTCTGCTCCACTGTGAAGATGTCAAAGAACTTCGAAGCACCGGCGGAAGGAGTCGAACCCTCGGGACACGGTTTTGGAGACCGTTCCGCTTCCCAAGCACGCCGATAGAAGGAATGCACGAAATAGAGAAAGCCGCCCGGATCGGTTTCCCGATGGGCGGCTCCCTGGACCTGACGTGTACCTACGTCATGTCGGGAGCCTGTCCCGGATGCCTTGATCCCGGAACGAAAAGCGCGCGGCGATCGCGGCGGCACTGCTGCGCCACTGCGTTCCTCGCGTGCTGATCATGACGACTCCTCGTTTCGGTGTGTCCTCACGATCGCGCATTGGATCGCCGGCGTCAATCCTATTTATCAATCGGCGGCGCGGTACTCCCCCGCGGCTGCAGTTCCGGCAGCTGATCCTCGATGTCCGCGGACGTGCCCTGATCGATGACGTCCAGCAGCCGATGTGCCGCGTGGGCACCGAATCCGGCCGTGTCACGCACCAGCGCGGTCAACGTCGGATGCGTCAGCCGGCACAGGGTCGAATCGTCCCACGCGACCATCGACACCTCGTCCGGAACGGCGACGCCGAGTTCGGTCGCCACAGCGATCGCGGCCACGGCCATGACGTCGTTGTCGTAGACGATCGCCGTCGGGCGGTCGGGCGCGCGCAGCAGCTTCCGGGTCGCCTCGGCACCCGCCTCGCCCGAGTAGTCGGTCGCCACCGAACGCGAGCCGGCCAGCCGGTGCCGCCGCACCGCTGAGCGGAACGAGCGCAACCGCAGCTGGGTGTGCAGCAGCTCCCGCATCCCCGAGACGTAGACGATCCGCCGGTGCCCCAACCCGGCGAGGTACTCCACGATCGACGTCATCGCCGCCGCGTCGTCCGCCCAGATCGCGGGTAGGTCGTGCGCGGGGTCGGGGCCGCCGATGAGCAGCGCGGGCAAGCCGAGCTCACTCAAGACGGCCGGCCGGGGGTCGTCGCTGCGCAGGTCGACCACCAGCACCCCGTCGACACGCTGCTCCGACGCCCAGCGCCGGTAGGTCGCGACCTCCGCGTCCAGCCCGTCGACCACCTGGAAGAGCAGCGCGCTCGACCGTTCGGACAGCACCGACTGGATCCCCGAGAGCAGTTGCAGGAAGAACGGCTCGATGCCCAGCGTGCTGGCCGGGCGGTTGAACACCAGGCCGATCGTGCCGGTCCGGGCCGCGGACAACGCGCGCGCCGCGCTGTTCGGCCGCCAGGCAAGCTCGTCGGCCACCGCGAGGATGCGCAGGCGGGTCTGCTCGGAGACGCCCGGGCGGTTGTTCAGCGCGAACGACACCGCGCTCTCCGAGACCCCCGCCCGCCGGGCGATGTCGGAGACGGTCGTCCGCTTCGGCCTGCCCGTCATCCACGCTCCTTGTCCGCTTTTGTCACTGTAGACAAGAGAATCCAGCGCTGCGCCACCCGGCCGCAGGTTACCACTTTGTTACTAAAGCGCTTTATTTCGTCGGGTAATCTCCACCGCATCGTCACGGGAGAGGAGTTAGGCATGGTCCGATTCCAGCGCCACGTGAAGGTCGCGGCCGCGATCGCGATCGCCGCCCTGACCACCGGCTGCGGCCTGTCCGGCACCTCGAGCGAGAGCCCTGGCCAGGACCAGGCCGTCTCCGGCGCCGTCACCGGCTCGATCAAGTTCCAGACCTGGAACCTCAAGGCGAAGTTCACGCCGTACTTCACCGACCTCATCGCCGCCTTCGAAAAGCAGCATCCCGGCGCGAAGGTCCAGTGGCTCGACCAGCCCGCCGACAACTACGCGGACAAGCTCACCGCCGACGCCGCGGCAGGCTCGCTGCCCGACGTCGTCAACACCTCGCCCGACCTCGCCTACCCGCTGTACAAGAAGAACGTCCTGCTCGATCTGTCCAAAGCGGACCCGAAGGCCAAGGACGCGTTCACCCCGGAGTCCTGGGCCTCCGGCGTGATGCCGGGCAGTGACGGCAACTTCGCCCTGCCCTGGTACCTCAATACCGGGCCGTACTTCTACAACAAGAAACTCTTCTCCGACAACGGTCTCGACCCGGCCAAGCCGCCGACGACCTACGACGAGCTGCAGCAGCAGGCGCTCACGCTGGCGACCAGGTCGCAGGGCAGCATCGCGATGCTCGGCCAGACTCCGCAGGTCGAAGATCTCGCGCTGTACGGCTCGAAGATCATGAAGGACGACCAGAGCGCGTTCACCTTCAACGACGCCAAGGGTGTCGCGCTGGTGGAGCTGTACAAGAAGATGTACGACGCCAAGGCGTTGCTGCCGGAGGCACTTTCGGACAGCTACACCGGCGCGGGCAAGAAATTCATGTCCCAGCAGGTGGCGTTCACCAGCGGCTCGGCCTACGACCTGCAGAACTTCAAGACGCAGGCACCGAGCCTCTACCCGAACGTCGGGATCACCAAGGCGCTGACCAACACCGGGCACAACAACATGTACGTGCAGAGCCTTTCGGTGCCGTCGAGCTCGCAGAACAAGCCGACCGCGGTCGCGTTCGCCGAGTTCGTCACCAATGCGGCGAACCAGCTCGCCTTCGCGAAGATCGTCAACATCTTCCCGTCCACAAAGGACTCGCTGGACGACCCGTTCTTCACCGCACAGGACGGCACGGACAACACCAAGGTCCGGATCGCCGCGGCCGAGCAGCTGCGCGGCGCGATCAACTACACGCCGGTGAAGATGAGCGATCCGATGAAGAAGGTCATCCAGCGCGAGATCGCGAACGCGATGCTGGGCAAGAAGACCGCGCAGCAGGCGCTCGACGAGGCCGTCCGCCAATGCGACCAGCTGCTGGCGAACAGCTAGTGACGGCGACTTCCACCGCGCGGCGTCCGGGCACCGGGGCAGCCCGGACCCACGCGGTGGTCCCCCGCCGGCGCCGCCTGCGCACGCACCTGGCGACCACGCCGTGGCTGTTCCTGCTGCCGGCGCTGGTGATCACCGGGCTGTTCATCGTCTACCCGTTCCTCAACACCGCCGTCCTGTCGTTCACCGACGCCAAGCTCATCGTCGGCGGCAAGTTCACCGGGTTCGCGAACTTCGAGCGGATGGTGAACGACCCGCTGTTCTGGACCGCGCTGCGCAACTGCGGGCTCTACGTCCTGGGCTGTGTCCCGCCGCTGGTGATCCTGCCGCTGCTGATCGCCGTGCTCGTGCACACGACGCTGCCGGGCATCACGTTTTTCCGCGCGGCCTTCTACACCCCGGTCGTCGCGTCGGTCGTGGTCGCCGGGCTGATCTGGTCGTGGATGCTGGACACGAAAGGCCTGGTCAACTCGATCCTGCAGTGGCTGCACGTGGTCACCGCGCCGGTCCCGTTCCTGTCCGACGAGACGCTGATCCTGATCTCGGCGATGCTGCTGACGATCTGGAAGGGCCTCGGCTACTACATGATCGTCTACCTCGCGGCGCTGTCCACGGTGCCGAAGGAGCTGTACGAAGCCGCCGAAATCGACGGCGCGGGTTCGATCCGCCGGTTCTTCTCGGTCACCGTCCCGCACCTGCGCTCCACCATGGTGCTCGTCGGCGCGATCTCCGCGGTCTCGGCATTCCGCGTGTTCACCGAGCTCTACGTGCTGACTGGGTCGAACAACTCCGGCGGCCCTGGTGGCGCGGACATCTCGATGGTGATGCTGATCCGCTCGGTCGGCACCGGGCTCGACGGTCAGCTGGGCTACGGCTCGGCGTTGTCGCTCGTGCTGTTCGTCCTCACCCTGGGCCTGCTGCTGGTCGTGCTGCGGCTGAACCGCCGGGAGGACCGGATATGAGGCGGCATTCGACCCGGTCGCTCGTGCTCCGGTACGTCCTGCTGGTGATCGTCTTCGCGATCTCAGTCGGCCCGTTCCTCTGGCAGCTTTCGACGTCGCTCAAGAGCCTCGGCGAGGACATCTACTCCTACCCGCCGTCGCTACTGCCCCATCAGCCCACTTTGGACAACTTCCAGCGCGTCGCCGACGTCATCCCGGTGTTCGGCTTCGCACTGAACTCGCTGATCGCGGCGTCGATGAGCGTCGTGGCCAACTGCGTCGGCTCCGCGATGGCCGGCTATGCGTTGGCACGGCTGCGTTTCCGCGGCCGCAAGCTCGCCCTGCTGGCGATCGTCGCCGGGCTGCTCGTGCCGCTGGAAGCGATCCTGATCTCGCAGCTGCTGCTGGTCCGCTCACTGCACCTGAACAACACGCTGGTCGGCGTGATCCTGCCGGGCGCGGTCGGCGCGTTGAACGTCCTGCTGATGCGCAACGCCTTCCTCGGGCTCCCGCACGAAGTCGAGGAAGCCGCGCTGATCGACGGCGCGAACGCGTGGCAGCGGTTCTTCCGGATCGGGCTGTCATCGGTGAAGGGCACCATCGCGGTGGTCGCGCTGTTCGCGTTCATGGGGGTCTGGGACGACTTCCTGTGGCCGCTGGTGGTGCTGTCCGATCCCGGCAACTACACGCTCACCGTCGGGCTGGACTACCTGCACGGCACGTTCGCCCAGGACGAGCGGCTGGTCGCCGCGGGCACGATCATCGCGGTGGCGCCGCTGATCGTGCTCTTCGTGGTCCTGCAACGATTCTTCTTCCGTGGCGTCGGCGAAGGGGCGGTCAAGGGATGAGGTTCGGCGTCAACTACACGCCGTCGACCGGATGGTTCCACCACTGGCTGGACTTCGACATCGGCCCCGTCCGCGCGGACCTCGACTCGATCGCCGAGCTCGGCGCCGACCACGTCCGGGTGTTCCCGATCTGGCCGGTCTTCCAGCCGAACCGGACGCTGATCCGCCCGGCCGCGGTGGCGCAGCTGGAGTCCCTTGTGGACGCCGCCGCCGAGCGCGGGCTCGACGTCGTCGTCGATGGCTTGCAGGGCCACCTGTCCAGCTTCGACTTCCGTCCATCGTGGACGTCGAGCTGGCACCGGCGGAACCTGTTCACCGACACCGAGGTGGTCGACGCCCAGGCGCGTTACCTGGCGACGCTGGCTTCGGCGCTGGCCGACCGGCCGAACTTCCTCGGCATGGTGCTGGGCAACGAGTTCAACCAGTTCTCCGACAAGCCGCATCCCGACCCGGACCCGGTCACCCCGGACGGCGCGGAAGCCTGGCTGCGGACGCTGCTGGACGCGTGCGAGCGCGGCGCGCCCGGGAAGTTCCACACGCACTGCGAGTACGACGCTGCGCTGTTCGCCGAGGATCACCCGTTCCTGCCCGCGCACGCGGCTCGCCTGGGCGCCGCGACGGTTGCGCATTCGTGGGTCTTCAACGGCACCGCGCAGCGGCACGGGCCGACCGCCGTGGCCACCACCCACCACGCCGAATACCAGCTGCAACTGCTCGCGGCGTGGTCCGAGCCCGGCCGGCCGCTGTGGCTGCAGGAGGTCGGCGCGCCGAGCCCGCACATCCCGGCCGAGCTGGCGCCCGACTTCGCCGAGGCGACCGTGCGGCGCGCGGCGACCTGCGACGGGCTGTACGGGATCACCTGGTGGTGTTCCCACGACGTCGACCCGGCGCTGGCGGACTTCCCGTCGCTCGAGTACAGCCTCGGCCTGCTCACCAACGACCGTCGCCGCAAACCGATCGCGGACCGGCTGGCGCAGGTCGTCGCCGAGTTGCGGGCGAATCCGGTCGCGCCGGAACCGCGTACGACCGGGTTGGTCCTGGAACTCGCGGACGAGCGCACGGCGGCCGGGCGCAGCGCGACCGCTCCCGGCGGCGCGTTCGCCGAGGCCTGGCAAACCCTTGCCGCACAGGGCATTTCAGCCGCCGTTGTCCTCGGTTCCCGGGCCACCGACGCCGCCCACCTCGCCGAACGCGGCATCGCGACGTTGCTTCAGCCCAAAGATGTCGTGAGTGGTAAGTAGGGTTAGAACCCGACTTACCACTCACGAGAACCCGACCCCTTCCCAGGAGAGCTTCGTATGCACGACGACCGCGGCATCGTCGAGGAGCGGATCACGCGCGTGCTCGACCATCGCCTCCGCCCGGCGATCCACCGTGCCTCGATCCCGTTGAGTGTCGAAGCATGGCAGGCGCCCGGCGAGCCGGTCGAAATCGCGGAGGCGCTGAACGCGACCTACGCCCCGATCGGATCCGCCGAGCGCTGGGGCCCGGCGTGGGGCACGACCTGGTTCCGGCTCACCGGCACCGTGCCCGCCGAGTGGGCGGGCGAGGCCGTCGAAGCCGTGCTCGACCTCGGGCTTCGACCCGAACCGGACCGGCTTCGAGTGCGAAGGGCTCGTGTACACGCCGGACGGGCAGCCGGTGAAGGGCCTCAACCCGCGCAACCAGTGGGTGCGGATCGCCGACCGCGCGGACGGCGGCGAGGAGGTCACGCTGTACGTCGAGGCGGCCTCGAACCCGGTGATCCTCGACTACGTGCCGTTCGTCGCCGACGCGCGCTCGGTGACGAGCGAAACCGCCGGTCGCCGAGCCTCTCTACCGGCTGCGGCGGCGGATCTGGCGGTGTTCGACGAGACCGGTCTGGGAGCTGGTCAACGACCTCGAGGTGCTCGACGGCCTGATGCGCGAGCTACCGGTGGACGGACGCCCGCCGCTGGGAGATCCTGCGCGCGCTGTCGAGCGGGCGCTGGACGCGCTCGACCTGCAGGACGTCGCCGGCACCGCGCGGCCGCGCGCGCGCCGTGCTGGCGCCGGTGCTTCGCCGCGCCCGCCGCGGCCAGCGCGCACCGGATCTCGGCGATCGGCCACGCGCACATCGACTCCGCCTGGCTGTGGCCGATGCGGGAGACCGTCCGCAAGGTGCGCCCGCACCGCGGCGAACGTGCGTCGACCTGCTGGACCGACGACCCCGAGTTCGTCTTCGCGATGTCCTCGGCGCAGCAGCTTCGCGTGGCTCGAAGGAGCACCGGCCGGAGGTGTTCGCCCGGGTCACGCGCGGCGATCGCGGACGGCCGGTTCGTGCCGGTCGGCGGCATGTGGGTCGAGTCGGACACGAACATGCCCGGCGGCGAGGCGCTGGCCCGGCAGTTCGTGCACGGGAAGCGGTACTTCCTCGAGAAGTTCGGCGTCGAGACCGAGGAGGTCTGGCTGCCGGACTCCTTCGGCTACACCGCCGCGCTGCCGCAGCTGGTCGCGCTGTCGGCGTCGAAATGGTTCCTCACCCAGAAGATCTCGTGGAACAGGCGAACAAGTTCCCGCACCACACGTTCTGGTGGGAGGGCATCGACGGCACCCGGGTCTTCACCCACTTCCCGCCCGTCGACACCTACAACTCCGAGCTGTCCGGCGGCGAACTGGCGCACGCGGCGCGGAACTTCCGCGAGAAGGGCGGCGCGACGCGCTCGCTGGTCCCGTTCGGCTGGGGCGACGGCGGCGGCGGCCCGACCCGCGAGATGCTGGCCGCGCGCGCGCCGGCTGGCCGACCTGGAGGGTTCGCCGCGGGTGACGATCGAGAAGCCCGCCGACGTTCTTCGCGGCGGCGCAGGAGGAGTACCCGCGACGCGCCGGTCTGGGCGGGCGAGCTGTACCTGGAGCTGCACCGCGGCACGTACACCTCCAGGCGAAGACCAAGCAGGGCAACCGGCGCAGCGAGCACCTGCTGCGCGAGGCCGAGCTGTGGTGCCGCACGGCGGCCGTCCGGCACGGCGCCGTCGTACCCCTACGACGAGCTGGACCGGATCTGGAAGACGGTGCTGCTGCACCAGTTCCACGACATCCTGCCCGGCTCGTCGATCGCCTGGGTGCACCGCGAGGCGCGGGCGACCTACGCCGCGGTCGCCGCGGAACTCGACGGCTTGATCGCCGGCTGCCCAGCGCGACCTCGCCGGCGATCGGGCGACCAGTCGCTCTACTTCGACGCGACGCCCGACGGCGGCGACGGCGTCGCGGCGTTCGGCGCCGGAGCCGTCCGGCCCCGGCGTCAGGTCGAGCGCGGACGGCGACCGGACGGTCCTGGACAACGGCGTCCTGCGGGTGACCGTCGACGGCGGACGGCGATCATCACGTCCGTCGACGTGGACGCCGGCACGGGAGGTGCTTCCCCCCGGCGGCCGCGCCAACCTGCTGCAGCTGCACCCGGACTCCCCGAACGGCGTGGGACGCCTGGGACGTCGACGCGTTCTACCGCAACACCGTCACCGACCTGGTCGACGTCGACGCGGTCGAGGTGGACGACGCCGGCGGCCGTGCGGATCGCTGCGGCGGTTCGGGACGTCGAGTGTCGAGCAGGTCATCCGGCTGCGCCGGGCGCGCGGCGCTCGACGTCGACACCGACGTCGACTGGCACGAGCGCGAGAAGTTCCTCAAGGCTGGCGTTCGACCTCGACGTCCACGCGACCGCGCAGCGCCGCGGAGATCCAGTTCGGCCACGTGTTCCGGGCGACGCACGCGAACACCAGCTGGGACGCGGCGAAGTTCGAGATCTGCGCGCACCGCTGGCTGCACGTCGGCGAGCCCGGCTACGGCGTGGCGCTGGCCAACGACTCCACCTACGGCCACGACGTCACCCGCTCGTCGCAGCGAGCGGCGGCACGTCCACGACGGTGCGCGCTGTCGCTGCTGCGGGCGCCGCGCTATCCCGGACCCGGAGACCGACCAGGGCCGCACCACGTTCCGCTACGCACTGGTGCCCGGGCGCCGAGATCGCCGACGCCGTCCGGGAGGGCTACCGGATCAACCTGCCCCAGCGGGTAGTCCAGGGTGGGCGCGCGGTCGAACCGCTGGTCTCGGTGGACAACCCGGCCGTCGTGGTCGAGGCGGTGAAGCTCGCCGAGGACCGGTCGGGGGATCTGGTCGTGCGGCTGTACGAATCCCTCGGTGGCCGGGCTCGGGCTGTCCTG
The DNA here is from genome assembly GCA_963762765.1 of uncultured Actinomycetota bacterium. GTDB lineage: Bacteria > Actinomycetota > Actinomycetes > Mycobacteriales > Pseudonocardiaceae > Amycolatopsis. The sequence continues at coordinate 179,471 of CAVXMR010000056.1, forward strand.
ACCCTCGACGCCGAGGTGGCGTCGGTGACGTCGGTGGATCTGCTCGAGCGGCCTGCGGACTTCTCAGCCGAGTACCCGGTGGTGGGCGGGCGTGTGAGCGTCGAACTGAAGCCTTTTGAGGTCAGGACGTTGCGGGTGCGCTGAGGTCGGGTCTCGTGAGTGGTAAGTGTCGTTCTAACGACACTTACCACTCACGAGACCCGACCCCTCTGAAGTGCGCAGGAAGACCGAGGTCTCGTCGACCAGCTCGATCAGCCGGCACATCAGCGTCTCGACCTCGGCCCAGCGCCGGTGGCTGCGCTCGCGGTCCCGCACCAGGAAGTCCCCGACCAGCAGCAACAGCGTGTTGATCTCGTAAGCCACGTCAGCGAGCTGAAGGAACGGGCGGTACTCCGTCTCGGCGCCCGTTCCGTGTGTCTCCGCCCATTCCCGGGCGCCGAGCCCGGCCGTGCGGCAGACGTCCGCGACAGTGCGCCGGATCTCTGCTTCGCGGGAGACGTCGCCGGAGCGGAACTGGATCACCTTGGCGACGTTCCACGACACGGACAGCAGACAACATCCGGCGTCGTCCATCGACTTGTTCATCACCCGGCCACTCTGCAGGTACGCCCACAGCAACCGGGCCGCGACACACGATCGATGCCGGAAACCGCCCGGTCGAGCGACCCGGTCGGTCCGTGGCGAGCGAGATCTCCGTCGACTTCACCAGCGCGACGACATCCACACCCTCGGCCAAGCCCAGCTCGGTGGCCGCCTCCGCGGTGATGGCCGCGGTCAGCCCGCCGCCTTCGACGTCGACCTTGACCGTCGCCATCGCACCACCGGTGGCGACGCCGGCGACCCGGCCGGGGATCTTGTACGAACACGTTCGTTCCGAACGTGTTCGTGATACGGTGCTCATCATCGACCCGAAAAGGAGCACACCATGACCAGCCACCACCCCATCGCCATCATCGGAGCCGGCCTCGGCGGCCTGACCCTGGCACGCGTCCTGCAGGTGAACGGCATCGAAGCGGCCGTCTTCGACCTCGACGCCTCGCCCGCGGCACGCACCCAGGGCGGCCTGCTCGACATCCACGACGACTCCGGGCAGCTCGCCCTGCACGCCGCCGGGCTACATCAGGACTTCCTCGCCCGCATCTACCACGGCGGCCAGGCGATGCGCCTGGTGGACCGGCACGGCGTGGTCCGGATGGCGGAGGAGGACGACGGCAACGGGACTCGCCCCGAGATCGACCGCGGCGTCCTCCGTGACCTTCTCCTCGATTCACTGCCCGCGGGCACCGTCCGCTGGGGCCGGAAAGCCGCCGGGGCCATGGCGCTGCCCGACAGCCGCCACGAGGTCACCTTCACCGACGGCACCGCGATCACGACCGACCTGCTCGTCGGGGCGGACGGCGCCTGGTCGAGGGTTCGCCCGCTCGTCTCCGCCGCCACGCCCGCGTATACCGGCATTTCCTTTGTGGAGGCGGACTTGCCGGACGCCAGGGTCCGCCACCCGAAGGCTGACGCCCTCGTCGGCGACGGCTTCTTCATCAGCCTCGACGATTCGAAGGGCTTCCTCACCCACCGCAGTCCGGACGGCGGCGTGCACGTCTACGCCGCGCTGACCATGGACGAGGGCTGGCTCGACACCATCGACTTCACCGACACCGACGCGGCCAAGAAGGCCATCCTGGCGCATTTCGAGGGCTGGCACGAAGATCTGCGCGACCTGGTCGCGAACGCGGAAGGCGTGCTGGTGCCGCGCCGCATCCACGCCTTGCCGATCGGCCACAGCTGGGACCGCACGCCCGGAGTGACCCTGCTGGGCGACGCCGCGCACCTGATGTCCCCGTTCGCCGGCGAAGGCGCCAACCTCGCCATGCTCGACGGCGCCGAGCTCGGGAAGGCGATCGCCGCCCACCCCGGCGACACCGAGGCTGCGTTGTCCGCCTACGAGAAGGCGCTCTTCGCGCGCAGCGAAGTATCGGCCACCGACTCCGCCATCAACATGGAGCTGATGTTCGGCGAGAACGGCATGGAGCGTCTCGTGGAGCAGTTCGCCGCTTATCAGCACTAGTCCGTGAATGCCACATTGACGGCGTCTTGGGCCTTTGATGTGGCATTCACGGACTTGCGGGTACCGGATCAGCGGCGGCCGCGGATCGTCGAGGTGCCGGCGTAGCGGGCTTCGCCGGCGAGCTCCTCTTCGATGCGGATGAGCTGGTTGTACTTGGCGGTGCGGTCCGAGCGGGACAGCGAGCCGGTCTTGATCTGGCCGCAGCCGGTGGCCACCGCGAGGTCCGCGATCGTGGTGTCCTCGGTCTCGCCCGAGCGGTGCGACATGACGACCGAGTAGCCCGCCTTGTGCGCGGTGTCCACTGTGGTCAGTGTCTCGGTCAGGGTGCCGATCTGGTTGACCTTCACCAGGATCGAGTTCGCGATGCCGCGGTCGATGCCGTCGCGCAGCAGGACGACGTTGGTGCAGAAGACGTCGTCGCCGACCAGCTGCACGCGGTCGCCGATGGCGTCGGTCAGCTGCTTCCAGCCCTCGAAGTCGTCCTGCGCGAGACCGTCCTCAATGGACACGATCGGGAACCGGGTGGTCAGCTCGTCGAGGTAGGCGACGTGCTCGGAGATGCTGCGCTTGCGGCCTTCGCCGGTGTAGTCGTAGACGCCGTCGCGGTAGAACTCCGACGCGGCCGGGTCGAGCAGCAGCGCGATGTCCTCGCCCGGGGTGTAGCCGGTGGCCTCGATCGCGCGGACGACGAACTCCAGCGCCTCGTCGGCGGAGCTGAGCTGCGGGGCGAACCCGCCCTCGTCGCCGACGTTCGTGTTGTGCCCGGCCTCGTGCAGCGCCTTGCGCAGCGTGTGGAAGACCTCCGAGCCCATCCGGACGGCCTCGGCGAACGTCTCGGCGCCGACCGGGCCGATCATGAACTCCTGGAAGTCGATCGGGTTGTCGGCGTGCGCGCCGCCGTTGATGATGTTCATCATCGGCATCGGCAGCACGTGCGCGAACACGCCGCCGACGTACCGGTACAGCGGCAGCGCGCTGGCCGCTGCGGCGGCCTTCGCGACGGCGAGGGAGACGCCGAGCGTGGCGTTGGCGCCCGAGCCGGGCCTTGTTCGCGGTGCCGTCCAAGGCGATCAGCGTGCGGTCGACCTCGGCCTGCGCCTCGGCGTCCAGCCCGGTCACGGCTTCGGCGATCTCGGAGTTGACAGCGTCGACAGCCTTGCGCACGCCCTTGCCGTGGAAGCGCGCCTTGTCGCCGTCGCGCAGCTCGACGGCCTCGCGGGTACCGGTCGACGCGCCCGAGGGCACCGCGGCCCGGCCCAGCGAACCGTCCTCGAGCTCGACGTCGACCTCGACGGTCGGGTTGCCCCGGCTGTCGAGCACCTCGCGGCCATGGACGCGGATGATGGCGGTCATTGGGCAGCTCCTTCAGCGAGTAAGTCCCCAGGGAGGCGCCCGTGGCGCCAAAAAGAGCGGCGGCGCCACTGTGAGCCGCACGACACCGGAGGCTAGCAGAATCTACTGAATCGATCCCGCTGCCGGGTGGCTTGAAGAACGCCTTCAGCCGTTGAGGAAGCGCTCGACAGGCAGGGTTGCCGCGCCCAGCGCCACCGCTTCCGGGCCCAAGCGACAGAGCTCGATCGACGTCGTCGCGAACGGCTGCTTCAGCGAGTGCCGCCGCGCTGCCGCACGAATCGCCTCCAGGTTGCGGTCGGCGAGCAGCAGGCCCGCCCAGCCGCCGAGGATGACGCGCTCGGGATTGAGCAGGTTGATCAGCCCGCCGATGCCCGCGCCCAGGTAGTGCACGGTTTCCGCCAGCACGCCGGTGCCCTGGTCGTCGTAGACCAACGCGGCCAGCGCCGACTCCTGGTCGGCATCGGGCGGGACCGTGCCGCCCGCCTCCCGGAAGCGGTCGATGATCGCCTCCGCGCCGACGTACGCCTCGAGACAGCCCTGGTTCCCGCAACGGCAGGTGCGCCCGTCGACGAACAGGACCGTGTGGCCGAATTCGCCCGCGCTCGCCGAGGGAGGCCGGACGCCGGGGACGTCCGAGATGATGCTGGCGCCCACGCCCGAGCCGATCAGCGCGACCACCGCGCTGGGCGTGCCCTTGCCGGTGCCGAACCAGAGCTCGGCCCGGCCCATCGTGTTGGCGCCGTTGTCGAAGAGCAGCGGCAGGTCGGTGCCCTCGCGGAGCAGGCGCTCGAGCGGAACCATGTCCCAGCCGAAGGTCTGCGAGTCGACCACGACCTCAGGCCCGTGCTGGACGACGCCGGGCACGCCGACACCGACCCCCAGGATCGAGCCGGGCGGGATGCCGCTCTCGGTCAGGACCGTGGTCAGGCCGGCGAGGATCCTCGACGCGACGACCTCGGCGTCGTGGCGCTGGGGGTCGAGCGGGTAGTCGGCCTTGGCGCGTTCGGTCATCGACAGGTCGAACAGCTCGATCCCGACCCGCGTCTCGCCGACGTCCACGCCGACGACGTAGCCGTGCTCCGGATTGACCCGCAGGAGCGTGCGGGGACGGCCGCCGTCGGAGCCGACCGAGCCGACCTCGATCACGACGCCTTCGTCGATCAGCTCGCGCATCACGTTGCTGACCGAAGCCGCGCTCAGTCCGGTGGCCTTGCCCAGCTCATGGCGGCTTTTGGGGTCACCGAAGTACAGCGCCCGGAGCAACAGCGAGCGGTTGTCCCGGCGAAGGGCGCGTACAGTGCGCCGTTCGCGCTCCGTCATCGTTCACCTTCCCCTGGTCACCACTTCGTCCACGGCGTGAACGAAGTCGGCGCGCGCTCTTGACTCTCCAATGACACATGAGTTAAATCAAGTCGCAAAATAAGCTGTGCCCTGGATCACACGGTGCGATCCGGCTTGTCCACCCCACCCCGAGGGACTCAGATGCGAATCGGAAAGATCGCCCCGGCGCTCGCCCTGGCGCTGGTCGCAGTCACCACCACGGCCTGCAGCGGCAGCGGCGACACGTCGTCGAGCGGCCCCAAGGAGCTTACCTACTGGGCCTCCAACCAGGGCACCAGCCTCGACAACGACAAGGCCGTCCTGCAGCCCGAGCTGGACAAGTTCGAGAAGGCCACCGGGGTCAAGGTCAAGGTCGAGGTCGTCCCGTGGTCGGACCTGCTCAACCGGATCCTCGCCGCCGCGACCTCCGGCCAGGGCCCCGACGTGCTCAACATCGGCAACACCTGGTCGGCCTCGCTGCAGGCGACCGGCGCGTTCCTGCCCTTCGACGACGCCACCATCGACAAGATCGGCGGCAAGTCCCGCTTCCTCGGCCCGTCGCTGGCCGCGACCGGCGCGAGCGGCCAGCCGCCCGTCGGCGTGCCGCTCTACGGCCAGGCCTACGGGCTCTACTACAACAAGAAGCTGTTCAAGGACGCCGGCATCGCCACCCCGCCCGCGACCTGGGAAGAGCTGGTCGCCGACGGCAAGAAGCTGACCGACCCGAACAAGGGCCAGTGGGGGCTGTCGCTGCAGGCGGGCCAGGTCACCGAGAACAGCCACCACGCCGCGATCCTCGGCGCGCAGCAGGGCGCGGCCTTCTTCGGCCCGGACGGCAAGCCGCAGCTGGCCTCCGACCCGGCGGTCACGGCCGTGCAGCAGTACGTCGACCTGATGCAGAAGGACAAGATCGTCAACCCGTCCAACGCGGAGTACGCTGACACCGCGAAATCGCTCAAGGATCTCGCGGACGGCAAGGCGGCGATGTTCATGAACCAGGCCTCCGCCGGCTCCTTCAAGAACATCGGCGCGGACCTGTCCACCATCGGCGTCGCGCCGATCCCGCTGCCCGCCAGCCCGCCCGCGAACGGCCGCAAGGTCACCAGCTTCGTCGCCGGCATCAACCTGACGGTCTTCCAGAACACGAAGAACAAGGACGCCGCGCTGGACTTCGTGAAGTTCATGGTCTCGGCGCCGGAGCAGTCCCTGCTGAACAAGACCTACGGTTCGCTGCCGACCGTGCAGGACGCCTACACCGACCCGGCGTTCCAGACCGACGACGTCAAGGTCTTCCAGAGCGTGCTGTCCAGCACCGCCGAGCCGATGCCGCAGGTCCCGCAGGAGTCGCAGTTCGAAACGCTGATCGGCACCGCGATGAAGTCGATGTTCGCCGACGTCGCGGCCGGAAAGCCGGTCGACGCCGCGAAGATCAAGGCGCAGCTGGCCCAGGCCGACCAGCAGATCGCGGCGGGAAGCTGACGCGGATGTCGATGGTCGTGACGGATGCCCCGGCCGTGAAGGCGGCCGGGGCCCGCCCACCCGGGAGCCCGTGGGTGAAGCGGCGCCGGCTGGCGCTGCCCTACCTCCTGCTCCTCCCGGCGCTCCTGCTCGAACTGCTCGTCCACGTGATCCCGATGCTCGTCGGGATCGGGATGAGCCTGCTCAAGCTCACGCAGTACTACATCCGCAACTGGTCGGCCGCCCCGGTCGCCGGGCTCGACAACTACAAGTTCGTGCTGGACATCAACGGCGCCGCGGGCAAGTCGCTGCTGCACTCGTTCGGGATCACCGTCGAGTTCACGATCCTGTCGGTCGGGCTCTGCTGGCTGTTCGGCACCTCGGCCGCGGTGCTGATGCAGCGGAACTTCCGCGGCCGGGGTCTGCTCCGGACGTTGTTCCTGGTGCCCTACGCGCTGCCGATGTACGCCGCGGTGATCACCTGGTCGTTCATGTTCCAGCGGGACACCGGCCTGGTGAACAGCCTGCTCGGCACGAACTCGTTCTGGCTGATCGGCGACAACAGCTTCTGGTCGCTGGTGATCGTGTCGGTCTGGCGGAACTGGCCGTTCGCGTTCCTGATCGTGATGGCCGGGCTGCAGAACATCCCGGCCGACCTCTACGAAGCCGCGTCGATCGACGGCGCCGGCTGGTGGCGGCAGTTCCGGGCGATCACCCAGCCGATGCTGCGCCCGGTCAACCAGGTGCTGCTGCTGGTGCTGTTCCTGTGGACGTTCAACGACTTCAACACCCCGTACGTGCTCTTCGGCAAGTCCGCGCCGGCCGAGGCGTCGCTGATTTCCATCCACATCTACCAAAGCTCGTTCGTGACCTGGAACTTCGGTCTCGGCTCGGCGATGTCCGTCCTGCTGCTGCTGTTCCTGCTGCTGGTCAGCGCGGTCTACCTCGGGTTCACGTCCCGGAGGAGGAACGCAAATGTCTGAGCCTCGCTGGGTCTCCTGGGCCCGCCGACTCGTCCTCGGCTTCCTCGCGCTGTTCACGCTTTTGCCGCTCTACGCCATGGTTTCGTCGTCGCTCAAGCCGCTGGGCGACATCCAGGGCCCGTGGCAGTGGATCCCCACGACCATCACGATCCAGCCGTTCATCGACATCTGGAAGACGATCCCGCTCGCGAAGTACTTCGTGAACAGCCTCGTCATCTCAGGCACGGCCACGATCTTCTCGGTGGTGATCGCGATCTTCGCGGCGTACGCGATCAACCGCTATCGGTTCCGTGGCCGGAACTTCTTCTCGATGACGGTGCTCTCGACCCAGATGTTCCCCGGCATCCTGTTCCTGCTGCCGCTGTTCCTGATCTTCGTGAGCATCGGCAACACCACCGGGATCGTGCTCTACGGCTCGCGGCTCGGCCTGATCGTCACGTACCTGACGTTCTCGCTGCCCTTCGCGATCTGGATGCTCGCCGGCTACTTCGACTCCATTCCCAAGGAGCTCGACGAGGCCGCGATGGTCGACGGCAACGGGCCGATCGGCGCGCTCGTCCGCGTCGTCATCCCGGCCGCGGTCCCCGGCATCGTCGCGGTGTCGATCTACTCGTTCATGACGGCATGGGGCGAGGTCCTGTTCGCCTCCGTGATGACCGACTCCGACACCAGGACCCTGGCCGTCGGGCTGCAGGAGTACTCCACGCAGGTCCAGGTCTACTGGAACCAGGTGATGGCCGCGAGCCTGATCGTCTCGCGTCCCGATCGTGGCCGGATTCCTGCTGTTCCAGCGCTATCTCGTCGCCGGGCTCACCGCCGGCGCCGTCAAGTGACGCACGTCCGTCCGTAACCACCCCTCCATTCCTGAGGTGAGGTCTGTCTTGAACACCCTTCTGCCCGCGGATTTCCTGTGGGGCGCGGCGACCGCCGCGTACCAGATCGAGGGCGCCGTCGACGTGGACGGCCGCCTGCCCTCCATCTGGGACGACTTCTGCCGGGTGCCCGGCGCCATCGAGAACGGCGACACCGGTGACGTCGTCTGCGACCACTACCGGCGCTGGCCCGAGGACCTGGCGATCATGAAGCAGCTGGGCCTGGACGCCTACCGCTTCTCCATCGCCTGGCCGCGGGTGATCCCCACCGGCCGGGGCGAGGTCAACGCCCGCGGTCTCGACCATCTACGACCGGCTGGTCGACGCGCTGCTCGAGGCCGGGATCCGGCCGTTCGTCACGCTGTTCCACTGGGATCTGCCCTCGGCGTTGCCCGGCGGGTGGGCCGAGCGGGACACCGCTTACGCCTTCGCCGAATACGCCGCCGTGGTCGCCGCGCGGCTCGGCGACCGGGTCCGGGACTGGAACACGATCAACGAACCGCTGTGCTCGTCGTGGATCGGATACCTCGAGGGCCGGTTCGCGCCCGGCGTCCGGGATCTGACCCAGGCCGTGCACGCGTCGCACCACCTGCTGCTCGCGCACGGGCTCGGCGTCGAGGCGATCCGCGCTCATGCCGCGCAGCCCGCCAACGTCGGCCTGGTCTGCAACCTGTCCGGGATCGAGGCCGCGTCGGACCGCGACGAGGACGTCCGCGCGGCGGTCCGGATGGACGGGCACGTCAACCGGTGGTTCCTCGACCCGGCCAACGGGCGCGGGTATCCGGCCGACATGGTCGAGGTCTACGGCGTCGAGCCGCCGGTGCGCGGGAACGACCTCGAGGTCATCGCGGCCCCGACCGACTACCACGGGCTGAACTACTACTTCCGGCAGATCGTCCAGGACGACCCGACCGGGCCCGCGCCCTACGCCGCGCAGGTCCCGGTCGAGGGCGCGGCCACCACCGCGATGGGCTGGGAGATCCACGGGCAGGGCCTGGCCGACCTGATCCACCGGATGCACGACGAGTACGGCTCGCGGGCCATCTACATCACCGAGAACGGCGCGGCCTTCGACGACAAGATCGCCGAGGACGGCTCCATCCAGGACGCCGACCGCATCGCCTACTTCGAAGAGCACCTCGGCGCGGTCGCCGGGGCCGTCGAGGCGGGAGCGCCGGTGAAGGGCTACTTCGCCTGGTCGCTGCTGGACAACTTCGAGTGGGCCGACGGCCTGGACAAGCGGTTCGGCCTGGTGCGGGTCGACTTCGACACCCAGGTCCGCACGGTCAAGGCGAGCGGCCAGTTCTACGCCGACCTGATCGCCGAGCACCGGGGCCGCCGCTGATCCCGCGGCAATCCGGCGGATCCGGCGTAAGGTCCCGGTCAGTCTTTCGACACGGGAGGGCCGCACCAGTCATGACGACCACGCACCTGCTGAACATCGGCGACGTCGATCTCGTCTACGACGTGCATGGCCCGCTGCCCACCGCGGACGGCCGGCCGCCGCTGCTCATGATCGGCCAGCCCATGGACGCGGCCGGGTTCGGCACGCTGGCGTCGCTGTTCCCGGACCGCACCGTGGTCACCTACGACCCGCGCGGTCTGGGCCGCAGTGTCCGCAAGGACGGCCGGACCGACCACGCGCCGGACGTCCAGGCCGACGACATCCACGAGGTCATCGACGCGCTCGGGGTCGGGCCGGTCGACATGTTCGCGAGCAGCGGTGGCGCCGTCACCGCGCTCGCGCTCGTGGCGGCGTTCCCGCGCGACCTGATCACCCTGGTGGCGCACGAACCGCCGATCATCCCCGTGCTCCCCGACGCCGCGGCCGCCGAGCGGGCGGGAGCCACCATGCGTGAGGTGTACGAAGCCAAGGGATCCCATGCCGCGATGGCGGTGTTCATCACGATGACGTCGTGGAAGGGCGAGTTCACCGACGACTACTTCGCCCAGCCCACGCCGGATCCCGCCCAGTTCGGGATGCCCGACGAGGACGACGGCTCCCGCGACGACCCGCTGCTGTCCGACCGGTCTCTCGCCATCACCGGCTACCGGCCCGATGTCGGCGCGCTGGCCGCGGCGGGCACGCGGATCGTGATCGCCGTCGGCGAGGAGTCGCTGGAGACGTTCACCGGGCGGACCGCGGTGGCGACCGCGGAACTGCTGGGCCAGGAGGCGACGGTGTTTCCCAGTCACCATGGCGGTTTCCTCGGCGGCGAGTTCGGCTATGCCGGGCAACCCGAGGCCTTCGCGGCCAAGCTGCGCGAGGTGCTCGGTAGGGACTCGTGAGTGGTAAGTGTCGTTAGAACGACACTTACCACTCACGAGGGCCGGGGGATCAGCTGACCTCGCCGATGATGTGCAGCTGCTCCAGCCCGGTGATGATCAGGTCGACGCCGAGCGCGGCGAGCAGCACGCCGAGGATGCGCGCGAGCACCCAGGCGTAGGTCATCTTGAGGTACCGCATGAGGATGCCGAGCAGCGCGATGGCGGCGAGGTCCAGCGCGACGACGGCGGCGTAGGCCCCGGCGAGCACGAAGCTCGACGGCAGCGTGCTCGCATCGGCCATCAGGAACAGGTAAGCCACAGCGACCGGGTTGGCGTAGTACGCCGTGGCGAGTTCCTGGGTGCCGCGGGCCGGGTCTTCCTGTTTGCGGCCGAGCACGAGGTCGAGGGCATGCACGAACAGGATGACGCCGCCGGCCAGCATCAGCGCGCCGCCGCTGATGTGGAACAGGGCGATGAGCAGCCGCCCGGCGACGATCACGAACAGCCCGGTGGCGAGCGCGATCGCCGACGAACTCAGGGCGACACGCCAGCGGCGGGCGGCGTCGACGTGCTCGGTGTCCTCCAGGAAGGCCAGCAGGATCTTCGGCGGCCCGACGACCGCGATGAGGATGCTGAACGCCTCGACAAACGTCATGGGGAGCATGATCAAGGCGCGGCGGGTGGCCCGCCAGTTTTAGGGCTCGTGAGCGTTCCGGGCGGTTCTAAGAACACTGTTATCCACTCACGACCCCGCGCCAGGGCGGCCCGAATACCCGGAAACTGGCCCCGAATCGGTCATTTTGCCCGAATTGAGGCGGCCTTGACCGCGCGGGAATGAATCCACGGGCCGGGTCGTAGAACATCGCATGGAACTCGACGACGCCGCGCGCGCCCTCATCGGAGCCGGTGCGGACGCCACCCTGGTGACGCTCAACCCCGACGGCAGCCCGCAGACCACCGTGGTGTGGGTGGCCCTGCAGTCGACCCCCGACGGCGACGAGCTCGTGACCGCCCATCTCAGCGAGCACAAGAAGGTCCGCAACGTCCGCCGCGACGGCCGGGTGTCGCTGACGATCCTCTCCCCCGAGAAGGGCGAGGTCATGCGGCCCTACCTGGCGATCACCGGGACCGCCCGGGTCGTCGAGGGCGGCGCGCCCGAGCTGCTCGCGGAACTCGCCAAGACGCTGGCCAGCCCGGGTGTGGCGTTCCCGCCGGACAACGCGCCGCCGGGATTCCTCACCCGCATCCGGATCGACAAGGTCGGCGGCGTCGGGCCCTGGACGTCCTGAAGAAGAGGGCGCCGGTCAGCGCCGATCGGCGCCCCGTTCCTTGGCACGCACCGTTTCCTTCCGAACCTCGGCCTGGGTTTCGCGTTCCCGCTCCAGCCAGCCCGGGCTCTCCGTCTTGAGGGCCTCGATCTGCTCGGTGGTCAGGGCCTCGGTGATCCCGCCGCGCGCGAGGCCGCCGATGGAGATCCCGAGCTTCGCCGCGATGACCGGGCGGGGATGCGGGCCGTTGCGACGCAGCTCGCGCAGCCACTCCGGCGGGTCGGTCTGGAGGGCGTTCAGCTCGTCGCGGGACACGACGCCCTCCTGGAACTCGGCCGGGGTGGCCTCGAGGTACACCCCCAGCTTCTTCGCCGCTGTCGCGGGCTTCATCGTCTGAGGGGTCTTCTGCGCCGTCATGGGGCAAGGGTATCGAGCGTGTGCGTGACCCTCGATCACGCCCGGTAGTCTGGCCTCGTGACAGGCCCGGACGCACCGCTCTCGTTCACACTCGCGTACGTCCCGGGGGTGACGCCCGCCAAGTGGATCCGGACCTGGCAGGAGCGCCTGCCCAAGGTGCCGCTGAACCTGGTCCAGGTGCCCGCCGCCGAGGTCACCGGCCTGATCCGCGAGCGCACCGCCGACGCGGCCCTGGTGCGCTCGCCGATCGACCGCGACGGCCTGCACGCGATCCCGCTCTACACCGAGACGTCGGTGGTCGTGGTACCGAAGGACCATCTCATCGCGGCGGCCGAGGACGTGGCCGCCGAGGACCTCGCCGACGACGTCGTGCTGCACCCGCTCGACGACACCCTGGTCTGGGAGCGGCTGCCCGGGAAGCCGGCGCTCGAACGTCCCGCCACGACGGCGGACGCCATCGAGCTGGTCGCGGCCGGCGTCGGGCTGCTCGTCGTCCCGCAGTCCCTCGCGCGGCTGCACCACCGCCGTGACCTCACCTACCGGCCCGTCACCGACGCGCCGGAATCGAGCGTCGCGCTGTCGTGGCTGGAGGACGAGACCTCCGAGCTGATGGAGCAGTTCATCGGGATCGTCCGCGGCCGGACCGTCAACAGCACCCGCGGCCGCCCGGCGCCGGAGAAACAGAAGCGCGCCGCGCGAAAGCCCGTCCCCGACAAGAAACCCGCGAAACCCCAACGGGGAAAGCAGCGCCGCCGTTAGCTGCGGCTCGGGCCTCGTGAGTGGTAAGTAGGGTTATTGAGGGGTAAGGCAAACGTGGCGTAGTGAAGCGAGGGGGACCTGCCGACGGTGCTCGTGAGCGTTGCGGGCGGTTCTAACCGCCCGCAACGCTCACGAGTCCTCAATGCCGCAGCACGACACATTTGCCTTACGGATCAATAACCCGACTTACCACTCACGAGGACCCGACCCGGGCGGTACGCTCGCCGGTTGTGCCGCACGGGCTGGGGAGGTCGGAGCATGGGCATCGCCGGCGTCCTGAACGAGACCGTCCCGGCGCCGGGCCGAGAAGTCGTGACCACCACTGCCCTTCTGGCGGCCGCGGTGACGGCGGCCTCGTTCGTGTCGATGTTCACCGGCTCGCGCAAGATCCTGCGCCTGGCCAACGTCCTGGGCACGATCTTCCACGAGGGCGGCCACGCGCTGGTGTCCGTGCTCACCGGCGGCGGGGTCTACCGGATCCAGATCACCAGCGCCGAATCCGGCGGGACGCGGCAATGGAATCCGTCGTGGCTCGCGCGGATCCTCACCATCGCCGCCGGCTACGCGATGCCGCCGCTGGCCGGGCTCGCCGCCGCGGCACTGCTGCATCGCGGACACGCCCCGGCCGTGCTCGGCCTGACCATCGCGGCCATGGCGCTCGTCCTCCTGGTCACCCGTGACCTGCTCACCGCGGCCATCGTGCTGGGCGTCGCCGGGATCGCCTTCGTCGCCCTGTACTGGGGCCAAGGCCCACTGCAGAACGCCTTCGCGTACGCCGAGGCCTGGCTGTTGCTCACCAGTGAAATCGGTGGCCTGGCCGCGATCATCGCGAACCGGGTCAGCCACGGCCCCGACGGCCACCACGACGACGCGAGCATGCTCGCCGCGCACACCTACATCCCGGCCGCCGCGTGGATCGTGGGCTGGTTCGTGCTCATCGGCTGGGCCCTCTTGCACGCCATCCGCCTGTTGCTGCCTTAGGCGGATGCCAGAGATCAGCCCGGCGAGCCCACCGCGCAGACGGCGATCGGGGTGGCGTGCGCCGGGTCCAGCGCGTTGCGGACCAGGTGCCAGACGTTCAGGTCGTACGCCTCGCCGATGTGCCCGACCGGGTCGAACGGGCAGGAGTCCTGGACGTACCGGTTCTTGACGCCGGGCTCCCGGATGAACGAGGTCTCGGTCGGCGTCACCAGCTCGTCGTAGCGCGAGGTGATGACCGTGTACGCGATGCCGGGCTGGGCGACGGGCCCGTTGTTCAGCGCGACGATCGCGGCTCCGCCGTCGAGCTCGTCGGCGAAGATCGGCAGCCCGATGGTGCGCACGATCGTGTCCCAGGTGTCCTTGCCGAGCAGCGTGTACGCCAGCGTGAGCAGCCCGGACGCGTTGGCGCCGTGCGTGGGCGGCGCGATCGCGACGACCCGGCCGATCTCGGCCTGGATGCCCTGCATCTTGGCCAGGTAGATCGACTGGAGACCACCCTCGGAGTGTCCGACGACGTCGACCTTCGCCGCACCCGTCGCGCCGCGGACCTTCTCGACGAAGTTCTTGATCTCGAGTGACGACTCGGCGACCGGCTTCAGGCCACCGACGAAGGGGAACTGCGGGTAGGCGCCGTAAGTCAGCGAGAACGTGCAATAGCCGCGGGCGGCGAGGTCGGCCTGGAGGAAGTTGAGGTCCTCGTAGTAGGTCGCGAAAGTGCCGTGGAGCAGCACGACCGGGTTCGGATGGGCCGCGCTGGGGCGGCAGGAGAAGTCGTTGTCGCCACCGCCGGTGGCCGCCCGCGCCGGTGCCGCGCTGCCCAGTACCAGGACGAGGGCCGCCAGCGCGGCCCACCGTTTCGTCCGCCGCATCGCGAATCCCCTTCCGTTCTGGTCTCCGTGCACAGCATGCGCCGCTCGATCAACGCTGTCTGCTGGCACGATGCGCAGAAACTTGCCGCGGACGTTTGTGCACGGTGACAATGCAGGGATGGACCCTGTCGCGGCGCTGGTGCCGCGGATCGACGAGATCGCCACCGCGATGATCGCCCGGTGCGCCGAGGTGATCACGCCCTACCGGACGCTGCCCGCGAGCGTGCTCGAGGGCGATCTGGTGTCGAACGCGAAGGCCGTCTTCGAGCTGTTCCTGACCACCGTCGCCGAGGACCGCCCGCCCACCGAGCAGGAGCTCGCGCTGCCGGTCGCCTGGGGCGCCGAACGCGCTCGCGACGGCCTCCCGCTCGACGCGGTGCTCCGGATCTACCCGCTCAGCGCCGGGGTGGCCTGGGAGATGATCAAGGAACAGGGCGTCGACCGGGACGTCCTCGTCGCCCGCATGCTCGACTTCCTCGGCGAAGTGATGCCGCGCGTGGCCGAGGCCTACCTCCACGAGCGCGACACCCTCGACTGGGAGCAGCGCGAGCACCGCCAGAACCTCGCCACCGGCCTGCTCGCCGGGCGCGCGGTCCGCAGCACCGCGGAGCGCTACGGCGAGACCCTCGCCGACACCTACGACGTCGTCGTCTTCCCGCTGCCCCCGCAGCCGCCCGGAACCCGCGCCACCACGGACCTCTTCCGCCGGATCCGGTCCGTTGTGGACAGTCACCGGCACGCACTGGTGACGTTCAAGGGCGACGGCGGGGTGCTGCTCGTGCCGCCGGCGGACACCCCGGAACTGCTCGCCCGGATCGACGCGATCACCGGCCGGACCTGCGCGGCCGCGGCCGCCACCGCCGGGACGCACGCCGAGATCCCGGCGGCGCACCAGGAGGCGGCGGAAGTACTGGCGCTGGCCGAAACCCTGCACCGTCCCCCGCGCTGTTACCGGCTCGCCGACCTCGCCATCGAGTACCAGATCGCGCAGCCGAGCCCGGCGCGCGACGCCCTCGCCGGCCTGCTGGCTCCGCTGGCCGAGCACCCGCATCTCGTCGACGCGTTGCGCGCGTTCATCGCGTCGGGCTACCAGCGCGGCGAGGCGGCGGCCGCGTTGAACATCCACCGCAACACGCTCACCTACCGCCTGCGCCGCATCCAGATCATCACCGGGCACGACGCGACACAGCCCGGCGATGCCCGCCATTTGGCCGCCGCGATGACGGCATTCGACATCACCGTGACGCACCGCGCCGATCCGGTCGCGGACCGCGCAGGGCCCGCGGATCGCAATCAGAACGCTGCGCCCAAATCCGCCGGGACCGCATAACATCGTGGCTTCCGGTAAGCAAGATCCGCGAAGGGAACCACCCGCATGACCGATCCCGTCGTCACGACCACCTCCGGTGCGGTGCGCGGCGAGCTGACCGCCGGCGGCGTGGCCCGGTTCCGCGGGATTCCGTACGCCGCCGCCCCGGAAGGCGAGCTGCGGTTCGCCGAGGCCGTCCCGCCCCCTTCGTGGGACGACCTGCGCGACACCCGGCACATCGGGCCGACCGCGCCGCAGCGCCGCCGGGAGATGCCGGGGCTGTCCCTGGCCCCGGTGCTCGGGCCCGGCTGGCGGACCGGGCCGGAGTACCTGAGCGTCGACGTCTGGACCCCGGACCCCTACACCCAGGGACTGCCGGTCCTGGTGTTCCTGCACGGCGGCGCGTTCCTCCAGGGCACCGGCTCCGCGGACGTCTACGACGGCACGGCGTTCGCGCAGGGCGGCGCGGTGCTCGTCACCGTCCAGTACCGGCTGGGCATCGAAGGCTTCCTTTCACTCGAGGACGGCGTGAGCAATCTCGGCCTGCGTGACCAGCTCGCGGCGCTGCGCTGGGTGCGGGAGAACATCGAGGCCTTCGGCGGCGACCCGCGCAACGTCACGCTGTTCGGGCAGTCCTCGGGCGCGGTGAGCGTCGCATGCCTGCTCAGCTCTCCCCTTGCCGCCGGGCTCTTCCGCCGCGCGATCGTCCAAAGCGGACATCCGGACATGGTCCGCGACACCGTCCAGGCGCGGCGGCTGAGCCGGGTCGTGGCCGAGGAACTGGGCACCCAGCCGACGACCGAGGCGTTCCGCGCGGTGCCGGTCCGGCGGCTGCTCGACGCGCAGGCCGCGCTGGTCCGCCCGGGCGGCGCGCCGGATCTGCGCGACGCCATGGGCTACGACCGCGGTTACGGCCTCAGCCCGTTCCTGCCGATGGTCGGGGACGACGTCCTGCCGCGGCATCCCGCCAAGGCGATCAAGGCGGGCGCCGGAGGCGACGTGGACCTGATCGTCGGCACCTGCCGCGAGGAGATGCGGCTCTACCTGGCGCCGTCCGGCGTGCTCGACTCGGTCACCGACGAGCAGGCCGTGGCCTCGCTGGCGGTGTCCCATCCGGACCCGGCGGGCGTGCTCGCGAAGTACGGGCTGGGCACGGCCGGACGCAGCGCGGGCGAGGTCCTCACCGAGGCGCTGACCGACCTGGTCTTCCGCGATTCCGCGCGGGAGCTGGCGGAAAACCACGCCGGCCGGACGTTCCACTACGAGTTCGCCTGGCGCTCACCGCTGTTCGACGGCCGGCTCGGCGCCTGCCACGGCTTGGAGCTGCCCTTCGTGTTCGACGCGCTGAGACCGGTGTCGGGGCCGGACAGCCTGCTCGGCGAGACACCGCCGCGCGAGCTGGCCCGGGCGCTGAACGAGGCCTGGGGCCGGTTCGCCGCCGACGGGTCACCCGGCTGGCTGGAGTACGCGGGCGAGGCCTCGACGTTCCAGGCGGGCGCCGAATACTGATCACGGGTGGCGGTTGCCTCCGATGCGTCGGATCCGATCGAATAGACGGACCCGAGGCCTGGAGGACGTCATGGCATCTTCGTTCACGCGGCGGGATCTGCTTCGCACCGGCGCCGCCGGGACCCTGGGCATCATGGTCACCGGGAGCGTGGACGCCATCGCCGCGCCCGAAGCGGCCGGCGCGGTCACCCGCGACGCCGCCGGGTACGGCCCGCTCGTCCCCGACCCAGCCGGGCTGCTCGCCCTGCCGAAGGGCTTCTCGTACCAGGTCGTCGCGCAGGCGGGCGTCACGAAGCTGGAATCCGGTGAGCCGACTCCGAGCGACGCCGACGGCACCGCCTGCTTCCGGGACGGCCGCAAGGGCTTCGTCCTGGTCAACAACCACGAGATCGACGGCTCGGAGCCGTATGGCGTGCCGGCACTGGCCGGGCTGACCTACGACCCGGGCGCCAAGGGTGGCACCACGAACGTGCTGACGGACGTGAACGGCAAGCGCGTCGGCGAGTACGTCAGCCTGGCAGGCACGCACGTCAACTGCGCGGGCGGACGCACGCCGTGGAACACCTGGCTGACCTGTGAGGAGACCGAGCAGCGCGCCGGCGGCGTGTTCCGGAAGAACCACGGCTACGTCTTCGAAGTGGACGCCCTGGACCGCCACGCCAACCTGAACCCGGTCCCGCTGAAGTTCCTCGGCCGCTACTCGCACGAGGCCGTCGCCGTCGACCCGGAGTCCTCGACGATCTACCTGACCGAGGACGCCAACGCGCCGCACGGGCTGTACTACCGCTGGACCCCGCCCAAGGGCTTCCGCGGCGGCAAGGGCGCGCTGCGCGAGCTGGCGCTGAGCGCGGGCGGCGACACCGCGGGCAAGCTGCAGGCGATGAGCTGTTTCAAGGGCAGCAGGCACATCGCCGACCTGGCCGAGGCCATCCACCCGGGCACCACCTACCGCGTCGAATGGGTCGACGTCCCCGACCGCGACGCCACCACCGTCTCGGTGCGCAACCAGTTCAGGGCCGACGAGGTCACCGGCAGCCGCAAGCTGGAAGGCGCCTACTGGGGCGACGGCGGCGCGTACTTCGTCGCCAGCTTCGCCCGCAACGCCGACGGCAGCGTCAACGAGCACGACGGCCAGGTCTGGTTCTACGACCCCGAGTGCCGGACGGTCACGCTCAAGACGATGTTCGGCGTGAATCCCGATCCCACCAAGGACATCGACTACGACGGCCCGGACAACATCACCGTCGACCCGCACGGCGGGCTGATCCTGGCCGAGGACGGCGAGGGCCTCAGCCACCTCGTCGGCGTGACGGCTCACGGCACGGCGTATGCGTTGGCGCGCAACGAACTCAACGAGAGCGAGTTCACCGGGCCGACGTTCACCCCGGACGGGCGGATCCTGTTCGCCAACATCCAGTCGCCCGGCCACGTCTACGCGATCACAGGTCCCTGGCGCAGCGGCCACTGACCCCGATGACGCTCGATTCCTCCGGGCGGACGGGAAGGTTCACCTTCGACCTTCCCGTGGTGGCGCTGTCGCTGGCCGCGCTCGCCCACTGGATCCGCGGTGCCACCGCCGACGCGCTCATCTTCCTCGTGGTCACCCTGGCGCTGCTGCTCACCGAGCGCTTCTGGACCGAGGAAAGCCTTGTCGCGCAACCCTTTCAGGTGCCGTGGCCGTCGATCGCGGCGGCCGCGCTGCTGGTGCTGGCGTTCGGCCGCGACAGCGTCCCGGTCGGGGTCGCGATCTCGGCGATCGGCGTGGCCGCGCTGGTCACGCAGTGGCGCGATCCGTCGCTCCCGGCCGACCGGCCGGTGCCGCCGCGAGCGTGGCTGTGGTCCGCGGTCGGGTTGAGCTGGTGCCTGTGGGAGCTCATTTCGTTCATCTTCGAGCAGGCCGCGGGCGGGCTGTCGCTGACCCACCCGACCATGAGCGACCTGGTCGACCCGCTGCTGGCCAGCCGGTTCGCGCAGGCCGCGGCCATCACCGGCTGGCTCGCCGCGGGGCTGGCGATGCTGCGCGCGTCGGACGCGGCGAGACGGACATGACCGCGCGCATCATCACCGAACTCGGCTTCGCGCTGATCGCGCTGGCCGCGATCGGCCTCGGCGTCGCCAGCCACCTCGCGCCGCGGCGGGTGCCGAAGCTGACCAGCGTGCTGGCCGTGGTGATGCGCCGCCGTACCACCCGGATCGCGTTCGTGCTGGCGTGGTGGTGGGTCGGCTGGCACTTCTTCGTCGGGCATTAGGCCGTCGAGCCGCTCGGCAAGGGCCCTGCGCGAAGCTGAGTGGTTGCCATCGGAAGTCCTTCGGGGGTATTCGGCGGATCCAGGTTTCTGCTGGGCGTGCGGCCGTGAGGTCCTCGTACCGGGGTTGTACTCGGACCTCGCGGCCGTGCGTCCAGCGGGAAGCTGGGCCGTCGAGACCCCCGGAGGACTCCCGATGGTGACCACTAAGATCACCGGCCATGTCTCGCTTCCGGCTCGTCGCCGCGCTCGCTTCGGCGGCCGCCCTCACCACCGCCCTCGCCACCCCGGCGGACGCCGTCTCCTGGAGCATGCCGGGCTGCGGGGACGCCGTCGCGGTCTCGACGTTCCGGGCCGCCACCGGCGAGTTCCTGGAGAACCTCGAGTTCGACGGCCGAGGAGCGCTGTGGGTCGCGAGTTCGTCGAACGACCGGATCGACCGCTACTCCCCCGACGGCAGCCGGACCGCGGCCGTGCCGGGCATCCGCGCGTCCGCGTCGATCCGCGAACGCGGCGGCACGCTCTACGTCAACTACGGCGACGGCACCACGGATCACCTGCTGCCCTTCACCAACGCCGGTGTGGTGCGGGTGGATCCGGGCACGCTGGCCGTGTCGCCCTACGCCTCGGGTCTTCATGTCGCGAACGGCTCGGCGTTCGACGCGGCCGGGAATCTCTACGTCTCCAACAGCGGCGGGCTGAACATCGCGCGCGTCCGGCCCGGCGGCCAGGTGGACACGAACTGGGCGCTGCTGCCCGGCGATCCCAACGGCGTGACCGTCATCGGTGACACGCTGTACACGACGCTCACGCTGGACCTGCGCTCGCCGGTGATCGCCATCCCGCTGGCGAACCCCGGCGCCTGGCGGGTGCTGGCGGAGCTGTCCTCACCGCTGTTCAAGGGCCTCGACGACGTCTACGCAGCGCCCGACGGGAAGCTGTACGTAGCCGGGAACCTGGCCGGCGAGCTGTTCCGCGTCGACCCGGCGACCGGGGCGGCCTGCCTGCTGGCCGGCGGCCTGCCCGCCGGGGTGAGCGGGCAGGTCACGAACGGCATCACCAGCGTCCGGATGGCACACGATTTCGGACCGTACAACGGGGATCTGTTCGTCACCGCGGGCACCGGCGCCATCCTGCGGCTGAAACTCCGGTGACCGCCGCCCGGCCCCGCCCTACACTCACCGCCCATGACCGATCTCGACGAACAGGGGCGTCCCGAGCCGCCCGTCGCCGCTGACGAAGCGGGCACGTTGCTGGGCTTCCTCGACTTCCAGCGCGCGACGCTGGAGTGGAAGTCGGCGGGGCTGGACGCGGCCGGCCTGGCGGCCACGGTCGGCGTCTCGACGATGACCGTGGGCGGGATGCTCAAACACCTCGCCTATGTCGAGGATCACTGGTTCTCGCGGATGCTGCACGGCCAGGACGCCGCGCCGCCGTGGGACACAGTGGACTGGAAGGCCGACGGCGACTGGGACTGGCATTCCGCGGCCGAGGACACCCCGGAGCAGCTCTACGCGATCTGGGGCGAGGCCGTCGCCCGCTCGCGGTCGCTGACCGAGAAAGCCCTGGCCGAGGGCGACTTGGGCCGGCTTGCGAAGCGCGCGCGGTCCGACGGGCGGGTGCCGAACCTGCGCTGGATCCTGACGCACATGATCGAGGAGTACTCGCGGCACAACGGTCACGTTGATCTCATCCGCGAGTCCGTCGACGGCTTGACCGGGGAATAGCGCGTAGCGTCGAAGTATGGAAACGCCCCTCATCACGGACCGGCTCGTGATCCGCGACTGGACCGTCGACGACGCTGACGCGGCGCATGCGATCTACGGCGCCGAGGATGTCACGCACTGGCTCACGCCCGCGATGGACCGCGTCGGGGACATCGCCGCGATGCGCTCGGTCCTGCACGCCTGGCAGGAGGCGCAGCCGAACCTGCCGCCGCCGCGCGGGCGCTGGGCGATCGAGCGCAAGGACGACGGGACCGTGGTCGGCGGGCTCGGCATCCGCCTGCTGCCGCCGTTCGAAGAGGATCTCGAGCTGAGCTGGCAGCTGCGGCCGGAGGCCTGGGGCAACGGCTACGCCACCGAGGCCGCCCAGGCGTTGATGGCCTGGGCGTTCACCCAGGACACCGACGAGCTCTTCGCCGTCGCCCGGCCGAACAACACGCGGGCGATCTCCACGGCGAAGCGGCTGGGCATGCAGTGGGTCGGCGAGACGACCAAGTACTACGGCCTGCGCCTGCAGGTGTACCGCGTCCGGCCGACGGATCTGCTCGGCTAGCGATGGACTTCACCGTTTCGGAAGCGTCCACAACGGACCTGCCGCACCTGCTCGCGTCCGTCCGCGGACTGTTCCAGGAAGACGCCGGAAGCCACGACCCGCTCACCGACACCAGCTGGCCCGAACACAGCGGCGCGGCTTACTACGAGCCGCTGCTCGCGGACGAGAATTCCTTGTGCCTGCTGGCATTCTCGGGCCCGGCTGCCGCGGGGCACCTGATCGGCCGGATCCGCTCGGGCGACCCGCTGCGGCCGGGCGTGGTGACGGCGGTGCCGGAAAGCCTGACCGCCTACGCGGCCAACGAAGCGGCTGTGGCGTTCTACCGGCGCCACGGTTTCGCACCGTTCGAGCTGACCCTGCGCCAGTTGCCTTAAGCCGCGGCCGGCTGCAGGAAAGCGAGCCCGGCCTCGGTGAGCTCAGCCCGTTCCCACTGCCCGGCGGCCCTGGTCGCCGCGGCCCGGATGTAACCGCCGTGCACGAGAGCCCGCGCGGCCAGCTGGTCACAGCAGAGCAGTCCGTCGACACGCAGGTCCGGCTCACAACTGCAGCTGACCTCCGCCCGCCCGTCGGCCACCGCTCGCAGGATGGCACGGCCTCGGTACGTGATCCCGGGAAGCACCTGGCTCGCCATCTCGACCACCTCCATCGACTGGCTCATACGATCCGCCGGTGGTGAAGCTTGCGGTACCCGAGAACCACCCCAGTCCGTCCCTGAAATCCGGATGAGGGATACCCCCTAGCCCGCCCCCGGGTAACGCAAACGTGGCGAATTCTCGGCGGCTGAAAGCATGGCCGCCGGGTGCCCTCTGTGGACTCCATTGGAGCGAGGGACGCCTTCAAGTCCCCAGTGGACCGAAGGCGTCCTTCGCTCCATCTCACGGCGGGTTGTGCTGGCGCAGATGGGGTCAGAGGTGCTGCTGAGACGGATGAGGCGAGAGATGACGTGGTTTCGGCGGCCACCGGCAGTCACAGGAGCCTCACCTGCACCTATCCACTCACGCCCCCTCGATAACCGGCCCCGGCAGGGGAGATGTCATCGACGGCGCGCTACCGGCGCGTCGCCAGCAAGTAGGCCGCGACGCGGATCCGCAGGCCGCGCACGTGCGGCCAGGCGACGGTGAAGCTCGACGTCGGCCGGTAGCCGGGCAGCCGCTCCCGCAATCCGCATGGCCCGGCGATGTAGACGAGCTCGTCGTCCGGGTCGTAGCGCGGTTCGGACCACACCGCCGCGTCGCCGACGCGGCGGTCGCAGCGCGCCCAGGCCGCCCAGTACCCCGGGTGTTTCATGCCCTCGGCCAGTGCCTTGGCGAACCCGGGCAGGTCGGATTCGGGCAAGGCGAGCCCACGCCCGCTCCAGACTCGCGGTGCGGCGTACCAGGTGTCACCGCGCTTGGCGGTGCGCTTGAACGTGACGAAATCGCCGGACTGGGCGATCTTCCAGCGCGCGGCAGTCGTAATGGTGGCGACCATGAATCGGCGACCCCCTTGGTGCTCCCCTCGCCCCGCACGGTAACCGATCATGCACGCTGAGCGGTACCGCCGCGGGCACGACCACGATTGATCCGCCTGGGCGATCTAGAGCCAGCCGCGCTCGTCGGCGACGCGCAGAGCTTCCATCCGGTTCCGGGTCGCGGTCTTGCTGATCGCCGCCGACAGGTAGTTCCGGACGGTCCCCTCCGACAGGTACAGCCGCGCCGCGATCTCCGCGACCGCGGCACCCGACCGGGTCGCGATCAGGACGTCGCGTTCGCGCGCGGTCAGCGGTGACTCGCCCGCGGACAGCGTGGCGACGGCCAGCGCCGGATCGACCACGCGCTCCCCGGCCATCACCCGCCGGATCGCGTCGGCGAGCGCCTCGGCCGGGGCGTCCTTGACGACGAACCCGACCGCGCCCGCCTCCATCGCGCGGCGCAGGTAGCCGGTGCGGCCGAACGTCGTGAGCATGACGACCCGGCAGTCCGGCACCTGGGCGGCGAGCACGGCCGCCGCGGCCAGCCCGTCGAGGCCGGGCATTTCGATGTCGAGCAGGGCAACGTCCGGCTTGCTTTCCAGGGCCGCGGCGGCGATCCGGTCCCCGCGCCCGACGGAAGCGACGACTTCGAAGTCCGGCTCCAGCGCGAGCAGCGCGCACAGGGCCTGCCGGACCAGTTCCTGGTCGTCGGCGAGCAGCAGCCGGATCGTCATGCGGTCTCCTCGAACGACACCCGCAGCCGCCAGCCCCGCGGGCTCAGCGGTCCCGCTTCCACTTTGCCGCCCGCGGCCGCGACGCGCTCCCGCAACCCGGCGAGCCCGCTCCCCCAGGACGCCGGGCCGCCGACGCCGTCGTCGCGGACCTCCACCGCGGCGGCTTCCAGCGTCACGGTGCATCGGGTGGCGCGGGCGTGGCGCACGACGTTGGTCAGCCCCTCGCGGATCACCCAGCCGCACAGCTCCTGGTGGGCGACCAGGTCGGACGCGGTGGGCAGGTCGGCCGCCACCCCGGCGGCCCGGAGCAGCTCCCGGCCCCGCGCGAGCTCGCCGGCCACCGTCACCTCGCGATAGCCGTCCACGGCCGCGCGCACGTCGGCGAGTGCTTGGCGGGACAGCTGTTCGACTTCGGTGATCTCGTCCAGCGCCGCGCCGACGCCGTCCGCGGCCAGCCGCCGGGCGAGGTTGCTCTTGACCGTGATGGCGGTGAGCGAATGGCCGAGCAGGTCGTGCAGGTCCCGCGCGATCCGCGTCCGCTCGGCCTCCGAAGCCAGCCGGGCGACTTCGGCACGAGCCTCGACGAGCGCGCGGTTGGTGTTCATGGTCTCGGCGAACGCATACACGGTCAGCACGGTGAAGACGATCATCACCGCCTGGATCCAGCCCAGCCCGGTGTCCCACCAGAGCGCCGGGACGACCAGGGCGGCGAGCGTGCTCAGCACCACGACCGGCGCGGCCCAGCGTTTGAGGTACGGAGTCGTCATCGAAACGGCGACCGCGCAAAGGAAGAAGGCGTTCTCGTGCGCGAGCGGCAGTGCAGCGAGGAACAGGACCGCCATGACCCCGGCCAGCGCCCAGAACCGGCGCCAGGCGAGCCGGGCGGCCGCGAGGGCGGCCAGGCCGTAACAGACCGAGAAGGCCACCACGATCACGTATCCGGCGACCGCCGCCAAGCCCCTCGAGTACTGCGCCACCCCGGCCGCCGTCACGACCGGGTAGGCCAGCATCCCGGTGGCCAGCAGCTGCCGCCGCCAGCCCCGCACCCATCGTCCGTCCACCCTGGGCACGCTACGCGGCGAAGAGCGATCGCAGGTGCTTGCCGTTGACCAAGATCGTGACGCCCAGCAGGAGCAGCCCGCAGACGCCCTGCTCGACCTTCAGCCACAGGGGGAACGTGCCGGGCAGCGCCAGGATCACCACGATCGCCACCAGCATGACGCCGGCGACGATCCGCAGCCGCAGGAAGGCTTTGCGGGAGCCCCGCGCGGCGCGGGCGGCGAAGGAGAGCGTCAGGAGCGAGCTCGCGACGACGATGGTCCCGCGCACCCAGACGGCGTAGGTCACGATCGTCTTGTCGTTGCGGAGCAGCACGATCGCCACCAGCGTGAGCACGCTCAGGGCGACATAGGAACCGACGAGAAGTGTGGTGGCGCGGAAGGCCTTCCGGGTCCGCGGAGGTTCGGTAATCATGCACTCAGCGTCGCCGTGACGGCCCTTGACGCGGTAGTGAGATCGCGCATCGCCCGGCGATGACATTTGTCATCAACCGCCGAAAGTCGCCTTATGGCCGGAAACAGTACTCATGGCGGGTTGTTGGGCCGTCGGGCACCGGGGACCCTGACGATGGCTCCGACGGGCGGGGCCCGGAAAGGAAAACCCATGAGAACCAGGGTGTTTTCTGCTGTCCTCACACTGGCCGTCAGCCTGCTCGGCGTGGTGGCCTTCACGTCGGAGGCCCAAGCCGCCGCCTGTGGTGACCAAGTGATCGGCAACGGCGGTTTCGAAAGCGGCACCACGCCGTGGACCCAGACCAGCGGCGTCATCTCCAGTGCCACCACGGCCGAACCCGCGCACGGCGGCGCCATGGACGCCTGGCTGGACGGGACCGGCAGCACGCATACCGACACCCTGTCCCAGGCGGTCACCCTGCCCGCCGGCTGCACTTCCGCGTCGCTGACCTTCTGGTCGCACATCGACACCAAGGAAACGACCACAAGCACCAAATACGACAAACTGGTGGTGCAGGCCGGCACCACCACTCTGGCGAGCTATTCCAACCTGGACAAGAACACCGGCTACGTCCAGCGCACGTTCGACATGTCCGGCTATCTCGGCCAGACCGTGACGCTGAAGGTCACCGGCACCGAGGACTCCAGCCTGGCCACCAACTTCCTGCTCGACGACTTCGCGCTGACGACCGCGGGCGGCGGCAACCCGCAGACACCGGTGGTCACCTCGCCGGGCAACCAGACCAGCAGCGTCGGCCAGTCCGTCTCGCTGCAGATCCAGGCGAGCGACCCGCAGGGTGACGCGCTCACCTACGCCGCCACCGGCCTGCCCGCCGGGCTGTCGATCAACACCACCACCGGGAAGATCACCGGCACGCCGACCACGGCGGGCACCACTTCGGTGACCGTCACCGCGAAGGATCCGGGCGGCAACACCGGAAGCGCGGTCTTCTCCTGGACCGTCGGGACCGCGCCGTCGGACTCCACGCGCACCCCGATCAACCCGGCGTACACGGTGAACCTGACCTCCAACACCGCCGGCGACACCTGGACCGGACACCAGAACGTCAGCTTCACCAACGGTTCCCCGACCGCGCTGCCCGAGGTGTACCTGCGGCTGTGGGACAACTACCACGGCTCCTGCCCGTCGACGCCGATCACGGTCACCAACGTCACCGGCGGCACCCCGGCCGCGCTGAGCGTCAACTGCACCGCCATGAAGATCACCCTGCCGACGCCGCTGGCCCAGAACCAGTCCGCCACCATCGGCTTCGACCTCAAGATCGTGGTGCCCAGCGGCGCCGACCGCTTCGGCCACGACGGCGCGTACAACATGATCGGCAACGCGCTTCCGGTGCTCGCGGTCCGCGACGGCAGCGGCTGGCACCTGGACCCCTACACCAACAACGGTGAGTCGTTCTACACGGTGATCGGCGACTTCGACGTCACCCTGGCCCACCCGACGTCGCTGCTGACCCCTGCCACCGGCACCTCGACCGAGACCACCAGTGGCAGCACGACCACCACGCACGCGGTGGCGAACAAGGTACGCGACTTCGCCTGGGGCGCCGGGCCGTTCGCGAAGATCACCACCACCTCGCCCAAGGGCGTCCGAGTGAACGTCTACTCGGTCAGCGGCATCTCCACCAGCAGCGCCAATTCCATGCTGGCGCTGGCTTCGGACTCCGTCGACGTACACTCCGGCCGGTTCGGCGACTACCCCTACGGCGAGCTGGACGTGGTGCTGGACAACAACTTCTGGTTCGGCGGCATGGAGTACCCGGGCTTCGTGCTCGACCTGGTCTCCGATGTCGCGTTGCCGCACGAGATCGCGCACCAGTGGTTCTACGGGATCGTCGGTGACGACGAGTACTCCACCCCGTGGCTCGACGAGGGCTTCACCGACTACGCCACCGACCTCTACCGCGGGGTCACCGGCAGCGGCTGCGGCATCAGCTGGCAGTCCTCGGCGGAGAAGCTGACCAACTCGATGGCCTACTGGGACGCGCATTCGTCCCGGTATTCCACCGTGGTCTACAACTACGGCAAGTGCACGCTGCACGACCTGCGGCGGCTGCTCGGCGACACGACGATGGCGAACATGCTCAAGTCGTACGCCCAGTCGCACTGGTACGGCGTCTCGACCGTGGCCGAGTTCAAGGCCGCGGCCCAGGCGGCGACCACGACGGACCTGACGTCCTTCTGGGCGTCGCACCGCGTGGAAGGCTGATCCCCCGGCTCTCGTGAGTGGTAAGTGTCGTTCTAACGACACTTACCACTCACGAGACCCGACCCCCGCGTGGCCGAGCAGCAGCTGGCGTCAGCTGGACCGCGGGAGGTCGCGTAGGCCGTCGACCACGCGTTTCATCAGTTCCGGATCCGGCTGGGCGAACGAGACCGGGCCGATGGGCAGCCGGGACGGCGTCTCCGTCGGCCAGTCCCACTGGTAGAGCTGCTCCGGCGGCATCAGCCGCGGTTCTCGCACCGGCAGGGCGGGGATGACGTCCGTGTCGAGATTCAGCATGATCGGCTCCTCCTCCAGCGATGCCGGCGATGTCACCGGCGCCACCGAGCCCACCGAGCGCGGTCGCGGCGGCGCCCGGCGCGGCCGCCGTTCCAGCAGGAACACGCAGGCGATCGCGATCCCGATCGGCATCAGCAGGACGGACGCGACCACCAGACCACCGGGGTCGACGTTCATCCCGGGGCCCCGAAGCACGAGGCCCTGCGGCAAAGAGTCATGGCGTCACTCCTGGGACCGGTGTCGCTAGGTGATACGTACGGACGGCCGGAGCGGTTCAACATCATCACCGGCCTCGGCCACCGGACCGGTGTCCCGGTCACCGAACCGGCAGTCAACCGGCAGAACCACGCTTCCTGGATCGTTCCAGTCCGATCCCTGTCTTGCTCGGCCCAAGATCGCACCATACCCTCCGTTTGTTAGGAAAGTTTCCTAACTGTTTCGCCGCAGTTCACCGAGCCCACCGCCAGGCCCGAAGGAGCGCGACGTGCACCACCTCCGTCGAACCCTGCCCACTCTCGTGACCATCACGGTCGCGGGCTTCCTGCTGACCTCCGCGGTCAGCGCTCCCGCGAACGCGGCCGATGTCCTTCTGTCCCAAGGAAAACCGGTGGACACCTCCACCGTCGAATCGTCCTCCCTCAACGGCGCAAAAGCCGTCGACGGGAACGCCACGACCCGCTGGGCCAGCGCGGTCAGCGCCGAACCCCAGTGGCTGCGCATCGATCTCGGGCAAGCGTCCACGATCCACCGGGTCAAGCTCGACTGGGAAGCGGCCTACGCCAAGAAGTATCGCCTGGAGATCTCCGACGACGGCGTCCAGTTCACCACGATCGCCACCGTGGACAACGGCGACGGCAAGACCGACGACCTCACCACGCTCACCGGGCACGGCCGGTATCTCCGGGTCGTCGGCACCACGCGGGCCACCAGCTACGGTTACTCGCTCTGGGAGATCCAGGCGTTCGGCACCTCGGACTCCACCGGCGACACCCAGGCACCGACCGCACCGACCGGCGTCACCGTCGGTGAAGTCACCGCCGCCAGCGTGGCCCTGACCTGGGCACCTTCGACGGACAACGTCGGCGTCACCGGCTATGACATCCTCCGCGACGGCCAGCCCGTCGCGACCAGCGAAAGCACGTCCTACAACGACACCGGCCTGACCCCGGACATGAGCTACAGCTACACCGTGCGCGCCCGCGACGGGGCCGGGAACACCTCGCCGGTCAGCACCGCGGTCACCGCCCGGACGAAGGCCGGAAGCACCGGCTCGTTCATCCTCGCCGCGGCCGGCGACATCGCCGACCGCTGCACCGCGAGCGACTCGAGCTGCGTCCACCCGAAGACCGCGAAGCTGGTCGACGCGATGCACCCGGCCGCGGTGATCACCATGGGCGACAACCAGTACGACGACGCCCACCTCTCGGACTTCAAGAACTACTACGACAAGACGTGGGGCAAGTTCAAGAGCATCACCCACCCGATCCCGGGCAACCACGAGCACTACGACGACCCGGAGTTCGGCGGCTACCACGGCTACTTCGGCCAGATCGCGACCCCGCAGGGCAAGAACTACTACAGCTGGGAAATGGGCAACTGGCACTTCATCGCCCTGGACTCCAACGACTTCACCACGCACGACGACTTCGCCGAGCCGGCCCAGATCACCTGGCTCAAGCAGGATCTGGCGAACAACACCAAAGGCTGCGTCGCCGCGTACTACCACCACCCGCGGTGGAGCTCGGGCGACCACGGCGACAACAAGGACAGCATCGCGCTGTGGCAGATCATGGTCGACTCGAAGGTGGACCTGGTGCTCAACGGCCATGACCACGACTACGAGCGGTTCGTCCCGCAGAACGCCGCCGGCAAGTCCGACGCGAACGGGCCGGTCGAGATCGTCGGCGGCACCGGCGGCGCCCCGCTCTACCCCCTCAAGTCGGCGCACGCCACCACCGCGAAGCTGCTGAAGACCTACGGCGTGCTCAAGCTGTCGATGACGGACACGACGTTCGCCACGCAGCTGATCGGGCTGGACGGCAAGGTCCTCGACAGCAGCCCGACCTACACCTGCCACTGAAAGGCGCGGCATGTACATCGCGGCAAGCCGTAGCTCCGACGCCGCCGCGGGCACCGGCCGTGGGCCGGCCCTGCGCCGGGTGTCCGCCAACGTGGTGGCGCTCGGCGCGGTCAGCCTGGTCACCGACATCTCCTCGGAGATGGTCACCGCGGTCCTCCCGCTGTACCTGGTGCTCGGGCTCGGCCTCAACCCGCTGCAATTCGGCCTGCTCGACGGGCTCTACGCGGGCGCGTCCGCCGTCGTCCGCGTGCTCGGCGGGCATCTCGCGGACCGGTGGCGGCGGCTCAAGGCGGTCGCCGGGTTCGGCTACGGCCTGTCCGCGGTGTGCAAGCTCGGCCTGCTCACGGCCGGTTCGTCGGTGGCCGCGATCGGCGTCGTGCTCGCCGCCGATCGCACCGGCAAAGGCCTGCGCACCGCACCACGGGACGCGCTGATCTCGCTGAGCAGCGAACCCGCGATGCTCGGCCGGTCGTTCGGGGTGCACCGGGCGATGGACACCGTCGGCGCGTTCCTCGGGCCGCTGGCCGCGATGGCTGTGCTGGCACTGAGCCTGGGCAGCTACTCCTCGGTGTTCTTCACCAGTTTCTGCATCGCCGCCGTCGCGGTGTTGCTGCTGGTGTTGTTCGTCCGGGACCGCCCCGGCGTCGTGGACCGCGCCGCCGTCTCGCCCCGGGCCGCGGTGAACCTGCTGCGGCACCGGGACTTCCGCCGCGTCACACTCTGGGCGGCGGCGCTCGGCCTGGTCACGGTCGGTGACTCGTTCGTCTACCTGATGCTGCAACGGCGGTGGGACGTCGCGGCGACGTACTTCCCGCTGCTGCCGCTGGGCACGGCCGGGAGCTACCTGCTCCTGGCCGTCCCGCTGGGCAGGCTCGCCGACCGGATCGGCCGGTGGCCGGTGTTCCTCGGCGGGCACGCGGCACTCGGCGCGGCGCTGATCGCGTTGTGCGGCCCTGCTTCCTGGCCGATCCCGGTCCTCGCGCTCGCGCTGCACGGGGTGTTCTACGCGGCCACCGACGGCGTCCTGATGGCCGCCGCCGGGCCGCTGGTCCCGTCCGGGCTGCGGGCGACCGGGCTCGCGGTCGTCCAGACCGGGCAGGCCGTGGCCCGGATGGGTTCGTCCGTCCTTTTCGGACTGGCGTGGACGTTCTGGGATCTCCGGCCCTCGGTGCTCGTTGCCGCCGGGTTGCTCACCGTCGTCGTCGTGGCCGCCGCGATCGCCCGGCCGGTGCGCTCGTGAAGAAGCTCGTGCTCGCGCTGACCGGGGCGGCGCTGCTGATCGGCGCGGCGGTGACGTACGCCGTGCAAGCGCGCCAAGTCGTGGCGGAGGAGCCGCCGGTCGAGCACCTTACGCTCGCGCCCGGCCAGCTGCTCTTCCGCGACACCGGGACCGGCCGCATCACCACCGTGTCCGCCGGGGTGCGCCGGGCCAGCGGGCTGAAATGCGACCGGTTCGCGGTGGCGAGGCAAACCGCCGTCTGCCTCGCCACCCAGCCTGGCATGCTCCCGCCCGTCACCGTTGTCCTGGTGCTGGACGCGAACCTCACCGTCCGGCACCAGGAGTCCCTGCCGGGGACACCGAGCCGCGCTCGCGTGTCCCCGGACGGGAAGTTCGTCTACTGGACCCTGTTCATCACCGGGGATTCCTATGCGGCGAACGGCTTTTCGACCAGGGCCGGGTTGTACGAGGTCGAGACCGGGCAGCTGGTGAAGACCATCGAAGAGCTGCCGGTGTTCGTCGACGGCCGCCGCTACTACGCCTCGGACGTCAACTACTGGGGCATCGCGTTCGCCCCGGACGGCAAGCGGTTCTACGCCACCCTCGGCAGCCGCGGCCGCACCTACCTGATCGAAGGCGACTTCGACCGCTACCGCGGAAAGGCGTTGCGGGAGAACGTCGAATGCCCGTCACTGTCCCCCGACGGCACCCGGATCGCGTTCAAGAAGAAGGTCTCGGACGGCGTCTGGCGCCTCTCCGTCCTGAACCTCGCGACGATGAAGGAAACCGCGCTCGCCGAAACCCGCAGCGTCGACGACCAGGCGCTCTGGCAGGGCAATTCGACTGTCCTCTATGGACTAGGCACCGACGTCTGGGCGGTCCCCGCGGACGGCACGGGCAACCCCCAGCTGCTCGCCCCCAACGCGGCTTCGCCCGCCGTAACCTAGTGTCGCGTGATCCCGGATCCACAGCGGACGCAAGGCAGCGGAATCACGCGACACTAGGCGGGTTCCACCCGGAACACCGCGATCCGGTCCGCGGCCGCGGCGACGGCGTCGGGGGTCGCCGCGTCCGCGAGACCGGTGGTGACCAGCCGGTCGGCGACACTGGCCGGGCTCCGCTCGACGAGTTCCCGCAGCACCGGGCGCCGTTCCTCCACCGGCACCTCGACCAGCCGCGCCGTCCGCGTCCGGCGTCCCCGGGTCAGCGTCACCGTGTCGGCGGCCCGGACGTTCGCCACCCACGCCGCCTTGGGGAACGCCTGGAAGATGTACTTGCCGCCGGGCAACGGGACCACGGCGATCGGGAACGTCCTCGGTTCCCCGCTCTTGCGGCCCGCGACGGTCAATACCTGCATCGGCCCGAAGACGATGCCCACCCGCTGCAACCCGACGACGACCTTGTTGAAGGTGTTCACCCGCCGCCGGTGCTTCTCCGCTTCTGTCATGCCCCAGACCATATCATATGCAACTCATATCTTCTCGAACTCGTATCTCCCCGCGATTTGGTTGACCGGCCGACCCAGCCGAGTAGGGTCTGACGGCGATCAAGTGCACAAGGGGGCCCCTGTCATGACCGCGGAACCGGGTGGCGAGGACACCACCGCCTCGCGGTTCTCGCTCGGCAGTCTCACCCCGGATCCCGCCGCGAGCGCGGCCGTCCCCGCCGTGTTCGCCGATCGCTACGAGGTCGGTCAGCTGCTCGGCAGCGGCGGGACGTCCCGGGTCTATCGCGCCTACGACCGGCGGCTGCGCCGGGACGTCGCCATCAAGGTGTACGACCGGGAGGCCATCCCGGTCGAGCAGTCGCGGCGGCTGCGCGAAATGAGCATCCACGGCAGCCTCGACCACCCCGCGGTCGTTCCGCTGCACGACTGCGGCACCGAGGACGGCTGGACGTACCTGGTGATGCAGTGCGTCGAAGGACAGAACCTGGCCGAGCGCCTGCGCACCGGGCCGGTGCCCGCCGACGAGGTCATCGCGCTCGCGATCCGGCTGACCGAAGCGCTCTCACACCTGCACGCGAAGAACGTGACACACCGGGACATCAAGCCCGCCAACGTCCTGCTCGGCCCGGACGGCCCGCTGCTGACCGACTTCGGGATCGCGTACACGCTCGACCTCTCCCGGGTGACCAGCACCGGCACGGTGCCCGGGACGGCGGCCTACATGGCCCCGGAACAGGTGCTGGGCGAATCGGCCGGGCCGCCGGCGGACGTCTACGCACTCGGCCTGGTGCTGCTCGAATGCGTGACCGGGGAACGGGAATACCCCGGCACGATGGCGGAATCGGCGGTCGTCCGGCTGACCCGCCAGCCGCGGGTCCCGGCCGGGCTGCCCCCGGTCCTCACGCACGTCCTGCCGCTGATGACCGCGCGGGACCCCGAAAACCGGCCCACCTCGGACGCCGTCCACCTGCTGCTCACCAAGCCCGAGGACGCCGCGCCCACCGCCCCGCTGCCCCGGCGTCCGTCACGGACCCGGCACGTGCTCGCGGCCGCCGGACTGACCGCAGCCGCCGGAGTTCTCGCGCTGCCACTGCTGTTCTCCGACACGGTCACGGACAAATCCGTGGGCGAGGCCCCGCCTTCCTCGTCCTTGCCCGCGGAACCGCCGCCGGTTTCCGGCGTTTCGCCGACGACGGCCACGCACCGGCCCGGGGCTCTCCTCCCTGCCACCGCCGCCGATACGCAGGAGCCGGCGGCCGAACCGGCCGTCACGAGCGAGCCACCGGTCACCACGACGATCACGACGTCCAAGGTCAAGAAGACGAAGGACCCCAAGCCCTCCAAGACGAGGACGAAGGACAACACGACCTCCGCGCCGCCGCCGGCCTGAGAAGTCAGCTCGGGCTGGTGACGTACGCCGAGATGTACTCCGCCAGGGCCCGGCACTCGCGGTTGTCCCGCCGGCGGTCGGCTTCCCGCTTGAGCGGGCGCACCCGATCCTTGGTACGGACCGAATGCAGCGTCTCGGCCGACTCGATCGCCTCCCGCCCGAACGCCACGCCGTGGTCGGTGTCCCCGGCCAGCAGGTGGTTGGTGGCGAGCATCATCAGGCAGAGCGTCCGGCTGCGGGCCATGTCCGGCCCGTAGTCGCCGACGGCCTCGGTGAGCGCGTCGACCGCCGTGGCGGCATGACGGCCACCACCGGCCGCGAGCGCGAGCTCCGTGTGGACACTGCCCGTCATCGCCGCGACATCGGTGCGGGTGAAAAACCTCGCCCAGTCGGGTGGATCGGTGACCTCGGCGTCGGCGAATTCCTCCTCCGCGCGCCCCAGCAACTCGACCGCGAGTTCCTCGTTGCGCTTTTTGCCGTATGCCCAGGCCTGGTTGGCGCAGAGGATCGCCGCGGCGAGCCGGGACGCGGACCGCTGCGCCGCCAGCTGGCCGAGCTGGAACTGGGCCAGCGCTTCGTCGGTCGCGCCGTGGTGCAGGCGGATCCGGCCGCACCGGTAGTGGATGTTCGCCGTCAGGTCGCCGTTGCCCGCCTGCTCGGCGAGCTCGAGCGCCAAGTCGAGATGGTGGTAGGCGGCCCCGACGTGGCCGCTGTCGAAGGACGTCCAGCCGGCCAGGTTGTGGAGGTCCGCGACGGCGGCGAACAACCGCTTCCGCACGGCCTCCGAAGCCCGCCTGCCGAGCATCTCGTTGCCCTGCTGGATCCGGACCAGCACCGCTTCGCGGCACATGCCACCGCCGCTGCGGTAGTCGACCGCGCGAAGGGCCCTGGTCTGGGCTTCCAGCTGCTCGACGTCACGCATGCCGAGTCTGCCGCCGGATGAAGGGAGCGCGTAAAACTGAGGATCGGCCATGACAAGACCCCTGACCTCAAACGACCTAAAAGGCTACCCGCCGACACGACGCCTGGCGAGCGTCCGGTCACCGGGCGCATCGGATACCCCGTTCCCGACACAGGTATGCACTCGGGTAGATACCCGGGTGCGGGGCGGGGGCCGCCGGACGCATCCTGGACGTACTCCGTCACCCGCCGGAAGGGCGAAGATCCATGGCGCCGTATCCCGGACCCCGTACTCGCCTTCGGCTCGTCTCCCCGGAGAGGGCCGCACCCGTCCGGCTGGTGACGGGGTCCCGGCCCCGCGGCCGGTACGACGACCTGGCCGACCGCAGGCTCGCCGCCGTCCTGGCCGCCGAGGACACCGCGCAGGAGCACGGCCTCAGCCCGCACACCCGCACCACCTGTTATGTCCATCGCTGCTGGATCCACCAGTGCGTCTCCGATCCGCTGCACGTCATCGTGGTGACCGGGCACCGCTGGTGCCGCCACTGCGACCGACCGGTGGACGTCGACGTCGACGAGTCCCCCGACGGCTCGGTCGAGCTGTACTGCGGGCAGTGCGGCGAACCGGACTCCGCGGCGAACCGCGAGGTCCTGTACGCCTGCCGGACCAGCCTCGCGGCGATGCGCGGCGGCGACACGCCGACCCTCTACAGCGTGCCGAATCCCTGAGGGGCGTTGCTCCCTCCGAGGGAGGGCGTTGACCGGTCCCGGCGGCGTCCCTACGGTTGCCCTGTGGGTATGGCCGCCGCGACACGACGGCGAGGCAACCTGCCCGCGGACACCACGAGCTTCGTGGGCCGCCGGCACGACGTCGCCGAAGTGAAGCGCCTGCTCACGAAGGCCAGGCTGGTGACGCTGACCGGCGTGGGCGGCGTCGGCAAAACGCGTCTGGCGCTGCAGACCGGCGCCGAGCTGCGCCGTGCGTTCGAAGACGGCGTCTGGCTGGTCGAACTAGCCGGCCTGGAAGACCCCGCGCTCATCGCGCACACGATGCTCGAGTCACTCGGCGTGCACGACGCGACCGGCCGCGCCAAGGCCACCGTGCTCGCCGAGCACCTGCGCGAACGCCGTTCCCTGGTGATCCTGGACAACTGCGAGCACCTGGTGGACGCGTGCGCGAACCTGGCCGAGGAGCTGCTGCGCGCCGCACCCGGCCTGCGGCTGCTCACGACCAGCCGGGAACGGCTCCGGCTCGGCTGCGAGCACCTGTGGCCGGTGGCCTCGCTGCCGGTGCCACGGGAACCGCTGCCCGCCGGGGGCTGGCTGCGGTACCCCGCGCTGACGTTGTTCGGTGAGCGCGCGGCGGCCGTGGAGCCCGGATTCACGATCACCGACGAAAACCAGGACCGGGTGGCACAAGTCTGCCGCCTGCTGGCGGGGATCCCGCTGGCGCTCGAGCTGGCGGCGGTGCGGCTGCGCGCGCTCACCCTCGACGAACTCGCGGCCGGGCTGCGCGACTGCTTCCGGGTGCTGGCGACCGGGAAACGCGGCGGTCTGCCGCGGCATCAGACCCTGCGGGCCGCCGTCGAGTGGAGTTTCGCGCTGTGCACCCCGGCGGAGCGGCGGCTGTGGGCCCGGATGTCGGTGTTTCCCGGCAGTTTCGACATCGTCGCGGCTGAGCGCGTCGGCACCGGGCCGGGGCTGCCCACCGAAGCCGTGCTCGGCGGGCTCATCGCGCTCGTCGACAAGTCGGTGCTGGGCGGCGAGCACAGCGGCGAGCGCGCGCGGTTCCGGCTGCCGGAGCCGCTTCGGCAGTACGGCCAGGAAAAACTGCGAGAGCTGGGAGACGAGCCCGCGACCCTGCGCCGGCACCGGGACTACTACCTCGAACTGGCCGAGCAGAACGAACGGGACTGGTTCGGCCCGCGCCAGGTGGAGATCTTCGAAAGCACCCATCTCGAGCACCCCAACCTGCGCGCGGCGCTGGACTTCAGCCTGTCCACGGCCGGCGAGCGGCTGGTCGGGCTGAGGCTGGCCGGGACGCTCTGGTTCCACTGGGCCGGTTGCGGGATGCTCGGCGAGGGCCGGTTCTGGCTCGATCGCGCCCTCACGACCACCCCGGCCCCCGGCCCGGAGCGTGCGAAAGCGTTGTGGGTCAACGGCTATGTGGCGACCCTGCAGGGCGACATCCCCGGTGCGGTCGGCCTGCTGGAGGAATGCCGCGCCTACGCGGGCAAGGTCGGCGACGACGTCGCCCTGGCCTACGCCACCCACCGGCTCGGCTGCACGAACCTCGTCGGCGACGACGTCGGCCACGCCGAGTCCCTGTTCAAGGAGGCCCAAGACCGCTACGGCCAATTGAGCGAGCTGAACAGCAACGTGATGCTGGCGGCCATCGAACGGGCCATCGCGTCGGTGTTCCTCGGCGACCTCGATCGCGCCGCCGCCCTCTGCGAGGAAGCCAGCGCCGTCGGCACCGCTCACGGTGAGCAGTGGGCGTACGCGTACAGCGTCTACACCCAGGCCCTGGTCTCGCTGAGCCGCGGCGACCTGCCACAGGCACGCGAGCTCGGCCGGACCTGCCTGCGGATCAAGCGGACCTTCAACGACCTGCTCGGCATCGTGCTGGCGGTCGAGGTGCTGGCGTGGACCGAGGCCGCCCGGGAGGACTGGGAGCGGGCCGCGACGCTGCTCGGCGCGGCCCAGCGGATCTGGCCGTCGGTCGGGTTCCCGATGTTCGGCTCGCGCTACTTCGGCGCGCCGCACGGTGAATGCACGACCCGGACCCGGGCGGCGCTCGGCGACGTCCTCTTCGAGACGGCGAGGTCGCGGGGTAAGGAGCTCAGCCTCCAGGAAGCGATCTCGTACGCCCTGGAGGACGCCGTTCCCGCCGTCGCGGCGGCCGCTCCGGTGGTGCCCGACCCGCTCACCGACCGCGAGCTGGAGGTCGCGAAGCTGATCACCGGCGGGCTGTCGAACCGCGAGATCGCCGACCGGCTGGTCATCTCCCCGCGCACGGCCGAAGGCCACGTCAACCGGATCCTGCGGAAGCTGGGGTTCGACTCGCGCACGCAGATCGCCGCCTGGATCGCCGCCCGCTAAGTGGTTCCGTCGGAAGTCCTTGGGGTATCGGCGGATCGGGTTTCTGCTGGGGGGCGGCCGTGAGGTTTAGCCTCGCGGGTGCTCGGGGAGCTGGGCGGAACCCGGAGAACTCCGATGGTGACCACTATTCCCCTGAGCCCGGCCGCGCTATGGTCGGGAAGAGGCCGACTGGACGGAGTGACGCCATGACGAAGGACCCGGAACCGGTCGACGCCGAGCTCGTCGAGGACCCGCCGACGACACCGGTGCCCACCGTCGCGTTCCCCGCGGTGTCGGTGCCCGAGGCGGACTACACCGACGCGGGCGTGCCGAGCTTCGACTTCGTGCGCGACCGCATCGAGCAGCGGTATTCGACGTCGGTCGGCGCGACCGAGCTCGCCGGACTGGGCACCGACAACGACCTCGCGGCGCTGGACAAGAAGATCGCCGACCGCGACCAGGCCGCCAAGGACAAGCTGGAGCAGATCCGAAAATCCATGCGCGGGGAGTAACACACGAATGGCCGGTGTCCTATGGCCCTAGTGGCCGATACCTGCCAGAGCAGACGATGGAACACATCCACTCCCCGATGTTTCCGGAGGTCTGCATGTTCGCCGTCGCCACCGCCCTGCTCCGCCCGTACGCGACCCGCGGACGGCACGCCCGGCCGCGCGTACGCGGGACGAGAGCACTCGCGTACGCGCTGACAGCGACGCTCGCGGGCTGCGGGGTGTTCGCTGTGGTCGGCCTCGGTATGCCGCCGGTGTTCCTGGTCGTTCCGGTGGCGGCGCTGGTGGTGCTCACCCTGTCCGTCCGCACGGTGCGCACGGCGTCATCGCAGGTCGACAAGATCTTCACCGAGGAACTCGACGAGCCGCGTTAGCCGGCCAGCCGCTCCAGCCATTCCTGCAACAGCACGGATTCGGCCGCGGTGAGCTTGTCCGGCGAGGCCTTGCGAAGCTGTGCGGCCAGCGTCGTCGCCGTCACCGCGACAGTGCCGGCACCCTCGGCGGGCGCGTCGGTGAGGATGGCGGCGAACACGCTGTCCCTTACCCGCGTGGAAAACTCGAGGTCCGGGTAGATGGCAGGCCGGGTGATCAGCGACAGCGCGACCCCGGCGTTGGCCGACATCACCATCTGCCCCGCCGTCCGCGGCGCGATCTTCAGAAGTCCCGCTGCGGCGCAGCGCTCGAGCACTTCGAGCAGGAGCTCGTGTGCCTCGGCGGCGGCCTTCGGCGGCGTGGCGAGGCCCGAGTACATCAGCCGGTAGTAGTTCGGGTTGTCGACGGCGAAGGCGACGTGGTTGTCCCAGCCGGCCCGTAGGTCCCGCACGGGGTCGTCGGACGGCTCGGCGGCGCGCTTGCCGGCCAGGTACTTCTCGAACCCGAGGTCCACCACGGCGGCGAGCAGCCCGTCCTTGTCCCCGAACTGCCGGTAGAGCGCGGGCGCACCGACCCCGGCCGCTTCGCAGACGGCCCGTGTCGAGAAGTCCGCCTCGGACGAGCGGGTCAGCAGTTCGGCCGCCGCTTCGAGGATCCGCGTTCTCAAGTCCACGCAACCATGTTACCACCGCTACCATTTTGACGGTAGCGACGATCACCTTGACGTGACTCCCGCGCTGACGCTTCAGTGCGAAGGTGATGGAGTCCTACGTCGAACGTCCACCGGTGCCGGAACTGGCGGGCGTGGTCCGGACGGTCTGGACCCAGCGCACCGGAGCGACACCGTACGTGCAACGGCACCTGCCCACCGGCGGAGTCGAGATCCATTTCCCGATCGGCGGCCGCCCTCAGCTGGTCGGCCCGCTGACCGGGCCGGAGGTCGAGGTCATCCCGGCGCACACCACGATCGTGGGCGTGCGGTTCCATCCGGGCGCCGCGCCGCCCCTGCCGACCATGCTCGACGACCTGGTCGACCAGCGGCTGGGCCTGGCGGCGCTGTGGGGCCGTCCCGTGGAGCGTCTCGTGGAGACGATGGCGCTGGCCGGGACGCCCTCGCAAGCGTTGATGGTGCTGCAGTCCCACCTCCTGCGGGAATTCCGGTTCGCGACCCCGGTGGATCCGCTGGTGGGCGAAGCCGTGAAGACGTTGATGCCGTGGCACCCGGTCGACATCGACAGCCTGGCCACCCACCTGGCGCTGTCCACGAGCCAACTGCGCCGCCGGTGCCTGCAAGCGGTCGGGATGAGTCCCAAGGTCCTCCAGCGGACGTTGCGGTTTCAGGGATTTCTCGCGCTGGCCCAGGCCGGCGCGGTGGCGACGGGCCGGCGCGGCGCGGACGGCATGGCGGGGCTCGCGGTCGACGTCGGCTATGCCGACCAGGCTCACCTCAGCCGGGAATGCCTGCGCCTGACCGGGGTCACGCCGCGGCAGCTCCTCGGCGGTGACCTCGACCGCTGCGCCTGCGGCCACGAGCACTCCGCGTCCTATCAACCCTTCCTCGCCAGACGGAGCGCCGGGCCGCTGCTGGTCTGAGCGTGCGCGATTCGTTCAAGATCGAGCGTCGCGCCGCTCCTAGTCTCGGGTGCGTGTTCATCTTCAGCCCCGGATCACCCGGCTACGAGGCGTTGGCCTTCCGCGACGTGCGGCCCCGGCTCGTGCTCCGGTGCTGCTCGGTTTCGGACGTCGTCGCCGCCCTCGAATACGCGCGGGTGCGGGAGGAACGGATCGTCCCTCGCGGCGGCGGGCACTGCTTCGCGGGCCGGTCGTCGACGGACGGGATCGTGCTCGACCTGTCCGGCCTCGACCGGATCAGCGTCTCCGACGACGGCGTGGCGACGATCGGCGCCGGAGCCCGGCTGAGCCAGGTCTATGCCGCACTCCACGCGCACGGGCGGACCCTGCCGGCGGGGTGCGGGGCGACCGTGGGCATCGCGGGGCTCACCCTCGGCGGTGGGATCGGGCTGCTCGGACGCAAGCACGGGCTGACCTGCGACCGCCTGATCGGGGCCCAGATCGTGCTCGCCGACGGCAGTGTCGTGGACTCCGACGACGAGCCGGACCTGTTCTGGGCGCTGCGCGGCGCGGGTGGTGGGCAGTTCGGGGTGGTCCCGTCGCTGCGGTTCGCCACCGTCCCGGAGCCGATGACCACCCGTATCGAGGCGCACTGGGCTGGGATCGACTTGGCGGATCTGGTCTCGGCCTGGCAAGAGTGGGCGCCGTCGGCTCCGGACGACATCACCGTCGACCTCACGCTGACGGCTCAACCGGTACGGGCCACGCTGTTCGGCGCCTCTACGCTCCCGGAAGGCGCGACGCCGGGAGTTGTTGCGGGAGTTCACCGATCAGGCCATCTCCTTGCGTGGCGATTTTCCTTACCACGCACTGAAAACCACCTTCGCCGACCTGGACCCGGCCGAAAGTGCCGTGCGGATCCGGTCGGAGTTCTTCTCCCACGCGCTGTCCGATCGGACCCTCACAGCGCTCCTCGACGAGTTCGTTTCGGGTCAACTCACGTTCACCGCGATGGGCGGGGCGTACAACCGGGTCGCCGAGGACGCCACGGCGTTCGCCCATCGCGGCGAGCGTTTCCTGCTCCAGCACATCGCCCCGGCGGGCGATCCCTGGGTCGACCGGTCCTGGGCGATCGCCCACGCCGAAGGGTCCGGGCGCGTCTACCCCAACTTTCCCGACCCGGCGCTCGACGACTGGGCCTCGGCGTACCACGCGGGCAACCACGCACGGCTGACCGCGATCAAGAAAACCTATGACCCCCACCGGTTCTTCGACTTTCCCCAAGCTGTCTAGATGTTCTCGAGGAGAAACATGCCCAAGGTCTTCAGCGCCCACGCCGTCTCGGTCGACGGCTACCTCAGTGGCCGCACGCCCGACGGGGGCGAGGAGTTCGGCCGCGGTCTCGGTGACGCGCCCATGCTCTTCGACTGGTACTTCAACGGCGACACGCCGAGCAAGCTGTTCAACGGCTTCAAGCTGAGCGCGCCCAGCGCCGAGTTCTTCGACACGATCGCGGCGCGAGTGGGGGCGACCGTCTCGGGGCGCACCACCTACGAGCATTCCAGCCATTGGGGAGGCGGCGGCCCACACCCGACGGCGCCGCTCTTCGTCCTGAGCCACCGGCCCGCACCCGAGATCAGCGACAAGCAGACGCTCATCACCACCGGCGTCGAAGACGCGATCAAGGCAGCTGCCCTTGTCGCTGGTGACAAGGACGTCGCCATCATGGGCGGCGGCGCGCTGACCTCCGCGCTGGAGGCCGGCCTCGTCGACGAGGTGATCCTGCACCAGGTCCCCGTCCTGCTGGGCGGCGGGCACAGCTACTTCCAGGCAGTCCCGAAGCACGTGAACCTCCGGCTGCTGGAAACCATCCCGGCGCCCGGCGTGACCCACCTGCGCTACGAGGTGGTCCGATGATCCTGGTCACCGGCGGACTCGGCATGATCGGCGCCCACACCGCCCGCGCGCTCCTCGACCTCGGCCACGAGGTCGTCGTCACCGCCCACCACCGCACCGAGGTCCCGTCGTTCCTGGCCGGCCGCGTCACCGTGGAATCCCTGGACGTCACCGACCGGGAGGCGTTCCTGGCCCTGGCCGACCGCCACGACATCACCGACATCGTCCACCTCGCGGGCACGATCCCCGCCGAAGACCCGGTCCACTACTTCCGCACGGACACCACCGCGTTGCTCAACGCCCTGGACGCGGCCCGCACGTGGGGTGTCCGCCGCTTCGCCGTCGCCAGCAGCCTCGGCGTCTACATCGGCCAAACCGAACCCCGCTGGCACGAGGACCTCGCACTGCCCACGGCCGAGCTGCCGCATCTGATCATCGCGTTCAAGAAGGCCGTGGAACCCCTGACCACCCATAGCCTTCTCGGTACCGGCGTCCAACCGGTCGTCCTCCGGATCGGAACCATCTGGGGCCCGCTGGTCGATCCGGAGTCCCCGTTCTTCCACATCCCGCCGTACATCAGCGCCGTCCTCCGCGGCGAGCAGCCGCAGCCGTTGCGGGCCGACGACGGCGGTGACTGCTGCTACGCCCCAGACGCGGGCCGCGCGATCGCCCTCCTGACCACGACGGAAACCTTGCGGCACAACACCTACAACGTCTCCAGCGGCCGCCCGTTCACGAACCGCGAATTCGCCGAGGCCCTTGCGTCAGGCCTTGATCTCCTCCCCGGCGGCCAAACCAACCCGTACCTGGACATCACGCACCTCACCGAGGACACCGGCTTCACCCCGGCGTTCGACGTCGCGGAGGCAGTCGCCGACTACGTCAAGTGGCGCGCAGACAACGCCCGCTGAAGAAGCTCTTCGATGATCCGCTGCTCGCGCTTGGCCTCGTCGGACCCCACTCCGCCGCGGCCGGTGGTGTTGCGCGCAAGATCGGCGGGCGTGGAGCCATGGCCGTTCGCCCGGCTCGGGTCAGCGCCCGCCCGCAGGAGCGCCTCGACGGCCGCCGAGCACCGATTCCGCACGGCGCGGTGGAGAGGCGTCACCCCACCGATGGCTTGGGCGTCCGGATCCGCACCCGCTTCGAGGAGAAACTCGATGATCGTTCGCTGCCGGGCCGGGTCCCAGTTCGTTGCCCCAGGTGCACCGATTGTGGCGGCGTGCAAGGGTTCGGCGCCGCGGCGGTTGCGTGCCCGGATGTCGGCGCCGCGCTTGACCAGATCTCTCGCGATGTCGACGTCGTAGCTGAAGGCGGCGGCGTGGAGCGCGGTGTCACCCTCGTAGACCTGGACGTGACACTCTTCGATGAAGAACTCGTCGCCGCGCGCCAGGCTCGCCGTCGCAAGTAGTGGTTCGTCATCGAGCGCGGCCCTGACGACCGCCTCGCTTCCGGCCGCGATGGCCAGCAGCAAGCGGGGCAGCTCCTCGACGTCAGCCATAAGCAACGCTACCTCGCCGACCCCGTGGTCGGGACTCGTGAGCGCTGCGGCCGGTTAGGGGTCAGGTCTCGTGAGTGGTAAGTCGGGTTCTAACCCTACCTACCACTCACGAGGCGGGGTGATAGCACGAGTAGTCGCCATTCATATACGTGGACACCGTTCGGATATGTTGACTCCGCTCACCACCGTGAACTATAAACAGAACGTCCAAGGGTGTACCGCCGCAACAC
The DNA here is from genome assembly GCA_963762765.1 of uncultured Actinomycetota bacterium. Classification (GTDB taxonomy): domain Bacteria; phylum Actinomycetota; class Actinomycetes; order Mycobacteriales; family Pseudonocardiaceae; genus Amycolatopsis. The sequence goes on from CAVXMR010000056.1 coordinate 223,835, forward strand.
CTTCCAGGGTTCTTCCGCCTCCTGGAGGTTTCGTTGTCCCCCAAGCACAAGCTCCGCAACGCCCTGATCCTCGCAGCGACCACCGCGTTGGCGGCTGCGACCATCACCCAGCTGACCCCTCCCACCGCTCGAGCCGCGCCAGGCCCAGGCGCGCTCACCAGCCTCGACCTGTCCGCGGCCAACCGCCGCGCACCCGTCCAGGGTCTCTACGACTGGAGTAAGGCAGGCTATCGCGGTGGCGCCGCGCTCCCCGGCGCCAATGAGGTCAATCCCAGCGCCACCTGTCAGATCACCGCGGCCGAACTCACGAGCCAGTACAACGTCAAGCCCAGCGACAACATCGATGACACCAACGGTATCCAAAAGGCGATCGACGCGATCAAGAAAGACTGCTCCCCGAGCGCGAGCTACACGAAGCTCAGCCTGATCACCTTTCCCGCCGGGCAGCTCGATGTCTCCCATGAGCTGCACGTAGATGCCGACTATCTGATTCTGCGCGGCGCGGGCAAGGACGCGACGAAGTTCGTGTACCGGCCCGACAAGAACACGCTCTACGACACCCTCACGCCCGACGGTTCGGATTGGGACGAGGACGGGATGACCTCCGGCGACGGCAAGGGCGGCTGGCTGTGGCCGGGGCGCGGGCTGTTCCGGGTGCAGACCCGCGGTGTCGATCCCGCCTATGCCAGTGAATACGCGGCCGCGCCCGCGAATCGCAAGGATATTTTCGAGGGTACGATCAACGTGCACTGGAAGGCCGGGGTCAAGCTCCGCGCCAAGCCCGGGGACACCGGGTTCGCCGCGCGCACCGGCGACCGCGTCGTTTACCTCGCCAGCAGCGGGGCGCTCACGAACCTCGCCGCCGGCAAGCTGGTGAACATCCGCGCGGCCAACAGTACCAAGTTCTACCAGCAGCAATATGCGACGGGCACCGAGTTCCCGATGCTCAACATGCATATGCGCCAACAGATCTTCACCATCGCGTCACTCGACAGCTCGAACCGCACGATCACGCTCGACAAGCCGCTGGAGTACGACGTCCCGGTGACGTCCATTTCGGACGGTTCGGCACCGATCGACGGTGCCACCTATGACTCCAAGGCCGCGCCGCTGGTCGACCCGGTCGTCGGGGTCGGGTTCGAGGACTTCGGCTTCACGCAGGCGATGCCCGGCCTCGACCCCAACGCGGCCACCGACAACTACGGCAACATGGCGCCGGCCGCGGAGATGCACGGCATCGTGTTCAAGTGGGCGGCCGACTCCTGGGTCCGCGGCATCCGCGCCGACATGACCGGCTCGCACCCGATCGTCACGGAGGAGGCCAAGAACCTCCAGATCGTGAACAACGAGCTCAACGGCTCCTGGAACAAGGGCAAAGGCGGCAACGGCTATTTCCGCGGCTCCCGCGTCTGGGATTCGCTGTACGCCGGGAACACGTCGACCTTGTTGCGCCACTTCACCTTCCAGTGGTCCGCCTCCGGCAACGTGGTGATCGGCAACTCCTTCGACTCCGATCTCAACCTGCACGGCGGCTGGGAGCGGAACAACCTGTTCGAGCTCAACACCGTCAAGGTCTCCTACGCCCACCGCTCCGCCAGCTGCACCAGCAACTGCGGCGAGGAGGGCGGCGGCGGTCCCGACGACTCGAACTGGTTCCCGATCTGGTGGGCCGCGGGCAAGAAGGCGGTCAAGTGGTCCGGTTCCTCGGGCTACCGCAACGTCTTCTTCAACAACACCATGTCCAAGCAGCTCGCCACCGGTGGTCCCTTCAACGACTACTACCCGGACCACCACCGCGTCTACCAGTTCGGCTGGGACGGCACCGCGTTCCACCACCTCGACGTCGGTGGCACCCCGATCGCGGACTGGGCGCACAACGAGCAGCGCGATTACTCCGGCGGCCACGGCGTCGACACGAGCCGGACCGACGCGGCGGTGTCGCTGTTCCTGAAGTCGGTCGACGGCAGCACCCCGCCGACGACGACCACCCCCATCACCCCGACGACACCCACGACACCGACCACCCCGACCACACCCACCACGACGACCACCACCCAGCCACCCACGGCGTGCCTGACCGCGACTTTCAGCCAGAAGTCCACTTGGGACAGCGGTTACGGCGGTAACGTCACCGTCGCGAACTCCTGTGCCACGGCCACGAGTTCGTGGGCGGTCGAGTTCGACCTGCCCACCGGCACCACGGTGAGCAGCTCGTGGAACTCCGTCCACACCGCGACCGGCCAGCACCACAAGTTCACCAACGCCGACTTCAACGGCAAGATCAAGCCGGGCGGCACGGCCAGCTTCGGGTTCAACGCGGCCGGCCACGGCCTGCCGACCGACCTGACCGCCATCTCGTAAGGACTCGTGAGCGTTCCGGGCGGTTCTAACCGCCCGGAACGCTCACGAGTCCCAGAAACCGCTCACGTCTCTGCTGCGCAGTAGTCCGGTCCCCGATGTCATCGTCGAACCACGAGCACACGGCGTTCCACAGCTCCGCGCGGGCGGCGAAGTCCGCGCGGGGCTCGCGGCCGTCGACCACCACCGGCGCGTGCTCCAGTTTGACGATGTCCTCGACCAGCTGGTCCAGCCGCTGATCGCAGAGCTTGATGTACTCGCGGACGATGACGTTGGCGTCCAGCTCGATCTTCGCCTTCGGACCCGCCACCCCGCGCAGCTGCGAGTGCAGCGATTCCTCGCAGTACTCCGGGAAACCGGAGATCCGGCCGCGATAGCCCGCGTCGGCCGACCACCGGCGATACGCGCGGATCGCCTGGTGGCGGGTGTACCAGTCCTGTTTGCTCGTGGCCAGCGCGGCCAGCTGCCGCCACGCCTGCGCGTCGGCCGAGCGCCAGCTCTCCAACGTCCGGCTGTCCGGCACCGCCGTGCTGTGCGACGCCTTGACCCGCCAGAAATGCGCGCGGCAGTTGGCGATTTCGCAGACCAGCAGCCGGACGTAGCTCACCTGCTCCCACACATGGGCGCGCAACGGCCGCAGCGGCGCCGCGCGGTCCGGCGAGAACGTCACCATCTCGAAGACCCGGAACAGCTCGTGCCCGCGCAGCGCGGCCAGGTCGGGATCTTCGCCCATCACCCAGGACCGGCGGCTCGGCAACCGTCCACTGTGGCTCATCGTCGCCGCGTGGTACAGCTCGCGGACCGCGCGGCGGGCGACGTCGTCCCGCTTGTCACCCTCCAGACGGGGATTTATCGCGTGGTCACGCAGATCCCGCTGGCCACGTGGACCGACTTCGAGCATCGAGACGGCGTACACGCTCGCCGCGTTGTAGCACTCCTCCCACGAATTCCGGCGCCCCGCGGCCTCCACCGCCGCGTCCAGCTCCCCCGGCTCCGGTGGCCACAACCGGTTCGGGAAGACGTCCGCGAGCCGCGCCCGCCGGCTGTCCGGATAGGCCGGCAAGGGCGCCGGAACCGCACCCGTGGCCGGCTCGACGTCGGCCATCGCACGCCGAAGCACCGTCCACAGCAGCGAAAGGTCGAGCGCGCGGTTCGTCAGCTGCTCCCACGTCCGGCGCCAGCGTCGGCTGAACTTGCGGTAGTCGGCGATCAGCCGCTCGATCTCGTACTGCGAAAGCGCGCACAGATACGACCGCATTTCGGCGGCACGGTCGTTGAATTCCTTCTGCTTTTCCGGGCTCGCCGTCGCGACCGCCAGCTCCTCGACCGGCGAGCGCATCACCCGCTTGTGCCGCTCCAGCCGTTCCGCCCGCGACGAGGGCTCCGGCCCGGTCCGCACATCGAGGTTGACGTACCGGCCGAACCGCAGGCTCAGCGCCGCGCGCAGCTCGGCGCGGCGGTGGATCCGGGCGTCCGCGGGCGCGACCGCGCTCGTCGTGCGGACCCACCACGAGCCGGCCACGGAGTCGCCATGCCCGAGCACCAGCGCGTGCCGGTACCGCGCGATCAGCAACGCCACTTCACGGCCCTTGCCCGCGCGCCGGGGCTGGCGGGCGAAGTCCTCGCCGATCCACCATCGCGCCAGGCGCCGGTGGCCGCGGCTGCACACCGTGACGATGTCGTCGTAGGTCGCGAGCGCGTCCAGGTGCAGGTCGAGTTGTTCCTGCAACGCCGCGATCTCGAGTCTGATGTAGACGTTCGACGGGTCGAGGCTCACCGCGCGGTAGTACTCGGCGAGCGCCTCGTCGTAACGGCGATGCGTGACGAAGTGGTTCGCGCGCTGGTAGGCGTCGAACAGCTCCATCGGGATCTTCGCGTCGCGCCAGGCCACCCAGTGGATGTTCTCGCGGACGTACGCGCTGCGCGGGATCACCAGCGCCGACACGGCGTTCGCCGCGCGGTGCAGCACCCGCGGCCAGCTCTCGTCCTCGATCACCAGCGGGCTCGCCGAGAACCGCGGCATCCGCACCAGCTCCAGGATCAGCTGGACGCGGCCGGGGTCGTTGCCGGGCCGGGCCGTGCCGGTGATCGTGAACGCCGCCGGCGGCAGGGCGAGCCGGAGCAGCTTCGTCGCGGCCTTCCACCAGCCCTCGGCCGAATCCCCGGCGGTTTCGACGATCTGGATGAAATCGTAGGAGCCGCCGACCCCGGGCACCGGCGTCGGGGTGTAGAGCCGCGATTCGTTGAGGATCCGCTTGAACGTCGCGGTCAGCTCGACCGCGGAGTCGATCTCCCGATCATGGCTGGACGCGGGCCGTTCGTCGGTGAAGACGCGGATGTCGATCTGGTTGGCGCGGAACGCGGCCGCCTCCAGCCGCGCCTTGCCGACGAAGTACAAGGTCAGCACCGTGGAAATGAGCACGACCGAGGTCTGGAGCACCGTCCAGGTGATCACGCTGGCGATCTTCGGATCGCGCACGAACGTCCAGCCCTGGAAGAAGGGCAGGTACGGCACGACCGCGAAACTGGCCGCGAGCAGCCCCGCGAAGACCGCCGCCAGCCACCACCGGATCCGGTGGGCCTTGGGCAGTTCCGCCTGATCGAAGCCGCTGTGTCGCCGTCCCGGCACGAAGAATCACCCCTCCCGACACCAGTATACTCGCTGAGGGGACGCGGATCGTTACCCGCGGTGAGCTGAAAAAGACTTTCATAACGGCTAACATGGTTTGCCGGGGACAAATACCGAGCGATACCGGAAATTGCACGGCGACAGCCATGTAGGTGTACAAATTCGCTCGGTCGAGTGGCCACCCCGCTAACCAGTGAGAAATGTGCGGGACACAAATACACACCCACTCTGAGCTGATCGGATTAACGGGGTTTTCAATCGTCCGAATGGTTGCTAATTTGTGTTGCTAAGTAATTGCTCTTCGCAGGTCAGGCGACCACAGGGGGCTTCCGTGGACATTCTGGACAACGTGCGGACGCTGGACAAGACCGCGTCCACTCTGCTGAAAGAATCCGTTTCCGACAGATTCGGCCAGGTCTCTCCCTCCGTTTACGAGACCGCCCGCCTGGTTTCGGCGGCGCCCTGGCTGACCGGGCACCAGGCCCGTATCCGCTTCCTGCTCGACCGCCAGCGCCAGGACGGCCATTGGGGCGGCGACGGTGCCTACCAGGTCATTCCCACCCTCAGCGCCACTGAAGCCCTGCTACACGTCCTCCGCCGCGGCCGGCCGGTCGGAAACCGCGAACGCGTGCGTGCCGCCGCCGAACTCGGGCTCGTCGCACTGGCCGCACGGTTCGGCACCGGCGGCGTGATCACCCTGCCGGACACCGTCGCCGTCGAACTCCTCGTCCCCGCGCTCGTCGCCGACATCAACGATCACCTGGGCGCGCGCCAGAAGCTCGTCCTCCCGCGCAACGTCGGCCACGAAACCCTGGCGCGGCTCCGAAATTTAGCCCGCACCGGAAAACCCCTGCCCGAGAAGCTGTGGCACTCGCTCGAGGCGTTCGGATCCGCCATCGAGGGCGCGCCCTGGATTCGTCCGGCACAAGGCGCCGTCGGCTGCTCCCCCGCCGCGACCGCGGCCTGGCTCGGCGCCCGCACGCCGTCGCCGCGTGGCCAGGCCAGCGTCGAATACCTCACCGACGTCCAGCGGGCCGACGGTTCGGTACCGGTCGGCGCGCCCGTCGACGTCTTCGAACGCGCCTGGGTGGTCGCCTCGCTCGCCGCGGCCGAGGTACCGATCCAGCCGCCTCCAGGCCTGGTCGACGGCCTGCACGCCGCGTTCAGCTCGGCCGGCGCGTCCGTCGGCGCGGGCCTGCTCCCGGACGTCGACGACACCGCGACGGCGTTGTACGCGCTCGCCCTGTGCGGGAGCCCGCACCGCCCGGACAGCCTCTGGACCTATCGGGTGGACGGGCATTTCGCCACGTTTCCCGCCGAACGCACGGCGTCGACCACCGCCAACGCCCATGTCCTGCAGGCACTCGGCGCGACCACCGACCACAGCGCGCTCTTCGGCACGGCCATCCGCGAGCTCGCGCACTGGCTGCTCGACCAGCAGGACGGCTGCTGGACGGACAAGTGGCACGCGTCGCCGTTCTACGCCACCGCGTGCTGCGTTGCGGCGCTCGCCGAGGTCGTCCCGGAGACGTCCTCCGCCGCGCTCGCCCGGGCCACCGCCTGGGTGCTGGCGAACCAGCGGCCAGACGGCTCGTGGGGCCGTTTCGAAGGCACGTACGAGGAAACCGCCTACGCCGTGCAGATCCTGCTCCACGGCGGCAGCGTCCACATCGGACAGTCCGTGCGCCGCGGCTGCCGGTTCCTGACCGCGTGGGGCGAGCGCGAGCATCCGCCGCTCTGGCACGACAAGGACCTCTACACCCCGGTGAGAGTCGTCCAGGCCGCGGGCCTGGCGGCGCTGCGGCTCGCCGGCCACCATCCGCGGGTGCTCGCCGAACGCGCGTGACCGGCGATGAAGTGGCCCGAACTCCGGCTGGTGCTGCGCCCCGTGTCCTTTATGGACTCGCTCGGCCGGCATCCTGCCGGAATCCTTCCGCTGCGTGACAAACCGCTCCCCCGCTACCTGGTATGGAATCCGGAGGCGATCGCCTGGCTGTTCCGGTCCGACCGGGTGATGCGCCATCCGGGCAGCCGGACGCTGCGCCCCATCCTCGGCGCGAAGTCGCTGATCTGGACCGACGGCCCCCGGCACCTGGCCTACCGCTCGGTGCTGGGCCCGAGGCTGCACGGCCGGTATCTCGAATCCGCACAACGGATCATCGCGACCAGGGCAGACGAGGCCATCGGAGAACTCTTGCCCGCCAGCGTCATCCGCCTGCCGCACTGGACGCGCCGGGTGACGCTGCGAGTCATGGCGGACATCCTCTTCGGCGAGGTGGACGACGAGCTGCTCGGCGCGTTCACCGCGTGGATGGACACCGAACTCGGCTCACGCATACGCACGATGGTCCACCGCTACCTCGGCGACGGCGCACCGCGGCCGGACGCGCGACTCGACGAGATGCTGATCCGCAGCGCCAAGAACGCCCGCGAACCGGCGCTGGCCGCGGTGCTCGTCGACAGAACCGGCCCACTCGGCCCGATCGGCGACGCCGAGCTGCGCGACCAGCTCGTCACCCTGCTCTTCGCCGGGCACGAGACCACGGCGTCGGCGATCGCGTGGACGCTGTTCTGGCTGCACAGCGACACAGCGGTGCTCGGCGACGTCCTGGCCGAACTCGACGGGCCCCTGCTGGACGCCGCCATCCACGAGGCACTGCGGCTTTCGCCACCGGCGACCCTGGCGGGCAACCGGATGCCGACCGTCGACACCGAGTTCAACGGTGAGCCGGTGGCCGCGGGCACCGTGCTGACCCCGTGCGTCTACGCGGCCCACCACGACCCGGACCGGTTCCCGCGGCCCGGCCGGTTCGATCCGACCCGCTTCCTCGGCAAGCGGCTGCCGCCGGCGGAGTACTTCCCGTTCGGCGGCGGGATCCGGCACTGCCTCGGCCGGGAGCTCGCGCTGCTGGAGATCCGGATGATCGTGGCCGCGCTCTTGCGGCGGACCCGGCTGCGGTTCCTCAACCCGCGCGCGGGACGGCCACAGCTGCGCGGCGCGGCGATGGCGCCACACCACAGCCTGCAGGTGGCCGTCACCGCGCGGGAGGACGCGCGATGACACCGGGCGCCGCGCTCGTGCGCATCCACCGTCTCGAGTACCCGTTCCCCATCCACTACCTGTGCTACGCCGTCTGGGGCGCCTGCTACGCGGGCGGGCCGGTGACCTGGCCGCTGGTCCTCGTGGTCGTCGCCGCGTTGATCCACCCGGTGTCGATGAGCGCGCTCAACGGCGTCGTGGACCTGCGCGACGACGTGAAGAACCCGCGCAAGCGCGATCTCGCGCAGGCCGCACTTCGGCTCGGCCCCCGGCGGATCGGCACGCTGGCGTGCTCGGAGATGGCGGTGTGCCTGGCGTTGTGCGGCTGGGCGTCGATCCTGCTGGGCCGGGCGCTCGTCGTGGTCACGATGGCCGCGATCATCGCCGGCGACCTGGCCTACAACCTCGAACCGGTGCGCCTGAAACGCCGGGGTTTCGCGAGCCCGGTCACCGTGGGCGTTTGCTTCGGCTTCCTGCCCTGCGTGCTTTCGCACGCGGCGGTCACCGGCGACTTCCCCGCGCGGATCTGGCCGATCTACGCCGGTCTCGGGCTCTCCGTCGCCGCGCGGGCGTTGTGGTGGACGGTCCCGGACGCCCGCGCGGACGCGGCCGCGGGCACGGTGACCGTCGTGGTCCGGCTCGGCGCGAGACGCATGGCCGCGCTGTCGTGCGCGGTCGCGCTCGGCTTGCCGGTGCTGCTCGGCTGGGGACTGTGGTGGTCCTATGGTCCCGGCTGGGCCGCGGTCGGAGTCGTAGCGGCGAGTGCCTGGTTCTTCGGCCAGTTCGCCGGGCTGCGCGACATGACGTCGCGAAGCTACGCCGAATTGCGGCGGTTGTTCATGACCCCGATGGCGGCGGCCAACATCGTGTTCGCCCTGCTGCCCCTGCTCGCTCAGGGCTTGCGCGCGACGACCGCGTAACCCTGGAAGTTCTCCGGGTGGCGGTTCTCGTCGACATCGGGGTCGGGGCGCCACAAGGGAATCGGCACCATACCCGGCTCCAGCACGGTCATCCCGCGGTGGAACTCGGCGATGCGGTCGGGCTCGCGGAAGGTGAACTCCGGCAGCGGCGCGGCGTACAGCGTGCTGAACAGCCTGATCGCGGCCAGCAGCCCTTCGTCCTGCGAAGTGTGGGTCAGCGCCAGGTGGCTGCCCGGCGCGAGCGCGTCGACGTAGCCGGCGACGATCCCGGCGGGATCCTCGGTGTCGCACACGAAGTGCAGCACGTCGAGCATCAGCACGGCGACCGGCTGGTCGAAGTCGAGCAGCTTCGCGGCTTCCAGCACGCGCGCGGGATGACGCAGGTCTCCCTGGAGGAACTCCGCGTCCGCGTTCCCGGCGAGCAGGTCGCGTCCCTCCTCGGCGACCACCGGGTCGATGTCGACGTAGACCACCTTGGTGTCCGGGGCGAGCGCGGCCGCGACCTCGTGCACGTTGCCGACTGTCGGCAGGCCGGAGCCGAGGTCGAGGAACTGCCGGATCCCCGAGTCGACGAGGTAGCGCACGGCCCGCCGCAGGAACTCGCGCTGGATCCGGCACAGATACGGCAGGTGCGGCGCGCACACCAGGAATTCGTCCGCCATCTCGCGATCGGCGGCCGAATGGTGGTCGCCGCCCAGCCAGTAGTCGCGGACCCGTGCGGTGTTCGGTTCGGCTGGCCCGTTTTCGCCGGGCGCCCAGATTGGCCGGACCACTCTCAGTACGCCTCCAGTAACGCAAAGCGGCGGTTCAGCTACTTCGTGCGAGTGAAGAGTACCGAAATCCCGACAGTTCGCTGCCACTCAGCCGTTCGGGTGAAGCGAGCCATGCCTCACGCCTCGAAGTTACCGACGAGTGGCGGTATCGGGCGGAGGCGGCAATGTGAACAATATTCATGTCCTTAGGAGGGGGGTTTCCTGACAGGAGTAGCCGATGCCGTCCATCCGGCTCCGCGGCGCGCTCGCGCTCGCCGTCTTGGGCACCGCCCTCGTCGCGCCCACGGCGAGTGGCCAGACCACCCTGCGTGACGTCCTGCTCGTCGGCAACAGCCAGGCGGGCACAGTAAGTTTCATCGACAGCGCGACGTTCAGCACCCTCGGTTCGTTCAACGTCATCCCCGATCTGCAGGACCGCTTGAACGGGATGAACCCGATCGAGCGGGCCGGCTACGAGACCGTCAAGGCGGTCGAAGGCGGCGACCGGTTCGTCGACGACGCCGCGCTCTCACCGGACGGGCGCACGCTCTACGTGTCGCGCGGCAATCTCGACGATGTAGTGGCGTTCGATCTGGGCAACGGCGCCGAGCTCTGGCACACGCGGCTCGAGGGCTTCCACGCCGACCACGCCGCGCTCTCGCCGGACGGGTCCCGGTTCGTCGTCTCCGCCACCACGGCGGGGAAGGCCCAGTCGATCAACACGGCCAACGGCCAGATCGCCGGGTCGTTCGCCACCGGCACCTACCCCCATCAAAACGACTACTCCGCCGACGGCCGCTACATCTACAACTCCAGCATCGGCACGGTTTCGCTGCCGCAGTGGATGGAGTGGGCGAAGGGCGACTTCCTGCTGACCAAGGTCGACGCCGCGACGCTGCAGGTGGTGCAGACCTGGCGGTTCCCGCACGGGATCCGGCCCAACCTGATCGCCCCCGACGGCCACACCTTCTACGCACAGCAGTCCTATCTCAACGGTTTCGTGAAGTACGACCTGAACACGAGCAAGATCCTCAACACCGTGACCATGCCGTTCTCGGCCGCGGGCAAGGCGCTCAAGCTCGACGACTACCCGAAGAACTCCGCGCACCACGGTCTCGCGCTCTCCGGCGACGGTTCGCGGCTGTGCGACGTCGGCACGATCGACGACTACACCGCGCTCGTGTCGACGGGCGACCTTTCCACCGCGGGCACGGTGAACTACCCCGTCGGCAGCCTCCCGTACTGGGGCCAGACCAGCGCCGATGGCCGGTACTGCTTCGTCACGCTGAGCAAGCGCAACGAGGTCTCCGTCGTGGAGTACGCCACCGCCCGGGAGGTCGCGCGCATTCCGGTCGGCGCGTTCCCGCAGCGCGAACGGATCGCGAAGGTCGACCCGGGCGTGCTCGGCGCGCTGCGCTGAGGCCCACCCGCCGGGATTGCTGCTAACGGCCGCGTCGTCCACCGCCCGGTGTGCGCCGACCGCCGCAATCCCGGCGGGTTCCGTTTGCCGGTTCACCCGGCCGGGGTACCGCTCCCCTGGACGCGCGCCCGCTCGACCGTGGCGTCGTTGTCCCGTCTGCAGTCTCGGACCAGCGGAGCGGAGCCATGGACCTGAAACAGCGCAGTGCCACCAAGATCGCCCACGAACTGATCGAGTCCGCCCGGGCCGGGCAGGCCGACCGGCTGGCGGTGAAGCTCGTCATCGCGGCCAACCACGACTTCGAGGACGTGGTCAGCGAACTAGTGGACACTTTCGTCGACGCGGCCAAGCTGAGACGGGACTCGCTCGGCGTCGCCGAGCCGTTCCGGATGCGGCTGCAGCACGCTGGGCGATCCGTCCCGTTCGGCACGCTCCAGCCCGCGGTCGGCGCCGCGGTGCGGGCGATCGCGGCCGGCATGCGGGACGACCCCGACGAGAGGTGCCGTCAGCTCGCGCTGGCCTGCTGCCACGGCACGGTGCACGACCGCCGCCGCGTGCTGGCCCAGTGCGTCGAGTGGACGACCGACCTGATCGGCGGCGACCCCTCGGCCTATCCCCCGGTCCTCACCTGCACGGCCGTGCGGCGCGAGGCGCTACCGTCGGGGGCATGAGCGAGCTGGTCGAGGACGAGGCAACCCGCGCCGCCCGCCTGCTGGACGCGCAGGCCAAAGCGGTCGAGCTCTTCGGCGAGGTCGAGGCACGCGGAATCCTCGCGCCGGGAGTGCGGGAAACCGAGGCGAGCGCCGCGATCCGCGACCTCGCGGCCGACCTGTTCGGCATCGATCGCTACTGGCACAAGCGGATCGTCCGCGCCGGGATCAACACGCTGCAGCCGTACCGCGAGAACCCGCCGGACCGGGCGCTCGAAGCCGACGACATCGCGTTCGCCGACTTCGGGCCGATTTTCGAGGCCTGGGAAGCCGACTTCGGCCGCACCTTCGTGCTCGGCGACGACCCGGTCAAGCACCGGCTGCGGGACGCGCTGCCGGTGGTGTTCGACGCCGGTCGCGCGTATTTCGAGAGCCACCCCGACATCACCGGCTCGCAGTTGTACGACCACGTCGTGAGCCTCTCCCAGGAGGCGGGCTGGGAGTTCGGCGGCGCCATCGCCGGGCACCTGGTCGGCCAGTTCCCGCACGAGACCATCGATGGCGCGAAGATCGAGTCGTACATCGCGCCCGGCAACGACAAGCCGATGCGCCGCCCGGACCGCAACGGCCAGACGTCGCACTGGATCCTCGAAATCCACCTCGTCGACCGCGAGCTGGGGATCGGCGGCTTCCACGAGGAACTGCTCGACCTCAGGGACTCGTGAGCGTTCCGGGCGGTTCTAACCGCCCGGAACGCTCACGAGTCCTCAAACCCGCGCCGTGGCCCAGAGTTCGTCGATGGCCCGCTCTGCCGCCGCGAGGCTTTCGTCGGCCAGCGGGATGAGCGCGGCCATCGCCGGGTTCAGCTTCGCCAGCGTCAGTTCCGCCGTGATGAACCGCGGCTCCAGACCCATCAGCGCGACGCCGTGCGGCAGCCACAGCTCGGCGTGGTCCCAGCCCTCCCGCGGCGTCCCCTCGCCGTAGCCGCCGCCCCGCGCCGCGAGCACGATGAACTCCCGCCCGCCGAGCGCGCCCTGGTTGGTCTCGTGGTCCACCGTCAGGCCCGGCGCGATCAGGTGGTCCACCCACGACTTGACGCTGCTCGGCGGCCCGAAGTTGTAGAGCGGCAGGCCCAGCAGGACCGTGTCGGCCGCCTTGACCTCGGCGACCAGCTCCCGGGTCAACGCCCACGACACCGCCTGCGCCGGCGTGTGCTGGTCCGCGGGCACCGTCCTGGCCAGGCCGTTGTCGGCGTCCAGGTGCGGCAGCGGGTGCGCGCCCAGGTCGCGGTAGGTGACCGTGCCGCCGGGATGGGCGGCCTGCCACGCGGCGGCGGCGCGCGCGGACAACTTCCGGCTGGTGGACGCATCACCCTGGATGCTCGAGTCGATGTGCAGCAGATGAGTCATCTCGTTGGCCACCCATGGATCGTTTGTGTTGGACAAACCATTCATACCACACCGACCACTGCGGAGGCTCGTACACTTGACCCATGACCTCGCTCCCGGTCGTCAACCAGCCGCCGCATCGCTGCGGCGCGCTGCTCGACCACCTCACGCGCCGCATGCGGCTGCGCAGCGAGGCCGTGCTCGCGCCCCTGGGGCTGCGGCCTCGGCACCTGGTCGCGCTGACCGTCCTGCGCGACCGGCGGGGCAGCACGCAGCAGGACCTGGCGAAGACCCTCGAGATGGACAGCACGAACGTCGTCGGGCTGCTCAACGACCTCGAAACCGCGAACCTCATCGAGCGCCGCCGGTCCCCCGAGGATCGCCGCCGTCACGTCGTCGAACTCACCGACGTCGGCGCGAAGCAGCTCGCGAAAGCGGAATTCGCACTCGCCGCGGTCGAGGACGAGGTTCTGTGCGGGCTCGACGGCGAACAGCGCGAAATCCTGTACACGCTTCTTCAGCAGGCGAGCAGCCGCACCGAAATCGGCGCGTGCATGGAAGCCGACGGCGTGTGAGATCGCCCGTTTCCTTGTCCGGCCGGGAAATCGTCCACATCCCGGGGGACAAACCCTGAGGCCGACCCTGGTCTTTCCCTGAACAGCCCTCGAGAAGGGCGCGCGGCGCCGCGCGATCCCCTTATGGTCCGCTCAGCCATGGGGGAATCTTCCAGAGGGGAAAGTCTGATGAACGCAGTCCTGCGCGGCGCCGGGAAGCTGGCGAAGATACCGTCGGGCAGACGTGGTAAATGGGTGATGCTGGTGCTCTGGATCGGGGCGCTGGTGTTCCTCGCGCCGCTGGCGGGCAAGCTCTCCACCGTCGAAAACAACCAGGCCGACTCCTGGTTGCCCGGCAGCGCCGAGTCGACCAAGGTGCTCGCGATCAGCCAGCAGTTCCAGTCCAGCAACCTGATCCCGGCGGTCGTCGTCTACGAGAAGCCGGGCGGGCTGAGCCAGGCCGAGCTCACCGCGATCGGCGCGCAGGTCCAGCGGTTCGGCACGATCGCCGGCGTCACGCCCGGCACGGTCGGCCCGATCGCGTCGGCCGAAACGCCGCCGCAGGCCGCCGAAGTGATCGTGCCGATCGACGCGGGCACCGCGGGCTGGTCGAACATGGCAGGAGTCGTCGACCGGATCCGCGCGATCGGCGGCGACGGCCTCACCGGCGTTTCCGTGCACATCACCGGACCCGCGGGCAGCGGGGCCGACCAGTCCGGCGCGTTCGCCGGGATCGACGGCGCGTTGCTCGTCGCGGCCTTGATCGTGGTGATCTCGATGCTGCTGCTGACCTACCGCAGCCCGATTTTGTGGCTGCTCCCGGTGCTCACCGTCGGCGCCGCGCTGATGATGTCGCAGGGCGTGATCTACCTGCTGGCCAAGTACGCCGACCTCACCGTGAACGCGCAGAGCGCGGGCATCCTGACCGTGCTGGTGTTCGGCGCGGGCACGGACTACGCACTATTGCTCGTCGCCCGATATCGCGAAGAGCTACGCAACCACGAAGACAAGCACGAGGCGATGTCCGTGGCGCTGCACCGCGCCGGGCCCGCCATCTGGGCCAGCGCCGCCACCGTCGTGATCGGCATGCTGTGCCTGACCTTCGCCGAGCTGAACTCGACCGCCGGGCTCGGCCCGGTCGCCGCGGTCGGCATCGGCGTCGGCCTGCTGGCCATGGTCACCCTGCTGCCCGCGCTGCTGGTCATCTGCGGCCGCTGGGTGTTCTGGCCGGTCCGCCCGGCGTTCGGCTCGGCCGACCACACCTCCGCCGGCGTCTGGTCGAAGATCGGCCGCGTGATCGCGAAGGCGCCGCGGACGACGTGGACCGTCACCGCGCTCGTCCTGGTGGTGCTGGCCCTCGGTACGTCCACACTCAAGGCCGACGGACTGTCCAACGCGGACACGTTCACCAGCACGCCGGACTCCGTTGTCGGCGAACAGGTGCTGGCGCGGCACTTCCCCGGCGGCGGCGCCGAGCCCATCCAGATCGTGGCGAACGCCGGCTCGGCCGCGCAGGTCAAGGCCGCGGTCACCGGGTTGCCCGGGGTCGCGTCGGTCAAAGACCCGATCGTGCGCGGAGGGCACGCCTACGTCGAAGCCACCACGATCGACTCGCCGGACAGCGACGCGGCCTCGGCCACGCTGCTGCGGATCCGGGACGCGGTGCACGCCGTGCCGGGCGCGGACGCGCTGGCGGGCGGCCAGACGGCGTTGCGCTACGACGTCGAGGAGGCCAACCGCAGCGACCGCGACCTGATCATCCCGATCATCCTGGTGGTGGTGTTCCTGATCCTGGCCGGGCTGCTGCGCTCGATCCTGGCGCCGGTACTGCTCATCGCCACGGTGGTGCTGTCGTACTTCGCGACGCTGGGCATCAGCTCGTTCTTCTTCGAGCACGTGCTCGGCTTCCACGGCGCGGACGCGTCGTTCCCGCTGTTCGTCTTCGTGTTCCTGGTGGCACTCGGCATCGACTACAACATCTTCCTGATGACGAGGATCCACGAGGAAGCGAAACGGCAGGGCACGCGCAAGGGCGCGCTGACCGCGTTGTCGGCCACCGGCGGGGTGATCACTTCGGCCGGGCTGGTGCTGGCCGGGACGTTCGCGGTGCTGGCGACGCTGCCGCTGACGGCGTTCGCCGAGCTCGGTTTCGCGGTCGCGGTGGGCGTGCTGCTCGACACGATCATCGTGCGGGCGGTGCTGGTGACCGCGCTGACGCTGGACCTCGGCCGGTTCATCTGGTGGCCGGGCAAGCTGATGCGCCGCCGTGACCCCGCCGCCACCCGCACCTCTCTCCCCGAGCCCGCGCTGTCCGCCCGGGAGTAGCCCAGTAGTCCGTGAATGCCACATTGAGGGCCAAAGACGCCGTCAATGTGGCATTCACGGACCTTCGCCACAGGCATAGGGTCGGCGAGGAGACCCGGACACCCTGGAGGCAGGCATGTCGTTGTTGGCCCAGCTGAGCACGGCGATCACCACCGGCGGCATCGAGGTCGTCGACCTCACCGCGCCGCTGAGCTCGAGCACGCCGATCCTGCAGCTGCCCGAGCCGTTCGGCAACACGATCCCGTTCCGGCTGGAGGAGATCAGCCGCTACGACGAGCGCGGCCCGCGCTGGTACTGGAACGACATCCACACCGGCGAGCACACCGGCACACACCTGGACGTCCCGGTGCACTGGGTGTCCGGAAAGGACGGTCACGACGTCTCCCAGGTGCCACTGCGCACCCTGATCGCGCCCGCGGTCGTGCTCGACGCCACCGAGCGGGCCGCCGCGGACGCGGACTTCCTGCTCTCGATCGACGACGTCAAGGCGTGGGAGGCCGAGCACGGCCCGCTGCCCGAGGGCGGCTGGCTGCTCTACCGCACCGGCTGGGACGCCCGCAGCGAGGACCAGGCGGAGTTCCTCAACGCCGACGACGCCGGCTCGCACACCCCCGGCGTCTCCCCCGAATGCGCGAAGTGGCTGGCCGAGGAGTCGCCGATCACCGGGCTCGGCGTGGAGACCGTCGGCACCGACGCGGGCCAGGCGCCCGGCCTCGAGCCGATGTTCCCGTGCCACGAACTCCTGCTGGGCGCCGGAAAACACGGCTTGACCCAGTTGCAGAATCTCGCGCTGCTGCCCCCGACCGGCACGCTCCTGATCGTCTGCCCGCTGCCGATCGTCGGTGGCTCGGGCAGCCCGGCCCGGGTGCTCGCGCTGGTCGAGAAGTGAACGTCGCCGAAGCCGTCGGCCGGACGCTGGCCGAGCTGGGTGCCGGCATGGCGTTCGGGGTGGTGGGCAGCGGCAACTACGAGGTCACCAACGCGCTGCGCGCCGGCGGCGTCCGGTTCGTCGCAGCCCGCCACGAGGGCGGCGCGGCGAGCATGGCCGACGCCTACTCGCGGATCAGCGGCCGGGTCGGCGTGCTCAGCCTGCACCAGGGCTGCGGCCTGACCAACGCGATCACCGGCATCACCGAGGCCGCCAAGAGCCGGACCGCGATGATCGTGCTGACCGCGGACTCGGCAGGATCCGCGGTGCTGTCGAACTTCCGGATCGACCAGGACGCGCTCGGCGTGGCGGTCGGCGCGCTGTCCGAGCGGACGCACACGGCCGCCAGCGCCGTGGCCGACACCGTGCGAGCCTTCCGGACGGCCGTGCAGCAGCGACGCCCGGTGCTGCTGAACCTGCCCCTCGACGTCCAGGCCCAGCCGGCGCCGGAACCGGTGCCCCTGCCCGGAATTACCTACCCGGCGTCGATCCGGCCGAGTGCCTCCGACGCCGAAGCGCTCGCCCGGATGCTCGCCGCCGCCGAGCGTCCGGTGTTCATCGCCGGGCGCGGCGCGCGGTCGAGCTCGAACGTGTTGTGTGCCTTGGCCGACGTCAGCGGAGCGCTGCTGGCTACGTCCGCGGTGGCGCACGGGCTGTTCGCCGAGGAGCCGTGGTCGCTGGGGATCGCGGGCGGGTTCTCCTCGCCGCTGGCGGCCGAGCTGATCGTCGGCGCGGACCTGGTGATCGGCTGGGGCTGTGCGTTGAACCAGTGGACCACCCGGCACGGGCGGTTGCTCAGCCCGGACGCGCGGCTGGTGCAGGTCGACGTCGAGCAGTCCGCGCTCGGCGCGCACCGCCGGATCGACCTCGGCGTGGTCGGCGACGTCACAGCAACGGCTTTCGACGTCCTCACCGAGCTGGGTTCGCACCGCGGCAAGGGCTACCGCACCGAGGAAGCCGCCGCGCGGATCTCCGGCGGCGTCCGCTGGAACGACGTCGAGCACGAGGATCTGTCGGGAGACGGCCGGATCGACCCGCGCACGCTGAGCCGTGAACTGGACACGCTGCTGCCCGCCGAGCGGATCGTGTCGACCGACTCGGGCAACTTCATGGGCTACCCCAGCGCGTATCTCTCGGTGCCCGACGAGAACGGATTCTGTTTCACCCAGGCCTACCAGTGCGTCGGCCTGGGGTTCGGCACCGCGATCGGCGCGGCGCTGGCCCGGCCGGACCGCCTGCCGGTGCTCGGTACCGGTGACGGCGGATTCCACATGGGACTGTCCGAACTGGACACCGCGGTGCGGCTGGGCCTGCCGCTGGTGGTGATCGTCTACAACGATGCCGCGTACGGCGCGGAGATCCACCACTTCGGGCCGGAAGGCCATACGGACATGGAGACCGTGCGGTTCCCCGATTCCGACATCGCGGCGATCGGGCGGGGGTTCGGCTGTACCGGGGTCACGGTGCGGTCGGTGGAGGATTTGGGGGAGGTTCGGGAGTGGCTGGCTGGGGCGAGGGACACCCCACTCGTGATCGACGCGAAAATCGCCGACGACGGGGGTTCGTGGTGGCTGGCCGACGCGTTTAGGCATTGAGGACTCGCTGAGCGTTCCGGGCGGTTCTAACCGCCCGGAACGCTCACGAGTCCCTGTAACACCCACGCCGTCTGCAGCGTCTGGTGGGTAACGCCAGGCCGCACGGGCCCGGCCCGGAGAGGCCCCGGCGAGCTCGCCCCCAGCTCGCCGGGCCACCTTCCCCGATGTAACAGTCCTTATAAACTTCGTCCCATGACTGGTCCGGATCCCACCGAACAGAGCCAGTGGCGCCCGCTGCGACGGCTGCTCAACGCCATGGACGACGACATCGCGCGGCTCTACGACGAGCGCGACGTCGTGGGTGTCCGGCCCCGGCTCGTGCTGCCGCTGATCCGGCTCGGGCGGGCCGGCGCGATGACCATCCAGGAGCTGGCGGCATCCCTGGAGGTCACGCATTCGGCGATGAGCCAGACCGTCGCCGCGCTCCGCCGCGAGGGCCTGGCCAGTACCGCGCCCGGGCCCGACGCGCGCACCCGGCAGGTCGTGCTCACCGACCGCGCGAAGGAGATCGTGCCCTTCCTCGAAGCGGAGTGGCGGGCCACCGAGGCGGCCATCGCCGAGCTCGAGGCCGAAATCCCGTACGCACTGGTCAAGGCCGTCCAGGATCTCGAAGCCGCATTGGCCCGCCGGTCCTTCCACGACCGGATCGTCGCGCACCTGCCGGATTAAAGTGCTCAGCGGCTGAGCACTTTGCCTGCCAGAATCCGGGCATGCGCGCCGACCGCCTCGTGGCGACCCTCCTGCTGATGCAGACCCGCGGCCGGGTCACCGCGGCCGAGCTGGCCGAGGAGCTCGAGATCTCGGTCGCCACTGCCCGCCGCGACCTCGAAGCGCTGTCGGCCTCGGGCGTGCCGGTGTACCCACAGCCAGGCCGCGGCGGTGGCTGGCAGCTCGTCGGCGGCGCCCGCACCGACCTGTCCGGGCTCACCGCGGGCGAGGCCAGGGCATTGTTCCTGCTGGCGGGTCCCGCCGCGTCGCTCGCGCCCGAGGTCAAGTCCGCATTGCGCAAGCTGATGGGCGCGCTGCCGGGCACGTTCCGGGCCGACGCCGAGGCCGCGGCCGCGGCGGTCGTCGTCGACCCGGCGGGCTGGGGTGAACACGGCAAGCCGCGTCCGGAGCTGGTCGAGCGGCTGCAGGACGCCGTCGTGCGGCGGCGAAAAGTCCGGTTCGAGTACGCCGGGCGCGGCCGCGAGCGGTCCGAGCGGCTCGTCGACCCGTGGGGACTGATCGATAAGGACGACGTCTGGTACCTGATGGCCGGCACCGAGAACGGGCGCCGGACATTCCGGGTCGACCGCATCATCGATGCCGCGGTAACCGATTTCCCGGCCGAACGGCCCCGCGATTTCGAACTCGCCAAGGCGTGGGAAGAAGTCGTCCAAGAAATCGAACGGCGCCGGTCACTGCTGTCCGCGACAATCGTGCTCGACGGCCGGTACCTGCGGGTCATGCGCGACCGGTTCGGCCGGCACTGCGAGCTCGTGGACCGGCTCGACGACGGCCGCGTGCGGGTCCGGGTGGCCGCGCCCGTCCCGGTGATGATCGCCCAGGAACTGGCCGGCTGGGGTGGCATGGTGGACGTCGAGGAGCCGGAATCCGTCAAAGCCGAGCTGGCCCGGATCGGCGCGGAGCTCACGAGCCGATACGCACGCGAAACGCCGCCGTCCAGTCCATAGTGGACAGTGAAATCGCACTACCGGCAGTGGCATCAGGATCCCGTCAGGTAGCCGTTCGGAGTATCCGTGATCACCCGTTTGCTGGTAGCGTCCCCCGAAACCTGAACGCGTTGTTCGGGGTCTGGCACCCCCGCCCGGACCCCAGTCGGGGCACGCGCGGCGGTAAGGGCAAGGAATGCGTGACGATGTAGTCGAGGCGAGTGCTGTAATCGGGCACCCACCGGATGTGGTGTGGCAGATCGTCGGTTCGCCCGAGTGGTACTCCAGATTCGTGCCGGAGATCTCCGGCTTCGATGTGGTCATGCCCGCCGGGCGTGGCCGAGGACCCCGAGGAATGCTCCGGATCGCCCCCGAGCGCGGTGAGCTCATCGAAACTCCGGTACAGGCCGTGGTGTACCGGCAAGGTGAGCACGTGGTCTGGTGCGGCGTCCCGGACGAGGGCAACTGGGTCTCCCTCGAGCTCCGGCCGCTGGCCGGTGAGAAGACCGAGCTGTTCGTCCGCGCCATGGTCGCGCCCGCGCACGCGGACCTGGTCTCCTCACTCAGGAAGGAAGTCCGGGCCGCCGCGCGCCGGATGGACCTGCACCTGGCCGGGCTGCCCGAGCCGGGCGCCGAGAACCCGCAGAACAAGGCCGGGAAGGTCGCCACCACCAGCACACTGATCCGCGCCGGTGTGCTCGCCCCGGCGCGGCCCGACAAGCTGGCCAAGCAGCTCAACGCGCTGTCCCAGTGGGGCGCGACCGTCGCCGGTGGCTATCAGGCCTCCGCGGGCCGGGTGCCCCACGACCTCGCACTGCACGACGAGCGCTGCTCCCGCACCTTCGCCCAGGCCGACGACCGCAGCAACCGCCTCGCCAACGCCCTCGCCGAGCTGGGCGTCGGCGAGCGCGACCGGATCGCGCTGATGTGCCGCAACCACGCGGCGATGGTCGAGTCGTTCATCGCCGCGGGCAAGCTCGGCGCGGACGTCGTGCTGCTCAACACCGGGCTGTCCGCGACGTCGGTCGCCGACGTGATCGCCGAGCACGAGCCGACCGCCGTGCTGGCCGACGACGAGTTCGCCGAGACGATCGCCGGCGTGCCGGGCAAGTTCGCCCGGATCAGCACCTGGGCCGACGCCGAGAGCGGCTACCCGACCATCGACGACCTGATCCAGACCGCCCCGGCCGACCGGCCCAAGCCGGTGGAGCGCCCGGGCAGGCTGGTCGTGCTCACCTCGGGCACGACCGGTACGCCGAAGGGCGCGCGCCGCCCCACCCCGAAGGGGCTGAGCACCGCGGCCGCGATGCTGGCCCGGATCCCGCTGCGCGCGAGCGACCGGATCGTCGTCGCGGCGCCGCTGTTCCACAGCTGGGGCCTGGCCGCGATGCAGATCGGCATGGCGCTGCGGTCCTCGCTCCAGCTGGTCCGCAAGTTCGACGCCGAAGAGACGCTGCGGACCATCGCCGAGCAGAAGGGCGACGCGCTCTTCGCCGTCCCGATCATGCTGCAGCGGATCCTCGACCTGCCCGAACGCGTCCGCAACCGCTATGACCTGTCGTCGCTGCGGATCGTGGCGAGCAGCGGCTCGGCGATGTCCGGCGCGTTCGTCACGTCGTTCATGGACACCTTCGGCGACGTCCTCTACAACTTCTACGGCTCGACCGAGGTGTCCTGGGCGAGCATCGCCGGCCCCGACGACCTGCGCGCCGCGCCGACCACCGCGGGCCGCTGCCCGCCCGGCACGGTCGTGGCCATCCTCGACGAGGAGCGCAAGCCGGTCGCACCCGGCGCCGAGGGCCAGATCTTCGTCGGCAACGACATGCTGTTCGAGGGCTACACGACCGGCAAGGCACCGGCGCGCGCGGCGGACCTGATGGCCACCGGCGACGTCGGCTACCTCGACGCGTCCGGCCGCCTGTTCGTCACCGGCCGCGCCGACGAGATGATCGTCTCCGGCGGCGAGAACGTGTTCCCGCGCCCGGTCGAGGAGGCGCTGGTCGCGCTGCCGGGCGTGCACGACGCCGCGGTGGTCGGCGTGGCCGACGCCGAGTACGGCCAGCGGCTGGCTGCTTACGTCGTCCCGCGGCGCGGTGCGAGTCTGCACGCCGAGGACATCCGCACGCACATCCACCAGCGGCTGGCGCGGTTCGCCGTGCCTCGGGACGTCTACTTCGTGCCGGACCTGCCGCGGAACGCGACGGGGAAGATTCTCAAGCGGCTGCTGCACGACGACACCTGGCCGGTCACCGACTATTAGGACTCGTGAGTGTTGCGGCCGGTTCTAACCGGCCGCAACACTCACGAGTCCCTCACCCGAAATTGTCGGTGGGTGCTGGCATGCTTCGCTGGGTAGGGCAAACCGAGCGAGCATGGGGGTCAAGTGGTGCCGTGGACCGTGGAACGCGTGGCCGGGCTCGCCCCGGACGCGGCGTCGGCCCAGGCGGGCCGGGCGCAGGCGGTCGCGGCGAAGTGGTCCGGCACGGGCGCTTCCGCCGAGGCGGTCTGGGGCGCGTGCCAGGGCAGTGGCAAGAAGCCGTACCAAACCTGCGTCGAACTGGCGGGCCCGGCGTACCGCTGCACCTGTCCCAGCCGGAAGTTCCCGTGCAAACACGCTCTCGGCGTGCTGCTGCTGTGGGCTTCCGGCCAGGTCCCCGAGGCACCGGTGCCGGGCTGGGTCGACGGCTGGCTGGCCGAGCGCGCGGACCGCGCCGAGCGGGCCGAGAAACGCGCCGAATCCGTCGCGCCCAAGGACGAAGAGGCCGCGGCCAAACGCGCGCAAGAGCGGGCGAACCGCGTCGCGGGTGGCGCGGCCGAGCTGAAGTCGTGGCTCCTGGACCGGGTCGGCGCCGGGTTCGCGGGCTTCGAACGCGCGGGTGCCGACGAGCTGCGGTCGGTCGCCGCGCGGATGATCGACGCGCAGGCGTCCGGTCTCGCGAGCGGATTGCGCCGCGCGGCCGGGCTCGTGGGCCGCGGCCGGGACTGGCCGGACGCGCTGCTCGCCGACCTTTCCATGCTGTACCTGCTCGCCGACGCCGGCGCGCGCCTGGGCACGCTGCCCACCGATCTCGCCGAAACCGTCCGCACGAGGCTGGGTTTCACCACAGAGACGGCGAAAGTGCTGGAGAGCGGCGAGCGCGTCGCCGACGACTGGCTGATCTGCGGCGCCGCCGACGAGGAGAACGACCGGCTGCTCACCCGCCGCACCTGGCTGCGCGGCACCCGCACGGGCCGGGACGCGCTGGTGTTGTCCTTCGCACCGCCCGGACGTCCGCTGGACTCCTCGCTGCCGCCGGGACATCTGCTCACCGCGGAGCTGTCCTACTATCCCGCCGCGGCGCCGATGCGGGCGCTCGTCGGTGAGCGCGGCATCCCGGTGCCCGCCGCGAGCCCGACGGGTGACACCGTCGAGGAATCGCTTGCCACGTATGCGAAAGCACTCGCCGCAGACCCGTGGCTGGAACGATGGCCAGTGCTGCTTTCGGGCGTGACGCCCGCCGAGTCGGCCACCGGCTGGTGTCTGTCCGAAAAGGACGGTACAGCGTTGCCGCTGATCGCGACCGCGAATCCGTGGCGGCTGCTGGCGGTCTCGGCCGGGGCACCGCTCACCGTGGCCGCCGAATGGACCCCGGCCGGGCTCCGGCCGCTGACCTGCTGGCACGAAGATCGGGCGGTGCGGCTGTGAAGGCGTGGGAAGACCTGGTCGGCGCGGCGCTGCTGGGCACCCGGCGGCGCGAGCCCGACCTCGGCGCGGCACCGCCCCAGGTCCGCGAACTGGCGGCACGGCCCGACAAAGCCGAGGAGCTGCTGACGGCTGCGGCGCTGCTCACCGGGTATCGCCGGGCGGGGCGGCGCGCGCTGGCCGAAGTCCGGCCGCTGCCGGTCGCGGCCGCCGACGAGCGCCCGTTCGTCCCCGCGCCCGCGCGCGAACGGCTCGCCCGGCTGCTCGCCGCGAGCCACCCCGATCTCCTGGAGGAATGGCTCCGCATCCTGGCGGACACGCCCTACCGGATCCCGCCGGAGATCCTGCCCGCGCTCGCCGAAGCCGCGCGTACCAAGACAACTCTGCGCGTCCCGCTCGCCGCGGTCGCCGGTCCGGTCGGCGCCTGGCTCGCCGACCGGAACCCGGACTGGAAGTTCCTGGCCGCACCGGCGGAGGAGGCGGCCGACGTCTGGCAGTTCGGCAGTCTCGCGCAGCGCAGGCGGTGGCTGGCCCGCAAGCTCGCCGACGATCCCGAAGGCGCCCGCGAAGCGCTCGGGACGTCCTGGCGCAGCGAGCCCGCCGAGGTCCGCGCGGACTTCCTCGGCGTGCTGGCCGGGCACCTGAGCAGCGCGGACGAGCCGTTCCTGGAGACGGCGTTGAACGACCGCGCCGCCGCGGTCCGGGACCGTGCCGCGGACCTGCTCGGGCGGCTGCCCGGCACCCGCTTCGGGCAGCGGATGGCCGAGCGGCTGCGTCCGCTGGTCGCCCGGCGCAAGCGCGCGGTCCTCGAGTTCACGCTCCCCGGCGACGAGGCCCACGACGGCCTGCGCGGGAGCGGCGAGGGCAACGTCCGGCTGCGCACGATCGTCGCCGCGACACCGCTTTCGTTCTGGTCCGAGTTCGGGCCGCCGTCGGACGTGGTGCGGATGCAGGTCGAGGGCTGCGCGGCCGGAGTCCTGCGCGACGGCTGGGCGACGGCCGCGCTGCGCCAGCGTGACGAGGCCTGGGCGCAGGCGCTGATCGGCGCCGACCCGGGCGGCCGCACGACCGCACCGCTGTTGGCGATGCTCACGACGAGCCAGTCCTCGACGATCGCGCACCTGGTGAGCAGGCTGCAGACCGAGTCGTTCGCGCGGCTGGTGCACGAGCTGCCGAGGCCGTGGTCGCCGGCGCTGGGCACCGCGCTGCTCGACTGGATCGCCCGCCAGGGCGACCAGCGGCTGGTCTCGCACGCCGCGGTCGTCATCGCCCGCGCGGTCCCGCCCGAATGCCTCGGCCACCCGCTGGCCACCACCCGCCTGACCCTGGAAGCCGGGCCGTGGCGCCGGGCTTTGACCGAAACCCTGAACTTCCGACGCGAAATGTACGAGGAGCTCGCATGACTTCCCCCGCCGACGTATTCCCTCCCGCGGAGGCGAAATCCAACACCAGTCCTGAGGCCGCACGCCGAACAGGACCACGCCGACGAACTGACCGCGCTCGCCGCGGCCGACGAGCGCGCCAAGCCGCCCAACTGGAACCTCTCCCCCTGGGCCGTGGTCACTTACCTCCTCGGCGGCACGCTCGACGACGGCACCGTGATCACGCCCAAGTACGTCGGCCCGCGGCGGCTGATCGAGGTCGCCGTCGCGACCCTGGCGACCGACCGCGCGCTGCTGCTGCTCGGCGTCCCCGGCACGGCGAAAACCTGGGTGTCCGAACACCTTTCCGCGGCGATCAGCGGTGACTCGACGCTGCTCGTGCAGGGCACGGCGGGCACGTCCGAGGAGTCGATCCGCTACGGCTGGAACTACGCCCGGCTGATCGCGGAGGGCCCGAGCCGGGACGCTCTGGTGGAAAGCCCGATCCTGCACGCGATGCGGGACGGCAAGCTGGCGCGGCTGGAGGAGCTCACCCGGATCCCGGCCGACGTGCAGGACAGCCTGATCACCATCCTGTCCGAGAAGACGCTGCCGGTGCCCGAGCTCGGTACCGAGGTCCAGGCGCGGCCCGGGTTCAACCTGATCGCCACGGCCAACAACCGCGACAGGGGCGTGAACGAGCTGTCGAGCGCGCTGCGCCGCCGGTTCAACACCGTCGTGCTGCCGCTGCCGGACTCCGCCGAGGCCGAGGTCGAGATCGTCAGCCGCCGGGTCGCGCAGCTCGGCACGTCGCTGGAGCTGCCGGCCGAGGCCGCCGGGCTGGCCGAGATCCGCCGCGTGGTCACGGTGTTCCGCGAGCTGCGCTCGGGCCGCACCGAGGACGGCCGCACGGCGGTGAAGTCGCCGTCCGGGACGCTGTCCACCGCGGAGGCGATCAGCGTGCTCACCGGCGGGCTCGCCCTGGCCGCGCACTTCGGCGACGGCGTCCTGCGCCCGCACGACGTCGCGGCCGGGATCCACGGCGCGGTGGTCAAGGATCCGGTGGCCGACCGCGCGATCTGGATCGAGTACCTCGAGACGGTCGTGCGCGAGCGCGACGGCTGGGCCGACTTCTACCGGGCAGGTCAAGAAATCTCGTGACCACTCACTTGCTGGGGATCCGGCATCACGGGCCGGGTTCGGCGCGGGCGCTGGCCACCCGGCTGGCCGAGCTCGAGCCGGACATCGTGCTCATCGAAGGCCCGCCGGAGGCCGACGTCCTGGTCGAGCTGACCGCGGACCCGGTGATGAGGCCGCCGGTGGCGCTGCTCGCGTACGCGACCGACGACGTCTCGCGCGCGGCGTTCTGGCCGTTCGCGGTGTACAGCCCGGAATGGCAGGCGATCGCGTACGCCAACGAGGCCGGGGTGCCGGTCCGGTTCTGCGACCTGCCCGCCGCGCACCAGTTCGCCGCCGGTCCCGGCGAGGACGACGGCCCGCGGCTCGATCCGATCACCGAGCTGGCCACGGCCGGGGGCTACGACGATCCGGAACGCTGGTGGGACGACGTCGTCGAGTCACGACGGGAGTCCCTGTCCCCCTTCGAAGTCATCGCCGAGGCGATGACGGCGCTGCGCGAGGACGAAGAACCGCCGAAAGGTCGCGAGGGCCAGCGCGAGGCGTACATGCGCACGGTGCTGCGTCGCGCACGCAAGGACGGGTTCGAGCGGATCGCCGTGGTGTGTGGCGCCTGGCACGTGCCCGCGCTGGCCGACCCGCTGCCGCCGGCGTCGCACGACGCAGCTGTCCTCAAAGGACTCCCGAAGCGGAAGGTCGCATGCACCTGGGTGCCCTGGACGCACGGCAGGCTCGCCGCGGCCAGCGGCTACGGCGCCGGTGTGCGGTCGCCGGGTTGGTACCACCACCTGTTCACCACGACCGACGACGTCACCGCGCGCTGGCTCACCCGGGTCGCGGGCGTGCTGCGCGAGGAAGACCTACCGGTTTCGACCGCGCACGTGATCGAGGCGGTCCGCCTGGCTGACACGCTGGCGGCGCTGCGCGGGCGGTCGTCGTCCGGGCTCGCGGAGGTCACCGAGGCCACCCGCGCGGTGCTGTGCGGCGGGGACGACGTCCAGATGGACCTCGTCACCCGGCGGCTCGTCGTCGGGGAACTGCTCGGTGAAGTGCCCGACAACGTGCCGCAGCCGCCGCTCGCCGCGGACCTCACCGCGACCGCGAAACGGTTGCGGCTCAAGAAGGATCCGCTCGTCAAAGAGCTGGATCTGGACCTGCGCACGCCCGGCGGCCTCGACCGGTCCAAGTTGCTCCACCGCCTGCGAGTGCTCGGGATCGAGTGGGGCACGCTCGAGGCGTCGGCCAAGCGCAGCAAGGGCACCTTCCGCGAAACCTGGGCGCTGGCCTGGGAACCCGGGTTCGAGGTGGATCTCGTCGCAGCGGCCGTGCACGGCACGACGGTGCCCTCGGCAGCGTCCTCGGCCGTCCGTGGGACCGTCGCCGGGAAGCCGCCGCTGACCGAGATCACCACTGCGGTCGAAGACTGCCTGCTC
Organism: uncultured Actinomycetota bacterium; assembly: GCA_963762765.1. GTDB lineage: Bacteria > Actinomycetota > Actinomycetes > Mycobacteriales > Pseudonocardiaceae > Amycolatopsis. Next base: position 251,662 of record CAVXMR010000056.1, read on the forward strand.
GCCGACCTGCCCCAAGCCCTGCCGGACGCACTCGCCGCGCTCGACGCCCGCGCGGCGGCGGACGCGGACGTCGCCCGGCTGATGGCGGCGCTGCCCGCGCTGGCCAGGGCGACCCGGTACGGCGACGTCCGCCACACCGACACGGGCTCGCTCCAAGCCGTCGCGCATCGCATGCTCGACCGGATCTGCGCCGGGCTGCCCCCGGCGACGCACGGCATCGACGACGAAGCGGCGGCGCGGCTGTGCCAGCTCATCGACGGCGTTCATGACGCGACCGCGCTGCTCGGCGACGACGCGAAGGACCGTTGGCTCTTCGCGCTGACCCGGCTGGGAGATCGCGAGTCGCTGCCGCCCTTGCTGGCCGGCCGGCTCACCCGGCTCCTGCACGACGCCGGGATCCTGGACGCGGGAGCCGTCGAACTGCGGCTCGGGCGTGCGCTCACCCCCGGCGTCGAGCCGTCGGCGGGCGCGGCCTACATCGAGGGCTTCTTCGAGGGTGGCGCACTGCTGCTGGTGCACGACGAGTCGCTGCTGCGGGTGATCGACACCTGGCTGACGGACATCGGCGCGGACGTGTTCACGACGGTGCTTCCCTTGCTACGCCGGACATTCGGCGCGTTCGCCGCTCCGGAGAAACGCGCGATCGGCGAGCGCGCGGCCGGCCTCTCGGGACAGACCGAGGTGGCTGTGGTGCTCGAAGAACTGGACGAAGACCGAGCCGCCGGCGTGCTGCCGGTCATGGCGACCCTGCTGGGGGTGGGCGGATGAGCACGGAGGCCGACCGGCTGCGCCGGTGGCGGATGGTCCTGGGTGGTGACGCCGCCCCGGCCGGGTCCGGGCTCGGCGAGGCCGGACTGTCCAAAGAGGACTCGGGCGTGGACGGCGTGCTGGGCGCGCTCTACGACAAGCCGGACGCCGAGGCCAAGGGCGGGCAGCGCAGCGCGAACCTGTCCGGTTCGGCGCCGAAGGTCGCGCGCTGGCTCGGCGACATCCGGCGCTACTTCCCCGGCACCGTCGTGCAGGTGATGCAGCGCGACGCGCTCGACCGCCTCGGCCTGACGCGGATGCTGCTCGAGCCGGAGCTGCTCAAGGCCGTCGAACCGGACGTCCACCTGGTCGGCACGCTGCTCTCGCTGAACGGCGTGCTGCCGGAGGAGACCAAGGAGACAGCGCGCGAAGTGGTCCGCACGGTGGTCGAGGAGCTGGAGCGTCGGCTCGCCGAGCCGACCCGCGCGGCGATCAAGGGTGCGCTCGACAAGGCGTCGCGCACGCACCGGCCGCGGCCCGCGGACATCAACTGGGACCGGACGATCCGCGCCAACCTGCGCCACTACTCCCCGGCCTGAAGACGATCGTGCCGGAGAAGCTGATCGGCTTCGGCCGCCGCCGGCAGTCGGTGCAGCGCGAGGTGATCCTGGCCGTCGACCAGTCCGGCTCGATGGCCGAGTCGGTGGTCTACTCCGGGCTGTTCGGCGCGGTCCTGGCCTCGATGCGGGCGCTGGACACGCGGTTCGTCGCGTTCGACACCGCGGTCGTCGACCTCACCGAGCACCTGGCCGATCCGGTCGACGTCCTGTTCGGCACGCAGCTCGGCGGCGGCACCGACATCAACCGCGCGATCGCCTACTGCCAGAGCCTGATCACCCAGCCGGCCCGGACACTGCTGGTGCTGATCAGCGACCTCTACGAGGGCGGGGTCCAGGAGGAGCTGCTGCAGCGGATGGGCCAGCTCGTCGGCTCGGGCGTCCAGGTAGTGACGCTGCTGGCGCTGTCGGATTCGGGCGCGCCGTCCTATGACCACGAGAACGCGGCCGCGCTGGCGGAGCTGGGCATCCCGGCGTTCGCGTGCACCCCGGACCTGTTCCCGGACATGATGGCGGCCGCCATCCGCGGTGACGACCTCACCGCCTGGGCCGCCCGCCTCGAGGACTCGTGAGCGTTCCGGGCGGTTAGAACCGCCCGGAACGCTCACGAGTCCCTACCAGCTGAGTTGCGGAATCAAACCCACTCTCCCGGTGTTGCACCCGCTGTGGCAGGCGCTCCTGCCGGAAGGGACGGTCACCATGAAGGTACGCAGCTCAGTGCGTTCGCTGGCGAGGCAGCCGGGCGCCCAGGTGATCCGCCGCGGCACCCGCGTGTTCGTGATCAACAAGGCCAACCCGCGCTCGAAGGCCCGCCAGGGCTGAAGTCCGTGAATGCCACATTGAGGGTCGTAAAGGCCCTCAATGTGGCATTCACGGCTTTACCCGCGGGAGGACGGGAGTTGTGGGGACCCCGCCGGGCCGGGTCGGGGCACCGGCCCGGCGAGGAAACTTCAGTGCGGCAGCTCGACGACCTGGGTGGCGCCGAACGTCCCCTTCGTCGGGACCACCACGGCCTTGCCGCGCACGGTCACCGTCACGCTGTCCTGCAGCTGCGTCGGGTCGGACACGGCCAGCTGGCGCCGGTACCCGCACCGGCCGACGGCGACCGACGCCGGACCGGACACCGTCACCTCGTCCACCGAACCAGCCGCGAAGAAGTTCGCCAGCAGCGTGTCGTCCTGCAGCCGCACGGCCTGCGCGACCGCCGTGTTCGACCGCACGCGCCACGCCCAGCCGCCGCCCACCGTGTCCCACACCGACGCCGCGGGCAGCACCGCGTAGGCGTAGCGCGCGTCAGTGGGCTTCACGCCGTGCTCGATCACCAGCTTCTGGTACCGGCGCGTGTTCGGCGTCGTGGTGCCCTTCGTGTTGGCACCGGTGTCGATGTCTCGCCAGGCCCCGGTCCGGTCCTCGCGCAGCGCCGTCACCGAAGCGCCGTCCAGCAACACGTACCCGCTGACGTTCTCCAGGTGCACCCACCGCGGCTTGGTCAACGCGCGAGCTTTACCCAGCTCAACCGAGACCGGACGGCCGTCGGCCAGCAGCCGCCCCGCCCCGCTCTCGCCGAGATTGCGGTTCTCGATCGTCGTGCGCACGGACTGCCCGGACGCGTCGGTGATCCCGGCGCCGAGACAGACGATCCCCGACGGCGTGAAGAACCACGACTTCTTCGCGACCAGCGAGCCGTCCCAGGACGCGAAGTCCAGGGCGTAGGCGCCGTGCCGCGCGTCCCAGCGAACCCCGCCGGCCAGCGCGTTCGATGCGACCGGCACGCCGCCGAACCTCGGGTCGGTCGGGCCGTCCTTCTCCGTCGTACCCGGCAGCAGCAGCGGGTCGACGGTCGGCCAATACGCGTCGGTGTAGTGGCCCTTGGCGTTCGGCAGGAACGTGTAGAGCACGCCGTCCCCGACGTAGAAGCCCTTCATGTTCTGACCGTTGATGGCTTCGTAGCGCGAAATCCGCGTCGAGCTGACGCCGAGCGACGCCGACCAGTCCTCGGTGAGGTGCACCATCCGGTCCTGCTGGCCGAACACCCGGTGCGTCGCCTCGGTACGGGCCGGGCGCACCCGCGAGGCCAGCATCTCCTGCGCGAACTCGATCCCCGGCGTCGCCACCAGGTCCGGGCCCGGCGCGAACCGCTCGGGGTCCGGGATCTTGAGGAACGGCGCGTAGGTGCCCTCGCCGATCCACTTCGCGGCCAGGGCGTTGAGGTTCGTCTTCGTCTTGCCGGACGCGGTCCGCGCGAGCACGAGCGTCGCGACCGTCAGCTGGTGGCCGATGTCGTGCCCGGTCTCGCCCTGGCGCGAAAGCATCCGCCCGCGCACCGGCTCCATCAGCGCGCCCGCGTAGACGAACGGCGCGAAGCTGTCCGCTACCAGCGCGTAGATCTTGTCCTTGAGCTCCTGCGGCAACGCGTACGGAGTACCCGCGGTGACGTGGATGGCACCCGCCAGCGCGGTGAGCAGCACGATGCCGTAGTGCCCGGGGTACGGGATGGTGTCGTGCTGGATGAACGAGCCGTCGACGTGGAACCCGTCGCCCGCCGCGCGATCCAGCTTCGCGACGACGCTCGCGGCGCCCCCGCCGGCGACGTCGGTGAGCGCGTCGAGACCGGTCTTGATCCACGCGGAGTCGCCCAGCATCGCACCGGCGACGATCGAGATCAGGGCCTTGTCGGCCCGGTTCGCGCCGGTCTCGACCAGCGCGGTGTTGTTGGCGCGCCGGTTCGGGTCACCGACGAACCGCTTGACCGGCTTGAGATAGCGGGTCAGCTGCTCGGCGGTGAGCTGGTCGGCGACCACCGAAAGCGTGTGCAGCAGGTAGTACGGGATGCCGATTTCGTAGGTGTACCAGTTGCCGATCTCGCCGACGTTCTCGTTGTACTGGCTGGCGTAGATCAGCTCCAGCGCGGCCTTGATCCGCTCCAGCACCACCGGGTCACCGGCGAGCGACGCCCCCGGCGTACCCCAGTCGACGGCGATCGCGCGCAGCCGCGCGTACATCGACGTCGTGTAGTCACTGCCCGGTCCGAGCGGCAGGTCGGTCCACAGTGGACCGCCACCGACCACGGACATGCTGGCGTTGTAGGCTTTCGCGACCCGGCCGAGATTGACCAGCGCGGCCGCCCGCTCGGGGGTGACGTGGTTGACGCCGGTCTGCAGCTGGCGGTAGGCCGCCACGATCGGCGCCGTCGCGGCGGGCACGGAGCTCGCCACAGCAGGGGCAACACCACCGGCGGCGAAGGCCGGGCGGGTCAGCAATACGGTCGATGCGGCCGCTACCGCGCCGCCGCGCAGCGCTGTTCTCCGGTTCATGGGCATGGCGAGGCCTCCCAGGATCAAGACGTCCTTGGCTTGCGGGGATGGGGAATTCAGTTGTGGCGGCGGCGTGGGGGCTCACGGACGGCCGTCGAGGTCAGGCTCGGCGGCCGCCCGCGAGCGGGTTAGCGGGTGCCGTCTACGCGGCGCGGCAGCTCCCAGGGGTTGTTCTCCTGCAGTGGTTCCGGCAGCAGCGCGTCCGGGAAGCCCTGCCAGGCGATCGGGCGCAGGAAACGCTCGATCGCCGCGGTGCCGACCGAGGTCGACGTCGGCGAGGTGGTCGCGGGGTACGGTCCGCCGTGCTGCTGGGCCCAGCTCACCGTCACGCCGGTGGGCCAGTCGTTCCACAGCAGCCGGCCGGCGATGCGGGTCAGGGACGGCAGCACCGGCCGGATCCAGTCCACATCGGACTCCTCGCCCTGGATCGTGGCGGTGAGCCCCGGTTCGATCACGTCGAGCAGCGTGAGCAGCTCGGCCTGGTCGGCGTAGGTGACGATCAGCGACGCCGGGCCGAAGCACTCCTCGTGGACGGTCTCGCCGCCTTCGAGGAACTGCTTGCCGGTGGTCGCGAGCAGCGTCGGGGTGAAGCCGGGACCGTCCGAAGTGGACTCGGCGACGACGTCCACACCCGGGACGTCACGCAGCTTCTCCAGCCCACCGGCGTACCCGGCAGCAATGCGGTCGTTGAGCATCTGCTGCCCGGCGATGCCGGAGACGGACTCGCGCAGCGTGTCGGTCAGGCCGTGGTCCTCGGGCAGGAACAGCAGCCCGGGCTTGGTGCAGAACTGCCCGGCGCCCAGGGTGAACGAACCCGCGTAGCCCTTGGCGATGGCCTCGCCGCGCGCGGCGATCGCCGCTTCGGTGACGACGACCGGGTTCACGCTGCCGAGCTCGCCGTAGAACGGGATCGGCCGCGGCCGCGCGGCGGCGATGTCGAACAGCGCACGCCCGCCGGGCACCGAACCGGTGAACGACGAGGCCGCGATCCGCGGGTCCTTCAGGGCCGCCACGCCGACCTGCTGGCCATAGATCACGCCGAAGATGCCTTCCGGCGCGCCCGCCTCGATCAACGCCGCGCGCACGAGCTCGCCGGTGCGAGCGGACAGGTCGGGGTGCCCGGAGTGGGCCTTGACGATCACCGGGCAGCCCGCGGCGAGCGCGGAGGCGGTGTCGCCACCGGCGACGCTGAACGCGAACGGGAAGTTGCTGGCCGCGAACACCAGCACCGGGCCGATCGGGGTGCGGAGACGGCGGATGTCCGGGCGCGGGCCCATCGGCCAGTTCTGGTCGGCGTGGTCGACGGTGGCGCCGAGGTACTCGCCGTCGGTGAGCACCTCGGCGAACAGGCGCAGCTGGAACGTCGTGCGCTTCAGCTCGCCCTGCAACCGCGGCGACACCGGCAGGTGCGTCTCGGCGTTGGCGAGCGCGGTGAGCTCGTCGGCGGCCGCGTCGAGCGCGTCGGCGGCGGCGGTCAGCCACCGCGCGCGCTCGGCCGGGGTGGCCTCGGCGGCCGTGTGCACCGCGGCTGCGGCTCCCGCGAGGATCTGCTCGAGCGTGGCGGAATCTGTTGCCTGGCTCATGGTCTCCCTCAAACGATCTCGTGTGCGACTGCGGTGGCAGTGTTCAGGTCGGGCCAGCGCGCGGGTCCGGCGAGGCCCAGGTGGTACAGGTGCAGTTCGGCGGCGCCCGCCTTGCCGAGCTCGGCGACGTACTCGCCGATGTCCGGCACCGGCGCGGCCGCGACGGCGGTGATGTAGCTGCCGACGGTGACCTTCTCCGGCAACGCAGCGCGCGCTGCCGCGACGGCGTCGGCGCCCACAGCAGGCGCCCAGCCGAACAGCACCACGGCGTCGACGTCGTCGGCCGCGGTCGGCGTCAAGCCGGGCAGCGCCCCGGTCACCCACGGGTCGAGCGCGCCGTGGAGCACGATCCGGATGCCGGGCGGAAGCTCCGCGAGGACCGCCGCCCGCAGCATGTCGGTGGCCATCTGTCTGGTAAACAGAAGCTTCTCCGTCAGCGATTGCGGCAGCTCGTCCTCGGTCAGGTCCAGGTCACCGGTGGCGACGAGCCGCCGGATCTCCGCCCGCAGCTGCTCGCGGACCTCGTCGGCGTCCAGGCCCCAGCCGTCCGCGCAGGCGTCGCAGCAGCAGATCGACAGCAGCCGGGCCACCGCGGGCGCCCAGACGCCGTCGGTCTTCTCGTGCTGGTGCTGGTGGATCGCGCCGAGCGGGCCGCAGGCCTCGAGGATCACCGACGAGAACTCCAGCCCGTCCAGCGCCTCGGCGGTCAGCGTCGCGGCGTACTCCCGCACGGCGGGCTGCGCCGGGCACAGCGCCCAGGGGTAGCTTTCGCCGAAGCAGTTCCGCACGACGAGATCGGGGTTCAGGTAGCCGAGCTGCGAGTTGTGCGTGAGCACGATCCACGCGGCAACGGGAATCCCCGCCCCGTTGAGCCGCCCGACGGCCTCCCCGGCGCTGTCTCCGTCCGTCACCCAGTCCGGTGTGGACGGACGGAGTTCCTGGCCCTGCCAGGCCTTCTCCCGCACGGGCCGGTACAGTGCCGCGTGCCGCGCCACGACCGTGGTCCTCGACGAGGACCACGGCGTCGCCGCGCGGGCGCTGTGATAAGACAGCGCCACGGCGACCTCGTCCACGCCGAGTTCGCGCACCCGCTCCACGAACGCGGCGTCGACGTCCCACGGATAGGCGTATCCGGTCACCTTCATCGGCTCACCACCTCGCCGTGTTGGGCTCGAAGCCGTCGACGAACTTGCGCATGTAGGTCACGTCGTCCCGTTTGGTCAGTCCACATCGGACATAGTTCTCGTGCAATTTCGCCAGGGCGTCCTCGTCCAGCTCGATGCCCAGCCCGGGCTTCGCGGGCACCGCCACGGCACCGTCGACGAAGTTCAGCGCTCCGGGAGCGATGACGTCCTCGACCTTCCACGGCCAGTGCGTGTCGCAGGCGTAGGTCAGGTGCGGGGTCGCCGCGGCCACGTGCACCATCGCGGCGAGCGAGATGCCGAGATGACTGTTGGAGTGCATCGACAGCCCCACATCGAACGTCTCGCACATCACCGACAGCGCCTGGGTGTCCCGCATGCCGCCCCAGAAGTGGTGGTCCGAGAGCAGCACGCCGATCGCGCGGGCGCGGAACGCCGGCTCGATGTCGCCGAAGTTGACCACGCACATGTTGGTGGCCAACGGCATCGACGCCTGCTCGGCCACCCGGGCCATGCCCTCGATCCCCGGCGTCGGGTCCTCGAGGTACTCCAGCACACCGTCCAATTCGGACGCCACACCGATGCTGGTCTCCGGAGTCCAGGCGGCGTTCGGGTCGATCCGCAGCGGGTGCCCCGGGAAAGCCTCGGCCAGCGCGCGGATCCCCTCGACCTCCTGGGCAGGCTCGAACACCCCGCCCTTGAGCTTGATCGAGCGGAAGCCGTACTCGTCGATCATCCGCTTCGCGGAGCCGACCAGCGCCTCGGGCGTGGTGATCTCGCCCCAGGAGTCCTCTTCGCCGCCGATGTGCTTGCCGTACTTGTAGAACAGGTACGCGGAGAACTCGACGGCGTCGCGGGCCTTGCCGCCGAGCAGGTCGACGACCGGGCGGCCGAGGTAGTGCCCCTGTGCGTCCAGGCAGGCGACCTCGAACAGCGAGTACACGCTGCCGATGGTCTTGCGGATGGAGAACCCGCCGATCAGGCCGTGCTCGTCGGTAAGGACCGTGCCGGACAGCGCCTCGGTGATGAGGCGCTTGAGCCCGGGCAGGTCGAACACGTCGTGCCCGGCCAGTTTCGGCAGTACCTTGCGGACTTCTTCCTGGAAGGCGCGGTCGCCGTAGGACTCACCGAGCCCGACGACGCCGTCCTCGCACTTGACCTGCACGACGCTGCGCAGCGCGAAAGGCTCGTGCACGCCCATCACGTTGAGCAGGGGCGGGTCGGCGAACGCGACCGGGGTCAGGACTGCTTCGAGGATCTTCATCAACCGAGCGCCTTCAGTGTGGTGAACCCGTCCTCCACGATCTTCTCGAGCCGATCGATCTGGTCGACGGTCGGCTCGATCAGCGGCGGCCGGACGCTGCCGACCTTGTCCCCGCGCAGCCGCGCGGCGGCCTTGACCAGCGAAACCGCGAAGCCCGGCGTCTCGTCGCGCAGCGCCACCAGCGGCAGGTAGAACCCGGCGAGCAGGGTGTCCATCACCTGGGTGTCGCCCTCGGCGAGCGCGCGGTGGAAGCGGTGCGCGATCTCCGGCGCGAAGCAGTGCACGGCCGAGGAGTAGCGGGCGACGCCGATGGCGGCGTACGCCTTGGCCGAGACCTCGGCGGTCGGAAGCCCGTTGAAGAACAGGAAGTTCTCCGCGCGCTCGGTGCCCAGCGAGCGGATGGTGGTGACGATCCGGGTCATCACCTCGACGTCGCCGTATCCGTCCTTGAGGCCGACCACCGATGCGATGTCGAGCAGCGAAGCCGCGGCGGACGCGGTGAACACGCCGGTGCCGCGGTGGTAGACGATCACCGGCACGCTCGTGTCGCCGACCGCGTACCGGACGAAGTCGACCAGGCCGGCCTGCGGCCCGGACACGAGGTAAGGCGGAAGCAGGAGGACGCCGTCGGCGCCCCCTGCCTCCGCCGAGGCGACACCCGCCCGCGCCGACGCGGCGCCGCCTCCCGCACCGACCCAGACCGGGACCCGCCCGGCGGACACCTCGCGCGCCTTCGCCAGCACCGCGGCGTGCTCGTCCGGCGAGAGCGAGCTGAACTCGCCCGTACCGCAGGCGACGAACAGCGCGCCCGCGCCGGCCGCGATGTGGCTCTCCACGTTCTCCGCCAGCGCGTCGAGGTTCAGCTCGAGGTCGTCGGTGAACGGGGTGAGGGGGAACGCCAGCAGGCCGTCCAGCTCGATCTCGGTCTGTGCCATCAGTTTCTGCTCTCCGTTTGTCGGTTGTGGCCGGGTGTGGCCCGCTCCCGGAGTCCCGCGGCAGGGACCCCGGGAGCGTCGGTCAGGCGGGCACGGTCGTGCCCTGCTCCGTGGCCGGAGTGACGTCGTCGTCGCGGTTCACGGTGTCGACGATCTCATCGGCGGCGTCGCTGCGCTCGGGGGCGAGCAGGCCGAGACCGATGTAGAGGACGAGCGAAACCAGGATCGGCGTGGCGATCAGCACCGTCTGGTTCGCCTTGAAGATGTAGTACACGAGCGCGTAGTCGATCAGGCCACCCGCCCACGAGATCAGCGCGGCCCGCGGGCCGCACTTGCGGAACCAGGGCAGCATGCCCAGCAGCAGCGGGATGGAGATCGGGCCCATCAGCGCCGCCACCCAGTTGACGACGATCTGCAGCACGCCGCCGAGGTTCTGCGCCTGCGTGGCCACCGCCATGGTCAGCGCGACGAACACGACGGTGGTGACCCGGGCGGCCTTGAGGCCCTGGACGTCGGTCCAGTTACGGGTGCGCCGGAACATCGCCGGGATCATGTCGCGGGTGATCACCGCGGAGATCGCGTTGGCGTCCGAGGAGACCATCGCCATGGTGTGCGAGAAGATCCCGGCCAGCACCAGGCCGACCAGGCCCGGCGGGAGGAACGTCGTGGTCATGATCGCGTAGGACTGCGTCGGGTCCTTGATGCCGGGGATCAGCAGCGGCGCGGCGAACATCGGGAACATGAGCACCAGCGGCCACAAAAGGTACAGCGCGGACGAAAGCCGGGCTCCGCGTCGCGCCGCCTGGGTGTTCGGCGCGGCCATGTAGCGCTGCGCCAGGTTCCACATACCTCCGTTGTACTCGAGTGTCTTCACGAGCACGTAAACCAGGAGGAAGATGGTGGTGTACTTGGACGTCGCCGGGTCGGTGTGGCCCTCGGGCAGTTTGTCCCACATCGTCCACAGCGCCGAGATGCCGCCGAGCTTGCCCAGCACGACGACGATCATCACGACCGCCGCGATGGCCTGGATGACGAACTGGCCGAAGTCGGTGAGCGCGTCGGCCCACAGCCCGCCGACGGTGCAGTAGACGAGCGTGACCGCGCCGGTGACCAGGATGCCGAGGTTGTAGTCGACGCCGGCGAAGACGTGGAGCAGCGTCGCGACCGCGAACCACTTCGCCGCGATGTCGAAGATCTTGAGCAGGCTGCCGCTCCACGCGAGCGCCTGCTGGGTCGGCACGTTGTAGCGCTTGGCCAGGTACTCCAGCGGGGAGGCGACGCCGAGCTTGGAGCGCAGCCGGTTCCAGCGGGCCGCGAACAGCCAGCTGCCGATGCCCACGCCGATGCCGATGCTCGCGAAGCCCCAGAAGTAGACCGTGATCCCGGTCGTGTAGGCGACACCCGCGTACGCGACGAAAAGCACTGCGCTGTAGCCGGACATGTGATGCGAGATCCCGGCCAGCCACCACGGCATCTTGCCGCCGGCGGTGAAGAAGTCCTTCACGTCGCTGACTCTCTTGTGCGACCACCAGCCGATGACGATCATCAGCGCGAAGTACGCGCAGACCATCGCCCAGTCGAGTGCGTGCACCGCAGGCTCCCTTCGTCGTCCACAGTGCGCTTCTTCCCCGAGGGGTGTTCACATCCATGAACGGAGTCTGTTATAGTGATTATGTTCATCCATAAGAACGTTGTTCGGGACGCTAATATGGCCGGAGTCACAAGTCAACGGCTGGACGGAGGGCACCAAATGCCGCAGAAGGTGGACGAAGCGGCGGCTGCCGACGGGGTGCCCGTGGAGACCTCGGGCGTCAAGTCCGCGCGGCGCGCGGTGGACCTCATCGAGACCTTCGCCGCCAACGACGTCTGGCTGTCGCTGTCCGACCTGCACGCGCGCACCGGCTTCCCGCGCTCGTCCCTGCACGGCCTGCTCCGCACCCTGCTGGAGGCGGGCTGGCTGGAGGCCGACGCCAACACCGCGCGGTATCGCCTGGGCGTGCGCGCGCTGATCTGCGGTACGGCCTACCTGGACCGGGACGCGGTGGTGCCGTTCGCGACGGAGGCGCTGGAGCGCATCCGCGAGAAGACCGGCTTCACCGCGCACTTCGCCCGTCGCAACGGCACCGAGGTCGTCTATCTGGAGACCCGCGAGTCCCAGCGGTCGACACACCTGGTGTCGCGCGTCGGCCGGACGCTGCCGACGCACGCGACCGCGCTGGGCAAGGCGCTGCTGGCGGAGCTGACGCACGACGAGATCGAGTCGCTGATGCCCGCGACACTCCCGGCGCTGACCCCGAACACCATCATCACGCTCGAGGGCCTACACGCTGAGTGCGCGCTCACGCGCGAGCGCGGGTACGCGGCCGAGGTCGAGGAGGGCACACTCGGCGTCCGCTGCGTGGCCGCGGTGATCCCCTACCGGATCCCCGGCACCGACGCGATCAGCTGCTCGATGCCCATCTCCCAGGTCACCGACACCGATGCCCGGCGCGTCGGCGAGCTCCTCGCGGAGACCACCGCCGAGCTCGGCCAGCAGCTGCGCCGCGCCGGCATCCGCTGATTTCGTTACCGCCGCCGTCCCCATTGGACAGTCCACACCGGACTGATGTTGTCGAGAGGATCTCCATGGCAGACCAGCGCGTGCTCATCACCGGGTCCGCGGGTGTCGTCGGTACCCTGATGCGCTCCCGCCTGCGGCGACCCGGCCGGGTGCTGCGGCTGCTCGACCTGGCTTCCCAGGAACCGAGCGGAAGCGGACGAGGCGGTCGAGCTGGTGACCGGCTCGGTCACCGACCCCACGGCGATGGCCGCGGCCTGTGTCGATGTCGACGTCCTGATCCACCTGGGCGGCCACAGCCGGGAGAACACCTGGGAGGCCACCCTGGACGTCAACATCAACGGCACCCAGGTGGTGCTGGACGCGGCCCGCGAGGCCGGCATCGGCCGGGTGATCCTGGCCTCGAGCAACCACTCGGTCGGGTTCCGCGGGGTCGACGAAGCCCCGCTGCCCGCGGACTCCTCGCCGCGCCCGGACACGTACTACGGCGTCAGCAAGGCAGCGATCGAGGCGCTCGGCAGCTTGTACCACTCGCGGTTCGGCATGGACGTCATCGTGATCCGCATCGGCTCGTGCTTCGAAACCCCGCTGAAGCTCGGCCCGCGCGGCCTGATCACCTGGCTCTCCCCCGACGACGCGGCCCGGCTGTTCGAGGCCTGCATGGCCGCGCCGTCACCGGGCTACCAGCTGATCTGGGGAGTCTCGGACAACACCCGCCGGATCTACTCGCTGGCCGAAGCCGAGGCGCTGGGCTACAAGTCGCTGGACAACTCCGAGGTCTACGCCCCCCAGCTGGCCGATTTGCCGCCGTCGCCGGGTTCGGAGTTCGTCGGCGGCGGGTTCTGCACGTCTCCGCTCGGGGTCTTCAACCCGCTCTGAGTGTTTGAGGTAGGCGCCTCCGTTTTGGGGGCGCCTACCACTTCCGGGTGAATTCGGCGCCCGCCGCCAGTGCTTCACGGGCCCAGGTGAAGTCCCGGTCCGGAGCCGCGACTTCGTCGACGATCCGGTCGAGCGCCGCCATCAGGTCGTCACGGTCCTCCGGGCCGAAGCACCGCTGCATCCGGTCGACCTGGGTGAACTTCTCGCCGTACTCCCGCCCGATCTCGACGAGCCGCCAGCGCCCGGCGTTCTCCGCGAGCGCCTTGCGGACGGCGTGGCGGGTGGTCCGGTAGACGGACTGGGCCTTCTCGTACTGCTCTCTTCGCATTTTCGGGTGGCGGCTTCGCCAGTGCCGCAACGGAAAGTTCATGCTGACGTGCACCCAGTCCTCGCCGCGCGCCCGCTCGATGTCCACCCGGGTACCGTTGGCCTGCTCGGGCTCCCAGATCCGGCGCATCGCGGCCGCGTACCCGCTGGGGATGCTGCTGAGCCGCAGCCAGTCCAGGTTCCGCACCAGCCGGGGATGCACGCAGTCGGACTTGTCCATGCCGAAGAGGTCCTCGATCCAGAGCTCGTAGAGCTCGCCGAGCTTGTTGAGGCTCGACGGCCCGATGAGCGTGCCCGGATTCCCGGTCAGGTGGAGGCTCTGGAGGCGGGGGAAGCGTTCGGTCAGCTTGTCGCAGTCGAGGGTCTCGATGCCGAGGACCCACAACAGAAGCCGGTCCTCGTCCGGTGGCGCGGGTGCGGCGAGGAGCTCGTTGAGCTGCCGGCCGCTGTGGCGCTCGAGGCTCGTTCCCGTGGCAGACTTGGGTTTCCGGCGCTCGGCCAGCCGGTACCCGACTGTCCAGCGCGCGGCGAGCCCGCCGACCGGGTGGAGCTCCGGCAAGGGCAGCGAACCCAGCACGGTGAAGTCCCGGGGCAGCACCCAGTGGTGCCACTCGGGCACCCGGTCACGCCCGAAGGCCTCACCACAGAGCGGCTGGGGGTTCCCGAGGTCGGCCACCGACTCCGGCTCGGGCCCGGACCAGTCCAGCTGGATCACCCCGACCCGCCGCCCGGCCGGGTCGAGCTCGGTGATCTGGGCCGCGCCCCACTCACCGAGCGCCGCCGAGTAAGCCACGACGACATCGCCGGGCGCGATCGGTCGCGGCGGCACTGACGGCTTGCTGTTGGGCATGTCCGGATAGTAGTTGCGCCCACCGACATCCCGGTGTCGCTGTGGCCAAATCCCTCCTCGCGGAGGAGGTCGAGTTACGCCTTCAATCACGCGAGTTCCGGCTCTGTTCACGTGAGTTCCGGGTTCCGTCCCGACCCTGACGCCACGCGGCTGCCAAGCCACCCGCCGGAGCAGAAGCAGCCTTGATCGGGGCACTGCGGACCGTCCTTGATCGCTCCTGAAGGACTGTGGTCACCTCTCGTGAGTGGTAAGTCGGGTTAGAACCCGACTTACCACTCACGAGACCCGAGTGGCACCTGGTGAGGCCACCGTCCGTGTTTCAGGGCACGTCCACCCTGGTGAACCGGACCGGGATCTTCGGACGGCCGCTGCCGTCGACGCCCACCGCGTTCGGATCGATGCCTCCGGCGGCGACCCGGTCCAGGGTCTCGAGGCCGGCCGCGCCGATCGTGCCGAACACCGTGAAGTCCGGGTCCAGGGTGGCATCGCCGTAGATCATGAAGAACTGGCTGCCCCCCGAATTCGGCGCGGCCGTCTTGGCCATCGCCAGGGTGCCGCGACGGTAGGTCAGCTCGGGGAACGTCTCGTCAGGGATCGTGTAGCCGGGTCCGCCGGTGCCGTCGCCGACCGGGTCGCCGCACTGCAGCATCTCCAGCGCCGCGGCCGTCGACAGCCGGTGGCAGGAGGTGCCGAGGTAGAAACCCTGCCGGGCCAGCGTGAGGAAGTTGGCCACGGTGCACGGCGCGAGCGCGCGGTCCAGGAGGAGGTCGATCGACCCGGCGGTGGTGTCGAGGGTGGCCCGGACCTGGCCCCTCGACGTCGTCGGGCCCTCCGGCGGCGGGGTCGCGGCCTTCGGCGCGGGGGCGATCTTGTCCGGCAGGTAAGTGCAGTTCGTCGGGTCCGGCAGCGCGGTAGGCCGGGCTATCTCCGGCGTCGCGGTCACTGTTGGCGGCGGGCCGCCGGTCGGGACCAGGGACATGTCGGTGGGCATCGCCGCCATCGGGGGCGGCGCCGAGTCGTCGGCCGGGCGGAGGAAGCCGGGCGAGCCGTAGGCCAGAAAGGCCAGCACCATCAGAACGACGACCACGAGCGAGCCGCTGACCAGGATGGCCGTCACCGGCGACCGCTTGTGCGGTGGCGGCGGCTGCCACGGCGGGTACTGCCCGGTCATCCGATCCCCCTTCGTCAGCGCCATTGTGCCGAAAAAGGCCCCTCCCCCGGCGGAAAATGCCGGAAAAGGGGCCTCGACGCCCGCGCTCAGCGTCTCACTGCATGCCCCAAGGGGCGCTCGGGCCGCCCGGCGTGACCGGGTGGACGGCGAAGTCCGGCCGGTCACCCTTGCGGTACACGAATGCCTCCTGGCCGCGCGCGAGGTCGACCTGGACGTCACCGTTCGCCAGCTTGCGCCACCGTTTCGCGTGGCCACGGGCGTCGGTGACGACCAACTCACCCTCGATGCCGGGCCGTAGGACGCACGGCGCACCGGCTTCGCTGCGCACCTTCAGCCAGCGCGTCTTGCCGCCCTCGCGGGACGCGCTGAGCAGGAACGCGCCCTCCGTGCGGAAGTCGCGCACGGAGATGTCGCCCCAGGCCGCGGGCACGGCCGGGAACAGCCGCAGCACCCCGCCCCAGCTCTGCACCAGCATGTCCTGCATCGACTTCACCGCGGAAAGCGGCGTCTCGATGACCGGGCCGGACTCCTTGTACATCGTGTTCGGCTGGATGTAGCGGCGCTGGAGCTCGCCGAGGTAGAACGCCGCCTTCTCGCCGCGCAGCATCTGCGCGGAGATCGACGCGGCGCCGGTGAAGGTGTAGCCCTGCAGCGCGCCCTCGAAACCGACCCAGTGGTCGAGCGAGGTCTCGATGATCTGGCGGTGCTCCGGCTGCTCCCAGGTGATCTCGTAGAGCGGGTAGATCTGCAGCAGGTGCGAGTAATGCCGGTGCGACTTCGCGAACGGCACCCCGGCGCCGATCATGTAGCCGTTCGCGTCGGCCGGGTAGTCCACGAGCGTGGCCAGGACGTTCCGCCAGCGCGGCGCAAGCGGATCGTCGAGGTGCAGCTCGCGGGCGGAGTCCAGGAGCGTCTTGCAACCCCAGCGGATGAGCGAGAGGTCGTAGTTGCAGTCGGGCGCGTTGACGCCGTACTCCGGCGAGAACGTCGCGGGCAGGTGCAGCTTCCCGTCCGCGCCGGGCGCGAGGAAGTGCAGGTAGTAGTTGATCGCCTTGCGCAGCAACGGGAACAGCGTGTCCCGCAGCAACCGCCGGTCCATCGTGTGCCGGTAGGACAGCCAGACGTTGTGCAGCGCCCAGGTGAGGTTGCCGACCTCGGGGGTGGGGGTGTCCTTGCCCGGGATGCCGACCGGGAACCCGCTGGTGGCGTTGGAGATCCCGTTGAGCAGGGTCATGTCGGTCGTACGCGGGATGCCCGCGGAGTCGGCCTGGTAAGGCTCGGCGACCTGGCTGGTCAGGTTGGCGCGGTACTTGCCGAGCGCGTAGCTTACGGCGTCGAGCTCCATGTGGTTGGAACCCTGGATGAGCCAGTACTCCAGCTGCACGTTGAGGTTCCACCAGGTGGCGGGCCACGGCGTGTTCTCCAGCCACGGCCCCGAAGTCGCCATCACCGGCGCTTCGCGGCGAGCCGCGGAGGCGACCTTGTACAGCTGGATCCAGTAGAAGCTCTGCAGGCGGGTGTCCGGAATGGACAGGAAGCTCGCCCGGTAGTAGTCGTGCCACCAGCGCCGATGGTCCTGCGTGAGCTCGCCGAACGGAGCCGCGCGCCGGACCGTCCGCAGCGCGACCGGGGCGGCCGTGCGGTCGGGATGTGACCAGGCGACCGACGTGTAGAGCGTCCGCGCGGTGCCCCGGGTGGTTTCCCGCCAGGCCGTGACGTGCTGGCCGCCTGCCAGGAGATTCTGCACGGCGAGCTGGGCGTCGCCGCTGGTCTGGAGCGTGACCGGGGCGTTGGCCGCGTAGCCGTCGGGCGGTGGCTTGTTCCACACGGGGTCGGCGCGCGGGCTGACCGCCACCGCCGGGTGGAACACCCACTTGAAGCCGCGTTCGCCTTCCGAAGGCCGGATTTCGATGGCCAGCAGCGACTGTCCGGTGTGGACGATCGCGCGCAGCGCCAGGCTGCCCGCGGCGGTGGTGATGGTACCGGTGAGCTCGGCGTTCCACAGGTTCATCCGCCAGTCGATCGCGGTGATCGCGCCGACCGGTTCGAGGGTGAAGTAGCCGATCGGCAGCCGGGCCAGGCCGAACAGCGAGCCGAACTCGGGGCGGTGGTCCTGGACCTGGCTGTGCTGGACGTTGAACCGGATGGCGTTCCGGCCGGGCTCGGCGTAGATCCCGGAGCCGAGGAAACCGTTGCCCAGGAACGGTCCCTGGTACCAGGTCGTCGGCATCTTGGTCCAGATCAGGTCGGCGGTGCCGAGGAAACCGGCCCAGTCGACGTCCTCGCAGTTCGTGGTTTCGGCGAACGCCGGGGTGAGGCCCGTCGCGCCCACCGCGATGCCGGCGAGCGCGCCGCCGAGGACGGTTCTGCGGGTGATGTCCATGACTTCCTCCTTCAGGCAGGCAGGCCCCAGGCGGGTGCGCTGCCGACGGCGGCGACGTCTCGGGGATCGAAGTCGGGTCGGGTGCCGCGCGGGGTGACGACGGCGGTTTCCCCGCGCCGCAACGGGATCGCGATCCGGTGTGGACCGACCGGGCGCCAGTTCAGGCGGCGCCCGTGGCCGTCCCGGACGTCGATGTCACCGGTGATTCCGTGGTCGAGGGTGAGCGGCTCGCCAGCCTCGCTGTGCACGCGGACGAACTCGGTGGCGCCCTTGCGGCGGGAGGCATCGACGAGGAAGGCACCTTCGGTGCGCATACTCGCGACTGAGGCGTCCGGCCAGGTCGCCGACACCGACGGGAACACCTTGAGCACGCCGCCGTCACCCTGCAGGAGCATGTCCACAACGGACTGCGCGGCGGTGATCGGGCTCTCGATGGCGAAGTTGGAGCCCTCGCGGTACATCGTGTTCGGCGTCAGCTGGGTGTCCGCGACGATGTTCCGGTCGAGGAAGAACCTGAGGTACCGCAAGGCTTCCTCGGGCGCGTCCATGACCGAGCTCATCGAGGACGCGGCGGCGTAGCTGTAGCCGTGCCATGCGCTCTGGTCCGCGGTCCAGTGCTTGAACGTTCTGGTCATGATGTCGCGGTCGCCGGCGCGCTCCCAGTTCTTCTCCCGCAGGGGGTAGAGCCACAGCAGATGCGAGAAGTGCCGGTGTGACTCGGCGAGCGGAACACCGTCGCCGATCATCACGCCGTTGGCCGGATCCTCGTGGTAAGGCACGAGTTTCGCGGAGATCTCGCGCCACATCGGCACGCGCGGATCGTTCAGCTTCAGCCGCGCGGCGCAGTCGACCAGCGTGCGCGCGGCCCAGCGGATCAGCGAGAGGTCGTAGGTGCAGTCGGCCGCGTCGGCGTACTCCGGCGAGCGGGTCATCGGCAGGTGCAGGTAGCCGTCCGGACCGGTGAACAGGAAGTGGCGGTAGAAGTTGAGCGCCTTGGCCAGCAACGGGAAGAGGACGTCGCGCAGCACGCGCTGGTCCATGTGGTGGCGGTAGGCCAGCCAGACGTTGTGCAGGCCCCACGTGAGGTTGCCGGTGTGGTCGTTCTTGGTGAGCGGGCCGGGGATGCCGACCGTGCGGGTGCCGCCGGGCCGCAGCCGCCAGTCGCCGGGGTGGGACAGCGCGTAGGTGTCGCCGTCACGGTAGGCAGGCGGGACCGAGAGCTCGAGGTTCGCGTGGTCGCGGGCGAAGGTCGCGGTGACCGCGTCCAGCTCGGGATGGTTGCTGCTGTTGACGATCGGGTAGGTGACCTGGACGTTCAGGTTCCACCAGACCGCGGTCCAGCTGTTGCCGACTTCGGGGAACCACGGGCCCCACTCGGACACGACCGGGCCGTCCGCGCGGGTCGCCGAGGCGATCTTGTACAGCTGGATCCAGTAGAACCGCTGGACGAGCTTGTCCGGCACGGAGACGAAACTGCGCTCGTAGAAGGCGTTCCACCAGCGGCGATGCCGCGCGACGAGCGCGTCCGGGTTCGCTCTGAGGGTCTTCTGGACCGTTGTTATCGCGTCCGCGGTGTGGGTCGTGCCGGGGAAGCTGTAGGCGACAGTGGCAGCGAGAAGCCGTTTCGTGCCAACGGTTTTCTCCTGCCACGCCGTCGTGTAGCCGCCGCCGGCGAGCAGCGGCTGGGCCGCGTACTGGACGTTGCCGCTGCTACCAGGGGTCGCGGGCGGGTTGGCGGTGTACTCCGGCGGCTTGCGGACGGTCCGGGTGGTGGCGGATTCGAGCGGCACGAACGCCCAGGCCGCCTGCGCCTCCCCGGCCGTCGGCTTCAGCGAGACGAGCAGGACGCCGGAGTCGTTGTGGATCAGCGCGGAGAACGCGACCGAGCCCTGGGTGGTGGTGATCGTGCCGCCGAGCTCGGCGTTGTAGAGGTCGAGCGTCCAGTCGACGCCGGTGATCTCGCCGGCGAGGGTGAGCGTGAGGTAGCCGATCGGCAGGCGGGACAGGCCGATCCCGGCCTCCCACTGCTCGCGCTGGTCCTGGACCTGCGTATGGCTCAGCATCACCTTGAGCACGTTGGCCGTCTTGCCCCCGTAGACCTGGGCGCCGAGGTAGCCGTTGGCCAGGAACGGGCCGTCCTGCCAGCTCTTCGGTAAGCGCTTCCAGAGCATCCGGGCGTCCTGGGCGACGTCGCGGTGGAGGGTGCCGCAGTCCAGTGCGGCCTCGGCGCCCCGCGCCCAGAGGCCGCCGAACGCGGCCGCGCCCGCCGCCACCGTGGCGGCCTGAAGGACGGTACGCCGGGACAGATCGGCCATGTGCGCCTCCGGATTCATACTATGTTTCGCCGAGATCAACGCCCGGCGCACGGCATGTTTCCAGATGACACCCCGATATACCAGACATCATCACCCAGAAAGCGGCACAAACATCCGATGTATGTTCATGGACGTGAATCCCGTAGGTCCGTGAAGGCCAAGCCAAGGACTCGTGAGCGTTCCGGGCGGTTAGAACCGCCCTAAACGCTCACGAGTCCTTGGTCAGGCGCCCGGCAGCGGGGGAAGCGCGGGCGTATCCAGCCACGTCGTGAAGAACGCCCCCAGCGACCGCCCCGCATACCGCTCGGCCATCGCGATGAAGCCCTCCGTCGTGACCAGCCCGTGCCGGTGCTCCGACGCCCACGCCTTCACCAGCGCGAAGAACGCCGGGTCGCCGATCTCCCCGCGCAGCGCGTGCAACGTCAGCGCGCCACGCTTGTAGACGCGCTCGTCGAACATCCGGGCCACGCCCGGATCGCCGACCCGCAGATCGGCGGGCTTGGCCTTCATCCGCGCGTGCCACGTGCGCGCCCACGACTGCGCGGACTGCCCGCCGGACTCCTCTGACCACAGCCACTCGGTGTAGGTCGCGAAGCCCTCGTTGAGCCAGATGTACCGCCAGTCGGCAACGGTCAGGCTGTTGCCGAACCACTGGTGCGCCAGCTCGTGCACGACCAGCCGCTCGTAGGTCCGCCTGCCGTCGACGTGGTTGGCGCCGAAGATCGACATGCCCTGGGCCTCGATCGGGTCATCCAGGTCGTCGTCGGTGACCACGACGACGTACTCGCCGAACGGGTACGGCCCGAACAGCCGCTGGAGGACCTCCATCATCCGGCCCTGGCGGCCGAAGTCGCGGTCGAACGCCCGGCGCAGCCGCGGCGGCACGGCCGCCCGCTGCGGCACGGTTTCGAGGACCGACTCCACCTGCCCGCTCGCGCGCCCGAAGCCGAGGCTCAGCCGGCGGGCGCCCACCCCCGTGTGCGGGAACCAGCCGCGGCCGGTCAGCTCGAGGTCGTCGTAGCGGCCGATCTGCACGCTCATCAGGTACGTCGCCGTCGGCTCGGGACGTTCGTAGACCCACCTCGTCGTGCTGGCCGAGACGGACCGATCGATGAGGTCGCCGGTGACCGCGACCTGGTACAGCGACCCGGTGGTCACGGTGATGCGGTAGCCGGCCTTGTCCGACGGATGGTCGTTGCACGGGAACCACGACGGCGCGCCGACCGGCTGGCTCGCCACGAGGGCGCCGTCGGTCAGCTCGTCCCAGCCGACGTCACCCCAGCGGCTCCCCAACGGGCGCGGGTTGCCGACGTAGTGGACCTCGACGGTGAACGCGGCACCCATCGGGATCGACTTCGCCGGCGTGACGTGCAGCTTCGCGCCCCGCTTCAGGTACTTCGCGGGCTTCCCGTCGACCAGCACACGGTTGATCCGGAAATCGGCGAAGTCGAAGCTGGCCCGGGAAAGTGCCTGCGTCGCCTCGGCCGTGATCGCCGCCGACGCCGACAGCCGGTTGGGCGCGACCTTGTAGTCGAGGTTCAGGTCGTAGTGCCGGACCCGGTAACCGCCGTTGCCGTGCGCGGGAAGGTAGGAATCTCCGGAGGTGACCGCGCCGGGAGCCGGAGCGGAAGCCTTCGAAATCACCCGTGCCGAACCTTTCGTAGTACGTGCCTGAACCAGGCTCGCACGGACGAGTGAGTCCGTGCGAGCCGGGGGATGAATCCGTTACTTGGACTACTTGGTCCAGGCCGAGATCGGGTTGCCGAGCCAGCGCGTGTCGGCAGGCACCTCGTCGCCGCGGGTCACCAGCGAGCCCGGGCCGACGGTGGTGCGGGCGCCGATGCTCGCGCCCGGCAGCACGATGCCGTGCGGGCCGAGGGTGGCGCCTTCGGCCAGCGTCACGCGGGACATGCTCATGATCCGGTCGTGGAACAGGTGCGTCTGGACCACGCAGCCGCGGTTGATCGTCGCGCCGTCCCCGAGGGTGACCAGGTCGGACTCGGGCAGCCAGTACGTCTCCAGCCACACGCCACGGCCGATCTTGACGCCCATCGTGCGCAGCCAGGCGGTGAGCAGCGGGGTGCCGCCGACCGAGCCGATCAGCCACGGCACCGCCAGCGCCTCGACGAAGGTGTCGGCCAGCTCGTTGCGCCAGACGAACGAGCTCCACAGCGGGTGGTCGATCTCGCGGAACTTGCCGACCAGCAGCCACTTCATCACGGTCGCGGTCAGCGCCGCGACGATCCCGGCGGCCAGCAGCGCCGGCCCGGCGAGCAGCGCCGCGACGGCGAAGCCGTACATCGACGCGATCCACAGCAGCGCGAACGCGACACCGACGGTCAGCGCCACGCCGCACATCACCGGGATGATCCGGCACAGCTCGACCAGCGCCCGCGCGGCCTTGAGGTGCAGCGCCGGGGTGTAGGTGCGGCTCGTGTCGGAGTCACCGACCGCGCGGCGGACCGGCAGGGGCGGCATGCCCAGGTACGACGAGCCCTTCTTGGCCTTCAACGGCGTCGAGGAAAGCACGCCGACCAGGCCGCGCTTCGGCACCGAACGGCCGGGCGCGGTCATGCCCGAGTTGCCGAGGAACGCCTGCTTGCCGATCCGCGCCGGGGCGACGTGCAGCCAGCCGTGGCCGAGCTCGTAGGTGGCGACCATGGTGTCGTCGGCCAGGAACGCGCCACTGTCGACCTTGGTCATCTTCGGCAGCGCGAGCACGGTCGACGCTTCGACGTTGCGGCCGACCTTCGCGCCGAGCATCCGCAGCCAGACCGGGGTGAACAGGCTGGCGTACAACGGGAACAGCCCTTCGCGGGCCATGCTCATCAGGCGCTCGGTCGCCCAGACCTGCCACGCGACGCGGCCGTGCACCGGGTGGTAGCCCTCGACCATGCCGACGCTCAGCGCCCGGACCCCGGCCAGCACCAGCAGCATGTAGGTCAGGAAGTACGCGACGGTCGCGACCGGCACGAAGATCAGCGCCTGGGTGAACGCCGTGAGCAGCGTCGGCGCGCCGGCGATGGCGTACCCGAGCACCGCGACGCCCGGCAGGGCGGCCAGGCCGGGCAGGAAACCCAGGATCAGCGAAGTCGTGCCGTAAACCGTGGCCCAGAAGTGCGAGCGCGGCGGGCGGCTGGCCGGCCACTTGAGCGCGTCACGCTCATCCTTGGCCACGCGTCCGGCGGGCGAACCGGCCCAGCGCTGCCCGGCCGGGACGGCGCCGCGGACGGTCGAACCCGCCGCGATCTCCGCGCCCTTGCCGATGCGAGCGCCCGGGAAGAGGGTGCTGCGCGCGCCGATCCGCGCTTCCGCGCCGATGCGGACCTTGCCGATGTGGACGAGGTCGCCGTCCACCCAGGTCCCGGTCAGGTCGACCTCGGGCTCGACGGCGGCACCGCGGCCCAGCTTGAGGAAGCCGGTGACCGGCGGCGGCGAGTGCAGGTCGACGTCCTTGGCGATGCGCGCGCCGAGCGCCTTCGCGTAGGTGGTCATCCAGGAGGCGCCGGCGATGCTGTCCGCGCCACTGAATTCGGCGAGCTTCTCGGCGGTCCACAGGCGCAGGTGGACGCTGCCACCGCGCGGGTAGGTCGCCGGGGCGAACGCCCGAGAGCAGCACGCGGGCACCGCCGGCGGCGATCGCGATGCGACCGGCCGGGCTGAACAGCACGACCCAGGCCAGGCCGATCCACGCCCAGTTCAGCGTCGGCGCCCAGGCGAACCCGAGCAGGGACAGGATGTTCGACAGCGCGGCGGCCAGCGTCGCCCAGCGCAGGCCGACGATGCCCATCAGCGGGACCATCAGCAGCGTCTGGATCACGCCGGCGCGGCGCCGGGTGGGCTTGACGTCGCGGCGCTCGGTGGCCTGGCCGGACAGCGCGTCCAGCATCGCGGCCATCGCGCCGAGCTTGGGGTGGGCGTAGATGTCGGCGACCGATACCTGCGGGTGGCGGGTGCGGATGCGCGCGATCACCTGCGCGGCGGTCAGGCTGCCGCCGCCGTGGGTGAAGAAGTCGGCCTTCGGGTCGTCGACCGACACGCCGAGGATCTCGGCCCAGCCTTCGGCGAGCCAGGCTTCCGTCGGCGACAGCCCGGCGGCCGCGGCGTCCACAGTGGACAGTGGCCACGGGAGCGCGTTGCGGTCGACCTTGCCCGAGGTGCGGGTGGGCAGGTCGTCGACGACGGCCAGCAGCGGCACCAGCGCGGCGGGCAGCTGCTCGCGCAGCCGGGTCGCCGCGTCATCGTGGTTGAACGGCTGGTCGCCGGGGACGACGTACCCGACCAGGACCTGGTTGCCCGCCTTGGTGCGGCGAATCGCGGCGGCCGCGCCCTGGACGCCCGGGAGCGCCTGCAGCGCGGAGTCGACCTCGCCGAGCTCGATGCGGCGGCCGCCGAGCTTGACCTGCTCGTCGAGCCGGCCGAGGAACAGCAGGCCCTCGTGCTCGGCGCGGACCATGTCACCGGAGCGGTAGGCGCGCTGCCAGCCCAGCGAGGGCAGCGGCGCGAACTTCTCGGCGTCCTTCTCGGCGTCGAGGTAACGCGCCAGGCCGACACCGCCGATGACGAGCTCACCGGTCTCGCCCATGGCGACCGGCCGGCCCTCCTCGTTGACGACGGCGAGCTGCCAGCCGGCGAGCGGCAGGCCGATCCGGACCGGGCCCTCGCCGGTCATCTGCGCGGCGCAGGCGACGACGGTGGCCTCGGTCGGGCCGTAGGTGTTCCAGACTTCGCGGCCTTCGACGGCGACGCGCTCGGCCAGCTCCGGCGGGCAGGCTTCGCCGCCGAAGATGAGCAGGCGGACGTCTTCCAGCGCGTCCGCGGGCCAGAGCGCGGCCAGCGTCGGCACGGTGGAGACGACGGTGATCTGCTGCGCGACCAGCCACGGGCCGAGGTCGACGCCGGTGCGGACCAGCGCGCGCGGGGCCGGGACCAGGCAGGCGCCGTGGCGCCAGGCGAGCCACATCTCTTCGCAGGAGGCGTCGAAGGCGACCGACAGGCCCGCGAGGACGCGGTCGCCGGGGGCGATCGGCTCCTCGGTGAGGAACAGCTCGGACTCGGCGTCGACGAACGCGGCGGCGGAGGCGTGCGTGACCGCGACGCCCTTGGGCTTGCCGGTGGAGCCGGAGGTGAAGATGATCCAGGCGTCGTCGGCCGGGCCCGGGGTGCCGACGCGGCCGCCCGGGGTGGAGTGGACGTTGATCGCGCCGCGGAAACATCCGGGGCTTCGCCCCGGGCCGGGGGCTTCGCCACCCGGACCCCCCGAAAAGACGTCAGTGGCGACCGCGGCGACCTGCGCCTCTTCGAAGACCAGCTCGGCGCGCTCGTCCGGGTCGTCCGCGTCGACCGGCACGTAGGCGGCGCCGACGGACAAGGTGGCGAGGATGGCGATGTACAGCTCGGCCGTGCCGGAGGAGATCCGGATGCCGACGCGGTCGCCCACGCCGACGCCGTAGCTCTGCAGGCGGCGGCCGTACACCTCGATCTCGTCGAGCAGCTTGCGGTAGGTCAGGGTGACGGTGCCGTCGTCGATGGCGGGGGCGGTGGGGTTCTTCTCGGCCGTCTCGGCCAGGATGTCCATCAGGGTGCGCTCGCTGGCACCGAGACCGGACCAGAACAGCGCGCGGTCGGCGACCGGCGCGGCCGAGGGGGCGTGCGTCACGGCGGCGACGCACGAAAGCGGCGCCGTGATTTCGGCGGCCGACTCGAGAGGTTCGACGGTGACCGTCATCGGGCCACCTCCGACATCCGAACGTGGACGTGGACGGACGAACCGCGGGCAGACAAGCCCATCACTACCTTCCGCGAGCCTCACTCGGGCTTGCACTCCGGAATGAGGCGCCCGCAACAGTCGTCCACCATAACGCAAGATGAACGAAAGATATCTCAAGGGTCACGGTCGAGTGTCGGAACTCACCGCGACGTGTGCTGGAACCCGTAACTCGCGTGATGGGAGACGGACTTCGCGTGATTGGGGACGTAACTCGCGAGTTACGTCCCCAATCACGCGAGATACGGGAAACGGGTCAAGAAATCACCGGGTTTTTGCGGGCCGTGCGGCCTTACCGCCGACCTTCTGTTTCGCCTTCTTTTCGCGGACGCGGACGTTCACCCGGACGGGGCTGCCGTCGAAACCGAAGCGCTCGCGGAACTTGCGCTCGATGAACCGGCGGTAGCCCGCCTCGAGGAAGCCGGTGGTGAACAGCACCAGCGTCGGCGGGCGGATGCCGGCCTGGGTCGCGAACAGCACCTTCGGCTGCTTGCCGCTGCGGACCGGCGGCGGGGTGGCCGCGATCAGGTCGGACAGCCAGGCGTTGAGCTGGCCGGTGGGGACGCGCTGGTCCCACGACTTCAGCGCGGTCCGCAGCGCGGGCGCGAGCTTGCGCACCGAACGCCCGGTCAGCGCCGAGATGTTCACCTTCTCCGCCCACGGCACGCGGACCAGGCCGCGGTCCAGCTCGCGGATCATGGCGTGGCGGCGGTCCTCGTCGACGAGGTCCCACTTGTTGAACGCGAGCACACACGCGCGCCCGGCCTCGACGACCATGGTCAGCACCCGCAGGTCCTGCTCGGACATCGGCTCGGCCGCGTCCAGCAGCACGATCGCGACCTCGGCCGCGTCGATCGCGGTCTTGGTGCGCAGCGAGGCGTAGTACTCGGTGCCGTTGGCCGAGTTCACGCGCTTGCGCAGGCCCGCGGTGTCGACGAAGCGCCAGACGTCGCCGTCCAGCTCGACCAGCGAGTCGACCGGGTCGACGGTGGTGCCGGCGACCGAGTCGACGACCGAGCGCTCCTCGCCGGAGAGCTTGTTGAGCAGGCTCGACTTGCCGACGTTCGGCTTGCCGACCAGCGCCACGCGGCGCGGCCCGGTCGAGCCCATGCCGCCCTCGCGCGGCGCCTCGGGCAGGGCCTTGAGGATCGCGTCGAGCAGGTCGCCGGAGCTGCGGCCGTGCAGCGCGCTGACCGGGTACGGCTCGCCGAGGCCGAGCGACCACAGCGACGCCGTGTCGGCGAGCAGCCGGTCGTCGTCGACCTTGTTGGCGGCCAGCAGCACCGGCTTCTTCGAGCGCCGGAGCACGCGCGAGACGGCCAGGTCGGTCTCGGTCGCGCCGACCGAGGCGTCGATCACGAGCAGGACCGCGTCGGCGGTCTCCATCGCCAGCTCGGCCTGCGCGGCGACGGAGGCCTGCAGGCCGGTCGCGTCCGGCTCCCAGCCGCCGGTGTCGACCAGGGTGAACTTCCGCCCGCCCCAGAAGGCGTCGTAGGCGACGCGGTCGCGCGTGACGCCCGGGACGTCCTGCACGACGGCCTCGCGGCGGCCGAGGATGCGGTTGACCAAGGTCGACTTGCCCACGTTGGGCCGCCCGACCACGGCGAGCACCGGCTGCGAGAGCGCGGCCTCTTCGGCCGCTTCCGCCGCCTCGATCTGCGCGTCGAGCGTGGCGAACTCGGACTCGTCGTCCCAGGTGCCGTCGGCTTCGCCGACGCCGTCGTACTCTTCCATCACTACCCAATTTCCCTTATGGCGTAACGAATCCGTTTTCGCTGCGCCAATCGTCCAAAGTCTTCACGAGCGCCGCGAGCTCGCCGCGGAGCTCCTCGGTGCCCTGGTCGAGCCCGGTCTTGCCCGGCCCCACCTTCGGCGTGAACGGCTCCCCCACGAGGATGTCCACGCGCGGGCGCCAGCGCCGTTTGCCGTCCGCGGGCCTGCGCGTCCCGCGGGTCGCGATCGGCAGCACCGTGGCACCGGACGCCCGGACCAGCCACGCCGCCCCGCGCTCCGCGGCACCGACGTCGCCCTCGCCTCGGGTCCCTTCCGGGAAGATCCCGACCACGCCGCCGTCCTTCAGAACCCCGACCGCGGTCATCAGCGGCTTCCGGTCGATCTCGCCGCGCTTGAGCGGGATCTGCCCGATGGCCACCAGGAACTTCCCGGCCCAGCCCTTGAACAGCTCGGCCTTGACCAGGAACGCCGAACGCCGCGGCAGCATTCCGAAGATCAGCTGCGGCTCGATCATCGAACTGTGGTTGGCGATCACCAGCACCGGCCCGGTGGCGGGCATGCGCTCGCGGCCGTGCACGCGGATGCGGAAGGCCGACCTCAGATGGTACCGGCCGAAGATTCGCCCGGCGTCGTGGAGCCTGCCGACGGAGCCCTCGGGCAGTCCGCTCGCTTTTTTCGGGGGGTCCAGGGGGGCTTGCCCCCCGGCTGGGGTCCGGGGCCCGGCCCCGGATATCACCGTGCTACCTCGGCATCACACCCTGCCAGCAGACCGCGGTGGCTCGCCAGCTCACTGAGCGCGACGATCACCTGGTCGATGGACAGCTCGGAGGTGTCGACGTGCACGGCGTCGTCGGCCGGACGCAGCGGCGAGGTCGCGCGCGTCGAGTCGAGGTGGTCGCGGCGCTCGACCGAGGCCAGCGCGTCGGCGACGGTGGACTGGCGGCCGGCCGCGGAGTCCTGGCTGCTGCGCCGCGAAGCACGGACGTCGGCGGAAGCGGTGAGGTAGACCTTCAGCGGCGAGTCCGGCGCGACGACGGTGCCGATGTCGCGGCCCTCGACGACGATCCCGCCGTCGATGTCCTCGATGATCCGGCGCTGGCGGGCGACGAGCAGCTCACGCACGCGCGGCACGGACGAGACCGCGGAGACGGCCTTGGTGACCTCGGGCCCGCGGATGTCGGCGGCGACGTCCTCACCGCCGAGTCGGATGTCGGCGCGCGCCGGGCTGGTGCCGATGGCCAGGTCGGCCTGCTCGGCGATGTGGGCGACGGCGTCCGCGTCGGCCGGGTCGGCCCCGGCGCGCAGCACGGCGAGCGTCACCATCCGGTACATCGCGCCGGTGTCGAGGTAGCTCGCGCCGAGCCGGTCGGCGAGCTTGCGCGCGACGGTCGTCTTGCCGGTCCCGGACGGGCCGTCCAGCGCGACCACACCACGTAGGGCTCCCGTCACCGAAACACTCCTCGCACTCTCGTCCACCCAAGGCTGTCACCCATTGTGCCGGTCCGCCGCCGGGCCGGAGCAGGCGGGACTAGCCGCCGAAGCGCGCGACGAGCAGGGTGAGCCGCTCCTCGCGGTGCCCCTGGCTCAGCCGGTGTCCTCGATCGAGGGTGACGAGGCCGTGCAACGCGCCCCAGAAGGCCTCGGTCAGGATGCCCGGATCCTGGTCCCCCGCCACGGGTTCGACCACCACGAACAGTCCGGCGAAAGCCCTTTTGAGCGCGTCCGGGGAGTCGTCCTGGGCGAACGGGAGGTCCGAAGCGAGGGTGAAGATCGCGTCGTACAGGGCGGGTTTGGCGTCGGCGAACGCGACGTAGGCCCGCGCGACCCCGGCGAGACCACCGTCACGTGCCCGGGCCAGATCCACGGCGAGCTCGGCGCAGCCCTCCAGCGCGGCAGCGGACATGATCGCGTCCTTGCCGCCGGGGAAATGGCTGTAGAGCACGGGCTGGCTGAACTCGATCTTCGCCGCGAGCCGTCGGGTGGTGACGGCGTCCCAGCCCTCGGCTTCGGCGAGCTCCCGGGCCGCGGTGACGATCCGCTGCGCCCGGCCGGCCCGCTCACGAACGCGTCGGTCCTGGTTCATGAATCGATACTAGCATCGCTAGACAATCTAGCGTTGCTAAGTTAGCGTTGCTAGCAACACTAGCACTGCTAGAAACTGGGAGGAACCGCCATGATCGTCACCGCCTACGTCCTCGTCTCGATCGTCACCCTGATGATCATCTACGTCGGCCTCAACTACGTCTTCGCGCCGGCGAAGATCGCCGAGGGCTTCGGCTTTCGCGAAGTGCCCGTGAACGCCGACTCGTTCTTCAACGTCAAGGGCATCCGGGACATCGGCGCCGGGCTCGTCCCGCTGGCGCTGATGATCTACGGCGACCCGCACGCGCTGGGCTGGGTCATCCTCGCGGAGGCGTTCATGCCGTTCGGCGACATGCTGATCATCCTGCGACACAAGGGAAAGAAGGCCGTCGCGTACGGCGTTCACGGCCTCACCTCCCTCATCATGCTCGTCGCGTCGGCCCTGCTGCTGTTCAGCTGAACCTGCGCGAATCGGACAGTGAGCTACGGTGGGGTATGTGAACGTCGAAGTGACTCCCCTGCCCGGAATCGGGGTCCGGAAGGACTTCGCCACCCGCACCGGCCGCCGCATCGGCGTCGTCACCCAGCGGGACGGCCACATCGAGCTGATCGTGTCCAAATCGGACGATCCCGATGCCTGTCTCGCCTCGATCCCGCTCACCGCCGACGAAGCCGGCGCGCTGGCGAACCTGCTCGGCGCGCCGCAGCTCGTCGCGCAGCTGACCGAGGAGCACCGGGACCTGCCAGGGATCAGCACGCGGCAGCTGCCGATCAAGCCGTCCGGCCCGTTCGACGGGCGCACGCTCGGCGACACCGCGATGCGCACCCGCACCGGCGTGTCGGTGGTCGCGGTGGCCAGGGCCGGGCAGGTCCATCCCTCGCCGACGCCGGACTTCACGCTCACCGGGGGCGATCTGCTGGTCGCGGTCGGGACGTCCGAAGGGCTCGAAGCCGCCGTCAAGATCCTGAAGTACGGCTGACCGGTCATGGACCACACCGCGCTGTCCTTGATCGAACTCGGGGCGGTCTTCTTCGGGCTGGGCGCGCTCGGGCGCCTGGCCGGGAAGATCGGCCTGTCCCCCATCCCCCTTTACCTGCTCGGCGGTCTCTGCTTCGGCCAGGGCGGGCTGATCCCGCTGACCGACATCGGCGCCTTCACCCACCTGGCCGGCGAGATCGGCGTCGTGCTGCTGCTTCTGTTGCTGGGCCTGGAGTATTCCGCGGCCGAGCTGTTCACCGGGCTGCGGCGCTCGTGGACGGCGGGGCTGCTCGACATCGTGCTCAACGCCGCCCCGGGCGCGGCCGTCGCGCTACTGCTGGGCTGGGGCCCGATCGGCGCGATCGTGATGGCGGGCGTCACCTATATCTCGTCGTCCGGGATCATCGCGAAGGTGCTCGGCGACCTCGGCCGGCTCGGTAACCGCGAGACGCCGGTGGTGCTCTCGATCCTGGTCTTCGAGGACCTGGTGATGGCCCTCTACCTGCCGATCCTCACCGCGATCCTGGCCGGGGTCAGCTTCCTCGGCGGGCTCGAGGCGGTCGGCATCTCGCTGCTGGTGATCACCGTGGTGCTGGTGATCGCGCTGAAGTTCGGCCGGTACGTCTCGGCGGCGGTCGACAGCCCGGACCGCGAGGTCTTCCTGCTCAAGGTGCTCGGCGCCGCGCTGCTGGTCGCCGGGCTGGCGTCGGCGATGCAGGTGTCGGCGGCGGTCGGCGCGTTCCTGCTGGGTATCGCGATCTCGGGCTCGACGGCCGAGAACGCGACGCACCTGCTGGAGCCGCTGCGGGACCTGTTCGCGGCGGTGTTCTTCGTGGTCTTCGGGCTCAACACCAATCCGGCGTCGATCCCGCCGGTGCTCGGCTGGGCCGTCCTGCTGGCCCTGGTGACAACGCTGACGAAGGTCGGAACCGGCTGGTGGGCGGCCCGGCGCCAGAACATCGGCCGGCTCGGGCGAGCGCGTGCCGGGGCCGCGCTCGTGGCCCGCGGTGAGTTCTCGATCGTCATCGCCGGGCTGGCGGTGACGGCGGGCGCGGTGGACGGCGAACTCGCGGCACTCGCGACGGCGTACGTCCTCCTGATGGCGATCCTCGGCCCGGTCGCGGCCCGGGTCGTCGAACCGGTCGCCCGTGCCCTGCAACGCAAAGCGTCCGCTCGGACCGCCCCTGCCGAAGCGAGCTGAAGGGGACTTTCCTCTCACCTGACGAGAGGAAAGTCCCCTTCAGCTCACCGGAAGTCGAGGCGGGCGTCGGTGGAGACGTGTGCGAGGGGGCCCAGGTCGAGTGCCGGGTGGGTCGAGGCCGCGGGCGGGATGCCGACCATCGGGAGCGACAGCGACGTCCGGGCCAGGTCGAGAGTGAGCTTGCCGGGACGCGCCGGGCCCGGGATGAAGTCGCGGTCGGTGCCACCGATGATCAGCGCCAGCGAGTGTCCCTTCGGGACGATGTGGTCGGTGCTCGCCAGCCGGAACGTCATCGTGTACGCCGTCCCCGCGGTCAGAGCGCGTTCCTGCGTAAGGGAAGCGTAGTTCGCGAGATCCGCCCAGCCGCGGCTGATGATCGTGTACCCGACCTTCGCGGTGTCCGCCGAGGTGATCTTGTAGCAGCCGTCGTCACCGGTCGCCGAGGATCCCCAGCAGTTCTCCGACGTCGACGTCTTGATCCCCTCGCCGCTGCCGGAGAAGTTCCGGATGGTCGCCGAGCCGTAGTCGACCAGCAGCGCCGAGAGCCGCGCCGACGTCGTGCTCGGCGTCGCGGTGACCGTCACCGTGGACGTTCCGGAAACCTGCAGGTCCGAGGCCAGCGTCCCGGTCGAGTAGAGCACCCGCGCGGCCGAGGTGCCGCCCGGGTTCGACGCCCACGCGTCCTCGCCGAGGTTCGGGTTGTCGGTGAACGACGAGGTCCCCGACGCCGCCGCCGTGCCCAGCGTGCCGACGCCCGCGGTCGCCCCGGCGTGCGGGCGCAGCGTGGTCGCGACGGCGTTCGCGGCCGGATAGGCGGACTGGTCGGCCCACTGGTCCGGCTGCCGCTCGATGCTGGCCATCGGGCCGTTCTGGACGCCGTTGTCGATGCCCAGCAGGTAGTGGTCGAACCAGCGGTGCAGCAGGTCGACCCAGCCGCCGCGGCGGTAGTCGAACGGGTCGACGTGCCCGGTCTGCGAGAGCCAGATCTTCTTCTCGACGTTCAGCCCGGCCCACCACTGTCCGAAGTGGATGGTCTTGACGTTCAGGTCGTTGACACCGTGGGAAAGCAGCACGCTGGCATGGACGTCGCGAGCCTGGGCGACGTAGTCACGCTCGGCCCACAGCGGCCCGTAGTCGCCGTTGGACGTCGCGCCCTGGACGAGTTTCTGGTTCTGCGTCGAGCAGTTCTGCCCGCTGTTGCGCGACTCGACGGTCTGCGCCAGCCCGGCCGGGTTGAAGCCGAAGGTGGCACCGTCGGAGCGGTAGTAGTCGTACCAGGAGCTGATCGCCGAGATCGGCACGATGGTCTTCAGCCCGGCGACGCCGGTCGCGGCCACGCCGTTGGCGATCGTGCCGTCGTAGGACTTGCCGATCATGCCGACGTTCCCGGTGCTCCAGCCCGCCGTCACCGCGCTGCCGCCGGACTTCGCGCTGAACCCGCTCGCGCGCCCGTTGAGCCAGTCGACGACCTTGCGCGCCGAGTCGACGTCGGAGAGCCCCCCGATGTCCGCACAGCCCGCCGACTTGTTCGTCCCGGCGAGGTCCACGAGCACGATCGCGTACCCGCGCGGGACGAAGTAGTTGTCGTAGAACAGCGGGAACTTCACCGGCCTGCCGGCGGAGTCGTACGTCTTCAGCTCGCTCTCGTTACCGCGCCCGCAGCACGAGTAGTACGGGCTGGCGTCCATGATCACCGGGACGCGGGTGGTCGCCTCCCGGGGCCGCACGATGTCCGCGGCGACCCGGTCGGGCTTCCCGTCCCCGTCACCGTCGTGGCCGATGTCGACCCAGACGGTCTCGCGGATCGCGTTCGCGTAGTCGTAGACCGGCTCCGACGCCCTCGGCGCGGCCTGCGCCAATGCGGGCAGAAGAGCCAGGAAGAGAACGGCCGGCAGGACTCCACCAAGCAGACGCATGCCTCAACGCTGGCAGCGCCGAGACCGCCGTCACTAGAGCGGAAAGTAGGGACCTGCTTACAGTTCGACAGCGCGGTACAGCGCGCCGACCTCGGTCTTGGTCAGCCGCCGGATGGAGCCCGGCCGCTGGTTGCCGAGCTGGACGTCCGCGACGGCGGTCCGGACCAGCTTGCGCACCGGGTGCCCGGTGGCCGCCATCAGCCGGCGCACGATGTGCTTCTTGCCCTCGTGGATCACCAGCTCGATCATGGACTTGCCGGAGTGCATGTCCTTGACCCGGAACTGGTCGACCTTCACGATGCCGTCCGGCAGCTCCCAGCCCGCGCGCAGCTCCTTGCCGAGCCCGCGCGGCACCAGGCCCTCGACCTCGGCGAAGTAGGTCTTGAGCACCCGGTAGGACGGGTGCATCAGCCGGTGGCCGAGGTCGCCGTCGTTGGTCAGCAGCAACAGGCCCTCGGTGTTCTCGTCGAGCCGCCCGACGTGCACGACGCCGGGAGTCTCCTCGTAGCGGCCGCGCAGGAAGTCGCCGACGCAGGGGCGGCCCCGGTCGTCCGACATCGTGGAGTGCACGCCCTTGGGCTTGTTCAGCGCCAGGTAGATCAGGTCGTCGCGCAGGTTGACGCGGGTGCCGTCGACGTGGATGACCGCCTCGACCGGGTCGACCCGGCGGCCCAGCTCGGTGACGATCTTGCCGTCCACCTCCACCCGGCCGGCCACGATCAGGTCCTCGGCCGCGCGCCGGGAGGCGATCCCGGCCTGCGACAGCACCTTCTGGAGCCGGACGCCGTCGGGGTGTTCACTGGATGTCATCGATGGTGTCCACTTCGGGTAGCAACGGAGCGATCGGCGGCAGGTCGTTCAGCGACGACAGCCCCAGTCGCTCCAGGAACAGCTCGGTCGTCACATACAGCGTGCCGGTCGTCTCGGGATCGGTCCCCATCTCCTCGATGAGGCCGCGCGCGAGCAGCGTCCGGATCACGCCGTCCACGTTCACCCCGCGCACCGCGGCGACCCTGGCTCGGGTCACCGGCTGCCGGTACGCGATCACGGCGAGGCTTTCCAGCGCGGCCCTGGTCAGCTTCGACCGCTGGCCGTCCAGCAGGAGCTTCTCCACGAACGGGGCGTAAGTGTCCCTAGTGTAGAACCGCCACCCTTCACCGACTCGCCGCAGGTCGATCCCGCTGGCCCGCTCGGTGAGTTTCTGGGCCATCGTGCGCAGCGCGACGACGATCCGGGCCTGCGGCTGGCCGAGCGTGTCGGACAGCAGGTCCTCGCTCGCGGGCGAGTCCACGACCAGCAACAACGCCTCCAGCGCCGCCTCCAGGGCCTCGTCGGAGGTGACGTCCGGGAGCGCGTCGGCGTCGCCCGCGGCGACCAGATCGGACTCGGGCTCCTCCGACTCGGGCTCCGGCTCGGGCTCGGGCTCCGGCTCGTCTGAAGGGGACGTTCGTCTCGTCCGGCGCGACGAAAGTCCCCTTCACCTCATCGGAGGCGAGGAAAGTCCCCTTCAGCTCGTCCTCGGCCGGGGTCTCGACGGCCGGGACCTCGTCCGGGCCGGGTTCTTCGGGGCTCACCCGTACTCCTCATCGTCGGTCACGGCGCGGTCGTGCTCGGCCGCCACGGACGCCTCCGCCATGCTGCCGCCGGTCCACCGCACATGCAGCTCGGCCAGTGCCTCGGACTGCTCGAACTGCACCGACGACTCGCGGTAGAGCTCCAGCAGGGCGAGGAACCGGGCCACGATCTCGACCGTGTGCTCGCAGTCGGTGACCAGCTCGCTGAAGGTCGCCTGGCCGCGTTCGGCCAGCCGGATCCGCAGCAGCGCGGCGTGCTCGCGTACCGAAACGCGGCCCATGTGCAGGTGGGCCAGCGAAACCGTCGGCGGCGGCTTCGGCCGGAACACCGCGACCGCGACCTCCGCGAACTTCTCCGGCGTGACGCCGAGAGTCACGTCGGGCAGCAGGCCCATGAACCGCTCCTCGAGCGCGACCGACCGCGGGTAGCGGCGCAGCGCGCCCTGTTCGAGCTCGCCGAACAGAGCCGCCACCTGCTTGTACGCGCGGTACTGCAGGACCCGCGCGAACAGCAGGTCCCGAGCCTCGAGCAGCGCGAGGTCGTCCTCGCTCTCGACCTCGGCCGCGGGCAGCAGCCGCGCGGCCTTGAGGTCGAGCAGGGTCGCCGCGATGACCAGGAACTCGGTCGTCTCGTCGAGGTTCCAGTCGGAGCCGAGCGCGCGCGTGTAGGCGATGAAGTCGTCGGTGACCGTGTGCAGCGCGACCTCGGTGACGTCGAGCTGGTGCTGCGAGATGAGCTGCAGCAGCAGGTCGAACGGACCCTCGAAGTTGGCCAGCCGCACCTTGAACTTCGACGTGCTCAGTTCCTCGGTGTTCACACCTTCGGGGATCATCCCGCCGTGCACGGTCTGATGTGGCTCCGGAGCCTGCTCGACCGGCTCCGGCTCCGGGGCCGATGCCGGTTCGTCCATCAGTGCCTTCTATCGCGCCGACCGCGATCGCGCTGCCAGGGCGCGACCTGGCCAGCACGCTGCCAGAAGTCTCCCAGGCGCCCTGCCATCACGACAGCGGGGCCTGCGGCCGAGGCGGCGCGACTGAAAAGATCAAAAAAATCTGCACCCACCTCAGGAATCAGCCTCATTCTCGAGGTGGCCGCCGTCGGAGCCGATCACCCGCAGCCGCTGCACCAGCACCGAGTCCTCCCCGTTCTGGTCGAAGTCCGCCAGCAGCACGGCCACCGCCTCACGCACCAGCCGTCCCCGGTCGACGACCAGGTCGTGCTTCGCGCGCAGGGTGAGCCGGGCCTGCTCCATGGCGACGAGCTCGTCGCCGGAGACGTACACGGTGATCTTCGCGTCGTGCTTGGTCCGGCCCGAACCCTGCGGAGCCACGCCGCCACTGCGGACGAGCTGCTCCTGGCGGGCGTGGCCGTTCCCGTTGCCGGCAGCGGGCTCCGGCGCGGGGGCCGGCGGTGCCTTGGGCGGGAGTTCGAGGGCGGGGCTGGAGGTGATGCGGAAGAGTTCCGACGCTCCGGGCAGGGAAGCGCGCCTGCTCACCGAGCGATCACCTCGCGGGCGAGCTGACGATAGGCTGCCGCACCGGCCGACTTGGGCGCCCAGCTCGTGATCGGCTCACCCGCGACCTGCGTCTCGGGGAACCGCACGGTGCGGTTGATGACCGTGTCGAACACGGTCTCACCGAATGCCTCCACCACGCGAGCCATGACCTCCTTCGAATGCAGGGTTCTCGGGTCGTACATGGTGGCGAGAATCCCGACGATGTCCAGTTTGGGGTTGAGGCGTTCCTGCACCTTCTCGATCGTGTCGATGAGGAGCGCGACGCCTCGCAGACTGAAGAACTCGCACTCCAACGGAATGATCACACCGTCCGCGGCGGTCAGTGCGTTCACCGTGAGCAGGCCGAGCGAGGGCTGGCAGTCGACAAGAACATAGTCGTAGTCGTTCATGACCGGACGAAGGACCCGTAACAACGTGTGTTCGCGCCCTACCTCGGCGACGAGCTGGACCTCCGCGGCGGACAGGTCGATGTTGCTCGGCAGCAGGTCGACGCCGTCCACGCGGGTCTTGTGCAGCACGTCGGTGGCGCTGACGGCGCGTTCCATGATCGCGTTGTAGACGGTCCGCTCCAGCTCGTGCGGCTGGATGCCGAGGCCGACCGAAAGGGCGCCCTGCGGGTCGAAGTCGACGAGCAGCACCTTGCGGCCGCACTCGGCCAGCGCCGCGCCGAGGTTGATGGTCGACGTCGTCTTGCCGACGCCGCCCTTCTGGTTGCACATCGCCATGATCTTCGCCGGGCCGTGGTGCTCCAGCGGCTGTGGCTCGGGGATCTCGCGCAGCGGGCGGCCGGTCGGGCCGAGGCCCTCGACCTTGACCTTGCGGCCGTTGCGCTCGCCGGGCTCGTCGCCGTCGTGGTTGGCCGGGGTCGCGATGGTGGCCTGACTGAGGTTCGCCGCGGCCGACCCGGCGGACGCGGCCGGGCGGACCGGCTGGTTCGGTGTCGACATGGCGGGAAAGCTCCTTGTTCTCCAGAGTCCGGGGCAGCCTATGCGCGGAATCGGAAGCCCCGCAAAGCGCCGCGCCGGGCCGATCGTAGGAAGTCTGTCCTGCGTACTAAGGCCCTTGAATCCAAAACAGCGGCGCGAAGCGCCTCCGTTGAGGGCGGCGGCGGGGGCATGGATGGATTTATGGACCTTTCTAGCCCAAGGCGCGCGGATGCGCAGTCGCGTACACCTCGCGCAGCGTGTTGACCGTGACCAGGGTGTACACCTGGGTCGTGGTCACCGAGGCGTGGCCGAGCAGCTCCTGCACGACGCGGACGTCGGCGCCGCCTTCGAGCAGATGCGTGGCGAACGAGTGGCGCAGCGTGTGCGGCGAGACCGCGGTCGCGATCCCCGCCCGTTCGGCGGTGTCCTTGAGGACCTGCCACGCGCTTTGCCGGGAAAGCCTGCTGCCGCGGGCGTTGAGGAACATCGCCGGCGTCCCCCGTCCGTGCGCTGCGAGCACCGGCCGCGCGCGCACGGCGTAGGCGTTCAACGCGGCGATGGCGGGGCGGCCGATCGGGACCAGCCGCTGCTTGCCGCCCTTGCCGTCGAGCAGCACCGTGCGCTCGATCTGGTCGACGTCGTCGACGTCCAGCCCGACGGCCTCGGAGATCCGCGCGCCGGTGGAGTACAGGAGCTCGAGCAGCGCCCGGTCGCGCAACGGGCGTTCGCCGTCCGGCGGCGGGGTTTCCAGCAGCCGCAGGACGTCGGCGACGGGCAGTGCTTTCGGCAGCCGCTTGGCCGGCGTCGGCGGGCGGACCTCCCTGGCCGGGTTGTGCTCGGTGACGCCTTCGGCGTGCGCGAACTTGTGCAGCCCGCGCACGGCGACGAGGGCGCGCGCGGCGGAGGAAGCGGCCAGCGGCCTGTGCTCCTCGTCGCCTTCGCGCAGCGTCGCGCCGAAGGAAGTTACGACGTTCGGGGTGACATCGCCGAAGGAACCGATTCCGGACGCGGCCAGGTGGGCGGCGTATCGGCGCAGGTCGCGGGCGTAGCTGTCCAGGGTGTTGCGGGCGGTACCGCGTTCCACGACCAGGTGGTCGAGGTAGGCCGAGATGACTTCGGACGCGGCTGCCACGGGGGACACTGTAGGACTCAGTGGCCTTACGGCCGAGTTGAACCGCCCGGAACGCTTGTACCTTGGACAGATGGACGAGGTCCGGATCGGGACGGCCGAGCGCGAGGACGCGGCGAAGGTACTTGCCGAGCATTTCAGCCTGGGCCGGCTCACGGCGGACGAGTACGAGTCGCGCGTGACGGCCGCCTACAGCGCTACGACACTCGGCGAAGTGCGCCCGTTGTTCCTCGATCTGCCCGCGCCGCACCCGGCGATCCTGGCCCCGCCACCGATCCCGTACGCGCCGCCGCTTCCGATTCCCTACGCGCCGATGCCGGTGCAGCAGGCCTATTCGTACCGCTCGAAGACGGTCGCGGGCGTGCTGCAGATCGTGCTGCCCTTCGGCGTCGGCCGGTTCTACACCGGGCAGATCGGGCTGGGCCTGCTGCAGCTGTTCGTCTGCTTCATCACCCTGGGCATCGGCGCGATCTGGCCGATCATCGACGGGATCGTGCTGCTCGCCGGCGGCGGTGTGGACGCCGAAGGCCGCCCGCTGCGGCCCTAGACCGCGCCCAGCAACCTGAGGTCGAGGTCCCAGAGATGATCCCGGCCGTACGGCCCGTTCTCCAGCCCGCTCAGCAGGGGGTAGGGCAGGTCCTGGAGGTACTCGGCCGAGCGCGACGCCGCCGCGAGCGCGATCACCGCCACCGTGTCGGTGTCCCCGGTGAAGGCGACACACGCGCGTAGCAACCCCGTGAGACTTCGGTGCGCGCCGAGCGCGGTCAGCGCGGCGCGCACGCTCATCCGTCCCCGCGACCCGACCTTGCCCGACCACGGCTCGGCCCAGCCACCGTCGAGCTTCCCGTCGATCCAGCGGGCGAGCTCGGTGACCGGGCCGAGCCGGTAGTGGCAATAGTGCACGGCCAGGGCGGCGGCCTGCGCGGCCTCGACCCCGGCCGGGGTGTCGTGGGTGATGCGCGCCTGCACCTCGGTGTGGTGGAGCACGTCGGCGACGTCGGGGAGCAGGCCGACCGGGGCGGCCCGCATCGCCGCGCCGCTCTTGTCGCTGTCGGGCTTCAGCCGGCTCAGCAGTTCGGCGCCGTCGCGGACGTCGCCGAGGAGCTGCTGGAACCTCGGCGCGTAGCCGTCGTGCGGATCGCGGTGGTAGACCTCGACGTACCGCTCGGCGAGGTGCTCCGGGGTCCACGGGTCGCCGGAGACCAGGGCCTCGGCGATGGCGAGGGTCATCTGGGTGTCGTCGGTGTAGACGCCCTGGGGAATGCCGGGTTGGGGGGCGTAGGCGTGGCCGGTGTTGTGGGCCTCGACGTAGCTCGCCGGGGCGTTCTCGAACGGTGCGCCATAGGCGTCGGCGATGGCGAGCTCGATCAGCAAAGGGGCCCCAGGGTAAGGACTCGTGAGCGTTCCGGGCGGTTAGAACCGCCCGGAACGCTCACGAGTCAGTTCTTGCGCGAAGCGAACGCGGTTGGCCGGTCCCGCCACGGCGCGTCGGCCGGACGCGCGGTGGCCGCGCCGCTCACGACCGCGTGCGTGGCCAGCACGCCCGCGACCGTGGCGCCGTTGACCAGCTCGCCCGAGAGCGCCATCGCGACC
Source organism: uncultured Actinomycetota bacterium (assembly GCA_963762765.1). Lineage (GTDB taxonomy): Bacteria > Actinomycetota > Actinomycetes > Mycobacteriales > Pseudonocardiaceae > Amycolatopsis. The sequence continues at coordinate 292,164 of CAVXMR010000056.1, forward strand.
GCGTCGGCCAGCGAGAACTTCCGGACGACCAGGTCGGCCTCCTCCTCGCCGAGCATGTCACGGTCCACATCGGACAGTCCGCGGGCGAGGAACACCCGGACCACCTCGTCGGTGAAGCCGGGCGACGCGGCGACGTCGACCAGGGTCACCCAGTCCTCCGCCGCCAGCCCGACCTCTTCGACGAGCTCACGCTTGGCCGTGCCGACCGGGTCCTCGCCGAGGTGGTCGATCAGCCCGGCGGGCAGCTCCCACAGCCGGTGCCCCATCGGGTGCCGGTACTGGTGGATGAGCGTGACGTGCTGGTTCTCGTCGAGCGCGACGATCGCCACCGCGCCCAGGTGCTCGATCACCTCCCGGACCGCGGTGTGCCCGCCCGGCATCACGACCTCGTCGACGCGCAGCCCGACGACCCGCCCGATGTGGACGTCCCGGCTCGACGCGACGGTGAACTCGTGCTCCCCCGGCGCGGTCACCGGACCGCCACGGGGGCCTCGGCCAGCTCGACCGGCAGCCGCTCGGCGACCTTACGGTCCACCACGGCCTTGACGAACGCGCTGAACAGCGGGTGCGGCCGGGTCGGGCGGCTCTTGAGCTCCGGGTGCGCCTGGGTGCCCACGAAGAACGGGTGCACGTCGGCGGGCAGCTCGACGAACTCGACCAGGCGGTCGTCCGGCGAGGTACCCGAGAACACCAGCCCGGCGTCGGCGAGACGCTTGCGGTAGGCGTTGTTGACCTCGTAGCGGTGACGGTGCCGCTCCGAAACCTCCGTGCTGCCGTACGCCTTCGCGACCTGCGAGCCCGCCTTGAGCTTCGCCGGGTACGCGCCGAGCCGCATGGTTCCGCCCATGTCCCGCTCGCCGGCGACGACGTCGCGCTGGTCGGCCATGGTCGAGATGACCGGGTGCTTCGTGGCCTCGTCGAACTCCGCCGAGTTCGCGTCCTCGATGCCTGCCATGTGCCGGGCCGACTCGATGACCATGCACTGCAGGCCGAGGCACAGCCCGAGCAGCGGAACACCGCGAGTACGCGCGTACTCGATCGCCCCGACCTTGCCCTCGATGCCGCGGATGCCGAACCCACCGGGGATCAGCACACCGTCCACATCGGACAGGACCGACGCCGCGCCGGACGCGGTCTGCGCGTCGTCGGAGGCGACCCAGACGATCTCGACCTTCGCCCGGTGGGCGAACCCGCCGGCACGCAGCGCCTCGGTGACCGAGAGGTAGGCGTCCGGCAGGTCGATGTACTTGCCCACGACGGCCACGCGCACCGTCTCGGCCGGGTTGTGCACCCGGTCGAGCAGGTCGCCCCACACCGTCCAGTCGACGTCGCGGAACGGCAGCCCGAGGCGGCGGACGACGTAGGCGTCGAGCGCCTCGCCGTGCAGCACCTTCGGGATGTCGTAGATCGACCGCGCGTCGGGGCAGGCGATGACCGCCTCGGTGTCGACGTCGCACATCAAGCCGATCTTGCGCTTGAGGTCCTCGGGGATCTCCCGATCGGCCCGGCAGACGAGCGCGTCGGGCTGGATACCGATGTTGCGCAGCGCGGCCACCGAGTGCTGGGTCGGCTTGGTCTTGAGCTCGCCCGAGGGGGCGAGGAAGGGCACCAGCGAGACGTGCAGGAAGAAGCAGTGGTCGCGGCCCACGTCGTGGCGGACCTGACGGCAGGCCTCCAGGAACGGCAGCGACTCGATGTCGCCGACCGTGCCGCCGACCTCGGTGATCACGACGTCGGGCGCCTGGCCCGACGCCGGTTCCGCGGCCGCCATGATCCGCGACTTGATCTCGTCGGTGATGTGCGGGATGACCTGCACCGTATCGCCGAGATACTCGCCGCGTCGCTCCTTCGCGATCACCTCGGAGTAGACCTGGCCGGTCGTGACGTTGGCCTTGCCGTCGAGGTCGCGATCGAGGAAACGCTCGTAGTGCCCGATGTCGAGATCCGTCTCGGCACCGTCGTCGGTGACGAACACCTCACCGTGCTGGAACGGGTTCATCGTCCCGGGGTCCACGTTGAGGTACGGATCGAGCTTTTGCATCGTGACCCGTAGCCCACGTGCGGTAAGGAGTTGACCCAGGCTGGAAGCCGTGAGTCCCTTACCCAGAGAGGAGGCGACGCCTCCGGTGACAAAGACGTACTTGGTTGCCCGTGACTGAAGTCCCACGGGCCGCCAGCATATCGCACGCTGTGAGAATCGCTCGGCACGGTCGCATCGCGGCGCGGCGCGCCACCCATCCGTGGCGAATTCGGGTGCGCCCGAGGACGGCCACACCCGATACTGACCGCATGTCCACGCTCCGCTTCCGCGATCCGCGGAGCACGAAGTACCACTTCCTCGGCGAGATCCTCGTGACCTGCCCGGCCTGCGGGGCCGCGGCGCACGTGGTGCCCCGGCCGGGCGAGTCATTCGAGCTGCGGTCCCACCGGCTCTTCGCGCCCCGGCGGGTCACCTGCCCAGGCTGTGGACTGGCGAAGACCTGGGAGGGCCGCGCGCTCGGGCTCCCGCGAAGCACCGTGCACCAGGCCACCGATCCGTACTTCGGTCTCCCGCTGCGGCTGCAGGCGCAGACCCGGCACGGCTGGCTGTGGGCGTACAACCACGAGCACCTGACGCAGCTCGAGCGCTACATCCAGGCCACCCTCCGTGAGCGCCCGTACGACACCGGCCGGAAGATGACCGTGCTCGCGCGGCTGCCGCGGTGGATCACCTCGGCCAAGCACCGCGACGAGGTCCTGCGCGCGATCGCCCGCATCCGCGCGGCCTGACGTCGCGGAGACCGGCTCGATGACCGGCCGGTCACCGAGCCGTCCTCCCCCGACACGGGACCGACCCTCCCCGGCGGTTCCCGTTCCACCATGGTCGGCGCCGGTTCGTGAGTGGACAACCTTTTAAGCCGGGACCAAAATGTGCCGGGGAGGGGACCATGCTGCGTGTTCAACTGACCCCGGCGGACCTGGGCCGCGTCCGCTTCGCCGACTCCCCGGCCCCGCTGCTCGAGTCGTGGCTGGCCTTCTCCGAGACCCGCCGCGCGGGGACGCCGGTCCCGGTCTCGGTCCGTCCGCTGCGTGACCTGCTGACCGCGCCCGGACGCGGCCCCGGCTTCCTCGACCCGCTGGTGACCGATCCCGGCCACGGGTTCGACCTGGTCGCCGCCACCCCGCGCAAGGTGCTCCGCGGCGAGCTGCTCCGGATCTGGCAGGGCGGCCGGCCGCCACTGTGGCTGCGCAACCTCGCCGACGGCGATCGGCACGAGCGGCAGGTGATCGGCCGCGCGGTCCGGGCGAGTCACACCTACTTCGTCGCGTCACGCCGCGACCGGATCACCGAGCTCTTCCACCGCGACATCGCGAGCAGGCTGCCCACGCTGTCCCACGCCGGCGTCGCGGCCCTGCTGAACTCGCTGCACCCGCGGGCGCGCTACGACGACGGCGTGCTGACCCTGCCGCATCCGCTCGAGCTGGACATCCGGCTGGAGGGCCAGGGCATCGAGCTGATGCCGACCACGACCTGGACCGGGCACCCGCTGAGCACGCTCAGCCTCGCCGACCCCGGCCGGTTCATCCTGCTCTACCCGGTGGCCGACCGGACGACGGCGGACGCCGAGCGCCGCGACCGGGCGCTCGGCCGGCTGCTCGGCCCGACCCGGGCGCGGGTGCTGGCCGCGCTGGTCCGCCCGGCGACGACCGGGGAGCTGGCCGGCCGGCTCGGCATCAGCGCGGCCTCGGCGTCACAGCACACCGCCGCGCTGCGCGACGCGGGCCTGGCGACCAGCACCCGCGACGGGCAGCGCGTCCGTCACGCCCTGACCTCGCTCGGAACGTCGATGCTCGGCGCACCGGTGGATTGACACCCTGGCCGCGCCCCCGCAGAATTCGACGCGCCACAGCCGTACCGCCGCCCGGTGACGAGTGGGGATTCCTGGCATCCCCGTGAAAGGGCGGTCGAAGTGCGAAGGCGACTACGCGTATGGGGTGCGCTGGCACTGTGCGCGAGTGTGACATTGGTGCCACTGAACGGAACGGCGCAGGCCGCCACCGCGCCGCACACCATCGTCACGGACGGCAAGAAGCTGGCCGCGATCCGGCAGGCGTTCGACACGGGCAAGGCGACCAAGACCCAGCAAGCCGCGCTGAAAACGGTGCTGGACAAGGCGAAGACGGCACTCACCGCCGGGCCTTGGTCGGTGATGGACAAGCCCACCGCGCCGCCGAGCGGGACCAAGCACGACTACATGAGCCAGGCGCCGTACTGGTGGGCGAGCCAGCCGAAGACCCCGGACAACCCGCAAGGGTGCCCGTACATCAACAAGGACGGCCAGCGCAATCCGGAGGCCGACGCCATCACCGACCACACCGAGCGAATGGTGGCCTGGGACGCCATCTATTACCTCTCGCTCGCGTGGTACTACACCCGCGACGCGAAATACGCGCAACGCGCGGTGCTCGACATCCGGACGTGGTTCCTCGACCCGGCCACGAAAATGAACCCGAACATGACCGCGTCGCAGATCATTCCGTGCAAGGACACGGTGAGCGGCACCGGGATCATCGATTCGACGCAGTCGTTCAGCCAGGTCGTCGACGCGTTCGCGGTGCTCGACAACGGCGCGCCGGGCTGGCAGAGCAAGGATCGTTCGGGCGTCAAGACGTGGCTCACGCAGTACCTGAGCTGGATGCAGACCAGTCCGCAGGCGAAACTGGAACTGGCCGCGACGAACAACCACGGCACCTTCCTGGACATGCAGAACGCGACCATCGCGGCCTACCTCGGCAAGACGGACACCGCGAGGAAGATCGTGCTGAACGCCGAAAAAACCCGCTTCCCCAAGCAGTTCGCCGCCGACGGGAGCCAGCCGCTCGAACTGTCGCGGACGATGTCGTGGCACTACGCCAACTTCAACCTCACGGCGTGGGGCCGAATGGCGGAACTCGGCAAGAATCTCGGCGTCGACGTCTGGAAGTACAAGGCAGCGAACGGAATTACGTTACGCAAGGTTGTCGACTTCCTGATCCCCGGCGCGTTACACGGCGCCCAGTCCTGGCCGTACCAACAGATCGGCGTGTTCGACCAATCGATCGCGGCGGATATCTTCCACGCCGCGGCCGAAGAAGCGAACGACACCGCCGCGGCCGCGGCGTTGAAGCAGATGCCGTTGCCCGCCGGCGGCGACACCTGGCCGGTGCGCGTTTCGTGCTTCCCCCTCGACCCGCCCCTGCGCTAGTCCGTTTGCGCCACCCAGAATCCGGACATATCACCCCATAAGCAGCCTGGCTCATAATTGGTCTAGTCCAAAGTATTGACACTCGGTGTGCACTCGCGCACATTCATGAACGGGCCGGTACCCGCTCGTGAACGACCGTCGCGTACGCCCTCCTTCGCATCGCTGCGATGCGCAGGAGGGCCGTCCGCCTGCGCGAGGAGACCACGATGCAACCCAAGGTATCCAGAAGGATCGCCGTCGCAGCAGCCGCCTTTTCGGCGCTGCTCGTCGGCGGCCTGACCGTCGCCGGTCCGGCCGGAATCACTTCCACCGCAACAGCCGCCAGTTCCGGCGGCGTGCGGATCGCCTACTACGACCAGTGGAGCATCTACCAGAACGCGTATTACCCGAAGAACGTCGATGCGATCGCCAACAACATCGACTACCTGTTCTATGACTTCGAGAACATCGACCCGACGAACCTCACCTGTTTCGAAACCACCAAGGCGACCACGCCCGACCCCGGTGGCGAGAACGACCCGAACGCCGGCGACGGCGCCGAGGACCAGTTCGCCGACTACCAGAAGTCGTTCACCGCCGACATCAGCGTCGACGGTGTGGGCGACGTCTGGAACCAGCCGATCGCGGGCAACTTCAACCAGCTCAAGAAGCTCAAGGCTCGGCACCCCAACCTGAAGATCGTGCTGTCGCTGGGCGGCTGGACGTACTCGAAGTACTTCTCCGACGCGGCGGCGACCGACGCTTCACGCAAGAAGCTGGTCAGCTCCTGCATCGACATGTTCATCAAGGGCAACATCCCCGCGGCCGGCGGCTACGGCGGCGCGGGCACCGCGGCCGGGATCTTCGACGGCATCGACATCGACTGGGAGTACCCGGCGCATCCCGGCGGCCACCTCGGCAACCACTTCAACGCCGCGGACACCGCCAACTTCACCTTGCTGCTCAAGGAGTTCCGCACCCAGCTGGACGCTCTGGGCGGCAGCCACAAGACCCTCGCGGCGGCCCTGCCGGGTGGTCAGGACAAGCTGGCGAAGATCCAGACCAACCTGATCGGGCAGTACCTGGACTTCGGCAACGCGATGACCTACGACATGCACGGCGGCTGGGAACCGACCGGGCCGACCAACCTGCAGGATCCGCTCTACCCCTCGGCGGCCGACCCGTCCGGGACCATCCCGCCGGGCACGCAGAAGTACAACATCGACTCGGTCATCAAGAGCTACGTCAACGGCAACAGCGCCTACGGCATCCCAGGCGGGTTCCCGGCGAGCAAGCTGACACTGGGCATCCCGTTCTACTACCGTGGCTGGACCGGTGTCCCCGCCGGCGCCAACCATGGTCTGTACCAGACCGCGAGCGGGCCGTCCGCGCCGCATCCCTTGAGCGGCAACGTCCCCGGCGTGGCGATGTACAAGGAACTGAGCGGCATCGTCGACAATGCCTCGACGACGTTCTGGGACCCGGTGTCCCAATCGGCGTACTTCTACGACGGAAGCACCTTCTTCGCCGGTTCGTCGAAGCAGTCGATCAAGGCCCGCACGGACTACGTCCACTGCAACAACCTCGCCGGGGCGATGATGTTCTCGCTCTACGACCTCGATCCCGCCTCGACGTTGTTCAACGCCGTGGTGAGCGGGCTCGCGGCGACGACGTCCAGCTGCACCACACCGCCCACCACCACGCCGCCGACGACACCCACGACGCCCACCACTCCGACGACACCGACCACCCCGACGACGACCCCCACCACCCCGACAACGCCGTCGGCCGGCGCCTGGGCTCCGTACACCCAGTACGCGACCGGAGCACGGGTGACCTACAACGGCGTGTCCTACACCTGCCGCCAGGGCCACTACTCCCTGCCCGGCTGGGAGCCGCCGAACGTGCCCGCCCTCTGGCTGGCCGGCTGACGCACTCCTAGGAAGAGGCTTTTCCCGCCTTGGCGGGGAAAGCCTCTTCGCCGTACCCGGATTCGGCCGTTCGGCCTACGACGGACCCCTTGTCTCCGAATTGGTCTAGTCCAAAGTATTGACAGCCGGGATGCGCTCGTTCAGGGTCTGGGACGATCCACTTGATCGTCCCGCACGAGGAGTGTCCATGCAGCGCAAGCTATCCAGACGCACAGCCCTGCTCGCGGCCGCCGCCGCGGCAGTGGCCGTCGGCGGGCTCACGCTCGCCGTACCGGCCGCCGAGGGCGCGAACGCCGTCCCCGCGGCCAGCCAGGCGGCCGCCGCGACCGGCGGCCTGCGGGTGGCCTACTACGACCAGTGGAGCATCTACCAGAACGCGTACTACCCCAAGAACGTCGACGCGATCGCGGACAAGCTCGACTACCTGATCTACGACTTCGCGAACATCGACCCGACGAACCTCACCTGCTTCGAGGCGAACAAGGCCGCGGACACCAGCGAGGCCAACCCGAACGCGGGCGATGGCGCGGGCGACTCGTTCGCCGACTACCAGAAGTCGTTCGGCGCGGACATCAGCGTGGACGGCGCCGCCGACGCGTGGGGTCAACCGATCGCCGGCAACTTCAACCAGCTCAAGAAGCTCAAGTCCCGGCACCCCAACCTCAAGGTGGTGCTGTCGATCGGCGGCTGGACGTACTCGAAGTACTTCTCCGACGCCGCCGCTTCGGACGCCTCGCGCAAGAAGCTCGTCAGCTCGTGCATCGACATGTTCATCAAGGGCAACCTGCCCTCGGACGGCGGCTACGGCGGCGCGGGCAGCGCGGCCGGGATCTTCGACGGCTTCGACATCGACTGGGAGTACCCGGGCGCGCCCGGCCACCTCGGCAACCACTACGGCGCGAACGACACCGCGAACTTCACCGCGCTGATGGCGGAGTTCCGCGGCCAGCTGGATGCGTTGGGCGGCAAGCACTATTCGCTTTCGGCGGCGCTGCCGGGTGGTCAGGACAAGATCGCGAAGATCCAGACCGACAAGATCGGTCAGTACATGGACTTCGCGGACGCGATGACCTACGACATGCACGGCGGCTGGGACGCGACCGGCCCGACGAACTTCCAGGACCCGCTGTACTCCTCGCCGAACGATCCGTCCACGGCCATCCCGCCGGGTACGGAAAAGTACACGATCGATTCGGTGATCAAGGACTACGTCAACGGCAGCAGCGCGTACGGCATCCCCGGCGGGTTCCCGGCGAACAAGCTGAACCTGGGCATCCCGTTCTACTACCGCGGCTGGACCGGCGTCGCCGCCGGCTCGAACCACGGCCTGTACCAGCCCGCCAGCGCCCCGTCCCCCGGTCACACGATGAGCGGGAACGTCCCGGGCGTGGCGATGTACAAGGAACTGAGCGGGATCGTGGACAACCCGGCCACCACGTTCTGGGACCCGGTCACCCAGTCGGCATGGTTCTACGACGGCACCACGTTCTACGGCGGATCGTCGGCGCAGTCGATCAAGGCGCGCACCGACTACATCCACTGCAACAACCTCGGTGGCGCGATGATGTTCTCGCTCTACGACCTGGACGCGAACTCGACGCTGCTGAACTCGGTCGTCAACAACCTCGCCACGCCGACGTCCGGCTGCACGACCCCGACCACCCCCACCACGCCGACGACTCCGACGACCCCGACCACCCCCACGACGCCCACCACGCCGACGACCCCGACCACTCCGGGCGGCTCGTGCACGGCGGCGGCGTGGAGCGCGGGAGCGGTCTACCTCGGCAACGCGGTCGTCTCGTACAACGGTCACCAGTGGACCGCCCAGTGGTGGACGCAGGGTGAGACGCCGGGCGCGGCGGCCGTGTGGAAGGACAACGGCGCTTGCGGTGGCACGACCCCGACCACGCCGACTACCCCGACGAACCCGGGTACCTGCCCGGCCGCGTGGAACTCGGCGACGGTGTACACCAACGGCAACACGGTCGGCTACAACGGGCACAAGTGGACGGCCCAGTGGTGGACCCAGAACGAGACCCCGGGCGGCAGCTCCGGAGTCTGGAAGGACAACGGCGCCTGCTGATCAAGGACTCGTGAGCGTTCCGGGCGGTTAGAACCGCCCGGAACGCTCACGAGTCAGTTTCCTGGAGTGGGGCCTACGCCGGGCGCGGGGGCCTGGGCGTTGCCCGCGATGCCGTAGCGGCCAGCGGCTCCGTCGAGTTGTTCCTTCAGCGCCAGGACGGTCGTGATGCGTCCGGCGGCCGAGTCGACGTTGTCCACAGTGGACAGGATGGACGTCGCCGAGGTGTCGGCGCGGACGACGCCCAGCGCGCCGCTCCCCTCGGCCGAGCCGGGGTCGCCCACCAGGACGGTGCCCGCGCCGGTGCGGTCGAGCTGGGTGGCGAAGCGAGCGAGAGTCGCCGCGCGGTCGCCCGCGGCGTCACCGGTGGCCTGTCCCCCGGTCACCACCACCGCCAGCTGCGCCGGCTTCACCTCCGGCCCGGCCTTCACGAAGCCGCCGTCGGTCAGCCCGCCCAGTGCGGCCGCCAGCTCGGCGCCCGAGGACTGCGGTTTCGCGCTGGTCTTGTCCAGCAGCAGCACCGAACCGAGCAGCGCGCCCGCGAGGGTGCCGGAGTCGCCCGCGGTCGGGAACTGCGCCCCCGCGGGCTGCAGCCGGGTGACGACGTCGCGGAGCTGGTCGGCCTTGCCCGGGTCGGCGAAGGCGGCGGTCAGCTGGACCTCGCCGGTGACCGTCGCCCCGGACTGGCCGATGAGCTGCTTGAGCGCGTCCCGGTCCGCCGGGCGGGCGTCCTCGGTGGTCACCAGGACCACGGATCGCTTGTCCAGCAAGCCCGCCACGACCTTCGGCCCCATCGAACCGGCGAACGCGTCGGCGTCGGAAAGCCGGGCGTTGAGGGCGTTGCGCTGGGCCTCGAGATCGGAGACCTGGCTGCCGAGGTCTTTTTTCTCCCCCGCCAGCCCGGAAAGCAGCGAACCGTTGAGCGCCGTGGAGCCGAGCACGACCCCGACGGCCAGCGCGAGGAAGCAGGCGGCGATGGAAACGACGTGGTACCGCAGCGAAATCACGTGAAAAGCCCCTTGACCCAGCCGGCGAACGAATTCCAGGTGTCGCGGATCCAGTCGAGGTAGACCGAACCCACGTCGGAGACGAGGAGCGCCGCCGCGACGACCACGATGGCGGCGACCACGAGCAGCACGACCGCTCCGATCGACACGCGGCTGCGGTGCAGCGTCGCCACGGCCTTGCCGTCGACGAGCTTCGTGCCGAGCTTGAGCCGGGTGAGGAAGGTCGACGGGTTGGAGCCGGATCGGCCGTGGTCGAGGAACTCGCGCAGGGTGGCCTGGAACCCGACGGTGACCACCAGGCTCGCGCCGTGGGCGTCGGCCAGCAGCAGCGCGAGGTCCTCGGCGTTGCCCGAGGCCGGGAAGGTGACCGCGCCGATGCCGAGGTCCTGGATGCGCTGGACGCCGGGGGCGTGCCCGTCCGGCTGGGCCGGGACGACGACCTCCGCGCCGCCGCGCAGCGTCGTCGTGCCGATGCCGTGCGGGTCGCCGACGATGACGTCCGGCGCGTAGCCCTGCACGCGCAGGGTGTCCGCGCCCGCGTCGACGCCGATCAGCACCGGCCGGTGCTCGGCGATGTACTTCTTGAGCTTCTTGAGGTCCTCGACGTGCCCGTTGCCGCCCGCGACGACCAGAACGTGCCGGTCCAGCAGCGGGACTCGCAGCTCGGGCACGCCGACGCCGTCGAGGATCAGCGTCCGCTCGCGACGGAGGAACTCGATGGTGTTCGCGGAGAACGCTTCCAGCTGGGTCGACATCCCGGCCTTGGCCTCGATCATCTGGTCCGCGATGCTGTCGGCGGACTGCTCGATGCCGGAGGCGACCTGGCGCTCGCCGAGGTAGACGATGCCCTCGTGCAGGCGCAGCTTGGTGCCGTCCTTGACCGTGCGCAGCAGCTCGCCGCCGACCGAGTCGACCAGCGGGATGCCGGCCGCGATCAGGATCTCCGGGCCGAGGTTGGGGAACCGGCCCGAGATCGACGGCGACGCGTTGACCACGCCCGCGACGTCGGCCTCCACCAGCGCGTCGGCCGTGGCCCGATCGAGGTCCAGCTGATCGAGGACGACGATGTCGCCCGGCCCGATCCGGCGCATCAGCTCCCGGGTGCGGCGGTCGACCCGGGCGACGCCGGTGATCCCGGGGAGGGATTCGTGGTTCCGCGTGAGCAAACCGGTGAGCTTCATGTGGCCGATGGTGACAAATTTGCCGGTGGGAACCCCGGCGCCACGCCGCAGCGGGCGTGACTCATTGTGGTGACCTCCCCCGTGCGGGTTGGTCCGTTCAGGCTTCCGAGCCCTCCGGCAGAGCACCGAAATCCATGTGCACCCACGGACTCGACGGGTCTTGAAGCAGCAGGTGATGGACCCGCACCGCGGAGGCGTACCAGTCGCCGAACTCCTCGTCGTCGTGGTGCAGCATGCGCCCCATGACGTAACCGGCGGACAGGTCGGCCCATGACTGGTGGTAGCGACGCGCCAGCGCGCCCGCCTCGAGCACCATCAGCTCGGCGGTGAGCGCGTCACAGAAGCCGACCGCGAGCCCCCAGCGCGCGACGTTCACCGCGCGGCCGACGTCCCAGGACAGCGTCGTCGTGACGTAGCTGTCCGGCCCGACCAGCCCGTCCGCGCGGAACCGCTGCTCGTAGCGGGCGACCCGGCGCACGGTCTGCTGCAGTTCCTCGATCTGGTCCTCGGCGTCGTTCTCCAGGCACCATTCGCCGACCAGATCGGCCCAGGTCAGCGGGTCGAGCTCGCCGTCGCGCAGGCCGAAGTCGGCGGCGAAGCGCAGCCGCAGCATGAGCACGAGGTTGCCGGGTGTCAGCGCGTACCGGTCGCCGATCAGGTCGGCCATCGCGGCGCGCCAGGCGGGTGGATCGCTGATGCCCCACCAGTCCCGCAGGCAGCGGACCTCGGCGACGTAGTCGTGGAAACGCGCGTCGAGCAGGTTCCACGGCGCCGCGTTGAACACCGCCAGGTGCGCGCCGCACGCCAGCGCGTGCGCGATCGGGCCGTCGAGGTGGCCGTACGGCGCGGTGATCAGCCGGTCGACCTGGTCCTCCAGGGCGCGCACCCGCTCCGGGTTTCCGTCCAGCCACGGCTGGAGCGTCGCCCCGGCCAGCCGCCACTCCCCGCGCGTGCCGCGGTTGAACACGACCCGCTCGTGCCGTCCGACGCCATCCACCGCCCAGCCGAGCGAGCCGCTCATGAACACCACGTCCTGGCCGAGGTTCGGCAACGCACCGCGAGTGAACACCTGCAGGAACTCGTCGCCGCCGGTCTCGAAGTAGACGTTCGGGAAGGTCTCCGCGCGCTCTTCGACGATCTTTTCCGCGTCCGTCCGACGAATCGGGACGAACAGCTCCTCCGCGGCGAGCAGCCCGAGATACCGGTCGAGCTCACCGGCCCGGCGTGCGGTGGCGAGCTCGCCTTCGAGATCGGCGGAGGGCGGGAGGATCACGTGGCGGCTCCTCCCGTTCAGCCGGTCAGCCGGTCAGGACAACGAGCTTCCCCGCCGTCCGGTTGCGCTCCAGGTCGTCGTGCGCCTGCCGGACCTCTTCCAGCGCATACACCTTCGCCGGGCCGAGGCTGGCTTCACCAGTGGCGATCCGGTCCAGGTAACGCTGGAGTACCGAGGCGGGCAGGTCGTCCGCCTCACCACCATAAGCGGTGAGGCGGACCCCAGCGGGAAGGTAACCGATCGGATAGAACTCTGGAATCGTCCACTGGTTGGAGAGCATCCCGGTGAAGCACACGGTGCCGTGGACGCGGGTCGCGGCAAGGGTGTCCGGCAGCGTCGGCGTGCCGACCAGTTCGAGTGCGGCGTCGACGCCGTCGGGCACGATTTTCCGGACCTGCGCGGCGATCTTGCCGTCGTCGAGCAGCGCGTGGTCAACGCCGTGTTCGGTGAGCGTCGCGAGCCGCAGGGGCTGGCGGGTGGTGGCGAAGACGGTGGCGCCGAGGTCACGCGCCAGGGTCGCGGTGGCGAAGCCCAGGGCGGACGTACCGCCGCGGATGAGGATGCTCTGGCCCTCGTGGAGGTCGAGACCGGTGGTGAGGGAGCCGTAGGCGGTCTGGAGGGTTTCGGGGACCTGGCCGAGGACTTCCCACGGCAGCTCCGAGCGGAACGGGATCACCTGCCCGCGCGGGACGACGGTGTACTCGGCGTAACCACCGTCGAAGGTGCGGCCCATCCCGCCCATCATGGTGGCGACCTGCTGGCCCCGTGTCAGATCGCTGTCGGGGGCCGCGTCGACCACGCCCACCGCCTCGATCCCGAGCACCCGCGGGAAGGTGACGCCCTGGGCGAGGCCGAGGCGGGTGTGCAGCTCGGAGCGGTTGATGCCGAACGCCTTGACCGCGATCCGGACCCAGCCGGGCTTCGGCTCGGGCATCGGCAGGTCGGTGAGCACCAGGTTCTCCACCGGACCCGGCTCACGCAGCACGATCGCGCGCATGGCTATTTGGCCTTCTTGGCGGCGCGCTTGCGCTTGGGTTCGGCACTCGCCTTGTCGGCCGCGGCGACCGCGAGGAGCTCCTCGGCGTGGGCCCGGCCGGTCTCGGTGCCGTCCATGCCCGCGAGCATGCGGGCGAGCTCACGGACGCGCTCGTCCTGCTTGAGATTCTTCACCCCGCTGCGGGTGACGCCGCCACTGTGTCCCTTGTCCACCACGAGGTGCTGGTCGGCGAAGGCCGCGACCTGCGGCAGGTGCGTGACGACCAGGACCTGGTGGGTCCGGGCCAGCCGCGCGAGCCGGCGGCCGATCTCGACCGCTGCGCGGCCGCCGACCCCGGCGTCGACCTCGTCGAAGACCAGCGTCTGCACGGTGTCGGCATGCGCGAGCACGACCTCGATCGCGAGCATCACCCGCGAAAGCTCGCCGCCGGAGGCGGCCTTGTGCACCGGCAACGGCGGCGCGCCGTCGTGCGCCTTCAGCAGCAGCTCGACGTCGTCGACGCCGTCCGGCCCGGCGTGCACCGCCCGGCCGTCGACGGTCAGCGCGTGCGTGTCGCCGTGCTCGGCGGGGCGCTGCTCGACCGTCACCTCGATCTCGGCCTGGCCCATCGCCAGCCCGGACAGCTCGCGGGTGATCTCGGCGGCCAGTTCCGCGGCGGCGACTTCCCGCGCGGACGACACCTCGGCGGCGTGCGCGCCCAGCTGCTGGGCCAGCTCGTCCCGGCGCAGCGCCAGCCCGGTCAGCGCCTCCTCGGAGGTGTCCATCGACTCGAGGCGGCGCCGGGCGTCGTCGGCCCAGGCGAGCACGCCGTCGACGTCCGCGGCGTACTTGCGGGTCAGCCGCTTGAGGTCGGTCTGGCGGGCCAGCATCTTCTCCAGCATCGCCGGGTCGGCGTCCAGCGTCTCGACGTAGCCGCCGAGCTCGGCGCCGACGTCGGCGAGCAGGACCGCGGCCTCCTCCAGCCGCGGCGCCAGCTCGCGCAGCACGGCGTCCTCGGAGGTCGCGAGCCGCCGCAGCGCCTCCGACACCAGCCCGGCCGCACCGGGAGCGTCGGGATCGCCGTCGGGCGAACCGGAGACGGCGACGTGCGCCTCGGTGGCGGCCGCGCGCAGCTCGTCGACCGCGGCGAGACGCTTGATCTGGGCGGTGAGCTCGGTGTCCTCCCCCGGCTCGGGGGCGACGGCGTCGATCTCGTTCAGGCCGTGCTTGAGCAGGTCGGCCTGCTGGGCCATCTCGCGGGAGCGGGTGGAGCGCTCGGTGAGCTCGGCGATCACGGCGAGCCATTCCGCGCGGATCTCCTGGTACACCCGCAGCGGCTTGGCCACCGAGTCCCCGGCGAACCGGTCGATCACCGCGCGCTGCTCGGAAGGCCGCAGCAACCGCAACTGGTCGTTCTGCCCGTGCACGGCGATCAGCTGTTCCGACAGCTCCGCCAGCACGCCGACCGGCACGGACCGCCCGCCGAGGTGCGCGCGCGAGCGCCCGTCAACGGCGACCGCGCGCAGCGCGATGACACTGCCGTCCTCGTCGACGTCGGCACCCGACTCGGCCACGAGCCGCTCGGCGCCCTCGACGCCGGCGAAGGTGAACCTCCCCTCGACGAACGCCTTGAGCATCCCGGTCCGCACCTTGGACACTTCGGCGCGACCGCCGGAGAGCAGGTGCAACCCGGTCACGACCATGGTCTTGCCCGCACCCGTCTCACCGGTGACGACGGTGAAGCCCGCGTGCAGTTCCAACAGGGCGTCCTCGATGACTCCGAGTCCCTGGATGCGCATCTCGGCCAGCACGCCGCCTACCGTAGCGGCCCCCACCGACGATTCGCGCGCGCCCGGCCCCGGCGAGTCGCCGATATGTTCGAATCCCGCGCCGAACGGGCCCGCTGGGAGTCCGTGAATGCCACATTGAGGGCCCAAGACGCCGTGAATGTGGCATTCACGGACTTCAGCAGTCGGTGGGGCGTGCGTGGCGCTCGCGCCAGCTGGTCACCGGCAGCCCGAACTTCTGCACCAGCCGGTCGGTGAACGGGCCGTCCCACAGCCGCACCAGCCGCACCGGCGTGCTGCCGCAGGTCACCCGCACCCGCGCGCCCGGCGGCAGGTCCAGCGCACGCGAACCGTCGCAGGTGAGCACCGCGTCCGAGCCGTCCGGGTCGATCCCGACGGTGATCACCGAGTCGCGCGAGACCACCAGCGGCCGCGCGAACATCGCGTGCGCGTTGCTCGGGACCACCAGCAGCGCCTGGACGTCCGGCCAGATGATCGGCCCGCCAGCGGAGAACGCGTACGCCGTCGAGCCGGTCGGTGTGGCGCACAGCACACCGTCGCAGCCGAAGGCCGAGACCGGACGGCCGTCGACCTCGATCAGCGCGTCGAGCACCTTCTCACGCGAGCTCTTCTCGACGCTGGCCTCGTTGAGCGCCCAGGTGCTGACCAGCTCTTCGCCGTCGTTGGTGACCGTGACGTCGATCGTCATCCGCTCTTCGACCTGGTAGTCGCCGTCGACCACGCGCTGCACGGTGTCGGCGAGCGCGTCCGAGTCGGCCTCGGCCAGGAAGCCGACGCGCCCGAGGTTCACGCCTAGCACCGGCACGCCGGCCGGGCGCGCCAGCTCGGCCGCGCGCAGCAGCGTGCCGTCCCCGCCCAGCACGAACACCAGCTCGGCGCCCTCGGCGGGGTTGTCGTCCGCCCCGACCACGGTGCAGGGCGCGCCGAGGCCGTGGTCGTCGGGGTCGATCAGCTGGCAGACGTCGTCGTCGATGACCCGCAGCCGGATCCCGGCCTTGGCGAAACGCGCGGAAACCTCGCGCGCCGCGTCGCCGGTCGCGTCGCGATCGGGGTGCACCATCAGGAGCACTTCACGTTCGGTGGTCATGCGGGCCCTTCCTGGATGGCGGTACGGACGAGCCGCTCGGCCTCAGACCTGTCTACCGTGTCCACAGTGGACTCTGCCACGTCCTCGCGGCGGAGCCAGACGAAAAACTCGACATTCCCCGACGGTCCCGGCAGCGGACTGGCGACGACGCCGCGAAGCGCGAGCCCGAGCTTCGCCGCTTCATCGATGACGCCGAGTACGGACTCCGCGCGCAGCTCCGGATCGCGCACAACGCCGCCGCTGCCGAGCCGGTCCTTGCCGACCTCGAACTGCGGTTTCACCATCGGCACCAGGTCGCCGCCCGGCCGCACGCACTCGACCAGCGCGGGCAGCACGAGCTTGAGCGAGATGAACGAAAGATCGCCGACCATCAGGTCGACCGGACCGTCGAGATCCGCCGGCGTCAGGTTCCGGACGTTGGTGCGGTCCAGCACGACCACCCGCTCATCGGTGCGCAGCCGCCAGTCCAGCAGCCCGCGCCCGACGTCGGCGGCGATCACCGTCGCCGCGCCACCGCGCAGCAGCACGTCGGTGAAACCGCCGGTTGACGCGCCGGCGTCCAGGCAGCGCTTGCCCTCGACAGCCAGCCCGAGCGGGGTGAACGCCTCGAGCGCGCCGAGCAGTTTATGCGCCCCGCGCGAAGCCCAGCCGGGATCGTCGGTGTCCTTCACGACAATGGGCGCGTCGGTTTCCACGCCGGTGGCGGGTTTGGTGGCCACCATGCCGCGCACGCTGACCTTGCCACCGGTGATGAGCGCCGAGGCCTGCTCACGTGAGCGCGCGAGGCCGCGCCGCACCAGTTCCGCGTCCAGCCGGGCCCGCTTGGGCACCAGCTCAGACCTTGTCGATGCTGGACAGGGCCACGGTGAGCTCGGTGTGCACGGCGTCGAAGCGCTCGACGTGCTCCGCGAGCGGCAACGCATCGAGGTTGTCCAGGCCGGCGACGGCCTCGTCGATCCCCGCGCGCGGGTCCGTCTGCTGCGGGGCGAACGGGCCTGGGACGGGGTTGAAATGGTCTTGCACGTCGTAAACGGTATCAGTCAGGCGAGTCCGAGCTCCGCCAGCGCGCCCTGGGCAGGCTCGCCTTCGGCGCGCACTCGCGTTTCCCCGGACTCCCAAGCGGCGTGACACAGCGCGCGCAGCAGATCCAGCGCGTCGCCGTCGCCCGTCACGAGCAGGCCGTCGGAAACGGTCACCGACCAGCCTGGTCGCGGCGCGATCCGCAGGTCCTCGGCCGGCTGCGACAACGCGGTGAGATCCGCCGCGAGGTACGTGCCGCGCTCGGCCGGAATGGCGTTGACCAGCTGTTTCGGCGTAGCGACGCCGCTGAGTACGACGAGCGAGTCGATGCCCGCCGCGACCGCACCCGCGATGTCGGTGTCGAGCCGGTCGCCGACGACCAGCGACCTGCTCGCGCCCGCCGACTTCGCCGCCGTCTCGAACAGCAGCGGCTCCGGCTTCCCCGCGATGCGAGGCACCTCGTCGGTGGCGGTGCGCAGCGCGGCAACCATGGAACCGTTGCCCGGCAGCAGACCGCGCTCGCTCGGCAGGGTCGCGTCGACGTTGCACGCCACCCACAGTGCGCCGTCCCGGATCGCCAGGCACGCCTCGGCCAGGTCAGCCCAGGTGTTGTCCGGTGAATGCCCCTGGACGACCGCGCGGACGCTGACAGCGTTCTTGCGCACCGGCTTGAGCCCGGCGGCGGCAACTCCGTCCGCGAGCGACTCGGTCCCGACGACGAGCACCTCGGCGCCCTGGTCGAGCAGCTCGCTCAGCAGCGCGACGGCTGCCTGTGCGCTGGTGTGCACCTCGTCGGGCCCGGCGTCCATGCCGAGCTCCACGAGGTGCGCCACGACTTCTTCGGGCGCCTTGGAGGCGTTGTTGGTGACGAACCGGACCGGCGTGCCGTGCCGGCGCACCGCCTCGAGCGTCTCCGGCACACCCTTGATGACCTGCGAGCCGTGGTACACCGTGCCGTCCAGATCGAACAGCACGGCGTCGTACGCCGCCAGCAGCGCATCACTCATCCGCGAGCTCCGAGGCCCGGGTGGCCGCGTCGGTCTCGTCGTCATCGTCGGCCTGGGCGGCGTTGAGGAACCACTGGACGGCCTCTTCCTTACGGCCGGCCGCGGCCAGGTTGTCCGCGTACGCGTAGAAGAGCCGCGCGCTCCACGGGTCCCGCTTCTCCGCCTTCAGGTCGTCGCCCTGGAGCGAAACGACCGCGGCGTCGACCTGGCCGAGGTCACGACGGGCACCCGCCGAGACGATCGCCAGCTCGACCTGAGTGGACTTCGCGAGCTTCGCGACGTCGACCTCCTTCGCGAGGTCGAGAGCACGCTCGGGACGGCCCAGCGCGCGCTCGGCGTCAGCGATGATCGCGATGTGCTCGTCGCTGCGAGTCATCCGGCGGACGGCACGCAGCTCCGAAAGCGCGTCGGCCCAGTTGCCGGCGTGGTAGGAGACCAGCCCGAGCGCCTCACGGACGATCGGCACGCGGGAGGCCTTGGCCTTCGCGTACTTCGCGTGCTCGAGCGCCGCTTCGGGGTCGGAGTCGATCAGGCCGCCGGCCGCGACGAGGTGCTTGCCGACGGTCTCGGCGAGGCCCTTCGGCAGCGTGCGCAGCTCGCGACGGACCTCCTCGTCGAGGTCGGAGAACTCGATCTCCTCGGGCAGCTCCGGCGCTTCGAGCAGCTCGCGCGCCATGGCTTCATCGGACAGCGGGGCCGAAACCTTCGGGTAGGACTCGCGCCGCGGCCGGTCGTCGCGACGCTCGGCGCGGGCAGCCGGGCGGTCGCTGCGCTCGGGACGGTCCTTGCGGTCGTCACGGTCACGGAAGCTACCGCCGCGGTTGTCGTCCCGCTTCTGGTAGCTGCCCTTGTCGTCGTCGCGACGCGGGTAGCTGCTGCTGCGGTTGTCGTCGCGCTTCTGGTAGCCGCCGCGGTCGCTCGGGCCAGTGCTGCGACGGTCGTCGTCGCGACGCTGGTAGCTGCCCTTGTTGTCGTCGCGACGCGGGTAGCTGCTGCTTCCGCCGCGGTTGTCATCGCGCTTCTGGTAACTGCCGCCGCGCGAGTCGTCGCGCTTCTGGTAACCGCGATCGCCCGAAGCCGGACGGTCGTCACGACGCTGGTAACTGCCGCGATCGGCCGAAGCCGGACGGTCATCACGACGCTGGTAACTGCCGCGATCGCTGGAACCGCTGCTGCGACGGTCGTCGTCCCGGCGCTGGTAGCTACCGCCGCGGTTGTCATCCCGCTTCTGGTAGCTACCGCCGCGGTCGTCGTCACGCTTCTGGTAGCTGCCGCTGCGCGAGTCGTCACGCTTCTGGTAGCCACCGCGGTCGTCGTCGCGACGCTGGTAGCTGCCCTTGTTGTCGTCGCGGCGCTGGTAACCGCCGCTCCGGTTGTCATCGCGTTTCTGGTAGCCGCCAGTGCGATTCTCGTCGCGTTTCTGGTAACTGCCGCCGCGAGAGTCATCGCGCTTCTGGTAACCACGGTCGCCCGAAGCCGGACGATCATCGCGACGCTGGTAGCTGCCGCGATCGCTCGAGCCGCTGCCGCGACGGTCGTCGTCACGTTTCTGGTAGCCACCGGTGCGGGCGCCACCACGGTCGTCGTCGCGGCGACCGGTGCCGCGGTCCTCCCAGCGAGGCTTGCGGTCGCCGTAGGCGGACTTGCCCTGGGGACGGCCGGCACCGGGCCTGCGGTCACCGCGGTCGTCGGAGTCGCGGCGCTGGTAGCCGCCGCGGTCGTCCGAACGTGAGCGGTTGCTGTCGCGGCTGGCGTTGTCGCGGTCGCCATACGGCTTGCGGCCGCTGTCACGGCTCTGACCTGCGTATCCTCCGCGCTGGTCGCCGCCGCCACGCACGCCCTTGTCATCGCGGCGCGGCCTGCCCTGGTACCCACCGTCGCGGCCACCACGGTCCTGCCGCGTGCCGCGGGAATCCCGTTTCGGCCCGTCCGATCGGCCCCGGGAGCCTTCGTCCCGGCGTGCCGACCGGCCGGACCCATCATCCGCTGAGTCTCGTCGACCGAACTCGGACACCTGGCCTCCTGCCATCGGAAAAATCTTGTGTCGGACATACACGTACGGCCCGCTAGGGCAGCCAACTGGCTATCCTAACGGGCCGTACGGAAGTTGAGTTCGGCGGTGTCCTACTCTCCCACAACCCTTCGGTTGCAGTACCATCGGCGCTGTCAGGCTTAGCTTCCGGGTTCGGAATGGGACCGGGCGTTTCCCTGACGCTATAACCACCGAAACACTGTGAAACCATCCACACACATGTGTGTGGTGTTTCAGAGCTGTAGAGTGGATGCGTAACATCTTTGTAGGCAAGTCCTCGGCCTATTAGTACCAGTCAACTCGACAACACATTACTGTGCTTCCATTTCTGGCCTATCAACCCAATGGTCTCTTGGGGGCCTTAACCCACGAAGGGTGGGATACCTCATCTTGGAACAGGCTTCCCGCTTAGATGCCTTCAGCGGTTATCCCTTCCGAACGTGGCCAACCAGCCATGCCCCTGGCGGGACAACTGGCACACCAGAGGTTCGTCCGTCCCGGTCCTCTCGTACTAGGGACAGCCTTCCTCAAGTATCCTACGCGCGCGGCGGATAGGGACCGAACTGTCTCACGACGTTCTAAACCCAGCTCGCGTGCCGCTTTAATGGGCGAACAGCCCAACCCTTGGGACCTACTCCGGCCCCAGGATGCGACGAGCCGACATCGAGGTGCCAAACCATGCCGTCGATATGGACTCTTGGGCAAGATCAGCCTGTTATCCCCGGGGTACCTTTTATCCGTTGAGCGACACCCCTTCCACCAGGTGGTGCCGGATCACTAGTCCCGACTTTCGTCCCTGCTCGACCTGTCAGTCTCACAGTCAAGCTCCCTTGTGCACTTGCACTCAACACCTGATTGCCAACCAGGCTGAGGGAACCTTTGGGCGCCTCCGTTACTCTTTAGGAGGCAACCGCCCCAGTTAAACTACCCATCAGGCACTGTCCCTGAACCAGATCATGGCCCGAGGTTCAGATTCCCAATTCGACCAGAGTGGTATTTCAACAACGACTCCACAACAACTAGCGTTGCCGCTTCACAGTCTCCCACCTATCCTACACAAGCCGAACCGAAAACCAATACCAAACTATAGTAAAGGTCCCGGGGTCTTTCCGTCCTGCCGCGCGTAACGAGCATCTTTACTCGTAGTGCAATTTCGCCGGGCCTGTGGTTGAGACAGCCGGAAAGTCGTTACGCCATTCGTGCAGGTCGGAACTTACCCGACAAGGAATTTCGCTACCTTAGGATGGTTATAGTTACCACCGCCGTTTACTGGCGCTTAAATTCTCAGCTTCACCCCCGAAGGGATTAACCGGTCCTCTTAACGTTCCAGCACCGGGCAGGCGTCAGTCCATATACATCGTCTTGCGACTTCGCATGGACCTGTGTTTTTAGTAAACAGTCGCTTTCCGCTGGTCTCTGCGGCCACCCACCCCTAGCCAGTAAATGGCTTCAGAGTGTTTGGCCCCCCTTCTCCCGAAGTTACGGGGGCATTTTGCCGAGTTCCTTAACCACAGTTCACCCGATCGCCTTGGTATTCTCTACCTGACCACCTGTGTTGGTTTGGGGTACGGGCCGTGCATGCACTCACTAGAGGCTTTTCTCGGCAGCATAGGATCACTCTACTTCGCCTCAAACGGCTACGCATCACGTCTCAGCCTACATGGAACACGGATTTGCCTATGTTCCGGCCTACACGCTTACACCAGTACTACCACTCACTGGCGGAGCTACCTTCCTGCGTCACCCCATCGCTTGACTACTACAGGATCAGATCCCACGCTCCACACACCCAACTCCGTCCGAAGACATCATCAAGCGGCTTCGGGTGGTTAGTATCACCTGCCTCATCATGGGCGCACATGCTCGGGTACGGGAATATCAACCCGTTGTCCATCGACTACGCCTGTCGGCCTCGCCTTAGGTCCCGACTTACCCTGGGCGGATTAGCCTGGCCCAGGAACCCTTGGTCATCCGGCGGCAGAGTTTCTCACTCTGCATTCGCTACTCATGCCTGCATTCTCACTCCCACACCCTCCACCGCTAGCTTCCGCCACGGCTTCCCTGGATGCAGGACGCTCCCCTACCCATCAACACGACTACACAAGAACCTCAAGAGTCCAAGCGGATCTATTGTGTCAATGACACAGCTTCGGCGGTGTGCTTAAGCCCCGCTACATTGTCGGCGCAGGACCACTTGACCAGTGAGCTATTACGCACTCTTTCAAGGG
>CAVXMR010000056.1:320000-359785 GCA_963762765.1 uncultured Actinomycetota bacterium
GCAGCACCGCGCCCGGCATGTCCTCGTGCGTGCCGACGACGTTCGCGCAGAAGTGCATCCCGTAGACGAAGTACACGTAGAGGTGGCCCGCCGGGCCCCACATGACGGCGTTGCGCGGGGTCCGGCCGCGGTAGCAGTGCGACGCCGGATCGTCTTCGCCGCGGTAGGCCTCGACCTCGACCAGCCGCACGCCGACGGTGCCGTCGGGGCCGGTGGCCTCCAGGACCGAGCCGAGCAGCAGCTGGGCCAGGTCGACCGGGTCCAGCGCCAGCTCGTCGCGGGTGAACAACCGGCCTGCGTCGCCGCTCAAGCGGGCTCCTCCTTCACGCGGTCCTGCGGTGACCAGCCTAACGAGCCGGGCCGGGTGCGCCCGGCCCGGCGTCGGCTCTCAGTTCAGCCAGTGGCGGGCCGCGGTGACCCGCTCTTCGAGCCGCGTGCGCTGCTCGGCCACCCGGACCGGCGCCGTGCCGCCCCGCGCGTCGCGGGACTTCACCGAGCCTTCGACGGTCAGGACCTCCCGCACCGCGGGCGTCAGCGCCGGGTTGATCTTCTCGAACTCCTCGTCGGTCAGCTCGTCCAGGCCGACACCGCGGGACTCGGCGACCCGGACGCTCTCGCCCGCCGCTTCGTGCGCGACGCGGAACGGGACGCCCTGGCGCACCAGCCACTCCGCGATGTCGGTGGCCAGCGTGAACCCGGCCGGGGCCAGCTCGGCGAGCCGGTCGGTGTGGAAGGTCAGCGTGGCGAGCATGCCGGCGATCGCCGGGAACAGGAGCTCGAGCTGCTCGACCGAGTCGAACACCGGCTCCTTGTCCTCCTGCAGGTCGCGGTTGTAGGCCAGCGGCTGCGCCTTGAGGGTGGCCAGCAGCCCGGTGAGGTTGCCGATCAGCCGGCCCGCCTTGCCGCGGGTCAGCTCCGCGACGTCCGGGTTCTTCTTCTGCGGCATGATCGAGCTGCCGGTGGCCCAGGCGTCGTCCAGGGTCACGTAGCCGAACTCGGCGGTGTTCCAGATGATCACCTCTTCGGCGATCCGGGACAGGTTGATCGCCAGCATCGAGACGGCGAAGGCGAACTCGGCGACGAAGTCACGCGAAGCGGTGCCGTCGATGGAGTTCTCGACGCTGGTCGCGAAGCCCAGCTCCTCGGCGACGGCCTCGGGGTCGAGCCCCAGCGACGAGCCGGCGAGCGCGCCCGACCCGTACGGCGACTCGGCCGTGCGCGCGTCCCAGTCCTGCAGCCGCGAGACGTCGCGCAGCAGCGCCTGGCCGTGGGCCATCAGGTGGTGCGCCAGCAGCACCGGCTGGGCGTGCTGCAGGTGCGTGCGGCCGGGCAGGATCGCGTCCGGGTGGCGCTTCGCCTGCGACACCAGCGCGTCGACGATGTCGAGCGTGCCGGCGACGACCCGGCGGGCCGCGTCCCGCAGCCACATCCGGAACAGCGTGGCCACCTGGTCGTTGCGCGACCGGCCGGCACGCAGCTTGCCGCCGAGCTCGGTGCCCGCCCGCTCGAGCAGGCCGCGTTCGAGGGCCGTGTGCACGTCCTCGTCGGCGATCGTCGGGGTGAACTGGCCCGACGCGACGTCCTGGGCGAGCGTGTCCAGCGCGGCCAGCATGCCGGTCAGCTCGTCTTCGGTGAGCAGGCCCGCCTTGCTCAGCACGCGGGCGTGCGCGCGGGACCCGGCGATGTCGTAGGGCGCCAGGCGCCAGTCGAAGTGCGTCGACGCGCTCAGCGCGGCCATGGCCTCCGCCGGACCGCTGGCGAACCGGCCGCCCCACAGTTGCACCGGCTGCTCGTTCCCGCTCACTGTTCTCGCTTCTCCTCGGTGTTCTTCGGTGTGTCCGGTACGGCCGTGACCCGGCCTTCGTGCAGAACCAGGCGGACTTCGCCCGAAACGGTTTCCTGTGCTTCGGCGACGAAGCTGTCCAGTGCGTGCTTCAGCGGCGAGAGCCATCCGCCGTCGCGGACCAGCGTGGCCCATTCACGGTCGACCTGCCGCTTGAAGCGCGCCAGCTCGGGCTCGTGCGTCGTGTTCTCGAGCGCGCGGTGGGCCGTGATCAGCGCGAGCGCGCCCGGCGCCACGAACTCTTCGCCTCGCCCGATGCCCTGGCCTTCGCCGCGCGCGTTCAGTCTCTGGAGCGCCTCGACGACCGAGACGGTCTCGCCGTCGATCGCCACCGGGACGCCGTGGTCGAAGGTGACGACGACCTCTTCCGGGGCGAGGAACTCCCCCGCGGCCGGGAACCGCCGGTTGTCGGCGGGTTCGGCGACGTGTCCCCAGACGGTCCGTCCGGCGCCGGTCGACCCGGGCACGGCGACCAGGGCGTTCGCCTGGATCGCCGGCAGGCAGCAGGTCTCGGCGAACTCGGTCACCGCGTCGAGAACGGTGCCGCCGCGCACCGGGTGGCCGCCGCGCGGGCGCGTCACGATGTCGGCGGCCCCCTCGGCGAGCTCCGCACCGATGCCGGCGAGCACGCTCATGTCGCTCCTTCGTCTCCTTGATCCTGCGCCGAACGGTGCGCGAGTGCCGCGAAGCGTTCGGCGAGCTCCTTGCCCGACAACGGTTCCCGGGCGATCACGGCGACCGTGTCGTCACCCGCGATCGAGCCGACGACCTCCTCCAGCGCCGCCCGGTCGATGGCGCTGGCCAGGAACTGCGCCGCGCCGGGCGGGGTCCGCAGCACCATGAGGTTGCCCGACGAGTCGGCCGAGACCATCAGCTCCGCCAGCAGCCGCGAGAGCCGCGAGGTGCCGCCCTGGACCCCGCGGACCGGGCTGCCGTCCTCGGGGATGACGTAGACCGGCGCCCCCGAGTCCGGGCCGCGCAGCTTGACCGCGCCGAGCTCGTCGAGGTCGCGCGACAGCGTCGCCTGCGTGACGTCGATGCCTTCGGCGGCCAGCAGCTTCGCCAGCTCGGTCTGGCTGCGGATGGTCATGGTGGCCACCAGCTCGGTGATCCTCGCCTGGCGGCCGACCCGGCTGCTGGTCATCGCCGGCTCTCTTCGAACAGCCAGACGAGCAGCGCCTTCTGGGCGTGCAGGCGGTTCTCGGCCTCGTCCCACACCGCGCTGGCCGGGCCGTCGAGCACCTCGTCGGTGATCTCCCAGCCGCGGTGCGCCGGCAGGCAGTGCAGGACGATCGCGTCGTCCGCGGCCTTCTTCAGCAGCTCCGTGTTGACCTGCAGGGCGCGGAACGGGCCCACCCGGTCGAGGCCGTCGTTCTCCTGCCCCATCGACGTCCACGTGTCGGTGACGAGCACGTCCGCGCCGTCGACGGCCGCGTACGGGTCGGTGAACACGGTGGCGCTGCCGCCTGTCTCGCTCCCCCGCTGCTTCGCGTCCAGCATCACGCCCTGGTCCGGCTGGAAGCCGACCGGCGAGACGACCCGCACGTGCATCCCGGCCGTGGTGCCGCCGAGCAGCAGCGAGTGCGCCATGTTGTTCGCGCCGTCGCCGAGGTAGACGAGGGTGAGCCCCTCGAGCTTGCCCTTGCGCTCGCGGATCGTCATCAGGTCGGTGAGCACCTGGCACGGGTGGAACTCGTCGGTGAGCGCGTTGACCACGGGGATCGACGCGGCCGAGGCCATCGCCTCGATGCGCCGCTGCGCGAAGGTCCGCCACACGATTCCGTCGACGTAGCGCGAAAGCACCCGCGAGGTGTCCTCGATGGTCTCTTCGCGGCCGAGCTGCATCGACCGGCCGTCGACGATCACCGGGTGCCCGCCCAGCTGGCTGATGCCGACCTCGAACGAGAACCGGGTGCGGGTCGAGTTCTTTTCGAAGATCGCCGTGATGGACCGGCCGGCCAGCGCCTTGTTGCCGAGCGGGTCGGCCTTGAGCGCGTCCGCGAGGTCGAGGATGGCCTTCTGCTCGGCGGGACTGACGTCGTCGTCGCGGAGGAAGTGGCGGAGCATCAGTCGGAGTCCTTCGTGGTGGAGTCGAGCGCGTTCGGAAGTGCCGCGAGGAAGCCTTCGGCCTGCTCGCCGTCGAGCACGAGCGGGGGCGCGAGCCGGATGGTGTCCGCCGCGACCGGGTTGACGAGGTAGCCGGCGTCCTGGGCGGCCTTGGCGACCGCGGCCGAGACGGGCTCGCGCAACGCGATGCCGAGCAGCAGCCCGGCCCCGCGGACCCCGGCGACGAGCGGGTGGCCCAGCGCCTCGACGCCCGCCGCGATGTCCTTGCCCAGCGCGGAAACGTGGTCGAGGAGGTTGTTCGCGGCGATGGTCTTCAGCACGGCCAGGCCGGCCGCGCAGCAGACCGGGTTGCCGCCGAAGGTGGTGCCGTGCTGGCCGGGCTTGAGCAGGTCGCCCGCCGCGCCGACGCCGATCACCGCGCCCAGCGGCAGCCCGCCGCCGAGGCCCTTGGCCAGCGTGATGACGTCCGGCACGATGCCGGCCTGCTGGTAGCCGAACCAGGTGCCGAGCCGGCCGAGACCGGTCTGCACCTCGTCGAGCACCAGCAGCGTGCCGGTGGCCTTGGTGATCTCGCGCGCGGCCTGCAGGTAGCCGTCCGGCGCCGGGATCACGCCGGCCTCGCCGAGCACCGGCTCCAGGAAGACGGCCGCGGTGTCGGTGTCGACGGCGGCCTTGAGCGCCCCGACGTCCCCGAACGGCACGTGCTCCACCCCGGGCACCAGCGGCTTGAACGGGTCGCGCTTGCCGGGCTGGCCGGTGAGCGTCAGCGCGCCCATCGTCCGGCCGTGGAACGCGCCTTCGGCGGCGACCACCTTGGTGCGCCCGGTCAGCCGGGTGATCTTCAGCGCGGCTTCGTTGGCCTCGGCGCCGGAGTTGACGAACAGCACCTTGCCGTTGCCGGTGAGGCCGGCGACGTCGAGCAGCGCCTCGGCGAGCTCGACGGCGACCGGGTTGACGTACAGGTTCGAGGTGTGGCCCAGCTGCTTGATCTGCTCGGTGACCGCTTCGACGATCGCCGGGTGCGCGTGGCCCAGCGCGTTGACGGCGATGCCGCCGACCAGGTCGACGTACTGCCTTGCCGTCGGCGTCCCACACCTTCGCGCCTTCGCCGCGGACGAGCGTCAGCGCCGGGGTGCCGTAGTTGTCCATCAGGGCGGACTGCCAGTGCTGCTGGCCATCCACATTGGACTTGAGGTCGGTCACGGGAGCTCCGTTTCGGGGAAGACCATGGTTCCGACACCGCGGGAGGTGAAGACCTCCAGCAGCACCGAGTGGGCGAGGCGGCCGTCGATCACGTGCGCCCGGCGCACACCGCCGCGGATGGCGCGCACGCACGCCTCCATCTTCGGGATCATGCCGCTGGCCAGGGCGGGCAGCATCGGCTCGAGGTGGTCGACGCGGATGCGGTCGATCAGCGACGACCGGTCCGGCCAGTTCGCGTACAGGCCCTCGACGTCGGTGAGCACCACGAGCTTTTCCGCGCCCAGCGCGGCCGCGAGCGCGCCCGCGGCGGTGTCGGCGTTGACGTTGTGGACCACGCCGTCGACGTCCGGGGCGACCGTGGAGACCACCGGGATGCGCCCGGCGTTGACGATGTCGAGCACCGCGTCCGGGTTGACCTCGGCGACCTCGCCGACCAGGCCGATGTCGACCTGTCGACCGTCCACAGTGGCCTGCTTGCGCTCGGCGGTGAACAGCCGGGCGTCCTCGCCGGAGATGCCGACCGCGTACGGCCCGTGGGCGTTGATCAGCCCGACCAGCTCGCGGCTGACCTGCCCGGTGAGCACCATCCGGACGATGTCCATCGTCTCCGGCGTGGTGACCCGCAGGCCGCCCTTGAACTCGCCTTCGACGCCGAGCCGGGTGAGCATGGCGGTGATCTGCGGGCCGCCGCCGTGCACGACGACCGGGCGCAGGCCGGCCAGCCGGAGGAACACCATGTCCTCGGCGAAGGCCGCCTTCAGCTCGTCGTCGATCATGGCGTTGCCGCCGTACTTCACCACCACGGTGGCGCCGTGGAACCGCTGCAGCCACGGCAGCGCCTCGATGAGCACCCCGGCCTTTTCGGCCGCCGTCGCGAGTCGTTCGTCCGCGGAAATCAGAGCCTCCTGGTTCATGAGGAGTACGCGCTGTTCTCTTCGACGTAACCGTGCGAAAGGTCCGTGGTGTAGATGGTCGCCGCGCTCGCGCCGACGCCGAGGTCGACGACGATCTCGATGGCCCGGCCGGTGAGGTCGGCTTCCGACCGGTCGGAGGCGGGCATGCCCTGCGCGAACAGGGTGACGCCGTTGATCGCGATCGACACCGTCTCCGGGTCGATGCGGGCCGGGACCCGGCCCAGCGCCATGGCGATCCGGCCCCAGTTCGGGTCGGAGCCGAACAGCGCCGTCTTGACCAGGTTGTCCTCGGCGATCGTGCGGGCGACCGCGATCGCGTCGGCTTCGGAGGCCGCGCCCTGCACGGTGACGTCGACGTCCTTCGTCGCGCCCTCGGAGTCCGCGCGCAGCTGCAGCACCAGGTCGTGGCTCACCGCGGTGAGGAGTTCGGTGAGCTCCGCCTCGGTGGGCTCGACCTCGCTCGCGCCGGAGGCCAGGACCAGGACGGTGTCGTTGGTGGACGTGCCGCCGTCGACGTCGAGCCGGTCGAAGGTGACGTGGGTGGCCGCGCGCAGCGCCCGGTCGAGGGTTTCCTTGTCCACCACGGCGTCGGTGGTCAGGACCGACAGCATGGTGGCGAGGTTCGGCGCGAGCATGCCCGCGCCCTTGGCGAAGCCGCCGACGCTCCAGCCGCTCGGCGTGCTTCGCGAAGGCCTGCTTCGGCTTGCTGTCGGTGGTCATCACGCCGGTGGCGGCGTTCAGGCTCGCCTCGGCGCCGCGTCGAGGGCCTTGAAGGCAGCTGTCCACTCCGGACAGCAGCGCGGCCATCGGCAGCCGCTCGCCGATCAGGCCGGTGGAGCAGACGGCGACCTCGATCGCGCCCGCCTGCAGGACTTCGGCGACCTTCTCGGCCGTCGCGTGGGTGTCCTGGAAGCCGCCGGGCCCGGTGGCCGCGTTGGCGCCGCCCGAGTTGAGGACGACGGCCTTGAGCCGCTGCTGCTTGAGCACCTCCTGCGACCACAGGACGGGCGCGGCCTTGATCACGTTGCGGGTGAACACGCCCGCCGCGACGTCCAGCGGGCCGTCGTTGACGACCAGCGTGAGGTCGAGCGCGCCGGAGGCCTTGATCCCGGCGGCGACGCCGGCGGCGCGGAAGCCCTGGGGGCCGGTGACGGTCACGGTGCCACTCCTACGGTGGAAAGGCCGGTGGTCTCGGGGAGGCCGAGGGCCAGGTTCATCGACTGGACGGCACCGCCGGCGGTGCCCTTGGTGAGGTTGTCGATCGCGGCGACGACGACCAGGCGGCGCGCGTCGGTGTCGACCGTGACCTGCAGCTGGACGTTGTTCGAGCCGAGCGTCGCCGACGTCGTCGGCCAGGCGCCCGCGGGCAGCAGCTGGACGAACGGCTCGGCGTCGTAGGCCTTTTCGTAGGCGGCGCGGGCGGCGGCCTCGTCGACGTCGTCCTTCAGCGGGGCGCTCGCCGTGGTGAGGATGCCGCGGGGCATCGGCGCGAGCACCGGGGTGAAGGACACGGTGACCTTCTCCCCCGCGACGGCCGAAGGTTCTGCGCGAACTCCGGGGTGTGGCGGTGGGCGCCGCCGACGCCGTACGCGCTCGCGGAGCCCATCACCTCGGAGCCGAGCAGGTTCGGCTTGAGGCTCTTGCCCGCGCCGGAGGTGCCGGTGACCGCGACGACGGTGACGTCCGGCTCGACAGCCCGGCGGCGAACGCGGGCGCGAGGGCCAGCGAGCCGCCGGTCGGGAAGCAGCCGGGCACGGCGACGCGCTTGGCGCCGACGAGCTTCTCGCGGGCGCCGGGCAGTTCGGGCAGGCCGTACGGCCACTGGCCGGCGTGGTCGCCGCCGTACCAGCGCTGCCAGTCGCCCGCGTCGGCGAGGCGGTGGTCGGCGCCGAGGTCGACGACCAGGACGTCCGGGCCGAGCTGCGCCGCGATCTCGGCGGAGTGCCCGTGGGGCAGCGCCAGGAACACGACGTCGTGGCCGGCGAGGGTTTCGGGGTCGTCTCGGCGAGGACCCGGTCGGCGAGCGGGACGAGGTGTGGCTGGTGGACGCCCAGTTCGGTGCCCGCGCTGCTGGCGGCCGTGAGCGTGCCGATCTCGACGTCGGGATGCGTCAGGAGCAGGCGCAGCAGTTCGCCGCCCGCGTACCCGCTGGCTCCGGCCACCGCGATGTTCACCGTCATACGCATGATTATGCACGCCCTTGCAAGGCTAAACAAACAGGATTCCCGGGAAGTGGTACCCGCCACCTTGGGATGCTGGGCCCATGACGGACACCCCGGCGCGGCTGCTCGGCCTGCTTTCGCTGCTCCAGACGCCGCGGGAATGGCCGGGCAGCGAACTGGCCGACCGGCTCGGCGTCAGCCCGCGCACGATCCGCCGGGACGTCGACCGGCTGCGCGAGCTGGGCTATCCGGTGGAGGCCACCCGCGGTGTCGCGGGCGGGTACCGGCTGGTCGCGGGCACCGCGATGCCGCCGCTCGTGCTCGACGACGACGAAGCCGTCGCGATCGCGGTGGGCCTGCGGACCGCCGCGGGCCAGCCCGTTTCCGGGCTCGAGGAGGCGTCGGTGCGGGCGCTGGCCAAGCTGGAGCAGGTGCTGCCGGCGCGGCTGCGGCGCCGGGTGGGCACGATCGGCGCGGCGACGGTCACCGTGCCGGCCGCCGGGCCGGTCGTCGACCCGGCCCAGCTGACGACGTTCGCCGGCGCGATCACCAACCACGAGACGGTCCGGTTCCGCTACCGCGCGAACGACGGCACCGAGACGCGGCGCCGGGCCGAGCCGCTCCGGCTGGTCGCCGCCGGCCGCCGCTGGTACCTGGTCGCCTACGACCTCGACCGCGCGGACTGGCGCATCTTCCGCGCCGACCGCGTCCGCGACGCCCAGGCGACCGGCGGCCGCGCCACCCCGCGCAAGCCCCCGGCGACGGACCTGGCGGCCTACGTCGTCGACCGGCTCTACGACCTCGTGCCGACGTACCGGGTGGTGGCCGTGCTGGCGGAACCGGCGGCGCAGATCGCACCCCGCCTCGGCGTCGCGGCCGGCGAGCTGACCGAGCTGGACGACGGGCGGTGCCGGTGGCGGAGTCACGCGGACACCTTGGACTGGCTCGCGTTCCGGTTGCTGGGGCTGGGTTGTGCTTTCCGCGTCGAGGAACCGCCGGAGCTGGTGGCGCACCTGCGGGTGCTCGCGGACCGGGCCGCCTCGGGAGCTTCCGGCGCGCGAGGTTGATCGGTGGCGCGGCACGGTCAGAACTCCCTCTGCTGCCGGTCGAAGGCCTGCCGCCATTCTTCCGCGGTGACGACCGCGGGTTCGGGCCGCACGGCGAGATCGAAACTCATCGGGGCAACTCCGTTCACGGGAAGAGGGGACGGCCGGCGGCGGGCCGGTCCACTGTGGACCGGCCCGCCGTCGCTCAGGTCGCTTCGTCCGTGTCCAGGTCCGTGCGCCTGCTCGGCGGCACCGGGAGGTAGCAGCCCGGGTT
Source organism: uncultured Actinomycetota bacterium (assembly GCA_963762765.1). Classification (GTDB taxonomy): domain Bacteria; phylum Actinomycetota; class Actinomycetes; order Mycobacteriales; family Pseudonocardiaceae; genus Amycolatopsis. The sequence continues at coordinate 329,510 of CAVXMR010000056.1, forward strand.
CTCCGGGTCGCAGCCCACGCGGGGCAGCCGGGCGCGGATGCCGCCGGGGGTGCGCTCGAAGTACGCCGCGATCTCCGCGACGCTCTCGCCCGCGATCCACCGGGTCTCCAGCTCCGCGTCCATCTCCTCGTTCCACGGGCGGCCCTGCTGGGCGGGACGGCCCGCGGATCTTCGCCGCGGCGCCCGGCCCCCGCCGGTCACGGACAGCAGCCCGTCCGCGACGAGGTCGGCGACCGTGCCCGCCACCGCGACGTCCAGGTCGAGGCTGCCCTCGGCGACCGGTTCGCCGCCGGGACCGCCGGCTTCCAGAGTGATCATCACCCGCGGGAGTCGGTTCGGCGCGGTCGTCGTCCGTCCTGGTGGCGACCGACGATCTGGTAGGTGATTTCCGGTGCCCGGATCTCGGTCCGGCGCTCTTCGATGATCGACATGCCACGAAGCTAGCGCGCACCCCCGACAATTTTCGGCCACGCGCTGCTCACGGCCGACTTCGCTCCGAAATTGTCGGACCCCTCCCCTAACGTCTCCCGCGACCACACCACGTGACCGGGAGGCGACGATGAGACACCGGCGGACAAGACGCTGCCCCGGTCCGGGCGAACCGGACCGGGGCAGCGGGCTGAACCGGTTTCGCTCAGAAGTGCAGCAGCTGGGCCAGCGTGCTCTGCTTCTCCTGGGCGGCCTTCGCGGAGCTGTCCGACTTCTGCGCCGCGGCGTCGTCGGGCACCGGCGCCGGCACCGGGTCGCACTGGACGTCCGAGTGGTTGCCGGGCTGGCGCTTCGGCAGCGTGCCGGTGGCCAGGTAGTCGGCGATCTGGTCGTCCACACAGGCCACCCCGGACAGCGAGCCGGCGTGCGTCGTGCCGCCGGGCGCGCTGATCAGGCTCGAGTTCGGGAACCGCTTCCGCACCTCGAGGCTGCCGGCGTACGGCGTCGCGGCGTCGAGCTCTTCATGATGAGCAGGGCGCCGGCGACCTTGCTGCCGTCGATGTCGACGGGCTTGCCCGCCTTCGCCGGCCAGTACAGGCAGGGCGCGTTGAACCAGGCGTTGCCCCAGGTCAGGAACGGGGCCTTGAAGTGGGTGATCCAGTTGTCGATCCGCCACTTGTTCCAGTACGTCGGCCACTTCACGTCGGTGCACTGCACGCCCGAGGTAGACGGCGAAGCCGTTGTCGTCGCCCGGCGGGTTCGAGTCGTCGTAGAGCGCCTTCAGCGTCTGCCAGTCGCCCTTGTGCACGTAGCCGTCGAAGGCCTTGGCGATGTCGGCCCAGCCGAAGACGTAGTAGCCGGCCTGGAGGAAGATGTCGGTCCACTCGTCACCGCCGATCACCCCGCCCGCCGGGTTCTTGGCGAGCTTGCGCTGCGTGTAGTACCAGAGCTTCTCGACGGCGGCCCGGTGTTGCCGAGGTGGTAGACGTCGTCGTACTTCGCGAGCCAGCCGAAGTAGATCTTGATGTTGCTGTCGAACGCGACGTCCTGGTCGAGGTTGGCCTGGTACCAGACCTGCCGCGGGTCGACGTTGCCGTCGAGCACCATCCGGCGGACGTTCTTCGGGTACAGCGTGCCGTACACCTGGCCGAGGTAGGTGCCGTAGGAGAAGCCGTAGTAGTTGATCTGCTTCTCGCCGAGCGCCTTGCGCAGGCTGTCCATGTCCTGCGCGACGTCGGTCGTCTTGAGGTGGTCGAGGATCGCGCCGTTCTTGCGCACGCCTCGGCGTAGCCCTTCGAGCGGGCGAGCCAGGTCTTCTCCAGCTGCGGCGTGGTCGGCACGTACGCCGGCCGGTTGTAGCTGAAGTAGTTCCCGTCGCAGCTGATCGCCGGCTTGCTGGACCCGACACCGCGCGGGTCGAAGCCGATCCAGTCGTAGTCGTCGCCGCGCGCCGTTCGGCACGTACTCGCCGAGCACCGAGAGGCCGAGGCCGGAGCCGCCGGGGCCGCCCGGGTTCACCAGCATGACGCCCTGGGACTGCGCGGTCTTGTGCTTGATCCGCGACACCGCGACGAGACCTTCGCCCCGCCCGGCTTCGCGTAGTCCATCGGCACCTCGAGGAAGCCGCACTCGGCGCCCGCGGCCTTCAGGCTCGCCGACGCGCAGGGCCCCCAGGCGATCGGCGCGGGGCTGAACTGCACCCCGGGGTCCGCCGAGGCGGCGGGCGCGGCGGCCATCAGCCCGGCCGCGAGCCCCGCCGCGGCGACGGCGGCAACGATTCGTTTCACAGTCGTCCTTTTCGTCCGCATTCGACAGAGTTCGCCGGATTTCGGCGAAACTACCGGCAACCTTGGACAATCTCGTCGACCGACGCGACTTCCGCCATCCGCCTTTCGTCGGTACCTGCGGCGTCGGCGGAGCGCCGGAACTGTCGGTGGCCGGCAGTACGCTGCGGGCGCCGGAGCGCGACGGGAGGAGCGATGAGCGCGGACGAACAGCTGGTCAAGGCGATCCGCACCGGGCTGGCGGGGCTCGCCGACCCGGTGAAGGCGCCCGCGATGCAGGCGTACATGAAGTCGGCCATGCCGTTCCGCGGGGTGGCGAAACCCGAGCGGAGCGTGCTGCTCAAGCGGGTGCTGGCCGACCACATACTGCCCGATCGGGTGACATATTCGGCGACCGTGCTGGAGTTGTGGCGGACAGCCGAATTCCGCGAAGAGCGCTACGCGGCGATCGAGCTTTCCGGGCACCGCGCGTACCGGCGGTGGCAGGACCCGGAGCTGGTGCCGATGTACGAGGAGATGATCGTCAGCGGGGCGTGGTGGGACTACGTGGACGAGCTCGCGATCCGCAGGGTCGGGCCGATCCTGCGGGCCGACCGCGCCCGGGTCACGCCGATGATGCTGGGCTGGGCGGCCGACCGCGACCTGCTGGCGCCGCCGCACGGCGATCATCTGCCAGATCGGCGCCAAGGAGGACACCGACACCGACCTGCTCACCCGCGCGATCGAGCCGGCGATCGCCGAGCCGGAGTTCTTCCTGCGCAAGGGAATCGGCTGGGCCCTGCGCGACTACGCGAAGACGGCGCCGGACTGGGTGCGGTCCTTCGTGGACGATCACCCCGGGCTGTCCGGGCTGTCCCGGCGGGAGGCGCTCAAGCACATCGGCTGAGGTCGTGGCGGGCGAACGCGGACGGACTCGCGTACCTGGGCGGACGGCTCGCGTACCGGGAGGGTCGGCTCGCGTACCTCGGAGAGTCGGCTCGCGTACCGGGACGGTCGACTCGCGTACTGAAGGGTCGGCTCGCGTACTTGGGGAGTCGGCTCACGTACCTGGAGAGTCGGCTCGGTGCCGGGCGTTCGGCTGGCGAACGAGATTGGGGATGGCGGGCGGCCCGGCTCGCGCGGTCGAGCGCGTGCCTGGCCGCCGGGGCAGGTCGCTGGGGCGGCGAGTGGGCGAAGGGGGCCGCTGTGGCAACCGGGGGCTGCGGGAACTCGGTTGGGCTGGGGCGCAGCGTGTGGCTGATTTGTGCGGGAACGCCGAGAGGGGCCGGTTTCCCGGCCCCTCTCGATGGAATACCTCGTCGCCGGCCAGGCGCGCAGGGTTGCGTCGAAGCGCTCGCCCGCCGCCGCCACTGCCGCGTCGCGGGCCTTGGTGGCCTCGTCGACCGTCAGCGTCCGGTCCGCCGCGCGGAAGCGCAGCTTGTACGCCAGCGAGCGCTTGCCCTCGCCGACCTGCTCGCCCGCGTACACGTCGAACAGCGTGATGTCCTCGAGCAGCTCGCCCGCGCCGTCGCGCAGGACCGCCGCCAGGTCCGCCGACGGCACGTCCGCCGCCGCGACCAGGGCCACGTCCAGCAGCACCGGCGGGTACGCCGGACACGCTCGGCGCCGGGCGGGAGTCCGGGAGCGGGATCGCGTCGAGGTCCAGCTCCATCGCGACCGTCCGCGGCGGCAGGCCGAGCGCCTCGACCACCTTGGGGTGCAGCTCGCCCGCGTGGCCGACCGGCCAGTCGCCGACCCGCAGCTGGGCGCAGCGGCCCGGGTGCCACGGCGGCAGGTCGGCGGCCTGCACCGTCAGCTCGATCCCGGCGGCCTCGGCGACCGTGCGGGCGGCCTGCGACCGCGTCGGCCCAGTTCGCCGGCTCGCCCTGGCCCCACCAGCCGGCGCGGTGGCGCTGGCCGGCGAGCACCACGGCGACGTGCAGCGGCTGCTGCGGCACCGCCGCCTCGAGCAGCGCCAGCTCCTCGTCCGAAGGCCGCCGGTCGACGCCGAGGTCGGGCACCTTCAGCGGGTTCGGCGCGGGCAGCACCACCTGGCCGATGTGGTACAGCGAGACGTCCTTCATCCCGCGGGACACGTTGCGCTGCAGCGTGTCCAGCAGGCCCGGCAGCAGCGTGGTGGCCAGCCGGTTGCGGTCGGCCTCCAGCGGGTTGCGGACCACGACCGTGTTGCGGCGGACGTCGTCGGCCGGCAGGCCGAAGGCGTCCCACACCGCGTCGCCGATGAACGGGAACGGCAGCACCTCGACGTACCCGGCCTCGGCCAGCGCCCGCGAAACAGCTGCGGCGGCGCCGCTGGCCGTCGGTCAGGCCGCGGCCGGCCGGGGCGGCGGGCAGCGTCGACGGGATGCTGTCGTAGCCCTCCAGCCGCAGCACCTCTTCGACGAGGTCGGCGGGCTGGCGCAGGTCGCCGCGCCAGCTCGGCGGGATCGCCGTGACCAGGCCGGTGCCGTCGTCGCCCGTGCTGACCGAGACCTTGCAGCCGATCTGGGTGCAGCCGCCGCGACGGTCACGCCGCGCTGGTAGCTCACGCCCGCGACCTTGTCGGGCAGGTTGATCGGCATCACGACCGCCGGGTTCGGCTCGACCGCGCCCTCGTCGGTGCGGCCGGGCCGGATGGCGGCGTCGCCGTACTGGCGCAGCAGCCGGGCGGCCAGCTCGACGGCGGCCGGCGCACAGCTGCGGGTCGGTGAACCGCTCGAACCGCTTGGCGGCCTCGGAGAACAGCTTGTGCCGGCGCGCGGTGCGGCTGATCGCGGCCGGGTTCCAGTGCGCCGCCTCGAGCAGCACGTCGGTGCTCTCCGGCGTGATCTCGGTGCTCGCGCCGCCCATCGTGCCGGCGAGCGAGATGACGCCGCTGTCGTCGGCGATGATCACGTCGTCCGGGTCGAGCGTGCGCTCGACGTCGTCCAGAGTGGTCAGCTTCTCGCCCGGCTTCGCCCGGCGCACCACCAGGTCGCCCTGGATGGCCTTGGTGGCGAACGCGTGCAGCGGGTGCCCGAGCTCGAGCATCACGTAGTTGGTGACGTCGACGGCCAGGGAGATCGAGCGGATGCCGGCCAGCATCAGCCGCCGCCGCATCCACCACGGCGTCGGCGCGGTCGCGTCCAGGCCGGTGACCCGGCGCAGCACGAACCGCGGGCAGCCTTCCGGGTCCTCGACGTGGACCGGCCAGGCGTCGCCCTCGGCCGCCGGGACCTCCAGCAGCGCCGGGTCGCCGAAGGGCACGTCCAGCGCGTTCGACAGCTCGCGCGCGAGGCCGCGGACCGACAGCGCGTAGCCGCGGTCCGGGGTCGGGGCGAGCTCGATCACCGTGTCGTCGAGGCCGAGCAGCTCCTGGCGCGTCGTCACCCGGGCTCGCGGTGCCCGGCGGCAGCACGAGGATGCCGGCGTGGTCGTCGCCGAGGCCGAGCTCGCGGGCCGAGCAGATCATGCCGTCGCTGATCCGGCCGTAGGTCTTGCGGGAGGCGATGGCGAAGTCGCCGGGCAGCACCGCGCCGGGCAGCGCGACGACGACCAGGTCGCCCTCGGCGAAGTTGCGCGCGCCGCAGATGATGCCGCGGGTCTTGATGCCGTGCGGGCCCTCGTCGAACTCGCCGGCCTCGTCGTCGTCCTCGTCGTCGTCGTCCGTCTCGGCGTCGTCGCTCTTCGGCGGTCTCGCCGACGTCGACGCGGCAGAACCGGACCGGCTTCTTGAACTCGGTCAGCTCCTCGATCTCGGCCACCCGGCCGACGACCAGCGGGCCGGTCGACCGGGCCCGAGCTCGCTCAGGTCGTCGACCTCGATCCCGATCCGCACGAACGCGTCGGCCAGGTCCTGCGGCGTGACCTCCTCGCCGATGTCGAGGTGTTCGGTCAGCCAGCTGACTGGGACTCGCACTACGCCTCCGTTCCGAAGGGAAGGGTGAAGCGGACGTCGCCTTCCACCATGTCGCGCATGTCCGGGATCCCGTTGCGGAACTGCAGGGTGCGCTCGATGCCCATGCCGAAGGCGAAGCCCGAGTACACCTCGGGGTCGACGCCGCAGGCACGCAGCACGTTCGGGTTGACCATGCCGCAGCCGCCCCACTCGACCCAGCCGGGGCCGCCCTTCTTCTCCTCGAACCAGACGTCCACCTCGGCCGACGGCTCGGTGAACGGGAAGAAGTGCGGGCGCAGCCGGGTCTTCGAGTTCTCGCCGAACATCGCGCGGGCGAAGGCGTCCAGCGTGCCCTTGAGGTGCGCCATGGTGATGCCCTTGTCCACCGCGAGGCCCTCGACCTGGGTGAACACCGGGGTGTGCGTCGAGTCGAGCTCGTCGGTGCGGTACGTCCGGCCGGGGCACACGACGTACACCGGCAGGTCGCGGTGCAGCAGCGTGCGGGCCTGCACCGGCGAGGTGTGCGTGCGCAGCACCAGGCCGGAGTCCTCTTCGCCGACGTAGAAGGTGTCCTGCAGCTGGCGCGCGGGGTGGTCCTTGCCGAAGTTCAGCGCGTCGAAGTTGAACCACTCGGCCTCGAGCTCCGGGCCCTCGGCGACCTCGTAGCCCATCGCGACGAACGCGTCGGCGACCCGCTCGGAGACCGTGCTGATCGGGTGCCGGGCGCCGCGCGGGACGCGATCCCACGGCAGCGTGACGTCGACGGTCTCTTCGCGCAGCACGTGCTCGTCGCGCTCGGCCTGCAGCTCGGCGCGGCGCCGGTCGAAGGCGGACTGGACGGCCTGCCGTGCCTCGTTGACGCGCTTGCCCGCCTCGGCCTTCTCCTGCTTGGGCAGGGCGCCGATCTCGCGGCGCGCCAGCAGCAGCGGCGACTGGTCACCCAGGTGCGCGGGCTTGACCGAGGCCAGCGCGTCGAGGTCGGTGGCGGCGGCGAAGCCGGCTTCGGCCGCCTTGACCGCCGCGCTCAGTGTTTCCGGTGCGAGCACGTCGACCGGCTTGTCAGGGGCTCCGGACATGACTCCTCGGCGTCCACTCGGGACCAGGTTTGGGGCGGGCTGGCACGCGGGCCGTGCGCCGCACGTGCATCGGGGGGCCAAGTCTAGGGGATCGGCCCGTACGCCCGGCCGGTCACCCTCCGCTTCCTGACCGGGCGCTCAGGCCGGGGCGAACGCGTCCTCGAGATCGGTGGCGGCGAACGCGCCCGGAACGGTCCCGTCGGCGGCGAACCGGTACAGCGCGGTCTGGTACACCCCACCCAGCGCGGACAGCAGCACGCTCAGGAAAAGCACCCACACCACGCACAGTCCGGCGCAGACGTAGAGCGTGATCCGGCCGCCGATCAGCGAGCCGAGGACTCGGACCAGTAACCCATGAATCCCCCAGGACCACGCTGTGATCCGGGGAGTCTAGGAGGGGCGATGCGCCGCCATCGCGGCGGTGTACACGCAGACCGCCGCGGCTGTCGCGAGGTTGAGGCTCTCGGCCTTGCCGTAGAGCGGAATCCGCACGGCTTCGTCGACAGCGTCGAGGACCTCCGCGCGCAGGCCGTGTGCCTCGTTGCCGAAGACCCAGGCGACCGGGTCGGCGAACGTCAGCTCGTCCAGCGCGCGCTCGGCGTAGCCGTCGGCGGCCAGTGTGCGCAGCCCGGCCGTGCCCAGCGCGGTGAGCACCTCGGCGACATCGCGCGAGCGTGCGACGGGGATGTGGAACAAGCTGCCCGCGGCGGACCGGACGCACTTGCCGTTGTGCGGGTCCACGGTGTCCCCGGCCAGCACCACGGAGTCGGCGCCCGCCGCGTCGGCGAGCCGGATGACCGTGCCGGCGTTGCCGGGGTCGGCGACGTCGACGAGGACGACGACCAGCCGCGGCGTGCCGGCCAGGACCGTCTCAAGTGGACGGTCGACGAGGTCGCACACCGCGAGAATGCCTTGCGGTGTCACGGTTTCCGAAAGACCGTCGGCGGCGCGGTCGGTGACCGGCGAGACCGGGACGCCGGCTTCGCGGGCCGCGTCCAGCAGTCCGGGGAGCTGCGCCGCGGCGCGCTCGGTGACGAAGACCTCGTGCACCTTGGCCGACACCAGCGCGGCTTCGACGGCGTTGGCGCCTTCGGCGAGGAACCGGCCGGCCTTCTCGCGCTCGGCGCGGCGCGTCAGCTTGCGCGCAGCAACGACCCGGGGGGTCCGCTCGGTGAACGGATCCGCCCCGGGTCGCGGAAAGCTGCCGGTCAGGCCGACTTCGCTTCGCCGGTGTTCACGTTGGCCTTGGCGAGCTCGGCCAGCGCGGTGAAGGCGGTGGCGTCGTTGACCGCGAGGTCGGCGAGGATCTTGCGGTCGACCTCGACACCGGCGGCCTTGAGGCCCTGGATGAACCGGTTGTAGGTCACGCCGTTCGCGCGGGCGGCCGCGTTGATGCGGGTGATCCACAGCTGGCGGAAGTCACCCTTGCGGGCACGGCGGTCCCGGTAGGCGTAGTTGAGCGAGTGAAGCGTCTGCTCCTTGGCCTTGCGGTACAGCCGCGAACGCTGGCCGCGGTAACCGCTGGCCAGTTCGAGAGTCGCGCGACGCTTCTTCTGGGCATTGACCGCCCGCTTGACGCGTGCCACTGGTCCATCCTGTCGATCTCGGGGGGCGCGGGGCGCCCCGGGTGATTACTGCAAGCTTGTGCTGGTCAGAGGCCGAGAAGGCGCTTGACCCGGTTCGTCTCGGTCTTGGCCACCTCGGTGGTGCCCTCGAGCCGGCGGGTGACGCGGCTGGACTTCTTCTCCAGCCCCTTGCGGCGGCCGGTCATCTGGCGGCGCAGCTTGCCCGAACCCGTCACGCGGATGCGCTTGGACGTCCCGCTGTGGGTCTTCATCTTCGGCATTGGTGTCCTCTTTCGTGCGGCGGCACACCGGAATCACCGGTGTGCCGCTGACTGTGCTGGTCGGCGTCTACGCCTCAGGGGCCTGTTCGGCCTTCGCCTTCGGCTTCACGTTCTTGTGCGGGGCCAGCACCATGATCATGTTGCGACCGTCCTGCTTCGGCGACGACTCGACGAAGCCGAGCTCGGTCACGTCGTCGGCGAGCTTCTGCAGGAGCCGGAAGCCGAGCTCCGGCCGCGACTGCTCGCGCCCGCGGAACATGATCGTGACCTTGACCTTGTTACCGGCGGCCAGGAAGCGCGACACGTGACCCTTCTTGGTCTCGTAGTCGTGCTGGTCGATCTTGGGGCGCAGCTTCTGTTCCTTGATGACGGTCAGCTGCTGGTTGCGGCGGGACTCCCGGGCCTTCTGCGCGCTCTCGTACTTGAACTTGCCGAAGTCCATGAGCTTGCAAACGGGCGGGCGAGCCAGCGGAGCGACCTCGACGAGGTCGAGATCGTTCTCCTGCGCGAGCCGCAGCGCATCCTCGATCCGGACGATGCCGACCTGCTCACCGGCGGGCCCGACGAGTCGGACCTCCGGCACCCGGATTCGGTCGTTGATGCGTGTCTCGGCGCTGATGGGGCCTCCTTGGTCCGAGGGATGCTTCTTTTCTCGTTCGACCTGGTGCCCACATAGCGAAGGCCCCGACACCGGCGCTTGCCGATATGCGGGGCCCACTCTGTTTCCGATCGTGCCCTCGCGGACACTTCCACCCGGACTGGCCGGGTGAGACCGGACCCGGCCACCTCAACGGTGACACGGGTGGGAGCGGGGCTCCACTTGCGGCCCCCGATCGCTCGGAGGCTGGTCGCTCGTGGAAGGGTACCAGACGTGTCGGAACAACCTTCGCAACAGCCCCCGTATTCCCCCGACGACCGTGGCCTGGAGGAGATCCCCAGCGTCGAGGTGATCAGCCGCGCCGCGGTCATGCTGCTGTCGGCCGGGGCCGAACGGCTCGGTCTCGCCGACGCCGATCCGGCGACCTCGCCGCACCGCGACCTCGACGAGGCGCGCCGCCTGATCACCGCGCTGGCCGGGCTCGTCACGGCGTCCGCAGAGTACCTCGGCCTGCACGCGGGCCCGCTGCGCGACGGCCTGCAGTCGCTGCAGAAGGCGTTCCGCGAGGCCTCCGTCGTGCCCGATGCCCCTGGCCAGGGCCCCGGCGAGAAGTACACCGGCCCCGTCTACTGAGTGCTCCATAGTCCGTGAAGGACTCCTTACCGGCTCTCACAGCCGGGAAGGGGTCCTTCACGGCTTTTCAGGCCGCCCGCTGACAGCTAACATGTTAGATGTGAGTTTGGAGAGAGTCAGCCGGCCGCTGCTGCGGGACGAGGCGTACGAGCGCATCCGGCGCGCCATCATCGACGGCACCCTCCCGCCGGGGACTCCCCTGCGGGACGCCGACCTCGCGGACCAGCTGGGCCTTTCGCGGGCGCCGGTGCGGCAGGCGCTGCTCCGGCTCGCCGAGGACGGTCTCGTCGACTCGAAGCCGCAGAGCTACACGCGCGTCGCCGAGTTCGTGCCGAAGGACGTCGCCGACGCGCGGCAAATCACCCGGCTGCTGCACGAGTTCGCGGTCCGTCAGGCCATGCCCCGCTTCGGGCCCGGTGAGATCAAGGAACTGCGCGAGGCCAACGAACGATTCGCCGCCGCCATCGAAGCCGGCGACCCCGATGCCGCGATCGAGGCCGACGACGAGCTTCACGACATCCCCGTGCGGCTGGCCGGCAACCGGGCCGTCGCCGCCACGATCGACCGTTACACCCCGCTGCTGCGCCGACTCGAGTACGCGCGGTTCAGCTCCGCGCTCGGCCGGAAGTCCGTGCACCGCCACGAAAAGCTCATCGACGCGATCGAAGCCGGGGACACCGACACCGCGGTCGCCGTCGTCTCGACCATCTGGACCGACCTCGACCTGGAGGAACGATGACCCTCGCCGATTTCCCGCGGTTCCCGCTGCTGTTCGGCCCTTCGCCCGTACACCGCCTGGAGCGGCTCACGGCCCACCTCGGCGGCCCCGCGCTGTGGGCCAAGCGCGAGGACGTCAACTCCGGGATCGCCTTCGGTGGCAACAAGACCCGCAAGCTCGAGTACCTCGTCGCGGACGCCCTCGCCCAGGGCGCCGACACGCTGGTCTCGATCGGCGGCGTCCAGTCGAACCACACCCGCCAGGTCGCGGCCGCCGCGGCCCGCGCCGGGCTGAAGGCCGTGCTGGTGCAGGAAAGCTGGGTCGACTGGCACGACCCGCTCTACGACAAGGTCGGCAACATCCAGCTGTCGCGCATCCTCGGGGCGGACGTCCGGCTGGTCGAGGCCGGTTTCGGCATCGGCTTCAAGGAGAGCTGGCGTAACGCCATCGCGGAGATCGAGGCCGCGGGCGGAAAGCCGTACGCCATCCCGGCCGGGGCGTCGGACCACCGGCTCGGCGGGCTCGGTTTCGCGAACTGGGCCGTCGAACTCGAGGCGCAGGAACGGGAACTCGGCGTCTTCTTCGACACCGTCGTGGTCGCCTCCGGGACCGGAAGCACCCAGGGCGGGATGCTCGCGGGCGTCGCGCTCGGCCGGGAGCGGCGGGTGCTGGGCATCGACATCACCGCCAAGCCCGCGGAAACCCGTGACATGGTCGCGAAGATCGCGCGGAACACCGCCGAGCTGATCGGCGCGCGGGAGATCCGGGATGACGAGATCCTGCTCGACGAGCGGTATCACGCCGGGGTGTACGGAATTCCGGACAAGTCCACTGTGGACGCCATCGAGACGTGCGCGCGGCTGGAGGGGGTCATCACGGACCCGGTGTACGAGGGGAAGTCGATGGCCGCGCTGATCGATCTGGCGGGGAATGGCGAACTGGGTGAGGGGAACGTGCTGTACGTGCACCTGGGCGGGCAGCCTGCCCTCAACGGGTATACCAGCGTGCTCGGCTGAAAAGCTCGTGAGTGTTGCGGCCGGTTCTCACCGGCCGCAACACTCACGAGTCAGTCCAGCACCGCGAGGACGTCGATCTCGACCAGCAGCCCGGCCGGGAGCCCGACGTACACGGTCGTGCGCGCCGGGTGGGGCGCTTCGCCGATGAGCTCGTTGTAGACCTCGTTGAACTCACCGAAGTGCCCGGTGTCGGTGAGGTAGGCCCGCACCATGACCACGTCGGCGAAGCTCGCGCCCGCGGCCTCGAGCACCGCGGACAGGTTCGCGAACGTCTGGCGGGTCTGCCCGGCGACGTCGTCGCCGACGATCGCGCCGCTGGCCGGGTCGAACGCGACCTGGCCCGCGACCTGCAGAATGTTCCCCTTGCGGACGGCCTGCGAGAACGCGGCCACCGGCGTGGGCGCCTTCTCGGTGGTGATCGCCGTCTTGCCCATCACTGCCCCTTTCCGTTCCCCGTCCATCCACTGTGGACGGAAGCTTCCCTGGCCGCGGCCTGCAGCTCGGGCACGAGCGCGAGCAGGCCTTCGTAGTCCAGCAGCACCTTCGGCACCGACATCGACGCCGCCGCGAGGACTTCGCCGTTGGGCCCGCGCACCGGCGCCGCGATGCAGTGGATGAAGTCCTCGTGCTCGGCGTTGTCCACGGCGAACCCGCGCTCGGCCACCTTCACCAGTTCGGCGAGGAACGCCTCCGGCGTGGTGATCGTGTTCGGCGTCCGCACCGGGTAGTCGATGGTCCGCGCGATCTCCTCGCGCTTGGCCGCCGACATCGCCGCGACCAGCACCTTCCCCACCGCCGTGCAGTGCACCGGTGCGCGCTTGCCGACGCGGGAGTACATCCGCACCGAGTGCCGGCCCTCGTACTTGTCGATGTAGACGACTTCGCCGTCCTCGTAGCTCGCCAGGTGCACGGTGTGCCCGGTGCGCACGTTGAGCGCGGCAAGCGCCGACTGCGAGCTCCGCCGGACGTCCCGGTCCTCCAGCGCCTGGTTCGCGAGGTCGAACAGCGCGCTGCCCAGGTGGTAGTAGCGCGTGCCCTCCCGGCGGACGAAGTGGTGCTGCTCCAACGTCCGCAACAGCCGCAGCACGGTGGACTTGTGCACGCCGATCTCCTCGGCGAGCTGGTCGAGCGTCTTCGCCTCGCGAGCGATGCCGCTCAGCAGGGTCAGCGCCCGGTCCAGGCTCTGGCTCATGGGACCACCACGCCTTCCGGAGTCAGCCGGGCCGAACGCCACTCGTCCGGGTCCGCCTGGAGCAGCGTATCCACCACCGCGCGGGGCAGCGGAAGCCCGACATCGTCGTGCGTGAGCAAGGTCGCGGCCGCCTGCAGGTGCCCCTGCCGCAGCCGGGCGACCGGCTCGGCGCCGCGCAGGGTCGCGGCGAGGAACCCGGCGGCGAAGGCGTCCCCCGCCCCGACCGGTTCGACGACGTCGACGCGCAACGCGGGCGCGAAGATCTCCAGCCCGTTTTCGACCAGGGTGGCGCCGCGTTCGCCGTGCTTGACGACCAGCGTGCGCGGACCCGGCAGCAGGGCGCGCAACCCCGCCGGGTCGCCGGTCCCCCACACCCGCTCGGCCTCGTCGTCGCCGGTCAGCACGATGTCGGCGCGCGCCGCGAGTTCGGCCAGCAGCGCGACATCGCGGCCGCCCCACAGCGCCGGGCGGAGGTTGACGTCGAAGGAGATGAGCAGGTCGCCGCGCGGCCGGTCCAGCAACGCACGCACGAGGTCCAGACAACTATCCGATAACGCCGGGGTGATGCCCGAGAGGTGCAGCACCCGCACCCCCGCGAGATCGAGGGCGTCGATCAGCTCCGGGCCCATCGCGGACGCCGCGGAGTTCGCCCGGTAGTAGCGCACCGGGCTGCCGCCTGCACCGCTTTCCTTGATGTAGAGCCCGGTTGGGCGCGCAGGATCGATGTGGACGCCGCTGACGTCCACCCCCGCCGCGGCGATCTCGCGCAGCATCGCGCGGCCGAACGGATCGTCGCCGACAGCGCTCACCCAGCCGCTCGAAACACCGAGCGCGGGCAGGTGGCACGCCACGTTGGATTCGGCTCCGCCGATCGTGCGCAGCCAGTTGCGGACCTGGTCCGGCGGACCAGGCTGGGCAGGCACGAACAGCGCCATCGACTCGCCGATACACAGCACTTCGGGCGCGCTCGTCACTTAGCGTCTCCCTGTCATTCACCCCGTTGACCTGTGGCGACACGGATGCTACACCTATGGCGCGCAACATACGCAACAGCCGTTGCAACATACGCAACATGAGGTCGCCGCCCATGAACCCCCCTTGCACGATGAACGACGACGCGCTCGCCGCCCTCCCCCAGGAGCGGATCGACTGGCGTTTCCGTTCGGTTTCGCCCGCGCTGACCGGGCTGACTCTGGCCGAGGCCGCCGAGCGTCGGCCGAACCTGTTCACCGACGGCTTCTTCGCGCCGTTCGTGGCCCTGGACGAAGAAGCCCTCGAGCACAACCTCCGCACCATGGCCGCGTGGTGCGCCGCCCGCGGTGTCGTGCTCGCTCCGCACGGCAAGACGACGATGGCACCGCAGCTGTTCGCCCGCCAGATCGAGCACGGCGCCTGGGGCATCACCTGCGCGAACGCCGGTCACCTGCGGATCTACCGCGCCTTCGGGGTCTCCCGGATCCTGCTGGCCAACCAGCTCGTCGACCCGTCCGGCCTGCGCTGGGTCGCGGCCGAGCTCGCCGCCGACCCGGCGTTCGAGTTCATTTGCTGGGTCGACTCCGTGCGCGGGGTCGAGCTGATGACCGAGGCGCTCGCCGGATCACCGCGGCCGGTGGACGTCCTGGTCGAGACCGGCGCGGAGGGTGGCCGCACCGGCGTCCGCGACACCGCCACCGCGCTGGCGATCGCCGAGGCCGTGCACGCGAGCCCGGTGCTGCGGCTGCGCGGCACCGGCGGCTACGAAGGCGCGCTGTCCCACCACACCGACGAAACCGCGCTCGCGCTGATCAGCTCCTATGTGGACGGTCTGCGCGAGCTCGCGATCTCCCTGGCGGAAAAGGGATTGCTCGAGGGCCAGATCATCGTGACGGCCGGCGGCAGCGCCTACTTCGACCAGGTCGCCAACGAACTGACCAAGCCGTGGCCGGACGGCCTCGACGTGCTGCCGGTGCTGCGCAGCGGCGCCTACGTCACCCACGACGACGGCTTCTATCGCGAGATCTCCCCCCTCGGCCACCACCCGCGCATCGAGCACGTCGACTCCTTCCGGCCCGCGCTGCGAGCCTGGGCGCAGGTCGACGTCCAAGCCGGCCGCCGACCTCGCGCTGCTCACCATCGGCAAGCGCGACGCGTCCTTCGACGAAGGCATGCCCGAGCCGCAGCTGCGCCGTCCGCCGCGGGGCCGGACGGCGCAGCTCGACGGGCACACCATCACGAAGATGAACGACCAGCACAGCTTCCTGGCGCTGCCGCCGGGTTCGCCGGTGGAGGTCGGCGACTGGATCGGGCTCGGGCTTTCCCACCCCTGCACGGTGTTCGACAAGTGGCCGCTGCTGCCGGTCACCGAGCCGGACGGCGAGACCGTGACCAGTTTCGTCAGGACGTGGTTCTGATGGACGTCGTCTTCCGCGGGGTCCTGGTCGCCGACGGCACCGGCGACCCGCTCACCCGCCACGACGTGGGCCTGCGTGACGGCCGGATCGCCTCGGTGTCCGAGGCCGGTTCGGGATCCGGGCGGCGCAACATCGACGCCGACGGGCTGGTCATGGCCCCCGGCTTCATCGACATGCACTCGCACTCCGACCTGCAGCTGCTGGCCAACCCGGACCACCTGGCCAAACTCTCCCAGGGCGTGACCACCGAGGTGCTCGGCCAGGACGGGCTGTCCTACGCCCCGGTCGACGACACCGTCCTCGAAGCACTGCGCCAGCAGCTCGCGGGCTGGAACGACGACCCGGCGGGCTTCGACTGGAACTGGCGCTCGGTCGGCGAGTACCTCGACCGGCTCGACCAGGGCATCGCGGTCAACGCGGCATACCTGGTGCCGCAAGGCACGGTCCGGATGCTCGCGGTCGGCTGGGATGACCGGCCCGCCACCGACGCCGAGATGGCGCGGATGAAGGAACTCATCGCCACGGGCCTCGCCGAGGGCGCGATGGGGATGTCGTCCGGGCTCACTTACACGCCGGGGATGTACGCCGGCACCGGCGAGCTGGTCGAGCTGTGCCGGGTGGTCGGCGAACTGGGCGGGTTCTACAGCCCGCACCACCGCAGCTACGGCCGCGGCGCGCTGGAGGCGTTCGCCGAGATGATCGACGTCTCGCGGCGCTCCGGCTGCCCGCTGCACCTGGCGCACGCGACGATGAACTTCTCGGTGAACAAAGGGAAAGCGCCCGACCTGCTCAAACTGCTCGACGAGGCGCTCGACGACGGCTGCGACATCAGCCTCGACACCTACCCGTACCTGCCCGGCGCCACCTACCTGTCCGCGCTGCTGCCCAGCTGGGCGACCGAGGGCGGGCTCGACGCGACGCTGGTCCGGTTGTCCGATGTGGACGGACGGGAGCGGATCCGCGCGGAGATCGAGGAGTCCGGCTCGGACGGCGCCCACGGCGTGCCGATCGACTGGGACGCCATCGAGATCAACGGCGTCCGCAACGAGCGCAACGACCACCTCGTCGGGCACAGCGTCGCCGCCTCGGCGCGGACCGCCGGGGTGGCGCCGTCGCAGCTGTACTTCGACACGCTGCTGGACGAGCGGCTCGGGACGTCCTGCCTGATGCACGTCGGGCACGAGGAAAACGTCCAGGCGATCATGCGGCACCGCACGCACACCGGCGGCAGCGACGGCCTGCTCGTCGGCGCGCGGCCGCACCCGCGCGCGTGGGGCACGTTCCCGCGCTACCTCGCCCGCTATGTCCGCGAGCTGGGCGTGCTGGACCTCGCCGAGTGCGTGGCCCACCTGACCGGGCGCGCCGCGCAGCGCCTGCGGCTGACCGACCGCGGGCTGATCCGCGCCGGGTACGCCGCCGATCTGGTGCTCTTCGATCCGGAAACGGTCGCGGACACCGCCACATTTGACCACCCACGGCAGCCGGCCGCGGGGATTTCCCATGTGTACGTCAATGGTGTCGCCGCCATCGACAACGGTAAGCCGACCGGCGCCCTCGCCGGTCACTCGTTGCGCAACCCCGGGAGGGGCCGATGATCCACTGGCTGCAAACCACCACCGGCGGGCTGCTGACGCTCGCCGCCGTCTCCATCGCCGTCCTGCTGGTGCTGATCATCAAGGTCAGGGTCGAGCCGTTCATCGCCCTGATCGTGGTCGGCCTGCTCACCGCGCTGGCGGCCGGCCTGCCGGTCGGCACGATCGTCGGCTCGGCCCAGAAAGCGTCGGACTCCTTGCTGGAAAAGGGGTTCGGCGGCATCCTCGGGCACATCACCGCGATCATCGGCCTCGGCACGATCCTCGGGGTCCATTTTGGAGCGGTCCGGCGGCGCCAAGGTGCTGACCGGGGCGTTGCTGCGCTCCTTCGGTGAGAAGCGCGCGCCACTCGCGATGGGCCTCGCCGGGTTCATCTTCGGCATCCCGGTGTTCTTCGACATCGGCATCTTCGTGCTCGCCCCGCTGGTCTACGTCGCCGCGAAGCAGGGCGGCCGCTCGCTCGTGCTGTACGCGATGCCGCTGCTGGCAGGCCTGTCGATCACGCACGCGTTCCTGCCCCCGCACCCCGGCCCGGTGGCCGCGGCCGGTCTGCTGCACGTCGAGCTCGGCTGGATCATCCTGATGGGCCTGGTCTGCGGTATCCCGGCGTTCCTGGTCGGCGGCGTGGCGTACTCCACCTGGATCGGCAAGCGGATCCAGGTCGAGGTGCCCGAAGAGATGATCGCCGCCGAGGACGAGGGCGAGAAGGAGGAGAACCCGCCGTCGCTGGCGCTGGTCTCGTCGATCATCGCGGTGCCGCTGGTGCTGATCCTGGCCGGGACGTTCGGCAGCATCTGGCTGCCGAAGAACTCCTTCCTCGCCGGGGTCGCGGCGTTCATCGGGACGCCCGCCGTCGCGCTGACCATCGCCGTGCTGCTGGCGTCCTGGTTCCTGGGCCTGCGCCGCGGGCTCGGCGGCAAGGACCTCAACGCACTGGCGGCGAAGGCATTGCGCCCGGTCGCGATGATCCTGCTGGTCGTCGGTGCGGGCGCATTCTTCGGCGCGGTGCTCCCGGCCACCGGGATCGGCAAGGCGGTGGCGGACTCGCTGCACGACGCCGGGCTGCCGATCATCCTCGCCGCGTACGTGATCAGCTGCGGCATGCGGATCGCGCAGGGGTCGGCGACCGTCGCCATCGTCACCACCAGCACCATCCTCGGCCCGGCCGTGGCCCAGCTCGGCTACTCGCAGATCCAGCTGGCGCTGCTCGTGGTCGCGATCTCGTCCGGTTCGATCATCGCCTCGCACGTCAACGACGGCGGGTTCTGGATCGTCTCGCGGTACTTCAACCTGACCGTCCCGCAGACGATCAAGTCGTGGACCGCGCTGGAAACCGTGCTCTCCGTTTCCGGATTCGCCGTCTCGGCATTGCTCATGCTTGTGGTCTAGACCATACTGGGTGACGCCGCCACTGAAACCCCTTGGGAGACAATGACGATGACTGGACTTTCCCGTCGCACGTTCCTCGGCGCCGCGGGCGCCGCCGGACTCGGCACCGTCCTCGGCGCGCAATTCGCCTCGGCGACCGGACACCGTTACGGAGCCACCGTGTATGTCGGCAGCTACACCTCCGGCGCCACCGGGCACGGCCTCGACGTGTCCACCCGCACCGGCGCGGCCCTCGGCCCGGTGCACACGATCCCCGGGATCACCGACACATCGTGGTTCGACCGCAGTGCCGACGGCCGGACCCTCTACGTCACCAACGAAGGCGACCCGAACGGGTTCGTCTCGGCGCTGAGCCTCGCCGACGTCTCCAAACCGAAGCTGCTCAACAGGGTTTCGTCGAAGGGCGGCGCGCCGACGCACCTTTCCGTGCACTCCAGCCAGAAATACGTACTGGCGGCCAACTACAACTCGGGCAGCGTCGTCGTGCTGCCCATCCTGGCCGGCGGCAAACTGGGCACGGCGACCGACCTCGTCACTCACCACGCGGACTCCGGGGACGCGCACGCGCACCAGGTCGTCAACGACCCGACCGGGCAGTGGGTGCTCTCGGTCGACCTCGGCGCCGACTCCGTGTACGTCTACAAGCTCAACGTCGGCACCGGGAAGCTGAAGCAGAACCAGCAGCTGAAGCTGCCGGCCGGTGCCGGGCCGCGGCACCTGGCGTTCCACCCGAACGGCCGGATCGTCTACATCCTGCAGGAGCTGCGGCCCGAGGTGACCGTGGCGAGCTGGGACCCGGTGACCGGGAAGCTCAAGGCGCTGTCGGTGGTCCCGGCCGTGCCGCCGGGCAGCACCGGGGACCTCTACCCCGGCGAGGTCGCCGTCTCGCGGGACGGGAAGTTCGTCTACGCCACCGTGCGCGGGCCGAACACGCTGGCCACGTTCACCGTGTCCGGTGACTCGTTGAAGCTGGTCTCTTCGGTCAGCACCGGCGGGAACTGGCCGCGTCACGTGGCCCTCGACCCGGAGGAAAAGTACTTCTACGTCTCCAACCAACGGTCGGGGACCGTGACCTGGCTGCCTCGGGACGCGGCTACCGGGCTGCCCGGTGCGGTGGCCGGGAGCCTGAGCGTCGGAAGTGTGAACTCGGTCTATTTCGCTTGAGTTGAAGGACTCGTGAGCGTTCCGGGCGGTTCTAGCCGCCCGGAACGCTCACGACCCCTACCCGGAGGACCCCATGAGACCGCGCCGCATCCTGCCCGTCGTCACCGCGCTCGCCCTGCTGGCGGCGTGCGCCCCCACGCAGTCCGCGCCCGCGGGCGCCGGAGGGGACGAGAAGACCGGGACCGTCCGCGTCTGGCTGTTCGACGAAGCCAACCGCGCCCCGAAGGAGGCCGCGGTCAAGGACGCGATCACCGAGTTCAAGGCCGCGCATCAGGGCGTCGAGGTCGACGTCCAGTGGGTGCCGGTGGAAGGCCGCGCGGACAAGTTCTCCGGCGCCTTCAACGACCCGGCCAACGCCCCCGACGTCGCCGAGTTCGGCAACACCGACGTCTCCAGCTACGCCGCCACCGGCGCGCTGGCCGACCTGACCGGTGACCTCGGTTCGTGGAGCGAGGGAAAGGACCTCATCCCGACCGTGCTGGACACCGCGAAGTCCGGCGGCAAGACCTACGGCCTGCCCTGGTACACCGGCGTCCGCGCGTTGTACTACCGCACCGACGTCTTCACCAATCTGGGCTACAAGCCGCCGGCGACGCTGGCGGAGCTCACCGAAGTCGCCCGCCGGATCCGCGCGGAGACGCCGGACATGTACGGAATTTCCGTCGGCGGCAAGTACACCTACGCGATGCTGCCCTTCCTGTGGGCCAACGGCGGGGAGCTGGCCAAGCAGGACGGTATGAAGTGGACGTCCACAGTGGACTCGGAACAGGCCAGGGCCGGGGTGACCGCCTACGCGGCACTGCTGAAGGATGACATCTGCCCGCCCGCGGCGTGCGCGAACCTCACCGGAACGCAGAGCGTGCAAGCGTTCGCCGGAGGCAAGGCGGCCATGACGATCGGCGGTGACTTCAACCGCAAGGCCGTCGAACAGGGCGCGGTGAAGGGCAAGTACGCCGTCGTGCCGATCCCCGGCACCACCGCGGGCAGCGTCGCGCCCGCGTTCGCCGGTGGCAACCTGCTGGGCGTCTTCAACGCGACCAAGCACCGCAGCCTCGCGCTGGAGTTCATCGAACTGCTCGGCGGCGCGAAGTACCAGGAGAAGATGTATACCGCCATGGGGAACCTGCCGACGCTGAGCAGCGTGCAGCAGAAGCTGGCCGCCAGCGACCCGTTCCTCAAGCCGTTCGTGGACACCCTCAAGGCGGGCACCAAGTTCGTCCCGGCGACCCCGGCCTGGTCGAAGATCGACAGCCAGAACGTCCTGCCGACCGCGGTGCAGCAGATCGCGACCGGCGGCAAGGACCCGGCGGCGGCGCTGGCCACCGCGGCCGAGGCGATGAACAAGGCCTTCGGGTAGTGGTGGCTCAGCAAGTCCAGCCCGCCGTCGCGGAGCCCGCACCCATCCCCCGGGCTCCGCGACGGCGGCGAGACGGGCGAGCGGCCGCGCTCTACCTGGCCCCGGCGGGCATCCTGCTCGTCGCGATGCTCGCCTACCCGATCTACCAGCTCGTCCTGATCTCGCTCTACGACTACGGCCAGCCGCAGGCGTCGGGCAACGCGCCGCTGGTGTTCCTCGGCGTCGCCAACTACACGGAACTCCTTTCCGACATCCAGTTCTGGACCGTGCTGGCCAAGACGGTCGGGTTCGCGGCCGCGTGCGTGATCGGCGGCCTTCTCGTCGGGACCGGGCTCGCGATCCTGTCGACCCGGGTACGCGCGGTGCCCAGGATGCTGCTGTTCCTCGCCGCGCTCGGCGCGTGGTCGACCCCGGCAATCGCGGGCTCGTACGTCTGGCTGTTCCTCTTCGACACGGACTTCGGCCTGGTCAACGAGATCCTCTCGGGCCTCGGGCTGCCGTTCGAGCACCACTCGTGGACCTTCGGCACGTTCGACGCGTTCGCGCTGGTGGCCGCCGAGGTGATCTGGTGCTCGTTCCCCTTCGTCATGGTGACGATGTACGCGGGAATCAAGGGCAT
Organism: uncultured Actinomycetota bacterium; assembly: GCA_963762765.1. Lineage (GTDB taxonomy): Bacteria > Actinomycetota > Actinomycetes > Mycobacteriales > Pseudonocardiaceae > Amycolatopsis. The sequence goes on from CAVXMR010000056.1 coordinate 351,169, forward strand.
TCCCGACGAGGTGCTCGAGGCCGCGTCGCTGGACGGCGCCTCGATGTGGCGGACGACGTGGCAGATCATCCTGCCGATGGTGCGGCCACTGCTGATGATCGCCACCATCCAGTCGATCATCTGGGACTTCAAGGTGTTCACCCAGATCTACGTGATGACCAACGGCGGCGGGGTGGCCGGGCGCAACCTCGTGCTCAACGTCTACGCCTACCAACAAGCCTTCGCCGGCCAGGAGTACGGCCTCGGCTCGGCGATCGGAGTCGTGATGACCGTGCTGCTGCTGTCCATCACCGGGTTGTACGTCCGGTCCCAGCGGCGGAGCGCGGCATGGCTGTAATCGCTGCGCGCCGCCGAGTGCGGCGCCCTGGACGGCTGATCGCGGAGATCGTCACGGTGGTGATCGCCGGGCTGGTCGCGTTCCCGCTGTACTGGATGCTGCTCTCGGCGTTCAAGCCGCCGGGCGAGATCCAGAGCGCGAACCCGAAGCCGTGGACGTTCGCGCCGTCGTTCGACAGCTTCGAACGCGTGCTGACCGTGTCCGGCTTCGGGCGGTTCTTCGTGAACAGCCTGCTCGTGGCGCTGGTCGTGGTCGCGCTTTCGCTGCTGCTGTCGTTTCTTTCGGCGGTGGCGCTGACGCGGTTTTCGTTCAAGGGCCGGACCGTACTGCTGGTGATGATCCTCGTCGCGCAGATGGTGCCGGTGGAGGCGCTGACCATCCCGCTGTTCTTCCTGATGCGCTCGATCGGCGGCGTCGTGCCGGCGTTCGGGCTGAACGAGCTGGGCTCGCTGGTGCTGGTGCACCTGGCGTTCAGCCTGCCGTTCGCGATCTGGATGCTTCGCGGGTTCGTCGCCGCGGTGCCGGTCGAGCTCGAGGAGGCGGCCAAGCTGGACGGCGCTTCGCGGATGCGGTTCACCTGGCAGATCCTGTTCCCGCTGGTGGCGCCCGGGCTGGTCGCGGTGAGCGTGCTCGCGTTCATCCACGCCTGGAACGACTTCCTGTTCGCGAAGACGTTCATCATCTCGAAGACCGAGAACCAGACGCTGCCGCAGGCGATCCTGGTGTTCTTCAAGCCCGAGGACACCGACTGGGGCGCGGTGATGGCGTCCTCGACGCTGATGACGATCCCGGTGCTGGTGTTCTTCGTGCTGGTGCAGCGGCGGCTGGTGGCCGGGATGGCCGGGGCGGTGAAGGGCTGAATGTTCGACACCCTGCTCCCCCGACCGGTCTCGGCGACCGCGCTGCCCGGGGAGTGTCCTTGGCCGGACTCGGTTTCGGTGCGCCCGGCGGACCTTCCGGCCGAGGGGTACCGGCTGGAGATCGACCCGGGCGGGGTCGAGCTGTACGCGGCGGACGCGGCCGGCGAGTTCTACGGCCGGCAGACACTGCGGCAGCTCGCGGGCCCGGCGGCGTTCCGGGCGGCCGGGTTCGAGCCGTCGTCGCTGCCGTGCGGGATCGTCGAGGACCACCCGCGCTTCGGCTGGCGCGGGTGCCTGCTCGACGTCGCGCGGAACTTCCGGACCAAGGCCGAAGTCCTGCGTTTCGTCGACCTGCTGGCGGCGCACAAGCTGAACGTGCTGAACCTGCACCTGACCGACGACCAGGGCTGGCGGATCGAGGTACCGGCGTTCCCCCGGTTGACTTCCGTGGGTGGATGGCGGCACTCGTCGATGGTCGGCCGCCACGACGGCGCTGAGCGCGACGGACGCCCGCACGGCGGCTTCTACACCACCGAGGACCTGCGGGAAATCGTCGCGTACGCGGCGGCGCGGGCTGTAACGGTGGTTCCGGAGATCGACATCCCCGGCCACGCGCGGGCCGCGATCGCCGCGTATCCCTCGTTGGGACCGCCCGGGTCCTGGGAAGTCTGGACGTCGTGGGGCATCAGCACTTCGCTGCTGGACCCCTCGGCGTCCACAGCGAACTTCTTTCGCCGGGTGTTCGACCACGTGCTGGACGTTTTCCCGTCGCCGGTGATCGCGCTGGGCGGGGACGAGGTGCCCGGGGCTACGTCGGCGCACGCGGCTTTCGTCCGGGAGATGGCCGGTTACCTGGTCTCGCGCGGGCGGACGCCGATGGGCTGGGACGAGGTCCTGTCGATGGGCCCGTTGGTGCCGATGGTGATCGGGGCGTGGCAACGGGAGTCGGCCGGCCTGGCCGCCGTCGAGGCCGGGCACGACGTGGTGCTGTGCCCGGAAGAGGCGCTGTACCTGGACCACCGGCAGTCCGACCACCCGGACGAGCCGATCCCGGTGGGGTATCTGCGCACTCTGGCGGACATCTATGCGTACTCGCCTCCTGCGCTCGGCCCGCGGCTGCGCGGGCTGCAGGCGCAGGTGTGGACCGAGCACCTGGACTCGGTGCGTCGGGTGGATTACGCGGCCTTCCCCCGGCTGTCCGCGTTCGCCGAGGTCGCGTGGAGCTCCGATCCCCTGTCCTACGACGAGTTCCTGCCCCGGCTCCGGGATCACCACCTGCCGCGGCTGGACGCCCTCGGCGTCGAGTACCGCCCTTTGAATGGCCCCCACCCCTGGCAGACCCGCCCCGGCGTTCCCGGCCGTCCCCGCTGATCACGACGGAATTATCACGGCCGAGCATCGCTCGTTATTTTCGACTACTGGTCGAAGCAGGAAAAATGGACGTTGAATCCGCACCCAGTAACACATCACCGAGAGCCGGCGACTCGAAGTGGTGTGATTCGGGAGACCAGCAAAGGTCACCCGAAAGGATTCTTCGGAAAGGCGTAACGCCAATGTTCACATCGTTTCCCAAATGGCTGCCGATCGTCCTGCTCATCTCCGCCATCGGCCTGATCACCGGCCTGGTACTGCACGCGAAGAACGCTGCGCAGGCACAGGCCTGCACGACCACACTGGGCGAAATCCACCAGCGCCTTTCCCCGACGTTCCGGGCAACCTGCGCCGCCGCGAAGTCCATGACCGGGATCAGCACCGGGCTCATGGTGCTCTGCGGCGCGGTGGCGGCGATCACGATCGTCGTCGGCATCGTGCGGTTCATGCAGCTGCAGCAGGACTCGACCCCGGCCGGATGACCGGGCCACCGCCCCTGTCCCAAATTCACCCCGGCAGGGTATATGTCGTTATACGAGTCGGTAGTCCGTGAATGCCAATTGAGGGACTTGGAGTCCGTGAATGTGGCATTCACGGACTACGAGCGGGTCGTGAGGCGGTAGAAGACTTCGGGGCGGCCCACCTGGCCGTAGCGCGGCTCCCGTACCGCGAAGTTGTTGTCCGCCAGGTACTCCAGGTATCGGCGGGCCGTCACGCGGGACACGCCGATCGCGCTCGCCGCAGCGCCCGCCGAAAGGCCGTCCGCGGACGCGCCCAATGCCTCGGTGATCGCGTCCAGCGTGGGGGCGCTCATGCCCTTCGGCAGTGACGGGGACTCCGTCGTCCGCAGCGCGCCGAGTGCGCGGTCGATCTCCGCCTGGCCGGTGACTTCGCCCGAGGAGAGGCGGAATTCCGCGTAGCGCTCGAGTTTCTCCCGCAGGGTCGCGAACGTGAACGGCTTGAGCAGGTACTGCACCACGCCGACCGACACCGCCGCCTTCACCAGTTCCAGGTCCCGCGCCGACGTCACCGCGATGACGTCGATCGGCAGGCCGGCCGCGCGCAGGGAGCGGCAGACCGCCAGGCCGTGCGTGTCCGGCAGGTAGAAGTCCAGCAGCACCAGGTCCACCGGCGCACGCTCGCAGAACCGCAGCGCCTCGCCGCCGGAGTGCACCACCCCGGCCACCTCGAAGCCGGACAGACGTGAGACGTACACCCGGTGTGCCTCGGCCGCGACCGGCTCGTCCTCCACCACCAGCACCCGGATCACGGCTTGGGCAACCTGACCGTGAACACCGCACCGTCCTCGTGCTCGATCGAGACGCTCCCACCGTAGCGCCGCACGGCCTGGCCGACCAGCGCCAGCCCCAGCCCGCGCCCCTCCCCCGCCTTCGTCGACCACCCGCGCCGGAAGACGTCCACGCCCTCGGGCACCCCCGGTCCGGAGTCCGCGACCCGCAGCAGCAGACCGTCCACATCGGACCGGGCGGTGACGACCACGGCGGGATGCCCGTCGCCCTGGGTCGAAGCGTCGATGCCGTTGTCGATCAGGTTGCCCAGGATGGTGACCAGGTCCCGGGCCGACACGCCGAGGCCGGCGTCGTCGATCTCGGTGTCCGGCGTGATCGTCAGCTCGACTCCCCGCTCGCTCGCCTCGGCCGCCTTGCCCAGCAGCAGCGCCGCGAGCACCGGCTCGGCGACGGCGCCGACCACCCGGTCGGTCAGTTCCTGGGCCAGCGCCAGTTCCGCGGTCGCGAACTCCACCGCCTGGTCCGGACGGCCGATCTCGACCAGCGAAACGACCGTGTGCAGCCGGTTGGCGGCCTCGTGCGCCTGCGAGCGCAACGCCTCCGCCAGCCCGCGTGCCGTCGTAAGCTCACCGGTCAGCGCCTGGAGTTCGGTGTGGTCGCGCAACACGGCCACCGTGCCCTGCGCTCGGCCGGCCGCGCGCACCGCCGTCGTGCTGACCAGCAGGACCCGGGCGTCGGTCAGGTGCAGCTCCTCCGGCTGCGTCTCCGTTGAGGACAACGCGGTCTCGAGCTCAGGAGTCAGGCCCAGACCACCCAGCGAACGGCCGGCCGGGTCGGCGGAGAGGCCGAGCAGCGCGCGGGCGCCGTCGTTGCAGAGCCGGATCCGCCCGTCCCGCCCGACCAGCAGCACGCCTTCGCGCACCGAATGCAGCACGGCCTCGTGGTACTCGAAGAGGTTGCTGAGCTCGTCCGGCGCGACGCCGCGGGTCTGCCGCCGCAGCCGTGCGCTGATCAGCCAGCCGCCGACCGCGCCCACCAGCAGCACCGTGCCCGCGACACCGAAGAGCGGCCACAGCCGTTCGCGCAGCTCGGCCGAGATCGCCACGACGGTGATGCCCGCCGCGACCAGCGCCACCACCCGGCCCCGGTCGATCACCGGGACGACCGTGCGAACCGACGGGCCGAGCGAACCGGTGTAGGTCTCGGTCTGGGGCTGGCCGCGCTGCGCCAGGTCGATATGGCCGAGGTAGGGCTGGCCGATCAGCGCCGGGGTGGGATGGGTGTAGCGGATCCCCGCCGGGGACATGATCGTGATGAAGTCGACGCCGGTGTCCAGCTGCACCTTCACCGAAAACGGCTCGAGCACCGCGCTCGGGTCGGGCGAGGCCACGGCCATCGCCACGGTGGGCGCGTCGGCCACCGCCGAGGCGACCGACTTCGACTGCTCGCGCGCCCGGTCGTTGACCGCCCGGTTCGCGTCCGCGTAGGCGAACGCGATTCCCGCGCCGACCAGCACGAGGAGCACCGCGAGCTGCAGCACCAGCAGCTGACGGGCCAGGCTCCACCGGAACCGCGACGATGAGGACACGTGCCCATACCAGCACATCCGCCCGGCGAGTGGTGGGCGGGTGTCCGAATGCGACAGTCCACCGTCGGACGAACTCAATGAACACAAGTGAGCCAGCTCATAGATCTGGGCCTACAGTGACCCGCATCCCGAATACCTGAGCTGGAGGCAACGGTGCCGACACCGACCCCCGACGCGGCGCCGCGCCGCGACAAGACCCGCTACCTGTACCTGGCCGTGATCATCGCGGTGCTGCTGGGTATCGCGGTCGGCTTCATCTTCCCGGACTTCGCCAAGGGGCTCAAGCCACTCGGCGACGGCTTCGTCAACCTGATCAAGATGATGATCTCGCCGATCATCTTCTGCACCATCGTGATCGGCGTCGGATCGGTCGCGAAGGCGGCGAAGGTCGGCAAGGTCGGCCTGATGGCGCTGGTCTACTTCGTCGTGATGTCGACCTTCGCGCTGGCCATCGGCCTGATCGTGGGCAACATCCTGCATCCGGGCAGCGGCCTGCACCTGAACCCGGCCGACGTGAAGAGCGTGCAGAAGTCGGCGACCGGGTCCGCGAGCCCGGTCGACTTCCTGCTGAGCATCATCCCGAAGACGTTCGTCTCGGCGTTCACCGAAGGCCAGGTGCTGCAGACGCTGCTGGTCGCGCTGCTCGTCGGCTTCGCGCTGCAGCAGCTCGGCCCGAAGGGCGCACCGATCCTGCGCGGGGTCGAGCACATCCAGCGCCTGGTGTTCAAGGTCCTCGCGATGATCATGTGGGCGGCCCCGGTCGGCGCGTTCGGCGCCATCGCCGCGGTGGTCGGCGCGACCGGGCTCAACGCGTTGAAGAGCCTGGCCGTGATCATGATCGGCTTCTACGCGACCTGCCTGGTGTTCGTCTTCGTCATCCTCGGCACGGTGCTGTGGCTCGGCGCGCGGGTCAACATCCTGCGGCTGCTCAAGTACCTGGGCCGCGAGTTCCTGCTGATCCTGTCGACGTCGTCGTCGGAATCGGCGCTGCCGCGGCTGATCGCGAAGATGGAGCACCTGGGCGTGTCCAAGCCGGTCGTCGGGATCACCGTGCCGACCGGGTACTCGTTCAACCTGGACGGCACCGCGATCTACCTGACCATGGCGACGCTGTTCATCGCCGCGGCGCAGGACGAACCGCTGTCACTCGGCTCGCAGATCGGGTTGCTGGTGTTCATGATCATCGCGTCGAAGGGCGCCGCGGGCGTCAGCGGCTCGGGGATCGCGACGCTGGCCAGCGGTCTGCAGTCGCACCGGCCCGAGCTGGTCAACGGCGTCGGGTTCATCCTCGGCATCGACCGGTTCATGTCGGAGGCCCGCGCGCTGACGAACTTCGCCGGAAACGCGGTCGCGACCGTGCTGATCGGCAACTGGACCAAGGAGTTCGACCGCGAGCAGGCCGAGCGGGTGTTCGCCGGAAACGCCCCGTTCGACGAGTCCACGCTCCTCGACGAGCACGAAGAAAAACGAACCGATCCCGAACCGCCTGCGTAGTGAATTAGACGTTCGTGCTCATGCCCCCGCTGAGCACGAACCCCGCGCGCCGCGGTGCGAGCGTCCCCGACCGCTTCCGCACCCGGCGCGCAGCCACCGCAGGAAAGGGCACCTCTTCCCCCGGAGGTGCCCTTTCCGTTTGCCCGCTCCCCGGCCTCGTGAGTGGTAAGTAGGGTTCTAACCCGACTTACCACTCACGAGGCGTCAGCGAGCCTGGCCGTCGTACTGGACCCGCGCCTCGGCGATCTCGTCCCGGTGCCGCTCCGCCCAGCCCACGAGGCCGCTCAGGGACGCGTAGAGCTCCTTCGCCATCGCCGTGGCTTCGTACTCCACCCGCGGCGGGACCGTCGGGTACACCGTGCGGACGAGCAGGCCGTCCCGCTCCAGGTTCCGCAGGGTCAGCGTCAGCATCCGGCGGCTGATCCCCTCGACCGAGCGCTCGAGCTCGGTGAACCGCACCGGGCCGCGCGTGGCCTCCAGCAGGATGCCGATCGCCCACTTCCCGCTGATCCGGTTGAGCACCTCCAGGACCGTGCAGACCTCGAGTTTCTCCGCGTCCAGAGTCACTGCCTTGACAGACACATCGATGTTCCCCTGGGACATGAAAGTGCCTCCTTCCCGACGCTGCCATGGTCACACATGATGGGCACCGTAACAAGAAGTGCCCTGGGAACGACCAGGCGAACTCAAGGGGGAACCTTCGATGCCCACCACCCGCTCCCGGAGCCTGGCGCTGGCCGTGCTCTGCGCGGCCTCGCTGATGGTCGTGCTCGACAGCAGCATCGTCGCGGTCGCGCTGCCCGCCATCCAGGCCGACCTCGGCTTCACGCCCGCCGGGCTCTCCTGGGTCGTCAACGCCTACCTGATCGCCTTCGGCGGCCTCCTGCTGATCTCCGGCCGTCTCGGCGACCTCGTCGGCCGCCGTCGCGTGTTCCTCGCCGGGCTGACGCTCTTCACCGCCGCCTCGCTCGCCGGCGGCCTCGCACACGACTCCGGAGTGCTGGTCGCCGCGCGGTTCGCACAGGGCGTCGGCGGGGCGCTCGCGTCCGCGGTCGTGCTCGGCATGATCGTCACGCTGTATCCCGAGCCGCGCGGCCGGACCCGCGCGATCGGCGTGTACAGCTTCACCCAGGCGGCCGGGGCGTCGATCGGGCTGATCGCGGGCGGCGCGCTGACCCAGGCGCTGAGCTGGCACTGGACGTTCTACGTCAACCTGCCGATCGGGATCGTCGCGCTGGTACTGGGTTTCCGGGTCGTCGAGCCGGACCGCGGCACCGGCCTGCGGGCGGGACTCGGGACGCTCCTGCCACTACGTTTGTTCCGCGTCCGCGCGGTCATCGGCGCGAACGTCGTGATGGTGCTGATGGTCGCCGGGCTGCTGGGCTTCCAGTTCGTCACCGCGCTGTACCTGCAGCAGGTGCTCGGCCTCGACGCGCTCGACACCGGCGTCGCGTTTCTGCCCACGCCGCTGGTCATCGCGATCGCTTCGCTCGGCTTCGCCGACAAGCTGACCGCGAGGTTCGGGCCCCGCGCGACGCTGCTGGGCGGGCTCGTCCCGGTGATCGCCGGTCTCCTGCTGCTCACCCAGGTTTCGGTGCACGGCAACTACTTCGCCACCGTCCTGCCCGCGCTGGTGCTGATGGGCGCGGGCGCCGGGGTGGCCATCCCGGCGTTGATGGGGCTGGCGATGTCGGACGTCGACCCGGCGGACGCCGGC
>CAVXMR010000057.1:0-249484 GCA_963762765.1 uncultured Actinomycetota bacterium
GGTGTCCCAGTGCGGGAACTTCTCGCGGGAGTAGCCGTCCAGCGTTCCGCGCACCGCCACCCGGAGCGCGCTCAGCTGGTTCCGGGCGTCGGCGGGCGAGATCGGCGGGGCCGCCGGAGTGCCGCCGTCGGCGATGTTCTGCGGTTGACATCCGGAGAGGAGAGACGCGACCAGAATCCCGAGTACGGCAAGAGAGGTCCGCAGCATGCCGGTTTGATGCCCAGACGACGCCGGGGCAAAACGCGTCAAGCACGGATCGTGACGCGGTTGATCACGCGAGCGCGCAACTGGCCGCCGCGCCCTCGGCCGGATGGGCGAGTGTCGCTGACGCGGGTAGATTGCGATCATCATGATCCCGATCCCCGCCGGCGAGATCCTCCTGCGCGACGAGGGCAGCCGCACCGAATGGCCCGTCAAGGTCGACGCCTTCCTCCTCGCCCCGCACCCCGTGACCCAGCCCGGCTCGCGCCTGCCGATGGTCGACGTCTCCTGGCTGGACGCGGTCCGCTACTGCAACGATCTCTCCCGCGCCGAGGGCTTCGAGCCCTGCTACACGCTGAGCGACGACCGCAACGCCGAGGACGTCGAGTGCGACCGGGCCGCCAACGGCTACCGCCTCCCCTCCGAGGCCGAGTGGGAGCACGCGTGCCGCGCCGGGAGCACCGACGTCCGCTACGGCGAGCTGGACGAAATCGCTTGGTACCGCGAGAACTCCGGCGGCGCGGCACACGACGTCGGCACGAAGACACCCAACGCCTGGGGCCTGCACGACCTGATCGGCAACGTCTGGGAGTGGTGCTGGGACGTCTACGACCCCCGCGTCTACGGCCCCTACCGGGTGTTCCGCGGCGGCGGCTGGTCGGACCTGCCCCGCGGCTGCCGCGCGTCCTGCCGCCGCAAGAGCCACCCGACCTTCCAGGTGGACGACCTCGGCTTCCGGCTCGCCCGGTCCCGGTGAACCGCGCGGGCGCCGCGCCCGTGTAGTCCGCATGAAGACTGCACTCGGGCTGGCGTTCGTCGCGCTCGCCGTCGCCGGCTGCGGGACCAGCGAGGCTCAAGTCGCGCGGCCCACGGCCCAGCAGCTCCAGTTCACCGCCACCACGGTCGAGGGCAAGCCGTTCGACGGCGCGAGTCTCGCGGGCAAGGCGGCGGTGCTGTGGTTCTGGACGCCATGGTGCGAGACCTGCCAGGAGGAGACCGCGGGCGTCGCCAAAGCGGCGCTGGACCACCAGGGCAAGGTCACGTTCGTCGGCGTCGGCGCCGAGGACAAGGCTCCCGCGATGAAGGACTTCGTCACCCGCTACAAGATCGGGTCGTTCACCAACCTCGCCGACACCGACGCCGCGGTCTGGCGACGCTTCGGCATCACCTACCAGCCGGGATACGCGTTCATCAGTCCACAAGGGACGGTGGAGGTGGTCAAGTCCGGTTTGGACGAAACCGAGCTCGCCGCCAAGCTGGACCAGCTCACCCACTCGTGACGACGTCGACGCTGGGCTTCGCGGCGGCGGCCGGGCTGGTCGCCGCGCTGAACCCGTGCGGCTTCGCGATGTTGCCGAGCTACGTCACCCTCGTCGTGCTCGGAGCAGGCTCGCAGCGCAGCCGTCCGGCCGCCGTGGCCCGCGCGCTGGGCGCCACCGCGGTGATGGCCGCCGGATTCCTGGTCGTGTTCGCGGTCTTCGGACTGGTGCTCGCCCCCGTGATCGGCGAGGTCCAGCGCTACCTGCCGGTCGCCACCATCGTGATCGGCGCCGCGCTCGTCGGGCTCGGCGCCTGGCTGCTCACCGGCCGTGAGGTCCGGATGCTGCTGCCGAAACCCGGCCGCGCGCCCACCGCCCGGCTGGGTTCGATGTTCGGGTACGGCCTCGCGTACGCCGTCGCGTCGCTGTCCTGCACGATCGGGCCGTTCCTGGCGGTCACCGGCGCCACGTTCCGGGCGGGCTCGATCGGCGAGGGCGTGCTCGCCTACCTCGCTTACGGCGCCGGGATGGCCCTGGTCGTCGGCGTGCTGGCCGCCGGGGTCGCGCTCGGTGGCGCCGGTTTCGCGACCCGCACCCGGCGGCTGATGCCTTACGTCACCAGGGTCGGCGGCGGGCTGCTCGTCCTCATCGGACTGTACGTCGGCTACTACGGCGTCTACGCGACGCGCGTCAACCTCGGTGGCGCCGACCCGCGTGACCCGGTCGTGCACGCCGCCGAGGCCCTCCAGCAGACGCTGGTCGGGTGGGTCGATTCGATCGGCGTGCTGCCGCTGCTCCTGGTGCTGGTCGCGATCGTGGCCGTCGCCTTCGGGCTCAGGCGGCTTTCGGCTCGGAAGCCGCCAGCCACGCCATCGCGGCCGCGACAGCCAGCATCGTGAACACCCCGCGGGGCCAGAAGATGTGACTGTCCAGAAAGGACACACTGGCGGCCGGCAGTAGCACGCCACCCGGCACCGTCCGCCATCTCGCGCTACGGAGGAACGCCGCCACGATCAGGACGCTCGCGACGAGGAAGCACCAGGCGCCGATGTGGCCGAGCAGGTCGCCGATCTCGAACACCGCGCCGAGCACCGGCGTCGCGCCGTGCTGCGCCTTGACCACGGTGCCCGCCGCGATTCCGGCGACCGCGTCGAGCCCGCCGTAGAAGGCCGCGAAACCGAACGCGGCGACCCGCCCCGGCCAGCGGAGCCACGGCGGCGCCGACGTCAGCAGCAACCACTGCGCCATCCCGAGCAGCGGAAACACCGGCAGCAACACGACGTGCAACGTCGTCCAGTGCGGCGCGGTCGCGACGTCGAGGCCCTCCGGGTGCAGCAGCCCGAACACCGCGAGCAGCAACCCCGGGACGGCGAAGAGCGCGGCGCGCGTCCACCGTGAAGCGATCATCAGGCGAGGCTAGTCGCGGCTGAGCGGGTCAGGGCTTAGGAAACTCTTACGGCATCGGCGAAATCGGGTGGCAGCGCGTCCGGGCGGCTGAAACACTGGTCGATCGTGAGCCCCCTGTTCTGCGACGTCGCCCTGGCCGAACGCATCGAGCGCGCGGAGGCCGACCTCATGGCCCGGGCCGGCGCGGCCACTCCAGCCAGCTTCGCGCTCCCGGCCGCCGGCGGCGTCGCGAGCTTCGCCGGTCCCGACTCGCCGTTCACCAAGGTCGCGGGGGTGGGCTTCGGCGGGATGCCCGACTTCGACGCGATCGAGCGGGCGTTCGCCTCGCGCGGGATGCCGGTGCAGGTCGAACTCCCCCACCTCGCGGAACCCGCGATCGGGGCGGCCCTGACCGGCCGCGGCTACCGGCTCGTCTCGTTCGAGAACGTCCTCGGCCTCGCCCTCGGTGATGAGGCCGAGCACGTTCCGCCGTCCGGCATCGAGGTCCGCCCCAGCGACGACGACTTCGACGAGTGGATCGCCGTCGTGACCGACGCCTTCGCCGCCGCGGACACCGAGGGTGTCCCTTCCCATGAGGATTTTCCGCGCGAGGCGCTCGCCGCCGCGATGCGCGCTTTCGAGGCGGCGGGTGTACGTCGTTATACAGCAGTGCGGGACGGTGAACTCGCCGGTGGCGCGAGCTTCCACGTCGCCGACGGCATCGCCCAGCTCACCGGCGCGGCGACGGCTCCCGCGCACCGCCGTCATGGCGTCCAGACGGCGCTGCTCATGGCCCGGCTCGCCGAGGCTGCCGAGGCCGGGTGCGACATCGCCGTCGTCACGACTCAGCCGGGTTCGAAGTCCCAGCAGAACGTCCAGCGGCAGGGGTTCAGCCTGCTGTACACCCGCGCCATCCTGGTGAAGGACGCATGATCGAGGCCGTCGTGGAGCGTCTGACCGGCCGCACGGTCACGTCGCTCCACCGTGCGGGGTCAGTCAGCGAGGCCGTGCTCGACGGCGGCGATGTCGTCGTGGTCAAGCGTGGCCACATCGCGGCCGAAGCCGCCGGCCTGCGCTGGCTGGCGTCGCCGGGCGTGGTTCGCATCCCGGCGATCCGCGGCGCTGACGACCACTGGCTGGTCCTCGACCGCGTCGGCACCGGCCAGCCGAGCATCGGAGCGGCCGAACGGCTCGGCCGCGGCCTGGCCTCGCTGCACGCGAGCGGCGCGCCCACGTTCGGCGCCGCGCCGCCCGGCGGGCCTGCGGACGCGTGGATCGGGCTCGCTCCGATGTCCACCACGCCCGGTACGGACTGGCCAAGCTGGTACGCCTCGCAGCGAGTACTCCCCTACGTCCGCCGCGCTGTGGACGACGGCAGCCTCAGTTTGGCCGAAGCGTCGATCTTCGAGCGCGCGTGCCGCCGGTTCCCCGAGGTCGCAGGCCCCGCCGAGCCGCCGGCGCGGCTGCACGGCGACCTCTGGAACGGCAACGTCCTCTGGGACTCGCGTGACGCCTGGCTGATCGACCCCGCCGCGCACGGCGGCCATCGCGAAACCGACCTCGCCATGCTGCACCTCTTCGGCTGCCCCCACCTCGACCGCATCCTCGACGCGTACCAGGAAGTCACTCCCCTCGCCGACGGCCGGCCCGAGCGGATCGGCCTGCACCAGCTGTTCCCGCTGCTCGTCCACACGGTGCTGTTCGGCCGCGGCTACGCAAGCCAGGCGCTCGCGGCGGCCCGCGCGCTCTGAACGGCGGCCCGCCTGGTAGAAGAAGGCGTGCCGAAGTCGCGTTTTCACGAGCTCAGGTTCCGGGCCACCACCGCGTTCCAGCGCAGGGTCGGCAACCCGATCCTGCGGCGGCTGCCGGTGCAGACGATCCTCGAAACCACCGGGCGGAAGTCGGGCGAGCCCCGGCAGACCCCCATCGGCGGACGTCGTGCCGGGCGGGAGTTCTGGTTCGTCTCCGAGTTCGGCGAGAAGTCGCAGTACGTCCGCAACATCCAGGCCGACCCGCGGGTCCGGCTCCGGCTGCACGGCCGCTGGCACACCGGAACCGCGCACCTCGTCCCCGACGACGACCCGCGGGCCCGCCTCAGGACGTTGCCACAGCTCAACAGCGCCGGCGTCCGCGCGCTGGGCACGAACCTGCTGTCCCTTCGCGTCGATCTCGACGACTGATTTCCGGCCTCGGGAACGTGACCCGCGGTCATTTCGTTCGCGCGGCATGATGACCTGGTTGGGCCTGGCGCTGCCGGGCAGCGTGCTGCTGCTGATGGCCGTGGCGGCCTACGAGATGCGCCCGCGTGGCCGAAAGCGCCTGAAATCACGGCTGTCGACGACCTACGTCGACGAAATGACCGCATTCCTGTACGGAACCAAGCGCATGGAGCTCGACAACCGCGAAACGATCTCGATGCTCCTCGACGGCGACCTCGCCCAAGGCGCACCACCGGCCCACGGCGTCGACCTCGACCGTGGCGTGGTGGTGCTCCGGCCGACAGACCCGGAACGGCAGGCCGATCAGAACGGTGGAGCTTCATCGTCCTGATGCCTCGGCTCGTGGATGGGTTCGGGTTTGCTGGTGTAGGTCCTTCCGGCTGAAACCGCCGAACACGCGTACCCAGACGGCGAACTCGCGTACCTGGACGGACGACTCGCGTACCCAGAGGGTCGGACGGAACCCGGAACTCGCGTGATGGAGCTAGGTGGGGAATAGGGTTGTGGCGGGCACCGCGACCGGGGTCAAAGCCGGGTCGACGTACCATTCCCGGCCCGCCAGGAGCGCGAACAGCGGGACTGGGAGGCGGACGAACAGCCGCATGAGCGGCGCGAGGCGACCCCGGCCGGATACGACGGAGCGATGCGCAGCGAGCGCAGCTTGCTTCTGCCGGGCATACCGGCGGACATCGAGCCGGTGCGTGATCGCCGCAGCGGGACTGTAGCCCAGCGAGGAAAGGTTGTAGCGGAACGGGATTCGCAGCGCGCGGATCACTCGGGCCACGCGTAGGACGTGGTCGTGGGGCATCGTTGCCTCCAGGACACGCGGGACTCCGGCCAATGAAGCAGCGTGGGCGCCGACCTCGTGGACCTTTACGTGGTCCGGGTGACCGTAGCCGCCATTGGCGTCGTAGCTCAGCAGGACGTCCGCCTCTTCCGACCGCAGCAGGTCCGCCAAGCGAGCAGCGGCTTCCGAGGTGGGGGCGCGGACGAAACGTTGACGGCCCGGCGGGTCCGGACGCACGACGGCGCCGTGACCGGAGTCGGCATAGCCGAGCGGCGCCACTCGCTGCACACCCAGGATCGCCGCGCTCGCACGCAGTTCGTCCAGCCTGGTCGAGGGCACCGAAGCGTCCTCGGTCGCCACGACGATCACCACCCGGTGCCCTTCGGCGACCAAAAGGGCCAACGTGCCGCCGGTCAGCAGGACCTCGTCGTCCGGATGCGCATGGAACGCCACAACGGTAGCCATCGCCCCATTCTTGCCACACCACCGCGCCGAGTGCTGCGATTCGCGCATCTTCGTGGCACCGTAGCCGCGTGAACCTCCTGCGCACCCTCGTCGACACCGTGGCGGACCGCGCCGTCGTCCCCGGCTACTCCAAGCTCGGCTACACCCTGCGTCAGCAGTGGTGGACACCGCTGCCCGCGGACGCGCTCGCCGGCAAACGCGCGATCGTGACCGGCGCGAATTCGGGGCTGGGTGAGGCATGCGCGACCGGATTGGCCCGGCTCGGCGCGGCGGTCCACCTCGCCGTCAGGACACCCGAGAAGGGCGAGAAGGCGTGCGACCGGATCCTCGCCGAGGTACCCGGCGCGGAACTCGAGGTCGACGAATGCGACCTCGCCGACCCGGCCGGCCTGCACGACTTCGCGGCGGGATTCCTCGCCACCCACGAAACCCTCGACATCCTCGTGCACAACGCCGGGGTCCTCCCACCCGAGCGTCAGGAGAACGGCGACGGCGACGAGCTCACCCTCGCCACCCACGTCCTCGGACCGCACCTGCTGACCAGCCTGCTGCGCCCGGCTTTGACCGGAGGCCGGGTCATCTTCGTGTCCTCCGGCGGGATGTACGCCCAGAAGCTCCACGACGAGGATCTCCAGTTCCGCGCACGGCACCTATCGCGGCGCTGCCGCCTACGCGCGCACCAAGCGGATGCAGGTCGTCCTCGCCCGGCGCTGGGCCGAGGAGCTCGCGCCCGACGGCGTCGCCGTGCACAGCATGCATCCCGGCTGGGCCGCGACTCCCGGCGTCACCGATTCCCTGCCCGGTTTCGCCAAGCTGATGGCGCACTTGCTCCGGACGCCCGAACAAGGCGCCGACACGATCGTCTGGTTGGCGGCATCTCAAGAAGGCGGACGTCTTTCCGGCGGATTCTGGCACGACCGCGCCCGCCGTCCCGAACATTACTTACCTTGGACAAGTGAATCGCACGCCCAAGCCGACACGCTGTGGGAATTCTGCACCGAGTACACCGGAATTAATTCCCAAGAATCGTCCGAATGAACGCACCCGAATGGCGGTTTCCGCATTCGGCCGCCCGCCGATGTGACATGCTCCGACTCCGGTGCCACATCTATCTACCTGCACTTTCGGGCAGATGTCGAATCTCGACCGGTTCGCGGCGCGGTTCATGAATCGTTTTTAGCGGATTCGCCCCGCCGGGCGTACCGAAACGCTCGCCGGGTCCGCTACGTTACTTCCGTTTTCGCATCGGAACCACACCGTTACCCGGCCTGGGGGCTTGGGATGAAACGCCGGGGGCGGATGCGGCGACTAGTACAGCGGGTGACCATCCCGCTACGCGAAACGGAGCAGCCGGTTGGACCACCTGCACGAGAGCTGGTGCCCCGGTTTGCGTAGGGGGTCCAGACCATGCCGCCGGACGGGGAGAAGATGCGCCGGACATTCGTCGTCGCCGACGTCGTTCGTCCTGCCGGGTACGAAGACCGGCTCAGGAGGATCCTCAACGACCTCCACGACGGCCTGGGGCCGACGCTCGCGGTCGCGGTCCTCGGGCTGCGCGCGACCCGGGACCTGATCGCCCGCGACCGGGCCGGTGCCGAGCATCTGCTCGCCAAGCTCGAAGACGAGCTCTACGGCGCGATCACCGACCTGCGCCGCATCGTGGCCGACGCGCGCCCGCCCGCGCTCGACGAGGCCGGGCTCGTCCAGGCCGTGCGCCGCTACGCCGAAACCCTCGCCGACCGCGTTCCGGCCGAACACGGCCCGCTGCGCGTCGAGGTCGAGGTTCGCGGTGAAATGCCGCCGCTGTCCGCCGAAGTCGAGGTCACCGCGTACCGGATCATCCGCGAGGCGCTGGTGAACGTCGCCCGCCACTCCGGCGCCCGGCTCTGCACGGTCCACCTGTGGCCGCTCGACGGCGATCTGCACGTGGAGATCGTCGACGACGGCGTCGGCACCGACGGCGAGGCACTGCCCACCATCGGCGGCACCGGGCTGCGCTCGATGCGGGAACGCGCGGGCGACCTCGGCGGCGGCTGCCGGGTCGAGCCGGTTTCCTCGGGCGGCACCCGGATCGCGGCGTGGCTCCCGATCGCCGCCGGGGAGTGACGGGTGTTCGGAACCCTGCGCGTCCTGGTGGTGGACGACCATCCCGTGTTCCGCGCCGCGCTCTGCGCGATGCTCGAAGGCACCGAGGGCATGGAGGTCGTCGGCGAGGCGGCCAACGGCCTGAGCGCGGTCGTCGACGCGACCCGCCTCGAGCCCGACGTGATCCTGATGGACCTGAACCTGCCCGACCTCGACGGCGTCGAGGCGACGCGCCGGATCGTCAACGCCAGCCCGCACACCGGCGTGCTGATGCTGACCATGTTCGAGAACGAGGCCGCGGTGTTCGCCGCGATGCGCGCGGGCGCGCGCGGCTACCTGCTCAAAGGCGCCCGCAACGAGCAGATCATCCGCGCGATCCAGGTGATCGGCGACGGCGAGGCGATCTTCAGCCCGGCGATCGCGACGCGGGTGCTGTCCCTGCTCGGCACCGCGACCCCGCGCGACGAGTCCTTCCCGCAGCTCACCTTGCGCGAGAAGGAGATCATGCGGCTCATCGCCCAGGGCATGGGCAACGCCTCGATCGCCGATCAGCTGGTGCTGAGCCCGAAAACCGTGCGCAATCACGTGTCCCACATCTTCCGCAAGCTCCGCGTCACCGACCGGACCCAGGCCATCGCGAAAGCCAAAGAAGCCGGCATCACTCGTTCGGAGTAAAGAAAACGGGACATGTCGGGACTCCTTGTCCCTGTTCGGCGGGCGCCATCGGCACGATCCTTAGGGGCGGAGGGAACCAAGTCGTTCGAGGGAGGGCTTCACCCATGTTCACCGACCAGGTTCCGGTGCTCTTGCATGCCACCGACACCATCACCCACGCGGGTGTCACCGCCGCGCTGCGCTCGCGTCCGGAAATCCGCTTCGCCGACGGGGACTCCGCCGAGCCCGCCGTGGTCCTGGTCATCGTCGAGCGGCTGAACGACGAGGCACGGCAGCTGCTCCGCAGCCTGCAGTGCGCCAGCCACGCGGGAATCGTCCTGGTCGCCGGGGAGGTGGAGGACTCGGAGCTGCTCGACGTCGTGGGGAACGGCGTCTCCGCGATCATCCGCCGCGCCGACGCCACCCCCGACACCCTGGTCCGGCTCGTCAAGGCCGCGGCCGCCGGCGAGGGGGCGCTGCCGCCCGACCTGCTCGGCCGCCTGCTGTCCCGGGTTTCCCGGCTGCAGCGGGATGTACTCCAGCCCAACGGCTGGGACCTCGCCGGGATGTCCCAGCGGGAGACCCGGGTGCTGCGGCTGGTCGCCGACGGCTTCGAGACCAAGGAGATCGCCGACCAGCTGAGTTACTCGGAGCGGACGGTGAAGTCGATCCTGCACGACATCACCAACCGCTTCCAGCTCCGCAACCGCGCCCACGCCGTCGCTTTCGCGATGCGCGAAGGGCTGATCTGACACGGTCTACTCGACCCGGCCGGAGAAGGAGACCGACGGGGTGCAGTGGCCACGATCCCCCGGGTTCTGGCAGCTCACCGCGAGCACGATCTTGTCGCCGGACGCGAACCGCCAGGCCTGCAGCCAGTGGTGGTCCAGATCGCGGAAGTTCGCGAGACCGACCTCCAGCAGGACGCTCTTGGTGCCGCCGGAATCCCGCAGCAGCCGCAAGGTTCCGGCGTCACCGCGCGGGTTCTGCAGGATGAGGTCGGTGACCGTCAGCGCCTTGCTGCCATCGGGCACGGCGTAGGGGAACTCGGCGAACCGGTTCACGTTCGAGTCGATCGGCGCGTCCGCGGCCAGGCGGAAGTCCGTCGGCGTGCCGGTACCGGCGTTCGCACCGGCGCCGGCCACCGGGTTCCCCGCGCCTGCCGCGGGACCGGGCGCGCCGCCGTCGGCGGGCGGGGTCAGGCCGACGGCCTTCATCGCCTGCTCGGAGTTCTGCTTGGCCTGGTCGGCGTTCTTCTTCGCCGCGTCCGCGCCCGCACCGGCGTCCTGCGCGGCTTTCACGACTTCCTGGTTCTGCTCCTGGGCGGCCTCACGCGCGGCCGACTTCACCGCGGGGCGCAGCACCGTGAACCAGAGTGTCACCAGTGCCAGCAACAGCACCAGCAGCGCCGCCAGCGCGGGCAGCAGCCACTTCGGGAGCAGCTGCCGCTGCACCATGGTGCCTTCGGTCTTGATCGGCTCGGCGCCTTCGGCGGCGACGAACACCTGGAAACGATGCCGGATCGGCTGTCCCCGCAGGAACCGTTTCCGCGGCTGGGTACGCATCCGGATGAACGCGGCGGTGCCGGGCGCCAGGTCGACCCGCTGGCGCTCGAGCTGGAAGTCCAGCTCGTCCTCGGGGTCCAGTGGGCTCAGGTCCACCGCCACCGGGCGGTTGCCGCGGTTGTCCACGGCGACCTCGAAGTTCGCCTTCGAACTCGCCTCGACCTTGGACGGCACGATCTCGGCGGTCACCTCGGTGAAGGCGCCGAGCTGCAGGCTGCCTTCTTCGACGACCGAGCCCGCGGGGTCCTCGCTGGAGAACACCCTGACCCCGAACGGGATCACGCCGGCGGGGACGTCGGAGGACCGCGGCGGCGCGAACCGCACCGTCACCGTGCCCGTCTCCCCCGGCATCAGGTTGACCGTCGCCGGTTCCGCGGTGGCCCAGCCACTCGCGTCCCCGACCACATCGATCGCGAACTGGTCGACGACCTGTCCGGCATTCCGGATGGTCACCGAGCAGCTGGTCTCCTGACCCGGTTCCGCGACCAGACCGGCCTCGGACAGCGTCGCCGTTGCTCCCATGCGTGGAAGTCTGGGCGACCGGCCCCTGATCCGGCACCAGCGGACGGGTGTGCGGCCGTGCGCTGGTGGTTGCCCGTACGGGCAACCACCAGCGCCCACGTCAACCGCGGCTGATGAACGGCGGTTGCTCGGTCCGCAGGACCACCAGGATCGCGTTGGACTGCGCGGTGCCGAACTTCGGCCCGCTCACCGATGTCACCGCCAGCGTGCGCGGCCCGATCAGGTCGTGGTGGAAGATCAGGAACTGCGTGTCGAACTTCCCGTCCACGCCCACCGTCACCAGCCCCGGCGTCGCCGAGATCCCGGCCGACCAGGCCAGCTGGACCGTCGCGCCCGGCGGGAAGTCCGTGCCCGTCACGCGCGGCACGAAGCCCAGCGGGCCGATGCCCGGGTCGATCTTGACCACCGGCTGCCGGACGACCACCCGCGCGTTCGCCGTGTTGTCGGCGGGCGTGGTGTCCGGTCCGGTCGTACTGACCGTGCCGGACACCGGCGCGTCCACTGCGGCCTTGGCCGCCAGCGAGATCCGCACCTCGACCGTCTGGCCGGGCGTCAACGTCCCGAGCGCGCAACTGCCCCCGCCCGCCGCACACCCGGCTGACACCGAGGTCGCAGGCAACTGCGTCGGCAGCTGGGTGACGAGCCGAACGTCCGGCATCGGTGCCCCGGAACCGTTGTGCACCAGGTAGGTCAGCACGACGTCGTCGCCGCCGACGAACAGCGGCACCGCCGACACCGACATCCCGACCGACAGCGACCCCGGCGTGATCGGGGGCACCGGCTTCTCCGCGACGGTGACGACCGCCGTGGCGGTGTTGTCGCGCGCGTCGCCGTCCTGCCCCGTCGTGGTGAGGGTGCCGGTCGCGGCCTGCGCACCGGCCACCAGGCCGCTGGCGCTGAACCGCACCCGCACCGTCTCACCCGGCGCCAGCGCGCCGAACGCGCAGACCAGGTCCGGCGTGCAGGTGCCCTTGGTCGTGATCGGCGCCTGCGGCTTCAGCCCGGCGGTCAGCCGGACGAAGAGCCCCACGCCGGGCGAGGTGGCGATCCCGTGGTTGGTCACCACGAACTCGAACGTGACCAGCCCGTTGAACGGAATCGCGGGCGGGACGGCGGCGGCCGTCACCGCGACGTCCGCGATCCGCTGGAACGCCGGTTGCGACGCCCCGCCGGGGCCGGCGATCAGCACCCGGACGTCACCACCGGCCGAGGGCACCACCGAGATGTGCGGATCCGTCTCGCCGGGCGTGTTCGAGTAGGCGATCAGGCCACCGTCCGGCGACCACGCCGGATCGTCGATGTTCCCGCTGCCACTGACCAGGCTTCGCGCTGGCCCGCCATCGGCGGCCGCCACGCAAAGCCGGCTGTGGTCGTGTTGGAAAGCCAGTGAGACGCCGTCGGGCGACACGTCCGCCGTACCTTCGTCGCCGGTGCCGCACTCCGGCCCGAAGGAGGGCGAAAGGTTGCGCTGGACGCCCGCGAAGACACTGTCCGGCCCCTGGCTGATCCCGACCTGCCAGAGTTCCTGGCGGAACTCCCCGCCCGGGTCGACGGCCATGGTCGCGGTTTCGGTGGCGGTGCCGTTCCTGCCGGTCGCCGTGCAGGTGACGACGGTGGCGCCGACCGGGAACAGGCTGCCCGACGAAGGCGTGCACAGTGGCGTGATCGCCGGATCACCCTCCTGCGCCGCGGGATCGACAGCCGTCGCGGGGTACTCGATCACCGTCGGGGTGTTCGCGGTGACCGTCTTGTCGTGCACGGTGATCAGCGGCAGCCGCGGATCCTTTACCCGCACGGTGACGTCCTCGGTGTACATCGGCCGCGCGGTCGGCTCGCCGTCGAGGCGGAAGTCCACCTCGCAGTGCAGGAGCGTGCCGATCGGCGCGCTCGGCGAAACGCTGATGGTCTCGACGAAATGCGCGTCGGTCCCACCCGGCACCTGCTGGACGCCTTCGGGAGTGAAGGTCAGCGTCAGCCTCGAATCGCAGTACGGCACCGGCTGCACTCTCACCGGAAGATCCGTGATGCCCTTGATGATGGCGTTGCTGATCTGGCCCGGGTCCGTGCTCGCGGTCAGGACACCGTTGGTGGCCTTGGTGATCTCGGAGGCCTGGCCGCGCCCGTCCAGCGTGCCGTCCGTCGCCTCGTCGAACGTGCCCTCCGAGCCTCCTTCACCGGTGAGCGCGGGCACCGCGACCACCCGGATGCCCTTGGCGTTCAGCGCGGCGATGACGGCGGCGCGCGTCGGGAACACGTTCCGCTCGTCGTCCGCCGGTGACTCGTGGCTGGCGGCGTCGCCGACCAGCACCACGATCCGGTTGCTGTTGTCCCGGAAGTTGATCGCGCCCGTCGACACCTTCTGCAGGGCCACGAACCAGTCCTCGGCGGTGTCGTCGCCACCGTCGGGGGTGATCCGGCCGAAGGCGTCGGTGAGCAGCTTGCGTTCGGCGTCGGTGCCGGCCGGGGTGAGCGGCTGCTGCACGAAGAACGACCGTGGCGGATTCGGCGGCGGGCCCTCGCTCGGGTGGTCGTCGACGAGGTCGCCGTACGCGGCGACCGCGAAGTTCGCCGACGGCTGTGTCGTCCGCACCTCGTCGATGACCTTGCCGAGGTTCGTCTTCACCTCGTCGAGGACGCTGTCCATCGAGCCCGTCTGGTCCATGAGCAGCACGATGTCCGGCTGCGCCGGGACCTTGTCGGTCTGCACCGTCTTGTTGACCGTCGCCGCCCCGCCCTGCCCGACCGGAATGTCCACAATGGAGGGACTCACCCGGGACGGTCCCGGGGGTGCGGTACGGGAGGCCGCCCGGGTCAGCGTGATCTTCGTGCCGTCCGCCGACCACACCGGCTGCGAGTCGCGGCCGCGCAGGTAGGGCGGGATGGGGATTTCGCCAAGGATCCGGCCGTCGGAGACCCGGGCGATCCGCACGTTGTCGGCTCGGTGCTCGTTGCGGATGGTGGAGTTGGTGAACGCGATCATCGTCGCGTCCGGCGACCACGCGGGATGCTGCTCCTGCTTTCTCCGGTCCGCGGGACCGGTCAACGACCGCGGCGCGCTGCCGTCGGCGTTCGCCACGAAGATCTCGGTGTCCGGGGACTCGCCGGTGCCGCTCTGGGCGTAGGCGAGCAGTGAACCGTCGGCGGAGAAGGCCGGGTCGAATTCGTCGGCACCCGGCCGGTTGGTGATGTCGCGGCGGTCGCCGCCGGTCGCGTCGGAGCTCCAGATGTCGCTGCTGCCGCCCGAGCGCAGCTCGGTGAACACCGGCTGGCCGGACGTGCGGAACGTGGGCTCGCTCTCGCCGATGCCCGGCAGCGCCGAGACGACCGAGACCTCGCCGCCGGGCACGGTGATCTGCTTGACGTCGCCGAGCGGGTCCGGCGTGTGCGTGGTGAACGCCAGCCGGGCGCCGTCGGCCGACCACGCGGGCTCGGACGAGTCGCCGGGGTCGGGGATCGCGCGCCGCACCGCTCCCCCGGTCTCGGCCATCGTCACGACGTCGCCCGCGGGATGGAACCGCGTGGTGGTGAACGCGATTCGCGTGGGCCCCCACGCGGGCTGGGTGTCCGCGGCCGGGTCCGCGGTCAGCCGCGTCGGCGCGCCCCCGTTGACTCCGGCGGTGTAGATGTCGCCGGCCGGGTCGTCGCGCGTGCTGCTGAACACGAGCCGGGTGCCGTCGGGCGACCAGCTCGGCGAGTCGTCGACGGCCGGGCCGGACGTCACCTGACGCAGGCCGCGGCCGTCCACGCCGATCACGAAGAGGTTCCTGCTGCCCGTACGTTCCGAGGCGAACGCGACCGAAAGGCCGTCCGGGGAAAGCGCCGGATGGGTGTCGACGGTCTCGTCGTTGGTCAGCCGCACCGGCGTCTTGGCGCCGTCCCGGAAGTACCAGAGCTCGCCGTCCCGCTCGGCGTCACCGGACTTGGCGGCCCGATGACTCACCCACACCACCCCGCCGGTGCCCGCGGACGCGTCGGAGTCGACGCTCCCCACGCCGGAGGGCAACGCCCCCACCGCGCCCTCACCGGTCGCCTGGAACAGGCCCGTCGTGGCCTCGCTGACGTACCCGACGCGGTAGGGCGCCGCCACCGGTGGCGGTGCCTGGGCCGCGGTCGGCGCGAGCGCCCCGCTGATCGCCCAGCCGCCCAGCAGCGCGACGACCGCGACCCCCGCCAGCGCTCGGTTCGCGCGCATGATCAGTCCTTCCCGAACTTCGACGACTCAGCCGGCCTCGAACAGCTCGATCTCGGAGATCGCGACGTCCGTGCCGTTGAGAGAGCGATGCAGCCCGACCACGTGCAGCTCGACGCTCGTCGCGCCGGCGCTGTTCTCGATCGGGATTTCCTGGGCGTCCGGCGTGTCCGCCAGCACCATGTCGAAGGTCTTGCCGGTGGAGAAGACCAGGTGGACCTTCTCCGGGCGGTGCTCGGCCTGGAAGTTCGCCGCGTCACCGGAGTGCACGATCGCCTTCCGCAGGTCCACCGGGTGGTCGAAGGTGAACACCAGCGCCGGCTCGGCGCCGTTGCCCGGCGCCGCCCAGAAGGTGTTCGTCGCGTTGTCGCTGACCAGCTCCGCCTGGTGCCCCGCCGACTGCGCGGTCGCGGTCACCTTGATCGGGCGGACCGGGTTCAGCTTGGCCTCGAAGATCCCGGTGATCTGGCTCCACAGCCCGACCGCCGCGGTGTTGATCGCCCCGCGGAACGGCTGGTACAGCGCGTAGATCAGCGCCATGAGCACCAGCGCCACCGCGATCACCCGCCGGATCATCTTGCCGACGGTCCGGCGCGCGGCCCCGCCCCGGCCGGACCGGCGGCGGACGCCGTCCTTGCCCGGCCGCTCCCCCGCCTTGTGCTGCCGGGGTTTGCGCCCGAAAAACCGGCTCCACCAGGACGTCTTGACGACCTCGGAGTCTGCCAGCGAGGCACCGCAGCGGCTGCAGAAGTTGCGGGTGGGCGCGTTGCCCTTGCCGCACTTGCCGCAGATGAGGTCGCCGGGGTTGAGGACCTGTTCCTCGACGGTCTGCTGCACCGGCGCCCGGACCGGGGCCACCGGCTCGGCGGGCTGCACGACCTGCTGCTGGGCCACCGGCTGCGGCTGCCGCACGGCGACCGGCTGCTCGTCGTCCCACTTCAGGTAGTGCCCGCAGACACCGCAGAATTCGGCACCCGTCGGGTCCTGGTTCCCGCATTCGGGACAAGTGACCATCGCTACCCCTCCACCACTTCCACCGTGACCCGCACGTGGGCGGGCACCGAGTCCATGACCGTCGCCGTAAGTCGCCGCTGATCCACCTGGGCCGGGTCCGGCACGCGCACGCGCACTTTCACCCACGCGGGCCCGGGGTCCGGCAGCGGCGCGCCGGGCTGCGGCGACGCGGCGACACCTCCGCTGTCGGTCACCTCGACCGCGCCGCCGGTCAGCAGCTGCACGTGCTCGGCGAGCCCGCGCTGCGTCCCGCGCCAACGGTGCAGCTCCACCGACCGCGTCACCAGCTGCCGCAGCTGCGCCGGGCTCCAGCTCTCGTCGACGCGCAGCGCGACCCAGTGCGCCAGCCAGCCGACGAAGTCCTCCGGCGCCACCGCCGGGTCGAGGTAGCCCGCGAAGTTGTCCAATGTGGACAGCACCGGCGCGAGGACCTCGTCGAGCGCGCCGGTGAAGCCCTGCACGAACCGGTCCTCGGCATAGACCGCGGGCAGCTGCTCGCCGATCGGATGCGGGCTGCGCAGCCCGGGGACGGCCGCCCTCATACGCCACTCTCCCGGACCCGGACCTGGTGCCCGAACGAGAACGCGAGCGCGTTGGACGGCAGGTCGAGCCGGTCGACCTGCTCGCCGCGCTCACGCGTGATCGGGTTCGCCGCGAACAGCCGCACGTCCTCCACCAGCTCGACGCCCGGAAGCCGTTGCAGCACCGCGAAAACCTCACCCGACTGCACCGGCCGCCCGAACGGCCAGCCTTCGCCGTCGGGCCCGCCGCTGAGCGGGTTGAAGTAGTCGTACAGCGCCTGCGTCGCCCGCGCACCGAGGGCGCTGGGGGTGGTCCGGCGACGCGACCGCAGCCGCGCGACGACCGTGACCCCTTGGTAGAACGGCGGTTCCACGGACACCAGCGCGCCGACGCACCGGCGTTCGTCGAGGAACCGCTCGATCCGGGTCCGCATGCCGTGGTCGAGCATCAGCGTCGCGAAGTCGAGCTCGCCGGTGTCAGGCACCGCGGGCACGACCAGCACCCGGATCGCGCCCGTCTCCCGGCCGTCCGCGCCGTGCGCCGGGATGCAGCGCACCCGGGCCGCCTCCGGCGCGGCCTCACGTGCCAGCAGCTCGTAGTCCTCGGCGGTGACCGCGCGATCGCGGGTCCGCAGGACCAGCGGGCCGCGCACGGCCGCGTCCCGCACCGACTCGCCGTCGACGCCACCGATCGCCGGGCGCCGGTTCACCACGCTGCTCACGAACGGGATCGGATCCCGTTGCACCTCAAGCACTTCGCGAGCGACGTTCCCCCGTCGCCCACCACCGGCCCGGTATTCGGGCACGCGGATGGCGGCGGCCTTGGCCGGGACGGCGCCGTAGTACCGGACGCCGCCCTCGGGCTGGCGGACCGCCGGG
This sequence comes from uncultured Actinomycetota bacterium, assembly GCA_963762765.1. Classification (GTDB taxonomy): domain Bacteria; phylum Actinomycetota; class Actinomycetes; order Mycobacteriales; family Pseudonocardiaceae; genus Amycolatopsis. Next base: position 17,747 of record CAVXMR010000057.1, read on the forward strand.
CCGAAGGCGACCTCGCCGGCGACGCGGTCGAGCATCACGTGGTGGTCGTCCGGTCCGGACTCGGAGAACGACGAAACCTCGGTCCACTGCTGCCAGCCGTCCGGACCCGAGACCTCGACGATCAGCTCGCCGTCCCCGACGACGACCGGGCGCCGGCCGAGCGGGAACCGCTGGCCCGGCACGCCTTCCGACGTCCCGACGATCTCGTTGCGGATCACCTCGGCGTGCACGGCGCCGATCGTGCCGCCGATGGTCGACGCCTCGACCGTGTGCAGCCGCGGCGGGCGCTGGTAGAACGGCTGGTTCGGCTTGGCCTCGATGAGCCGGCAACGGATCCAGCCCGCGCGCTGCCGGGCGAGCACCGACGCGGTGTGGCCGGGCGGGATGTGCACGACGATGTCGCCCGCGCGGTTGAACGCGCCGGTGCTGTCGCGGTCGACCTCGCACGCGGCCCAGCCGTGCCCGTCCCATGCCTCCCATAGCCACGGCGGGTCGCGCGGGTCGACGCCCTGGCCCTCGACCTCGCAGTTCATCCGCAGCAGCACCGCGCAGCCGGGCACGGCATCCGAAAGTCCGAAGTGGATGGCGTCGCCGGGCGCCGGGGTCTCGGCGAAGGCCGCGCGGGCCGCCGCCGACGAGCAGCTCGTCGGTGCGGTCGACCGGCGGCAGGCTGGTGTCGGACGTGCTCGTGGCCAGGTGCGCGAGCTCGCACGGCACGATGTTCAGCGTCTGCTCGACGGTGAACACCACCGGGTCTTCGACCTCGCTGCGCACGCTGGCGACCTGCTTGCCCGCGGGGACGACCACCGGGACATCCCGCGCGGCCGAGAGCCAGAACGTGACGTCGGTGCGCGCGGCCGCGGGCGGGAACAGGCGGACCCCGATCAGGTCGAGGAAGCGCAGGTAGTGCAGGTCGGGCACCCGGTTGAGCCGGTAGAGCAGCTGGTCGACCATCTGCGCGAACGTCTCGATCAGCGTGACGCCGGGGTCGGACACGTTGTGGTCCGTCCACTCCGGACAGTTGCGCTGCACCAGGTACTTGGCTTCGTCGACCAGGTCCTGGAACCGGCGGTCGTCGAGGTTGGGCATCGGCAGGGACATCACGCACCGTCCTCATCGGACTCGTGCGGCGGGATGACGTAGAACGGGAAGACGAGGTTGCGCGGGTCGTTCGTGCCGCGCAGGGTGTACTGGATGTCGATCAGCAGGGTCCCCCGGTCGGCCTGGGCGAAGCTGACCACGACGTCGGTCAGCGTGATGCGCGGCTCCCACCGCTCCAGCGAGCTGCGCACCTCGTAGGCGATCTGCCCGGCCGTCGCCGAGTCGGCGGGCGCGAACACCAGGTCGTGCACCGCGCAGCCGAACTCCGGGCGCATCGGCCGTTCGCCCGGCGCGGTGGCCAGGATCAGCCGGATGCTCTCGACGATCTCGCGCTCGCCACCGACCAGCGCGATCGAGCCGGTCGCGTCGGTGTGCAGCGGGAACGCCAGTCCCCTGCCGAGGAAGTCTTTCGGTGTCACAGCCACTTCAGCCTCCGATCATGACGGTCGGGCAGCCCATGACGATCGGTGCGCTGCAGGCGGCCATGTCGCCCATCCGCGCGGCCGGCATCCCGCCGATCAGCACGGTCGGGCAGCCCGGCGGCGCGATCGGCGTCGGCGGGTGCACCGCGGGCGGCGGGAACGAGCAGGTGTGCAGCGTCCCGACGGTGGCGGCGGGCATCCCGCCGATGAGGACGGTCGGCACGCCGGGCCCGGCGATGACGCCCGGGTGCCCGGTCGGGTCGCCGACCCTCGCGGCTGGTGGCATGTCGCTCCCCTCCTCAGTTGATCTTGACCATGGCGCCGCGCACCGTGACGACACCGCTCGCGGTCAGCTCCGTCTGGCCCTGGCCCGCGACCGAGACCGTGGCGCCCTCGACCTTCACGCCCGCGGTGCCGTTCAGCTTGAGCTGGCTGGTCGCCTCGATGCTGGCGTCGGTCTGGGACTTCACGGTCACCTTCTGGCCCTTGAGCTCCAGCGGCCCGGTGCCGGCGTCGATGCTCACGCCGTTCTGCGCTTTCACCGTGACGCTCTTGCCACTGGTCACCTCGATGACCTGGTTCTTCTGGTCGATCTTGACCACGAACTTCGCGTCGCCGGAGGACAGGATGATCCCGTCGTCCTCGGCGAACTCGAGCTTGTGGCCTTTGCGGGAGACGAACCCGCGGGTGGTGACCTGCCCGCTGTTGCCGTCGACGGGTTCTTTGGTGAGCTTCGGGGCGGTGTCCTTGCTGTTGTAGAGCCCGCCGAAGACGTAGGGCGCCTCGAAGTCGCCGTGTTCGAAGCCCACGAGGACCTCGTCGCCGACCTCCGGCAGCACCAGCGAGCCGCGGTCCTTGCCCGCGCCGAGCTGGACCGTGCGAGCCCAGGTGCTGGTGAACTCCTTGTCCAGCCACGGGAACGTGAGCTTCACGCGCCCGAGCTTGGCCGGGTCCTTGATGTCGGACACCTGCCCGGGGACCACGCCCGGCCACGACGACGTCTTCGCGCCGCCGGCGACCAGGCCGTAGAGCGAACGTTCCTGGCGGCCGGACACGGTGAACTCCGTGGTGTAGCCCACTTCGGAGTTGAACAGGTGCCGGGTACTGGTCAGCGTGTACTTGCCCGAGAAGGGCTGGCCGACGCCGGTGAGCGTGACCGGCGTGCCCGCGCGCAGCTTGGGGTTGCCCTTCGCGACGCCGTCGAGCTCGGTGCAGGCGCTGCCGAACTTGTCGGCCAGCGCCTTCGCCGTCGCGTCCGCCTCCGCCTGGCTGCGCCGGGGCGAGGCCGCGTCCAGGAACGGCGGGCTGCCGAACTTGCCCGCGAGCTGGACCGGGTCGACGCCCGGCACGTCCGTGCCCGCGTTCTTCGGGGTCGCGGTGGCGGTGATCTCCTTCTTGTTCTCGTAGTCCCAGCCGTGCACCTGGACCTCGGGCACCTGCTCGGCCGCGGTCACGCTCGCGCGCAGGCTGACCAGCGTCCGGTGGGCTTCGAGCACGAGCGGGTCGGTGGTCGCCTTGGCCGTGGTCGAGGGCGCGGCCGACGGCTTCTCCGGGAGCTCGAAGTCGAGTTTCCCTTCGCGCACCACGATCTGCGCGCCCACCGCGTCGGCCAGCCGGGACAGGAACTCCCAGTCGCTGACGTTGTCCTGGCTGAACTGCGTGTTCGGCCTGCCGCCGAAACCCGAGACGTTGTCGATCTTCCCGACCGGGATGTTCGCCCGCTGCGCCACCTTGCGGACGATGTCGGCGACGGTCATGTTCGGGTAGGCCGCGACCCGGCGGCCGCGGAAGAACCGGTGCGCGTGGTCGTAGCCACGGACTTCGGTGAACGTGCCGAGCCGGTCGAGGTCGATCGCGACCGCGGTGACCTCACCCGAGAGCAGCTCCTGCGGGCCACCGGGATCGGACGTCTGGACCTTCAGCTTGATCTTCGCGCCGACCTTGAAGTTGCCCTTCTCCAGCACGACGTGCCCGGAGTCGCGGAAGCGCAGCACGAACATGTCCGGCAGGTTCCGGCTGTCGTCGACGTAGGCGTAGGTGAGCAGCGTCTTGACGTCGTCGGGCAGCGGGTTGCCCTCGACCTCGACGATGAGGTTGTTCGCGAAGCTCTCGTTAGCCATCGAGCTCCTCCAGCGCGGGCACCAGGAGCCGGGTGCCGGGCCGCAGCCGCATCGGGTCGTCGATGTCGTTGGCGTCGGCGATCTCGCGCCACTTCCCGGCGTCCCCGTAGGCGCGGAACGCCACCGACGGCAGCGAATCCCCGGCGACGAGGACGTGCGTGTCCCGTGCCGCGAGCGCGCCCGACGTCGGGTTCTGGCCGCTCAGCTCGCCCGCGATCTCCTCGAGGTTCACCGTGCAGACCGCGCGCACCGGCGTGCCCGAGGGCGTGAACAGCGTGTACTTCGCGGTAACGCTGGCGACGTAGGCGGGGAAGCCGGTCATGCCGCCCCACTTGAAGATCACCCACGGCGGCGAGCCCTTGCCGTGCTGGCGGCTCTCCTCGGTGGCCACGCAGCAGGTGAACAGCTGCTCGACCTTCTTGACGACGGCGTCGTCCATCTTGTCGGTGGCGTCGAGGAACATCTCCAGCGTGAGCTTGGCCGGGTCGGAGCCCTTGAACTCCGGAGCGCCGCTCTTCTTCGCGTTGCGCTGCGGGTCGCGCGCCCACTTGGCGTTCTTGCTGAGCGAGAGCTCCTTGGGGTTGAACTGGAACTTGATCTCGAACATCTGCGCGCCCGGCTGCCCGGTCCCGCCGGACTGCGGCGGCTTGCGGACGTCCAGGAGCGCGCGCTGGAGGTTGTTCGGCGCCGGCTCGCCGGAGCCGTAGGCGGCCGGGGGCTGGGACCCGGCCGAGGTGAAGGTGACGGGCGAGGACATCGTCAGCCCTTCTTCGCCGGGCTGAGGAAGCCGTGGTGGGCCAGTTCGAGGGTCTCGGTGGCGACCTTCGGCGAGTCGGGCGAGAGCTGCGGGCCGCTCCAGCGCACCGGGACGACGCCTTCCAGGGACCAGCTGGCGATGACCGTGCCCTCGAGGGTGCGGGCCTCGATCGTGGCGGTCTTGCGCTCGATGCCGCTGGCGAGGCTCGCGAACCACTTCGTGATCTGCGCGCTGGCCTCGGTGATCGGGCGGGAGAGCTTGATGTTGGAGTACTTGATCCGGGTCGGCAGCTGCCAGACCATGCCGTTGTTGCCGCCTTCTTCCCGCTGCTCCATCACGAACTCGCAGCCGAGCCCGTCGCAGCTGGAGAACGCGCCGAGGTTGCCGAGGTTCTTGTCGTCGAGCTTGACGACGTAGCACACGGCGACGGCCTCTTCGGTGTCCGGCATCGGCTTCTCCTTCAGTGCGGGCGGTCGGTGAGCGCGCCCCGGCGCTCACGGTCGAGACGGAGTTCGGTCTTCAGCCGCCGCAGCAGCGGGTCGAACAGTTTCTTGACGAGCTCGTCGGTCTCCGGCTGCGCCGCTGGTGGCGCCGGGGCCGGCGGTGCCTGAGGTGGTGGGGTCGGTTCCGCCGCCGGGGGCGCGGGTTCCGGCTCGCGCTGGACGACCTGGGTCACGGTCTGGGGTACCGGCTCGGCGGTGGCTCTTTGGACCGTCGGCAGGAACTCCACTGTGGACGGACGGCCGTTGGTGACGGGTGCGGATTCCTGGCTCTGGACAATGGGCAGGGGCACGCCGGGTTCCTGGCTGCGCTGGAGCGTCGCCGCGACCGGAAGCACGCTGGTGGGCTGCGACGTCTCGACAGCCCTCGAAACCGGGAGCGTGCTCACCGAAGCCTGGAGGGTCCGGGCCATGGGAAGGGCCGGTGCTTCGACAGCCCGCGAGACCGGAAGCTGCGGCACATCCGCTACGGGGGCCGCCAAAGTCGGCGCGGGCAGCGATCGTGTCTCCACCGCCCGAGACACCGGAAGCGGGGGCGCATCCGCTACCCGGGCCACGGGCAGCGTGGGCTCATCGACGGCTCGCGCGACCGGCAAGTCCACTGCCCGCGACACGGCGAGAGTCGGTCCGTCCACGGTTCGTGTCGGTTCTGGCGTGTCGACCGCTCGCGAAACCGGCAGCTGCGGCTCATCGATCGCCCGCGCCACCGGCAACGCAGGCTCATCGACCGCTCGCGACACGGGCAGCGACGGCTCCGCCAGCGTTCGCGCCATCGGCAGATCGGGGTATCCACCGTCCTCGCGATGGGCGGCGACGGCTCATCGAACGCCCGCGCGACCGTCAGCTGCGGCTCGTCAATCGCTCGGGCCACTGGAAGCGAAGGCTCGGCCAGCGTTCGTGCGACCGGCTCGTCGATCGCTCGCGCCACCGGTAGCGACGGCTCGGCCAGGGTTCGCGCCACCGGCTCATCGAACGCCCGTGCCACCTGGAGCGATGGCTCGGCCAGGATTGCCGTCACCGGCTCATCAATTGCCCGCGCCACCGGAGCGACGGCTCGGCCAGGGTTGGTGTCACCGGCTCATCAATTGCCCGCGCCACCGGCAACGACGGCTCGGCCAGCGTTCGCGCGACCGGCTCGTCAATCGCCCGCGCCACCGGAAGCGACGGCTCAGCCAGCGTTCGCGCCACCGGCTCGTCAATCGCCCGGGCCACCGGCAATTGCGGAGTCTCCACCGTGCGCGCGGCAGGCAGCGACGGCTCGTCCACCGCACGCGCCACCGGCAACTGCGGGGCGTCCAGCGTGGGAGCCACCGGCTCGTCCACGGCTCGCGAAACGGTCAGCGGCGACTCGGCCGCGTGCGTCACCGAAACCGACGCCTCCTCGACCGCTCGGGAGACCGGCAACGGAGCCTGGCCCTCGACGACTCGTGCCACCGGCAGTGACGGCGTAGCGGCCGTCGGTGCCGGTGGCAGTGAAGCGCTCGCGGATCCACCCGATATCCCGGGTGGATCCGGCGTCCCGGAGCTGAACTCCGGCACGTCGAGCGGCCGAAACGTATTCACCGGCGACGACCGCGACGACGTCACCGCCGGCGTCTCCACCGCCTGCGCCACCCTCAACGGAGAGTCCGCGATCCGCGCCACCGCAAGCAGTGGCGCGTCTTCGGCCGAAGGTGCGGGAGGCTCGTCGGCAGGCGGAGCAGGAACAGGAGCAGGGAGGATCGCGGCTTCGGCGGCACCGGCCAGCGGCGCGTCCGCCGCTTCGACAGCTGGAGCAGCAGGGGCCACGTCCGGCAGGATCGGCGCGCCCAGCCCCAGCCGTCGGGGTGACGCGGGAGCCTCGCTCCGCTGGACCACCGGCAACGCGGGCCGAGGAGTCTCGACAGGCCGCGGCGCTTCGACCGGCGCGGGTTCAGGCGTCGGCACCGACACGGACTCGACCATCGGCTCAGCCGGAATGTCCACAGGGGACGGTTCTTCCGCACGGATCGCCTGCACGGTCCTCACGGGCGGAGCGGTGGGAACGACCGACGGCGCGGCGGAAATCAGCGACATCGGTGCCGGGACGACCTCGCGCGACGAAGGCGAAACAACCGGCAGCACCAGCTCGGGCAACGGCGCCGGAGCGACATCCTCGGAAAGCAGCTGCACAGCAGGCTCTTCCGAAACCGGAGCAGCATCAGGAGTCTCGACAGCGCGCTGCACCGACGGCGCACTCCACAGCCGCGACAACCCGCCACGCTTTCCAGACGCGGCCCGCTGGACGACCGGCATCGCCGGCGCGGGCGTCTCGACGGTCCGCGGCCGCGCGAGATCGCCGATGACCCCGGCGGGCTCTTCCGGGCCGATCCGGTGTCCGAGCGGCTCGAGATACCCGGGGCTCTGCCAGGACGTCAGCGAGGAACTGAACCGCTGCACCGGATTGACCAGCGGGTGCGCCTCGACGACGCGCTGGATCGGCGGCAGACTGCGCCATTCAGAGCGAGTCACCGGCAGGGCGGCCGGAGGGGCCGCGGGTGCCGGGGGCGGGTCCGCCACCTTCGGGCGCCACGTCCACATTCCAGCGTCACCGTCCCTGGCTCATCCGGGTGTTGATCCGGGCGATCTCGGCGACGTAGGTCAACCGGTCGGGGTGTTCGAGGTCGAGGATGTCGTCGAGCGACCAGTGCAGGTGGTAGGCGACGTACGCGACTTCCTCGTGCAGCCGGTCGGCCGCGTACGTCACGATTCCCCCAGGCGGCCACCGGCGACGTCGACGACGAAGCTGTGGCCGCACTCGGGGCAGGCGACGCCCGCCCTGGTGTGTCCCTCACTGTTGATCCGGCGGTACATGTCCTGCAGGAACGCCAGATCGGAGGCGAACAGGTTCTCGATCACCCCGGCGTGCACGTCGGTGATGTCGCCGATCCGGGTGATCACCCTGGCCAGCAGCACCACCGTGAGGAACGCCGAGTTCTCGCGCACCCGGTCGTCCCGCAGCGGGATCAGCTCGTCGCGCGCGGTGGCCAGGCGCATCACCCCGGAGTGGTGCACCTTGCCCTCGTCGTCGACGTACCCGCGCGGGAGCTCGAACGCGAACTCCGTCCGCAGCTTCGGCCGCTCTGCCCGAGCGTCCCCCGCCGTCCGTGCTGGTGACGGGGGCTTGCTCGACCGGCGCCGACGCCATCGTCCTGCGCATCGGCTACTCGACTTCCATCTGCTCGTAGGTGATCACGATCTTCTCGGTGAGCACGCTGGTGTCGCCGGCCTTCAGCGAGCCGATCTCCAGGCTCTTCGGCCACGCGTTCGTGAGCTTGTAGCGCTTGAGCGCGGTGCCCTCGTAGTCGTAGACGATGATCGCGCCGCCCTTGCGCGCGGAGCCCATCTTGCCGAAGTGCGCGTCCTTCACCCACTTCTCGAAGCTGTTGTCGTCGGTGAGACCGCGGGTCAGCGTCACCTCGCCGGCCTTCGGGCGGCCGGGCAGCTTCTTGATGACGTACTTGCCGTCGGCGGTGTTCTGCTTGAGCTCGATGACGTCCTGCTCCATCTTGAGGCCGGAGACCTCGGAGATCTGCTTGATCGCGACGCCGTCGATCTCGAGCCCGAAGGAGTGGCCGACAGCCTTGTCAAGATCGGGAAGTGCCATTGTGCAGCCCTTTCACTACTCGTTGACCAAGCTGGTGCCACCGGACATCTGGGCCAGCCGGAAGATCACGAACTCCGCCGGTTTCACCGGGGCGATACCCACTTCACAGATCACCTGGCCGAGGTCGATCCCCTCGGCCGGGTTGGTCTCCCGGTCGCACTTGACGAAGAAGGCCTCGTCCGGGGTGAGCCCGAACAACGCGCCCTTGCGCCACTCCATCACCAGGAACGCGCTGATCGTGCGCCGGATCCGGGCCCACAGCGCGTCGTCGTTCGGCTCGAACACGACCCACTGGGTGCCGTTGAGGATGGACTCCTCGAGGTAGTTGAACAGCCGCCGCACGTTCAGGTAGCGCCACGCCGGGTCGCTCGACAGCGTGCGCGCGCCCCAGACCCGGATGCCCTTGCCCGAGAACGACCGCACGCAGTTGACGCCGATCGGGTTGAGCAGCTCCTGCTCGGCCTTGGTCAGGTGCGTCTCCAGCGCGAGCGCGCCGCGGACGACCTCGTTCGCCGGTGCCTTGTGGACGCCGCGGGTGGCGTCGGTGCGGGCCCAGACGCCCGCCATGTGGCCGCTCGGCGGGATGTAGGTATTGGTCCCGCTGGCCGGGTCGAGCACCTGCACCCAGGGGTAGTACAGCGCGGCGTACTTGGAGTCGTAGCCGGCGCCGTCCATCCGCCAGGACCGCACTTCCTGCGGGTTGAGCGCGGGCGGTGGGTCGATGATCGCCATCCGGTCGCCCATCAGCTCGCAGTGCGCGATCATCGCGAGCTGCACGGCCTTGACCGTGTCGAGGTCGATCAGGTCGCGCTGGTAGGCGGCCATCAGGTCCGGCACCGCGACCATGGTGATCTCGTCGATCGCCTCCAGGCCGCCGAAGCCGGTGCGGTCGGCGACGTCGCCGACGTAGTCTCCTGCTTGCACCCGGCGCGGGACCGGCGGCGGCTGCGGGGGCTCGGTCAGCACCGCGGTGCCGCGGTCCGGCTTGGCGACCGCGCCACCGGTGGAGATCTCCTCGATGGTGATGAAGCTGGACTTCTCGCGCACCGCCGTGACGACGTTCTCCTTGGTGCGCTTGGTCGTCACGTTGTGCGTCTCGACGACCTTGCCGTCCTGCTTGACGACCACGGTGAACCGGTCGTCAGTCGCGTTTTCGCCGGTCGGGTCGGCGACCTCGACCGTGATCTGCCCGGCCTGCTTGCCCTGTTCGAGCTCCTTCGCGACGAAGCGGTAACCACCGACCACGGCTTGGCGCGCGGAGATCTGCTTCGGCGCGGAGCCGTTGTCGTGCGCGCGGGACCCGCCGACGCGGACGATGTAGCAGTTGGTGCCACCGTTGAGGAAATAGCCATAGACCGACTGGGCCAGGTAGCAGCCCTCGACGAAGTCGCCGAAGGTCTGCGTGAACTGGCCCCAGTTGGAAACCAGCGTCGGGGTGTTGAAGGGACCGTCTGCCGCGAAGCCGACGAAGGCGGCAACGGCGGTGCCCACGCCCTCGATCGGCCGTGCGCCCGCCTCGATCTCCTCGACGTACACCCCCGGCGTGAGATAGGTGGGCATGCGGCCTCCCTTGTCGACGCACTCCTCTGTCATCGGCGATGCTGCTGCCCTCAGGTTCTTCGCGAAACGACCGTGCGGATATGCCCGCGGGAACCGATCTCTGCCCTTAAAGGCAACTGCCCGTTCGGGCAGCCGCGCCCGCCCCTCCGGCTGTTGGCTTCCTGCGCGGCAGGGCTGAAGGTTGAAGTCATGCCAGCGGGGCGGGACAGGGCGCCACGGGAGCCGTCCGCGCAACCCGCGCGGCCGGCCCGGCCACCGCGCCACGCGAGCCCGCCCGCGTTGCTCCGCCTGCAGGCTTCCGCGGGCAACACGGCGGTGAGCGGGTTGGTCGCGCTGCAACGGCAGGACTGCGCCGCTCCCCCGGTCGCGCCGGCGGGTGTCACGCCCGCGTCCGACCCGAAGTTCCAGTCGTTTCGCAAGGATGTGGGCGGGCAGGCCAAGACAGCCAAGGCGCATCCGCCCGCGGGCGCGGAGGTCAAGAAGGCCCAGGACGCCGCGGTGGCGCCGCCGGACGACAAGGACGCGCAGGCCAAGGCCGCCCAGGCGGACAAGATGGCGGCGGCGAAACCGGGCGGGTTCGACAAGGCGGCCTTCATCGCCGCGGTCAACGCGGCCGTCTCCAAGCAGGCACCGCAGAACCTCGACGACGCCGACAAGTTCGCCACCTCCGGCAAGGCGGACCAGATCAAGTCCGAGGTGATGGGCAAGGTCACCAGCGGGAAGGACGCGTCGGCCAAGGACGTCACCGACCGGACGAAGGAGGCCCCGGACCCGAGTCACGCCGTCGAGAAGCCGGTGAAGCCCCTGCCCGAAACCCCGCCGCCACCGACGTTGGCGTCGCCGGACCCCCGCAAGGCGACCCCGGACAAGGCCCCGCCCGAGCAGACGGATCTGCGCGCCGACCAGTGCGAGACCCAAGGCAAGATGGCCGAGGCCGGGGTCACCGACGAACAGCTCGCGCAGTCGAACGAGCCGGAGTTCACCAGCGCGCTGGCCGCCAAGCAGGAGGGCGAGCAGCACACGGCGACGGCGCCGGCCGCGGTCCGCTCGTCCGAAGCCGCCCAGCTCGCGGCGGTCACCGGCGCGGCGCAGGCGTCCGGCCAGACCGCGATGGCGGGCATGACCGGGGCGCGTTCTTCCGCCGGGCAACGTGGTCACGCCGCGAAGTCGGCGACGAAGTCGAAGGACGAACAGGACCGGGCCCGGATCACCGGCGAGATCAAGACGATCTTCGACGAGACCAAGACGAAGGTCGAAGGCGTCCTGGGCGCGATCGACGCCGAAGTCGCGAAGCGGTTCGAGGCTGGCGAAGCTGCGGCGAAGTCCGCGTTCACCGCCGACCACCAAGCCCGGATGAAGCGCTACAAGGACGAGCGCTACGACGGCATCTCCGGCGCTGCGCGCTGGGCGTACGACCTCTTCGCGAGCCTGCCCGCCGAAGCGAACAACCTCTTCCTCGAGGCCAGGAAGGTCTACGAGGCGAAGATGCAGGGCGTCGTCAGCGACATCGCCGACTTCGTCGGCCAGCAGCTGGGCGAGGCGAAGCGCCTGATCGCCGAGGGCCGCACCCGCGTCCAGCAGAAGGTCGAGTCGCAGGGCCCGGCGCTGCGCAAGATCGCGGGCGAGGCGGCCAAGGAGTTCGGCGGCCAGTTCGACGACCTCGAGAAGTCCGTCGACGAGAAGCAGGACTCGCTGGTCGAGGACCTGGCCCAGAAGTACAGCGAAGCCCGCAACGCCGTCGACGAGGAGATCAAGACCCTGCAGGCCGAGAACAAGGGCCTGTGGGACAAGGCGAAGGAGGCCGTCGGCGGCGCGATCGAAACGATCATGAAGCTGAAGGACATGCTCCTGGGTGTGCTGTCCCGGGCGGCGAACGCGATCGGCCTGATCATCGCGAAGCCGATCGAATTCCTCGGCAACCTGGTCAACGCGGTCAAGACCGGCGTGATGAACTTCGGCGCCAATATCGTCCAGCACCTCAAGGACGGCCTGAAAGGCTGGCTGCTGGGCAACCTGGCGAGCGCGGGCATCGAGATCCCGGAAACGCTGGACGCCAAGGGCATCCTGAAGATGGTCCTCTCGATCCTGGGCCTGACCTGGGCCAGCGTCCGCGCCCGGATCCTGCGCTTCATCCCGGAACCGGTGCTGGCGAAGCTGGAGCAAACGTTCGAGGTGGTCAAGATCCTGATCACCGAAGGCGTCCCGGGCCTCTGGCGCTGGGTGGTCGAGAAGCTGGGCGACCTCAAGGAGCTGGTGCTCGGCCAGATCAAGGAATTCGTGATCGAGAAGATCGTCAAGGCGGGCATCACCTGGATCATCTCGATGCTGAACCCGGCGGCGGCGTTCATCAAGGCCTGCAAGGCGATCTACGACATCGTGATGTTCTTCGTGGACAAGGCGGCCCAGATCAAGGAGTTCGTCGACTCGGTCCTGGATTCCGTCGAGTCCATCGCCCGGGGTGGCGTTGGCGCGGTGTCCGGGTTGATCGAGAAGACCCTGGCCAAGGCGTTGCCGATGGTGCTCGGGTTCCTGGCGAGCCTGCTGGGGCTGGGCGGGATCTCGGAGAAGATCAAGTCCATCCTGGAGAAGGTACAGGCTCCGGTCGGCAAGGTGATCGACACCGTGGTGGGGACGATCGTCAAGGCAGGTAAGAAGATCTTCAGCAAGCTCAAGGGCAAGAAGAAGGACGGCCCGGATCCCCGCTCGCCGCGGGAAAAACAAGCGGCGGTCGACCGGGCGATCGAAGACTCGGAAGCGATCATGGATCGTCCGAACGCGACGGTCCGATCGGTACAGGCGGCATTGCCGAAGATCCGGGACCGGCACAAACTTTCAGTGCTGAATGTCGTCAAGGACGGCGACGCCGGGTACAAAGTGCATGCCGAGCTGAATCCACGCAAGGACTCGAAGGCGAAGGCGGAAAGCGGGACCTGGAAGCTGGCCGCCGGCGGTTTCACGGCGCACGAAGGGCAGCAGTTCATCGGGCCGGACGGCGCTCCGATGGTCAACCGCCGCGGCCAGCCGATCATGGTCCACACCATCGTGCGGCACGTGACAATTCCGCCCGCCGATGTCGAGCTCCGGGTCGCGCGAGGGCTCGAAGTCGCGACGGGCTTCCTCAACGCCGCCGTAATGGAGGAAGCCGTGCTGGCATGCCTCGAGAACCGTCGGACGGAGATCGACGAAATGCTCGGCAAGGGAGCCCGGCCGGGCATGTCCGTCACACTCAGATACCGAGGCAACAAGAAGATCGGGTACGGATTCTCCGTCGTGTTCCGCGCTTCGCAGGCGAACAAGCGGGAGCGCGGACACTTCCGCGCGACAGCCGAGGTCGCGGAGTCGGACCTGACCGGTGTGACCGTGCACATCCGGGTCACGGACGTCGCGAAGCGGCAGTACATGGTGGAGACGGCCTACCCGACCCCGAAGGGATAGGCGCTGGGATGAAGGGGACTTTCCTCGCGTCTGACGCGAGGAAAGTCCCCTTCATCCCAGCCCGCCGACCACACCACGGTTGACTTACCTCTCAATAGCAGGCAACCCCAGCAGCCGAGCCCGCACACACGCGATGTCCGCGGCAGCCACCCCAGCTTGAAGCAAGTAGGACGACACATCGAACCCGTCCAACGTCGCCAGCACCAGCTCCCGAAGTGTGGTGCCGAGACCGTCCACATGAGCCTGGATAATCGGACCCTGATCCTCCATACCCAGCAACGCGAACACCGGCACAAGGTCCACAGTGGACAGTTCGTAGTCCGCCGCGATGACCTCTGCCTCGACATCCGCCAGCGCCAGCAGAAGCAGCGTGACCAGGCCGGTGCGATCACGACCGGCCGAGCAGTGGAACAGCACTCCCCCGTCCGCGCACCCCGCCAGCGCCGTGATGATCGCGGCGCACCGCGCGGATTTCCGTTCCAGGAACAGCGGATAGTAGAGCGGACTCCCGTTCAGTCGCTCGCCGTCGACGTGATTCCAGAATTCCACGTCCGAAGCATCGTCGAGCGGAACCCAGACCCGCGTGAAACCCAGGGATACCGGCGGCACGCCCTTCTCGGCGCGGATTTCGTCATCGTTACGCAGGTCGACGATCGTGCGTACACCGGCGTTGCGCGCGGCTTGCCAGCCTGCGTCGGTCACGAACTGCAGACCCGCGGAACGGACGAACGCGCCGTACCTGGTCGTTCCGCCCGACCTCGTCGGCAGGCCGCCGAGGTCCCGCGCGTTGTGGAAACCGTCCCAGCCGAGCCGCCTGTCCACACTCATGTCACCAGGATGACACCCCCGTTATCATCGGACCAATCATCCGACTGGTCCGATCCGAGCCTCGGGAGTTTCGTTACGGTGTGGCGAATGGCGGACCGAGATGATTCTCGACAATCTTTTACATCCGATGTTTCCGAGCTACTTTGAGGGCGCGGCAACGGCGCCGCCCGAACTCAGGAGACCCATGATGAGACGAGTTCTGTCGATCATGACCGTGACGCTCGCCGCGACCGCCCTGGCGATTGCGATCGAGGCCCCCGCGGACGCCGCGCTACCCGCGGGCGTCTACTTCCAGGACGCCGGGACCCTGACCGGCTGGAGCAGCCACTACACCCAGAAAAGCGGCGTGCTCCAGACAGTCACTTCGCCGTCGTACAAAGGTGGCGACGCCATCGAGGCGCGGCAGACCTATGTCAACCAGACCGGGGGCTACCATTCCGAGGTCATCAAGGCCGGGGCTCAGTCGATCAATACCGACCGCTACTACGGCCAGGCCATCTACCTGCCCGCGAACTGGCAATGGCACGACCAGAACGTCACGTACCAGCAGTTCTCCCCAGAGAATCCCGAGGGTCCCTGGCTGTTGATGTACGTCCAGAACACCACGCTGCGCTTCGCCGCGCAAAGCATCGGGTCGAACCAGTACCTCGCCGACGCGTCCACCCTGCGCGGCACGTGGATCCGGATCGTGACCCGGATCAAGCTGAGTGCGACGGCCGGCGTCTTCGAGGTGTGGGTCAACGGGGTGAAGAAGATCAGCAAGACCGGCCTCGCGTTCCTGCCGTCGACTTCGCAGACGATCCGCTGGTCGTCCGGAATCTACTGCACCGGCTGGCGGGACAGTACCCCGCTGGGCCAGTCGCAGCTGTCGATCTTCCACGACCAGGCGCGCATCGCCAACAGCTACGCCCTCGCCGAACCCGCCAACTGGTAGGGACTCGTGAGCGTTCGGCTGGCAATGTGACGTGGAGCGAAGGACGCCTTCACTCTGTCCAGTGGACCCAAGGCGTCCTTCGCTCCACACGAACCCAGCCTGCCGCGTTGGCGGATGGGGCGAGCGTGACTGGCGAGACTCAGGTGCCGACCGTCGCTGGGCACAGGTGTCACGAGGGGGAACTTTCCTGGCGCCAGACACCAGGAATGTTCCCCTCACAACACCACGTCCCCCAAAGCGCAGCTGGTTTGCACGGTTGGTCCGGTCCGGGTATGCACTGAAGGACCCCTTCAGCGCACCGGATCACCGCTCAATAGCCGCCCGGAACGCTCACGAGTCCTTCCCCTCAGGACGCCTCTTCCTTCGGTCTCTTCCTCGCGCTGCACGTAGGTCTGCGCCATCTTCTCCTCTTCGCCCTCTTCGGCGGCGGGAGCTTCTTCCTCGCGCTGGACGGTCATGCGCTGCACGGAATCCTCGTGGCCGCCACCGTCTTCGCACCGCTGGACCGCGGGAGCAGCCACCGGCGCCGTCATCAGCCTGTCGGCATTGGCGACGGCTTCGCGCTCGAAGCGGTCGGAAGGATCGGAGACCTTCACGCCGCCGCCCGTGTCGGTGCCTTCGACCGGGCCACTGCGCTGCTGGACGACGTGGGTGAGCTCGTGCGCCAGCATGTGCTTGCCGCCGTCGGACGACGGGTCGTACTTGTCGCGCTGGAAGACGATGTTCGAGCCGACCGTGTAGGCCTGCGCGTTGACGGACTTCGCCGAATCGTGCGCGGCGCCGTCGGTGTGCACGCGGACGTCGCCGAAGTCGTGGCCGAAGCGGGTTTCCATGTCCGCGCGCGTTTCGGTGTCCAGGGGCGCGCCGCCGCCGGAGCCGACGACGTCGTGGACCGGCGAACGCTCCTCTTCGACCAGGGTGCCGACGCCGGCGTTGCCCACCGCGCGCTGCAGGCCGAGGATGCCGGCCGGGCCGAGGACGTCGGTGCGCCCGGCGGCCGCCGCCTTGCCCATGACGTCATGGTCGTCCCGCTCGATCCGGTCGCCTTGCGGCCGGAGACTCGGTTCGACGTCGTTTTCGTGACTGTGCCCGCGCATCAGAAGGCTCCCCTCAGGTCGCTGCGACCAGCTTGCCGCGCCGAGGGCCCCGGCACCAGGCTGGCGCGAGCGTCCGTCCGGGCGGCGTCGGCTGCCCGAACGGGCAGCTCAGCCGTCCGTGACCAGCGCGAGGTACGGCCCGAATTCCCGGTCCAGGCAGAGTCTGCCCAGCTTGCGGTACTCCCGTGCGACCGCGCCGACCAGGTCGCCCATCGCGACCGGCCGCCCCGCCTCGGCGGCCAGGTACGCGCCGGTGACCGCGGCCGAGCGGATGTGCCCGCCCGCCAGCTCGAACGCCTCCGCGAGGAACCCGAGATCGAGGTCCGTCCCCCGCGGCATCCGCGAGCCGAGACAGCGGTCCCACAGCTGGCGGCGCAGCTCGACGTCCGGCAGCGGGAAGTCCACGATCACGTCGAGGCGCCGGGTGAACGCCTCGTCGAGGTTGGCCCGCAGGTTCGTGGCCAGTACCGCGATGCCGTCGAAGGTCTCCATCCGCTGCAGCAAGTAGGCACTCTCGATGTTGGCGTACCGGTCGTGCGCGTCCCGCACCTCGGAGCGCTTGCCGAAGATCGCGTCGGCCTCGTCGAACAGCAGGACGCCGTTGACGCCGGACGCCTCGGTGAAGATCCGCTCCAGGTTCTTCTCCGTCTCGCCGACGTACTTGTCGACGACGGTCGCGAGGTTCACGGTGTAGAGGTCCAGCCCGAGTGAGGAGGCGATGACCTCGGCGGACATCGTCTTGCCGGTACCGGAGTCCCCCGCGAACAGCCCCGTCACGCCCCGGCCGCGCCCGCCGCCGGGCCGCATCCGCCACTCGTCGAGCACCTGGTCGCGGTAGCGCGCCCGCGCGGCGAGTTCGTCCAAAAGGGACAGTACGCCGGCGGGCAGCACGAGGTCGGGCCAGCCGACCGCCGGTTCGATCCGCCGCGCGAGCCGCTGCAGCCCGGCGGCGTTCTGGCTTCGCGCGCCTGCGCGCAGGTGGGACGCCCGGACGAGCCCGTCATCGGCCAGCGCGGTCACCGATGCGGCCTTCGCCGCGCGGGCGATCTGCCCTGGCCCCAAGACAAAGTGCGCCGTCGCCTCCCCCGGGTCGACGCCGTCGGCGAGCTGACCGTCGAGACGGCTGCGCCAGAGTTCGGCGCGGCTCGC
The DNA here is from genome assembly GCA_963762765.1 of uncultured Actinomycetota bacterium. Lineage (GTDB taxonomy): Bacteria > Actinomycetota > Actinomycetes > Mycobacteriales > Pseudonocardiaceae > Amycolatopsis. The sequence continues at coordinate 35,275 of CAVXMR010000057.1, forward strand.
GGCGGATAGCGGGAAGGCGTCGAGATGCAACGGCGGTGTCGCGCTCCAGCGCGGATCCCAGGCAGCGGTGCCGTGCGCGACGAGCGGGATCGACGGGTGCGCCAGCTCCTCCAGCTTCGGCGCGTCGTCGACCGGGCCGAGCACGATCCCGGCGCCGCGCAGCAACGCCTCCCGCCGCAGCGAGCCGGTCAGCTCGGCGTGACCGGGATCGGCCTGCCAGCGCGCCGCGTCCACCACCAGCGCGGGGAACCCGGCCGCGGAAAGCGCGCCGACACCCAGCTCCTCGGCTCCGCCACCAGGGTGTTCTTTCACGTAGACCAGGCCGACGCGCGCGCGGATCGCGCGGGCGAGCCGGTCGGTGTCCGGCACCTCGATCAGCTCGGTGCCCAGGTGCGCGCAGCCCGCGAGCTCAGGCGCGAGCCGGTCGTCGCCGAGCAGGTGGTTCACCACCCGGTCGGGCACGTGCAGGGTGCGCGAGAGGAACGGCCGCTCCTCGTCGCCCACGGTCAGCAGGCCGCAGGTGATCAGCGGCGAGTCGGCGTCGAGCCGGGCGCGGCCGGCCGCCGAAGCCTCCGGGATCCCGCACAGGCGCAGCGCCAGCCCGGCCGTCGCGCGCCTGCGGGTGACGTCGTCGTTGAGGTAGCCGTAGAACTGCTCGAACCGGCTGTCCAGATCCGGCGCGAGTGCGACCAGCAGGAGTTCGACGTCGACGCCGGTGAGTCCCGCGCGCTCGGCCAGCGGTCGCAACCGGCCGTTCGGGACGGAGTCCGCGAACGGCGCGAACGGCTCGCGATGACCTTCGAGCAAGCGCGTCGATGGCCTCGTTCGAGAGATAGAGGCCGCGGAAGGGATCGTCGGGGTTCGGGTCGGCCGCGCGACGGCCGTCGACCGCGTCGCGGATCCGCTGTTCGAGCCGGGCCAGCCGCTCGAACAGGTACTCCAGGCTCACCGGGACTTCCGGTGGGTCCGCGCCATCGCGACGCGGCGCTGCCCTTCGACCGCCCCGGTTTCGGAGACCTGGTGCCCGATGAGCTCGCCGCCGCCGGTGTCGAGCTTGAGGCCTTCCTTCGCCGGCGGGCCTGCCGGGTACACGCGTCCACTGTGGATCGGCGCGGAGACGACGACGTCGAGTGACGGCTTGAGCTCGCCGCCCAGCGCGGTCCACACATCGGCGAACGCGCGGTCCTCCGGCGGCGGCAGCGCGACGGTCATCGGCACCGGGAGGCCCATCTCGGCCAGCGACCCGGTGAGCACCTCCGCCGGGACGGACTCGTAGCGCAGCAGGCCGAGCAGCAGGTCCGAGAGCACGCGGTGCTCGTCCTCCGGCCGCTGCGTCCAGGCCGTGACCAGGTAGGACAGCTTGACGTGCTTGGGCGGCAGGTGCCGCGCCGCGACCTCGCCGCGCTGGTCGTACTCGTTGAGCAGGCCGCGCGAACGGCGTCGCATGTCCTCGCGCACGTCGTAGAGGTAGACGTTCACGGTCGGGGCGTTGCGCCGGGCCGCCCAGTCCTTCGTGGGCGCGTCGAAGGCGACTTCGACCTCGCTGCCGCGCAGGGCCTCGTCCTTGACCAGCCGCCGCAGCGCCTCGTCGACCTCATGGATCACCGGCGGACCTCCTCGCACGGGCGGTCTTCCCACGATGATCGTCTGCGCGCTGATCGGCCAGCCGCGCACCGGCAGACCTTCGGGTACGACCGGCTGCCCGTAGGGGCAACGTACGATCGTCGGGTGAGAATCGCCTTCGGTGCCGATGACGAGAACCCCACCACGTCGGCGGTGCTGGCTTACCTGACCGGGGTGGGCCACTCGGTGAGCACGCCCGCGACCTCGGACGCCTGGCCCGAGATCGGCGCCGCCGTCGGCCGTGCCGTGGTCGAGGGTCAGGCCGACTTCGGCATCGTGATGTGCTGGACGGGCACCGGGACGGCGATCGCCGCCAACAAGGTCCCCGGGGTTCGCGCCGCGCTCGCGTGGGATGCCTGGATCGCCGAGGGCGCCCGTAAATGGAACGACGCGAACGTCCTGGCGATGAGCCTCAAGCGGCTGGCACCGGACGTCGCCGTCGAGGTGACCACGGCCTTCCTCGCCACCTCACCCGACCCATCCGAAGCCGAGAACATCGCCCGCCTCGAGGACTCGTGAGCGTTCCGGGCGGTTAGAACCGCCCGGAACGCTCACGAGTCCTTCTCACGTGGTCGGCGGCGGCCAGGAGGCCGTCGGGGTCCACGTGGGGGAAGTCGTCGTGGTCGGGGTGGTCGTCTTCGTCGGCTTCGTGGTCGTCGGTGGGTTGTGCTTCTTCGTCGTGACGCCGCCGGCGCGAGTGGGGGTCACGGTGACCGGCGGGGGTGCCGAGGAAGCCGTCGTGGCTACGTCCGTCGTCACCGGCGGCTGGCTCGTCGAGGTCGGCTGGCCGCCCGAGGGCGCCCCGGAACCGCTGTTGCTCACCGCCACCGCGACGCCCGTGATCGCCACGATCGCCACCGCGCACAGGCCGATCACCACGCCTCGCCGCGACGCCTTCCGAGCCGGGCCCGGCTCGTCGGCCTTGCTCCGGCCGAGCGAGGGCGGCGGGGCGCCCGCGCCGAAGCCGGTCGGCGCGGCCATCGCGCGGGTCTCCGTGCGCGGCGAAGGGACCGGGTCCTGCCTGGTCACCGGCACCGGCGGGGGCGCTTGCCGAACCGCCGCCGAACGGCCCGAAGCAAGCGCCGCCGCGCCCAGCGCCACCCCGTACTTCGGGTGGATGTCGATCGCCGTCGGCCGCCCCAGCTCCGCGGAAACCAGCTGGGACACCAACGGGATCCTCGAGGACCCGCCGACCAGGAGCACCGCGTTCAGGTCGGCCGCACGCAGGTTGGCCGAGCGCAGCGCGCGGAGCAGCGAGCCGATCGTCGCGGTCAGCGACGGCCGGATCATCTCCTCGAGTTCGCCGCGAGTGAGCCGGACTTCGGTCTGCAACCCGGGCAGCAGCACCGGGATGGCCGTTTCGGTGTCGACAGACAGGACTTCCTTGGCCAGCACGCATTCCTGCCGCAGCCGCACGACCGCCGCCACCGCGCCCGGGTCGTCCGGGTCGATCTGGGACAGCTTCCCGTCAAGCGCGCGGTCGACGTGCCCGAACACGGCCTCGTCGAAGTCGATGCCGCCCAGGCCTTCGATTCCCTCGGGGGTGCCGAGGATCTGAAAGCCGTCGCCGCGCTTGCGCAGCACGGTCGCGTCGAACGTGCCGCCGCCGAGGTCGTAGACCGCGACGACCGAGCCCTCCTCCAGCCGTTCCTGCGCCGCGTAGTGCACGGCCGCGGCCTCGGGTTCGGTGATCAAGCCGACCCGGTCGACCCCGGTCAGCCGCGGCACCTGCGCGAACAGCTCCCGCTTGTAGGGACCCCAGTTCGCCGGGTGCGTGAGCGTGATGTGGTCGGGCCGCCCGCCCTGCTGCGCCGCGACCGTCCGCACGACGTGCCCGAGCAGGTGGGCCATCAGCGACGCCACCGAGTGCGGCGCACCGCCGAGCAGCACCGGCGTCGGGTCGCCGAGCCGGCGTTTGAACTCCCGCGCGACGCGGTCGGGTTCGATCGCCGCCCGGCGGTTCGCCGCGTCGCCGACCAGCACGCCGCCGTCCGCCCGGACCAGCACCACCGAAGGGATGGCGGCGGTCCGGTCGCCGAGGCTGACCATCTCGACGTGGCCGGCGCTGTCGACGGCCGCGGCCGTGAAGGTCGTGCCCAGGTCGATGCCCAGTCCGTAACTCATCTCATCCTCCGCCGTCCTGGTGCGCCTGGTGGAACGGTTCGTGGTCGGGCATCGGAGGAGCCTCTTCCGGCTCCTCGAAGGGGGCGTGGTGCTCATGGACCGGTTCTTCCTCCGGCCGGGGCGGTTCCTGGACGTGCTCGGGAGGCGGGTCATCCGGGACCGGGTGCTTCTCCGGAACGGGGTCGTGCTTCGGTCCGGCGACCTCGCCCGGATCGTGTTTGCGGGCCGGCGGATCGGTGGCGAAGCTGTGCTTCGGTTCGACGTGCCGCTCGGGCGGCGGTGCGGCCAACGTCACGGTCTCGGCCAGCATCGGCTTGGCCACCGGTATGTCCATAGTGGACGGCCGCACGTACGGGAGAGGCGGGCTGGTGACCGTCGTCGTGACCGTCCGGCCCTTGTCCGACACGGATTCGGTCTGGTGGATGGTCGGCCCGGCCGGCTCGCCGAACGGGTCCTCGACGTGCGCCTGCTCGCCCTCGCTGATCCCGGCCTCGATTCCCGGCGGCCCGGTCGGGGCCTCGTCGAGGACGACGCTCTCCTCCTGCCACACCTCGATGTCGCCGTGGCCCGGCGCGTCCGGGTGTGTCTCGACGGTGATCGAGCCCGAGTGCTCCACCCAGATCGAACCGTCCGGGTTCTCATGCACGACAACGTCTTCGCGCTCGACGACATCGAGATCCGTATCGCCCGGCGTGCCGTCGCCGGGGACGACGAGGTGCTGATGGTCCACATAGGTCTCGTCGTGGCCGTGGTTGTGCACAACGACCCGCTCGGTGGCGTCGATGATGAAGTTGCCGAACTCGTCCTCCCGGACGTCGATCTGCTCGAACTCCTCGATCGTCGGCAGGTCCTCGGGCGGCGCCGTGGTACCGCCGTGCGTCTCGGGGTGCCAGACCGTGCTGGTCTTGGCCTCCACCGAACCGTCCTCGCCGCGACTGACCGAGGTGTGCTCGGTCTCCGGCACCCACTCACGCTCGGGCGTCTCGTGCGCCGCGGCCGCCGGCGCCGCGGGCGAGTTCGACGTGAGCGCCTTGCCCAGCAGCTCCGAGGCGGCGCCGCCCGCGACCGCGGTGACCGCGCGGCGGACCTTGCCCTTGACATCGTCGTTCATGACAGAACCTCCGCCCGCGCTTCGCTGAGCAGAATCCCCTCGCAGGTACGGACAAGCACACGAGCCGCGTCACGGACATCGCGCGGCGACGCCGGGTGCTCGGCCCGCCGCTGCCACCGCAGCAGCTGGACCCCGAGCGTCTGCCGGACGGCGGTGCGGCCCGCGTTCGGCGGCAGCCCGAGCCGGCTCAGTACGTCCACTCCGGACCCTCCGAGCAGCCGCTCGGCGTCACGCGCCTCGTCGGTGGTGAGCAGCACGACGCCGAGCCGGATCGAGTCGATCAGCTGGATCTCGGCGAACTCGTGGGCACCGGCGACGATCCGCTCCCACTCGTGAAGCAGGCCGCCGCTGCGGTCCGGGAATTCGCGCAGCACCATTTCCACGGCCTGCAACGCCGAACGCGCCTTGAGCACGTCCGCACGCGCCGCGAACTGGGTGACCAGGAGCGACCGCAGCCGGTCGAGACCGCTGCGCGCCAGCAGTTCGCCGGACAGCGACCTCGCGCTCGTGACCGCGCCTTCGCGGGCCAGTTGCACCGCGAGCCGGACGCCGTAGAGCCCGAACCGGTCCAGCAGCTCCGCGCGCTCACCGGGTCGAACCTCCGCTTCGGACTCGACGGTGGCGAACCGGTCCGCCGACATCAGCAGGTGGTCGGTGTCCGCGGCTTCCGCGAGCAACCGCACCACGCGGAATTCGGCTTCCTTCAACGAAACCGCGGACGACGCGAGCAAGCCCGCGATCGGGACGACGGTCTGGCACAGCGACCGCACTCTCGAGTCCCGGGCGTAGCGCGCGGCGATCTGAGCGGCGGAGTCCAGCGCGTCGAGCCGGGCGTGGCCGACTTCGTCCGCTTTGGACAGTACGCCGATGGTGTTGACCGGGCGCCGCTCGGCCGGATCGTCGTGGAACGCCTCCAGGAACCGGACGTCGTCGCCGTGCACGTGGCGCATCAGATAAATCACCGCGTCCGCAGTGCCTACGCCGTCGCCCTCGGGCACGAGCGCCGCCTCGGTGCGCTCGGAGATCGCGGACCGCGCCGAGCCGAGACCCGGGGTGTCGATCAGCGTCATCGCGCGCAGCGCCGGGGACGGCCAGTCGACGACCAGGCGCTCGATCTCCTCGGCCGCGAGGTCGAGTTCGAGATCCAGCGTGCCGCGCAGGCGGCCGAAGGGCAGCTGGCGGGGCATCCCGCGCTGGGGGTGCAGCATGATCCGGTAGGTCGGGCCGTTGCGGTACCAGGTGACGACCCGGGTGCACTCGCCGGCGTCGGTGGCCGCGAGCTCCTGGCCGACCAGAGCGTTGAGCAGGGTGGACTTCCCGGCCTTGACCCGGCCGGCGATGGCCACGCGCAGCGGCTCGGCGAGTCGCGCGGCGATCTGGCGCAACAGCGGCTCGGCGGGCGTCCCACTGTAGCCGGCGCCAGCGCGGGCCACGAATCCGCGGACCTGGGGGTACAGAGTGCTCATCGCGTCACCTCCGCGACCGGTCGGGGCGCACTGCGCAAGGTCAGTTCTTCGGCACGTCTGTTGAGGACTTCCAATGCTTCGATGTCCGCTTCGAGGCGGTTCAGTTCGCCTGTCTCGGCTTCGTCCTCGACCACGGCCTTCTTCGCCGCGGCCAGTGCTTCGGTGGTCGAGCGCTGGAGCTCCTCGACGCGGGCGCTGTAGGCGTCGCGCAGCTCGCGCTGCACTGTCCGCATCGCGTCGCGGGAATCCTTGCCCACCTGGAGATTGAACTCGTCGACGAACCGGCGCACCGAGCTTTTCGCCAGGGTGCGGCGCTTTTCCAGCTGCCGCTTGCGTTCGTCCATGAACCCGGTGCGGCCCATCAGCAATCCGGCGGCGACGCCGAACGGGGTCGGGATGGCCAGCGCGGCCATCTTGGTGAGCATCGAAAACATCAGGAATCCGCTGTAGGCCTTCTGGAAGGCGGCCATCCCGGTGGCGCCGCGGGTCTTGACGCCGGTGAAGGACGAGTCGATCGCGATCTCCTCGAGGACCGTCACCGGCGCCTGGACCTCCCGTGGCAGCACGGCCTGGGACTCCGCGAGCTCGAAGTGGTCGGCCACCCGGCCGGCAAGACCCCGCGCGTGCCGGATGAAGGTGGTGTAGTTCTCCAGCGTCTCGTTGGCGAGCCGCTGGCGGAGCCATTTCTCGAACTCGGCCCAGTTCTTGGCCGGGTCACCGTCCTCGATGGCCTGTTCGGCCTCGTGCAGCACCTCGCGTGAGCGGGCGCGAAGGTCGTAGTCCACATCGGACGAAATGTCCGCGAAGCCGTCGAAGAGGATTTGCTGCCAGCGCGAAGACTGGCTGCGCAGCGCGTCGACCCGGTCGTTCACCCTGGTCAGTTCCGCGATCAGCGCTTCGGACTGCTCGGGATGGGTGAGCGACGTCCGGCGCGAACGCAGTGTCGCCTCCAGCTGGCCGACCGCCGAGCCGACGTGCAGCCCGACGGCGTTGAGCGAAGAGCGTTCCGCGTCCCCGACCACGCCCTGCAGCCGCTTGACCAGCTGCGGGAACCCGGACTCGACGTTGAGTTCCTGGTCGGCCGAGCGGGCCGCGACAGTCCGGAGTTCCGAGGACACCGCCACGGTGTCCATCGCGATCCCGGCGGTGGCGAGGTGGCGGGTGTTGAGCTCGAGGATCCGCCGCCACTGCGGGTAGAGGTCGATCTTGGTGAGCACGAAGAACACCGCCGGGCAGAGCTCGCGCACGGTTTTGAGGAAGCGCAGCTCCGCCCCGGTGAGCTCCTGGGAGGCGTCGGAGAGGAACAGCACGGCGTGGGCCCGCGGGAGCGAGCTGACCGTGACGGCGTTGTGCAGCGAACCGAGTCCGCCGACGCCCGGCGTGTCGACCAGCACCAGCCCGCCCGAGAGGAGCTGGCGGCTGATCGACGCCGTGACCGAACGCAGTTTCCGCACGTTACCGGGGTTTCCGGCCTCGGAGACGTGCGTCGGCAGGTCCTCCAAGGAGATCCGTTCGGTCCACGGCGGCGCCGCCGGGTCGGCCGGCTCGTAGGTCGCGGTGGCCCCGGACTCCGGGGCGTACCGGACGACGGTCGGCACCGCCGTGGCGATGTCGTCGTCGACCGGGCAGACCTTGGCGGTGAGCAGGGCGTTGATGAGCGAACTCTTGCCCTGCTTGAATTCCCCGACCACGTAGACCGTGATGTCCGGCTCGGACAGCAGGCGCCGGGCGTCGGTGAGCCGACCGGCGAGATCGTCCCGCCCATAGGCCCTGGCCCCCTTGACGGCGAGGTCGACGGTTTCCAGTGCGATGCGCACCCCGCCGCTCGGCTCCTGCGTGCCGGACATGACGCTCCTCAATCAGGGAATCCACAGTGGACGGGATCAGCCGTACGAGTCGTCGTGGTGGTGGTGCTCGACGTGCTCGACGTGGTCGTGCCCGTGGTCGTGGTGCTCGTGGCTCTCGTGCTCGCGGTGCTCGGTGTGGGCCTGCTCGTTGAACTGGTTGCCACCGTGGTGCCCGTGTGCCTGCTCGTTCTGGAAAATGTTGCCGTGGCCGCCGGTCGAGGCCTGCTCGTTGAACTGATTTCCGCCGTGGCCACCGTGGCCCTGCTCGTTCTGGAAAATGTTCCCGCCGTGCCCACCGGTCGAGGCCTGCTCGTTGAACTGATTTCCGCCGTGACCACCCGAACCCTGCTCGTTCTGGAAAATGTTCCCGCCGTGCCCACCGGCCGAAGCCTGCTCGTTGAACTGATTTCCGCCGTGACCACCCGAACCCTGCTCGTTCTGGAAAATGTTCCCGCCATGCCCACCGGCCGAAGCCTGCTCGTTGAACTGGTTCCCGCCGGAACCACCCGAACCCTGCTCGTTCTGGAAAATGTTCCCGCCGTGCCCACCGGCCGAAGCCTGCTCATTGAACTGGTTCCCGCCGGAACCACCCGAACCCTGCTCGTTCTGGAAAATGTTCCCGCCGTGACCACCGGCGAAGCCTGCTCATTGAACTGTTCCCGCCGGAACCACCCGAACCCTGCTCGTTCTGGAACACGTCGCCGTGGTGCCCGGCCGAGGCCTGCTCGTTGAACTGATTGCCCCCGCGACCGCCGGCGCCCTGCTCGTTCTGGAAGATGTCGCCACCGCGACCACCGGTCGAAGCCTGCTCGTTGAACTGGTTCCCACCGGAACCACCCGAGCCCTGCTCGTTCTGGAAGATGTTCCCGTCGCCGCCCGTGGAGGCCTGCTCGTTGAACTGGTTGCCCGAGCCGCCGGAACCCTGCTCGTTCTGGAAAACGTCGCCCGATGAAGTGGTCATCGTGGTACTCCCTCGAATTCGGATCGGTGGGAGCCGATGCCCCGCCGTTGACACCAGTCTTCGGCCGCCGGGCCCGCGGGTCATGAGTAGCGGGCTACTCGGGTTCGCGGCCGCGCCCGGCGGCGGCTACCTAGGTCGGCCCGCCCGGGCTACTCTCCGGCTCCGGCTGACCTACTACCGAGGCCAGCTCGCGGCGGCCGGAAATCCCGAGCTTCGCGTAGACGCCGTGCAGCACGTTGTCGACCGTCCGCACCGAAACCACGAGCCGGTCCGCGACCGCCCGGCTGGTCAGCCCGGTCGCCACCAGCCGCGCGATCTCCAGCTCGCGAACCGTGAGGTCGAGCGGCATTTCCAGCATCGACAACGCCGGCGTCCGCGCGTCCTCGCAACTACTCAGCCACGCCTTCGCGCGCTGAGTCGAGGTGGCCGCGCTGCCGAGCTTCCCCTTGGCCCGGTACGCCCGCGAGGCCTCGGCCGCGGCCTCCGCGGCGAGTAGCCGAGCACCAAGATCCGCGAACCGCGAGGCCACTTCGTCCAAAGCAGCCGGATCGACGGGCGAGAGCGCCCGCGCATGAGCCCTGTACAACGTCCCGAGAGCACCTTCAGCGCCTTCAAGCCCTTCGACGGCGGAGCCGAACCGCACCAAGTCGTGCGAGATGACCGCCGCCGTGCCCAGCCGTCCCTGCTCATGAGCGACATCCGAAGCGGAACGCGCCAGTTCCGTAGCCCGGGTGAGCTCCCCTCGTGCCGCGGCCACCCACGCCCGGCCCCACGACGCCCGCGGCCCGCTCAGCGACCCGAGCACGTCCTCCGCGGCGTCGGCCTTCCCTGCCATCGCGTACGCGCGGGCCAGCGCGGCCAGTACGGCCGGACGGAACGCGTACGGCTGGTCATGCTCGGTGTGCGACAAGGCTTCGCGCAGCCAGCGGATCGCGCCGCGTACATTCCCGTAAGCCATCGCGACTGTGCCCAGCGCGACGGCCGCAGTCGCCAGCGCCGGTCCCCACCGATTGTTGACGGCCTCGCGATACCCGTCACCGGCAAGATCTTCAGCCTCCTCGAGCCGTCCGGCCGAGGTCAGCGCGATCACCCGCGCGAGTTCCAGCCGGGCCCGCGCGCCGGGGGCGCCGATCTCGGAGGAACGGCTCGCGATACTCAACCCTTCGTCGACGACGCTCAGGCACGCCTGCGTGCGGCCGCTTTCGGCGAGCGCCGCCGCCGCGGCCGCGAGGGCCTCCAGCCGGATGTCGCCGCCGCGGTTCCGGTCGAGGACCGGGCCGAGCAGGTCGAGCGCGCGAAAGCAGTCACCCGCCTGATTGAGCAGTGCGGCACGGACGACCGTGAGCGCGTCGGACTCCGCGGTGTCGAGCAGCGCCGCCGCCCCGGCGACATCGCCGAGGCCGAACGCGAGATTCCCGGCCGCCACGGCCGCGACCCGGCCGCGCTGGTCCGGCGAGACGGCGTCGTCGGCCAGCTCGGTCAGGAGCGCCGCGGCGTCGGCGTGCCGTCCGCCGGCGATCCGGATGCGCGCGAGCAGGAACTTCGCCGGGAACCCGCCGCCGAGCTGGACGGCCTCGGCCGCCAGCTGCTCGGCCTGCGGGAAGTCCTTGCCGGCCAAGGTTTCCGCGGCGGCCAGGACCAGCCGAGGGTCGGTCGGCAGGCCCGCGGCGAGCCGCCAGCGGACCAGCCGGGGCTTGTCCTCGGCCCGCCGTGCTCCGGTGAGATCGAGCGTCTGGGCGAGGATGCGGTAGGTGTCGCGCTGACGCAGCGGGGACGTCCGGCGGCGGATGACGTCGGCGTAGAGCGGATGCGCGAGCCGGACGTTCAGCCGCCGCCCAGTGCGTTCCGACACGACGAGCCCGGCGCGTTCGGTCGAGGCGAGCACGGGTCCGGCGCCGAGCCGGACGAAGCGGCTCGCTGCCCAACGGCTCCCCGAAGGCGAGTAGCTCCAGCAGGCGGCGCTCATCGGCGTCGACCCGATCGGTCCGGGTTTCGATCAGCTCGACCAACCGGGGTGTCGCGGTGAGCGCGCCGGTCCAGCGCCAGACGCCGTCCTTCGCGGTGAGTGTCCCGGCGTCGAGCCCGCCCTGGATGAGCTCACGCAGGAACAGCGGATTGCCCAGGGTCAGGTGCCAGAGGCGGTGTTCGGCGCCGTCGTCGAGACGGCCACCCAGCGCCGCGCCGATCAGGTCGGTGGCCTGCGGGCGGGTCAGCTCGCGGACGTCGAGCCGGTCGGCGACGCGGTCCTTCCACATCGCGAAGATCGGGTCGGGCACGGTCACCCCGTGCGGCGCGATCGCGATCACGAAGGCGGTGCCGGTCGCGGCGAGCTGGTGCACCAGGGTCGCGGTCAGGTCGTCGAGCAGATGCGCGTCGTCGAAGCAGAGCACCAGCCGCCGCCCCTCGGCCGCGCGGGAAAGGTGGCCGGCGACCTGGTTGAGCCGGTGCGCGCGGTCGGGCGTGCCGTCGGCAGTGCCGGGCAGCAGGTGGGCGAGCGCGCCGAACGGGATCGTCGACGCCGACGACATGCCGGGCACCCAGTGCGTCCGCGCGCCACTTTCGGCCAGCTCGGCGAGCAGGATCTTCGCGAGCCGGGTCTTGCCCGTGCCGGCCCTGCCGGTGAGCAGGAGCCCGCAGATCTCCGGGTCGGCCAGCGCCCGGCGGGCGAACGCCAGCTCCTGTTCGCGGCCGACCAGGGGCCATTCGTTCACCACGCCAAACGCCTCCCCACCCCTTCGCACACCCGCCTTCGCATAATGACGACGGACAAGCCGTTCAAGTACCGGGAGCCGGGCGGCATTTTGGTATTAATCGGCGTGCGGTTCGATAATCAGACAATTCGTACAGCTTCTTGTCATTACTTCGCGCAATCATCTCCGTTCGCCTGATTCTTTTTCGCTCAGCCGCCGAGCGCGGCGACCACCCGGGGCAGCACCACGGCGTTCCAGCCGAACATCCCGATCGCGATCGCCGGCTTCGCGCCGTCGCCGGCCCAGACGCGGACCTGACCCTCACGCATGTCCACGCCGGTGATCTCCGGCCACGCCACCTTCTTCGCGAACAGCTCGTGGCGCCGCAGCCCGCCGGCGTCGGCATCGAGCCTCGGCGACAGGGCGCCGCCGAACTTCACCGTGTCACCACCGGAAATCGCCCGGACGGCGGCGTCGGCGATGCGCGGGCATGCCACCGTCTCGAGCAGCTCGACCAGCCGCCGCCAGGTCTCGCGGGCGTCGTCGAACTCGGTGCCGCGCCGGAACGCGTCGAACGCGAACCGGCTCTTGTGCTCCCCGACGGCCAGGCCGATCGAATAGCTCGCCTGGTTGTTCCGGGCCGCCGCGTGATAGGCGACGCGGTCGACGTCGGCGAGCCGGAACACGCGTTCGCCGATCGAAATCGCGTCACCGGCCGCGACGAGCGCGCGTCCCCCGCTGCGTACGCGCAGCTCGCCCGAACCGGCGAACGAGAATTTCCCGCTCATGATTTCTCCACTCCCCCGGAACCGAGCGCGTTATTTACCGGTACTCGCCAAGCACAGCACCATTCCGGTCTCGCCCGATTTCCCTTCCCAGAACACCTGGGTGGCATCGGGATAGGCGTCGCAGGCGGTGCCCCTGGCCTCGCTCTCGGTCTTGTTCTCGACCCGGCCGACGACCTTGAGCGTCGCCTTCGCGTCGCCGCAGTCGATGATCTTGACGTAGTTCGAACCGCTCTCGGTCACGCAGTTGCCGACCTGGGCGTTTTCGCCGTTGTCGCGGGTGAAGAACCAGACCGCACCGAAGAACAGCACGACGAGGACGAGGAAGATCGTGAGCACGATCTTCTGGCGGCGCTTCTTCGACTTCGGCTTCGGCTGCTGCGGGGGCTGCGGCTGGGGTGGAACGGGCTGATCCTGGTGCTGGGTCATCGAGAATCCCTCCCTCGTGGACTGTCATCCACCAGGGCGTTCCATCCTGTTCCACCGCGTTCCATCAGCGAGGGCCAGGATGGGCGGATGAACCGTCTTCTGGGCGCGGCCGGTGCCGCGCTGCTGACCTCCGCGCTGCTGGGTGGGACCGCGAACGCGGCGAGCGCGCCGTTCACTTCGTCGGTCTTCGCCTCGACCCACAACAGCTACTCGGGCAACGTCGACGGCGCGAAGAACTCGCTCGTCTACCAGCTCGACCACGGCGTCCGCTTCCTCGAGCTCGACGTCCACGACAACGGCTACGCCACTTCTCACGACTACGCCGTCGGGCACGGGTCGCCGGGCGACCTCGTCGACCACAGCGGCAACCCGGCGTCGAACAACCTCCGCGACTGGCTGGCCGTGGTCAACACGTGGTCGGCGCAGCATCCGACGCACGCGCCACTGATCGTCATGCTCGATCTGAAGGACGACCTCACCGACAACCCCTCGTTCGCCGCCGGCAACCTGACCGCGCTCAACGCCGAGTTCGAGTCGGTCTTCGGGTCGCGGATGCTGGCCGCCAAGGACTATCCGGCCGGGCAGCCGACGGTCGACGCGCTGCGCGGGCGCGTCCTGCCGCTGCTCTCCGGCGACAGCGGGACGCGCGCCGAGTACAAACGCGACGTCGGCTACCACCCGGCGGTCGCGCTCAACGGGCGTGGCCAGATCGTCGAGGTGCACGACTCCGGCGCCGGCGCGCTCTGGTACTGGACCGGGACCTACGGCGCCGACGGCCGCGTGACCTGGCTGCGGCACGGGAAGTACGACTCGGGTCAGACGCCCGCGGTCGCGCTGAACGACGACGGCTACCTCGTCGAAGTCCACCAGTCCCAGACCGCCTCGACGCTCTGGGACCACGTCGGGAGGCTCGGCGCGGATGGCGAGATCAGCTGGGCGCCGAGTCACCAGTACGACAACGGCGTGCAGCCGACGGTCGCGTTCGCCGGACACCGGGCTGCGTGAGATCCACCGGAGCCAGACCAGCAGCCAGAACTGGGACTGGGACGGCGTCCTGAACACCGGCGCGTCGACGGTGACGTGGAGCGGGAACGCGAAGACGTCCGACGCGCTGTTCCCCAAATCCACCGCGGTCCGCGGCAGCACGTCGGTCACCATCTGGACCGGCGCGGACGGCCCGACCCCGGCGCAGACCCTGCGCGTCACGACCGGCCGGATCGCCGGCGACCGCGTCCGCTACCGGCAGGTGGCCTTCGACGAGTACCAGCAGGGCGACAGCACGGAACTCCAGCAGGGGGCGCTGTTCTACGGCGCACCGGCGACGGCGTCGTCGTTCATCACCTCGGCCCGCGCGGCGGGCAAGCTGGTGCGCGGCTGGGACTTCGACTCGGCGAGCCAGGCCACCACTCCCCTGGCCAACTACCCAGCCACCAACCACCCGTGGGATGCCTGGTACCAGAGCATGCTCACGCAAGCGGGGGCGGTGCAGTAGGCGGGGGTCGGGTCTCGTGAGTGGTAAGTGTCGTTAGAACGACACTTACCACTCACGAGGGCCGGGGAGCGGTCAGACCGGGCGGTAGCAGCAGCGGGCGCCGGTTTGGACGCCGTCGCGCAGGGTCTCACCGATCGCTTGGTCCACCGCGGTGATCTTCGCGAGCGCCCGGCGGATCGCCTTGCCCACCGCGATCCGCGCGCGCTCCTCCGCGTCCGCGAACTCCCGGACGCGCCCGGCCAGGCCCGCCGCGGCGGAGAGTTCGCCGAGCAGCCAGTCGCGCTCGGTCCGGACCCGCTCCGCGCGCCCGGCGTCGTTGTTGGCCTCGTGCTCGTCGAGCTCGGCCTCCAGGTTCGCGAGCCACTTGCGATAGTGCTGCGTCGCCGCCTCGTCGAGCACCGGCTGCGCGGAGCCGCCGGGCACCGCGGGCCCCGGTCCCGCGGCCAGCTCGACGGCCGCGAGTTCGTAGCCCGGGTTCGCCAGCAGCGTTGCCAGGTACGTCATTCCGACGGAGTGGTCGACCAACGCCGTACGCGCGCCCCACTCGACCAGCCACTGCTTCCCGCGACGCTCACACGTCACGCGCGAAGCGTCCCTGACGACGGCGCCGGGCAACGCCATCCCGAGAGCCGCAGCTTCCCGGGTTGCCTCTTCACGCTCTCGCGCCGCTTCGCCGTCGTGAGGGAGCGCCTCGGCAAGACGCCACCGCGAAAGCGCGACAGCGGGCCAGTGCCCCAGAGCGAGGTTGTCCTGAATCGCCGCACGGAAATGCGTCGCCGCGTGTTCCGAGTCGCCAACGGTCAGCATCGCGACGCCGAGAGCGTGCTGCACCGACCCGAAGCACGCCACCGCGAGACTGCCCATCATCGGCAGCCGCGCGAAGGGCGTCAGCAGCGCGTACGCAGCCGACGCGGTTTCGGTGTCCGACAGCAGGTACGCGGTCTCGACGACGCCGTACATCGAGACCAGCCAACTACTCGACCGTGGCAACAACGCGAGGTCATGGCCGCGAAGCCGTGCAAGCGCTCCGGCCGCTTCGCGCACATCCCCGGCCGAAGCAGCGGAGACGGCGAGAGCGGCGACGTGCCCGTTGTCGATCGCGCTCAATGTCGGGGAGTTGGCCACTTCGCGCAGGATCGGTGCCAGTTCGGCGAGCCGCCCCTGGTACCAGCGGATCGTGACCATCTGCGCGGCGAACCAGCCGTCCGCGTCGGCGTCCCCGGCGGCACGGCCCCGTTGCGCACACCGCTCCGCGCGCAGTTCGGCCTCCTCGAACCGGCCCTCGCGGATGCTGAGCATGACGCCGATCGCGTCCAGCACGAACCCGACCGCCAGGTGGTCCTGCGCGGCGACCTGCTCACGCACCTCGGCCAGGCCGCGCTGGGCGTGCGGGTCGCCGTCGAGGAACAGGTCGACCGTGCGCCAGAGCATGCCCATCAGCAGGTCACTGCGCCGGGACGTCCGGAAGCCTTCGGTGATCAGCTGCTGCGCGAGCGCCCGGCGCTGGCCGCCGTGGTCGGGCCCGAGCAGGCAGTGGTGCGCGATGCTGGCCGCCTCGGCCCACGCCACGGGATCCCCGGCCCGCTGGGCTTCCTCGAGGACGTTGAGGATCGCGCTGCTTTCCCCGGCGACGTAGTCCGCCTCGCCCACCAGCCGCGCCCGCAGCCGCAACGCCAGCGACGACGCCGGATCGACTGCGTCATGGGCCGCCTGCAATCGCGCTCGCAGCAATCCCGACGTCAAGGCGCTGCGATGTTCGTGGACCCACAGGCCACCGAGCCCGAGGGCCGCGCGGGCCATGCCCGGCCCGTCGCCCTCACGCTCGGCCATCCGGTAGGCCGCGTCGAACACCTGCCGGCCGGTCTTGAGGTCGCCGTCGACTTCGAGGGCGTGCTCCCCCTTGCGCAGCAAGGACTCCAGCCCGGTCACGGCCACCGTTTCACTACCCGGCATCGCCAGCCCCTCCCCCGGACGCCGACCATCGGTCGCATCTAACACCGCGGAATCGAACCAGGTCAATACGCCCGGGCCGGAGCGAAACAACCGGGGAATGCCCGATATTTTCCACCTGCCGCCATTCCCGCACAATTTCGGCGAAGGGCGGCCACCCCGCCCTTCGTCCGCTTTCCAAGAGCGGGCGAAGGACGTGCAGATACGCTAGGCCTCCGGTTCGTAGGCCAGGTTGGGCCGCAGCCACTGCTCGACCTCGGCCAGCGGGACGCCCCGGCGTCGCGCGTAGTCCTCGGTCTGGTCACGGCCGAGCCGCCCGACGGTGAAGTACCGCGAGGCCGGGTGCGCGAAGATCAGGCCGCTCACGCTCGCCGCCGGCGTCATCGCGAACGACTCCGTCAGCGCCATCCCGAACGATTCCGCGCCGAGCAGGTCGAACAGCTCGCGCTTCTGGCTGTGGTCCGGGCTGGCCGGGTAACCCAGCGCGGGCCGGATGCCGCGGAAGCGCTCGGCGTGCAGGTCCGCCAGCAGCGGACGGGCGTCCGGCTCGAACCAGTCGCGGCGGGCCTTGAGGTGGATGTACTCGGCGAACGCCTCGGCGAGCCGGTCCGCGATGGCCTTGACCATGATCGCCCGGTAGTCGTCCTGCTCGGCCTCGTACTTCCCGGCGAGCTCCTCCGCGCCCAGGATCGTCACCGCGAACCCGCCGAGGTGATCGCCCGAAGGCGCGATGTAGTCGGCGAGGCAGCGGTTGGCGCGGTCCTGCCGGCTTCGACGTCTGCTGGCGCAGCATCGGAAAGCCGACCGGCTGCCCGTCGAGGACGATGTCGTCGCCCTCGGAGTGCGCGGGCCAGAAGCCGTAGGCGCCCTTCGCCGACAGGCTGCCGTCCGCGACGATCTGGTCGAGCAGCGTGTTCGCGTCGTCGAACAGCTCACGGGCCACCGGCTGGTCCAGGATCGCCGGGTACTTGCCCTTGAGCTCCCAGGCCAGGAACAGGAACTGCCAGTCGATCATCTCTCGCAGCTCGGGCAGCGTCGGCGTGAGCACCCGGACGCCGGTGAACGCGGGCACCGGCAGGTCGTCGAACGGCACGAGCTCGCTGTTCTCGCGCGCCTTCTCCAAGGTCAGCATCGGTCGGCGCTGCTTATTCGCGTGCTGCTCGCGCAGGATCTCCTGCTCGGCACGGGTGCGCTCGGCGAGTTCGAGCGAGCGGTCCGGGTCCAGCAGGTCCGACACGACGCCGACCACGCGCGACGCGTCGAGCACGTGCACGGTGGTGTTGTCGTAGGCCGGGGCGATCCGCACCGCGGTGTGCTGGCGGGACGTCGTCGCGCCGCCGATCAGCAGCGGCAGCTTGAGCCCGCGGCGCTGCATTTCCGTGGCGACGGCGACCATCTCGTCGAGCGAGGGCGTGATCAGCCCGGAAAGCCCGATCGCGTCGGCGCCCTCGGTGACGGCGGTGTCGAGGATCTTCGCCGCGGGCACCATCACGCCGAGGTCGATCACCTCGTAGTTGTTGCAGCCCAGCACCACGCCGACGATGTTCTTGCCGATGTCGTGGACATCGCCCTTGACCGTGGCGAGCACGACCTTGCCCTGCCCGCTCGAGGCCATCGTGCGGCCTTCCAGGCGCGCCTGCTCCTTCTCGGCCTCCATGAACGGCTCGAGGTAGGCGACCGACCGCTTCATCACGCGGGCGCTCTTGACCACCTGCGGCAGGAACATCTTGCCCGCGCCGAACAGGTCGCCGACGATCTTCATGCCGTCCATCAGCGGGCCTTCGATCACCTCGAGCGGCCGCGCCTTGAGCCGGCGCGCCTCCTCGGTGTCGTCCTCGATGAAGTCGACGATGCCGTGCACGAGCGCGTGCGAGAGCCGCTCCTCCACGGTCCCTTCGCGCCAGGAGAGGTCCACGACGCGCTTGGTGGCGCTGCCCTTGACGTTCTCGGCGAAGGTGACCAGGCGGTCGGTGGCGTCCTCGCGGCGGTCGAAGAGCACGTCCTCGACCAGTTCCAGCAGGTCGGGCGGGATGTCCTGGTAGACCGCGAGCTGGCCGGCGTTGACGATGCCCATGTCGAGCCCGGCCGCGACCGCGTAATAGAGGAAGGCCGAGTGCATCGCCTCGCGCACGACGTCGTTGCCGCGGAAGGAGAACGAGAGGTTCGAGATGCCGCCGCTGGTGCGGGCACCGGGGCAGCGCTCCTTGATCCGGGGCAGTGCCTCGATGAACGCCTTCGCGTAGCCGTTGTGCTCGGAGATGCCGGTGGCGACGGCGAGGACGTTCGGGTCGAAGATGATGTCCTCGCCCGCGAACCCCGCCTTTTGCGTGAGCAGGTCGTACGCGCGGCCGCAGATCGAGACCTTGCGATCGGCGGTGTCGGCCTGGCCCTGCTCGTCGAAGGCCATCACGACGACGCCGGCGCCGTAGTTCCGGATCGTCCTGGCCTGGGCGAGGAAGGGCTCCTCCCCCTCCTTGAGGCTGATCGAGTTGACCACGCCCTTGCCCTGCACGCAGCGGAGCCCGGCTTCGAGCACGGTCCACTTCGAGCTGTCGATCATCACCGGGATCCGCGCCACCTCGGGCTCGGTCGCGATCAGGTTGAGGAACGTCGTCATCGCCTGCTCGCTGTCGAGCAGGTCGGCGTCCATGTTGACGTCCAGCAGGTTCGCCCCGCCGCGGACCTGCTCGAGCGCGACGTCGACGGCGCCCTGGTGATTGTCCGACTCGATCAGGCGGCGGAACCGCTTGGAGCCGGTGACGTTGGTGCGCTCGCCGATCATCACGAACCCGGTGTCCGCGCCGATGCCGAACGGCTCCAGCCCGCTGAACCGGGTGTGCGTGCGCGGGGCGGGGATCTCGCGGGGAGCGCAGCTTGAGACGGCCTCCGCGATCCGCTCGATGTGCGCGGGGCTCGTGCCGCAGCAGCCGCCGACGATGTTGACCAGGCCGGACCCGGCGAATTCGCCGAGCATGCCGGCGGTCTCCTCGGGCGTCTCGTCGTAGCCGCCGAACGCGTTGGGCAGGCCGGCGTTGGGGTGGCTGGCGACGAAGGCGTCGGAGATCCGGGCCAGCTCGGCGACGTGCGGGCGCATCTCGGCCGCGCCCAGCGAACAGTTCACGCCGACGACCAGCGGTTTCGCGTGCTCGATCGAGCTCCAGAACGCCTCGACGGTCTGCCCGGACAGCGTCCGCCCGCTCAGGTCGACGATGGTGACCGAGATCCACAGCGGCAGGTGCGGCGCGACGTCGCGGGCCGCGGCGATGGCGGCCTTGCAGTTCAGCGTGTCGAAGATGGTTTCGATCAGCAGCAGGTCGACGCCGCCCTCGGCGAGCGCGGCGATCTGCTCGGCGTAGGCGGCGCGGACCTCGTCGAAGGTCACCGCGCGGTACGCCGGGTCCTCGACCCGCGGCGAGAGCGAAAGCGTGACGTTGAGCGGCCCGATCGAGCCGGCGACGAACTTGCCGCCCGCCTCGTCGGCGGCCTGGCGGGCGAGCTGGGCGCCGCGCACGTTCATCTCGTGCACGTGGGCCTGCAGCCCGTAGTCGGCCTGGCCGATGCTGGTGGCGGTGAACGTGTTGGTCGTGGTGATGTCCGCGCCCGCGGCCAGGTACTGGCGGTGCACGTCGAGGATGACGTCGGGGCGGGTCAGGTTCAGCAGGTCGGGGTCGCCGGTGACGTCGTGGGTGTGCTCGCCGAACCGGTCGCCGCGGTAGTCGGCGGGGGTCAGCCCGGCGCCCTGCAGCATCGTTCCCCACGCGCCGTCGAGCACCGCGACGCGCTTCGCGAGCAGCTCGCGCAGGCGCGTTTCGGCGGTTTCCTGGGAAATCGTGTCCACCCGCAGCCTCCCTGAAATCGGGAGGCGCCCTTGGTCCGTTGACGAAGGCCGAGCGTGGCGGACCCGTGGTCCGTTGCAGCGCCTCTCGACCTATGGGACAGACTACTCGAACCCGCTCGACTTACGCTATCGGGCCGGTCGGGTGATCCATATCCTGAGACGGTCCACAATGGACGTTCACTGGCCGCGGAATGCGATCCGGTAGGCGTGCGGACTGGTGCCGACCACCCGTTTGAAACGATCGCGAAATGCGGTCGGTGAGCCGAATCCGACCTGCCCGGCAATCCGGTCGATCGGATGCGTCGTGGATTCCAGCAGGTACTGGGCCTTGCGGATCCGCGCGCGGTGCAGCCATTGCAGCGGCGTGGTGCCGGTCTGTTCGCGGAAACGGCGGTTCAGCGTCCGCGTGCTCATCCCCGAATGCGCGGCGAGTTCGTCGAGGGTCAGCTCGCGCTCGGCGTTGTCGTCCATCCACCGCAGCAGCGGTTCGAGCTGTGCGCCCTGCGGGACCGGCGGCTGGTCGTGCACGATGAACTGGGCCTGGCCGCCCTCGCGTTCCAGAGGCATCACCGACAGGCGCGCGGCGTCAGCGGCGACGGCCGAGCCGTGGTCGCGGCGGATCAGGTGCAGGCACAGGTCGAGCCCGGCGGCGGCGCCGGCCGAGGTCAGGAACTGGCCGTTGTCGACGTACAGGACGTCCGGGTCGACAGTGATCGCCGGGTAACGCTGCGCCAACGCGGCCGCACCGGCCCAGTGGGTGGTGGCGCGCAGACCGTCCAGCAGGCCGGTCGCGGCGAGCACGAACGCACCGACGCAGATCGACGCGATCCGGGTGCCGGCCTTCGCCGCCGCACGCAGCGCGTCCAGCACCTCGTCCGGCACGGGCGCGCCCGGGTCGGCGCAGCCGGGCACGATGATCGTGTCGGCCTCGGCGAGAGCGCCGAGACCCCAGCGCGGCTTGAGGCTGAACCACTCCGTCTCGACCTCGCCCGTGCCGCAGACGCGGACACGGTAGGCGGGGCGGCCGTCGGGCAGGCGGGTGCGGCTGAACACCTCGATCGGGGTCGTCAGGTCGAACGGGATGACGTCGTCGAGGGCGAGCACGGCCACGGTGTGCATGGCGACAACGTACGTCTCCTCCGGATTCTCGCCAAGCCTGCCGACCTGTGCTCGCGCGCGTGGGGCTGGGTGGCGGGAATCCGGTGAAGTTGGCAATCCGGCCATCTGAAGCCATGGGGCCGGGCCTCGTGAGTGGTAAGTCGGGTTAGAACCCTACTTACCACTCACGAGGCCCGACCCGTTGAAAACTGAAACACGTTCTACTAGCCTCGGTCCTCGTGGACTACGGGATCGTGCTCTTCACCAGTGACCGTGGCATCAGCCCGGCCGCCGCGGCGCGTGCCGCCGAAGCGGCCGGGTTCGCCTCCTTCTACGTCCCCGAGCACACGCACATCCCGGTCAAACGCGAGTCACCGCACCCGCGCACCGGGGACGCGTCCCTGCCCGACGACCGCTACAGCCGCACCCTCGATCCGTGGGTGGCGCTGGCGACGGCCGCGGCGACGACCAGCCGGATCCGGCTCGCCACCGCCGTCGCGCTGCCGGTCGAGAGCGACCCGATCACCCTCGCCAAGACCATCGCGAGCCTCGACCACCTCTCCGGCGGGCGGGTCACGCTCGGCGTCGGGTTCGGGTGGAACGTCGACGAGCTGAACGACCACGGCATCCCCGGGGGTCGCCGCCGGACGGCGTTGCGCGAGTACCTCGAAGCCATGCGTGCATTGTGGACGGACGAAGAAGCTTCCTACGACGGCGAATTCGTCTCGTTCGGGCCGAGCTGGGCCTGGCCCAAGCCGGCGCAGGCGCACATTCCCGTGGTGGTCGGCGCGGGCGGCACCGAAAAGACGTTCCGCTGGATCGCCCGCTCCGCGGACGGCTGGCTGACCACTCCCGCCGACACCGATCTCGAGGCGCGAACCACGCTGCTGCGCGAAATCTGGCGGGACGCCGGCCGCGAGGGCGCGCCGCGGATCTGCGCGCTCGGCGAGCGTCCGGACCCGGAACGCCTGGCGCACCTGGAATCCCTCGGCGTCACCGAGACGATCTTCGGTCTCCCGGACCGCTCACCCGAGGAAGTCGAAGCCTGGATTTCCCGCCTGGCCGGAAAACTCGGCCTCTCCGCGCTCACACACTGAAGTCCGTGAATGGCACATTGAGGGCCTTTACGACTCTCGATGTGCCATTCACGGACCTGGTGCCAGACCCCCCGGGGTCAGCTCTTGACGCGGACGCCCGGCCGCGCGCGCAGGTCGAGCTCGATCTGCTCCAGCGAACGGCCCTTCGTCTCCGGAACCAGCCACTTGGTGAGGACGAACAGGACCACGTTGATCCCGGCGAAGACGAACATCGAGTTGCCGATGCCCAGCGACTTCGGGTCGGAGATGAGCGGGAAGACCGCGCTCACGATGCCGGTGGACGCCCAGAGCACGACGCTGCTGATGCTCATGCCGGTGGCACGCACCTTCAGCGGGAAGACCTCCGACATCATCACCCAGACCACCGCGCCCCAGCCGAGCTCGTAGCCGACCAGGTAGAGCACCATCATGACCAGCATCAGGATGCCGCGGGTGCCGGTGTCCTGGACGTTCAGCACGACGATGCCGGCCGCGACGAGCGTGATCACCATGATCACGTTGCCGATCAGCAGCAGCGGCTTGCGGCCCCAGCGG
The DNA here is from genome assembly GCA_963762765.1 of uncultured Actinomycetota bacterium. Taxonomy (GTDB): domain Bacteria; phylum Actinomycetota; class Actinomycetes; order Mycobacteriales; family Pseudonocardiaceae; genus Amycolatopsis. The sequence continues at coordinate 58,320 of CAVXMR010000057.1, forward strand.
TCGACCACGAACACGACCCACGCGGTGAACAGGAACTTCGTGACCCCGAGCAGCACGCCCGAAAGCAGCGCGGCCTGCGTCGCGAAGCCCAGCCCGATCAGCATCGTCGGGAAGTAAGCGTTGATCGCGTTGACGCCACTGAACTGCTGGCCCATCGCGAGCAGCAGGGCGACGAACAGCATCGGGCGGACCCAGCCGGCGAACAGGTCGCGGAAGCGGGGCTTCTCGGTGTCCGCCTCGACGACCTGGCGGATCGTCGCCATCTCCTCGTCGATGTCGGTCATCCCGCCGTGCGCGCTGACCAGGACCCGCCGGGCCTCGTCCTCACGCCCGTTCTTCACCAGCCAGCGCGGCGACTCCGGCAGGAACGCCAGGCCGCCCAGCAGGATGGCGGCGGGCACGATCGCGCCGGCGAACATCCAGCGCCACGCCGAGATCGGGCCGAGCCAGTAGCTGACCAGGAACGCGATCAGGATGCCGGAGACAATGAAGATCTGATTGAGCGCGCCCATCGCTCCACGGAGTTTCGCGGGCGCCAGCTCGGAAAGATACGTCGGCACGGTGGACGACGAGAGCCCGATGCCCAGGCCGATCACCAGCCGCGAGATCACCAGCAGCGAGAACGTCGGCGAGACACTCGCCGCGAGCGTGCCGATGATGACGATCACCGCGGCCACCATGATGGTCCGCCGCCGTCCGAGAGCCTCGTTGGTCCGGCTGGACGCCAGCGCACCGAAGATCGCGCCGACGGACAGGCTCGCCGTGATGACACCCTTGTCCCAGCTGGTCAATGCCCAGAGTTTCCCGATGAACGGGAGCACGCCGGAGATCACGCCGAGGTCGTAACCGAAGAGAATGCCACCGAGTGCACCGAAGAAGTACAAGGTGGTTCGGCTGATATGCCGCGTCGGCGCCGCTTGCGTCATGGCCGATTCGCCTCTTTCCCTGGGTCCAGTGGCAGCCAGGGCCCCACACTCACACGGCGGTAATTCGCGGGCAAGACAGTGTCACATAACGATTCAGAAACGTGATCGCTGTTCATATATGTGAAGGAGTTCGGTGCACGCCATTCGGCCAACCGGAGCAGTGCCGGCTCAGAAAGCGCATTCAGCCCATTGTGGAGTGTCCCTTCAGGACCGCCGCCTACGCCGCCGGTGTCGGGGTGATCATCGGGACAAGCCGGTCCCACACGCGGCTCGGGAGGGTGCGGTGCAGGTCAAGCATGGCGTGGGCGAGTCCGCCGACGCGGTAATGGGTTCGCGGATGTCGGGCCGTGGCGGCTCGATGGACCACGCGCGCGACCCGTTCGGGATGCAGGGCGACCGGATTGCGGCCGAGACCGTCGACGACCTCGGCGGTGAACCCGGCGTAGGGCCCGTCCGGCCGACTTTGGCGGAAGATGCGCCGCTCGGTCTCCGCGAACGGTGTCTCGATGCCACCCGGCTGGATCACGCTCACCCTGATGCCGAACGCCTTCAACTCCTGGCGCAGTGCTTCGCTCATCGATTCCAGGCCGCGCTTGCTCATCGCGTACGCGCCCATCCCGGGCATCGTGACCTGCCCCACGACCGAGGCGGCGTTGACCACGATGTCGATCTCGCCGCGCGTCGCGGTGACGACCTCCGATTCCTCGGTGACATCGAGCCGGACGGGCCGGCAGCCCGTCGCGGCGAGTTCCTCGCGGGCCGAGGCGTCGCGGTATCCGGCGATGACGATCGCGCCGTCCGCGCGGAACCGTTGGGCTACCGCGCGACCGACACCTCCACTCGCTCCGGTGACGAGTACGGTCTGTGCCATGGGTTCCTCCGCCGGTGTGTCGGGACAGGGCGAACCCTGAACTTTGGAGTGCGCTCCAAGGTCGAGGCGGGTGACCATGCTGATTCGCGAGGTCGCGGTCCTGCTCGGCGTGAGCACCGACACCGTGCGCTATTACGAGCACGAGGGCCTGCTGGACGGACGGCGCTTCGACGATGGCACGCTCACCGTCGAACGCCAAGTGGAGTTCCTGCGAGGGAAACTGGCCGACCTCGATCGTCAGGCCGAGAAGGTCGCCGCGACCGGACCACGATCGCGGCCAAGATCACCGACTTGCAGTCCTGGCACCCGAACCCGCCGCCCCGGCCCGAAAGCCGGGGCAGCGGCGGTCCATAGTGGACCGTCAGGCCGCGTTCACCGCGGCCTGCGCGCGGGACATGTACTGCCAGTAGGCGCCGTTGTTGTAGGTGACCCACGGCGACCAGTTGCTGCCGCCGGAGGAAATCGTGTAGGTCGCACGGGCGGCCGAGGCCGGGTCGAACGCGGCCGCGTCGCTGACCTCGCTGTGCCAGTAGGAGTTGATCTGCCACAGGCCGCGGTCCCGGCTGCAGTCGGTGTTGATCAGCACGGCCCGGGTCCAGCCCGAGCTCTCGGCCAGCGAAACCGCCACCGAGATTTGCCAGCCGTAGCCCGAGAACCCTGCCGACCGCGCGGTGCGCGCGATCTGGACGTCGCTGAAGTGGGTCCCGCCGAGAATGCTCTGCTGCGTGCACGTCACGGTGCTGGGCGCCGCGACGTTCATCGGGCGCGTGCCGGCCGAAGCGACCGGCGCCAGCGCGAGCGGCAGGCCGGCGATCATGGTGGCGGCCACGAGTGCTCTGGTTACCTGGATGCGGATCATGGGAGCCTCCCAGGGGTTTCGCGGGGATTTTCCACAATGAAAGACACTTCGCGAACTCCTGTCAATGGTCTGAACCACATTGGCCTAGACCAGTTGCGAGCGGCGTCGATCCGCCGGACACGTTGCGGGAGAATGAAAAGACACACCCATCCGCCATCGCCCGCCGGAGGGCGGACGAACGCGGCGCGGGACCACGCGCGCGATTTCCGGGACCGGGGCAGACCTCCTCGCGCCGAAGCTTCTTCACCGAATCCTCAGCCGAGCCGCCCCGGTGATGTGCACAGGGTCATCGGCCGCTCACGTAAAGCACAACTCAGGGTCCGAGGGGTTGTCAACGGACTGTCCACCAACCTGTCCGCCCCGGGGCATTTCCCCAACTGAAGGACTCGTGAGCGTTCCGGGCGGTTAGAACCGCCCGGAACGCTCACGAGTCCTCAACTCGAGGCACGCACGCTCAGTGACACCGGCAGGACCTGCTGCCGCGGCTTGAGACTCTGGTCCTCCAGCAGCTGCATCAGGGTTTCGACCATCGCGTGGACCTGCTCGCGCGGGTCCTGGTGGACCGACGTGAGCGGTGGGTCCATCGCCGGGGCGAGGGTGGCGTTGTCGTCGAAGCTGACCACGGCGATGTCCTCGGGGATCCGGCGGCCGGCCGCGTGCAGGGTGCGCAGCGCGCCGACGGCCATCATGTCGCTGGCCACGAACACCGCGTCGAGGTCCGGATGCCGGTCGAGCAACGCCGCCATCGCCGAAGCGCCGCCGGAGAGGGTGAAGTCGCCTTCCTCGCACAGGCTTTCGGGGTCGCGGCCGGCGTCGAGCAGGGTCTTGCGCCAGCCCGCGAGCCGGTCGATCGGCGCGCTCTGATCCTGCGGGCCGCAGATCGTGGCGATCCGCCGCCGTCCGGCCGCGATGAGGTGCTCGACCGCCAGGCGGGCGCCGCTTTCGTTGTCGAAGTCGACGACGTGCACGCCGCGCCGTATCCCGGCGGCCTGTCCCCCGAACACGATCGGGATCCGCAGGAGCCGCAACGCTTTTGGCAGCGGGTCGGACCGGTGTGGCGCGAACACCAGCGCACCGTCGACGTGCCCACCCTCGAGGAAGCGGACCGTGCGGGCGAGGTCCTCGCGAGTGTCGCTGAAGATCAGCACCATCTGGCAGCCGACGTCGGCGAGCTCGCGGTAGCCCGCCCGCATGACCGCCGTCCGGTACGGGTCGTCGAGCAGCCGTGCCTCCGGCTCGGAGAACACCACCGCGATCGCGCCGGTGCGCCGCGTGACCAGCGACCGAGCCGCCTGGTTCGGCGAATACCCCAGGTCACGGGCCGCGGCGAGAACCTTCTCCCGCGACGCCGCGCTGACGTAGGCGTCGTCGTTCAGGGCGCGGGACGCCGTCGACCGTGACACCCCGGCGAACGCCGCGACGTCCTCCAACGTCGGCCGCTCTTCATCCCCTGCTCGCAACTCCACCGCACCACCCTCGCTCGACCACCCTGCGTTGATACGAACAGCTTAGCCGTACCGTCCGGGAGCGCTCCTGCAAGAAACGCTCCGGTCACGCACCCTTGACAGGCCCAGCTCTCGGAGCCAGACTCGGCAACCATCTGGGAGCGCTCCCAGTCCGGTTCCCAGTCGCGAGAGCGCTCGTATCCGTCGACGAGGGGTTTGACACGTGAGAACGATCCGAAACGGTTTGGTGCTGACACTGGGCATCACGATGACGGCGCTGGGCGTCGCGGCTTGCGGGAGCAGGGGCGACAGTCCGCCGGCTGCGGCGAATTCGAATGAGCCGGTCGAGTTGACGTTGGCGACGTTCACCGAGTTCGGTTATGAGGCGTTGATCCCGGAGTATCAGAAGCTGCACCCGAACATCAAGATCAATCATCGGAAGACCGGGCAGGGCGGGCCCTATCACCAGGACCTGATCACCAAGCTGGCCGCGGGCTCCGGGCTGGCCGACGTGACCGCGGTCGAAGAAGGCCACCTGTCCGACATCATGGACAAGTCCTCCAAGTTCAACGACCTGACCAAGATCGGCCCCGCCGACGCCTCGCCGGACCGGTGGCTGAGCTGGAAGTACGACGCGGCCAAGGACAAGGACGGCAAGGTCATCGGCTACGGCACCGACATCGGGCCGCTGGCCATGTGCTACCGCAAGGACATGTTCGCCGCCGCCGGCCTGCCCACCGACCCCGACGCGGTCAAGCCACTGTTCGCGACCTGGGACAGCTACTTCGCCGCCGGCGCGGACTACGTCGCCAAGAGCAAGGGCAAGGCCTGGTTCGACTCGGCCGCGCAGAACTTCAACGCCATGGTCAACCAGCTCCCCAACGGCTACATCGGCACCGACGACAAACTCGCGGTGGAGTCCAACCAGGGCATCAAGGACGCCTGGACCAAGGTCACCGACGCCGTCACCAAGGGCGAATCAGCCAAACTGACCGCCTTCAGCAACGAATGGAACTCCGGCTTCAAACAGGGCGCCTTCGCCACCAAGGTCTGCCCGGCGTGGATGCTCGGTGTGATCAAGGAACAGGCCGGGCCCGAGAACGCCGGCAAATGGGCGGTCACCGCGGCCTTCCCCGGCGGCGGCGGCAACTGGGGCGGGTCCTACCTCACCGTCCCGACCCAGTCCAAGCACCCCAAGGAAGCCGCCGAGCTCGCCGCCTGGCTGACCGCACCCGAACAGCAGATCAAGGCCTTCCAGGCCAAGGGCACCTTCCCCAGCCAGGTCAAAGCCCTCGCAGACCCGGCACTGCTGAGCCAGACCGACGCCTACTTCGGCAACGCCAAGGTCGGTGAACTCTTCGCCGAACAAGCCAAGAAGGTCAACAAACCCCAGTACAAGGGCCCCGGCGACGGCCAGATCCAGGAAAACGCCACCCAACCGGCACTACAAGCCGTCGAACAAGGCAAATCCGCCGCCGACGCCTGGACCCAACTCGTCGACGCCGCCAAGAAGATCACCCGGTGACGGTGCTCGACCAGGTCACGACCGAGGAGAAGGCCGGGCAGCGCAAGTCTGCCCGGCCGACCCTCCGGCAGCGGCTGAGCCGGTGGGATGTCAAGGTTTCGCCCTACCTGTACGTCGCGCCGTTCTTCATCGTGTTCGGCATCGTCGGCCTCTTCCCCCTGCTCTACACCGCCTACGTCTCGCTGTTCCATTGGAAAGCCGGGGATGACAATCCGGACTTCATCGGCCTGGACAACTACAAAGAACTCTTCGCCGACACCCAGTTCTGGAACGCCCTCGAAAACACCGTCTCCATCTTCCTGCTCTCCAGCATCCCCCAGCTCATCATCGCCGTCGCCCTCGCCGCACTGCTGTCCAGCCGGCTGCGCGGCGCCACCGGCTGGCGCGTCGGCATCCTCCTGCCCTACGCCGCCAGCCTCGTCGCCCTCGGCATCATCTTCTCCAACCTCTTCGGCCCCAAATACGGCCTCATCAACGGCCTCCTGCAAACCATCGGACTCGACCCCATCGACTGGCAAGCCAACCGCCTCGCCAGCCACACCGCCATCGCCATCATGGTCAACTGGCGCTGGACCGGCTACAACGCCCTCATCGTCCTCGCCGCCATGCAAGCCATCCCCAAAGAACTCCACGAAGCCGCACTCATCGACGGCGCCAGCGCCACCCGCCGCTTCTTCAGCGTCACCCTGCCACTGCTGAAACCGACACTCGTCTTCGTGACCATCACCTCCACCATCGGCGGACTGCAGATCTTCACCGAACCCAAACTCTTCGACGCCATGCCCGGGTCGAACAACGGCGGATCCACCAACCAATTCCAGACCGTCACGCTCTACCTGTACCAATCAGCGTTCGAGAACTACAACCTCGGCTACGCCTCCGCCATCGCCTGGATCCTGTTCGTCGTCATCGTCCTCATCGCACTCGTCAACTTCTTCCTCACCGGCCGCCTCACCCGCATCCCAGGGGCCAAAAAATGACCACACTCCACAACGGACTCCGCGCAAGAGTCGCCACCCTGGGCAAACCCCGCAAAGCCACCTACTGGGTACTGGCCATCTTCGTCCTCGGCTCCCTCTTCCCCTTCTACTGGTCCTTCCTCGTCGCCAGCCGCGACAACGGCATGCTCACCGAACGCGTCCCACCCTTCCTACCCGGCGGCAACTTCCTCGCCAACGCCGCCCGCGTCTTCGACACCGTCCCCTTCTGGAAAGCACTCGCCAACAGCGTCATCGTCTCCGGCACCGTCACCCTCACCACCGTACTGTTCTCCTCACTCGCCGGATTCGCCTTCGCCAAACTCCGCTTCCGCGGCCAAAACGGCCTCTTCGTCTTCATCGTCCTCACCCTGGCCGTCCCCACCCAACTCGGAATCATTCCGCTGTTCATCGCCATGTCCAAACTCGGCTGGGCCGGCGGACTGCAATCAGTCATCGTCCCCAACCTCGTCACCGCATTCGGCGTGTTCTGGATGCGCCAATACACCATCGACGCCCTACCCTACGAACTCATCGAAGCCGCCCGAGTCGACGGCTGCAGCATGATCCGGATCTTCTGGAACGTCTGCCTCCCCGCCGTCCGCCCCGCCGCCGCCATCCTCGCCATGTTCACCTTCATGACCTCCTGGAACGACTTCCTCTGGCCCCTGGTCGTCCTCGACGCCGGCAACCCCACCGTCCAACTAGCACTGGAAAAACTCCAAAGCGGCTACTACATCGACTACTCCCTCGTACTCGCCGGAACAACCCTCGCGACCATCCCCATCCTCATCGTCTTCCTCCTCCTCGGCCGCCAGATCGTGGCCGGAATCATGCAAGGCGCCGTGAAAGGGTGACCATGACCGTACGATCCCGACCCCGTCCGCGCAGAAACCGCGCTGATGTTCCCACCCGGCTTCGTCTGGGGTGCCGCCACCGCGGCATTCCAGGTCGAGGGCGCCACCACGGCCGACGGGCGGACCGACTCGGTGTGGGACACCTTCGCGCGGCGCCCGGGGGCGGTCGCCGGGGGCGACACCGGCGAACCGGGGGCCGACCACTACCGCCGCTACGGCGAGGACGTCGACCTGATGCGGCGGATCGGTCTGGGCGCTTATCGGTTTTCGCTGGCGTGGCCGCGGATCCGCCCGGACGGCGGCGCGCCGAACGCGGCGGGGTTGGCCTTCTACGACCGGCTCGTCGACCGGCTCCTCGATGCCGGAATCCAGCCGTGGGCCACGCTCTACCACTGGGACCTCCCCCAGGCGCTCGAAGAACTCGGTGGCTGGGCATCGCGGGACACCGCATTCCGGTTCGCCGACTACGCCGAAACCGTCCTCGCCCGGCTCGGCGACCGCGTCGCCAGCTGGTCCACACTGAACGAACCCTGGTGCGCCGCCATGCTCGGCTACGCCTCCGGCATCCACGCACCCGGCCGCACCGAACCCACCGCCGCCATCGCCGCCACCCACCACCTCCTACTCGGACACGGCCTGGCCATGGACATCATCCGGCAACACACCCAGGCCCCCGCCGGAATCACCCTGAACCTGTACCCGGTGAGCCCGCACGACCCGGCCGACGCGGCGGATCGCGAGGCCTGCCGGCGGATCGACGGCCTGCAGAACCGGCTCTTCCTCGATCCGGTGCTGCGCGGCGGCTATCCCGACGACCTGATGGCCGATCTGGTGCCGTTCGGGCTCGGCGAGGTCGAGCGCGGCGGGGACAGCGCGATCATCGCCGCCCACGTCGACTGGCTCGGCGTCAACTACTACCGCGACTACACGGTCGCCGGGCGGCCGGTGCCGGGCAGCCGGGCCGCGGGCCCGGATTGGGTGGGCGCCGGTGATGTCCACTTCGTCCCGGACGTCGCTGCGCCGCGGACGCATTCGGGCTGGGAGGTGCAGCCGGCCGGGCTGACCGACTCGCTGCTGCAGGTCCACCAGGGTTACCGGCCGGTTCCGCTCTACGTCACCGAGAACGGTGCCGCCTACCCCGACGTGGTCCGCGACGGCGACATCGCCGACACCGACCGGATCGCCTTCCTCGACTCGCACCTGCGGGCCGCGCACGAGGCGATCCGCGTGGGCGTCGACCTGCGGGGATACTTCTACTGGTCGCTGCTGGACAATTTCGAATGGGCCGAGGGGTACGCGAAACGGTTCGGGCTGGTGCACGTCGATTACGGGACGCAGCGGCGGACGCCGAAGCAGAGCGCTTTCTGGTACTCGCGGGTGATCGGACTCAACGGCCTACGCTGAGGGAATGGGACTGCGCAGCCAGGCATGGTTCGACAATCCGGCCGACCCCGGGATGACCGCGCTCTACCTCGAGCGGTACATGAACTCCGGCCTCACGCGGGAGGAGCTGCAGTCCGGGAAGCCGATCATCGGGATCGCGCAGACCGGCTCGGACCTCACCCCGTGCAACCGCCACCACCTGCAGCTGGCCGACCGGGTGCGCGAGGGGATCCGGGAGGCGGGCGGGATCGCCGTCGAGTTCCCGGTGCACCCAATCCAGGAGACCGGCAAGCGCCCGACCGCGGCACTGGACCGCAACCTCGCCTACCTGGGTCTGGTGGAGACGCTCTACGGCTATCCGATCGACGGCGTCGTGCTCACGACCGGATGCGACAAGACCACTCCGGCGTGCCTGATGGCGGCGGCGACGGTGAACATCCCGGCGATCGTGCTGTCGGGCGGGCCGATGCTCAACGGCTGGTTCAACGGTGAGCGGACCGGGTCGGGCACGATCGTCTGGAAGGCGCGGGAAATGCTCGCGGCCGGGGAGATCGACGACGCCGGGTTCATGGAGCTCGTCGCGTCCTCGGCGCCATCACCGGGGCACTGCAACACGATGGGGACGGCGTCGACGATGAACGCGCTGGCCGAGGCGCTGGGCATGAGCCTGCCCGGCTGCGCGGCCATCCCGGCGCCGCACCGGGACCGGGCGCGGATGGCGTACCGGACGGGGCTTCGCGCGGTCGAATTGGTGCGCGAGGACGTGAAGCCGTCCGACATCCTGACGCGGGAAGCGTTCGAGAACGCGATCGTGGTGAACTCGGCGATCGGCGGGTCGACGAACGCGCCGATCCACATCGGGGCGATCGCGCGGCACGTCGGCGTCTCACTGCCGTTGGCGGACTGGCAGCGGATCGGGCTGCGGGTGCCGCTGCTGGTGGACCTGCAGCCGGCCGGGAAGTACCTCGGCGAGGAGTTCCACCGGGCGGGCGGAGTGCCCGCGGTGGTGCACGAGTTGCTCCAGCACGGCCTGATCCACGGCGACGCGATGACCGTCAACGGTTCCACGCTGGGCTCGACCGCTGTCCCGGCGTCGGACCGTGATGTCATCCGGACCTTCTCTGACGCCTTGCTGCCGGACGCGGGATTCCTGGTGCTGCACGGGAATCTGTTCGACGCGGCGATCATGAAGTCGAGCGTGATCTCCCCCGAGTTCCGCGCGCGGTACCTAGCGGACGGCGTCTTCGAGGGCACGGCGGTGGTGTTCGACGGCCCCGAGGACTACCACGCGCGCATCGACGACCCGGCCCTCGGCGTCTCCGAGGATTCGCTCCTGGTGATGCGCGGGACCGGGCCGCTGGGGTACCCCGGCTCGGCGGAGGTGGTGAACATGCGGCCGCCGGCGGCGCTGATCAAGCAGGGTGTGCGGGAGCTGCCGTGCCTGGGCGACGGTCGGCAGTCGGGGACGTCGGGGTCGCCGTCGATCCTCAACGCTTCCCCGGAAGCGGCCGCGGGTGGTGGGCTGGGCTTGCTGCGGACCGGTGACCGGGTGCGGATCGACCTCGGCGCGGGAACGGCGGACATGCTGATCTCGTCGGAGGAGCTTTTGCTGCGGCGGAAGGAGCTCGAGGAGGCCGGCGGGTATCCGGTGCCCGCGTCGCAGACGCCGTGGCAGGAGATCCAGCGGGGCATGGTGGAGCAGCTGTGCGACGGGATGGTGCTGGGGCCGGCCGTCGGGTACCAGCGGATCGCGCAGACGATGGGGATTCCGCGCCACAACCATTGAGGACATCACGAGTCCTTGTCGTGGGCTTCCTGCGCCGCCACCACTTCCTCGCCGTGGACAGTGATCCAGTCGACCAGCTGCTGCAGCGGGTGCGAGAGCCCGTGGCCCAGCTCGGTGAGCTCGTAACTCACCTTCGGCGGGATCGACGGCTCGACCGTGCGCTCGATGAGGCCGTCCCGCACCAGGATGCGCAGCTTCTGCGACAGGACCTTCTCGCTGATCCCGTCGAGCCTCTCGCGGAGCTCGAAGAAGCGCAGCCGGCCGTCGCGCAGCACGGCGACGATCAGGGGCGCCCAGCGGCTCGTGATGTGCTCGACGATGTCGCGGCCGGGGCAGCCGTCCGTGAACACGTCTCCGACCAGCGGGCTTCCCGTCATGACCGGAGCTTACCAACAGGTACGTACTTACCAAAAGTTAGCCGCTTCCCTAAAGTCGGCCGCATGAACAAGATCGCCCTCATCAGTGGCGCGAGCCGGGGAATCGGCGCGGCCACGGCCAAGGAACTCGGACAGCGCGGCTATCACGTGATCGTCAACTACCTGAACAGCGCGGATGCGGCCGCGGACGTCGTCGCCGGGATCGAGGCCGACGGCGGGACCGCCCAGGCCATCCAGGCCGACGTCTGCGACGAGGCCGCGGTGACCCGGATGGTCGAGCAGGTGCACCGGGAGCACGGGCGGATCGACGTCCTGGTGGTCAACGCCAACACCGCGCAGCCGCCGTTCGAGCCGCTGGAGTACCTGAAGTGGGAAGCCTTCGCCGCCAAGGTGAACGGGGAGCTTTCCGGCGCGTTCTTCCTGACCCAGCGGGTCCTGTCCGTCATGCGCGAGCAGCGCTCGGGGCGGATCGTGTACATCTCGAGCACGGCCGCGGACGTCGTCGGTGGGGTCATGGCGCATTCGACGGCGAAGGCCGCGCTCAATACCTTCAGCCGGCACGTCGCGGCCGACGCGGCGCGATACGGCGTCGCGGTCAACACCCTCGCGATCGGCATGGTGGTCACGGACGCGACCGCGCAGGTGTTCCCCGACGCGCTCAAGAAACACCTGGCCGGACGGTCGGTGCTCGGGCGGATGCTCGAGCCCGCGGATATCGCGCGTACCGTGGCACTGGTCGTCGACAACGGGTTCGGCACGGCGGCCGGGCAGGTGTTCCGCGTCGACGGCGGGTTCGAGGTGCTGGAGCAGCAGCTCGACGGGGTGGCCGCCTTGCTCGGGTGAGCTTGGAACCCGGGCGCCCGGGGTACCTGCAGGGTAGACCCGAGCGCCGAGGAGGAAGCGATGCTGCCGGAGAGCGAACGCCGCGCGCTGCGCGAGATCGAAGAAGACCTGCGGGCGAACGATCCGGCCTTCGCCGCGGTGCTGAGCCACGGCCGTCGCTTCGGCGAGCAGTGGCGGTGGCGCGCGCTGCACGTGCTCGCCGACGTCACCGCCGGGCTGATGCTGGTGTGCGGGGCACTCACGCGGGACCCGGAGCTGATCCTGTGGGGCATGCTCGGTGGCGCCGGGCTGGTCGCGACCCACGTGATCCGGGCCGACCCGGCGTCCACTTCGGACACTCCCCAGTAGACAGTCGCGGAGTATCGTCGGCGCATGAGGATGACGCCGGAACAGGCACGTGAGCGGTTCACGGCCGCGCGGGTGGCTCGGCTCGCGACGGCCGGGGCGGACGGGGTACCGCATCTGGTGCCGGTGACGTTCGCGGTGCACGGGGACGTGATCGTGTTCGCGGTCGACCACAAGCCCAAATCGACGACGGCGCTGCGGCGGCTGGCCAACATCGCGACCAACCCGTCGGTGTGCTTCCTGGCCGACGGCTACGACGAGGACTGGTCCCGACTGTGGTGGGCCCGCGCGGACGGCGTCGCCCGGACGCTGGACGACCCGGCCGACCGTGGGGCCCCGCTGGACTGGCTGCGGGCGAAGTACGTGCAGTACGCGGAGCGGCCACCGGAGCACGCGGTGGTCTCGACGCTGGTGCACTCCTGGACGGGCTGGGCGGCCCAGGACTCGTGAGCGTTCCGGGCGGTTCTAACGGCGGTTCTAACGGCCCGGAACGCTCACGAGTCCGTCAACGCCTGCTGGCAGGCAGAAAGTTCTCCGGCTTGCGCCACATGGTGATCAGCCCCAGCGGGTCCGGGCGCAGCAGCGAAGCCGCGGAGTACAGCGAGGCGATCACGACCAGGGCGATGAACCACCAGTCGTACAGCGCCTGCTCCCCCGTCGGGTAGTAGACGAGCGTGACGAACACGGACACCGCGACCACGGCGGCGAGGTGGCGCGGCTGCCACTTGAACGCCGAGAGCAGGACGAAACCCCAGGTCAGGTACCACGGCAGGGTGGGCGGCATGAGGATCGCGACAGCCAGCAGCGCGATCCCCGCGCGGTACACCGCTTCGGTGCCGCCGACGCGGGCGAGCCACCACTGGCGGATGCCGAACGCGGCCAGCACCAGCATGCCGATCGCGCGGAACACCGTCACGAACGGCGAGACCTGGACGTCCACCACCAGGTGGACCAGGTTGTAGAACACCTCGCCGAGGCCGGTGGGGATGTTGAGCCAGTTCGCGATCAGCTGCGGGGCCTTGAGCCCGGACCACCAGCCGAGGTTGAGCGAGCCGAGCGAGATCCAGGTCCCGACGAGGAACACCGGCAGGAACAGCCCGACCGACGCGGCGCCGGCGCGCAGGAAGTTGCGCAGCTTCGACTCACCGCCCAGATGCCCGGCCCAGATCCAGACGATGAACGGCAGGGCGACCGCGGCCGTGGGCTTGATCAGCATGCCGATGGTGATCAGCACGATCGCGAGCACGTGCTTGCGTTCCAGCGCGCACAGCGTGCCGATGGTGAGGAACGCGAGCATCATCAGGTCGTTGTGCGGGCCGCCGAAGAGGTGGATCACCATCATCGGGCTGGCCACCGCGAGCCACAGCGCGACCGGGAGCCGCCCGCCGAGGTGACGGACCAGCCGCGGCAACGCCCAGAGCGTGCCGCCCAGCCCGGCCAGCAGCACGACCCGCATGAGGATCACGCCGGCGATCATGTTGTCGCCGGTGACCGAGACGATCCCCTTCGAGATCAGCAGGAACAGCGGCCCGTACGGCGCCGGGGTGGTCTGCCAGAGCGGGTGGACGTTGTGGACGACCTCGGGCAGCACGTTCAGCACCGCCGGGCCGTTGGCGTACGGGTCGAGCCCGTTGAGCAGCTGCGCGCCCTGGCCGAGGTAGGAGAAGACGTCGCGGGTGAACAGCGGCGGCGAGATCAGCAGCGGAGCCATCCAGCAGCCCGCCGCGGCCAGCACCGGGCCGCTGCCGACGCGCCCGGCCAGCACGTACCGGCCCAGCCGCACCCACGCCCAGACGACCAGGCCGAAGCCGGTGTAGAGCAGGGCGTTCGCCAGCATCCGGCCGTGGCCGTAGCGGACCCACGAGAGCGGGCCGTGGCCGAGCACCGGGTCCTTGATCAGGATTCCGCCGGCGCCGAGCGCGGCGATCATGAGCAACAGGCTCCCGACGGTGCCCATCGCGATGGTCCGGTACGGGAATCGCGAAGGCACGCGAAGACGCTCGGCCAAGCCGGTCGAGGACGTCTGCGGAGTGTCGGTCGTGGTCGCCATTTCCGGGTGAAGATTACACAGGGCTGATTGCCGGTGCGTTTTCGGGATACCGCTCACGTCTTTCGCTCACGTGCTCTTCACATCGCCGCGATGGGTCCCGCCGGGGAGCGCCGCGAGCAGCGATTTCGTGTACTCGTGCTGAGGATCCAGCAGCACCTGCTCGACGGTCCCGGTCTCGACGAGCTCGCCCCGGTACATCACGGCGACGCGGTCGGCGATGTTCCAGGCCAGGCCCAGGTCGTGGGTGATCACCAGCGCGGCGAGTCCCAGTGACCGGCGCAGCCGCAGCAGCAGCGCGAGGATCTCCCCGCGCACGGACGCGTCGAGCGAAGCCACCGGTTCGTCCGCGACCAGCATCGACGGCTCCAGCGCGAGCGCGCCGGCGATCACGACCCGCTGGCGCTGGCCGCCGGAGAGCTCGTGCGGCAGCCGGTCCAGGAACTTCTCGGCCGGCCGCAGCTCGGCGGCCTCCAGCGCGCGCGTCACGACCGCGCGTTCGTCGGCGAGACCGTGGATGCGCGGCCCCTCCGCGACGGCCTCGTACACCGTGTGGGCAGGGTTGAGCGCGCTGGTCGGGTCCTGCAGGACCAGCTGGACCTGCCGGCGATACGCCTTGAGCCCCGCCCCGCGCGCCGGCACCGGCTTGCCGTCGTAGCGGACCGCGCCGGAATCGGGTTTCTGCAGGCCGAGCAAGGTGCGGGCGAGCGTGGTCTTGCCGGAGCCGGACTGGCCGACCAGCGCCACGATCTCGTCGCGGGCGACGGTGAGGTCGACCCCGGCCACGGCCTGGATCCGCTTGCCGGTCCGGTCCCGGAAGGACACGCGCAGGTTCTCGGCCTCGAGCAGCGGCGAACCCGCAGGCGCGCGGTCTTCAGGTTCGGGCGGCAGCGGGGTGCTGGTCGCGGGCGCGAAGCGAGACACCGGGTCGCCGACGGTCGGGAACGCCGCCGCCAGCGCTCGGCTGTGCTCGTGCTGCGGCGATGCCATCAGCTCCGCGCTCGGCCGTTCCTCGACGATCTCGCCGTCGTACATGACCGCGATCCGCTCGCAGGTCGCGGCGAGCACGGACAGGTCGTGGCTGATCATGACCAGCCCGATCTCCTGCTCGGCGACCAGCCGCGAGAGCAGGTCGAGGACCTGCGCCTGCACGATCACGTCCAACGCGGTGGTCGGCTCGTCGGCGATGATCAGCCGCGGCGAGCAGGCCAGCGCCATCGCGATCATCACGCGCTGCTTCTGCCCGCCGGAGAGCTCGTGCGGGTAGGCACCGGTGCGGTTGGGCGGCAGGTCGACCTGGCTGAGCAGCTCGGCGACGCGGGCCTTGACCCCGGCCTCGGTGAGGATCCGGCCGTCGGAGGGGTGCAGCCGGATCGGCTCGGCGATCTGCTCACCGATGCGGCGCACCGGGTTCAGCGCGTGCATCGCGCCCTGGAACACGATCGACGCCTCGGCCCAGCGGACCGCGCGCAGCCGGCCCCACTTCATCGCCGTGACGTCCTCGCCCCCGAGCAGGATCTCGCCGGTGACCTCGGCCGTGCGCGGAAGCAGGCGCAGCACGCTCATCGCGACTGTCGACTTGCCCGAGCCGGACTCCCCCGCGATGCCCAGCGTGCCGCCGGGGTCGAGGTGCAGGTCGACGCCGCGGACGGCGGGCACGCGCTGGCCGCCGGTGGCGTAGCTGACGTTGAGGTCCTTGAGCTGCAGCAGCGCGGTCACTTCTTCAACCTCGGGTTGAACACGGTCTCCAGTCCCCGGCCGACCAGGGTGAAGAACAGCACGACGAGCACGATCGCCACGCCGGGAGGCAGGACGTACCACCAGGCCCCGGCGCTGATCGCGCCGTTGTTCAGCGCGCGCGCCAGGATCAGGCCCCAGCTGGTGGCGGTCGGGTCGCCGACGCCGAGGAACGCCAGTGTCGCGTCGGCGATCACGGCGTTGCCCACGACCAGCGTCGTGTTGGCGAGCACCAGCGGGAGGACTCCGGGCAGCACGTGCTTGCCGACCACGTGCAGGTGCCCGCCGCCGAGGGCTTGCGCGCGCTCGATGTACGGGCGGCTTTCGATGGTCAGCGTCTGTGCCCGCACGAGCCGGGCGGTGCTGGGCCACGCGGTGAGCCCGATCGCCAGGATGACCGTGCCGACGCCCTTGGCGGGCAGCACGGCCGAGAGCGCGGCGGCCAGGATCAGCGACGGCAGGACGAGGAAGAAGTCGGTGAAACGCAGCAGCGTCGCCGACACCCAGCTGCCGAAATGCGCGGCCGCGATACCGATGATCGTGCCGATCACGACCGACAGCAGAGCCGCCGAGAACCCGACGACCAGCGAAAGCCGGCTCCCCCACAGCGTCAGCAGCAGGATCGAGCGGCCGTTGTCGTCGGTGCCGAGCCAGAAATCGCCGCTCGGCGGGGCGAGCGACGCGCCCGTGGCCTTGGTGACGTCCAGGCCGTTCTCGTCGCTGATCAGCGGCAGCAGCATCGCGACGACGACGGTGAGCCCGAGCAGGATGAGCCCGGCCAGTGCGCCTTTCTGCGCCGCGAACTCGTGCCAGGTGCGGACGAGGCCGTCACGGCGGCGCTTCCAGGCGATCTGCCGCGGTGTCTCAGCAGCGGTGGTCATGACGTGCGCACCCTCGGATCGAGCACGCGGTAGAGCAGCTCCGCGAGCAGGTTCATCAGCACCACCGCGCCGGCCAGCACCGTGAACACGCCCTGCAGCACCGGGATGTCCGGGCCGTGCAGTGCGTCGTAGCTGAGCTGGCCCAGGCCCGGCCAGCTGAACACGGCCTCGACCGTGACCGCGCCGGAGACGACCATGCCGAACTGCATGAACACCAGCGTCGTGGTCGGCAGCAACGCGTTCGGCACGGCGTGGCGGCGGCGCACGACGTCGTCGCGCAGGCCCTTGGCGCGGGCGGTGGTGAGGTAGTCGGCGTTCATCTCGCCCAGCAGCGACGACCGCATGATCAGCATGTACTGGGCGTAGAACACCGCCAGCAGCGTGAGACACGGAAGCACCAGGTGGTGCAGCACGTCGACGGTCTGGGCCAGGAAGTCCGGGGCCGCGTCCGGCGAATGCATGCCGCGGCTGGGGAACAGCCCGTTGGTCGCGACGAGCAGCATCAGCCCGAGCCAGAACTGCGGGGTCGACCACAGCGTCAGCGCGATGCCGGTGTGGGCGCGGTCGAAGAAGCTGCCGCGGCGCCAGGCCGCGCGGATGCCGAGCCACAGCCCGATGAGCACCGCGAGCACGGTCGCGCTGCCGACCAGCAGGATCGTCGGCCACAGCCGCTCGCCGATCATGTCCGCGACCGGGCGGCCGGTGGACTGAGCAGCGTGGACGTACCGAGGTTGCCGTGCAGCAGGTCCCACAGGTAACGGCCGAACTGGACGAGCACCGAGTCGTCGAGGTGCAACTCCGCGCGCAGCGCGGCGACCTGCTGCGGGCTCAGCGCGCGGTCGGTCTTCCGCATCGCCGAGATCGGGTCGCCCGGCAGCAGCCGGAACAGGAAGAAGAACAGCACGATCACCAGCAGGAGGCTGACGATCGCTTCGACGATCTTGCCGAGCACGAACCGGGCGGTGCCGGTCCCGCCGCGGCGCTCACCGGGATCGGCGAGCACCGCGGCTTGTTCTGCCTGGGTCATCCGCTACTCGCGTTCGTCCGCCGACTTGCCGCGGCGGCCGAGCAGGACGCCGCCGCCGACGAGGATCACCACGACGACCGCGCCGAGCACGATCCACAGCACGGTGTTGCCGCTCCCGCTGTCGCTGCTCGTGGTGCCGGCCGGGGTGGCGCCGTAGACGCCCCAGTAGCCGGACTGCTCGAGGATCGCGCCCTTGGGCTGCGGCTGCGTCGTGAAGCCGGAGAACTTGTCCGAGCGGTAGGCCTCGAGCACGTTCGGGTAGTCGAGCACGATGGTCGGCAGCTGGCTGTAGAGCCGGGCCTGCGCCTGCTTGACGTACCCGGCGCGCTTGCCGTTGTCGGTCTCGGTGAGCTGCTGCTTGTAGAGGTTGTCGTACTCCGCGTCGCAGAAGAACGTGTCGGTGCTGCCGCCCTTGCCGTCCGGGCTGGGCCGCGCCGAGCAGGTGTGCAGCGAGAGCACGTAGTCCGGGTCGGGGCTGGTGCCGTAGCCGCCGATAGCGAGGTCGTACTTGCCCGCCGAGGTGCGGTCGTTGAGCTCGTCGTCGGAGACCAGGTCCTGCTTGACCGCGATGCCGATGTCCTTGAGCCAGCCGGTGACGTACTGCGCGACGCCCTGGTCGTAGCTGCGGTTGGAGTGCCCGGTCAGGCGGAACTCCAGCTTGGCGCCGCCGGGGGCGGTGCGGACGCCGTCGGCGCCCTTCGGGTAGCCGGCCTGGTCCAGGGTGGTATTGGCCGCCGCGAGGTCGAACTTGATCTTCTCGGTGTCCGAGGGTGCCCAGTGGTAGGACTCGTAGAGGGCGGGCACGACGCCGCCGCCCGGCTGGGCGAGCCCCTTGAGGACCTTGTCGACCAGTCCCTGGGTGTCGACGGCCTGGGCGATCGCCTTGCGGACCCGGATGTCCTTGAGGATCGGGTTGCCGTCGCCGATCGGCTGGTTGGCGTTGTTGGTGATGCCGAAGTTGAACGAAAGCTCGTCGTAGCGGCGGCCGGGCGCGGCGTTGGTGGTGATCCCCTGCTGGTTCTGCAGCGCCTGGAACTGGTTCGGGTTCAGCCGGTTGATGACGTCGACCTCGCCCTGCTTGAGGGCGTTGACCGCGGCTTCGGTGTCCTTGAACTGGAGCAGCTGCAGCTCGTCGATCTTCGGGGCGCCGCGCCAGTAGTCCTTGTTGGCCTTGAACTTGACGTACTCGTTCGGCTTGTACTCGGTGAGCTGGTACGGGCCGTCCGAGACACCGACGACGGAGATGTCGTCGGTCTTGGGGTCCTTGAGATCCTTGATCCCCGACCAGATGTGCTCGGGCACGATCGGCACGTCGAGCAGGCTCATGGTGGCCTGCACGGCCTTGGTCTTGATGACCAGCGTGCTGTCGTCCGGCGCGGTGACGGTGTCGAAGTTCGTCACGTAGTTGCCGTTGGCGGTGCGCGCGTTCTCGTCGCTGAGCATGCGGTTGAACGTGAACGCGGCGTCCTTGGCCGTGACCGGCTGCCCGTCGGTCCACTTCACGCCGGAGCGGATCTTGAACGTCCAGGTCAGCTTGTCCGGCGACGGGCTCCACGACGTGGCCAGCGCTTCGGAGGCCTCGGCCTTCTCGGCCGACGGGACGGTCAGGAACTCGTAGACGAACCGCCCGACCTGGGTGGACGCGGCGAGCGTCGCGGTGAACGGGTTCAGGTGGTCGATGCCGGTGGTCAGCGCCACCCGCAGCACCTTCGGCGTGGCCGCCTGCTGGGCCTGGGCGGGCGCGGCGAGCGGGATGCCCGCCAGTACTCCCGCGGCGACCACCGCCGTGACGCGCCGGACCGCATGCTCGAATCGCACCTAAGACCACCCCATCGTCTCTGTGAAGCTCCCCAAGGCCGAAAAGTAACCACATGCCGGGACAAGCGCGCAATATCTGGCGGCCCCGGCAGGTGCCCGATCGTTATGGGAGCCCTCCCGGTGACGGAGGGTAGCAACCGGAAGCCGGGATTCCGCGTTCAACCCTTCGCGTGTCTGGCTAGAGTGCCCGTCATGCGCATCCTGATTTCGGCGGACATGGAGGGCGCCACCGGCGTCACCTGGACCGACGACGTCATCCCCGGTTCGCCGCAGTGGGCCCGCTTCCGCGGCCTGTTCACCGGCGACGTCAACGCGGTGCTGGCAGGGCTGTTCGACGCCGGCGCGTCCGACGTGCTGGTCAACGAGGCGCATTCCTCGCAGCGGAACCTGCTGCTGGAGGAGCTCGATCCGCGGGCGCGGATGCTCACCGGGCGGCACAAGCCACTGTCGATGATGCAGGGCATCGAGTCCGGTGTGGACGGTGTGGTGTTCCTCGGCTACCACGCCGGGGCCGGGTTCGACGGCGTGCTGTCCCACACCTACCTGGAGAACCAGATCACCGGCGTGTGGCTCGACGACGTCCCGGCGAGCGAGGGCAGGCTGAACGCGGCGATGGCCGCCGAATACGGCGTGCCGGTGCTGCTGGTGTCGGGCGACGACAAGACCTGCGACGACGCCCGCGACTACGCGCCGGACGCGGAGCTGGTGCAGGTCAAGGAGTGCGTCAGCCGATACGCGGCGATCTGCCTGCCGCCCGCGCGGACCGCCGAGCTGCTCAGCGCGGCCGCTGCCGAGAGCGCGGCCCAGGCCGGGCGGCTCGAGCGGCGCGTCGGGCCGCACCGGATCGAGGTGGAGTTCGACGCGAGCCACCTCGCGCAGGCCACGGCGGTGATCCCGACGGTCGAGCAGATCGGCATCCGCCGGGTCGGGTTCGACGCGCCGGACATGACCGAGGCGATGAAGGCGTTCAAGGTGGTCACGGCCATCGCGGCGGGGGCGGTGCAGGGCATCTATGGCTGATGAACAGCGGAGCTGCGACGCACTCGGCTACTGGCACCGCGCGAACCCGCCCCGGCCGTCAGGCCCCGTTATCGCGGCGGCAGGGCGCCGTTCCGACCGACCTTGACCAACGACGAGAAGGAGCGCCCTGTCGACGTGATCGCGGACGCGGGTTCACAAGAAAGCACTGACGTCGTCGAACTCTGTGCCGATCTGCTGCGCTTCGACACCACCAACCACGGTGGTGGTTCGTCCGCCGGAGAACGCGACGCTGCCGAGTACGTCGCCGCGTTCCTCGACGGGCTCGGTGTGCCGTCGCGGATCTTGGAAGCGGCGCCGGGCCGCTCGAACGTGATCGCGCGGATCCCGGGCACCGATCCCTCGCTGCCCGCGCTGCTGGTGCAGGGACATCTGGACGTCGTCCCGGCGGATGCCGCGGACTGGTCTGTGCCACCGTTCTCCGGCGAGGTCCGCGACGGCTACCTATGGGGCCGCGGCGCGGTCGACATGAAGGACTTCGTCGCGATGATCCTCGGCGGCGCTGGCTTCGGGTGTCCGGCCACGGCGGGACGTCGTGCTGGCGTTCGTGGCCGACGAGGAGGACCGCGGCGACTACGGCGCGCACTGGCTGGTCGCCGAGCATCCGGAGCTGTTCGAGGGCTGCGCGGCCGCGATCAGCGAGTCCGGCGGCTACACCTACCACGTCCCGGCCGCCGACGGCCGGACCGTGCGGCTCTACCCGGTCGCGACCGCCGAGCGCGGCACGGCGCACCTGCGGCTGACCGCGCGCGGCCGGGCCGGGCACGGCTCGCGGCCCAACGACGAGAACGCCGTCACCCGGCTGCTGGCCTCGATGCAGCGGATCGCCGCCGTCCGGTGGCCGATCTCGCTGACCCCGACCGTCCAGGCGTTCCTGGAACGGACCGGCGCCGCGCTCGGCGTCCCGGTGGATCTGTCCGATGTGGACGCCACGGTCGCCGCGCTCGGCCCGGCCGGCGCGCTGGTCGTGCCGACGGTCCGCAACAGCACTACGCCGACGATGCTCAACGCGGGCTACAAGGTGAACGTCATCCCGTCCACGGCGACCGGGCAGGTCGACGTCCGCGTCCTGCCCGGCACCGAGGAAGCGCTGCTGACGGAGTTGGACGCGCTGCTCGGCGAGGGCGTCTCGCGGGAGTTCGTCGCGCACCAGCCGCCGGTACAGGCGCCGATCGACTCGCCGTGGTTCGACGCGATGGCCGGTGCTCTGCGCGGTGAGGACCCTGACGCCGTCGTCGTGCCGTACTGCATGGGCGGCGGGACCGACGCGAAGGCGTTCACACAGCTCGGAATCGACTGCTACGGCTTCGCGCCGCTCTGGCTGCCGGAGGGCTTCCCGTATCGCGCGATGGCGCACGGCGTCGACGAGCGGGTCCCGCTGGAGGGCCTACGCTTCGGCACCCGCGTGCTGTCCCGCTTTCTGGCGACGGTTTAGCGGCTTCCGGATGGCCCGTTCGGCGATGGCGAGGTTGATCACCCAGCCCGCGAGCATGAGCAGGGCGTGGGTGAACACGCTGGTCGCACCGAAGACGAGCGACCACGGCAGGATCGTGAAGACCTGCGTGCCCGCGCCCATGCCGATCGCGTAACCCCGTATGACCCAGGCACGGTGCTGGGCGAAGTCCCGCTTTTTCACGGCGAGGAAGGCGAGGACGAGCGAAGTCGCCATCGCCGTGCCGAGGAAGATCCGGAAGACGCCGAGCAGGGTGCCGTCGCTGGCCGGGAGCTCGGAGAACAGCGTCATCCACATCCCGGACAACGCGGCCACGATCCCGCACGGCAACACGATCCGGCCGGCGACGCGGTGCCAGCGGCGGTTCCTGGCGCGGAACCGCGGCGCGAACTGGAACGCCCCGAGGATGCAGAAGGTGGTGGCGCCGATGATGTGCAGGATCACCGGAAGCGGCATGGCGAAGAACCGGGCGTTGTCCTCGGTGACGACGCCGCTGCCGAGCTGGCTCAGGCGAGAGGCGCCCGCGACCGACGGGACGAGGCTGAGCAGAACGAGGCCGGTGGGCAGCAGCCACCCTGGTCTTCTGGTGGAGGTCACGGTGAAAACCCTTCTGCGGTAGGGCTTTCATCGTCGCGGGCCGGGCGGCTCGGGTCATCGTAAGAAGGGCCGGAGCCGCGCCGTCCTTAAGTGCGGCTGGGGTCTCGTACTTTCGGCTGAGGGACTCGTGAGTGGTGCGGCCGGTTATTGAGGGGTAGGGCAAACGTGGCGGCTCTGGTTGCGCTCGGGTCGGGTTCTCGCTGAGGGGCTAAGTAGGGTTAGAACCCGATAGCGGTTAGAACCCGACTTACCACTCACGAGTCCTTCACCGCCGACGAACCCGCTGAGTCTCGTAGGCCCAGATGGCGATCTCCACCCGGTTCCGGGCCCCGATCTTGGCCATCAGGCTCGCGATGTGCGTCTTGACCGTGCTGAGGCGTGATGTACAGCTCCGCGGCGATCTCGGAGTTGGTCCGTCCTCGCGCGACCGTGGCCAGGACCTGTTCCTCGCGTTCGGTCAGCGCTTCGATCGGCTGGCGCCGTACGGCGGGTCCGGTGTCGGCGAAGGCGTCGAGCAGGCGCGCGGTGACGCTGGGGGCGATCAGCGCGTCGCCGGTCGCCGCCGCGTGCACGGCCTGGGCGAGCAGTTGCGGTCCGGCGTTCTTGAGCAGGAACCCGCGAGCGCCGGCCCGAAGCGCCGCGTAGACGTACTCGTCGAGGTCGAAGGTCGTGATCACCACTACGGCGAGAGGGTCCTCGACGTCCGGCCCGGCCAGCTCGCGGGTGGCGCCGATGCCGTCGAGGACGGGCATCCGGATGTCGAGCAGGCAGACGTCGGGACGCAGCCGCCGCGCCAACTCGACGGCTTCGCGTCCGTCGGCGGCTTCGCCGACGACCTCGATTCCCTGCTGCGCGCCGAGGATCAGCGCGAGCCCGGTGCGGACGATCTCCTGGTCGTCGGCGACCAGCACCCGGACGCTCACGCGGCCGACCCGGTCCGGGGCAGCACGGCCGTGACGGTCCAGCCGCGGCCGTCGTTCGGGCCCGCTTCGCAGGTGCCGCCCAGCAGCCCGGCACGTTCGATCATGCCGATGAGCCCGTACCCCGGCGTTGCCTTGCCCGCGCGTCGGCGTCGCCGTCATCGCTCACGCGCAGGCGCACCGCTTTGTCGTCGGCGGCGACGCGGACTTCGACGCGGGTGGCGTGGCGGGCGTGGCGCCGGGCGTTGGTGACCGATTCCTGGGCGAGGCGGTAGATCGCGGCCCCGACCGACGGCGGCAGGTCGTCGAGGTCCCCGGCGATCCCGACCTCGACGGCCAGACCGCCGCGAGTGCTCGCGAGCTGCTCGAGATCGCGCGACGCTCGGGCTCGGGGTCAGCTCGGCCGGTTCGTTTCGGCGGAGGACGCGGACCATCGCGCGCATTTCCTCGAGCGCGTGCGACGCTTCCGACTCGATCAGGCGCAACGCCTCCGCGGCGGCGTCCGGCCGGGTCGCCATGGTCGCGAGCCCCGCCTGGGCGCGGATCGCCATCGCCGAGACGTGGTGGGCGACGGTGTCGTGCAGGTCCCTGGCGACGCGCTCGCGTTCAAGCAGCTTGGCCTGGTCGAGCTCGCGGCGGCGGGCGCGGCTGCGGTACCGGAAGGCCGCGCCCAGCGCGATGGTCGCGAAGAGAATCGCCGCTCCACCAAAGGCGTCCGCCGAGCTCAAGGACCCGAGAGCCGCCGAGAGGCCGACGTTGGCGAGCACGATCGCCAGACCGACCGTGACTTCGCGGCCGGAGCCCCAGCGGACCAGCGCGTACGGCAGGATCAGCAGGTAGACGAGCGTGTAGTTCTGGGCTTGGCCGTGGATCACCAGCATGGCCACGGCACTGGTGCCGAACGCGAGGGCGAGCATCAGCAGCGGCCGGGTCCGGCGCCAGAGCAGCGTCGGCACGAGTCCGGCGACGAGGATCGTCGAAATGAGCCGGGACGGGAGGTCGGGGCGGAAGACGCCTTCGAGCACCGCGGCCGGCAGGAGGACCGCCACCAGCGCCCAGTCGCGCCACACCCGCCGCGGCGGGTGCGGCGGGCGCGGTTCGGCCCAGAGGGAGCGCAGGAGCTCGTTCACCCGTTGATGGTACGAGAAACCTCAGCCTCGCCAGATCGGCCTAAAGTACAGCTTTCAGCGCGTGAACGTTGCCCAGTAACGGGATTCATCACGGACACGGTCGAGACTCACCAGGCGGACGCCGTCCTGGGCGACGGACTCGACCTCGGCCCGGCTGAACGGCCAGGGCGGGCCGGCCCAGTTCTCGGCGTCGGTACTCTCCTCCGCGGCCTCGGAAACCAGAATGGTGCCGCCGGGCGCGACGAACCCTGCCAGCGACGTCACGGCGGTGGCGCGGACGTCGCGGGGCATGGCCTGGATGTTGATGATCTCGACGACGAGGTCGAAGGCCTGGCGCCACTCGTCGGGCGGGTTCAGCAGATCCGCGACCTGGTAGTCCACAGTGGACTCGGGGAAGCGCTTGCCGACGGCCTTGATCGCGGTCGGCGAGATGTCGAACGCCGTCGTCGCGTAGCCCGCGCCCGCGATCAGCTCGGCGTCGTCGCCGAGAGCGCACCCGACGACGAGAGCCCGGCGCCCCTGCCCCGGGTGCTCCTCCGCCCAGGCGGTCAGCTCCGCGTTGGCCGCGCCGCGCACCCAGGGGATGACGGCGTCGCCGTTCTCGGCGGCGGCGTAGAGCGGCTCGAACCACCCGGTCGGATCCCCGGCGGCGAGGGCTTCGTGGGCGAGGGTGCGGTCGGTGACGGGTTCGCTGGGCATGATCGTCACTGTAGCGAGGGGTAGGGCATCGTGAGTGGTAAGTGACGTTAGAACGTCACTTACCACTCACGAGGCCCCGGCCCCAGCGCTACTTCGCGACCGGTCCCGCGATGTATTGCCCGTCACCGGCCCAGTGGATGACGTCGTGCGGCGGGCCCGAGACGACGGCCGGGTGGAAGTTCGCCGCGTCGTCGATGCTGCCGGTGCCGTTGTAGCGGGCCTGCAGCGGATACGGGAACACCGGCCGCGTGCGCGTCACCTTGCCCGCGCTGTCCCGCCCGGTCGCCACCACCCGGTCCGGCGCGGCGCCGCGTTCCACCCACCCGACCAGCGCCTGCAGCGGGTCGAAGTCCGTCAGCGACGTCCCGCCGCCGCAGTGGAAGACCGACGGGACCATGAACAGCCGCGTCCAGTCCTTCGCGCCGCCGGTGCGCTGGGTCATCCGCTGGAAGTAGTCCAGCGTGCCCGCCGGCGGGATGGCCTGGTCGGCCCAGCCGTGCCAGATGATCAGCTTGCCGCCCGCGCGGCGGAACGCCGACAGGTCCGGGTTCAGCGCGTTCCCTTTGATCGCCTCGGGCGTCAGCCGGTCGAACTCCGCGCGGGTGAAGGCGAAGGTGTCGGTCGACGACGCCGGCGCACCGATCGGGTAGCCGACGTAGCGCAGGTAGTTGTCGCTCAGCGCGCGGGCCAGCGTGAAGTCCCCCAGCTCGGGCGACGGCGTCGTCCACGGCGCCCAGGCGGCTTCCGAACCGGGCAGCTCGCTGCCGGGGTAGAGCAAGACACCGTCGGACGGCGTCGAATACAGCTTCCGGGTGGCCGTCACCTGCGCCGGAGTGAGACACGACGGCGCGTCGGTGCCCGCCGGGCAGGTCAGGACCGCCGGGTCGAA
Source organism: uncultured Actinomycetota bacterium (assembly GCA_963762765.1). GTDB lineage: Bacteria > Actinomycetota > Actinomycetes > Mycobacteriales > Pseudonocardiaceae > Amycolatopsis. Next base: position 84,750 of record CAVXMR010000057.1, read on the forward strand.
GTGACACGCGCGCGGGTCGTCGAGCTGGCCGTCGGCGAGGCCGTCGAGCCGGTCGCAGGCGGCCAGAACGGCCTCGTGCAACGCCGGCAGCTTCGCCGCGGTCAGGATCGGCTTCCCGTCGGCGCCGGTGTTCGACCGCGCCAGCCAGGTCTGGTAGACCCCGGCCAGCGCCGCGAACGGCGCCGCCGGAGCACCGGCGACGATCCCGTCGAAGTCGTGCGGATAGCGCTGCGCCAGCAGGAGGCCTTCTCGCCCGCCGTTGGAGCAGCCGCTGAAGTAGGACTTCTTCGGCGGAGCGCCGTAGAACGCTTGGATGATCCGCTTGGCCGCCCGCGAAACGACGTGCGGCGCTCGGAACGCGAAGTCGTCGCGCGCGGCCTGGTCGTGCTCTGCCCACCTGCCGTCGTCCATCACGAACGGCGTCTTCCCGACGTGCCCGTCGTCGGTGGCCGCGACCGCGACGTCGCCGCCGTGCGGCAGCCCGCAGTCGGCGAACACCGGCGGGGTGATGCCCCCGCAGAAGCCGCCGCAGCCGTACTGCAGGTATCTTCCCGCGTACGTCTGCGTCGGCAGCCGGAGGTCGAACCGCACCGCCGGTTCGACGTAGCCCTGAACCCCGCAGTACTCGGGATCGGTGGCGGTGGCCGCGACAACGTTGGCCGCGGTCACGTGAGTGCGTGCGCCCGGCAGGTCGAACCCGCGGACGAGGTCGCCGCAGTGGATCACCGGGTGCGTGGTATCCGGGCCCGCCGAAGCCGCGGCGACCGGGCTGAGCCCGGCTAACGCAGCCGCGCTCAGCGCGAGCAGGGCGAAGATCCTGGACGTTTTCATCGGGTCCCCATTCCCCTTTGTTGTCCATTTTCAGTCAGGTTCGGGCATCGGCCTTGACATCGATGTCACCGAAGAGTTTCCCTTCCTGGGCGCCGCCGGTCCCCGCCTGCGCGGTGCCGTCATACGCCCCCTCCAGAGCTTGGAGCAATGATGCCCCGAAGCGCCAGACCACCGGTCGCACTAATGCTGAGCGCTCTCGTGGTCGCCGCCGGACTGGCCGCGCTGCCCGCGGCCGCTGCCGCGGACCCCGACACCGCACCACCGGACTTCTTCTCCTCCTTCGAACAGGGGGACCCGCAGCCGCTCTCGGACACCGTCGACACCGACGCCGCCGGCAAGCCCCGCGCCTCCGGCGTGAACGGCGCCAACGGCACCGCGATCCCCGGCGACATCCGCGGCAAGGTCACCGAGACCAGCGCGACAAGCGAGAACGACGGCGGCGGTGAGGGCGTCTCGAACCTCATCGACGGCACCACCGACACCAAGTGGCTCGCCTGGACCCCGACCGCGACCGCGACGATCACGCTGTCCGAGCCGACCTCGATCACGCACTACGCGCTGAGCTCGGCCAACGACTTCGACAACCGCGACCCGAAGGACTGGACGCTGCAGGGCAGCGCCGACGGGGTGAGCTGGACCGACATCGACAAGCAGACGGACCAGGCGTTCACCGCGCGGTTCCAGACCAAGACCTACGCGCTGGCGACGCCGAGCGCGGCCTTCAAGTACTACCAGCTGGCCGTCACCCGCAACAACGGCGGACCGATCATGCAGCTCTCGGAGCTGCTGCTGGCCAACGACGAGCCGGCCCCGCCGCCCCTGCCGAACATGCGCAGCTTCGCCGACGCCGGCCCGACCTCCGGGTACACCAGCAAGAACCGGGTCGGCTTCACCGGCACCCGCGCCTACCGCTACTCCGGCAGCCAGACCGAAGCCGGGCACGGCTGGTCGTACAACAAGATCTACGACGTCGACATCCCGGTCGCGCCCTCGACCGAGCTCTCTTACCAGGTGCAGCCGCAGTTCATCACCGGCGACCTGAAGTACCCGAGCACGAACGTCGCGGTCGACCTCGCCTTCAGCGACGGCACGTACCTGCGCGACCTCGGCGCGAACGACCAGTACGGCTTCCCGCTGACGCCGGAGGGCCAGGGCGCGAGCAAGGTGCTCTACGCCAACCAGTGGAACCTGGTGCGCTCGGCGATCGGCTCGGTCGCGCCGGGCAAGACGATCAAGCGCATCCTGGTCGGCTACGACAACCCGAACGGCCCGGGCCTCCTGCAGGGCTGGCTGGACGACATCAAGATCTCGGCCACCCCGACCCCGCCGGCGAGCACGCGCCCGAGCGACAACGTGCTGACCACCCGCGGCACGATGGCGAACAGCACGTTCTCGCGCGGCAACAACTTCCCGGCCACCGCGGTGCCGCACGGGTTCAACTTCTGGACCCCGCTCACCGACGCCGGGTCGACGAGCTGGCTCTACAACTACAGCACGCAGAACAACGCACAGAACTTGCCGCAGCTGCAGGGCTTCGGCGCCAGCCACGAGCCGAGCCCGTGGATGGGTGAGCGGCAGACCTTCCAGGTGATGCCCTCGGCCGCCACCGGCGTGCCCAACGGCGACCGGTCGACGCGGCAGCTGCCGTTCAAGCACAGCAACGAAGTCGCCCGGGCGCACTACTACGGCGTGCAGTTCGAGAACGGGATCAAGACCGAGATCGCGCCGACCGACCACGCGGCGATGTTCCGGTTCTCCTTCCCCGGCGCCGACTCCAGCCTGATCTTCGACAACGTCAACGACAACTCCGGGCTGACGCTCAACGCCGCCGCCGGCACGATCAGCGGCTTCTCCGACGTCAACAGCGGCGGCCTGTCGGCCGGCGCCGGACGGCTGTTCGTCTACGCGACGTTCGACCGGCCGGTGACCGACAGCGGCAAGATGATCAACGATCACCTCGGCTACTTCCGGTTCGACGCCGGGGCGGCCAAGACGGTGAACATGCGGATCGCGACGTCGCTGCTCAGCGTCGACCAGGCGAAGAAGAACCTGGAGCAGGAGATCGCGCCGGCCGCGACCTTCGACTCGGTCCGGGACGCGGCGCAGCAGGCCTGGGACAAGCAGCTGAGCGTCATCGAGGTCGAGGGCGCGTCGAAGGACCAGCTCACGACGCTGTACTCGAACCTCTACCGGCTGTTCCTCTACCCGAACTCCGCGTTCGAGAACACCGGCACCACCGGTAAGCCGGTGTACAAGTACGCCAGCCCGGTGTCGGCGAAGGCGGGTGCCGACACCCCGACGCAGACCGGCTCGAAGATCGTCGACGGCCAGATCTACGTCAACAACGGGTTCTGGGACACCTATCGCACGACCTGGCCGGCGTACTCGCTGCTCACGCCGGACATGGCCGGGAAGATGATCGACGGCTTCGTCCAGCAGTACCGGGACGGCGGCTGGATCGCGCGCTGGTCCTCACCCGGCTACGCGAACCTGATGACCGGCACCAGCTCCGACGTCGCGTTCGCCGACGCCTACCTCAAGGGCGTCAAGAACTTCGACGTCAAGTCGGCCTACGACGCGGCGCTGAAGAACGCGACGGTGACCCCGCCGAACCAGTCCGTCGGCCGCAAGGGCGAGGACCAGGGCGTCTTCCTCGGGTACACGCCGAACAGCGCCGACGAGGGCTTCTCCTGGTCGATCGAGAGCTACATCAACGACTTCGGCATCGCCAACATGTCGAAGAAGCTCTACGACGACGCCCCGGCGACCGACCCGCGCAAGGCGGAGTACCTGGAGAACTATCAGTACTTCACCAGCCGCGCGCAGAACTACGTGAACGTGTTCGACTCCGGCGTCGGGTTCTTCCAGGGCAAGGACGCCACGGGCAAGTTCACCACGCCGAAGGACAAGTACGACCCGCGCGTGTGGGGCGGGGACTACACCGAGACCGACGGCTGGGGCATGGCGTTCACCGTGCCGCAGGACGGCCAGGGCCTCGCGAACCTCTACGGCGGCAAGGCCGGTCTTGGCACCAAGCTGGACCAGTTCTTCGGCGACCAGGAGACCGCGAACTACCCCGGCTCCTACGGTGGCGTGATCCACGAGATGCGGGAGGCGCGGGACGTGCGGATGGGCCAGTACGGCCACTCCAACCAGCCTTCGCACCACCTGCTCTACATGTACGATTACGCGGGTCAGCCGGCCAAGACGCAGGCGAAGGTCCGTGAGGCGCTCTCGCGGCTCTACAACGGCAGCGAGAACGGCCAGGGTTACGCCGGCGACGAGGACAACGGCGAGATGTCGGCCTGGTACGTCTTCAGCTCGCTCGGCTTCTACCCGCTGCAGATGGGCAGCCCGAACTACGCCATCGGGTCGCCGCTGTTCAAGAAGGCCACCGTCCACCTCGCCGGCGGCAAGGACCTGGTGATCAACGCACCGAAGAACAGCGCGAAGAACGTCTACGTCCAGGGCGTGAAGGTCAACGGCAAGTCCTACAGCTCGACTTCGCTGCCGCAGGACCTGATCGCCAAGGGTGCGAAGATCGACTTCGACATGGGCCCGAACCCCTCGACCTGGGGTACCGGGACCGGCGACGCGCCCAAGTCGATCACCACCGGCGACGCCGTGGCGACCCCGCTGCACGACGAGACGGGTCCCGGCAAGGGCACGCTGTCCACTTCGGACGGTTCCAACGCGGCCGCGCTCGTGGACAACACGTCGCAGACCGAGGCGCCGGTGACCGGGGCGGTCCAGTACCAGGTGGACTCGACCGACGAAGCCGTCACGCACTACACGCTGACCTCGCCCAAGGGCGTGGGAGACGTGAAGAGCTGGGTGCTCAAGGGCTCCTACGACGGCAAGAAGTGGGCGGTCGCGGACAAGCAGACCGACCAGACGTTCGCCTGGCGGCAGCAGACCCGCGCGTTCAAGGTGGCCAACCCGGCCCACTTCGCGTACTACAAGCTCGAGGTCACCGCGACCTCGACGGGTGCGCCCGCTTCGCTGGCGGAGTTCGAGTTGCTCGGCAAGCCGGACGCGGCCTGCACGAAGACGATCACGGGCACCCAGTCGGGCCCGCTGACCGTGTCTTCGGGCACGACGTGCCTGGTCGGTGCCACGGTCAATGGCCCGGTCAACGTCGGTTCGGGCGCCACCCTGATCGTGCGCGGCGGGAAGATCAACGGCCCGCTGGCAGCGACGGGTGCCGGCCAGATCGTGCTCAACCGCACGAAGATCGGCGGCCCGGTGGCGATCACCGGGACCACCGGCCCGGTGTCGATCGAGGTGACCGACATCGGCGGCCCGGTCGCGCTGACCGGCAACCACGGACCGGTGCTCACGTCGAGCACGGTCGGCGGGCCGCTGGCCTGCGCGGCCAACACGCCGGTCCCGACCGACTACGACCTCGTCAACACCGTCCGCGGCCCGGCCGCCGGACAATGCGCGAAGTTCTAGCTGAAGGGGACTTTCCTCGCGTCACGCGCGACGAAAGTCCCCTTCACCCCGCCAGGCGAGAGGAAAGTCCCCTTCAGCCGACACCCGGGCTTCACGGCGCGAGCTGCGCCGTCCGGCCGATACGGTGTGCGCATGCTCGACGACGCCTTCTTCTCCTCCTTCGAAGCCGGGGAACCGCAGCCGGTCGACCCCCGTCTGCGGGTCGGGAACGGCCCCGACCGCTCCCCCACCTCGAAGACCGGCGTCGGCTTCACCGGCACGCGCGCCCTGCGCTACGACGGCGGGGACAACGCCGTGCTGTTCGAGCTCGATGTGCCGGTCACCGGCCATACCGCACTGTCCTATCTGGTCTTCCCGGTCGCCGACGGCGAGATCCCCGCCTACCGGGCCACCTACATCAGCCTCGACGTCGAGTTCGACGACGGCACCACCGCCGGGTTCACCCCCCGCGACCAGGGCGAGGCCAAGACCCTCTGGGTCGACCAGTGGAACCTCGTCCGCCGCCCGCTCGGCGCGTTCGCCGGGCGCCGGATCGAGCGGATCGTGCTGCGCACCGAAGACGGCGAGGCCACCGGCTGGCTCGACCACGTCCGCGTCGCCGAGCACGTCGAGACGCCGAAGGAGCCCGTCGACTACGTACGCACCACCCGCGGTACCCACTCAAGCAGCGAGTACTCACGTGGCAACAACTTCCCGGCGACCGCGGTGCCGCACGGCTTCAACTTCTGGACCCCGGTCACCGACGCCGGGGCGACGAACTGGCTCTACTCCTACCACCGCCACAACGACGACCGGAATCGCCCGGCCCTGCAGGCGCTGGCCCTGAGCCACCAGCCCAGCCCATGGATGGGCGACCGCCACACCTTCCACATCCTGCCCGGCAGCGGCCCGGTCGAACGCAACCGCCGCAAGCGCGCGCTCGCCTTCTCCCACGACGACGAGACCGACCGGCCGTACCACTACCGGGTCAAGTTCGCGAACGGCATGACCGCCGAGCTCGCGCCGACCTCGCATGCCGCGATCATGCGGTTCACCTTCCCCGACAAGCACGGCTGGCTGCTGTTCGACAACGTCCGCAACCGCGGCCGCCTGCGCCTGAACGCCGACACCGGCGTGATCACCGGGTACACGAAGGTCCGCAGCCGCCTGTCCGCCGGCGCGCGCCGCATGTACGTCTACGCCCAGACCGAAACCCCCGCCACGCGCGGCGCCAAGATCCGTCGTCCACCTTGGCGGAGGGTCTCGGGCTATTTCGAGTTCGACGGTCCCGACATGACGCTGCGGATCGCGACCTCGCTGATCAGCGTCGCCCAGGCCAAGCGCAACCTCGAGCTGGAGATCCCGGCCGACACGACGTTCGAGGAGGTCCGCGACCAAGCCCGCGCGCAATGGCAGGAACTGCTCGGCCGGTTCGAGGTCGAAGGCGCCAGCGAGGACCAACTGACCACGCTCTACTCCAACCTCTACCGCCTGTACCTCTACCCGAACAGCGCCCACGAGAACACGCCCCAGGGCACCCGCCACGCCAGCCCGGTCACGCGCCGCCGCCTGCCCAGCACCCGCGCGAAGGTCGTCGACGGCGAGATGTACGTCAACAACGGCTTCTGGGACACCTATCGCACCACCTGGCCCGCGTACGCGCTCTTCGCGCCAACGCAGTGCGCGCACATGATCGACGGCTTCGTGCAGCAGTACCGCGAAGGCGGCTGGATCTCTCGCTGGTCTTCACCCGGCTACGCCGACCTGATGACCGGCACCAGCTCCGACGTCGCCTTCGCCGACGCGTACCTGAAGGGCATTCGCGGCTTCGACGTCGAAGCCGCTTACGACGCCGGGCTCAAGAACGCGACCGTCACCCCGCCGAACCGCGCCGTCGGCCGTAAGGGCCTCGACCAGTCGATCTTCCTCGGCTACACGCCCACCTCCGTCCACGAAGGACTCTCCTGGGCGCTCGAAGGCTGTATCAACGACTTCGGCCTCGCGAACCTTTCAGACGCTCTCCGGAATGAATCAGTGGCGCGAAGCGCCTCCGTTGAGGGTGGCGGTGGGGGCATGGACGGAGAAAACGACGGAGCACACGCGCGCATGTACGCGGACAACGCCGCCTACTTCCGCGAGCGCGCGAAGCACTACGTACACCACTTCGACGACAAGATCGGCTTCTTCCAGGGACGCAACCGCGACGGCAGCCGCCGCTTCGCGCCCGAGGGGTACGACCCCGCGGCCTGGGGCGGAGACTTCGTCGAGACCAACGCCTGGAACACCGCCTTCACCGCGCCCCACGACGGCCCCGGCCTCGCCGCGCTCCACGGCGGCGTCGAAGGGCTCGAAGCCAAGCTCGACACCTTCTTCGCCACGCCGGAGACCGGCCGCAAGCCCGGCGCGTACGGCGGCCTCATCCACGAGATGACCGAAGCCCGCGACGTCCGCATGGGCCAGTACGGCCACTCCAACCAGCCGTCGCACCACATCCCCTACATCTACAACTTCGCCGGCGCCCCTGCGAAGGCCCAGCGCGTCGTCCGCGAGGTCCTGCGCCGGCTCTACCTCGGCAGCGAGCTCGGCCAGGGCTACCCCGGCGACGAGGACAACGGCGAGATGTCCGCCTGGTACGTCTTCAGCGCGCTCGGCTTCTACCCGCTTTCGGTCGGCAGCCCGCGCTACGCGATCGGCTCACCGCTGTTCGAGAAGGTCACCGTCCATCTCGAGAACGGCAACGACCTCGTCGTCCACGCCCCCGGCAACACCGAGGACACCGTGTACGTCCGCGGCCTCACCGTCGACGGCGTCCCTCACAACTCCACCACGCTGTCCCACGCCGCCCTCGCCGACGGCGCCGAACTCGTCTTCGACCTCACCACCGAACCCACCGACTGGGGCGCCGCGACGAAACCCGCCGTGCGACCGGACCCGGTCACCGACCTCACCGGCACCGCCACCAGCGACGACGGCACCGCCACCGCCAAGCTCTTCGACGACACCACCCGCACCGAGGTCACCTTCCGCCGCCGGTTCCCGGCCGTCGAGTTCACTGTGGACGGTGAGCTGCGCGAGGTCACGATGTACACGCTCACCTCCGGCGCCCGCAAGGGCGACCCGGCGTCGTGGCTGCTCGAAGGGTCCGACGACGGGCAGCAGTGGGTCACCCTGGACGAACGCCGCGACGAGCTCTTCCGCTGGCGCCGCCAGACCCGGCCGTTCGTGCTCGAAACCCCGGCCGCCCATGCCCGCTACCGGCTGCGGATCACCGCCACCACGCACCGCCGCGCCACCCTCGCCCAATGGGAGCTCCTGGCCCGATGACCACTCTCCGCAACGCCGCCCTCGACCGGCTCGCCGCGTCCGACCCCGGCTTCGTCCGGCTCCGCCTCGGCGCTTCGGCCGTCCTCGGCATCATCATCGCCGTCGCCGCGCTCATCCCGGCGCACCTGCCACTGACGTACATGCTCGTCGCCGCGATCTCCGCGATGATGACCGCCTTCACCGTCCACGACCCGACGCCGCGCGCCCAAGGCGTCACCCTCGTGCTCGCGCTGCTCGTCGGCGCCGCCTCCCTGACACTGGCCAGCGTCGGCTCGGCCGCGCCTCCGCTGGACAGCGTCATCTTCGTCCTGCTGATCTTCATCGCCGTCTACGCCCAGCGCTTCGGCGCCCGCGGCGTCGCGCTCGGCTCGGTCAGCTTCTTCCTCTTCTTCTTCGCGATGTTCCTGCAGACGCATCTCAAGCAGGTCCCGCAGCTGCTGCTCGCGCTGACCGTCGGCATCGCCGCCAACGCCGTCGTCCGCTTCGCCTTACTTCGCCGCAACCCCGAAGCCGAGTTCCTTCGCGTCCGCCGCGCCTTCCGCGCCCGCCTCGCCGCCGTCATCCGCGCCAACGAGGCCTACCTGGCCGTGGCCGGCAGCGAACGCACCCGCAAGCAGCTGCGCACAGCCAACGCGCGCCTGCACGAATGCGTGCTCCTCATCGAGGACACCGCTCCCGACGTCGTCGACGCCCAGGCCGCCGACCGCCTGCGCCGCCGCGCCATCGAGGTCGAGCTCGCCGTCCAGTGGCTCACCATCACCGTCCAGCGCACCTGCTCCGACGAACTCACCGAGGAGATCAGCGAGGACCTCATCAGCCGCCTCGCCCGGTTCCGGGCGCTGATGGAACGCGACCCGCGCGAGCTCCCCCTGATCAGCCAGACCGGCGAGTTCAGCCGGATGCTCGTCGAAGGCAGCCGCATCGCCGAGGAAGCCCGCCCCGGCGACGGCGTGCGCCGCGCCATCGCCGAACTCGCCCTCGCCGACGACCGCGCCCAGCGCGCCGCGCTCCCCGAAGCCGAAGCCGAGCCCGAGCTCGCGGAAGAAGAGGAACCCGCCGAGCCCTCCCCGGCCTTCGCCTACGACAACCAGACCCGCAGCGCGATCCAAGCGGTCGTCGGCGGCGGGCTCGCGGTCATCGGCGGGGAACTCGTGTCCCACCAGCGCTGGTACTGGGCCGTGCTCACCGTCTTCGTGGTCTTCATCGGCACGTCCACCGCGGGCGCCACCTTCGTCAAGGGCGTCCGCCGGATCGGCGGCACCCTGATCGGGATCCTCGGCGGCATGCTGCTCGCCGCGCTCGTCGCCGGCAGCGTCCCGGCCACCCTCGCGCTGATCCTGGTGTGCGTGTTCGGGATGGTCTACATGGCCCGGGTTTCCCAGGTGGTGATGGCGTTCTTCATCACCTGCATGCTCGGTCTGCTCTACAGCCTGCTCGGCACGTTCAGCCTCGAAGTCCTCTGGATCCGGGTGGCCGAGACCGCCGTCGGCGCCGCGGCGGGCATCCTCGCCGCCGTCGTGATCGTCCCGGTCCGCACCCGCGCGGTCATGCTCGACGACATCGCCGGTGTGCTCGACGAGCTCGAGGAGTTCCTCGAGCACACCGGCGGCCTGCTGGCCGGCACCGAGAACGTCGCCATCATCGAGCTCTCCCGCGATCTCGACCGGGCGGTGGAGAAGGTCCGCACCACCGTCGAACCGCTCACCCACCCGGTCAACCTCTCCAGCGCCCGCCGCGACTACGGCTGGCACGTGCTCACCACCCTGGAGACGATCGCGTTCCGGGCCCGGCATGTCGCCGCCCGGGCCCAGCCCGGGCTGCTCGCCGGCGGCGACGCCGACCGGCTGGGTCTGTTCACCGGCCGGCTGCTCGCCAACATCGACGTCCTCCGCCGGGCGCTCGCCGCCCCGGGTGGCCCCACACCCGGCACGCTCGTGCGCGACGACGGCACTCCGGTGTCCGACCGCGTCGGGCACGCCGAAACCCGCGCGGTCCTGTCCAGCCTCAGCCATCTGGACGAAACCCTCATCGCCCTGGGCCGGGTCTTCGGTGTCGGCGCCACGGAACCCGCGCCGCGCTGACCGGCCGGCCCGAGGCGGAGCGGCAGACTCACCGCTCCGCCTCGTGTCACCTCCTAAATCCGATCCGGGCCGGGTTCGCTCACGGACAGGACAGCCACGCGAAGTGGTAGACCGTCGTGATGCTGCCGTCGGTCGAGTCCATCGTCACGAAGCTGGTGGTCTTCTTGGGATCCGACGAACCTGCTGCCGCCCGCAATTCCGTATTGATGTTGAGGTTGCGTTCCTCGCCGCAGGGTTTGAATACAATGGCACCGACTTCTGTGGTGTCGGTGAAGTGCCAGTCGTCATCGAACACCGCGGACGGTGCCGTCAACGGGTGCTGAACGAAGGCGGTCGGCGAATTGCCCTGGAAATAGTAGTTGGCTCTCTCGAGGCCGTTCGAACCCTTCTCCAGATGCGCATACCCCCGATAGTCCGCTTGTGCGATTCCGTAGGTGAAACCCTGCGGCACGTGCACGCGTAGGCCGATCTGGCAGTTCTTGCGGCCGTCGAGCGGCCCGGCACCGACGCCGACCAGCGCGGTGTAGGCGCTGTAGGTCACCGTGAACGCCGTGTTGTCCTGGGAAACGGCCACCGCGGACGTGCCGAGCGGGCACCCGGTACCGATGGCGTTCACCACGTCGATCACAATTTTGTCCGGCGGCGGAGGGGTGTTCCACTCGTGCGGCGCAACAATGGAGGAAAGCGCCATGACGCCAGCAACTATCGCACTTAACATGGGATTCCTTCCCAATACACTCGATTGGGGCTGGGGGCGGGACCATGGTAGCGAAAGGATCTTGAATGCAACGCCCGCTGAATGGAGCAACGCGCCGTAGTCACTCCGGTACAGCGCTTTGCTCAGTTTTCGACAAATCCACGGTCCCGCCATTCCCGGTCAGTGTGAACCAAACGGCAGGAAAACGATTTCGCGCCGGTCGTCATCCCGGCAACCGACACGATCACCGCACAATCGAGCCCGCCGGGGCGTTCTGGCCACCGCCGCGATCACCGCGCACGCCGGGAGAAGCTCATCCCGGCCAGCGGGACTACCCCCTCAGCGACACGACCTCTCCGAGCGTCGCGATGCCCTCGACCGACCACGGCCCTGCCGTGATCACCACGGCGTGGTCGATCCCCCAGGACGCGAACTCGTCGCAGCGGGCGGCGAAACCGGCCGCCGATTCACCCGGCGAGAGCCGCGTGCTGATGGTCTTTTCGATCTCTTCGTACGGCCGTCCGACGTCCTCGCAATGGCGCGCGAGCACGGCCAGCTTGTGCCGGACGGTCTTGCCGCCGTCGGGAATGTCGAACACATTGCACGCGTCCGCGTACTGCGCGACCAGCCGTAACGTCTTGCGCTCCCCCGCGCCGCCGATCAGCACCTTCGGCCGGCTCACCGGCCGTGGCACCGAAATCGGGCGCTCGAGGTGGAAGTGCTTGCCGTCGAACGCCGACTCGTCGCCCGCCCACATCCGCAGCGCCAATCGGAGGGTCTCCTCGAGCTGTTCGAACCGCTCGCCGACCGGCCCGAAGGGCAGCCCCATCGCCCGCGCTTCGCCGTCGTGATGCCCGGTACCGATTCCGAACCGGGCCCGCCCGCCGGAGAGGACGTCGAGCGTGGTCGCCGCCTTGATCAGCAGCGCGGGCGGCCGGAACGTGACCGCCGAAACCATGGTGCCGAGCCCGATCCGGCTGGTGCGGGCGGCGAGGAACCCCAGCGTGGTGTACGCCTCCAGCATCGCCGAATCCGCCGTGCTGTGCGGGTCGGCCTGCAGCAGGTGATCCGCCACCCACAGGGTGTCCAGGCCCGCCTCCTCGGCCGCGACCGCGACGTCCGCGAGCTGCTCGGTGAGCCTGTCCTGCCACGAAAAGTCCGTGACGCCGATGCTGACCTTCATGACCGTCCCTTTCAGGCTCGCGTGAGCAGTTCCATGTTGTGGCCGTCGGGATCTTCGAAGTAGCAGCCCCGGCCGCCGTTCAGGTGGTTGATTTCGCCGGGCTTCCGGTGGAACGGGTCCGCCCAGTAGGTGACGCCGGCGGCTTTGATCCGCGCCATCGCGGCGTCGAATTCGGTGTCCCCGACCAGGAACGCGTAGTGCTGGCTGGTCACCTGGTCGACCCGCAGGTAGTCCAGCGTCACGTCGTTGCCGAGCCGGATGGGCACGAACGGCCCGGTCGCCGGATCGACCTCGAGGCCGAGGATCCCGGCCAGGAACTCCGCCGACGCCTCGCGGTCGGTGACGCACACGATCGTGTGGTTCAGGTCGACGCTCATCGCCGCTCCTCCTTGGCGGGCGTGAGCGGCGGCGGGCCGCCGATCGCGCTGAGGTGGATCCCGGCCAGGCGCCACCGGTCGCCCTCGCGGACCAGCACATGAGTGGCGCGGAACCGGCCGTTGGCCGGGTTGCCCTGGTGCTGCGCGACCTGCGCGTGCACGCCGATCGCGACCGCGGTGGCGCCGAAGTCGCGGACCTCGACGTCCTCCCAGTCCAGCTTCTCGGTGACCAGCCCGCCACCGTTGTAGCGCATCAGCCACTGCTGCTTGTCCAGCACGAAGCCCAGCGGGCCGACCAGGCGGAAGCCGTCGGCGGCCAGGCCGTCCAGGGTCTCGGTGTCGCCGCGGACCTCCGCCGCCGCCCAGGCCCGGCCGAACTCGCGGATCTGCTCTTCGGTGCTCATCACTGCCTCCTCGGGGTTCGATGGGCTAAACGTTAGATGTCTAACCGTTAGATGTCAAACCCTTAGATTACTCGCGATCTGCGGTACGGTCTGCTCATGCCAGCACCCGCCACCGCACCCATCGGGGTCGTCCTCTCGCGCACCGCCAAGACCGCGAGCCGCGCCTTCGACCAGGCCCTCGCCGCCGCCGGCGGATCGCAGCCGGTCTGGCAGATCCTCATCTCGCTCAAGACGAAACCGGTCGCCAACCAGCGCGAGCTCGCCGACGCCGTGGGCATCCAGGGCGCGACGTTGACCCACCACCTCAACGGCATGGAGTCCGCCGGGCTGGTCACCCGCCGTCGCGACCCGGACAACCGGCGCGTCCACGTCGTGGAGCTCACGGAGCCGGGCGAGAAGCTGTTCCACCAGCTCGCGTCGGCCGCCATCGCCCACGACCAGCGGATGCGGAAAGGGCTCAGCGACGCCGAAATCGCGAAGCTCGCCGACCTCCTGCACCGGCTCGCCGGCAACGTCGCGGATACCGGATCGATCCAGCAGGAGTGACCGGACGCACCCGAACGGCCACGCGCGGCAGGACTAGGCTCGCGGTACTAGCCAAAGTCGTCTCAAGCTGGAGAACCGCAATGACCCAAGCCCCTGTCAACGTGACCGTCACCGGTGCGGCCGGCCAGATCGGCTACGCGCTGCTGTTCCGCATCGCGTCCGGTCAGCTCCTCGGCGCCGACGTCCCGGTGAAGCTGCGGCTGCTGGAGATCCCGCAGGCGGTCAAGGCGGCCGAGGGCACCGCGATGGAGCTCGACGACGGCGCGTTCCCGCTGCTGTCCGGCATCGACATCTTCGACGACCCGAAGCAGGCCTTCGAGGGCACGAACATCGCCCTGCTCGTCGGCGCCCGCCCGCGCAGCAAGGGCATGGAGCGCGGCGACCTGCTGGAGGCCAACGGTGGCATCTTCAAGCCGCAGGGCGAGGCCATCAACGCCGGCGCGGCGTCGGACATCAAGGTCCTCGTGGTCGGCAACCCGGCCAACACCAACGCGCTGATCGCCCAGCAGCACGCCCCCGACGTGCCGGCCGACCGCTTCACCGCGATGACCCGCCTGGACCACAACCGCGCGCTCGCGCAGCTGTCGAAGAAGCTCGAGGTCCCGGTGACCGAGCTGCGCAAGGTCGCCATCTGGGGCAACCACTCCGCCACGCAGTACCCCTCGGTCCAGCACGCCGAGTTCGGCGGCAAGAGCATCGCCGGCGCGGTCGACCAGGCGTGGCTGGAGAACGACTTCATCCCGACCGTCGCCAAGCGCGGCGCCGCGATCATCGAGGCCCGTGGCCTGTCCTCGGCCGCGTCCGCCGCCTCCGCCGCGGTCGACCACGTCTACACCTGGGTCAACGGCACCGCCGACGGCGACTGGACCTCGGCCGGCGTCGTCTCCGACGGCTCCTACGGCGTGCCGGAGGGCCTGATCTCGTCGTTCCCGGTCACCGCCAAGGACGGCAAGTACTCCATCGTCCAGGGCCTCGAGATCGACGACTTCTCCCGCGCCCGCATCGACGCCTCCGTCGCGGAGCTCGCCGAGGAGCGCGACACCGTGCAGAAGCTCGGCCTGATCTGAGAAGGGCTCGTGAGCGTTCCGGGCGGTTAGAACCGTCCGGAACGCTCACGAGTCTTTGATCAGGGCCTCCAGACGCGCCAGTGCCCAGCCGCGGCCGCGTGCCCAGGTGGCGTCGTCGACATCGACCGCGTCGCGGAAGGTGCCCCTGGCTTCGTCGGGGAGGAACTGCCAGGCGACCAGCAGGTCGACCGCGGGATCGCCGACGGCCAGGGTGCCGAAGTCGATCACCGCGCTGAGCCTGCCGTCGACGGCCAGCAGGTTGCCGGTCGCGAGATCCCCGTGCACCCAGCGGGGTTCGCCGTCCCACGCGGGCGCGGTGAGCGCGGCCTCCCAGACGGCGGTGACCGCGTCGGCGTCGACAAGCTCTTGCAGCGCCGCGATCTTCGGCCGAACGCGGGCATCGGCGGCGATCGAGTCGCGTTCGTCGCCCATCGGGACGCCGCGGAAGGCGTTGCTCCACTGAGGTCCCGGGCCGCCGGTGGGGTCGATCCGCCAGAGCGCGCGGACGAACCCCGCCAGCTCCTTCGCGGTCGCGTGCGGATCCACCAGTCCTTCCGCGGTGGCGGCTTCGCCGTCCAGCCACCGGTATACCGACCACGGGAACGGGTAGCCCTCGGCGGGTTCACCCTTCGCGACCGGCGCGGAGATCGGGAGCGGCAGCTGCGGCGCGAGCCAGGGCAGCCAGCGGTGCTCGCGTTCGACCTGACCGACCCAGCGCTCGTATCTCGGCAGCCGCACAGAAAGGTCGGCTCCGAGGCGGAAGGTCGCGTTGTCCATCCCGGACACCGGCACCGGCGAGATCGCCAGCTCCGCCCATTGTGGAAACTGCCGGGCCAGCAGCTTGTGGACCAGACCTTCGTCGATCTCCATGCATTCCCCCCGTCGTTGCGCTCTTATCTCAACGTCGAGGAGGCGAGGAGTCGAACCATTTATCCTTTTCGATCGCCCGACAGTATAGGTCGTTATACACTGATGTCCGTGAATGCCACATTGACGGCGTCTCGGGCCAGGGCTCCGGCAAAGTCGGTGTGTTGATGTGAGGCAGGCACGGCCCTCTGGTTGATCATGTGGTTTGTCTAGGACCCATGATCATGTGAGAGAGCCGTGCCTGCTGCTTCATCATCGCTGATGCCTTCTGGCTTTGACCATCTGACCCGGGCCGATGGGGTGTCCGAAGAGGATGTATTCGATCTGAGTGATCATCTGTCGGTGGTGCCTGACCCGCGGAAACGGCGCGGGGTGCGGCATCGGCTGCAGTCGATCCTGCTGATTGCCGCGGCGGCGGTCTGTGCCGGAGCCCAGTCGTTCACCGCGATCGGTGAATGGGCCGCCGATGCCGAGCAGTCGGTCCTGGCCCGGCTGGCGGCCAGGCTGGACCCCCGCCGGGGCCGGTATGTCCCTCCCGGCGAGGCCACCCTGCGGCGGGTCTTGCAGCATGTGGACGCCGACGCCGTAGACGCGGCGATCTGCGCGTGGCTGCAGGAACGCCTCGCCCGCCTGGCCCCCGTGACCGACGGGCGGGCAGAGGTGATCGCGGTCGACGGCAAGACCGTGCGCGGCACCTGCGCACCCGACGGCACCGGCGGAGTGCACCTGCTGGGCGCGATGAACCGGAGCACCGGCACCGTCCTGGCCCAAGCCGAAGTCCTCGGCTCCAAAGGCAACGAGGTCCACTGGTTCACCCGCCTGCTGGACCGGATCGACCTGACCGGAGTGGTGGTCACCGCCGACGCCCTGCACACCACCGCCGACCACGCCCGCTACATCACCGACCACGGCGCCAAGTACGTATTCCTCGTCAAAGGCAACCGCGGCTACCTGCACCGCAACCTGCTCACCCTGCCCTGGGCCGACACCGAACCCCACACCACCTGCGACACCGGCCACGGCCGACACGAACACCGCACCATCCGCGCCCTGCCCACACCCGACACCGGCGTCCGCTTCCCCCACACGACACAGATATTCCAACTGCACCGCCACGTCACCTACACCGCCACCGGCAAAACCCACACCGAAACAGTCCTCGGCATCACCAACCTCACCGACCCACCACCCCAGATCGCCCACTACGTCCGCGACCACTGGGGCATCGAAAACCGGCTCCACTGGGTCCGCGACGTCACCTACGGCGAAGACACCTCTCGCATCCGCACCGGCACCGCACCCCGCGTCATGGCCGGCCTACGCAACCTCGCCATCAGCGCCCTACGCCTAGCCGGCCACACCAACATCGCAGCCGCACTACGCCACACCGCCCGCAACCACACCCGCCCCCTCACCCTCCTCGGCATCCCCTAACGACTTTGCCGGGACCCTGGCGTCTCGGGCCGTCAATGTGGCATTCACGGCTTATGGCTCAGGCGCCGGAGAGGCCCCGGCGGGTAAGGAGGGGCTCGATCTCGGGGTCGCGGCCGCGGAAGGCGCGGAACGCGGCCATCGGCTCGACGCTGCCGCCGCGGCCGAGGAGCTCGCGGCGGAAGTGGTCGCCGTTCTCGCGGGTGAGGCCACCGTTCTCGGTGAACCAGCGGACGGTGTCGGCGTCGAGGACCTCGCTCCAGATGTAGGAGTAGTACCCGGCGCTGTAGCCGCCGCTGAACACGTGCGCGAAGTAGCTGGTGCGGTAGCGCGGCGGGACGGACTCGAGCGCGACGCCGGCCTTGACCAGCGCGGCGCTCTCGAACCGCTGGACGTCACCGACCTGGTCGTCGACGCCGAGGCCGTGCCAGGCCTGGTCGAGCAGGGACGCGGCGAGGTACTCGGTGGTGGCGAAGCCCTCGCCGTACTGCTGGGCGGCCAGGAGCTTCTCGACCTGCTCGGCGGGCAACGGCTCGCCGGTGGCGTGGTGCTTCGCGTAGTTGGCGAGCACCTCCGGCCACAGCATCCACATCTCGTTGACCTGCGAGGGGTACTCGACGAAGTCGCGCGGCACGTTGGCGCCGGAGAACGTCGGGAACCGCACGTCGGACATCAGCCCGTGCAGGGCGTGGCCGAACTCGTGGAACGCGGTGACGACCTCGTCGAAGCTGAGCAGGGTGGGCTCCCCCGCCGGCGGCTTGGCGACGTTGAGCACGTTCACCACGACCGGCTTGAGGCCCAGCAACCCCGACTGGTCGACGAAGTTGTTCATCCAGGCGCCGCCACGCTTGGCGTCGCGGGTGTAGAGGTCGAGCAGGAACAGGCCGAGCTCGCCGCCGTCGGCGTCGAAGACCTCGAACACCCGGACCTCCGGGTGGTATACCGGCAGGTCGTGCCGCTCGGTGAAGCTCAGCCCGTAGAGCTTGCCCGCGGCGAAGAAGACGCCGTCGCGCAGCACGCGGTCCAGCTCGAAATACGGCCGCAGCGCGGTGTTGTCGACCTGCGAGCCGGTCGCGGCGGACCTGCCCGGCGTAGTACGTCCAGTCCCACGCCTGCAGCGTCGCGCCGGGGACGTCGGCCTCGAGGTGCTGCTGGAGCTCGGCGGCCTCGGCGCGGGCGTTCGCGACCGCGGTCGGGGCGAGGCGCTCCAACAGGCCCACTGCGGCTTCGGCGGTCTTGGCGGTCTCGTCCGCGATGACGTAGGCGGCGTGGTTCGGGTAGCCGAGCAGCGCGGCGCGCTCGGCGCGCAGGTGCACGATCCGGGCGACGATCTCGTTGTTGTCGAACTCGTTGCCGCGGTTGCCCCGCGAGACCGAGGCGCGATAGATCCGCTCGCGCACGGACCGGTCTTCGAGCGACTCGAGCGCGGCCTGGCCGGTCGGCAGGGTCAGGTTCAGCACGTACTTGCCGTGCTCGCCACGCGCGGCCGCGGCTTCGGCGGCCGTCGCGATGGCGCTTTCGCTGAAGCCGCGAAGCTCGGCGGCGTCGTCGATGACGACGGCGAGTTCGTTGGTGTCCTTGAGCAGGTTCTGCTGGAAGCGCGTCTGCAGGGTGGACAGCTGCTCGTTGAGCTCGCGCAGCCGGGCCTGGTCGGCCTCCGGCAGCCCGGCGCCGGCCCGGCTGAAGTCGGTGTGCCAACGCTCCAGCAGGCGGCGCGACTCCTCGTCGAGGCCAAGCTCCTCCCGGCGTTCGTGCAGCCTGTTGATGCGCGCGAACAACGCCGGGTCGAGGTGGATCGCATCGTGGTGCGCGGCCAGCTTGGGCGCCAGCTCGGCCTGGATGGCCTGGATCTCGTCGGTGCTGTTGGAGCCGGCGAGGTTGCCGAACACGCTCGACACCCGGCCGAGCAGCTCACCGGCCCGTTCGAGCGCGACCACGGTGTTGTCGAACGTCGGTTCGGCGGCGTTCCCGGCGATCTCGCGGATCTCCGCCGCGTGCTCGGCGAGTCCCGCCTCGAACGCCGGCCGGTAGTGCTCGTCGGCGATCCGGTCGAAGGGCGGCAGGGCGTAGGGCAGCTCGCTGGCTTGGGCGAACGGGTTGTCCGGCGAAATCATCGGCACAGGCTCCTGGTCGGTTGCTCTCGGTCTCGCCACCCTACGGGGTCTCCCCCACCGCATGTCAGCGCTTTGCGGGGGTGGCCGAGCTCAGCGTCCGGTGGTACCGCCGACCACGGCGTCACTGCTCGGGGCCGCTTTGCGCCCGCGTTTCGGCTTCGGCGGGGGCGGCACGATGCCCGCGAGGTCGCCCCCGTGCTCGTTGACGCGAAGCACGAACGGACGGGTTTCGGTATAGCGGATCACCGAAACCGAGGCCGGGTCGACCACGATCCGCTGGAAGGCGTCGAGGTGCTGGCCCAGCGCGTCGGCGAGGATGGACTTGATCACGTCGCCGTGACTGCACAGCAGCCAGACCGCGTGGTCGCCGTGCTCGGCGGCGATCCGCCGGTCGTGCGCCCGCACGGCCGCGACGGCGCGGGCCTGCATCTCGGCGAGGCCCTCGCCGCCGGGGAAGACCGCCGCGGAGGCGTGTGCCTGCACGACCCGCCAGAGCGGTTCCTTGGCCAGGGTCCGCAGCTCACGGCCGGTCCACTCGCCGTAGTCCACTTCGGACAGTCCGGGCTCGACGTGCTTGGTCATGCCGCGCCGGGTCGCCAGCGGCGCCACGGTCTGCTTGCAGCGCAGCAGCGGCGACACGACCAGCTCCGCCAGCGGGACGCCTTCGAGGCGTTCCACCAGCTTCTCGGCCTGGGCACGGCCGGTGTCGTCCAAGTTGACCTTGGGCGAGCGCCCGGCGAGGACGCCCGAGCCGTTGGCGGTGGACTTCCCGTGCCTGACCAGAATGACGGTGCTCACGGCTCCCACCCTACGTGCCGGTAGGTGGGGGCCCGGACGAGGACTCGTGAGCGTTCCGGGCGGTTAGAACCGCCCGGAACGCTCACGAGTCCTTCAGCTGCCCACCGGACCCGCGTTCGGGTCGAGGGCGCCGGTGAAGATCAGCACGAACAGGAGCACGCCCAGGATCAGGCGGTAGATCACGAAAGGCACGAAGCTGCGCTTCTTGATGTAGGACATCAGCCAGGCGATCACCGCGTAGCCGACGCCGAAGGCGACCAGCGTGGCCAGGATCGTCGGGCCCCACTGCGCGGTCTCGCCGTTCTTGCCGATGTCGGTCAGCTTGTAGAGCCCCGAGCCGAACACCGCCGGCAGCGCCAGCAGGAACGAGTATTCGGCCGCGTCGGCGCGGGTATAGCCCATGAGCAGGCCCGCGCTGGTGGTGCCGCCCGAGCGCGACACGCCCGGGATGAGCGCCAGCGCCTGCGCGAAGCCGAAGCCCAGGCCGTGCGGCACGTTCAGGTGGTCCAGCGTGCGGTCCTGCTTCCCGATCCGGTCCGCGACCAGCAGGATCAGGCCGAACACGATCAGCACCGACGCGGTGATCCGCAGGTCGCGGAACGCGCTGTCGATCTGGTGCTGCAGCAGCAGGCCGAGCACCACGATCGGCATCGAGCCGACGATGATCAGCCAGCCCAGCCGCGCGTCCGGGTCGTGACGCCAGTCCTTCTTGTACAGCGAGAAGAACCAGGCCTGCAGGATCTGGCCGATCTTCTTGCCGAAGTAGATGATCACCGCGAGCTCGGTGCCGATCTGGGTGACCGCGGTGAAGGCCGCGCCCGGATCGTCCCAGCCGACCAGCGCCGCGACGATCCGCAGGTGCGCGCTGGAGGAGATCGGCAGGAATTCGGTCAGGCCCTGGACCAGGCCGAGCACCAGGGATTCGAACCAGCCCATCAGGCGACCCCCGCCAGCTCGATCGCCTCGACGGCGGTCCGCAGCGCTTCGGCGGCCTGCTCCGGCGCGCCGAACGTCGGGGCGACGGTCAGTGTCGTCACGCCCGCCTTCGCGAACTCGGCCATCTTCTCCGCGATCCGCTCCTTGGTTCCCAGCAGCGAGGTCGCGTCGATGAACTCCAGCGGCACCGCCGCCATCGCGCCGGCGTAGTCCTTGGCCAGGTATTTCTCCTGGACTTCGGCGGCCTGCGCCTCGAAGCCCATCCGGCAGGCGAGCGCGTTGTAGAAGTTCTTGTCCCGGCTGCCCATGCCGCCGATGTAGAGCGCCGCGTAGCCGCGGACGGCGTCCGCGCAGGTCCGCCAGTCTTCGCCGACCACGAGCGGGGCCGTCGGGACGACGTCGAAGCCGTCCAGCGAGCGGCCCGCCTTCTCCGCACCTGAACGGATCTGGGAGAGCTGCTCGCCGGCGTGCTCGGGTGAGTAGAAGACCGGCAGCCAGCCGTCGGCGATCTCGCCGGTCAGCTCCAGGTTCTTCGGCCCGATCGCGGCCAGGTAGAGCGGAATCTCCGCACGGACCGGGTGCACGGTCAGGCTGAGCGCCTTGCCGGGGCCGTCCGGCAGCGGCAGCGTGAAGTGCTCGCCTTCGAACTTCAGCCGCTCACGGCGCAGCGCCGCACGCACGATCTCGACGTACTCGCGGGTGCGGCCCAGCGGTTTCGTGAAGCGCACGCCGTGCCAGCCTTCGGACACCTGCGGGCCCGAAACGCCCAGGCCGAGCCGGAACCGGCCGCCCGAGAGGGTGTCCAAAGTGGCCGCGGTCATCGCGGTCATGGCCGGGGTCCGCGCCGGGATCTGCAGCACCGCGCT
Organism: uncultured Actinomycetota bacterium; assembly: GCA_963762765.1. Lineage (GTDB taxonomy): Bacteria > Actinomycetota > Actinomycetes > Mycobacteriales > Pseudonocardiaceae > Amycolatopsis. The sequence continues at coordinate 106,706 of CAVXMR010000057.1, forward strand.
GCCGACGTCGATCCGCGAGGTCTGCGCCGCGATCCACGAAAGCACCGTCGGGGCGTCCGACCCGTACGCTTCCGCGGCCCACACGACCGCGTAGCCCAGTTCGTCCGCTTGTTTCGCCAGTGCCAGGTTCGAGGCGTCGTTCCCCGCACCCCAATAGCCGAGATTCAGTCCGAGTCGCACGGGCCAGACCCTAACGGGGGCCCTGATCGGCGACACGAGTCACCTTGACCAAGTTCGCGCGGGCTCGCCCACTAGGCTCGGCGGTCGTGGAAAAGCGACAGCTCGGCCGGTCGGGACTGCGCGTCTCGCGGATGGCGCTCGGCACCATGACCTGGGGCGGCGACACCGACGCGGAGGAAGCGGCCAGCCAGCTGGTCGCCTTCGTCGACGCGGGCGGCACCCTCGTGGACACGGCCGACATCTACGGCGAAGGCGAGAGCGAGCGGGTGCTCGGCTCGCTCCTGGGCGACCTGGTCCCCCGCGAAGACGTCGTGTTGGCGACCAAGGCCGTCGCGCGGCGCACGGACGGCCCGTTCGGCGGCGGCGCCTCGCGCGGCGCGCTGCTCACCGCGCTCGAAGGCTCGCTTCGGCGCATCGGCACCGACCACATCGACCTGTGGCAGCTGCACGCCTGGGACACCACGGTCCCGATCGAGGAGACCCTCGCCGCCCTCGAACACGCCGTGACCAGCGGAAAGGCCCGCTACGTCGGCGTCTCGAACTACGCGGGCTGGCAGCTCGCGACGGCCGCGTCGAAGGCACTGCCGACCGCCCCGATCATCGCGATGCAGGCTGAGTACTCCCTGCTCGAGCGCGGGGTGGACCGCGAGGTCGTGCCCGCCGCGGCGCACCACGGGATCGGCCTGCTTCCCTGGGCCCCGCTCGGCCGCGGCGTGCTGACCGGCAAGTACCGCACGGGCACGCCCGCCGACTCGCGCGGCGCCTCCAGCGTCTACGCCGGGTATGTCGAGCATCACCGCACCGAGCGCGCCGCGCGGATCGTGCAGGCCGTGGCCACCGCGGCCGACGGGCTCGGCACGTCGCCGCTGGCCGTGGCGCTGGCGTGGGTCCGTGACCGGCCCGGCGTCGTCGCCCCGGTCGTGGGCGCGCGCGACACCGGCCAGCTCACCGGCTCCCTCACGGCCGAGGACATCACCCTGCCGCCGGCGATCCGCTCGGCGCTGGACGACGTCAGCGCCATCGAGTGCGGTTACCCCGAACGCGGGCCGCGGTAGTGGCCTTAGGTGTCTGTTCGGTGACACGCACGTGACGGCAAGGGGATCGTGGAGGATGCTGGTGAGGACCTACCGCCGAGGAACAACGGGAGACACCAACGTGCGTCGGCTGTCCGCCGTAGCGGGGCTCGTGCTCCCGCTCGCCGGTGCCCTGGTGCTCTCGGGTTGCTCCAGCGCCCAACCCCGCGACGACCTGCAGGTCGTGGCGAACCCGGTCGCCGCGGCGGCCGCGGTCTCCCCCGCGGTCACGGTCAAGCCCGCCGGCCAGGTCCTCGCGACGGCGAAGGTGTCCGCGCTGGCCGTGGCGCCGGGGTCGCTCGTGGTCGCGCTCGCCCAGCCGCCGTCGCTGGTGATCTACGACCTGGGCAAGCTCGGCGCGCCCCGGGCGACGGTCGCGCTGCCCGGCGTCACCGGCAAGCTGACCGTGTCCGGTGACCAGGTGCTGGCCCCGGTGCCGGACAAGGGCGTGCTCGCGCGGGTCTCGCTCAAGGACGCCAAGCTCTCCACGACCACCGTCGGCGGGCAGCCCGTGGCCGGGATCGACTCCGCCGCGGGAACCCTGGTCGCGCTGCGCGACCGCAAGACGCTGGAGGTGCTCGCCCCGGGTGTCCCGGCGCGTTCCGTCACCGGCGAGCTGTACAGCGCCGACGACGTGCTCGACACCGGTTCCGCCGTGGTGGTGCTGGACCGGCTGCGGACCGCGCTGTTCAGCGTGGACGTCGCCGCCGGCAAGTTCGGCGAAGGGCTGCGCGCGGGCGACGGCGCCGCCAACGCTGTCACCGATTCTTTTGGGCGGGTGCTGGTCACCGACGCCCGTGCCGGCGCGCTGATCGCGTTCTCGGCGAACCCGCTGATCATGCGGCAGCGCTATCCGGTCCCCGGCGGTGCGTACGGCATCGCCTACGACCGCACACGGAACCTGGCCTGGGTCACGCTGACCGCGCGCAACGAAGTGGTCGGGTTCGACGTCCGCGGCGGTGAACCCGCCGAGAAGTATCGATTCCCCACGGTGCGGCAGCCGGATTCGGTGGCTGTCGACGACCAGAGCGGCCGGGTGATCGTCGGCTCGGCCGCCGGAGAAGGGACCCAGGTGATCCAGCCATGACGACGGTCGACGAGGCGGTGGTCGAAGGGGATTGGGAGTATCGCCGCCTGCACCTGCCCCCAGGGGTTTCCCGGCGTGCGGCGGCGGTCCAGCTCTCGATCCACGCGGAGTTCGCCGGCTGGGAGCTGCGCACGGTCCGCCTCTACGCGGACGGCACCCGCCGGGTCTGGCTCCGCCGCAAGCGCACGGCGGCCGCGCTCCCCGGCCTGGCCACCTGAGCTGGAGATGTCCGTGAATGGCACATTCACGGCCTTCGGCTAGAACGTTCGGGCCAGCCAGTCGGACCAGGCCTTCTCCTCCGCCGCCGGGTCCGCGCCCGGCGTGAAGACGTGGTGTGAAGCCACCATCGGGCCGCGGAATCCGCGCAGGAAGCGGTACATCGCGTCGGCCGTCCGGATGCCGACGTTCTGCTCGTTCACCAGGTAGACCACGCCCTCGGCCCCGTTGACCAGCACCCGGTCCGCCTCGGCGGGACGGCCGGGCAGGCCCAAGGCCGCGCCGAGCGTCCGCCAGGCGGCGGGCCAGCTCGCGACCGGCGGGCCGAACGCGGTGACGGGCACCGCCGTCCGGCCGGCGAAGTGGGTGACGTACTCGACCAGGGTGCGGAAGAAGAGCGCGCCGCCCGCGGTCATCGCCTCGAACTCCTCCTCCCAGTCGTCGCCGGGCAGGAAGCCGCTGGTCACGCAGCGGACCACGGTGCTGCCGCCGGCCCGGCCCTCGATCAGGAACTCGTAGCCGATGCGACGGCCGTCCGGCGCCGGCTCGGTGCCGTAGACCAGCCGCTCCAACGGATCCCACGTCGTGATGCCGAACTCCGGGGTGTACCCGGCGAACGCGCCACGCACGGCACCGCCGGTCCCGCCGGAAACCTCGTTGCGGCCCATGAACCACGAGTCGATGCCCGGCCCGGTCGCGATCGCCTCCCACAGCTGCTCCGGCGTCGCGTCGACCTCGGCGGCGTCGTTCAGCTCGAATTCGTGCCCCATCAGGACTCCCCGGCCGGCACGCTCGGGTGCACCGCGACGATCACCCGGTGCTTGCGGCCCTTTTCGGCGTTCTCGTCGTGGTATTTGCCCACCAGCGTGGTGATCGCGGTCGTCAGCTCCTCGGCGAACGCGGCCCGGTCCGCCGCCGAGGAGAAACACACTTCGCCGTCCAGCGCGAAAGTCGCGACGCGCTTGCGGGCCTTCGCCGCGCCGGTGATCAGGATGCCGACGTCGCGCACCAGGCGTCCCGCCACGGCCAGCAGCCAGCGCGCCGACAACCTGTCCGGCGACTCGGCCGGATCGGGCTGCACCGCGGCCAGCGCCGTCGGCGAGATGACATAGGACGACGCCGTCGCCTGCATCATCCGCTCGGTGACATTGCCCTTGCGCCGCTCCTCGACGAGCTCCACCAAGCCGTGTTTTTCCAGCGCGCGCAGGTGGTAGTTGACCTTCTGGCGGGGCAGGTCGACCCGGCCGGCGAGCATCGTCGCCGACGCCGGCTGGGCCAGCTCGGCCAGCAGCCGCGCGCGGACGGGGTCGAGCGACACCTCGGCCGCCGCCGCATCCTCGATCACCGTAACGGAGAACATGCGCCCATCGTGGGTCCGAAAAGAATTATTGTCAAGGAAAATCAACTTGTCTGTACGCCCGGGACACCATCGTGGTCACCCGGGGCAGCACCTGGGCCGCGGCCTCCAGCGGGAGGACGTGCCCGGCGCCGGGAATCACGAAGGCGAAGCCCTTCTTGACGCTCTTGGCGAGCTCTTCGACGTCCGATGGGCGCACGATCCGGTCCTTCTCCCCCACCAGCGCCGTCACATACAGATCGCCGACGCCCGACAACGCCGCTTCGCGCGCGTACGCGTCCAACGCGGGACGAAACAACGCGACGGTGTGCGGCCAGTTCCCGCGGATCATCTGCACGGTCAGCTCGACCAGCTCGGGATCCGGGTCGTCGCCGAAGAGCCACCACCGCAGCCCCGCGCTGACCGCGCGGCTCGTGCGTTCGCGGACGACGCCGTAGAGCTTGGAGCCCAGCACCGTTTCGAGGTCGCGGGCGAGCTTGCCCAGCGCGCTCGGCCAGGCTGCGGAGACCTCGGCCGCGAGCCTCCCGGACGACGTCGCCAGCAGCACGATCCCGCTCACCCGCGCGGCGAAGAGCTCGCGGTGCCGCTGGGACAGCGACATGATCGCCAGCCCGCCCATGTCGTGCCCGACCAGCACGATCCGGCCCTCGGGCAGCAGCCGTTCAAGCAGCTCCGCGAGGTCGTCGCCGAGCTGGGCCATGGTCGCGGTGCCGCGGCGCGCGCGGCCGGACCCGCCGTGCCCGCGCTGGTCGTAGGTCACCACGCCGACCGGCGACTCGCAGGTGTCCGGCAGCACTGGCGCGATCCGGTCCCAGCTGCGCTGGTCGAGCGCGTAGCCGTGGACGAACACGACCTGCACGGGTGCCTCCGGGTCGCCACTGCGGACGACCCGCAGGGGCGTCCCGTCGGCGAGCTCGAACCCGGTCATCAGGACGAACGGAGGAACCGGTCCAGCACGCGAGTGCCGAATTCCAGCGCTTCCACCGGCACCCGCTCGTCGACGCCGTGGAACAGCGCCGAGAAGTCCAGGTCCGCGGGCAGTTTCAGCGGCGCGAAGCCGAAGTTGCGGATGCCGAGCTGCTGGAACGACTTCGCGTCGGTCCCGCCGGAAAGCATGTAGGGCAGCGTCCGCGCGCCCGGGTCCTCGGCCAGCACGGCGGCGGTCATCGCGTCGACGAGCGCGCCGTCGAAGGTCGTCTCGACCGGCGGCAGCTCCATCCACTCGCGCTCGATGTCCGGGCCGAGCAGTTCGGCCAGCTCGCGGTCGAACGCCTCCAGCCGGCCCGGCAGGATCCGGCAGTCCACCGCGGCTTCCGCGACCGACGGGATGACGTTGGACTTGTAGCCCGCGGTGAGCATGGTCGGGTTCGCGGTGTCGCGCAGGGTCGCGCCGATCATCCGGGAGATGTTGCCCAGCTTGGCGACCGCGCCCTCGATGTCGTCCTCGGGGAAGTCCCACCCGGTGATCTCGGTGACCCCGGCGAGGAACTCCCTCACCGAGTCGGTGAGCACGAGCGGGAAGCGGTGGTTGCCGAGCTTCGCGACGGCTTCGGCCAGCTTCGTCACGGCGTTGTCGCGGTGGATCATCGAGCCGTGCCCGGCGGTGCCGCGCACGCGCAGCTTCATCCAGCGGATGCCCTTCTCCGCCGTCTCGATCAGGTACGCCCGGACGTTGTCCTTGAGCGTGATCGAGAAGCCGCCGACCTCGCTGATCGCCTCGGTGACGCCCTCGAACAGCTCCGGCCGGTTCTCGATCAGCCACTGCGCGCCATACGCGCCGCCGGCCTCCTCGTCGGCGAGGAAGGCGAAGACCAGGTCGCGCGGCGGCACGATGCCGTTGATCTTGTAGTGCCGGGCCAGCGCGAGCGTCATCCCGCACATGTCCTTCATGTCGACCGCGCCGCGGCCCCAGACGTACCCGTCCTGGATCGCGCCGGAGAACGGGTGTACCGACCATTCGGAGGCGTCCGCGGGCACGACGTCGAGGTGGCCGTGGATGAGCAGCGCGCCCCGCGAGGGGTCGGCGCCGGGCAGCCGGACGAACACGTTGTGCCGGTTCTTGCCGCCGGACTCGACGTAGGTGATCTCGTAGCCCGCGTCCGTGAGCTTCTCCGCGACGTACTCGGCCGCCGTCCGCTCGCCGACGAGGGTCTCGGGGTCCCCGGTGTTCGTCGTGTCGATGCGGATGAGCTCGCTGGTCAGGGTGACGGCCTCGGCCGCGGCGGCTGCGATGTTCGGTTCGGTCACCGGCCCTTCCTATCACCCCCGGCGGCACCGGGCGCAGTGTCGCGCACAGTGCGGGACGAGGTCGTGATCAACCCGACCCCGCGCACGCAGGGGTAGGGCCTCGTGAGCGGTAAGCCGGGTTCTAACCCTACTTACCACTCACGAGGGCCGGGCCCCTCGCGAACTGGGGCGATCGTCTGCCCCTCGACCGCCGGGCACGGCAGGAGGCAGTGCGGCGCGAGGGATTCGGCGACCGGGTCCAGCAGGGTGGTGAGCAGGCGGACCGCCGCCGCGCCCATCGCGCGCCGCGGCACCTCGAACCCGCTGACCACCGGACCCGTCAGGCCCGGCGGCGGTCGCCCGAGGACAGCCACCGAGACCTCGGCCGGGACCCGCAAGGCCGCCGACCGGAGGGCGCGATCCACCGAGCGGTAGAGCGCGCCGGTGCCGGTCTCGTCGACGACCAGCGCCGTAACACCCTCATCCGCCCAGCCGCGCACGACATCCGCGGTCAGGTCCTCCCCGTCCGTGCGGACCACCAGGCCGCGCGGGTCCAGGCCGTGGCGCGCCGCGGCGATGAAAACACCCTCGACGCAGTCGGGAGACGGCGGTGCCTCGCCGGGCGAGCGGAGGTAGCGGATCTGCCGGTGGCCCGCCCGGACCAGCCGCGTGACGACCTCGGCCGACGCCGTCGCGTAGTCGCCGCCGACGTAGGGGATGGCGCCGTCCAGCTCGGTCCGGCGTCCGATGTAGACGATCGGAAAACCGCTCTCCACCAGCGCGCGGACCGGCTCCAGCGGGACGTGGTCGCCGAGGAACAGGCAGCCGTCGGCCAGCCGCGTCCGGCGGATCCCGACGTGGTCCTTCTCCGCGCTGGACCCGGTGAACATGATCAGGTCCTTGCCGAGCGCGGCGGCCTCGGCCTCGACCCCGGCGAGGATGGGGTAGTGCGCGTCCGCGCTGTCGATCGGGAAGACCGGCGTGAAGGTGTACAGGCCGATCAGGTTGTTGCGGGCGGACGTGAGCCGGGTGGCGACCGGGTCAGGGACATAGCCCAGTTGCTCGGCCGCTTCGAGAACGCGCAGGCGGGTGCGCTCGGAGAGCCGCACCCCGGTCCGGTTTCCGCCGAGCACCACCGATACGGTCGCCTGCGAGACGCCGGCGACGCGGGCGATGTCGGCTTGCCGCGGTGCGCGCCGTCCCCTGCCCATCGCCACCCCGTTCACCGGTCCCGGTCATCGCAGCCTGACCGCAGGCGTTACGAAACGTCAACCGGCCTTGCCCGAAACTCCCCGACTTCGGGTCTGGCGGCTCTAATCCGTATCAGGCCCTTGACATCGGCGTTGCCGCTAGGCTGGCTCGGTGATCGACGAGTACGAAGGGGAGCTCGCTTGACCGCCATCGTCATGGACCCGGCCCGCTGGCTGCGCCGGTTCCGTCCCGCTCCAGCCGCCGCCCGCCGGATCGTCTGTTTCCCGCACGCCGGGGGTTCCGCCAGTTTCTACCACCCGCTGGCGCTGGCGCACGCCCCCGCGTCCGACGTCGTCGTGCTGCAGTACCCGGGCCGCCAGGACCGCAGGCACGAGCCCGGCGTCGTCAGCATCGACGACTACGCCGCCCGGATCGCGGAGATTCTCGCCGCCGAGCCCGCCCTTCCCACCGTCTACTTCGGACACAGCATGGGCGCCTCGATCGCGTTCGAGGTCGCCCGGGTCCTCGACGGCACCGCCGCCGAGCCGCGGCGGCTCGTGGTGTCCGGCCGCCGCGCCCCCTCGACCTCGCGCACCGAGCGCGTGCACGAGCGCGACGACGCGGGCGTGCTCGCCGAGGTCAAGCGACTCAACGGCACCGACGCGGCCGCGCTGGAGCACGATGAGCTCCTCGAGCTGATCCTGCCCGCGATCCGCAGCGACTACCGGGCGGTCGAGACCTACCCGCCACGCCCCGGTGTCACGGTCGGGTGCCCGATCACCGTGCTCATCGGCGACGACGATCCGACGTCCACCGTGGCCGAGGCCGACCGCTGGCGCGAGCACACGACGGCGGAGTTCCGCCTGCGTGTGTTTTCCGGCGGTCACTTCTACCTCACCGAGCACGCCCCGGCGGTCAACGCGGAGCTGACGGCGGAGCTCGCGCTGCTCCCTCGCTCGTGAGTGGTGCCGGCATGCGTTCCCTGCCCCTCGACGGCGTCACCGTGGTGTCCTGCGAACAGGCCGTCGCGGCCCCGCTGGCCACCCGGCATCTCGCCGACCTCGGCGCCCGCGTGATCAAGATCGAGCGGCCCGGCACCGGGGACTTCGCGCGTGCCTACGACGAGACCGTGCGCGGGATGTCGAGTCACTTCGTGTGGCTCAACCGCAGCAAGGAGAGCGTCGCGCTCGACCTCAAGAGCGACGGCGCCCGGGAGGTCATGGCCCGGTTGCTCGACCGCGCCGACGTCTTCGTGCAGAACTTCGCGCCGGGCGTCGCCGAGCGGCTCGGGCTCGGTGCCGCCGAGATCCGCGAGGACCGGCCGCGGCTCATCACCTGCGACGTCTCCGGGTACGGATCCAGCGGACCCTATCGGGACGCCAAGGCGTACGACCTGCTCATCCAGTCCGAGGCCGGGCTCGTCTCCGTGACGGGAACGGCGGGCGAACCGGCGAAGAGCGGCATTCCGGCCGCTGACATCGGCGCCGGGATGTACGCCTTCTCCGGCATCCTGTCCGCGCTCTACGACCGCGAGCGCACCGGGCTGGGGGCCGCGCTCGAGGTCAGCCTGTTCGACTCCCTCGTCGAGTGGATGGGGTATCCGCTCTACTACGCCGGCTACGGCGGCACGCCGCCCGCGCGGACCGGGACCAGCCACGCAGCGATCGCGCCTTACGGGACGTTCGCCGCGGGCGACGGGACCGAGGTCGTGCTGGCGGTGCAGAACGAGCGGGAGTGGGCCGCCTTCTGCGAGCACGCCGTCCACCGCGAGGAGTGGGTGGACGACGAGCGGTTCGCCACCGGCAGCGGCCGTGTCGCCCACCGCGAGGAACTGGAACGCGAAATCGCTGCCGTCTTCACGACGTTGACCGGCGACGAACTCGAGGCACGGCTGAAGAGCGGCCGGATCGCGCACGCCCGCCGGCGCGAACTCGACGACGTGCTCACCCATCCGCAGCTCACCGCGCGCGACCGGCTCACCGAGGTCGGCTCGCCGGTCGGGCCGCTGTCCGCCACCCTGCCGCCGATCACGATGCCGGGCAGGCCGCCGCGGATGGACGCGATCCCGGCGCTGGGCGAGCACACCGAAGCCGTGCTCGCCGAGCTCGGTATTCAGGCGGCGGAGTAGCGCATCTCGATCTTGTGCTTGCGCGGCCGCCCGGACTCCTGGAAACCGAGACGCTCGTAGAAGGCCTGAGCGCGCGTGTTCACGTCCAGGACCTCCAGCACGACGTCCTCGCCGCGCGACGCCGCTTCGCGTGCCAGTGCGCCGACGATGTGGCTGCCGATGCCCCGGCCCTGGTAGGCGGGGTCGAGTTCGATCCGTTCCAGCACCACCGCGCCCGCGGCCTCGGCGACGTTGAGGGCGCCCGCGTCGTGGCCGTTCACCGTGATGATCTGGGTGCCCGCCGGGTCGAACGCGTCCTGGAACCGGGTGCGCTGGTCGAGCTCGTCCCAGCCCCAGATCGCTTCGACGTACTCGCCGAGCGCGCTGCGATGCAGGCCGAAGCAGAACTCGAAGTCGGCCGCGGTGGTCTGCCGCAGCGAGACCTGATAGTCGTCGGTCACCCCCCGAAACTACCGTCCGCCGCCGGACCCGGTCGAGGGCACTCACCCCAGCAGCCGACGCGCCCGCTCCAGCACCGGCCGGTCCACCATCTGTCCGTCCACAGTGGACACAGATTCGCCCGCCGTGACGATCTTCCTTGCCCACGCCAGTTCCGCCTCGGTCGGCGCGAAACCGGTTCGCACCACGTCGATCTGCGCGGGGTGGATGCACAGCTTCCCGCCGAACCCCAGCCGCCGCGCATACCGGACGTCCGACAAAAGCCGCCCGGGGTCGGCGAGGTCCGTGGTGACGCCGTCGAGCGGCGGCTCGAGCCCGGCCGCAGCCGACGCCATCACCAGCCGTGACCGTGCGTAGGTGAACGCCGTGCGGTCGTCGGGGTCGACGCCGAGCTGGGTGGCGAGGTCGACCGCGCCGAACGCCAGCCGCCGCACCGAGCCGGACGCGGCCAGCTCGTGCGCCCGCTCGACGCCGAGCGCGGTCTCGACGAGCGCCGTCACCTCGCTGAATCCTGCGAGGGCGCCCGGATTTTCCGCCTTCGGCACCATCACCGGCACGGCGTACGCGGAGACGGCCTCGACGTCGGCGCCGAACCACGGCGTGCCGGGCGCGTTGATCCGCACCATCGCGTGCCCTCCCCCGGCGAGCCACGCGACGACGTGCGCGCGAGCGGCGCCTTTGTCGGCCGGGGCGACGGCGTCCTCGAGATCGAGGATCACGACGTCGGCGCCGCTGGCGACGGCCTTGCCGAAGCGGTCGGGACGGTCGCCGGGCACGAACAGGTACGTCACAGCGCTCATGCCTCAGGGGTATCACAGCGCCCTTACGAGCGGCGGGTCCAAGTAAGGGTTCCGCGGCGCGAAGGGTGCGTGATCGTCCGATGCCCGGGTGCCACCCTCAGGACGAAGCTGGACTCTGCAAGCGAAACACCAGCTGAGTAAGGGAAATGGCCATGCGAGGAGACTGGATTCACGACTGGGTACAGGTCGAGATGGACTACCGCACCGGGCGCAAGTCGATCACGCCGCTGAGCGCCGCCGAGAAGCGCCGCAGCCGCCCGCACCGCTCGTTCTGGGCAGCCCTCCTCGCCGCGCCCCGCCAGCTTCACCTGACGCGCTGAGACCAGGGGGAATATCCGTGAAGGACTCCTTACCGGCTGTGAGAGCCGGCAAGGAGTCCTTCACGGCTCATGCCCGGGCTAGAACCGGCCGATCGCCACGAACGCCGCCAGCACCAGCAGGACGACGTTCATCGGCAGCGCCTTGGTCTCCTTGCGCCGCCCGTGCACGATGATGGCGCCGATCTGCACGACGGCCAGCCCGGCCGCGGCGAGCGGGGTCAGCACCGGGGCGATCCCGGTCGCCAGCGGCAGGATCAGCCCGAGCGCGCCGAGGATCTCGACCGCGCCGATGCCCTTGAGCGCCGGCGCGGAGAAGTCCTCGGTCCAGCCCATGTTCGGGTTCGTCAGGAGCTTCTCGCGCGGCGTCGCGAGCTTCATCGCTCCGGCGGCGACGTACATGGCGGCGAGCAGGCCCGCCACGATCCACAGGACAAGGTTCATGTGGTTGAACACTACATCATTTGCGGAGGAAGCCTCTCAACTTGGCGTGATCGTGACCGAACGCCCTGGCCGCAAGGTGATCGACCGTCGCCACGCCCCGGCGCGGACCTCGGCCTTGGTCCCGCCCACGCTGCGGATCGTCGCCTTCGCGACCTTTCCGTCGCGCCATTCGAGGTCGACCACGAAGCCGCCGCGCGCGCCGATCCCGGTCACCCGGCCGTGCACCGCCCACGCCTTCGGCAACGCGGGCAGCAGCTCGATCACGCCCGGGCGGGAGTACAGCAGCATCTCGAGCATCGCGGTCGGCGCGCCGAGGTTGGCGTCGATCTGGAAGGTGCCCGTGCTGCCCAGGTCGTAGATGTCGAAGAAGTTCGGCGAGGTGCCGTTGCCGTGGTTCACCGAGGGCCGCAGCACCGTGAGCAGCAGCTGGTACGCGCGTTCGGGGTCCTTAAGCCGGGCCCAGCAGGCTGAACGCCAGGCGGTCGCCCAGCCGAAGCTGTCCATCCCGCGCGCGATCAGCAGCGCGCGGATGCCGTCGAGGAGGTCCTTCGGCGCCGTGTCGGTGGTGATCCGGTCGCCGGGGAAGAAGCCGATCAGCGGCGAAAGGTGCCGGTGCGTCTCTTCGCCGAGATTGCTGGGCGACATCCATTCTTCGAGCCAGCCGGTCTCCGGGCTCACCACGGGCAGGTACAGCTTCGCCTGCAGGCCGGCGATCCGGGCACCGTAGGACTTGTCGCGACGGAGGATCGCCGTCGCTTCGCGGTAGTGCTGGAACAGGTCCCAGACGATCTCCTGGGCGTAGGTGATGCCGCGCGCGTCCTGCGGCCCGTGCTCGGGCGACCAGTCGTGGTCGTCGACGAGCACCTCGCGACCGTCCACAGTGGTCGTGATCAGCCGGGCTTCCCAGAACTCGCAGGCGCCCTTCAGCAGCGGGTAGATCCGGGCCAGGTAGCCCTCGTCCTGAGTGAAGGCGTAGTGGTCCCACAGCGAGTTGCACAGCCAGGCGTTGCCGCCGGGGTGCCACCACCAGCCCGATCCACCGTAGATGTTGGTGGAGAAGGCGACTGCCCAGCCGCCGATCTTCCCGCTGGTGTTGCGGAAGCGGTTTCTCGGGTCGTTGAAGAGCTTCTTCGTGCTCGCGGTCCAGAACGGAAGCTGGGCGAGGCAGTAGTCGGCGAGCGCGGTGAAGTTCGGCGAGAGCGCGGCGCGGTCGGCGAGCCAGTAGTTCATCTGGAGGTTGATGTCGGTGTGGTAGTCCGACATCCAGGCCGGCGTGTTGCCGTCCTGCCAGAGGCCTTGCAGGGTGATCGGCAGGCTGCCGCGCGAGCCGGTGATCGTGAGGTAGCGGCCGAACTGCAGGTAGCTGGCTTCGAGCTCGGGGTCGGGCAGCGCGGGCGTGCTGTGCCGCGCGGTGAGGCGCGCGGCGGAGTCCAGCGCTCGCTGGCCCGCCGTCGACCGTCCCAAGTCGACGGTCATCCGGTCGTAGAGCCGCCGGTAGTCGGCGACATGGCTCCAGCGCAGGCCGTTCGCGCCTGCTTCCAGCGCATCCGCGGCCTTCTTGCGGGCGATCGCGGCCGGATCGGCATGGGCGTCCATGAAGCCGCGGGCCGCGTCGGGCACGTAGTTCGTGCCGCCGCTGATGACGAGGACGACCTCCGTGCTGGCGGTGAATCCGATCGCATCCCCTTGCGGCGCCACGCCCGCGCCGGACGCCTTGATCGCGCAGGCGTACTTCAGGCCGTTCGCCAGCTTCGACGAGAACGCGGCTTGGCGCACGACCTCGCCCTGAGCGCCTTCGAGCGAGATCGTGCCGGTGCACGGCCCGCCGCTGAGCCGCACGACCACGACGTCGTCGGGGTGGCTCGCGTAGATCTCCCGGCGGTAGCGCGCGCCCTGGTGGGTGTAGGTGACGGTGACCAGGCCGTTGCTCAGGTCGAGCGTGCGCCGGTAGTCGGTGACGCCGGTGTGCGCGGGCACCTTGATCCGGACCTTCGCGAACAGCCCGGTCGTGCCGAAGTGCACGCGCTCGTACGGGAGCTGGCCGTCGTCGTCGGGGACGTCGTTGGCGTCGCCGGTCCAGAAGGAGGCGTCGGCGAGGTAGAGGAAGTCGGCCGCTGGGTCGCCACCGACGAGGCCACCGATCCGACCATTCCCGAACGGCAGGCCCTGCTCGATGATCTTGTCCTCGAGCGCGGGCGTCGGATACCAGAGCGTGGTGGCGTGATCTTCCGGGACGAGGTCGACCTCAGGCCGCTGGAGTGGCGCGGCACCCGCGGCAAAAGGGCGAATCCCGCTCAGCGCGACCCCGGCGCCGAGGGCGCCACCGAGCTTGAGGAAGGACCGCCGCGACGGCGGGAAGGACGGGTTCGACATGACTGGTCCGTTCGGCGTTGAAGGCGGAAACCGGCCGTGCTGGCCCGCCAAACGTATGACCTATCGGGAACCCTAGTCAATATATTCTTAATTAATTTCCGTCAGGTACTCGGCGAAGGTGATCTTTCCGTCGGCGTGCCGCGGGGCGAGGTGGCCGCCCTCGGCGTAGCCCTTGAACACCGCGCCCGGCAGCCGGACCGGCAAAATCCGCCGGGAGACGCCGGTCGCCGCGAAGACCGCGCGGGCCAGATCGGCGGCGTCGAGGACCTCGGGGCCGCCGAAGTCGCCGACGCGACCCATCGGATCTCCCAGCGCGAGCGTCGTCAGCCGGGCGGCGACGTCCCGGACGTCGACCGGCTGCACCTTGACCTTCGGTACCAGTACCACCGGCAGCTTGGACGCGCCCGCGAACAGCGTCCGGATCAGCCCGTGGAACTGCGTCGCCCGCAGGATCGTGTACGGCAGACCCGAGTCCGCGATCAGCCGTTCCGTCTCGTATTTGTGCTGGTAGTAGAGCAGCGGGACCCGGTCGACACCGACGATCGAGACGTAGACCAGATGCTCGGCACCCGACCACCGCGCCGCCTCGACCAGGCGCCGCGCCAGCTGTGTCTCGTGCCGGAAGTCGGTGGCACAGTGGACGATCACCTCCGCACCCGCCACCGCGGTGTCGATGCCGCGGCCGGTCCGCAGGTCACCGGTGACCCGGTCCGGGCCCCGGCGCCGGCTGAGCACCCGCACCTGCTCCCCCGCCGCGCGCAGCGCCGCGACGACGGCCGAACCCAGCTGACCCGTGCCACCGGTGACCAGGATGCGTTCCACCTGGCCATGGTAGAGGGACTCGTGAGCGTTCCGGGCGGTTAGAACCGCCCGGAACGCTCACGAGTCCTAGTTGCGGATGATGGTGAAGGTGGACGTCGTGTTGCGGATGTCCTGGTCGTTGTTGCTCAGGGTCAGGCCGGTGAACGTCGCCGAGCCGACCGCCGGGCCCTGGCCGGGCTCGGGCAGTTCGTTGACCCAGATGCCCATCCCGGACTTGGCGTCGAACGCGTCACCGCTGCGGTGGGCACCGCTGATGCTCACGTTCGTCAGCACCGTGTCCTGGACCGTGTTCTGCGGCTGCCCGCCGACGTAGTTGGTCTGGAACATGATGCCGCTGTAGGTCGGGTCCGTGATGTCCACATCGGACACCCGGATGCCGCGGAACTCCTTCGACGCCGAGAACATCCAGATCGCCGGGAAGGTCTGCTGGCCCCAGAAGTGGCCACCGTCCCGGACGAGCGAGGCGTTCTGCACCGTCGTCGGCTGCGGCCCGAACCCGAGGAACGGATAGCCGAAGTCGAGCGAGCTGATCGTGATCGCGGAGTAGGTCAGCGTGTCGGCGATGTAGAGGTTCCGGAAGGTGTTGTTGTACCCGCCGTACACCGCGAGACCGGCCGCGCGCCACGGGGTGAGCGCGGTCAGGTTCTCGAACACGTTGTCGAACTGGTTGCCCTGGTTGATGTCCGTGGCGGCGAACAGCGCGAAGCTGTCGTCGCCGGTGGACCGGGCCTCGTTGTTCACCACGTGGTTGCCGGTACTGCCGTTGGTGAGGTTGACGCCGTCGGCGAACGTGTCGCGGATCCGCGAGTTCTGGATCGTGGTGTTGTCCACATTGGTGCCCCAGACCATGACCACCTGGTGCTCCACCCAGATGTTGTCGATCGTCATGTTCGCCACGTTGGTCAGGTTGAACACCTTGCCCGGCCCGTCGATGCGGGAGGTGTAGTTCCCGAACACCGCGAACCCGCTGACGGTCGACCCGTTCGCGGTCGACTGCAGGTCGAACCCGATGTCGGAGTTCTCCTGGCCCGACGGAGCGAAGAACCGCGTGAACCACGGCCCGGCGCCGACCAGCTTGATCGACTTTCCGTAGACGTTCACCTTGCTGGACAAGGAATAGTCGCCCGCGGGCAGGTAGACACCGGTCAGGTTCGCATCCTGGCGCGCCCGGTCGAGCGCGTTCTGGACGTCCTGCTGGGTGAAGCCGGTGGGCACGGCGTAGTGCGCCGGGTCCGGGTTCGCCTGCGCGGTCGCCTGCTCGAAGTTGACGAAGTCGATCGCGTAGTTCGTGGTGTTGGCCGCGTCCTTCTGCAGCTTGATCCGGTGGCCCGCCGGCACGGTGGTGCCCAGCACCATGTTGGCTTCGTCGTAGAGGTGGCGCGGCCCGGCGCCCGGCGAGTTGCCCGGCCCGGTTTCGGCGCCGTAGAGCCACGCGTAGTGCGAAGTCAGGTCGATCGCCTTGAGGAACGTGCCGTCGACGTAGACGTTCAGCGTCGAGTTGATCCCGCCGCCCCCACTCGAGTCCGGGATGGAGAAGCGGGTGACCAGCGTGTTCGTCGCCGCCCGGGTGGTGAACTCCACCGAGGAGCCGGTCGAGTTGAGCGTGACGGCCTTACGGCCCGATGCTTCTCCGGCCAGGTCGCCGATGGTGCGGTTCGGCCCGATCACCGACGCGCCGCCCGCGACCACGCCGTCCTCGGCCTCGTACATGTCGTAGGGCATGTTCGCGCCGCGGCCGACGAACAGCGACTGCGTGGTGGTGTTGTTGGTCTGCTTGACCGGCAGCTCGTTGGCGTCGGTGGCGACGACCGTCTTCACCGTGTACCGCCCGTTCGCGGCGGTCCAGGTGCCGAGGTTCACCGCCGGCGAGGACGCCCCGGCCGCGATCGCCCCGGTGTAGCTCCCGGTCAGGCTCTTGACCACGGCCCCGGTGCCGTCCGCGATGGTCACCGTGATGGCGTGCGCCCCGCTCGCGGACGCGATGGTGCCCTGGTTGCGCACGGTCGTGGAGAAGGTGACGGCGTTGCCCACGGACGGGTTGTTCGGCGTCCAGCCGGTGGTGGGCACCAGGTCCGAGCTCTGGACCGGGCTGACGACCAGCGCTGTCGGGCTCGTGAAGGCGTTGTTGCCCTCGTTCTGCTCGATGACGGCGTTGCCTTCGTCGACCTTCGCGGTGACCTGGTAGCTGCCCGCGTCACGGGCGCCGATGGTCACCGGGACCGTCGCCGACGCGCCGGCGGCGAGCCCCGCGACCGCCGCCGTGCCGACCTTCGTGGTGCCGAGGTAGAGGTTGACGTCGGTGGCGCCGGCCGCGGCCGAACCCGCGTTGCGGATCGTCGCGGACGCGGTGATGGCGTCGGTCTCGACCGGGTTCGCCGGGGTCCAGCTCAGGCCGGTGACCGTGAGGTCGGGGTTCGGCGCGGGGACGCCGACGACCTGGAACTCGGCCGCCTGCCCGCCGCCGGCACCGGAGTTCGCGGTGATCCGCAGCCGGACGTCGGCCACGCGACCGCCGAGCGGGATGCTCACCGTGTTGCCGCTGGCCGGGTTGAAGCTGTAGCTCTGCGCGGCGACGAGCGTGGTGAACGTCGAGGAACTCTGTTCGCGGCCCTCGACGGCGATGGTCTGCGTGCGCGGGCCCCAGATCGGGTCCGGGTTCAGCTTGACCACGACCTGGCTCAGGTCCGCGTTCGAGCCGAGCGCGACGGTCAGCAGGTTCGGGTAGGTCCCGCCGCCGCCCTCCCAGTAGGTGCTCAGCGAGTCGTCGTTCGCGTTGGCGGCGACGAAGGTGAACTCGGTGGACGACGCCGTGATCGGCTTGCCCAGCGCCAGGTTCGTGCCGACCTGGGTGCCGTTGCGGGTGGCCGTGTTGCTGTTCGCCGACTGGTTGCCCGCGGCGTCCTTGGCGCGGACGAAGTACGACACGGTCGTGCCGTCGGGCTGGTTATCGGTGTAGGTCAGGACGTTGCCCGCGACGCTGCTTCGCAGCTGGTTGTTCGCGTAGACGTCGTAGCCGGTGACGCCGACGTTGTCCGTCGAGGCGTTCCAGGTGAGGCGGATCTGGCCGCTCCCGGGCTGGGTGAAGGCGAGATTTCCGGGCGCGGACGGTGGCTGGCCGTCGCCGCTGCTGGTGCCCTCGATCCCGAACTCGGCGAGCTGCGCGGCGGGCCAGCCCGTGTTCGCGGTGATGTTCAAGCGGACGTACCGGGTGCTGGCGGTGAGGGTGATCGTCACCGTGTTCGCGCTCGCTGGATCGAAGCGGTAGCCGGTGGAGCCGACGAGGTCGGTGAAGTTCGTGCCGGTGGTGCTGCCCTGCACGGCGAAGGTCTGGGTACGGGCCTCCCAGCCGGTGGGCAGTTTGAGGACGAGCCGGGTGACACTCGTGGTGGCGCCGAGGTCGGCCTGGACCCATTGCGGGAAGGCGTTGTTGGTGCTCTCCCAGTAGGTGGCCTGGTTGCCGTCGCCGACGTTCGAGACGGGATAGCCGGGGAGCTGACTGCTGGCGGTATAGGTGGCGGCGACGAGGGCGGCGGGCTGGACGGCTGGGGTTCGGCTGCGGTTTCGGCGGGGTGGGCGGTTGCCGCGCCGGGGGTCGCGACGAGCAGGGTCAGGGCGGCGAAGATCACCGCGCGCGACAGAAGTCGCTTCGCTCTCATGGGGATTTCCTCTGGTCCGGTGAGGAGAAGGTCGTACGTGGGGGCGGGAACCGGGGAGCGGGGACGCGGCGGACCGCGGAGCGGAACCGGACCGGAGGCGCGCGAGGGCACGCCGAAAGAGCCGTCATGGGCACCTCTTCGTTGAGGAGCTGCGCGGGATCTTCCTGAGCGGTGCTGCTATTTATCGTCGCGTTGTCGACTTCTTGCACTGATTCGTTCAAGAGTTACATCGACTGAGGCTGCAAGTCAATGTCCAAAAACCGTGAAGGCCCCCTTCGCGGCCCTCACAGCCGACAAGGGGGCCTTCACGGCCAATGGCAGCCTCGCGGGCGGCCGTATAGGGCGTTATACGAAGTGCGTGGTCGAACACTTACGCGGGCCGGGCCACACGAGCACCAAGTGCCCCAGAAACCGACTATCGGGGTGCCCCGAATGACGCGTTCGGGGCCGCGCCCCACCAAGGACTCGTGAGCGTTTAGGGCGGTTAGAACCGCCCCAAACGCTCACGAGTCAGTGCACCGCGCCCAGGCGGATGGCGGTTGTGCCGGGCGTGTTCACCGGCTCACCGCAGGACGCGCAGACCGTCACCGGCGTAAGCGAAGCACCGCAGCTGTGCCGCCACACCGTGGGCGGCTCACCCTCGTGCACGAAGCGATCGCCCCAGGCCATCAGGCTCAGCAGGATCGACTGCAGCGCGCGGCCCGCCTCGGTCGGGTAGTACTCGAAGCGCGGCGGGTGAGACTCGTACTGGACCTTCTCCAGGACGCCCGCCTCGACGAGCTTGCGCAGGCGGGCGGCGAGGATGTCGCGGCTGGCGCCGGTGTTGTCGGCGATCTGGTTGAAGCGCCGCTCCCCCAGCATGATCTCCCGCAGCGCCAGCAGGCTCCACCGCTCGCCGACGACCTCCAGCGCCTCGGCGACCGAGCATTCGCGACCACGCGCCACCACAATCCACCTCCAGGGGACGAAAATCCAACCTAGCACGTCAAACCGCATGTGACCTGGGAAACACGGGAGTTGTGAAATCCAACCGACCCGGCGTATACCGAAGGAATCCCCATCTGCGAGGAGGCAGAGGCCATGACGGACGCAGTGATCGTCGACGCGGTACGGACTCCCATCGGCAAGGGCAAGCCCGGCGGCACGCTGGCCGGGGTGCACCCGGTCGACCTGCACGCCCACGCGATCCGCGAGCTCGTCGCGCGCACCGGGATCGACCCGGCGAAGGTCGATGACGTGATCAGCGGCGCGGTCGGGCAGATCGGCGAGCAGAGCATGAACACCGCCCGCTGGGCCGCCCTCGCCGCGGGCCTGCCCGAGTCGGTGCCCGCGGTGACCGTGGACCGGCAGTGCGGCAGCAGCCAGCAGGCCGTCCACTTCGCCGCGCAGGGCGTGATCAGCGGCGCCTACGACGTCGTGATCGCCTCCGGTGTCGAGTCGATGAGCCGCGTGCCGATGGGCAGCCAGGTCGCCGGGCACGACCCGTTCGGCGCCGGCGTCGCGAGCCGGTACCCCGAAGGCCTTGTCCCGCAAGGGATCAGCGCCGAGCTGATCGCCGCGAAGTGGGGCCTGACCAGGGCTCAGCTCGACGCCTTCTCCGCCGAAAGTCACCAGCGCGCGGCCGCTGCCTGGGCGGAAGGCAAGTTCGCGCGGGAAGTCGCCCCGCTCAAGGCACCCGGCCCCGACGGCGTGCTCCGGGACATCACCACCGACGAGACCGTCCGCCCCGGCACCACGCCCGAGATCCTCGCCGGGCTCAAGCCCGCCTTCCGCGCCGACGTCTGGGAGCAACGCTTCCCCGAGATCGGCTGGCACGTCACCGCGGGCAACTCCTCCCCCATCAACGACGGCGCCGCCGCCGTGCTGATCACCAGCAGCGAGAAGGCCAAGGAACTCGGGCTCAAGCCGCGCGCCCGGCTGCACAGCTTCGCCGTCGTCGGCGACGACCCGCTCCACATGCTCACCGGCATCGTCCCGGCCACGCGCAAGGTCCTCGACCGCGCCGGGCTGAGTGTGGCCGACATCGACGCCTTCGAGGTCAACGAAGCCTTCGCCAGCGTCGTGCTCTCCTGGCAGGCCGAGATCGGCGCCGACCTCGCCAAGGTCAACGTCAACGGCGGCGCGATCGCGCTCGGCCACCCGCTGGGCGGCAGTGGCGCCCGCCTGCTCACCACGCTGCTGTCGGTGCTGGAGCAGACCGGCGGCCGCTACGGCCTGCAGACCATGTGCGAGGCGGGCGGCCTGGCCAACGCCACCATCATCGAACGCCTCTGAAACGAGCTGAAGGGGACTTTCCTCTCATCCGGCGGGAGGAAAGTCCCCTTCATCACGCCAGACGAGACGAACGTCCCCTTCAGCCCATCCCCAGTGACTAGCAGGCGTGTTGGGTCACGAACGCCCGCAGTGACGCCACCGCTCGCCCGGGGTCGCCGGCCCCCACCGGAAACGCCTCGTCGAAGCCCAGGCCGAGCATCTCGGCCCGCGGGTCGGCACCGGGATGCCGCCCGCTGAACCGTCCCCCGATCACCGTCGTGAGCGCCGCCAGATCCGCGTCGGCCCGCAGCCGCGTGATCAGCCGGGCGCCGTCCGCCCCGCCGCGACCATCCACTGTGGACAGCACCAGGCAGTCCGGGCGCTCGCGGCGGCACGCCTCGAGCACCCGCCGGACCGGAACCCGTGCGCCGAGGTTGACCACCCGGTGTCCCATCGCCTCGAGGATCACCTGCACGGCCACGAGGTTCCAGGCGTGCGTGTCGCACGGCAGCCCGGACAGCACGATCTTGAGCGGACGGCCGCCCGGCACGGGCCGGGCCGGGAGCCGGCGGATCGTCTCGGTGTAGCGGAAACTGGTCATGGCGCTGTTCGCCCCCTGCGGTCGGAACGCCCCCCAGCGGTCACGATCACCACTGTGCCCCTCAGGTCCCGCGCGCACATGGGTGCGGTTTCCCCAAATTCTGTCGCCGCCATACCTTTGGGCGATCGGGCGCTCCACCCGGTACGACACCCGGGGCCGGACACTTCCGCGTCACCCCCGGCCACCAGCCGCGAGGAGAAAATACGCGCTCAGCCCCCATGTCCCCGGCGCTCGACGCTGGCAGGATGTCCCTGGTGATCACCGAGCGGCCCCGCATCGCCTTGACCTCGGCGTGGTGGGTCCCCGGCCGGACGAACGACGAAGGCGGCGGCCCGGCCGTCGCGCAGAGGATCCGGCCCGCCTGGGCCGAGTTCACCGAAGCGGCGCTGAGCCACGCGAGCACCGCCGAGCCGCCTTCGGGCTGGCGCGAGGCACTGGCGTCGGTCTTCCGCCCGTTGATCATGTGTGCGAGGGAGCGCGTCGGGCAGGCTGCAGGGGGCCTGCCCGGCATCCGGTTCTCCCGGGTGACCGAGGGGATCACCCGGGATCTGGGGGCCCGGCTGGCCGGACTGGGGGTCCGGACGCTGGTGCTCGAACTGAACCGCGCCCGCGAAGCCGGCACGCTCCAGGGCACGACGCCCGAAGAACGCTTCACCGACTTCGTCCGCCAGACCGGCACCAGCGACGGACTCGCCCGCCTCTTCACCACCTACCCGGTGCTCGCGCGGCTCACCGGCCAGGCCTGCCTGTACACCGTCGAGACGTCCGTGGAGCTGATGCAGCGGCTCAGCGACGACGTCGCCGCGCTCGCGGACCGGTTCGGCGAGCTCGGCGACCTCACCGCGATCAGCGGTGGCGCCGGGGACGCGCACGCGCGCGGCCGGTCGGTGCGGCTGCTGGAGTTCTCCGGCGGCCGCAAGCTGGTCTACAAACCGCGGCCGCTCGACCTGCACGCCCGGTTCACCGAGATCGTCCGCTGGCTCAACGCCCGGCTGCCCGGCCTCGAGCTGAGCACGGTCGACGCCCTGGTCCGGCCCGGCTACGGCTGGCTGGAGTTCATCGACCGCGCCCCCTGCGCGGACCTCGGCGAGGTCGACCGCTTCTACCGCCGCCAGGGCGTCCTGCTGGCCCTGGTCCACGCGCTCGACGGCACCGACGTGCACTACGAGAACCTCATCGCCCACGGCGAGCACCCGGTGCTGGTCGACCTCGAAACGCTCTTCCACCCCACGCTGCGCGGCGCGGTCCACGACGACCCGGCGGCCGAAGTCCTGGCGACGTCCGTCCAGCGCACCCTGCTGCTGCCCCGGCTGATGCTCGGCGAGCAAGCCGCGCTCGACATCTCCGGGCTCGGCGGGCGCGGCGGGCGGCTGCCCGACGACCGGGTCGACTGGGCCGCCCCCGGCACCGACCGGATGCGGCTGGTCCGGGTCCCGGGTGTACTCGAAAGCGCGCTCAACCTGCCGAGCCTCGTCGGACGCGAGATCGACCCAGCCGAGCACGCCGCCGCGCTGCTCGGCGGTTTCCGCGCGGGCTACGACGCGATCGCCGCGGGCCGGGAGGAGCTGGCCGCGCTGCTACGCCGAGCCGCGGGCGACGAGACCCGGGTCGTGGTCCGGGCGACGAGCTTCTACGGCAGGCTCCTCGACGAGACCACCCATCCCAGCCTGCTGCGCGACGCCACCGCCCGCGACGCGGCGTTCGACCTGCTCGAATCCGACGCCGAGGGCGACCCGGCCCGGCAGCGGCTCATCGCCGCCGAGCGGGCCGATCTCTGGCAGGGCGACATCCCGCTGTTCACCTCGCGCCCCGGCTCGGCGGCGGTGTGGGACAGCCGAGGGCGCCGCCACGACGACGTCCTCACTCGCCCTTCGCTGGAGGCGGTGCTCGGCAAGATCGCCGCGATGACCGCGGTCGACCAGCGCGATCAGGAATGGCTCATCACCGCGGCGCTGGCCACCGCGGGCGCCGACGGCGCGCACCACAGCACCGGCACGGACGACGACGCTCAGCCCAGCCAGGAGCCGGACGGCGCGCGCCTGCTGGTCGCCGCCTGCGGCATCGCCGACCAGCTGCTCGCCGGCGCGTTCACCCGCGGCGGCCGGACCAACTGGCTCGGCGTGGAGCGCTTCGACGAGCGCTACTGGACGGTGCTGCCGATGGGCGCCGGACTCGGCGAGGGCTACACCGGGGTCGCGCTGTTCCTCGCCGAACTGGCGCGCCTCACCGGGATCGCGCGCTACCACGACCTCGCCGTGCGCGCGGTCCGCCCGCTGCCGGCGTTGCTCGCGAAGCTGGCCGACGACCCCGAACTCGCCGAAGCCGCGGGCTGCGGCGGGCCACTCGGGCTCGGCGGCGTCGCCTATGCGGTGTCCCGGCTGAGCGGCCTGCTCGACGACGGCATCCCGGAGGGTCTCGTCGAACAGGCCGTCGCCGTCATGCCGTCCAGCGGACCGCCGCAGTTCACGACCGGGCTGGCGGGCGGGCTCACCGCCATGCGCGCGGTCCACGCCGAAACCGGGCTCGACGCCGCCGCGCTGCTCGCCGACCGCTACGCCGAGCGCCTGCTCGATCACGCCCTGACCAGCGAAGAGGGCTTCGCGCGGGGTGAGGCCGGAGTGCGCTGGGCGCTCGCCTCGGCCGGGTCCGGGACGGCCGGGAGGGCACCCCTTGGGGCGGATCATGCTGCCCTTTCGGGCGACGACCACGGCTGGTGCGGCGGCCTCGCGGGGACGTTGCTGGCCGAAGCCGAGGTCCCGACCAGCGCCGACGCTGTCGCGAAGACGATCTCCACGCTGGCCGGGCGGGCACCGCTGAAGGATCTCAGCCTGTGCCACGGCGAGGCCGGGATCGCCGAAACCTTGTGCCTGCTGGCCGAAGCCGGGCACACTGACGCCGCTTCGGCGCTGCGGCACCGGACGGGCAGGCTGCTGGCCGCGCTCGACCGTCAAGGCGCGCGGTGCGGGACCCCGGGAGCGGTCCCCGCACCGGGGCTGTTGTCCGGCTTGGCCGGCATCGGCCACGTGCTGCTGCGGCTGGGATTCGCCGAACGGGTCCCCTCCGCGCTGCTGCTGCGGCCGAAGCGTCCGTGAGGTGGACCGGACCACCGGGCGGGCGTAGCAGGAAAACAAGGGGAGGAAACACATGTACAACGAGGAAAAGCTGTCCGTGGACGACGCGGTCGGCGAAGTCACGCTGCCCCAGCCCTCGCGGATCGGCAAGCGCAACCACGCGCTCGCCGGCCGCCAGGCTGGCCTGCGGATCGACACCACCACCGAAGGCGACCCGTCGGTGTTCACCAAGGGCCTGATCATCGGTTTCTGAGCGCAGCACCGGCGGGGCGGGCCATCGCACAGGCCCGCCCCGCCGCGCTGTGATCACTCCGGCGCCACTCGCTGTAGTCTTCGAGCGTGGTGCTCAGATCCTCGCGGGTGGTCGGCCGGGAGACCGAACTCGACGCGATCGCCGCCGCACTCGGCTCGGCTGCCGGCGGCCACGGCGGCGCGCTCTTCCTCACCGGCGAAGGCGGGATCGGGAAATCGCGGCTGGCCATCGAGGCCGCCGCCCGCGCGGTCGCGAGAGACATGCCGGTCCTGCGCGGGCGCGCCAGCTCGATCGGCCCGATGGTGCCGTTCCGCCCGCTCACCCAGGCACTGCTGTCCCAGTTCCGCGGCGGCGGCCCGCCGGAGGCGCCCGAACTCGGCCCGTTCCTCCCCGCGCTGGGCCAGCTGGTGCCGGACTGGCGGCGCGAAGACCGCCTGCACGACAACGTTTCCCTGATGGTGCTCGCCGAGGCCGTCTACCGGCTGCTGGCCGTTACCGGCCGTGGCCGCGGCTGCCTGGTCGTGCTCGACGATCTCCAGGACGCCGACGCCGAGACGCTGTTCATCCTCGAATACCTGGTGGACAACGTCTCCGCCAGCAACACCCTGCTCATCGGGACCCTGCGCGACGACCCGTCCGACGGGCTCCGGCTGGCCACCGCCGCCGCGCAGCGCCAGAGCTGCACCCTGCTGGAGCTGACCCCGCTCGACCTCGCCGACACCCGGGCCCTCGCCGCGGCCTGCCTCGAGACCGAGCCCGGGCAGCTGCCCGAGCCCGCGGTGGACCTGTTGTGGCGTAACAGCGCGGGCATCCCGTTCGTCGCCGAAGAGCTCCTTCACGGCATGGTCGGCGACGGCGTTCTGGTCGGGGGCAAGGACGGCTGGCGGACCGTCGGCGAGCTCCGCGCGCACGTCCCGGCGGCGCTGGTGAACAGCATCGGCGCCCGCGCCGACCAGCTCGGGCCGGACGGCGAGACGCTGCTGTCGGTGGCCGCGGTGCTGGGCAGCCGGTTCCCGCTGTCGGTAGTCCAGACCGTCACCGGGATGGACGACCGGACGCTGCACAACCACCTCAGCGCGAGCGTCGCCGCGCACCTGGTCACCACCGACGAGACGACGCCCGGCTGGTACGCCTTCCGCCATCCGCTCACCACCGAAGCGCTGTTGGCGCGGCTCGTCCCGGCCCGCCGCGCCGGCCTCGCCCGGGCCGCCGCGGCGGCGATGGAGGCCGAATACCCCGGCCTGCCGGGAGAATTGTGCGCGCTGGTCGCGTCGTTGCGGCGGACGGCGCTGGATCACGCGGGCGCGGCCGCGCTGTTCACCGAGGCCGGCGGCCGGGCCCTCGACGCGGGCGCCGCGGAATCCGCCGTCTCCCTGCTGCGGACCGCGCTGGAACTGCTCGGCGACACCGCGCCGGTCGAACGCGCCGCGGCACTGGAGAAACTGCTGCACGCGCTGGCCCAGACCGGGCAGTTCGACCGCGCGGTCGAGGTGTCCGAGCAGTTCGCCCTGATCGGCACCCTCGAGCAGGCCTGCCGGCTGAACCGGCAGCTGGCCTGGGCGGCCTACCTCGCCGGGCGGCACAAGGAATGCGCCGACCTGATCGAGCGCGCCCGCGCGCCGCTCGGCGCGTCGATCCCGGAGGACCTCGGCGCGGCCATCGACGCGGTCGAGGCGAACCTGCGCCTGGACGTCCCGGGCCTGGACAACACCCGGCGAGCCGAGGAGCTCGCCCGCCGCGCGGTGGCCGTCGCCGAGCGATCCGGGCCGCCCTATGTGGCCTGCCAGGCGTTGCAGGTGCTCGGCATGGTGGCGATCCAGCGCGACCTCGCCGAGGCCGACGGCTACCTCCAGCGGGCTCGCCTGATCGCCGAGGAGAACGGCCTGCACCACCTGCGGATCCAGGTGCTGGTCCGGCTCGCGGGGCCGCGGATGCTCGCCACCGGCGACGAGCACACGCAGTTGCTGGCGCGCGCCGAAGCCGAACGCGCCGGGGCGATCACGCTCACCGCCGCGGTCGACGTCGTCCGCGCGATGCACGCGGTGATGCGCGCCGACTACGCCGAAGCCATCGAGCTGATCGATCAGAACCAGCCGGCCCTGACCCGGCTGCGGCTGACCGCGCTGGTGCAGTACGCGCTGCTGGTGCGGGCGGCGATCGCGGCGCACCGGGCGGACCGGGCCGGGCTCCAGGCAGCGCTCGACGACTTCCGCGCGGCGGGCGGGGAGACCGCGCAGGAGAACATCCTCAGCATCGGGCTGGCCCAGGTGTTCTGCTCGCTGCTGGAGGAGGATCACGACCGCGCCCTCAGCGAGCTGGCCCAGATCTCGGCGCTGGAGGAACGCCGGCCCAGCCGCTTCCACCTGGCCGGCCAGCACGGGCTGGCGCTGCTTTTCGACGAGCTGGCCGGGAAGCCGCCGGCGCCGCGCTCGGCGGTGAGCGGGCTGCGCTGGAACCGCCAGTTCGAGCGATGGGCCGAGGCCGTCCGGCTGGGACGTCTGGGCAAGGTCGCGGAGGCATCCCTGGCCGCGGCGGAGGCACTGGAAGCGGCCGAGCTGTACCCGGTCGCGCGGCACCTGGGCCTGCGGCTGGTCGCCGAGCACGCGGCCGCGGACGGCTGGGGCGACCCGGTGTCCTGGCTCAAGCAGGCCGAGGAGTACTTCCACACCACCGAAATCCCCGCGGTGGCCGGCGCGTGCCGCGGCCTGCTGCGCCGCATCGGCGCCCCCGTCCAGCAGCGCCGGACCGGCCTGGACCGCGTCCCGAACGACCTGCGCGCGGCCGGGGTGACCGTGCGCGAGTACGACGTCCTCCTGCTGCTCGCCGAACGCCGCGGCAACAAGGACATCGCCGCGCGCCTGCACATCTCGCCGCGCACGGTGGAAAAGCACGTGTCGAGCCTGATGGCGAAGGTCCAACGCCCCGACCGGGCCGGCCTGATCGACTTCGCGACGACACTCCGGCCGTAACTCGCGTGATTGAAGGCGTATCTCGCGTGATTGGAGCCGTAACTCGCGAGATACGCCTCCAATCACATGAGTTACGGCCTCAATCACGCGAGATACGGATTTCTACTCGGGTTCCGGGGGTTCCTCGCCGTCGCGATCGGCCCACTCCAGGAGCTGCTCGATCGAGAACACCGCGTCGTCGATGCCGTCGTGGAGATCGCCCAGCTTCGCGAAGCGGTCCGGCACCGTCGCGATGGTGAAGTCATTGGGCTCGACGTCGTCGATCTCGTCCCAGCGGATCGGCGTCGAGACCGTCCCGATCGCGTTGCCGCGGACCGAATACGCGCTGGCGATCGTGTGGTCGCGGGCGTTCTGGTTGTAGTCGACAAACAACATCGCCGGGTCGCGGTCCTTGCGCCACCACGTCGTCGTGACGTCGTCTGGCGCGCGGCGCTCGACCTCGCGCGCGAAGGCCAGCGCGGCGCGACGGACGTCGCGGAAGCCCCAGCGCGGCTCGATCCGGACGTAGATGTGCATCCCGCGCCCGCCGGAGGTCTTCGGCCAGCCGACCGCGCCGAGCTCGTCGAGGACCTCGTGCGCGACGTGGGCGACGCGGCGGACGGTGTCGAACCCGCAGTCCGGCATGGGATCGAGGTCGATGCGCCACTCGTCGGGCTTCTCGGTGTCCGCGGCGCGCGAGTTCCACGGGTGGAACTCCACAGTGGACATCTGCACCGCCCAGATCACCTGCGCCAGCTCGGTGACGCTGAGCTCGTAGGCGTGGCGGCCGTAGCGCGGGAAGTCCACGCGGACGGTGTTGAGCCACGGCGGCGCGCCGTGCGGGACGCGCTTCTGGTGCACCTTCTCCCCCGCCACGCCGGTCGGGTAGCGGTGCAGCATGCAGGGCCGTTCCCGCAGCGCGCGGACGATCCCGTCGCCCACCGCGAGGTAGTAGTTGACCAGGTCCAGCTTGGTCTCGCCGCGGGCCGGGAAGTAGATCCGGTCGGGATTCGAGATCCGCACCGTCCGGTGCCCGACCTCCAGCTCCACCGCTTCCTTCGCCATGGTGGCAACTTACGCCAGATCAGGTCAGCGCGTGCCGTCCGTAAGTGCGGGCTTCGGCGGTCTGGTCGAGCAGGCGGCTCGCGACCCGGCCGATGGCCGCGTCGAGCTGGGCGCGGTCGCCGCCCCAGTCCGAGAGCCGCTCGGCCAGCCAGTCCTTCCATGCCTGCGCGAGCTTCCCGAACTCCTCTCGACCGGCGTCGGTCAGCAGCCAGCCGTTCGCGTAACGCAGGTAGCCGAGCAGTTCGAGCCGGTTGAACGCCGGTTCCAGGACCTGCGGCGGGACGTGGAAGTGGCTGCCGATGGCGTCGAGGGTGGCCGGCTCGCCGCGGCGTTCCCGCAGGTGGACCTGCAGCAGGCACCACAACCCGCCGTGGTCGAGCTCGGCGCCGGAACGCTCGATGATGGCCGGGGCGACCTTGCGCCGTTCCCGGAAGAACAAGGTGGCGACCGCGCGCTCCAGCTCACGGTCGTCGTCGCGCGCTTCCGGCATGCCGAAGCCCTCGCCGAGGTCCGAGGCGGCGGCGCGGGAGGTGTCGCGCAGCGGGACCTCCTTGAGGAAGAACGACAACAGCAACGCGACCAGCCCGACCGGCGCGGCGGCGAGGAACACGATGTGCAGCGACTGGCTGTAAGCGTCGATGATCGGCGCCCTCACTGCTTCGGGGAGAGCGTGCAGCGCCGCGGGCACCTGGATCACCCGTGGGTCGACGCCGGCGGGAAGCGGATGTTCGCGCAGCGCCTCAGCCATGTTCGGCGCCAGCTGGTTCGCGTAGACCGTGCCGAAGATCGCCGCGCCGAAAGAGCTGCCGATCGAACGCAGGAACGTCACGCCGGAGGTGGCGACGCCGAGGTCGGCGTAGTCGACGGTGTTCTGCACGGCGATCGTGAGCACCTGCATGCCGAGCCCGATGCCAAGGCCGAGCACGGCCATGTAGGCGGACGCCTCCCAGAACCCGGTGTCGGAGTCCAGTCTGGACAGCAGGTAGAGCCCGAGCGTCATGCCGATCGCGCCGGTGAGCGGGAAGATCTTGTACCGCCCGGTCTTGCTCACCGCGTTGCCCGCGGCGATCGAGGCGACCAGCAGGGCGAGCACCATCGGGAGCAACCGCACGCCGGACGTCGTCGCGGACGTGCCCTGGACGTACTGCATGTACGTGGGCAGATAGGACAGCGCGCCGAGCATCGCGAAGCCGACGACGAAACTCATGATCCCGGCGACGGTGAAGACGGGGTTGCGGAACAGCCGCATCGGCAGCATCGGTTCCTTCGCCCTCAGCTCGACCGCGACGAAGGCGCCGAGGAGCACGAGCGAGCCGATGGCCATCCCGATGATCGTCGGCGAGCCCCAGGCGTACTGCGTGCCGCCCCAGCTGGTGACCAGCGTCAAGCCGGTGGCGGCGAGGCCGATCAGCAGGATGCCGAGGTAGTCGACGACCGGCTTGACCGTCGCGCGGGCGTTCGGCATCGCCGCCGACGCGACGATCAGCACGATCACGACCAGCGGGATGTTGACGTAGAACGCCCACCGCCACGACAGGTGGTCGACGAAGAAGCCGCCGAGCATCGGGCCCGCGACGGTGACCACGCCGAAGACCGAGCCGAGCATGCCCTGGTACTTGCCGCGCTCGCGCAGCGGCACGACGTCGGCGATGAGCGCGGTGGAGGTGACCATCAGCCCGCCGCCGCCGAGGCCCTGCACCGCGCGCGCGGCGATCAGCCAGACCATGCTGTCGGCGAACCCGGCCGCGAACGAGCCGATCGCGAACACGATCACCGACAGCTGGAACATCAGCTTGCGGCCGAACAGGTCGCCGAGTTTGCCGACGACCACGGTCATGATCGTCTCGGCCAGCAGGTACGCGGTGACCACCCAGGACAGATGCCCGGCGCCGCCGAGGTCCCCGACGATGGTGGGCAGCGCGGTGCCGACGATGGTCTGGTCGAGTGCGGCCAGCAGCATGCCGAGCAGCACGGCGCCGAACACGGCGTTGACCTTGCCGCGGCTCAAGGCCGCGGGAGCCGGCTCGTCGCGGGCGAGCTCAGCGGTAGCCGTCATCGCCTCAACGTAATGCGGACGGTCCACTGTGGATAGCCACCCGATCCGGTGGCTCAGCTCCAGGACTCGTGAGCGTTCCGGGCGGTTCTAACCGCCCGGAACGCTCACGAGTCCTTGCCCTACAGCACCCAGCGCACCGAGGCCGGCGGCTCGAGCGAGTCCGCCAGCTCGCCCGAGATGGCCGCAGCGATCTCCTCCGGTGTCCACGACTCCTGGTGCAGCACCGGCCGCACGATCGCCGGCTGCCGCACCACGTGCAGGTGCCCGTAGGCCAGCCGCAGCACCTGCCCGGTCACCCCCTCCGACAGGTCGCTCAACAGGTACGTCACCAGCGGCGCCACCGACGAAGGCGCGGGCGCCGTGGGGTCCCCGTGCGGGTTGGCCGCCATCATCCGGGTCGCCGCGATCGGGCAGATGCCGTTGACGCGGATGCCATCTGCGGCCAGGTCGTGCGCCCACGAGTAGACCATCGACGCGACCGCGCCCTTCGACGCCGAGTACGCGGCCGCCGCCCCCTGGCCGACCATCGACCCGGACGTCACGTTGAGGATGACCCCACCCCGCCCGCGCATCGCCGCGGCCGCCGCCGTCCCGCAGTAGAGCGTGCCGAGCACGTTGGTCTCGACGAGGTCCCGGCTCACCTGGGCGTCGTGGTCCTCCCACGGCTTCGCCCGGTACCAGATCGCCGCGTTGTTCACCAAGCCGTCGACAGCGCCGAAATGCTCGACGCAGGTCGCGATGAGCGAATGCGCGTACGCCGCATCGGCCACGGAGCCGACGCTCGCCACCGCCGCGTCCCCGATCGCTGCCGCCGTCTCGTGCGCCGGATCCGCGTCGACGTCGTTGACCACGACCGCCGCTCCCGCCTCGGCCGCATGCCGGGCGAACGCGGCACCGAGCCCGCGTCCGGCGCCGGTGACCACGACCGCCTTACCGTCCAAGATGCCCATGACCCCAGTGTCCCGCGTTGGTCCAGACCTCGCGCTACGACAACCGCGCCAGGCTTTCCAACGCCAGCTGTTCCAGCCTCGTCGCCGCGACCAGACTCCCCCCGGCCGTCCGGAACGACGCCCCCACCGACTCCGCCGCCCGCCGATACCCGGGCTCGCTCAGCACCGTCGAAACCGCGTCCGCGATCCGGTCCGCGTCCGCGCGCCCGAACCGCACCCGCACGCCCGCGCCGGCGTCGACGACCTGGGCCGCCACGATCGGCTGGTCGTCGCGGATCGGCGCCACCACCAGCGGGACGCCGTGCCAGAGCGCCTCGCACACCGTGTTGTGCCCGGCGTGGCAGAGCACCGCGTCGACCCGCGCGAGCAGCGGCAGCTGCGGCACTTCCCGGCACACCAGCACGTTCGGAGCCACCGGACCCAGGACTCCACCCGGGTCGACGATCACCGCGCGCGCGTCCAGACGCTCGAACGCCGACGCCGCCGTCGCCAGGAAACCCGCGCCCGCTTCGGTGTTCGCCGTGCCCAGCGACACCAGCACGGTCTGGGAAAGCGGATCCAGCCACTCCCACGGAAAGTCCCCTGTGGACGGACGCGCGGTGATGGACGGACCTACCAGCCACACCGACGGCGGCAGCGCGACCGGGCCGAGCAGCTCCCGCGTCGTGAACGCCAGCACGCCTCGCGGGGAGAACCGCGGGTCCGCGGTGCCGCGCCCGAACGCGATCCGCAGGCGCAACCCCGCGACCAGCGCATCCACCCACGACGCCACCTTCGGCATGCCCGCCAAGGGATCGATGAGCTCCGCCGACGTCGTCGCGGAGGTGACCCACGGCAGCCCCCGCGACTCGGCGATCAGCCCGCCCGCCAGTGCCTGCTGGTCGGCGACGATCACGTGCGGGGCGAACTCGTCGATGGCCGCGTGCACGCCGGGTGCGGCCGCGTCGGCCAGCGGGATCAGGAACTCCTCCCAGAGAAATTGCAGCGCCGCCGGGCCTTTCAGCTCCGGCGGACGCACCATGCCGCGCGAAGGCAGCGCGCAGCCGTAGACCACGGCGTCCGGCCCGGCGAGCCGGTGGATCAGCTCCTCGTGCCCGGCCCAGGCCACCTCGTGCCCGCGCGCGATCAGCTCGGCGGCCACACCGGTGGCCGGATTGACGTGCCCGACCAGCGGCGGCACGACGAAGAGGAACCGGGCCACTACCGCACCCGCGCCGGTGCCGGAGACGTCTCCCGCACCCACTCGAGGATCAGCTCGATGGTCTCCGCGGTCCGCTCCACCAGCACCGAATGGCCCTGGTCGGGCAGCACCACCGTGCGGCAGTGCTCAAGCACCCGGTGGAAGTGCGAGACCTGCGCGGACAGCCAGGAATCACCGCCGAAGACCGCGAACACCGGGCACCGCACCGAGGAGAGATCCGGGTCGATCGTGGCGCTGCGCGGGATGTCCTCGGCCATCGAGGTGACCTGCAGGATCTTGCTCGCGTTCTTGGACAGCCGAGCGATGTGCGCGCCGTGGTTCTCCTTGATCCAGCCGATGACGTCGTCGATCGCCAGCCGGGTCTTCGCGTCTGCCAGCCCGTCGGCCATGTGCTGGATCCACTCGGGCGTGGGCGGCTCGGCCTCGATCGCGATCACGCTGGCGACACGCTCGGGGCGCGCCGCCGCGAGCCCGTAGGCGATCGACCCGCCGAACGAGTTGCCGATCAGGTGTACCGGCCGCGTCACGTCGAGCGCGTCGAGCAGCGCGACCAGGTCGTAGACGAACTGCTCCAGCTGGTACCCGGTGGCCGGGCGGGTGGTCCGGCCGTGCCCGCGCAGGTCGTACATCAGCACGTCCAGGCCGCGCTCGGCGAACGCCGGGCCGAGGGTGAAGTAGTAGCTGGCGAGACTGTCGGTGAGCAGCCCGTGGATGCACACGACGATCGGCGCGTCGTCGTCCGGCACGGTGGGCGTGAGCCGCTGGACGTGCACGTCCAGGTCGCCCGCGCGCACGCGGCTCATGAATCGTCCCGCAGGGAGGCCACGATGTAGCGGACGAGCTCGCCGACGGTCAGCGCGATGATCTCCTCGAGGTCGCGCTCGGCGATGAAGGTGGCGAATTTGACGCGCTCGCCGTAATGCTCGCGTAGCTGCCCGGACAGCGCCACCAGGTCGACGCTCTCCAGCTCGAGGTCGTCGTGGAACGTCGTGTCCATGGTGATCTCGGCGTCATCCAAGCCGTACTCGTCGAGCAGCACGCGCAGCATCGCGCTGAGGTCCGCGAAGACGGTGACCTCGCTCGCGGCCGTGGTCTCGATGCTCATTTCCCAGTCTCCTTCTCTTCTTCCGTCCAGGCCACGACGTACTCGCGCGGGGGCAGCCCGGGCAGGTTGGTAACATCGGCGCAGCGGACGCGATGCGCCCGCCCGCCGGCACGCACGGTCAGCTCTTCCGGTGACACGGCGACGACCTCGAAGTCGCGCGGTTCGCCGCGCAACCCCGTCCGCAGCAGCTTCGCCACGGCCTCCTTCGCGGTCCAGAACCGGGCGAACGACCGGTCCGGCTCGCCCTGAGCCTCGAACAACGCCCGCTCGGCAGGCCCGAACGCGGCGTCCACAGTGGACGCGGAACGCGGCGCGACCTCCTCGACGTCGATACCGCACGGCCCGGACCGCGCGATCGCGACGCCGACCTCGGCCCGGTGGGCCAGGGAAACCGTGAGTTCGGGCAGCTCACGCCCGTACGCGCCTTCGGCGAACGGGCGCCCGCCGCCGTCGTTGCCGATGCGCAGCTCGGCCGGGAACATCTCGCCTTCCCCTTGTCCCCACAGGAAATGGCGCACCGCGTCCTTCGCCGCGACCCGGCCGAGCAGCCACTGGCGACGTCCTCGCGGCGGGTGCCGGTCGTAGGCGTCGCGGTCGCCGCCGACCAGGTAGTTGCGCATGATCAGCTCGCGGGTGGCCAGGTCGGGCCACTCCTCGTGGACCAGCACCCAGCCGTCCCGCGGCTTCGACAGCGTCGACCGCTCCGGCGTCCGGTCGGCCTGGCGGATCTCGGGGTTGCTGTCGAAACGGCGGTCGCGCCAGCCGGAGAACTGTGCCCAGACCCCTCCATTGTGGACGAGCTGCATGTCGGCGTCGAGGTACTCGCCGGTCAGCGCGGTGATCTTCACCAGGCACTCCAGCCGCTCCCCCGGCGCCGGATGCGGGCCGTGGAACCGGATCTCGCGCATCCCGACCGGGAACACCGTGGTGCGCTCGGGCAGCCGCGCCATGATCCAGTAGCCGAGCACCTGGCCGACGTTGTCGAGCAGCGCCCCGGGCGCCGCCGGCGTGGTCAGCACCGCCCGGACGTGGCGCTCGCCGATGTCGGACAGCTCGGTGACGCCCTGGAACCGCGGGCCGTGGAACATCCAGCGGTCGTCGTAGAGCTGGGCCGCAGTGTGCGCGGGCTGCTCCCCCGGGCCCAGCCGCCACGGCGCCACCGGCGGCGGGTACGCGGGCGCCAGCTCCACCACGGCCTGCGAGTACGTGCCGAGCGACGCGCGCACGCGGTCCGGGCTCTGGGGAACGACCCGGACCGGGACGCTGATCGACGGGATCGCGGTGATCCACTGGTTGAGCCGGACGTCGTGCACCGCGACCGCGCGGCGGCCGGGCGCGGCCTGCTCGGCGAAGCCCATCAGGTGGTCGATGACCGTGGTCGCCGGGACGACCGGCCAGCGGTCGGCGGGCTGGGCCTGCGGCGGCATCTTGAAGAAGCAGTGGTCGAGCAGGTACGGCATGGTCTCGATCGAGACGGTCAGGGTGCTGTGGAGTTCCTTCGGCGGAGGCAGCCGACGTCGGGACGGCGCGGCCAGGACGTCCGAGGCCAGCGCCGCGGTGTCCTTGAGCAGCGCGGCGAACTCCGCGGCCAGCGGACCGCGACCGGCCAGGCCCTCCAAGCCCTTGCCCGGCACCGAAAGCCCGGCGCCGACGTGCGCACGGGTCGCCTCGTCGAGCGAGATCAGCCGCCCGCCGAGGTCGAGCTTCACCGCTTTCCTTACCGTGGCGCGCTTTTCGCCGGGCAGTGCGG
The DNA here is from genome assembly GCA_963762765.1 of uncultured Actinomycetota bacterium. Taxonomy (GTDB): domain Bacteria; phylum Actinomycetota; class Actinomycetes; order Mycobacteriales; family Pseudonocardiaceae; genus Amycolatopsis. Next base: position 142,267 of record CAVXMR010000057.1, read on the forward strand.
TGAGGTCGACGGCCAGGCCGTCGGCCCACAACGCCGTCGCCACCCGGCGCAGCTGTGCGAGCCCGGGCCGGTGCGCGGAGTGCGCCGCGACGACCAGGTGCTCGGTGCCGTGCAGGGTGTCACCGATCAGCGAGCCGAGCTGCCCGGCGCCGAGCTGGATGAACGCGCGGAACCCGGCGGCGTGCATGGCCTGGACCATCGGGCGGAACCGCACCGGCTCCAGCAGGTGCCGGAGGAACAGGTCGTGGATCTCGGCGGGTTCGGCCGGATACGGCGAGACGGTGGTGGCCGACCAGACCGGGAGTTTCGCCGGGTGCAGCTCGAAGCGCGCTGCGGCGTCGCGGATCGGGCCGAGGTAGGGCTCGAGCATCGGGGTGTGGAAGCCGGACTTGAACGGCAGCACCCGCGCCACCACCCCGGCCTCGCGGAAGCAGCGGACGAGGTCGTCGATGTCGGCCGCAGGCCCGCAGATCATCGCCTGGTTGGGCGAGTTGTCGTGGGACAGCACGACATCCTGGCGCCCACCCAGCTCGGCGAGCACGTGCGGGGCGGGCGCGCCGATCGCGGCGAAAGCCAGACCCGGCACGACCAAGGCGTCCGGATCGAAGCCGGCGAGGAAGGCGTCGACCTCCTCGGCGGCGTGCAGCCCGCCCGCGGCCATCGCGGTCCACTCGCCGAGGCTGTGGCCGGCCAGGGCGTCCGGCGTGACGCCGAGCTTGCCGAGCGCGCCGTTGAGGAGCCTGCCCAGCTCGAAGACCGCGGCGCCCTGGCGGCCGACGTCCCCGATCGTCACGTCCGCGTGCTGCCACGGCAGGCCGAAGTGCCGGGCGACGTCCGCGCAGTTGGGCGCCAGCTCCGATTCCAGACCGGGGAAGACGAACGCGAGCTTCCCGCCGCCGGGGCCGAGCAACGGCTGGTCGGTGAACCAGACGTCGTTGCGGCCGCGCCACGGCTTTCCGCGGCCCACCACCTTCCGGGCCAGCGCCAGGCGTTTCTCGTTCGGCTCGACGATCCCGAGCCGCACCGGTCCTTCACCCGACTCGGCGGCGAGCACTCCGGAGTCCGATGTGGACAGAATCTCCCGCAGGTCCTCAATGGACCGCGTCGCCAGCCGCAGCACCCGCTCGGCCTCGTGCACGACGATCGGGGTCGTGCGGACCGGCGCCTGTTCGAGGACGACGTGAGCATTGATGCCACCGAACCCGAACGCGTTCACCCCGGCCCGCCGCACGGGCGAATCCCACGGCCGCGCGGTGTCCAAAGTGGAGAACCGGGTCTTCGCCAGCGCCGGGTGCGGGTCGTCGCAGTGCAGCGTCGGCGGGAGAACGCCGTGGTGCACGGCCAGTGCGGCCTTGACCAGCCCGGCGACCCCGGCGGCGGGCATGGTGTGCCCGATCATCGACTTGACCGAGCCGATCACGGCGTTTCCTTGCGTGCCAAAGACTTCCGCGAGGGTGGCGAGTTCGGCCGCGTCCCCGGCGGGCGTCGCGGTGCCGTGCGCTTCCAGCAGTCCCAGCGAATCGGCGTCGGCGGGGTCGAGCCCCGCCGCGGCCCAAGCCTGGCGAACCGCGCGGACCTGGCCGCCGGAGTCGGGGTTGGCGAGGCTCGCCGTGCGGCCGTCGCTGGCGACCCCGGTACCGGTGATCACGGCGTACACGCGGTCGCCGTCGCGCTCGGCGTCGGCGAGGCGCTTGAGCACGACCACGCCGGTGCCCTCGCCGATCAGCACGCCGTCGGCGTCGCGGTGGAACGGCCGGATCCGCTCGGACGGCGAGAGCGCGCCGAGCTGGTTGAACACGCTCCAGAACGTGATGTCGTGGCAGTGGTGCACGCCGCCGGCGAGGACGACGTCGCAGCGCCCGGTCGCCAGCTCACGCACGGCGTGGTCGACGGCGATCAGCGAGGACGCGCAGGCGGCGTCCACTGTGTACGCCGGACCGCGGAGGTCGAGACGGTTGGCCAGGCGGGACGCGGCAAGGTTCGGCACCAGGCCGATCGCGGACTCGGGCGCCTCCGGACCGAGCTGGTCGGTGAAGGCACGGCGCACCTCGTCGAGCCGCTCGGCACCCAGCTCCGGCAGCAGTTCTCCGAGCGTCCGGACGAGCTGCGAGGCGGTGCGGACGCGCTGGTCGAGCCGGACCAGGCCGGGCGTGAGGTAGCCGCCTCGGCCGAGGATGACCCCGACCCGGGTGCGATCGGCCGGGAGCCGGTCGAGGCCGCCGGCGTCCGCCACGGCCTGTGCCGCGACCCGCAGCGCGATGAGCTGGTCGGGTTCGGTGGCGGGCACCGAGTTCGGCATGATCCCGAACCCGGTGACGTCCACTTCGGCTTCGACGAACCCGCCGCGACGGCAGTAGATCCGGTCGGCACGGCGCTCGGCGTCCGGCGCGTAGTGCGTGCCGTCCCACTTCTCCGGCGGCACCTCGGTGATCGCGTCGACGCCGCTTTCGAGGTTGCGCCAGTAGGTGTCCAGGTCGGGCGCGCCGGGCAGCAGCACGGACATTCCGACGATCGCGACGCGGTCGGCCACAGGCGTCACCAGCCCGAAGCGGTGTAGACGACGGCGGCTGCGTCTTCCGGTCCCCAGGCCAGCTCGCGTAGCAGGCTGAAGGTGCCCTCCTCCGGGTCGATCAGCTGGATGCCGCGGCGGGCGTAGTCGCGCATCAGCTCGGGGGTGACCATGCCGTCGTTGGTGCCGGTCGGCGCCCACGGTCCCCAGTGGACGGTCACCGCACGTCCCGCCTCCCAGCGGCGGCCGATGGCTTCGAGGGCGTCGTTCGCGGCGGCGTAGTCGGACTGGCCGCGGTTGCCGAGGGTGGCGGCGATGCTGCCGAAGAGCACCACGAACTTCGGTTGACGCGGGAGCTGCGCGGTCGCGTCCCGCAGGGCCGTGGCGCCGTCGACCTTCGTGCCGTAGACGCGGCTGAAGGAGTCCGGCGATTTCTCGGCGATGAGCTTGTCCTCGATCACGCCGGCGGCGTAGACGATGCCGTCGAGGCGGCCGTGCTCGGCCTGGATCTCCTTGACCGCGCGGTGCACGGCTTCGGCGTCGAGCATGTCGACGGACTGGTAGCGGACCTCGCTGCCGAGGTCGGCCAGGCGCTTGAGCGTGCCGCGGACCTCGCGTTCGCCGAGGATCCGGCTGACCTCGCGTTCGATCTCGGCGGGGACGCGCAGGCCGGTCGCGATCAGCGCGGCGCGGAGGTCCTTGGCGGCACCGGCGTCCGGAAACTCCTCTTCGGACGACGGGACCGGGGTGCGGCCGAGCAGCTCGATCCGGCAGCGGGACGCCGCGGCCAGCGTCGTGGCGAAGCGGGCGGTGATCCCCTTCGCGCCGCCGACCAGGAGGACGACGGAGTCGCGGTCGAGGCCCAGCGCCTCGGCTTCGGCGGCGCCGTCCCCGGCCGGTCCGGCGCCGGTGCTGCCGAGCAGGCCGAGTCCTTCCTCGGTCATCCGCAGCCCTCGCCGGGTCGCGCCGTCGCGGATGACGACGGGCTCGCGGTCCACTGTGGACAGTTCGGCGATGATGCCGTCGGCGTCCGCGTGCTCGACCACGCGGGCCACGGTGTCGGGATACTCGCGGGAGACGCTGCGGTAGAAGCCGCGCAGGCCGTCGCCGGGTCCGGCGGTGATCAGCCATCGGGGGCCGTGCTCGAGGGCCGCGCGGAACTGGCCGAACAACCCGGGCAGCGCGGGCTCGGTGCCCTCACCGGGCAGGTGCAGGACGCCGTCGGCCTCGCCGCCCTCGACGATCTCGGCCCCTCGCGCGATCAGCTTTTCCCGCACGGCTTCAGCCAGGCGCCCGGCGCCGAGCAGCAGGAACTTCCGCCCCGCGACCTCCGGCTCCCCCGCCGCCGCCAGTTCGACCTCGGCCATCACGAGCCGCTTGGGCGCGACGATCACCGGCGCCTCGGTAGGGACTCGTGAGCGTTCCGGGCGGTTAGAACCGCCCGGAACGCTCACGAGTCCCTCTTCCGGGCCGCTGATCAGCTCGGCAATCCCGGCAGCCGTACGCGCCTTCGCCAGTTCCTCGACGTCGGTGCCCTCGTCCAAGCTCAGGTTCAGCCGGGTCGCGAGCTCCCCCGCGATCTCGGCGCGCTTGATCGAGTCGACGCTCAGATCCGCTTCCAGATCGAGGTCCGGCTCGATCATGTCCACCGGATACCCGGTCCGCTCCCCGATCACCGCGATCACGGTCTCGAGCACCGAGCACCCCAATGTGGCATTGGGTGCGTCCAACGCACCCAATGCCACATTGGGGTGCTTGTCGTCGATCAGCGAAGCGATCCCAGCGGCCGTACGCGCCTTCGCGAGCTCTTCGACGTCGAGGCCCGAGTCCAGCGTGAGGCCGAGGCGGGACGCGAGTTCGCCCGCGATCTCGGCGCGCTTGATCGAGTCGACGCTCAGGTCGGCTTCCAGGTCCAGGTCCGGCTCGATCATGTCGACCGGGTAGCCGGTGCGCTCGCCGATCACCTCGACCACCGTCTCCAGCACCGACAGCCCCGCACTTTCCCGTGGAAGTGCGGGCATCTCAACGGCGACCGGGGCCGAAACAGGGGCGTAAGTCGGGAGGGCCTCGGTGCCGAGATAACCCAGCAGGACGTCCCGCTGCGCGGAGATCATTTCGCGGCTCGTGCGCAGGAAGTCGGCGACCAGGGCCTCCGCACCGCCGGTGGGCTGGGGTGTCGGCACGAGAACCTCCGGGAGGCGCTGGGCGGGGTGCAGGGCGGCAGCCGGGATCGCGCCGTCCGCGGTACGCAGCAGGTGGCCGTCGACCGTCCATCCGGGACGCTTCGGCCGCGGGGTCTTGGCCGCGTCGACGGCGTCCCGGCCGTGGAACAGCCAGGCCGTGTCGAGCGCGACGCCGGAAATCGCCAGCTCCGCGAGCGCCGCGAGGAACCCGGGAAGCCCGGTGAACTTCGGCCGTTCCAGCGCGACCGCCCGGTGCGGCCGCGAACCCAGGATCGCGGCGACCTGCCTGGTCAGCACCGCGCCGGGACCGGCCTCGACGAACACCCGCGCACCCGCGGCGTACATCGCCTCGACCTGCTCGACGAACCGCACCGGCGCCCCGAGCTGCGCGGCGAGCTCACTGCGGATCTCGTCCGCCGCCAGCGGGTACACCCCGGCAGTGCGGTTGCCGTAGACCGGAACCGCGGGCGGGAAGACGTCCACCGTGGCCAGCGTCTGCCCGAACGCAGCACCAGCCGAGGCGACCAGCGGGCTGTGGAACGCCGCCGCGACCGGGATCCGCTTCGCGCCGAGCCCGGCTTCGCGCAACGCCTCCACCGCGGTCTCGATCTCCGGGGTCGGCCCGGAGATCACCGTCTGCTCGGGCGAGTTGTGGTTGGCGAGCACGACCGTGCCGAGCCCGGCGTCGGCCAGGACCTTGCCGACGTCGGCGGCCGGGGCGGACACCGCGGCCATCGTGCCCGGGTCGCCGTCGGACACCGCACCGAGGATCGCGGCCGCGCGGGCGTGGCTGCAGGCCAGCAGATCGCGCGGGGTGAACGCACCCGCCGCGGTCAGCGCGGTCAGTTCGCCGTAGCTGTGCCCGGCCAGCATCGCCGGCCGGATCCCGGCGCGGGTGAGCAGCCGGTGCGCGGCGAGCCCGGCGATCCCGAGCGCGGGCTGCGCGACCCGGGTGTCGGTGACCCGCGCGGCCTGCTCGCGACGTGCTGCGTCGTCGAACACCGCGGGCGGGAACACGACGTCCGCGGTCGCCGGGTCGAGCCGCAGGTACCGCTGCAGCTCGGGGAAGGTCACGAACAGCTCGGCGAGCATGCCGGGCCGCTGGCTCCCCTGCCCGGGGAACAGCAGCGCGACGTCGCCGGTCTCCCGGTCGTCCGCCAGGAACACGCCCGGCACGGTCGTCCCGTCCAGAGCCTTGCCGAGCAACGTGGCCAGTTCGTCCACAGTGGACGCCACGATCGCGATCCGGACCGAGCCCCCGGCCGCCACCGCGACCTCGGCCCGCCGGGACGCGCTCAGCGCCAGGTCACGCAGCCGCCAAGGCTGACCGTCCGGCGCTGGAAGGACAAGCCCGAGTAGATCCCGCGCCGCCTTCTCGGCTCCGCTCCCGGCGAAGGTGAACAGCTCCGCCGGCCATTCGTCGCCGACCTGCGCGGGCGGCGGGCCCCCGGCGTAGGCGCCGAGGACGACGTGGAAGTTGGTCCCGCCGAAGCCGAACGCGCTCACCCCGGCGATTCGCTCGGCGGCCGGCGCGGCCCACGGCTGCGCGGACGCCTGGAACACGAACGGGCTCACCTCGGCGTCCCACGCCGGGTTCGGGTTCTTGACATGCAACGTCGGCGGCTTGATCCCGGTGTGCAGCGCGAGCGCGGTCTTGATCAGCCCGGCCAGCCCGGCCGCGCACTTCGTGTGCCCGATCTGGGACTTCACCGAGCCGATCGTGCAGCGGCCCGGCTCGGCCCCGGCCTCGGTGAACACCTTCGTCAGCGAGCCCAGCTCCGTCCGGTCGCCGACCACGGTGCCGGTGCCGTGCGCCTCGACGAGCCCGACCTGCGCGGGCGACACACCCGCGTTGCGATACGCGCGGGTCAGCGCGTTGTGCTGGCCTTCCGGTCGCGGCGCGGTCAGGCCCAGCGCCCGGCCGTCCGACGCGGCGCCGACGCCCTTGATCACCGCGTAGACCCGGTCGCCGTCGCGTTCGGCGTCCGCGAGCCGCTTCAGCGCGACGCACGCGACGCCTTCGCCGAGCGCGATCCCGTCGGCAGCGCTGTCGAACGTCGCCGAGCGCCCGGACGGCGAAAGGGCGTGCGCGGAGGCGAAGAGCAGGTAGTCGTTGATGCCGTTGTGCAGATCCGCGCCGCCGCAGAGGACGAGGTCGCTGGTGCCGCCGGCGAGTTCCTTGCAGGCGACGTCGACGGCGGTGAGCGAGGACGCGCACGCGGCGTCGACGGTGTAGTTCGCGCCACCCAGGTCGAGCCGGTTCGCGATGCGCCCGGCGATGACGTTGGCCAGCACGCCGGGGAAGGAGTCCTCGGTGATCCGCGGCAGCTGCTCGTCCAGCGCGGGCGGGATTTCGCCGAGGTAGGACGGCAGGACCGTACGCAGGGTCATCGCGCTCGACAGGTCGCTGCCCGCCTCCGCGCCGAACACCACCGACGTCCGCGAGCGGTCGAACGCGCGCTGGGCGTACCCGGCGTCGGCCAGCGCGCGGTGCGCGGCCTCCAACGCCAGCAGCTGCACGGGTTCGATCGCCGAGAGCGACGACGGCGGGATGCCGTAGGTCAGCGGGTCGAACGGGATCTCCGGCAGGAACCCGCCCCAGCGCGACGGCGTCCGCTCGCCCTGGCCGTCCGGGTCGTAGTAGAGCGAGGTGTCCCAGCGCTGCGCCGGGACTTCGGTGACCGCGTCGGCCCCGGCGAGGACGTTGGCCCAGAACGACGCCAGGTCCGGTGCCTGCGGGAACATGCAGGCCATCCCGACGATCGCGACGTCGAGCGGCTCGGGCGCGGGCGTCTCGGCAGCCACGATCCCGAGTTCGGCGGCGCGGGCGCGCAGGAACGCGTTCGCGCCTTCGCCGACGGAGGTGTGCAGGTCGGCGATGGTGGTGATCTCCGAGCGCAGCACGGAAACCTGGCCCGCCATGAACATGCCCTCGGCGAGCTGACGGTCCTCGGCAACGTCGAGCAGGTCGTCGCCGACGCGCTCGATGCCCTTGCTCGCCAACCGCAGCCGGCCGACGTTGAGCTTCTCCAGCTCCTCCCACGCCTCGCGGCTGGGCACGCCGCGAGCGGCGAGGTCGGCCTTGATCGCCCGGTACTCGTCGGTGAAGGGGCTGCGCACGCAGCGGGTGGCGTGCCCCGGCGCGGTTTCCAGGAGATCGGTCCGCTCGGCTTCGAGGAGCTGGCGCTGGAACAGCGGGAGCACCGCGCCGGCGTCGACCGCCTCGCGGGTGAACAGGTACGCGGTGCCCATCAGCACGCCGATCGCGGCGCCCCGCGCGGCCAGCGGCGCGGCGAGCGCGGAGACCATCGCGGCCGAGCGTTCGTCGTGGATGCCGCCCGCGAACAGCAGCTGGACGTCGCTCGCGCCGAAGTCCTCGAGCACGCCCAGCTGCGCCTCCCACAGGGGGAAGCTCGTGCGCGGCCCGACGTGCCCGCCGCATTCGGCGCCTTCGAAGACGAACTTGCGCGCGCCCGCCTCGAGGAACTGCTTGAGCAGCCCGGGCGAAGGCACGTGCAGGAACGTCGAGATGCCGACCTCCTCCAGCGCCGCGGCCTGCGCGGGACGGCCACCGGCGATGATCGCGTGGGTCGGCCGGACCTCGCGGATCACCTCGAGCTGCGCGGCTTTGACGTCGTCGGCGGCGAAGCCGAGCACGCCGACGCCCCAGGCCGCGTCGCCGACGGCTTCGCGGGTGCGTTCGAGGACGTCCCGGGTCTGCGCCGGGCCGGAGAGCGCGAGCGCGATGAACGGCAGCGCGCCTTCACCGGCGACCGCGGCCGCGAAGGCGGCCTGGTCGCTGACGCGGGTCATCGGGCCTTGGGCGATGGGCAGCGCGGTGCCGAAGGCGCGGCTGCCCGCGGTGCCGGGTCCCAGGACCGGGGTTTCGACGCTCAGCCCCTCGGTGATCGCGTCGCGAACACCGCGCACGGCCTCGGCGACCCCGCTCCAGCGGTCGCGAAAGCGGGTGGCGAGGAAGACGTCCTGGCCGACCTCGACCGGGTCGCCGTGGCCGCGCCTGCGCAGCACGCGGATGCCGTCCGCCACCACGGTTTCCGAGCCGTCGAGGCCGATCAGCGCGACCGCGACCGAGGCGGGCAGGCCGGCTTCGGGCAGCAGGGCGAGCTGGGTGTCGAGCACGACGCCCGCCGCGCCGCCGGCGATCGCGGCCGCCGCGGTGGCCGGGCCGATCCCGCCCGCGGCCCAGACGGGAACGTTGAGAGCTTCGTCGGCCAGCAGCGCTTGGAGCAACACGAACGTGCTGAGTTCACCGATTCGGCCGCCGCTCTCGTGACCGCGCGCGATCAGGCCGTGGGCGCCGTCGCGCACCGCGCGGGCCGCCTCGGCGCGGGAGGTGACCTCGGCGAGCACCCGCCGTCCGGGAAAGTCTCTTGCCGTGCAAGGCGAATCCGCGGTGAGCAGCACCGTGGACGCCGCTACCGGCAGCGCCGCCCCCGCCCGCGACAGCCGGACGCCGAACTCCGTGGTCCCCCACTCCGCCAGCAGCTCGAGTTCCTCGGCGGCCGGGCCACCGGTCAGGTCGAGCACCCCCAGCCCGCCCCCCCGCGCGGCGGCGGCGACGTACCGGGCCGACGCGGTGCCGAGCGGGCACACGGCGACGACGGCCGCGGACGGCCGCGGCACCGGAACGAGGTCGTCTTTCGAGACACGCATGGGAACTCCCCTACGCACGAAAGGGTGAAGTGGTAACGGGGAGTACTTAAGCGGGTCGTCCGCGTTCCGTCAACAACCCACTGCGATTTCATAGCGCTGGTTCAGAAAATTCCGGACGGACCTGGCCGGAGACTCAAGAAATTAACGTGGGCGTCATGTACCACGGGGCGAGACCGTGAGCAGCGTTGCCTTGCGTCCGGCCACCCAAACATAGTAGGCCGCTCCGGTCCACCCCGGACCCGCGCAGTACCTCCGGACGGGGCAACTGATCCCGGCCACTGGCCCTCTTGCGACTGACCACACCGGACCAGCCGGGGCCACACCGTCGATATCCGGCAAGCCGATGGCAGGTGTCCCAGCGGTGAATGCGGAGGGGAGATCACCGGCACCGGAGCGGCCAATCCGAAACAATTCCCAGGCGCTCCACTACTTTTTCGCGGACCGTCCCGCATGGCGCCGGTAAATGGCCCGGTAATCAATTACCCGATGCGCGTGACACATCAGCTGTCCATTATGGATTAATCGCGATCGAAGGTTCTTCGTGGTCACGCGACCGGAAGCGGCCCCGCGAAGGGGCGCGCACGCGCAAACACACTCGCGGCCCAGCGACAGGGGGTATTCGCCCGGGCACCATCCGCACCGGCTGATACCGGAACTCCACCGGGTGCACCACCAAAATCTCGCGATCGTTCTTCCCGTCGAAAAGCTGAAAGTAGTTCGCGTATCCTGGATCACCCACCCTGGACACTTTGTCTACAGTTGTACATAGTGTCCACATGTACTTCTACGTGGACGAACGGACCGGGACCCGGTACGAACCGGACGCGCGGCGCTGGCGCGGCGACGACGGCGCACCCCTGACCGTCTGCCCGCTGCCCGGCATCACCGCGGCCGACATCGAGACCGGCGATCGCTCGCTGTGGCGCTACCGTGCCGCCCTGCCCGGCGACCTGGAACCGGTGTCGCTCGGCGAGGGACGCACTCCGCTGGTCGAGCGGCCCTGGAACGGCGAACCCGCGCTGTTCAAGCTCGAGTGGTTCAGCCCGACCGGCAGTTTCAAGGACCGCGGCTCGAGTGTGCTGCTCTCGCTGCTGGCCGGCGCCGGCGTCGGGCACGTCCTGGAGGACAGCTCGGGCAACGGCGGCTCGTCGATCGCGGCCTACAGCGCCGCGGCCGGGATCGGCGCGACGATCCTGGCCCCGGCGTCGACGTCCCCGGCGAAGATCCTGCAGGCCAGGGCCTACGGCGCGACCGTGGAGCTGGTGCCGGGCACCCGTGACGACACCGCCGCCGAGGCCGTGCGGCGCTCGGCTTCGGTGACCTACGCCAGCCACAACTGGCACCCCTTCTTTCTGCAGGGCACCAAGACGCTGGCGTACGAGCTGTGGGAGGACCTGGGCTTCCGCGCCCCGGACGCGGTCGTCACGGTGGCGGGCGCGGGCAGCATCGTGCTCGGCTGCGACCTCGGGTTCGGCGAGCTGGTCGCGTCCGGGGCCATCCCGCGGCGGCCCCGGCTGCTGGTCGCGCAGCCCGCGAACTGCGCGCCGATCGACGCCGCGTTCCACGGCACGACCCCGGCCTTCGCGCCGACCATCGCCGAGGGCACCGCCATCCGCCACCCGGTCCGGCTGCCCGAGGTCCTGGCCGCGATCCGGCGCTCCGGCGGCACGACCACGACGATCCCCGAGGCGGACATCGCCGGCGCCGCCCGCCGCCTGGCCGCGACCGGCCTCTACGCCGAGCCCACCAGCGCGACCGCGGCAGCAGCCCTGGACGTCTTCCGCGCCCAGGGCGTGATCCGGCCGGGCGAGACCGTCGTGGTGGTGCTGACCGGCTCCGGGCTGAAGGCCGCCGACACGATGCGGGAGCTGCTGGGATGAGCGACGAGGTGCTGCTGCGGGAGGCGGAGAAGATCGCCGTCGCGCTGGGCCGGATGTTCCCCGGCCTGTGCGAGGTCGTCCTGCACGACCTGCGCGACCCTGATCACGCGATCCGCGCGATCGAGGGCTCGCTGTCGGGACGTTCGGTGGGCGACCCGGCGACCGAGCTGGGCCTGGCCCGGATCGCCGACCCGGACTTCCCCGACGTCCTGCAGAACTACCCGAACCAGTTCCCCGACGGCCGGCCGGCGAAGAGCACGTCGATCGGCATCCGCAACGCCGAGGGCACCTACATCGCGGCGCTCTGCCTCAACCTGGACGTCTCCGTCCTCGGCGGCGCGGCCCGCGCGTTGACCGCGCTGGTGTCGGCCGACGAGCAGGACCGCCCGCTGACCGAAACCCTGCGCGCCCGCACGGCTTCGGAGCTGCGAACGGTGGTGGAGGAGTTCGCGGCCGCGCGCGGCCACAGCCCGCGCGGCCTCCCGGCGTCGGCGAAGAAGGAGCTGGCCCGGTCTCTGAAGGAGCAAGGGTTTCTCGAGGTGAAGAACGCCGTCCCCGCGCTGACCGCGCTGCTGGGCGTCTCCCGGGCCACGGTCTACAACTACCTGCGCTGAGCAAGGACTCGTGAGCGTTCCGGGCGGTTCTAACCGCCCGGAACGCTCACGACCCCTCAGAACACCGACCACCCGGTCTCCGTGGTGAACTGGTCCAGCGCCGCCACCCCGGCCACCGAGTTCCCCCGGGCGTCCAGCGCCGGGCTCCACACGCACACGGCGCACCGCCCCGGCACGATGGCGACGATCCCGCCACCGACTCCGCTCTTCCCCGGCAGCCCCACCCGATACGCGAACTGCCCCGCGGCGTCATACGTCCCGCAGGTCAGCATCACCGCGTTGACGCGCTTGGCCGCGCTGCTCCCGAGCAGCCGCGTCCCGTCGTTCCGCACCCCGTGCCGCGCCAGGAACAACGCCGACCGGGCGAGATCGCCGCAGCTCATCGCGATCGAGCACTGCCGCACGTACTGGTCGAGTACGTCCGGCACCGGATGCCGCATGTTCCCGTACGAAGCCATGAAATACGCCAAAGCCCGGTGCCGATCCGCGTGTTCGGCCTCCGACACCGCCACTTCAGGGTCGACGTCGATGTCGAGACGCCCGCTTTCCGCGCGCAGGAAGGAAAGCAGCAGATCCGTCGCATCGCCGAAGCGGGCAAGCTCGTCGGTGACCACCAGCGCGCCGGCGTTGATGAACGGGTTGCGCGGGATGCCGTCCTCGTATTCCAGCTGCACCAGCGAATTGAACGGATCGCCCGACGGCTCGCGGCCGACGCGTGTCCAGATGTCGTCCCCGGCCAAGGAAAGCACCAGCGCCAGGGTGAACATTTTGGACACGCTCTGGATCGAGAACGGGACCTCCCAGTCGCCCACGCCCTGCACCGTACCGTCGAGCTGGGCCACGGCCATCCCGAAATGCCCGGGATCCACCCGGGCCAGCGCCGGGATGTAATCGGCGACCGCGCCGGAACCCGGTGCGGGAACGTCGGCCGCGATCCGGTCCAGCAACGCTGCGAGATCCACGGGCGGCAGCCTAGCGGGCTCGCGAAACCGTTTCCCGCGCCCGGGGTGTCAAATCGGGGCCGGGTGATCTCCGGCACACCTTAAGTCTTTCTTAGCGCGCTTGGTGACCTGCCGCACAAACCTCTAGCGTCTGCAAACCATGGATTCCTCGCTGCTCACCGAAAAAGGTGAAAGCTACTCGAAAGCACTGGGCAACCGCCAAGTGCAGATGATCGCCATCGGCGGCGCGATCGGCGTCGGGCTCTTCCTCGGCGCCGGCGGCAAGCTCCACCAGGTGGGGCCGTCGCTGATCTTCTCCTACGCGATCTGCGGGGTGGCGGCCTACTTCGTGATGCGCGCGCTCGGCGAACTCGTGCTGCACGAGCCGAGTTCCGGCAGTTTCGTCACCTACGCCCGGAAGTTCATCGGGCCGTGGGCCGGGTTCGCGTCCGGCTGGATGTACTGGGTGAACTGGGCGATGACCGGGATCGCGGAGATCACCGCGGTCGCCATCTACGTGCACAAATGGCTGCCGGACGTGCCACAGTGGCTCACCGCCCTGGTCGCCCTCGGCGTGCTGCTCGCGGTGAACCTGCTCAGCGTCAAGCTGTTCGGCGAGCTCGAGTTCTGGTTCTCCGTGGTCAAGGTCCTCGCGATCGTGGTGTTCCTGGTGACCGCCACCGGCCTGGTGCTCACCGGCGCGAACATCGGCGGGACCACTGCGGGCGTGCACAACCTGACCGACCACAATGGACTCTTCCCGGCCGGCATCGGGATCGCGCTGATGACGCTGCAGGCGGTCATCTTCGCCTACTCCGCCATCGAGGTCGTCGGCATCGCGGCGGGCGAGACCAAGGACCCGCGCAAGGTGCTGCCGAAGGCGATCAACGGCGTGGTCTGGCGGATCGGCGTGTTCTACGTCGGCTCCGTGCTGCTGCTGGCGATGCTGCTGCCCTGGCCGTTCTACAACGGCGGCGAGAGCCCGTTCGTCACCGTGTTCTCCCGGCTCGGCATCCCCGGCGTCGGCGACGTGATGAATGCCGTCGTGCTCACCGCCGCGCTGTCGTCGTGCAACTCCGGCCTCTACTCGACCGGCCGGATCCTGCGCGCGCTCGCCGACAAGGGTGAAGCGCCGTCGTTCGTCGGCCGGATGAGCAGCCGCCACGTGCCCTACGGCGGCATCCTGTTCACCACCGGCGCCTACGTCCTCGGCGTGGTGCTGAACTACCTGGTGCCGAAGGAGGCCTTCGACATCGCCATCGCGATCGCCTCGCTCGGCGTGGTGTCGACCTGGGCGACGCTGATCTTCTGCCAGCTGCGGATGCGCCAGGCCGCGCTGCGCGGCGAGCTGGAGCGCCCGGCCTACCGGATGCCCGGCGCGCCCTACACCGGCTGGGCCACCCTCGGGTTCCTCGTCCTGGTCATCGTCCTGATGGGCTTCTCCGACGGCGCCGAGAAGATCGCGTTCTACTCGGTGCCGGTGCTGGCCGTGGTCCTCGCGGTCGGCTGGCGGTCCGTGTCGAAACGCCGGGAGCGCACCCTGACGGAGTAGCGGGCATACTCGTCCCCGGGAGGTGGGCGGTGTCCTCGAGCACGGAACCCCGGCGGGTGACGATCCACGACGTCGCCCGTATCGCCGGCGTGTCGCGGCAGACGGTGTCCCGTGCGCTCAACGACAAGGCGGAGATCGACGGCTCGACGAAGCAGCGGGTGCTCGACGCCGCCCGGGAGCTGGGCTACCGGCCGAGCCGCTTCGCCCGCGGCCTGGTCCGCCAGGACACCACCACCATCGGCCTGGTCATCCCCGACCTGATGAACCCGTTCTTCACCGAGGTCGCCTCCGGCGCGCTGGAGGCGGCCCGGGCGCGGGGCGCGCACGTGGTCGTCTACGACACCGCCGACGACCCCGAGACCGAGCTGGCCACGCTGCGGGTGATCGCTTCGCAGGTGGACGCGGTGGTCGGCTACTTCAGCCTGCCCGAGGCCGAACTCGACCGGTACCTGCCGGGCATCCCCGTGGTGCTGGTCGGGCGCGACCACCGCACACCGCGGTTCGCCTCCATCCGGATCGACGGCGAGGACGGCGTGCGCGACGCCGTCGCGCACCTCGTCTCGGCCGGGCACCGGCGGATCGGGATGCTCGACCACAACAACCGGCCGGAGCCCAGCATCCGGCAGACCTGGTTCCGCCGCGCCGCCGCCGAGTGCGGCATCGCGGTGAATCCGGGCTGGATCATCGGCTCCGCCCAGAGCGTCGACGGCGGCGGCGCGGCGCTGTCGGACCTGCTGGCCGCGCATCCCGACGTCACCGCGGTGTTCACCTTCAACGACGTGATCGCGATCGGCGCCCTGCGCGAGGCCCGCCGCTTCGGCCTGCGGGTGCCCGGCGACCTCGCGGTGATCGGGTTCGACGGGCTGCGGCTGGGCACGCTGGTCGAGCCGGCGCTGTCCAGCGTCGCCATCGACACCCGGGCGCTGGGCGCGCTGGCCGTCGAGCAGGTCGGCGAGCTCGTGACCGGGGCCAGACCGCCCGAGCCCGGCGAGATCATCGTCCGCGCCGTGCTTCACCTGCGCGAATCCGCCTGATCCCTTGACACCGCGAGGCCGTTCCGAGCACACTCCGAGCCATTCGTGAACGTTCACGGGAACGTTCACGTGAGGCCGGAGGGTCCTCGATGGCGCTGACTCGACGAAGCTTCCTGACCGCGGCAGGGCTGGGCGTGGCGGCGCTCGGCTCCGTCGCATCCTGCACCAGCCCGATCACTGCCAACCCGGGCAAGCTCACGCTCTGGTACACCAACGGCGGGCTGGCCGACCCCGTCGTGGCCGACGCCCAGCACGCGCAGAGCGCGATCCCGGACGAACTCCTGGAGGCCGCGCGGATGGACGGTTGCGGTTTCTTCCGCACCTACCTGACGATCGGGCTGCGCCCGGCCTTGGCGTTCCTCGGGATCTTCACCTTCGTCAACGCGTGGAACGACTACCTGTGGCCGCTGGTCGTGCTGATCGACTCGAACCACGTGACGCTGCAGGTGGCGCTTTCGCAGCTGAACAGCCTGTACGTCAAGGACTACAGCGTCGTCATGGCCGGGACACTGGTGGCGATCGTGCCGCTGATCGTCGTGTTCCTGTTCGGGGCCAGGCACTTCATCCGCAACATCGCCGCCGGCGCCCTCAAAGGCTGAAAGACAGAAACACTGAAAGGATGGCATGACCTACCTCGAAGACCCGGCTCCCGGACACGGTTCGCTCGCGCCCCGCTCGGCCTTCACCTCCGACGCCCCTTCCCTTTCCCTGGACGGAGTCTGGCGGTTCCGGCTTTCACCGCACGCTTTGCTCGACGACGTCTCGGCAGCGGATTTCGACGACTCGGGGTGGGACGAGCTGCCTGTGCCCTCGCACTGGCAGCTGCACGGCCATGGCCGTCCCGCTTACACCAATGTGGACTACCCGTTCCCGGTCGACCCGCCGCGGGTGCCGTCGGAGAACCCGACCGGCGACCACCGGCTGCGCTTCTCGCTACCGGAGGACTGGCCGTCCGGGCCGGCGGTGCTGCGGTTCGACGGTGTCGACTCGTGTGCGCGAATCTGGCTCAACGGGGTGGAACTCGGCGTGACGAAGGGCAGCCGCCTGCCCTCGGAGTTCGCCGTCGGCGCGCTGCTGCGTCCGTCGGGGAACGTCCTGGTGGTGCGCGTGCACCAGTGGTCGGCGGGCAGCTACCTGGAAGATCAGGACATGTGGTGGCTGTCCGGGATCTTCCGGTCGGTCACCCTGCTCTCCCGGCCAGGCGGGATCGAGGACTACTGGATCCATGCGGACTACGACCATTCCACCGGGCTCGGCACCCTGCTCCTCGAGTCGGCCCTCGATGTTCACGTGAACGTTCCGTCGCTGGGCATCGTCGACCATCCGGCGGGGTCGCCGATCTCGGTGGCGGTGGAACCGTGGAGCGCCGAGGTCCCGCGGCTTTACGACGGCACCCTGTCCGGTCCGGGCGAGCGGGTGCCGGTGCGGATCGGGTTCCGGACGGTGTCCATCGAGGACGGTCAGCTCAAGGTCAACGGGCGGCGGATCCTGTTCCGCGGGGTGAACCGGCACGAGCACGACCCGCGCACCGGCCGGGTCCAGACCCGCGAAACCATGATCGCCGACATCGAGCTGATGAAGCGGCACAACATCAACGCCGTCCGCACCAGCCACTATCCGCCGCAGCCGGCGTTCCTCGAGCTGTGCGACGAGTACGGCCTCTGGGTGATCGACGAGTGCGACCTGGAGACCCACGGCTTCGGCAAGCTGGGCTGGGCGGGCAACCCGAGCGACGATCCACAGTGGACCGACGCTTACCTGGACCGGATACGGCGAACGGTGGAGCGCGACAAGAACCGGCCTTCTGTCATCCTCTGGTCGCTCGGCAACGAGAGCGGCACCGGTTCAAACCTGGCGCGGATGGCGTCGTGGGTCCGGGAACGCGATCCGGGGCGGCCGGTGCACTACGAGGGCGACCACGAGTGCGCCTATGTGGACGTCTACAGCCGGATGTACGCCAGCCACGAGGAAGTGGACGAGATCGGGCGCGGGTCCGGACTGCCGTTCGTGCTGTGCGAATACGCACACGCGATGGGAAACGGGCCGGGCGGCCTTCTCGAGTACCGGGAGCTGTTCGAGAAGTACCCGCGGTGCCAGGGCGGGTTCGTCTGGGAATGGATCGACCACGGCCTCACCCGGCCCGACGGGTCCTTCGCTTACGGCGGCGACTTCGGCGAGCCGATCCATGACGGCAACTTCGTCATCGACGGCCTGGTGTTCCCGGACCGGACGCCCTCACCCGGCCTGATCGAGTACGCGAAGATCATCGAGCCGGTGCGGATCAGCGTCGATGCGGCCGGGATCCAGGTGGCGAACCACTACGACTTCCGGTCCCTGGACCACCTCCGGTTCACCTGGGTCCTGGAGGAGGACGGCCTCGAAGTCGCCGCGGGAACGCTCGACGTCCCGTCCGTCCACTCCGGACAGAGCGTTGTCGTTCCGCTGCCTGCTTTGCCGAAGACGCACGGCGAGTCGTGGTTGACCGTGTCGGCTTTGCTGGCCGCCGACACGGCGTGGGCGCCGGCCGGGCACGTCGTCGGCTGGGGTCAGCTGCCGATCACCACCGCCCCCGCGCGACCGGCGCTTCCGGAGCGCGGACCGGTGTTCGCCACCGGCGGTCGGCTGGTGCTCGGCCCGGGCGAGTTCGACCCGGTGACCGGCGCTCTGACCGCGCTCGGCGGCTATCCGGTGCGGGGACCGCGGCTGGACGTCTGGCGCGCGACGACCGACAACGACCGCGGCTCCGACACTCCGGAAGCGGCGCAGTGGCGGGCCGCCGGTCTGCACCGGATGCAGCATCGGGTCGCCGAGGTCGACGTGAGTGATGGCTTGGTCGTGCGCACCCGCGTCGCACCGCCCGCGCTCGGCTTCGGGCTGTTCGCGGACTACACGTGGACGGCCGAGGGCGACCGCCTGAAGCTGCGGGTCGAGATCACCCCGGACGGCGACTTCCCCGGCACGCTCCCCCGCCTCGGCCTCACGATGGCGGTCCCGGGCACGCTCGGCGCGGCCCGGTGGTTCGGCGCCGGCCCCGGCGAGGCATACCCGGACAGCCGCCAGGCGGCGCGGATCGGCCGGTTCTCGTCCACTGTGGATCGCCTGCAGACGCCGTACGTCTTCCCGCAGGAGAACGGCAACCGGACCGACGTCCGCTGGCTCCGGCTGACGGACGCGGACGGCACCGGCCTGTGCGTCGACGGCGACCCGGTGTTCGACTTCACCGCCCGCCGCTGGACCGCGGCCCAGCTGGAGGCGGCCCGGCACACGACCGATCTGATCGCCGGGGACCTCGTGCACCTGACCCTCGACGTCGCCCAGCACGGTCTCGGGACGGCCTCCTGCGGGCCCGGGGTGCTGCCGGAGCACCGGCTGGTGCCGCAGAAGACCGAGTTCACGCTCTGGTTCGGTGTCGCAAATTGAGACCGACGGAAGGGCCGGGATGCGGTGTCGTGGAGGTCCACACGGCCGCCAGGACAGGAGCGTCCCCGGATGTCCCAGGAGACCCAGGCCCCATCGAGCGCGCGGCTGCTGTCGACGCCCGGTGCGCTCGGCCTCGTCGACCTCGTCGCGATCTTCGACGACCTGCAGTTCACGCTGAAGTGCTGCGAACGGCTGGTGGCGGAGCTGGCACGGCCGGACCCTGTGCTCATCGAGGCGCTGTGGGTGTCGGCGCTGAACTCGTACGCGCGCTGCTTCCGCACCGGCGAGCGGGGCATGAACCTGACCGTCGAGGACGTCAAGGCCACCGAGGTGCCGGGCGAGATCGTGGAATGGCACGAGCTGCTCGGCCGGATCCGGGACTTCTCCCTCGACGGCCCGGTCAACCCGCGTGAGACGTACGCGGTCGGCGTCTCCCAGTCCGCGACCGGTCAGGCTTCGGGGATCGTGATCACGTCGGCCGCGCGGCCGCTGGTGGACGACGTGACGGTCCGGCAGACCGGCCGGCTGGCCTTCGAGCTGAGCCGTCTGGTGGACGAGCGCATCAAGGAGCACCAGGCGAAGGTCTTCGCGGCCGCCGGGAAACTGACGGCTGCGCAGCTCGCGGCGCTGCCCGCCATCGAGGTCACCACCCAGGACTCGTGAGCGTTTACCGGTAAGGCCGTGAATGCCCATTGAGGGCCCAAGACGCCGTCAATGTGGCATTCACGGCCAACGCCACCACACCTGCCCCACAAGCATCGATTCACGTATCAGTCCTTGCCGTAGCGGGACTTCACGATCGACGGGGTGTCGAGGTTGTAGCCCGCGTCCATGCTCTGCGCGAGCCGCAGGTACTGGCCCTCGGCCCACATCAGCGGGCCCGCGCTGCCGGTCGGGCGGCCGAGCGTGAAGCACGAGACGTCGGACCGGTCCCAGACCTGTTCGGGAACGAAGTAGCCGTCGTTCGTCGAGTCCGCCATCGACTTCAGATACACCGCCGCCGAACGGCCGTTCGCCAGCTCGTACTCGCCGCGCTCACCCGAGAGCACCGGCCACAGGCGGCCGAAGCGCTGGCCGGCGCCCGCGGGCCAGCCACTGCAGTTCGAGTTGGCCTCGCCGTAGTTGTCGTGCGGATAGCGGTGGAAGTAGATGTCGCCGTTGGCCAGCGTCACCTGCATCGCCGCGTTGCCGTCCCGCGCCGCGGCCGTGGGCGACACCGAGTTCGCGATCGTGGTGTCTCCCGCGGGACGCAGGCCGAGCCGGGCCAGGTCGAGGAAGCCGAAATCGGTGACGTCGTGCTCGTAGTAGCAGCCCTCGTCGAAGCAGAGCGTGCCGCCGTCGTTCGGGTTGGCGCTGCGGTCGAGGCGCTCGTAATACGTGTGTCCGCCCCAATATCCGGACGTCGTGACGGTCCAGCTCGCCAGGGAGTTGCGCCACGAGTCCGCTGTGGACTCCCAGGATGTCGCGCTCGCGGTGTCCCCGTTGGCCCTCGCGATCGCGCCCGCGGCGACCAGGCCGGCGACCTCCGCCGCGATCGACGACGGCGACTTCCCGTACTGCTCCTCCCAGCGCTCGGTGGTGTCCGGCCCGCTCGCGACGATGTGGTTGGCAGTCGTCTTGATCTTCGCGTAGGTCCCGGAGTCGGTGAGCCCGGTCAGCCAGGCCAGCAGGATCGCGTCGGCGTCCTGGTCAAGCTGCTCGCAGCAGCCGAGCTGCTGCGCGCTCGCCCCGGCCACGCCGGAAACCGGGCTGTAGCGTGGGAACGAGCCCACCGGGTACGTCATGCCGTCGCCGGCGGTCGGCGCCCCGATCCACTGCGAGTTCCACAGGAACTGCGCCATCCGCTTGGCCTGCGCGGTGTCGCCGGCGGCGATCAGGCCGGTCGCCTGCTGGTAGAGGTCGCGGCCCCAGACGCGGTGGTAGCCGTCGTTGAGCCAGTCGCCGTTGGTGTAGTCACCCCACGGCGTCGCGAGTCCCGCCACACTCGCGCCGGGATGCTGCTTGTCCTCAGCGGTTTTCAGCGCCATAGCCGCGACGTAGTAGGCGCGGCGGCGCTGAGTGTCCCCGGAGACGCTGGCGGGCGCGGCCTTGAGGCCGTTCACGTAGCTGTTCCAGCCGCTGCGGTACGCGCTCGCGATACTGGCGAACCCGCTGGTCAGTGACCCACTGGCGGCGCTCGCCGCGGTCGAAGAGCTGCTGCCGTAGCCGAGCGCCACGGTGAACGTCGTGTCCGTGCCGACCGTGATCTGTCCACACTGGACGACGTTGCCGCTACCGGAGATCGCGTCGAACTGGTTGTTCAGCGTCTTGTCGGCGCGCAGGTCGGCCAGGCAGTCGCTGCCCGCGCCCGCGTAGCCGTTGTCGTGGGCGGTGAACCCGGTCGACACTTTGAGCGCGGACACGACGGTCGTCGACGTGCCGCCGAACAGCGTCTCGGTGCCGCTGGCCATGAGCGCCCCGGTCGAGCCGTCCCACCAGGCGTTGTCGTTCGCGCCGCCGCCCGCCATCGACGGGTTCGCCAGCAGGTACAGCCGGTAGGCTCCACCGTCGAGGCTTTGGAACCGGGTGCTGGTGACCAGCGTCGCCCGGGCTGGATCGGTGACGTAGTTCGTGGTGATCCGGTACTTCCCGCTCTTGGCGGTGTTGGTGATCGTGTACTGCAGCGCCTTCTCGTCCGGCATCGACACGACGTGGTTGGTCGCGTCGCGCTCCAGATCCACGAAGGACGAGCCGTCGGTGACGACGTACTGCATGTCCTGCATGTTCGGGACGTCGGCACGCGGGTAGAACACCTCCGACGTGACGCCGTTGGCGACGGTGAACCAGACCGGGCTGGCGCTGGTCGTGGCCGTGCCGAGCGCCGACTTGTTGCCGGTCGCCCAGGACGCGCCACCGCCGCAGCAGTCCGTCGCGGTGCCGCTCGCGGCGGCCGTCCCCGGCAGCGTGCCGGCAAGCAGGATCGCCGCTCCCGCGCCGGCCAGAACCGCTTTCCACCTGGTCATCGTCGACCTCCGAGAATATGTTGGGGGCCGCAACATATTGAACTACCGGTCGGTCACAAGCAACGGGCGGGGGTTCTGAACCGATCCGGACCACCCTCGCGTTACGGATCGAGGTGGTCGATCGCGACCCGGTGGGCGAGGCGCCGCAGCAGCAGGGCCGCGTCCGCCATGCAACGGGCCGGGTCCGGTTCGAGGTCCGTCAGGGCGTAGGCCGCGGAGATGCCCGCTTTGCCCAGTTCCGCCGGGGCGAGCAGGGAGCGGCCGGAGACAGCGACGCAGGGGATGCCCTTGTCGGCTGCCGCCCGAGCCACCCCGGCCGGGGCTTTGCCGGACAGCGTCTGCCGGTCGAGGGAACCCTCGCCGGTGATCACCAGTGACGCCCCGGCGAGGGCGTCGTCGAAGCCGAGCAGCTCCATCAGCAGCGCGATACCGGGGCGCATCCGGGCACCGAGGACCGCGATCGCGGCGAACCCCACTCCCCCGGCAGCGCCCGCACCAGGCCGCTCGGCGTACTCCGGACCGACTACCGACGCCCAACGCCGCAGGGCTTCGTCGAGCAGCTCGACGTCGTCAGGTGTCGCTCCTTTCTGTGGCCCGTATACGAAAGCCGCCCCGTTGAGCCCGAAGAGCGGATTGTCCACATCGGACGCCAGCTCGATGTCCACTTCGGACAGAGCCGGGTCGAGCCGGGACAGGTCGAGGTGCGCCAGGCGGGACAGCGCCGCTCCGCCCGGCGGGAGTTCGGCGCCGGTGTCGTCCAGGAGCCGGGCGCCCAGGACCGTGAGCATGCCCGCTCCCCCGTCGGTGCAGGCGCTGCCGCCGACGCCGAGCACGACCCGGCGGCAACCGGCCCGCACCGCCGCCGCGATGAGGTCGCCGGTGCCCGCGCTGGTGGCGGTCAACGGCTGTGGCGCGCCCGGCAGCCGGTGCAGCCCGGACGCCTCCGCGAGCTCGACCACGGCGGTGTCCTCGCGGACGGCGTAGCAGGCGGTCACCACCTGCCCGGTCGGGCCGCGCACCGGCACCCGCACCCGGCGGAACCCGGCGGTGACGGCGGCGTCCACCGTGCCGTCGCCGCCGTCGGCCACCGGGAGCGCGCGCACGGGCACGTCGGGGCGGACGTCGGCGAGTCCCGCGGCCACCGCCGACGCCACCTCGGCCGCGGTCAGCGACCCCTTGAACTTGTCCGGCGCGACCAGGACGCTCACGCGCTCTCCCGGTACGCCCGCCAGTCGCCGACGTCGGTGATGTCGCGCAGCGCGACGTGCGAGGTGTAGGGCCGCCGCAGCAGCATCGCGAACGCCGAACTCCCGTCCGTCAGCTCGACCACACCCAGCTCCAGCTCGTGCGGCTCAGCCGGAAGTACCTTGTCCCGCAAGGCATCCAGCGAGACGTCGTACACCTCGCCGGTCACCTCCGCCCCGCCGTGCGAGACGGGATAGAGCGCCGGGCACTGATCCCCGACGGCGTAGAAGCGGTACTTGGCAGCAGTGCGCGCGGTCCCCACGAACGGCGAGCCGTCAAGCAGGTGGTGGAGCGGCCCGCCACGCATGGCGCCGCCGTTGAAGAACATCAGGGTCACGAGAACTCCTTAGCTGCGGTTGAGCAGGGCTCGGGTCGTCGTGAGTGGTAAGTAGGGTTAGAACCCGACTTACCACTCACGAGACCCCACCCCCACGGCACCAAACCCTTGCCTCTTAGCTGAACACGGCCTTCACACCGTCCACGGCGAAGTAGACCGCGAACACCAGGGCCAGCAGCGAAAGCAGCCACCCGGCCTCGCGCCACTTGCCGCGGCCGATCTTGATCAGGACGAACGCGATCAGCCCGGCACCGACGCCGTTGGTGATCGAGTACGTGAACGGGATCAGCGCCGCGGTGAGGAACACCGGGATCGTGTAATCCGGGTCGTGCCATGGGATGTGGCGGCACTGCGCCACCATCATCCCGCCGATGACAACCAGCGCGGGCGCCGCGGCCTGCGCCGGGACAACCCCGGCCAGCGGTGTGAACAGCAGCGTCGCGGCGAAGAGCAGGCCGGTGACGACGCTGGCCAGCCCGGTCCGGGCGCCTTCGCCCACCCCCGCGGCCGACTCGAGGAACACCGTGTTCGGCGACGAGCCGGTGACACCGCCCGCGATCGCGCCCGCGCCGTCGACCAGCAGGATCCGGCCCATCCGCGGGACCTTGCCGTCCTTCGACAGCCCAGCCTCGTCCGAGACGCTGGTGATCGTGCCCATCGCGTCGAAGAATCCGGACAACACCAGGGTGAACAGGAAGACGGTCGCGGCCACGGCTCCGGCCGAGGCGAACCCGCCGAACAGGTCGATGTGGCCGAACAGCCCGAAGTCCGGCGCCGCGACGACGTGCTCGGGCAGCGTCGGGTCGGTACGGCCCCAGCCGCCGACTCCGAAGCCGTCGTGCAGCACCACCGAGAGCACGGTGGCCGCGCCGATGCTGATCAGCACCGCGCCGGGGACCTTGCGCGCGATCAGCACGATCATCAGCAGCAGGCCGAGGCAGAACACCACGATCGGCCACCCGTTGAGGTGCCCGTCGGCGCCGAGGCGGACCGGCACCGGGGAGTCGGCCGCGTCCGGCATCCGGGTCACGAACCCGGCGCTGACCAGGCCGACGAGCGCGATGTAGAGCCCGATGCCGACGGTGATCGCGGTCTTGAGCGGCCGCGGGATCGCGTTCATGATCCGCTCACGGACGCCGCTGACCGCCATCAGCACGATGCAGACGCCCTCGAGCACGACCAGCCCGAACGCCTGCGCCCACGTCATTTCCGGCGCCATCTGGAACGCGACGATGCCGTTGATGCCGAGACCGGCGGCCAGCGCGAGGGGGGCGTTGCCGATCAGTCCCATGAGGACGGTCATGACCGCGGCCGAAAGCGCTGTCGCGGTGGTCACCTGTGCGCCGGAAAGCCGCGCGCCGGTGATGTCGGCGGAGGCGCCGAGAATGAGTGGATTGAGCAATACGATGTAGGCCATCGCGACGAATGTCGTGAGGCCGCCGCGGACTTCGCGCCCGACGGTGCTGCGCCGGTTGGTGAGGTCGAACACCCGGTCCAGCACGGGTTTGCGCTTCGGTGGTTCGGGGACTTCGGATACTCGGTCGTCGATCTTCGCCTGGGTCATGCGTCCTGCCCTTGCCGGTGGGTGTGCTCGGCCAGGCCAAGGCACAGCGCCGTGCCTGGGCGAGCGGGACGATTCGGTTTTCCGGTGCTCCGGTCAGCACGCGGGGTACGACTGGCCTCGTGGGTCAGTAATCGGTGCGGTCGCTCTTGTCGAGCCAAGCTGCGAAGGGAGCGAAACCGTCCTTTGCGGACAGCTGCGTCACGGGAACCGCCCACGTCTCACGGGGACGGTCGAACAGTTCGTAGAACACGCGGTCGTCGAAGCCCGCCTTGGCCGCGTCGTCGCGATCGGCGGCGTACACGACCTTGTCGACCCGCGCCCAGAGCGCCGAGGACAGGCACATCGGGCACGGCTCGCAGCTGGAGACGAGCACGCAGCCGTCCAGCTTGAACGTCTCCAACGCCTGACAGGCCGCGCGGATCGCGACGACCTCGGCGTGCGCGGTCGGATCCAAAGTGGCCGTCACGCGGTTCACCCCGGTCGAGACGATCTCGCCGGACCGCACGATCAGCGCGCCGAACGGGCCACCGCCGTTCGCGACGTTGGTCTCCGCGATGCGGACGGCCTCGTCGAGCCACTCCTGCTCGACGGAAATCGACGTGGTCTTGCGGGGGTCCGGGTGGCGGAGCCCCCGGCCCGGGGCGGAGCCCCGGCGTGTCACGGTGGTCATCTCAAACTCCTGTGATGTGCTCGGGGCGGATCGGGACGCGCGGCAGCTCGAGGCCGGTGGCCGCGCGGATGGCGTTGGCGATGGCCGGCGTGGCCGAGATCGTCGGCGGCTCGCCGACACCGCGGACGCCGTAGGGCGCGTGCGGATCGGGCCGCTCCAGGACGTCGACCTGCATCGGCGGCATGTCCAGGATGGTCGGGATGAGGTAGTCGGTGAACGACGGATTGCGCACCTTCCCGTCCTTGACCAGGATCTCCTCCATCACCGCGAGGCCGAGGCCCTGCGCGGAGCCGCCCTGGATCTGCGCGACCACGGCGTCCGGGTTCATCGCCTTGCCGACGTCCTGAGCGCAGTCGAGCTGCACGACCTTGACCAGGCCGAGTTCGACGTCGACGTCGACCACCGCCCGGTGCGCGGAGAATCCATATTGGACATGCGCGTTGCCTTGCCCGGTCTCGGGATCCAGCGGATAGGTCTTGCGATGGTGGAACTCCCGCGTCTCCTCGATCGCCGTGTCGCCGAGCAGCTCGGCCAGGTCGGCGAGGACTTCCCCGTCGGCCGCGACGACCTTGCCGCCGGTCAGCGACATCCCCTCGGTACGGCCGCCTACCAGCGCGTAGACCGCGTCCGCGACCGCGCGGCAGGCGTTGCGGACCGCGCCGCCGGTGATGTACGTCTGGCGCGACGCCGAACTGGAGCCCGCGTCGCCGACGCTGGTGTCCGCCGGATGCACGGTCACCCGCGGCACGCCGAGCTCGGACCGGGCGATCTGCTGCTGCAGCGTGACCAGGCCCTGACCGACCTCGGCCGCCGCGGTGTGCACCAGCGCGACCGCCTCGCCACCGATGACCTCCAGCCGCACGCGGGCGGTCGAGTAGTCGTCGAGGCCCTCGGCGTAGGAGATGTTCTTGATGGTCACGCCGTAGCCGATACCCCGCACGACACCCTCGCCGTGCGTCGTATTCGAGGCGCCGCCAGGCATTTCGCGGATATCGACCGGGCCGGTGCGCTCGGGTGGCAGCGGCAGGTCCCGCACCCGCTGGACGAGTTCGGCGACCGGCGCCGGGAAGTCGACCACCTGGCCGGTGACCACAGTGGACCCTTCGCTCATCGCGTTGCGGATCCGGACCTCGGCCGGGTCGATGCCGAGCGCGGCGGCGAGTTTGTCCATTTGGGACTCGTAGGCATAGGTCGGCTGGACCGCGCCGAGGCCGCGCATCGCACCGCAGGTCGGGTTGTTCGTGTAGACACCCCAGCCCTCGATGTGCGCGTTCGGCACGTCGTACGGCCCGACGCTCAACGTCGTGCCGTTGCCGACCACGACCGGCGTCTTCGAGGCATACGCGCCGCCGTCGAAGTACATCTTGGCGCGGACGTAGACGATCTTGCCCTCGCGGGTCGCGCCGTGCTCGTAGTACATCTTCGCCGGGTGCCGGTGGACGTGCCCGAAGAACGACTCCAGCCGGTTGTAGCTCATCTTCACCGGACGGCCGGTGCGCAGCGCGAGCATGCAGGAGTGGATCTGCATCGACAGGTCCTCGCGGCCGCCGAACGCGCCGCCGACGCCGGACAGCGTCAGCCGCACCTTCTCCAGCGGCAGGCCGAGCGCCTTCGCCGTCTGCCGCTGGTCGACGTGCAGCCACTGGGTCGCCAGGTAGAGGTCGACGCCGCCGTCCTCGGCCGGCACCGCGAGCCCGGACTCCGGGCCGAGGAATGCCTGGTCCTGCATGCCGATCTCGTAGACGCCGGACACCACGACGTCCGCTTTGACGTCCGGGTCGCCCTTGACGATCCGCTGGTAGCGCACGAGGTTCCCGTCCGGGTGCAGGTGCGGCAGGGTCTCGTCGTGCGCGGCGCGCTCGGGGTCGGTGATCGGCTCGAGGACGTCGTACTCGACGACGATCTCCTTGAGCGCCTGGCGTGCGATCTCCGGGTGGTCCGCGGCCAGGATCGCGACCGGTTCGCCCTGGTAGCGCACGAGGTCCGCGGCCAGCGCCGGGGTGTCCTGGTACTTCAGGCCGTAGACGTTCTCGCCGGGCACGTCCTCGTGGGTGAGCACCGCGTGCACGCCGGGCTGGGCGAGCGCGCGGGAGACGTCGAGGCGGACGATCCGGGCGTGCGGGTGCGGGCTGCGCAGGGTCGCGCCCCACAGCATGTCCTCGTGCCAGAGGTCCGAGGAGTAGGCGAACTCGCCGCGCACCTTGAGCGTGCCGTCCGGGCGTAGCGGGCTCTCACCGATGCCGCCGGCGATGGCGTCGTGGAGGTCCTGCGGGGACCGCGCCGGGGCGCTCATCGCACGGCCTTCTTCGCGGCGGCGTCGCGGACGGCGTCCAGGATCTTCTCGTACCCGGTGCAGCGGCACAGGTTCCCGGCCAGGGCTTCGCGGATCTCGACGTCGCTGGGGTCCGGCACGCGCTCGATCAGGTCGTGCGCGGCGACGAGGAGTCCCGGTGTGCAGAAGCCGCACTGGACCGCGCCACGCTCCACAAAGGACTCCTGAACCGGGTCAAGGGTGTCGCCCTCGGCGAGCCCTTCGACGGTGACGACCTCGCGGCCCTCGGCCTGCCCGGCCGCGACCAGGCACGCACACGCCGGTACGCCGTCGACGTAAACCGTGCAGGAGCCGCATTCACCCTGCTCACAGGCGTTCTTGGAGCCGGGGAGGCCGAGCCGCTCACGCAGCATGTACAGCAGGCTTTCGCCTTCCCAGACGTTGTCTGCCCGGCGTCGCTCGCCGTTGACGGTGACGTTCACGCGCACTTCGCGTTCCCTCCAGGTCGGACACAGTAGTCGCTCCACGCCCAGGTCAGGGTCCGCCGGGCCATCACCGACAGCGCGTGCCGCCGGTAGGCCGCGCTGCCACGGACGTCGTCGATCGGGGACGCGGCCTGGGCGACGAGATCGCCGAACCGGCGTTTCACCGAGTCTTTCAGCGGCTTGGGTGAGTCCCAGTCCAGCTCTCCAGCCAGGAAGTCCTCGGCTTCGAATGCCCGGCGTGGGGTGGGCGCGGCCGAGCCGACGCCGGTGCCGACGCGCCGCTGGTCCGGGTGCAGGGCCAGGCCGAACGCGGCGACCGCGATGACCATGGCGTTGCGGGTGCCGATCTTGCTGAACTGCTGGGGCCCGGTGGCGGCGTTCAGGTGGACGGCGGTGATCAGCTCGTCCGGCTCCAGGACGTTCCGCTTCACGCCGAGGTAGAAGTCCTTGGCGGCGACGATCCGAGTGCCTCGTGTCGAGGCGATTTCGACCTCGGCGTCCGCGGCGAGGAGTGCCGGGTGCGAGTCTCCCGCGGGTGAAGCCGCGCCTAGATTCCCGCCCACGGAACCGCGATTGCGGATCTGCGGGGACCCGACGGTCCGCGACGCCATCGCGAGACCGGGCAGCTTCGCGCCGAGCTCGGCGATGATCCGGGTGTAGGGCACGCTCGCGCCGATCCGGATCCGGTCGCCGTCGGTGCCGTGCTCGCGCAGCTCGGCCACGCTGCCGAGGTCGAGCAGCGCCTCCGGGCGCCGGTGATCGAAGTTGATCTCGACCATCACGTCCGTGCCGCCGGCGAGAGGGACCGCACCGGGGCACGCGGCCTTGGCCGCGAGGGCCTCGGCCAGGCTGGCGGGTCGGAGGAATTCCACTGTGGACGTCCTTTCGGCGGTGTTCCGGCAAGAAGTACACACTCCCGGAGTGCCCGGTGACCAGGGCAAAACCCCTGAAAGAGGGGTGGATTCCAGGCCGGGCGTTTGTACTTACCTCCAAAGCACCTGCCGCGGGCATGGAAGAAGACCGCCGTGAGAGGTCAGGGTCTCTCACGACGGCCTTCGGGTCAGGGACTCGTGAGCGTTCCGGGCGGTTAGAACCGCCCGGAACGCTCACGAGTCTTTTCAGCTGGCTTCGAACTCGCGCACGGCGTCGAGGGCCGGGCCCATGGCCGCGTTGCCCTCCCGCTCGATCATGATCTCCACCAGGACCGGGCGGCTCGTGCGCTCGGCCTCCTTGCGCGCCCACTCCAGCGACGGCCGGATCTCCCCCGGCTCAGCCACCCGGGTGCCCGAACATCCATACGCCTCCATGATCTTCACGTTGTCCGTGCCGATCGAGTCGTAGTGGATGTCGACCTCGAAGTTCATGTCGTAGCCGGTCTCGGCCTGGCGGATCAGCCCGAGGTACTCGTTGTTCAGCATGATCAGCACGAACCCGACGTCGTACTGCGCGGCCACCGCCAGCTCCTCCACCAGGAACTGGAACGAGTAGTCGCCGACCACGCCGACCACCTCGGCCTCGGGACGCGCTTTCTTCACCCCGATCGCGGCCGGGATCTCCCAGCCGAGCGGGCCGGCCTGGCCGCACACCTGGTAGTGGCGCGGCTTGTGCGCCTTCTGGAACTGCCCGGACCAGATCTGGTACAGCCCGATCGCGGTGACGAAGTAGGTGTCCTCGCCGTAGGTTTCGTTGATCTCCTTGAACACCCGCGGCGCCTTGATCGGCACGCTGTCGAAGTCGTCCCGGCGGGGAAGCGCTTCCTTCAGCTCCGCGATGCGGGACACCCAGGGTCGCCGCGACGGCAGCGTGCGACTGTCCATTGCGGACAGCAGCGCGTCCAGGAACGCCCCGGTGTCCGACACGATCCCGAGGTCCGGCCCGAACACCTTGCCCAGCTGGGTCGGCTCGATGTCGACATGGATGAACTTCCGGTCGCCGCGATACACCGAGAGCTCGCCGGTGTGGCGGTCGCCGAACCGCGCGCCCAGCGCGAGCACGACGTCGGCCTCGAGGAAGGCCGCGTTCGCCCAGCGCTGCGACGTCTGGATGCCTGCCATCCCGGCGAACAGCTCGTGGTCTTCGGGGAAGGATCCCTTGCCCATCAAGGTGATCTGCACCGGGACATCGAGCCGTTCGGCCGCCTCACGCAACCGCGAGGAAGCCTCCCCGAGGACGACGCCGCCACCGGCCAGGATCAGCGGCCGCTCAGCCGCCAGGAGCATGTCCAGTGCACGCTCGACGCGCAGCGGCGCGGGCGTCACCGCGGTCACCGGCAGCGGCGAGTCGATCGAGGAGTCCCACTCGATGTCCTGCTTCTGGACGTCGATCGGCAGGTCGATCAGGACCGGCCCGGGACGTCCCGAGCGCGCGATCCGGAACGCCTCCCGGAAGATCCACGGCAGCTGCGCGGCCTCCTTCACCTGCACCGCCCACTTGGTCACCGGCTTGGCGATCTCGACGATGTCGACCGCCTGGAAAGCCTCGGTGTGCAGCTTGTTCGACGCCGCCTGGCCGGTGATGCAGATGATCGGGATCGAGTCGGCGTGCGCGGTGTAGAGGCCGGTGATCATGTTCGTGCCGGCCGGGCCGGACGTGCCGATCGCGACGCCGACGTTGCCGGTGGTCCGGGACCAGCCGTCGGCCATGTGCGTCGCGCCCTCTTCGTGGCGAACGATCAGATGCTCGATAGCCCGGCCTTGTAGGGCGTTATACAGCGGGAGGATCGCGGCGCCGGGGCAGCCGAAGACGGTGTCGACACCTTCGCTCTCCAGGACGTCGACAACCGCTTGCATGGCGGGGATTCTGGGCATGTCACACCTCCGCCGGGACGCGGCCCGACAACTGTTCGACGACTTTGAGCAGGGCCGAGTGGTCCAGCGAGCCGTAGCCCATGGCCCGCCCGGCGGCGACGAGCTGGGCGACCAGCCCGGCGAGCGGGAGCGCGACATCGGCCTGCCGAGCGGCGGCCAGCGCGATCCCCATGTCCTTGTGGTGCAGGTCGATCCGGAACCCGGGCGCGAACTGACGGTCCACCATGGACTTGCGCTTGAGTTCCAGGATCCGGCTGCCCGCCAGCCCTCCGGCCAGCACGTCGAGCCCGGTGGCAGCGTCCACACCGGACGCCTCCAGCAGCACGATCGCCTCCGCGACCAGGCCGTAAATCCCGCCCACGACGAGCTGGTTGGCCGCCTTGACGACCTGGCCCGCGCCGTGCGGTCCCACGTGGACGATCGTCTTGCCGACGACGTCCAACACGGGCTTGGCGGCCTCGAAGTCCGCAAGCGCGCCACCGACCATGATGGACAGTGCGGCCTGCTCGGCACCGGCCTGGCCGCCGGACACCGGCGCGTCGAGCACCCGGACCTGCTTGTCCTCGGCCAGTTTCGCGATCTGGATCGACGTCTCCGGCCGGATGGTGCTCATGTCGATCAGCAGAGTGCCAGGCTTGGCGACGTCCAGCACGCCCCGCGGCCCCAGCACGACCTCCTCGACGTGCGGGTGGTTCGGCAACATCGTGATCACGATGTCCGCCTCGGCGACGGCGTCGGCGACATCGCGCGCCGCCCGCCCGCCCGCGGCCTGCAGCTTCTCGCCCGCGGCGGCGGTGACGTCGAACCCGCTGACGTCGTATCCGGCCGCCACCAGGTGCGCGGCCATCGGCGCACCCATCACGCCCAGTCCGATGAATCCCAGCTTGGTCATGCTCGTCCCCTTCGGGTGTCAGGCAGCCAGTCGAGCGAGGCGACGGTTTCGCCATCGGGCGCGTACTCGATCCCCACGAACCCGGAGTAGCCCGCGGTTTCGAGCTTTTCCAGGTATCCCGCGAGGTCGAGGGACCCGGTGCCGGGCTGGTGGCGGCCGGGCGCGTCGGCGATCTGCACGTGCCCGATCCGGGGCGTGTGCGACACCAACGCGTCCAGGTCATCGCCGTTGACTGCCAGGTGGTACAGGTCGGCCAGCAACCGCACGTTCTCGCGCCCGAGGTCGTCGAGCACGCCGATCGCGTCGGCCGCGGTCTTGAGCGGATAGCGGTCCGCGCCGGACAGCGGTTCCAGGACCAGCTGCGCGCCGATCTTCGCCGCGGCCTCGGCGGCGGTGGCGAGGTGGACCAGCGCGAGGTCGTCCTGCTTGGCCGGGTCCTCGCCCTCGATCCGGTTGCCGTAGAGGGCGTTGAAGCTGCGGCAGCCGGTGCGCTCGGCGATCGCGATCGCCACGACGAGGTTGTCCGCGAACTCGGCTTCGCGCCCGATCCACGACACGAGACCTCGGTCGCCGGCGGCCATGTCCCCGGCGAAGAAGTTCAGCCCGCGCAGCCGGACGCCATCCAGCGAGCGCACGAAGGCGTCGACCTCGTCCGGCGCCGGGACCGCGGTGTCGAACGGCCACCAGTACTCGACGTCGGTGAACCCCGCCGCGCGCGCGGCCTTCGCCCGGTCGAGCAGGGGTACCTCCTTGAAGAGGATCGACAGGTTGGCGACGTACGGCAGGGAGTGCCGGAACTCGGGCATCGCATCCTCAAATTTCGCTATGCGGAATCTTTCTTTCGTATATCGAGAATAGCTGCTCAGCGGCGGTGCGGTCAACGGTGCCGCTCGTCGAAAGCCGTGAAGGCCCCCTTACCGGCTCTCACAGCTGGTAAGGGGGCCTTCACGGCTCATGGTCACTTGTTCTGGACGTGTTGCCAGCCGAAGCGGCCCTTGATGCAGAGGTTGCCGTGGGTCACCGAGCTGTCGTGGGGTGAGGTGACCTTGACGATCTCGTTGTCCTGGACGTGCAGGGTCAGGTTGCAGCCCACCCCGCAGAACGTGCAGACGGTCGTCGTCTCGGTCTGGCGCGACTCGTCCCAGGTGCCATCCGCGCGCTTATCGTGTTCACGTTTGAAGCTGAGCGCGCCGGTCGGGCAGACCTCCACGCAGTTGCCGCAGTAGACGCACGCGCTGTCCGGCAACGGGTTCGCGAACTCCGTCGAGATACGGGCGTCGAAGCCACGGCCCGCGACGGTGATCGCGAACGTGTTCTGCCACTGGTCGCCGCAGGCGTCGACGCACTTGTAGCAGAGGATGCATTTGCCGTAGTCACGGACGTAGAGCTCGTTGTCCACCAACGTCGGCTGTGCGACCGTCGCCGCGTCCGGGCCGAACCGCGACGGATCGGCTCCCGCCGCAGCCATCCAGGAAGCGACCTCCGGCGTGGTCGAGAGGTCCGTCGCCGAGGCCAGCAACTCCAGGACGACCTTGCGGCTCGTGCCGCGTGCGCTCGGAATCCGTGTGGACGACCATGCCGGGCTCGGCCTTGCGCGAGCACGACGGCACCAGCGTCCGCGAGCCCTCGACCTCCACCATGCAGACGCGGCACGCGTTCGCGGGCTCCAGCGTGTCGCCGTAGCAGAGTGTCGGGATCGACTTCCCCGCCGCCGTGCACGCGTCCAGGATGGTCGAACCCTCCGGCACCCGGACGGTCTCACCGTCCACAGTGAACTCGACCAGCCGGCGCGGGATCCCGATGTCCACAATGGTCATGACAGCGCACCCAATCGGTCGATGGCGGATTCGATGGCGTTCCAGGCGGTCTGGCCGAGCCCGCAGATCGACGAGTCCCGCATCACCTGCCCGACCTCGCGCAGCAGCGGGCGCTCGTCCGACCCCGCGGCGAGCACCCGGCGCACCGCCTCCTCCTGCCGCACCGTCCCGATCCGGCACGGCACGCACTGGCCGCACGACTCGTCGCGGAAGAACGACGCGATCCGCAGCAGGAACCCGCCGAGGTCGGCCCCGTCGTCGAGCACGAGCACGACCCCCGAGCCCAACGTCGTCTTGGCGGCCCGCGCGTCCTCCATCGTCAGGGGCAGCGAAAGCTCGTCGGCCCGGACGAACCCGCCCGCCGCGCCGCCCAGCAGCACAGCGCGCAACGAACGTCCATCCGGGACTCCCCCAGCCAGCGAAAGCAATGAGCCCAGCGAAGTCCCGAACGGCACCTCGTACACCCCGGGCCGCTCCACGTTGCCGGACAGGCAGAACAGCTTGGGCCCGGACGACCCGGCCGTGCCGATCAGCCGGTACGCGGCCGCGCCCTCGGTGAGGATCAGCGGCACGTTCATCAGGGTCTCGACGTTGTTGACCACGGTCGGCTTGCCGAACAGCCCGGATTCGACCGGGAACGGCGGTTTCGTGCGCGGCTCGCCGCGGAAGCCCTCGATCGAGTTGAAGATCGCGGTCTCCTCGCCGCAGATGTACGCGCCCGCGCCGCGCCGGATCTCGATGTCGAACGAGAAACCCTCATGCCCCATGATGTCCACGCCCAGGAATCCGCGCTCGCGGCAGACCTCCAGCGCGTTCCGCAGCAGCCGTAGCGCCCTCGGGTACTCACCCCTCAGGTACACAAAGCCCCGTGTGGCGCCGATCGCGTACGCGGCGATCGTCATCGACTCCACCAGCGCGAACGGATCACCCTCGATCAGCACGCGGTCCTTGAACGTGCCCGGCTCGCTCTCGTCGGCGTTGCAGACCAGGTAGTGCGGACGCACCGGCTGCCCGGCGGTCGCGGCCCACTTGCGCCCGGTCGGGAACGCGGCGCCGCCCCGGCCCATCAGCCCGGCGTCGGTGACCTCGCGGATCACCCCGGCCGGCCCCATCCGGAACGCGTTGCGCAGCGCGGCATACCCGCCGGCCGCGCGGTAGCCGTCCAAACTGGACGGATCCACGACGCCGACCCGGCGCAGCAGCCGCAGCCCGGACTTCTGGTGGATGACCGGCGCCGCACCCTCCTCCGTGGAGGGAGCTCGCCCTGACGCGAGCACGGCAGCCGCACCCGTGACCGGCGCCAGCAGCTCCGTGGTCGCCGGGTCGCCGGCTTGGAACGCCAGTGCCGCGGGGGCTCGTTCGCAGACGCCGAGGCAGGGGCTCCGCTCCCACGTGACCCCGCCCCGCGCCTTCCCCGCGGCGCCGACGTGCTCGGTGAGGACGTCGCACACGGTGTCCGCGCCGTTGACCCGGCAGGCCAGGTCCGTGCACACGTGCAGCACCCGCGACGGACGCTCCTCCAGCGCGAACAGCGAGTAGAAACTCGCCACGCCGTACGCGTCGGCGGGCGGCACCTGCAGCGTCTCGCAGATGAGGTTCAGCGCGCCCTGGCTGATCCAGCCGACCCGGTCGTTGACCGCGTGCAACGCCGGAAGCAGCTGATCGCGCCCACCGCCTGCAAAGGACTCCACGGCCGCTCGTTCCTCGGCAGAAGCAACCGCGTCCAGGAACTTGAGATCCACCTCAGACCTCCGCCGTGTCTTCTGGGGCCAAGCCCCAGACCCCAGCCGGGGGGCAAGCCCCCCTGGACCCCCCGAAGGCAATCTATCGACGCGGATCGCCGACGCCTTGTACTCGGCCGTCCCCGCCACCGGGCAGGTCGCCTCGATGGTGATCACGTTGACGTCCACCTCGTCCGGGAAGTGGAAGGTCATGAACGCCAGCCCGGGTCGCAGCCCGTCGTCGATCCGGACCGGCGCCACGATCGCCCCGCGCCGCGACGAGATCTGCACCAGCTCCTCCTCTTCCACGCCCAGCGAGCGCGCGTCCGCCGGGCACAGGTCCAGCGTCTCGCCACGGCGCATCGGCGACGGGAACCCGCCGGACTGGACGCCGGTGTTGTACGAGTCCAGCCGCCGCCCGGTGGTGAGCCGGATCGGGAACTCCTCGGTCAGCAGGTCCACCGGCGGGCTGTGCTCGATCACCGTGAACGGCGCCGGGCGCCCGCGCTCGGCGGGGTCTTCGGCCCATAACCGGCCGTGCAGGAACGTCGGCTCCAGCTTGTCTTCGGAGTAGCACGGCCATTGGATTCCGCCCAGCTCCTCCAAGCGCGCGTAGGACATCCCGGCGTGCATCGGCGAGAGCGAGCGCAGCTCGTCCCAGACCTCCTCGCCGCCGGTGTAGTGCCAGTCGTGGCCGAGCCGACGGGCCAATGCGGACAGCAGCTCGATGTCGTCCCGCGCCCCGGCGGGCGGCTCCAGAGCCCGCCGTACGCGCTGCACCCGGCGTTCGGAATTCGTGAACGTGCCGTCGCTCTCGCACCAGGCCGCGGACGCGGGCAGCACGACGTCGGCCAGCTGCGCGGTCTTGGTGAGGAAGATGTCCTGCACCACCAGGTGGTCCACATTGGACAGGCGTTTGATCGTGTGCTCACAGTCCGCTTCGGACTGCGACCGGATTCTCGCCGATGATGTACACGCACGTCAGCGCGCCGCGTTCCATCGCGTCGAGCATCTGGGTGAGGTTGAGGCCCTTGTGCGGCGGGATGGACGAGCCCCAGGCAGCGTCGAACTTCGCCCGGACGTCCGGGTCGAGGATGTCCTGGAAGCCGGGCATCCGGTCCGGGATGGCACCCATGTCGCCACCGCCCTGGACGTTGTTCTGCCCGCGCAACGGGTTCAGCCCGGCGCCGTACCGGCCGACCTGCCCGGCCAGCAGCGCCAGGTTGATCAGCGACAGCACGTTGTCGGTGCCGTTGTGGTGTTCGGTGATCCCGAGCGTCCACGACATCTGGCCGCGATCGGCGCGGGCGTAGGTGTGCGCCAGCTCGCGGATCAGCTCAGCGGGGACGCCGGTGGTCTTCTCCGCGACTTCCAGCGTCCACGGTTCCACGGACGCTGCGAACTCGGCGAAGCCGATGGTGGCGCGCTCGATGAACGTCGTGTTCGCGAGCCCGGAGTGGATGATCTCCCGCGCGACCGCGTGCGCCAGCGGGATGTCCGTGCCGACGTGCAGCTGCAGCTGCCGGTGCGCCCAGCGCGACGTGCTGGTGCGGCGCGGGTCGACGACGAACAGCTTCGCGCCGCGGTGGACCGCCTTGAGCACGTGCTGGAAGAAGATCGGGTGCGCCTCGCGCGGGTTGCCGCCCCAGATCACGATGACGTCGGCGTCCTCGATCTCCTGGTACGACGACGTGCCGCCGCCGCTGTCGAACACCCGCGCCAGCCCGGCGACGCTCGGCGCGTGGCAGGTCCGGTTGCAGGAGTCGACGTTGTTCGTGCCGATCACCGCGCGGGTGAACTTCTGGGCGACGTAGTTCATCTCGTTGGTCGCGCGGGCGCAGGAGAACATCCCGAACGCCTCCGGCCCCTTCGACTCCAGCGTCCGGCGGAACCCAGCGGCCGCGCGGTCGAGCGCCTCGTCCCAGGTGGCGGGCCGCAGCACGCCGGAATCGCGGACCAGCGGCTGGGTGAGCCGCACGTACGGCTCGGTCTTCTTGCGCCTCATGACAAACCTCCGGATCAGGCGGGGACGAGCGTGCGGTCGAGCAGGGAGACGGCGGCGTGGACATGGCGCAGCGCGGGCGCCGGGACACCGGTGAGGTCGGCCAGTTCGACGACCGCGCCGATGATCGCGTCGATCTCCAGGGGCTTGCCGGCTTCGAGGTCCTGCAGCATCGACGTCTTGTGGTGGCCGACGCGCCAGGCGCCGTCGATCCGCTTCTCGACCGAGACCTGCGGGTCGCTGCCGGCCGCGCGGGCGATGGCGAGGGTCTCGGTCATCATCGTGGCCACGAGCGCGCGGGTGTCGTCGTGCTCGCACATCTGCGCCATGGTCGCCCGGGTCAGCGCGGACAGCGGGTTGAAGGCGACGTTGCCCATCAGCTTGACCCAGATGTCGTTGCGCAGGTCGGGTTCCACCGGCGCCTTGAGCCCGCCCGCGATCATCGCCGCGCTGAGCACCTCGCAGCGGGCGGACACCGTGCCGTCCGGCTCGCCGAGGGAGAACCGGGTGCCCTCGAGGTGCCGGATCACGCCGGGTTCCTCGATCACCGTGGAGCAGTAGACGACGCAGCCGATCGCGCGGCGCATGCGTCGAGGACGTCGGTCACCGACCCGCCCGGGTCGACGGTCTCCACGCGGCGGTCCTCCAGTGGATGCCCGGTCAGGCCGTGGAAGTACCACCAGGGGATGCCGTTCTGCGCGGCCACGATCGCGGTGTCCTCGCCGAGCAGCGGCGCCAGCAACGGGCCGCAGGAGGCGTACGAATTCGCTTTGAGGCCAAGGAAGACGAAGTCGACCGGGCCGACCTCGGCCGGGTCGTCGGTCACGTGCGGGTGCGCGGTGAAGTCGCCGCGCGGGCTCAGCACCCGCACGCCGTGGGCGCGCATCGCCTCGAGATGCGCGCGACGGGCGATGAGGTGGACGTCGGTCCCGCCGCGGTGGAGCGCGGCGCCGACGTAGGCGCCGATCGCGCCGGCCCCGAGAACAGCCACCTTCATGGTGCCTCCCAAGTCGCGTGATTGCATACAGTATCCCGTATCCGTGACCGAGGCCATAGTCCGAGGGAATTCGCTGGCCAGACCCACCCCGTCGGCGGAGCTCGGGCGACAAAACGGACACAGTGGGTCACATCGCCCGGTCAGGGTTGATCCACATCGGGGGAACCTGGGATGTCTCTGGGATTTTGCATACCAAAACCTGTATCCTGGGTCCCGGAAACACCGTTCCGACCCACCCGAGGTGCATCGTGAGCCTGCCCGCTTCCCCGCTTCCCGCACGCGGTTCGTCGGGACGCCGCACCGCCAAGGGCTCGCTCGCGGCGACCACCGCCAAGCGCGTCGAGCGTCCCGCGCCGCTGCGCCAGGTCGTCTACGAAGCCCTCGCCGAGCTGATCATCAACCGCACCCTCGAACCCGGCCAGCACCTGGTCGAAGCCGACCTGGCCGAGTACCTCGGCGTGAGCCGCCAGCCCGTTCGTGAAGCCCTGCAACGGCTGCAGAGCGAAGGCTGGGTCGACCTCCGCCCCGCCCAGGGCGCCTTCGTGCACATGCCGACCGACGAGGAGGCCGACCAGTTGCTGTCCGTCCGCAGCGTGCTGGAGACGCACTCCGCCAAGCTCGCCACCGAACGCGCCACCGAAGGGGACGTGAAACGGTTGTGGGAACTGCAGAGCGCGGGTGTCGACGCCCTCGCGGCCGACGACACCGAGGGCCTCGTCAAGGCCAACGCCGACCTGCACGCCTTCATCACCGAACTGTCCGGCAACACCGTCCTCGCCGAGATGATCGGCATGGTCGACCGCCGGGTCCGCTGGTACTACACCCCCATCGCGCGCCCGCGCGGCCACGACGCCTGGCACGAGCACGAGGAGCTGATCACCGCGATCGCCGCCCACGACGCCGACAAGGCCGAGCACATCATGGCCAAGCACACCGAACGGACCCGCAAGGCGTACCACGAACACCCGGAGGCTCCCCAGCCGTGAGCGCGGCCGGGGAGCCTGAGGGTCAGCCGCCGGCAGCCGCCGACGGCTGCGCCACCAGCCCGGTTTCGGCGGGCTGGTGGCGCTCCCGGCCCGGCTGACGCAGGAACAGCGTCAACACGGCCGAAACCACCGCGATACATCCGGCCAGGACATACGCCCCGGTGTAACCCCACGCGCTGACGACCCCGGCGGCGAGGCCGCCACCGCCGACGCCACCGATCAGCTTGGCGCTGTACACCAGGCCATAGTTGGACGCGTTGTTGTTCTCACCGAAGTAGTCCGGCACGAGCGAGGCGAACAGCGGATAGAACGCGCCGCCGCCGAACCCGGTCAGGAACGCGAACACCATGAACAGCGGCAGGTTCTGCGTGTTGCCGGCGTACATCACGCCGAACTGCGCACCGCCGGCGATCAGCAGCACGACCGTCAGCGTCTGCCGCCGCCCGATCCGGTCCGAGACCCAGCCGACCACGGCCCGGCCGGTGCCGTTGACGATCGACAGCACACCGGCTGACGACGCCGCGACGAACGGCCCGAAACCGCTTTCCTTCGCGAACGGCACCTGGAAGTTGATGCCGAACAGCGAAACCCCGCCGATGATCACCAGGCATACCCACATCAGCGGGAGCATGCCGGTGCGGATGGCCTCCATCGGCGTGAACTGGCGTACCGCGGGCGGGTTCTTCTCGAGGCTCTTCACCCCGGTCTTGCCCTTGGCCCAGGAGAGCGGGTCGATCTCCTTCGGCCACCAGCTCTTCGGCGGGTCCTTGAACAGGAACCCGCAGATCCCGACCGCGACCAGCATGTACAGCCCGATCATGTCGAGGATCAGCGTGGTGTTCTGGTGGGTGAGGAACGCGCTGAACAGGTAGATGAACGGCACCGCCCCGTAGGCGAACCCGCCGTTCACGAACCCGGTCCTGGCCCCGCGTTTCTCGGGGTACCACTTCCCGACCATGTTGATGCAGGTCGCGTACACCAGCCCGGCCCCGGTCCCGCCGAGCACCGAATACCCGATGAACGCCAGCAGCAGGCTCCCGCTGTGCGCGATCGTGAAGTAGCCGATGCCGCTGCAGACCGCACCGGCCAGCATCGCCGTCTTCGCCGAGACGATGTTCTTCTCCCGTAACCGGCCGGCCGGGAAGGCGACGCCCGCCTGGAACACCGCCCAGATGCTGGCCAGCCAGAACACGTCCGACAGGGTCCAGCCGTACTTCGCTTCCAGCGTCCCGACGACGGCACCCCAGCCGTACTCGAAAACGCTCACCGCCATCATGGCGATCCAGGGCAGCCAGACCATCCAGCTCCGGGATCGGCCCATGAGATCGTGCGGGCTCTCCCCTACCCGGTACACCCGTCCGTTGTCGTCAACGATCTCCTGATAGGTCGCTGCGGTCATCTGAGTTCTCTTTCGTCACCATTGACTACAGGTCTCTCGTTCGTGGTGTTGTTCCGCGAGGGGCACGACCGCTCGTGCCCCGCGCCACCCCCTTGCCG
Organism: uncultured Actinomycetota bacterium; assembly: GCA_963762765.1. Taxonomy (GTDB): domain Bacteria; phylum Actinomycetota; class Actinomycetes; order Mycobacteriales; family Pseudonocardiaceae; genus Amycolatopsis. The sequence goes on from CAVXMR010000057.1 coordinate 183,368, forward strand.
TCTCCCCTGATCAGGTCGTTAAGTGTGCGGGAACATACGCCTCCTCATCCGCCTGCGGAAGATCACAGCAGGCCGGCGGCCCGCGCCCAGCGGTATTTCGCGCCGAGCACCGCCACCGGCTTCTCGGTCGTGTACGGATACGCGACGACCCCGTGTTCGTAGAGGTAGTCGCTCGCTTCCTCGACCTCGACGTCGCCGGACAGCGACGCGACGACGGGCTTGTGGATCCCCTTGGCGCGATATTCCGCGACCACTTCGGACACCAGCTCCGCGAACACCATCGGCGGCGTGACGATGGTGTGCCAGTACCCGAGAATCAGCGCGTGGATCCGCTCGTCCTCCAGCCCCAGCGCGATCGTGTTGCGGTAGGTCGAGGGCGGTTCGCCGCCGGTGATGTCCACCGGGTTCCCGGCCGCGCCGAACGGCGGGATGAACTTCCGGAACGCCGTGTCCAGATCCGGCGGGATCTCCATCAGCGACAGGCCGTTGTCGACGCAGGCGTCCGACAGCAGCACGCCCGAACCGCCGGCGCCGGTGATGATGACGACGTTCTCGCCCTTGGGCGTTGGCAGCAGCGGGATGCCGCGGGCGTACTCGAGCATGTCGTTCAGCCCCGGCGCCCGGATGACGCCGCTCTGGCGCAGGATGTCGTCGTAGACCTTGTCGTTGCCGGCCAGCGCGCCGGTGTGCGAACTCGCCGCCTTCGCGCCCTGCGACGTCCGGCCGGCCTTGAGCACCACGACGGGCTTGCGCTGCGAGACCCGCTTCGCCGTCTCCGCGAAGGAGCGGCCGTCCTTGAGGTCCTCGAGGTGCATGGCGATGAGCTCGGTGTTGTCGTCCTGCTCGAAGAAGGTGAGCAGGTCGTCCTCGTCGATGTCGGCCTTGTTGCCTACGCCGACGATCGAGGACACGCCCATCTTCGCCGAGCGGCTGAAGCCGAGGATCGCCATCCCGATGCCGCCGCTCTGTGACGACAGCGCGACTCCGCCCTTGACGTCATACGGTGTGCAAAATGTCGCCGACAGGTTTTCCGGCGTGTAGTAGTAGCCGTAGATGTTCGGCCCGAGGATGCGGACGCCGTGCTTGCGCGCGATGGCCACGACTTCGTCCTGCAGGGCGATGTTGCCGGTCTCGCCGAAGCCCGACGGGATGAGGATCGCCCCGGCGACGCCCTTCGCGCCCGCTTCTTCGAGGGCGGCGGCGACGAACTTCGCCGGGATGGCGAACACGGCCACGTCGACGTCGCCGGGGACGTCGGTGATGCTCGGGTAGGCCTTGCGGTTCTCGATCTCGGCGGCCTTGGGGTTGATCGGGTGGATCTCTCCGGCGAACCCGCCGTTGACCAGGTTCTTCATCACCGAGTTGCCGATCTTCCCGGCCACCTCCGACGCCCCGATCACGGCGACCGACGCCGGTTTCATGATCCGGGTCATCGAGGCGAGGATCTCGTCCTGGGTGAACCGCACCGGCTCCTTCGCCGCGTCCGGGTCGACGAGGATCCGGACGTCGACGGCGGTGGCACCGCGCGCGGTCACCAGCACCGGGTTGAGGTCGACCTCGGACAGCTGCGGGAAGTCGGTGACCAGTTCCCCGAGCCGGTGGATGATCCCGGCCATGGCGTCCCGGTCGGCCGGCGGTGTACCGCGGACCCCACGCAGGATTTCGGCCGCTTGGATACCGTCGACCATCGACAGCGCTTCCTCGGTGGACGTCGGCGCGAGCCGGAAGGTGACGTCCTTGAGCACCTCCACCAGGACGCCGCCGAGGCCGAACGCGACGATCTTGCCGAACGTCGGGTCGGTGACCGAGCCGATGATCACCTCCTGGCCTTCGGTGAGCATCTGCTGTACCTGGACCCCGGTGATCGCGGCGTCGGCGTTGTACGCCTTCGCGTTGTTCAGGATGGTTTCGAACCCCGCGGCGACCTCGTCCGGCGACTTCGGCCCGACGAGCACCCCGCCTGCCTCGGTCTTGTGCAGGATGTCCGGCGAGACGATCTTCAGCACCACCGGCAGGCCGATCTCCAGCGCCTGCGCGACGGCCTCGTCGGCAGTCGACGCCATCCGTTCCGCGGGCGTCGGGATACCGTATGCCTCACACACCGCGCGCCCCTCGGGCGCGGTCAGCGAGGACCGCCCCTCGGCCGCCACGGCCTCGAGGATCTTCTCGACCGCAGCGCGATCCGCCACCTCAGATCACCCCAGCCGCACGGAGCTGCTCACGGCGGTCGGCGTCGTAGCCGAGCTCGCCGAGCACCTCGTCGTTGTGCTCGCCCAGCAGCGGGGAGCGCTCGATCTCCACCGGCGAGTCGGACAGCTTGAGCGGGCAGCCGACGGTCTTGTAGCTGCCGCGGCCGGGGTGGGAGACCTCGACCACCGTGCCGAGCTCGGCCAGGGTCTCGTCCTCGGCCAGCTCGCGGGTGGACAGGATCGGGCCGCACGGGATGTCGTGGGCGTTGAGCGCCTCCATGACCTCCCACTTGCTGTGCTTCTCGGTCCACTCCTCGATGAGCGCGAACGCCTTGTCCAGTTTGGACAGACGCACTTCCGGCGTCGCCCACGCCGGGTCGTCGCCGAGCTCGGGCTTGCCGATCAGCTCGGTGATCGGTTTCCAGCCGGGGGGCTGGATGATCACGTAGATGTAGTCGTTCGGCCCGCCCGGCGCGCACCTCACCGCCCAGCCCGGCTGGCCGCCACCCGAAGCGTTGCCCGAGCGCGGGACTTCGTCGCCGAAGTTGTCGTTGGGGTACTCCTTGAGCGTGCCGTGCGCGAGCCGCTGCTGGTCGCGCAGCTTGACCCGGCACAGGTTGAGCACGGCGTCCTGCATGGCGACCTGGACGCGCTGGCCACGTCCGGAGTGCGTGCGCTGGTAGAGCGCGGCCAGGATCGCGGCCACCAGGTGGATGCCGGTGCCGGAGTCGCCGATCTGGGCGCCGGTCGCGGTGGGCGGGCCGTCCTCGAAGCCGGTGGTGCTCATCGCGCCGCCCATCGCCTGCGCGATCACCTCGTAGGCCTTGAACCCGGCGTACCTGCCGGGGCCGAAGCCCTTGATCGAGGCGTAGACCAGCCGCGGGTTGAGCGCGGAGAGCTTGTCCCACGGATAACCGAACCGGTCCACGACGCCGGGGCCGAAGTTCTCGACGAGAACGTCCACTCCGGACACGAGCTTTTCGAAGACCTGCTTGCCTTCATCGCTTTTCATGTTGAGCGTGATGCTGCGCTTGTTGGAGTTGAGCATCGTGAAGTAGAGACTGTCCACATCGGGCAGATCGCGCAGCTGCCCGCGGGTGATGTCGCCGCGCCCCGGCGTCTCCAGTTTGATCACGTCGGCGCCGAGCCAGGCGAGGATCTGGGTCGACGACGGACCGGACTGGACGTGCGTCATGTCGAGGACGCGGACACCTTCCAGAGCCTTACTCATGACTGCCTCCGCTCACTTGTACATGGTCTGGTTCATGGTTCCGGGCGCGTACACGTCCGGATCGACCCACACGTTGATCAGCGACGGCTTCCCGGACTCCCGGGCCCGCTGCAGCGCCGGGGCGATGTCGGCGGGGTCGCGGACTTCTTCGCCGTGACCACCGAGCATCCGGGCGAACTCGTCGTAGCGGACGTCGCCGAGGGTGTTGCCGACGCGCTCGCGGCCCATGCCGTACTTCGCCGCCTGGCCGTAGCGGATCTGGTTCATCGAGGAGTTGTTGCCGACGATCCCGACGAACGGGAGGTTGAAGCGCACCAGCGTTTCGAAGTCCCAGCCGGTGAGGCTGAACGCGCCGTCGCCGAACAGCGCGACGACCTCGGAGTCCGGGCGGGCGTGCTTCGCCGCCAGCACGAAGGGAATCCCGACGCCGAGTGTCCCGAGCGGACCGGGGTCCATCCAGTGTCCCGGCGACTTCGGCTGGACGACCTGGCCGGAGAAGGTGACGATGTCGCCGCCGTCGCCGATGTAGATGGAGTCCTCGGTGAGGAACTCGTTGATCTCGTGGACCAGCCGGTACGGATGGATCGGCGAAGCGTCGGAGTGCTGCAGCGGCAGCCGCTTCTGCTTCGCCTTCTCCTCCACCGCCTGCAGCTCTTCAAGCCACACCTTGCGCGACACCGCGCCGTTGTCGACCCGGCCCGACGCCGCCTCGGCGACGGCCGCGAGGACCTGCCCGGCGTCGCCGACGATGCCGAGGTCGATGTCGCGGTTCTTGCCCACGGTCCGGTAGTCGAGGTCGATCTGGACGACGGCGGCGTCCTTCGACAGGCGCTTGCCGTAGCCCATCCGGAAGTCGAACGGCGTCCCGACGATCACGATCACGTCGGCGTTGTCGAAGGCGTACCGGCGCGAGAGCTGGAAGTGGTGCGGGTCGCCCGGCGGTAGCGTGCCGCGCCCGGCGCCGTTCATGTAGGCCGGGATGTTCAGCGTGCGGACCAGCTCTACCGCGGGTCCGGTGGCGCGGGTCGTCCAGACCTGGCTGCCCAGCAGGATCGCCGGTTTCTTGGCGTGTACCAGCAGATCCGCGAGCTTCTCGACATCGGCGGGGTCGCCGGCGTTGCGGGTGGACGCGCGATACCGGCCCGCTTCGGGGATCCGCGCGGCTTCCAGGGGCACCTTCGCGTCGAGGACGTCACGCGGGATCTCGAGGAAGGACGGCCCGGGCGCGCCGGCGAAGGCCTCGCGGAAAGCCATCGACACGAGGTCGGCGGCGCGGGCGGTGGAGGGCACGGTGGCGGCGAACTTGGTGATCGGCGTCATCATGTCCACGTGCGGGAGGTCCTGCAGTGACCCCATCTTGTGCTGGGTCAGCGCGCCCTGGCCGCCGATCAGCAGCATCGGGCTCTCCGCGCGCAGGGCGTTCGCGACCCCGGTCACCGCGTCGGTGGTGCCGGGGCCCGCGGTGACGACCGCGCAGCCGGGCTTGCCGGTGATTCGCGCATAGCCGTCGGCCGCGTGCGCGGCGACCTGCTCGTGCCGGACGTCGATGACCTCGATGCCCTCGTCGACGCAGCCGTCGTAGATGTCGATGATGTGGCCGCCGCACAGCGTGAAGATCGTGTCCACGCCTTCGGCCTTGAGGGCCTTCGCCACCAGGTGCCCGCCGGAGATCTCCCGCGGCGCGGACCCGTTGGCCTGGGCGGTCTCCCCCGCTCCCGAGCCGGTCGTCGTCAGCGACATTGCTCACTCCCTTGCTCTCAGCCGGACCTGCCTGGCCCGCTCCCCTGGTCACGAAACCTCAGCTCAGCGGCAGACTGTAGATTGCATACCGTATGGGGTAGGCATATAGTCACTCTTCAGCCGCCCGCTGTCCAGGGAAAAATTCCGGGGCCGGGCGCCCCTTCTGCAGCGCCCCGAAACCACGCGGAAAGGACTTCCCGCATGGATCTTTTCGAGCACGAGGCCCGCGAACTCTTCGAACGCCACGGTGTACCGGTCCCCGGCGGCCGGGTCGCCACCACTCCCGAACAGGCCCGCGCGGCCGCCGCCGAACTCGGCGGGCCGGTCGTGGTCAAGGCCCAGGTCAAGGTCGGCGGCCGCGGCAAGGCAGGCGGCGTCCGGCTGGCCCGCACCGCCGACGACGCCGAGCAAGCCGCCGACGACATCCTGGGTATGGACATCAAGGGCCACACCGTCCACAAGGTGCTGGTCACCGAGGCGAGCTCGATCACCCAGGAGTACTACCTCTCCTTCCTGCTCGACCGCGCCGAACGAACGTTCCTCGCGATGGCGTCGGTCGAAGGCGGCATGGACATCGAGGAAGTCGCCGCCACCAAACCCGAAGCCCTGCTGAAGATTCCGGTGAACGCACTGGCCGGAGTGGACGCCGCCGCGGTCGCCGCGGCGTTCCCCGCGGACGTCCGCGTCCAGGCGGCGTCGGTGATCGAGCGGCTGTGGGAGGTGTTCGTCGCCGAGGACGCCACGCTCGTCGAGGTCAACCCGCTGGCGCTGACGTCGACCGGGATCGTGGCACTCGACGGCAAGGTGACCCTGGACGACAACGCCGCGTTCCGGCGGTCCGGCACCTTCGACGATGCGGGCGACGGCGATCCGCTGGAACGCGCCGCGCACGAACAAGGCCTCAACTACGTCAAGCTCGACGGCGACATCGGCGTGATCGGCAACGGCGCCGGGCTGGTGATGTCCACTTTGGACGTCGTCGCAGCGGCCGCGGCCGAGCTGGGTGCGCGGGGCCCGGCGAACTTCCTCGACATCGGCGGCGGCGCCTCGGCCGAGGTGATGGTCGCCGGGCTGACGGTGATCCTCGGCGATCCCGACGTGCGCAGCGTGTTCGTCAACGTCTTCGGCGGCATCACCGCCTGCGACGCGGTGGCGAACGGGATCGTGCGCGCGCTGGAGATCCTCGGCGACACCGCGCGTAAACCGCTGGTGGTCCGGCTCGACGGGAACAACGTCGACGAGGGCAGGCGGATCCTCGCCGCGGCCGACCATCCCCTGGTCACGGTCGTGGCGACCATGGACGACGCCGCCCGCGAAGCGGCCAAGCTCGCGATCGTGGGGTCCTGACATGGCGATCTTCCTCGACGAGTCCAGCCGCGTCGTGGTGTCCGGGATGACCGGCACCGAGGGCGCCAAGCACACCCGGCGGATGCTCGCCGCGGGCACGAACGTCGTCGGCGGCGTCAACCCGCGCAAGGCCGGGCAACGCTTCGAGACCCTGCCGGTGTTCGGCAGTATCCAGTCCGCTGTGGACGAAGCGGGCGCGGACGTCTGCGTCCTGTTCGTCCCGCCGCCGTTCGTGAAGGACGCCGTGATCGAAGCGGTGGACGCGGCGATCCCGCTGGCCGTGGTGATCACCGAGGGCGTGCCGGTGCACGACAGCGCCGTCCTCTGGGCACACGCCGTCGCGGCGGGCGGCAAGACACGGATCATCGGGCCGAACTGCCCCGGCGTCATCTCGCCCGGCAAGTCCAACGCCGGGATCATCCCCGACGGCATCACCGGCCCCGGCCGGATCGGCCTCGTCTCGAAGTCCGGCACGCTGACCTATCAGCTCATGCACGAGCTGCGAGACATCGGGTTCTCGACGTGCGTGGGCATCGGCGGCGACCCGGTGATCGGCACGACGCACATCGATGCCTTGGAAGCCTTCGAGACCGACGATGAGACCGAGCTGATCGTGCTCATCGGCGAGATCGGCGGCGACGCCGAGGAGCGCGCCGCTGCCTACGTCGCTTCCCATGTGTCGAAGCCTGTCGTGGGCTATGTCGCCGGGTTCACCGCACCCGAAGGCAAGACCATGGGTCACGCGGGCGCGATCGTTTCCGGCTCGTCCGGAACGGCCGCGGCGAAGAAGGAAGCGCTGGAGGCGGCGGGAATCCGCGTCGGCCGCACGCCCGGCGAGACCGCGGCCCTGGCGCGCGAGCTCCTCGGGTGAGCGACTGGGCAGCGCTCCGGCTCCCGGTCGCACCCGACGTGCCGAAGCGCCCACGGCTGCGGCTGGCAGTGGTGGCCTGCATGGACGCGAGGATCAGCGTCTACCGGCTGCTCGGGTTGCAGGAGGGCGACGCGCACGTCATCCGCAACGCCGGCGGCGCGATCACCGACGACGCCATCCGCTCGCTGACCGTCAGCCAGCGGCTGCTCGGCACCCGCGAGATCGTGCTGATCCACCACCACGACTGCGGGATGCGGACGTTCACCGACACCGACTTCGCCCGACGGCTCGAAGCCGACACCGGGTTGCGGCCAGGCTGGGCGGCGGAGACGTTCACCGATCCCACCGCCGACGTCCGGCAGTGCGTGGCGAGGGTGCGGGCGTCGCCGTTCCTGAGCGCGGAGGCGGTGCGCGGGTTCGTCTACGACGAGGCGACCGGCGTGCTCGCCGAGGTGCGGTGATGGACCTGCGGCAGCTGGCCGTGGTGGTCGCGGTGGCCGAGGAGGGCGGCTTCACCGCGGCCGCGCACCGGCTGCGGACGGTCCAGTCCACGGTGTCCACTGTGGTCAGAGCACTGGAACGCGACCTGGGCACGCCGCTGTTCGAGCGGACGACGCACCGGGTCGCGCTCACTCCGGCCGGCCGCGCGTTCGTCCCGGCGGCGCGGGCCGCGTTGGAAGCGGTCGAGCGGGCGCGGGCCACGGTTTCGGCGTCACCCGGATGCGACCGGGTGACGATCGGGGTGTGCCCCGGCATCCTGGCCGACCTCCACCGAGTGCTCGCGGCCTTGCGGCGGGCTCACCCTGGCCTGCTGGTCGGGGTGCGGCAGCTGCCGTCCGACGAGCTGCGGTGCGCGGTCGCGGAGTCCATTGTGGACATCGCGATCACCGTGCTCGCGCCCGCGCCGGGTCTGGCCGTCTCACCGCTGGCTCGCGACGAGCTGGTGCTGGCGACCGCGCCAGGCGGTTCGGTGTCGGCGCCCGCGGACCTGTCCGGGCTGTCGCTGGTGGATTTCCCGCCGGGCTGGGCGATCCGGGCGGCGGTCGATCGCGCGTTCGCCGAGCGGACGGTCGCGGTGGAGGTCGACGACCTGGCGACCGCGGCGGCCCTGGTCACGGGCGGCCTGGCCGCGTGCGTGCTCCCGGCCTCGGCGGCGGCGCGGTTCCCGGAGCTGACCGTCCGCCGGTTCGGCGCGCCACCGCCGTGGCAGCTGGCGGCCGTGCACCGCCCGGACGTCTCGGCCACGGCCGCCGCGGTCGTCGCAGCTGAGCTGACAAAGCTTTAGACCGCGTTTAGTGACCTGTCGAAGGATCGGCCAGGACCCCGCGGGGTCCCCATTCCGGAGGGAGGTGACCTGATGGACGCGTCAGTGCAGAACGAGGCTCTCCCCACCGAGAAGCCGGTCGTCGCACCGGAAGACGTGATCGAGGTGATCGAGCTCGAATCGGACGAGCTCGCGAACTTCGACGCGATCAACATGTGCCCCGACTGACGGGAACGGGCCGCGGGCCCGGCGAAGCTGTTGGGCCCACGGTCCGGTCGATGAGGGGAGTTCACGGTGAGGATCGCGCTCGTTTACCCGCCACGGGCCTATTTCTACATGCCCTATCTGGCACCGTGGGTGCTCCAGGCGCATCTGGAGAGCCGGGGCCACGTCGTCGACGTCGTCGACGCGAACATCGAGTTCTACGTCGACGCCTGGACCTCCGTCTTCGCGCTGAGTGCCGCGGGCGAACTGCACGCACACGGCGCTCGGTCGGCGGGCCTGCGCGCGGAGCTCCTGCACCAGCACGGCGCGGACGCCTACGCCCGGCTGCGGGACCCGGCGAACTTCACCGCCCCTGCCGTGCTGCACGAAGCAGCGGCCGTCCTGGACCAGGCCGACCAGGTGATCGACGCACTGGGCGTGATCCGTGGTGTGCCGTCGAGGACCACCCCCGCGGAGATCGGCCAGTGGCCGGAACTGGTGCGCGACAGCCACGAAGCACCGACCAGCCGCTGGCTCGACACCTTGGTCGAATCGGGCCGGCTCGACGGCTACGACCTCGTCGCCATGACGATCGCCTACATCGGACAGCTGGTGCCGGCGCTCACGCTGGCCGCCGCGGTCAAAGCCCGCCGTCCCGGGACGCCGATCGTCGTCGGCGGTGGCGCGGTCACCCACTTCCTCGACGACATCGCGCGTGATCCTTCCTTCTTCACGGCCGTCGACCACGTCGTCCCTTACGAGGGCGAGGCCCAGTTCGCGGCCTTGGTGGAAGCGCTCGAAGCCGGCGCGGAACCGCCCGCGGAGAACATCGTCAGCTGCCCCGGCGACCGCCCGATCTTCCGGCGCCTGCTCTCCGCCGTGCCCCACGTCGAGGTGGCACCGACCTTCCGCGACCTCGACCACCGCTATCCCACCCCGGACCCGGTCTATCCGCTGTTGACGTCGAAGGGCTGCTACTGGGGCAAGTGCACCTTCTGCACCCACCACGAGGGATACGGCCTCGGCTACAAGCGGTTCGCCGACCAGACCGTCGACGCGGCCATCGCCAACATCCGGGCCAGGCAGGGGCGGTGGTTCTACTTCGTCGACGAAGCACTGCCTCCGCGCAAGCTCCACGGCCTGGTCGAGCAGTTCGGCAGACACCAGGCCGAAGGCAGCCTGCACTGGATGGCCGAGGCACGGCTGGAGAAGGCACTCGTCACCGAGCAGGCGGTCGCCGACCTCACCCGGTCCGGCTGCCGGCTGCTCGTGAACGGCATCGAGTCGGGGTCGAAGCGCAGCCTCGAAAGCATGCGCAAAGGCATCGACCTCGACCTGGTGAGCGCGCACGCGCGGCTGTGCTCGACGGCGGGGGTGCGGACCGGCTGGATGTTCTTCGTCGGCCAGCCGGGTGAAACCGAGGCGGAGTCGGCCGAGACGTTCGAGTTCATCCGGGCCAACGCGGACGCGGTCGACTTCGCGTCGGTCGGCTACTTCAAGCTGCAGCCCGGCTCGCCGATCTGGAACTCACCCGGCGAATTCGGCGTCTCCGACATCCGCGGCGACGCGGCCTACCCCCGCACGCTCACCTATACGCACGACGGGATCACCGTCCATCCCGACGCGCTCCGCCAGCGGCTGCGCGCGCTGCATGACCGCTACCCGGACCTGGGAGTCGTCTTCGCCGCCGCCGTGGACCGGGCCCTGATGATGTTCGTCGAACCGGGCATCGACGTCCGGGGTGCCGCGCGCGCATTCCTCGCCGGGGATGTCGGCATCACGTTCACGTCCAGTGTGGAACGCCGGGAAGTCCGCTACGTCCCGGCACTGCGCCGGTTCGAACTCCGTCCGCTGGAGGCCGTCGGTGCCCGATGAGAACTCCCTGATCGTGACAGCGCCTTACGTCGCCCGGCGCACCCTGAAGACCCGGGACGTCTTCGTCCGGCTCGATCAGCCGTCCGCCCACGGGCGGAAGGTGGCTGTCCGGCACACCGCGGAGGTGGCGAGCCTGCTGTCGCGCTTCCGGTCGCCCACCACCGTTTCCGACGTGCTGACCGAGGCCCCGGCCGAGGAGCGCGCCCGGTGCCGGTCGATCGTGGCGGCCCTGCTGGAAGCCGGGTTCCTGGTGTCCTTCGGCACCGACCGGCTGCCGCCGCCGAGCCTCGAGCTGGAGCTCACGAACGTGTGCAACGCGGCCTGCCGCATGTGCCCCCGCGACGGGCGGCCGGCCGGGATGATGTCCGACGAAACCTTCGAGCGGGTGACGGAGCTGGCCGCGCGCGGGCAAGGCGTGATCCTGCAGGGGATGGGCGAGCCGACGCTGCACCCGCGGCTGGCCGCCTACCTGGCCCGGCTGCGGGCCGTCCTGGGTGACGAGGTCCCCCTCGCCGTCGTCACGAACGGGTTCCGGATGACCGCCGCCCGGTACGAAGAGGTCCTGGCGGCGGGCGCCGACCTGGTCCAGTGGTCGTTCCACTCCCTCAAAGCCAGTGTCTACAACGACATCATGCAGGCGACGCAGTTCGAGCGGGCCAAGGCGAACCTCGAGGCATGCGCGGCGGTGGACGCCGGCAAGCTGTCGATCAACTTCGTCGAGATGCTGGCGAACAAAGCGGAGTACGGGCGGATCGTGACGTGGGCCGGCTCGCTCGGCATCCCGCCCGGCCGGGTCGGCCGCATCCCGGTCTTCTCCCGGGGCGGCGCCGTGGATTCGGTGACGCTCGGCGGGATCGACCGCGCCGCGCGCGGCGGACGGTGTGTCGCCGCGCGCAAGGCACTGTTCCTCGCCTGGAACGGCGACGTCATCCCGTGCAGCAACGACATCGCCGGCACACTGACCTTCGCCAACCTCCACACCGACACCCCCGCGACGATCCTGCGCCGCTGGCAGCACGACGTCCTCGCCAAGGAATTCCAGGCGCCGGTCTGCCTGGCGTGCGACCACTTCCGCCGGGACACGCTCGACACGGCGTGGTTCGACGGCCTGGCCCCGCGGGTCCGGCCATGACCGAACCGCGAGTCGCCACAGCGGAGGTGCCGGTGCTCAGCCGGCACCGGGACGGCCGCGACGAGTGGCTCGTCAGTACGCCGACCAGGACCTCGCTCGTGCGAGGGACGCCGGACCCGTCCGACGAGGGCCTGCTGCCGAGCGAACCGGGTGCCGGGCTGGTGATCGACTGGCCGTCGGCCACGGTCGCCTGCGACCATCCCGGCGACTGGCGACGCTGGGAGACCGCGGCGGACATCGTCGAGCAGGTCCGGGGGCCGGGACACCACTACGTCATCGCCACCCGGGAAATCGGGCCCTTCCTCACCGGTGTCGCGACGGTGACCGCGCGGTGCACGCCGGTGCTGCTCTACGGTCAGCGGCTGCTCGTCGGGCCGCTGCTGCAGCCCGGCCGGGGCCCGTGCGGTGCCTGTTACGGCCACCGCCTCACCACCCGGCTGCGCTCGCTCGGCCACCGCATCGAGCGTGACCATGTCCTGGTCCCCGGTACCGACCGGGTGGCCGGCCTCGTCGCGACGGCCCGGACCCTCTGGGAACGCCGGACGCCGCAGCGCCCGCTCGACGAGATCATGATCCTCGACACCGCGCGCGGAAACCTGAGCTACGAGAAGGTGCTGCCGCGCTCGGGATGCCCGTGCGTCGAGGGTGGTCACGCCACCGGCACGCTCGACCAGTGGGCCGGTGCCACGGTCGGCATGGCGCCCGAGCCCAGCCGGCCCCGGACCGCCCTCGCCCTCCCGTACGTCGTCCTGAGCACCCGCACCGCGACCGGGGGAACCTCGGGAGCGGCGGGGCTCGACGAGGCCGCGGTCCGCCGCCGCACGCTCGGCGAGTCCGTCGAACGCCATGCCCTGCACACGCTTCCGGCCGGCGCCTGGCAGGCGGCGGTGCCGGCCACACCGGCCCCGGCCGGGGCTCGGCCGGGTGGCCGAAGGCGCCACCGGGCCGATCTGGTGGGTCGAAGGCCGGCGGCTCCGGACCGGCGAGCCGGTCGCGGTCCCCGCCTGCCTGGTCAGCCGAGCGCCGGAGTGCGCGGACGTCGACCGCGTGCGCGCGTCGGGTTCCGGTGTCGCGGCCGCCGGTTCCGTGCCGGCGGCCACCACGGCGGCGCTGCTCGAACTGGTGGAGCGCGAAACCGTCGTGACGACGTGGCTCGGCCCGGCGACCCGGCGGCTCGACCCGGCTGTCTGGGCACCACGCCACCAGGCCGTCGCCGAGCGACTGGGCTGCCGGCTGGTGCTGACCGTGGCCGGTCTCCCGGCACGGCCGCCGGTCGCCGTCGCCGTGCTGGCCGGCGACGGCGTGGCGAGCTACGGGTCCGCCTGCGACCTCGACCCGGCCGGAGCCTGCCTGCACGCCGCCGACGAGGCGCTGCTGATGTGGCACGCGGACCTCGCCTCCGGTCATCCCCGCCCGTGGCTCGCGGCGCTCGACGACGTCCCTGCCGGGCACCCCGGCGTCCACTGTGGACTCGATGCCGTGCTCGCCGACCTGGACCCGATCTCAGTGGACCTCACCAGCCCGGAGAGCCGCGCGGTCGGCGCCCACGTCGTCGCGACGCTCCCGGCCGACCCGGACCGGCTGAGCCGGGTGAGTTTCCCCGTGACCGGCGAGCCGCTCGACCCCGCCGCGCCCGACCGGGCGCACTGGGTCATGGCGGCCTTCGGCATCAGGAGGCCGCCGTCATGACCCATCCCCCGGACCTGGCTGTCGACGCCGTACTCGACTTCCACCGCCTGGCCGCACAGACCAACACCGGCCCGGCACGGACCGCACCGCCCGCGCCCCGCGCCACCTACCCAGCTGCCACCCCGTCCTGGCGGACGCCCACGACCCGGGTCTTCGCGGACCGGCGTCCGCCCGAGGCCTGCCTGACGCGGATCCTGACCCACGCGTACGGGTACGCCGAGCCGGCCAGAGCGGTCCCGTCCGCCGGACGCACCTACGGTCTGCGGATCCATCTCGTCGGCTACGACGGTGGCCCGCTGTCCAGGTTCCACCCCGACGGCCGGCTCGAGACCGTGCGGCAGGTGAGCGCCGACGCGGTCCGCCGCTGCCTGCACCAGCAGTTCGCCGGCACGCCGTGGATCGTGGTCGTATCCGGCACGCTCCCCGCCTACACCAAGCGCTACGAGGTTCGCGGCTACCGCTACCTGCTGCTGGAAGCCGGGCACCTGGTCCAGGAGATGATCCACGCCGCGAGCGGCCGGTTCGTCTGCTGCCCCTTCGGTTCCTTCGACGACCAGGGGCTGCTGCACCTGACCGCGGAGCGGTTCACCGGAGCCGTGCCCGTCTACGGGCTGGCCGTCGGCGAGCGCCACGACCGCACGGAGCGTCCCGATGAGCACTGATCGCGCCCCGGAGCACCGCCGCTGGGAGATCGAGCCACGCGCGCGGCGCAGCTACCTGGCCTTGTGCGCGCCGGGTGGCCCGGCCATGGAACGCGTCATCGGCGCGCCGCCGGGTTTCGGTGTGCTGCAGGAGCGGTTGCTCTACCGCCAATCCTCGCTCGCCGACCACGCCTTCGACCGGATGGGCGGCAAGTTCGGCATGGCCGGGCACGCCGAGAGCACGGTCGGCCTGGTGATCTGCGCGCCCGAGGTGACCGAACAGGTCCTCGGCGCGCTCAGCCGCTGGTGGGTGGCCCCGGTGATCAGCCAGGACGTCCTTCAGCAGGAGGTGTCCGCGCTCGTCGACCACGTGACCCTGCCGTCGGTGCGCGGCACGACGGCGTTGTGGCGACGACTCGACAGCCAGTTGTTCGGCAGCTCCCATCTCACCCCCGGACGTCCTGATGTCGAGGCCCTGCGAGACCTCTCGGCCGACGACGTCATGGACCTGTGGCAGGCGACGAGGTCGCTCGGGACGGCCATGGTCGTGGTGAGCCCGCAGCCGCCGCCGTCCCGCTGGCCCGCCGCGGACCCTTTGCCGTGGCGGACACCTCCGCTCGGCATCCGGGCGGCCGCCCAGCCGAGGCTCGTGCCTCCGGTCGAGGGCACGAGCGCGGTCTGCGCGGGCGCCCGCGCCACCGTCGCCGCCACCCACTCGTCGTCGCCGGGCGCGCTCGGGGTCTTCGCCGCCCTGCACTACGGCCGGTCGACCCCGGAACAGTCGCGGTTCCACCGGGAGCTGTGCCTGCAGGACCTGACCTTCCAGCTGATCGAACACCAGCGCGTCGGCCTGCTCACCGCCCGAGCCTCCTGCCCCGGTCCCCACACCGCCGAGGTCACCGAGTTGCTCGGACGGCTCCTTGACGAGCCCGCGCGGATGGACGGCGGCCGGCTGAAACGCTGCGCCCGCCATCACCTCGAGGTCGAGCTGGACAACCTGACCCACCGCGTCATGCTGGACGCCCGCGCGCTGCTCAGTGGCGCGCCGCTGCTCGAGCAGCGGTTGGCCGCGGTGTCCTCGACCGACCCCGGCACGCTCGAAACCATGGCCGCACAGGCTTTCCTGGGTCCGTCCGCGCTGGCGGTGGGCACCAGCCGCGGCGTCGCCACCCCGGCCGGAGCAGGAGACCACGATGACTGAATCCGAGGTGACCGTTCCGGCCCAGGTGGTCCGCCGCCGGGCGGTGTGGCGGTGGTTCGTCGGCGCCGATGGGCTGTCCAGCCTGGCGGACGGGGTCGGCTGGGTGCTCGTCCCGCTCGCCGCACTGCGCTACACGGGCGATCCGGCGCACTTCGCCGCGCTGACCATGACGCGGGCCATCCCGGTGCTGTTCTTCTCGCTGGCCAGTGGCGTGCTGGCCGACCGGTACGACCGGCGTCGCCTGATGGTCCTGGCCACGCTCGTCCGCGCGGGCGGGATGGGTGCCGTGGCGCTCGCGATGCTGTCGCGCGCCGACTCGGTCTGGTGGCTCTACGCCCTGTCCGTCCTGCTCGGTTTCTCCCAAAGCCTGTACGACACCAGCGCGGCCAGCGCCGCGCCATCCCTGGTGGACCGGGCCGACCTGGCGGGCGCCAACTCGACACTGCGCAGCGTCGGGGTAGTGCTCAACGGATTCTGCGGGCCGCCGATCGGCGGCGCGTTGTTCGCGCTCGACCCGGCGATCGGGTTCGCGCTCGGTGCCGTGGTGTCGCTGGGGTCGGCGCTCGTGCTCGGTGCGCTGCGACGCTGGTGGCAGCCGCCGTACGAACTGCCACCGGGCGCTCGCCGCCTGGTCGATCCCTGGGCGGGATTCCGCTGGATCCTCGGGAGCGCGCCACTGCGGCTGCTCGCGCTCGGCGGGTTCGTGATGAGCCTCGGGTACGGCGCGGTCTTCGCCGTGTTCGCACTTTTCGTCGCCACGACGTTGCACGGTTCGCCGGAGCAGTACGGGCTCGTGCTCGCGGTCGGCGGCGTCGCCGCGTTCGTCGGTGCGGTGGGCGCGGCCCGGCTGGAGCGGGCCGGAGTCGGACGGCTGCTGTCCGGCTCGCTGTTCGCGATCGCGCTGGCGTACGGGCTCATCGCCGTCGCTCCGGGCGTCGTGGTCGCCGCTGCCGGCCTGGCCGTCGGCAGCATGGCGACGATGGTGTGGAACGTCTGGCAGCTGACCACCCGTCAGCTGGAGATCCCGTCCGCGGTCATGGGCCGGGCGATGAGCGCGTTCCGGATCCTCACGTGGGCGGCGCAGCCGGTCGGCGCGCTGCTGGCCGGCATCCTCGGCGGATTCTTCGACCTGCGGGTGGTCATCGGCGTCGCGGCGGCCGCCGTGCTGGTCGCGGCCCTCGCGCTGGCCACCCGCGGGCTGGGCCGGACGGTGCAGCGTGCTGACTGAAGCCTGCGCCGTCGAACGGATCCTGCCCATTCCCGCGCAAGCCGGCGCCACGATCCGCCTGCCGGTCACCTTCGCGCTGCGGCCGGGCACCGACGTACGCCGCGACGACGGCGCGGTCGAGCTCACCCGCGGTACCCGGCGGCTCCGGTTCGCCACCGGGGACCGGCCACCTCCCGCGTTGCGGCGGTTCCTCGACGGCGAGCCGCTCACCCCCGGACAGCACGGCACCGCGTTCGAGTCGTTGTGCCGCAAGCTGTTGCTGAACGGCATGGCCTCGGAGCCGGCGAAGCCCGCCCACGCCGGCTGGCCGGCGCACGGCGATCCGCCCGGCCCCAATCTCGTCGCCCTGATCGCCGATCTCCGCGACGATGTCCGGCCCGGGAACGACCGGGGCTTCGCGCTGCAGCGATCCATCATCGCCGGCACCTGCCCGCCACCGCTGCTGGCCGGCTGGTTTCTGGAGAACTACCACTACGTAAGGTCCGCGCCGCACCACTGCTCCCCCGTGCTCGACCACGACATGCCCGCGGCGCAGCGAAACCTGTGGCAGCGGTTCCTGTTCGAGGAGAGCTGGCACTGGCGGATCTTCCGGCCCATGTTCAGCACCTTCGGCTGGCCGTGGGACGAACACCGGGCCGACACGCCCGGCACCGGCACCCGGGAGCTCACCGACGTGCTGGCGGGCGCCGCACGGACCAGCCCGGTGGTGTACGCCGCGACGCTTCTGCTCACCGAACAGGTGCCCAAGACCAAGGACGTCCGGACCGACCCGCTGTACCGCGGCGCGCTCGGGCTCGGCGTGCCGGAGCGGGTCCTCCGTCCACTGTGGTGGCACGCCTGGTCTCAGTGCCCGACCGCGCACCGCACCCTCGGCGCGATGATCATCTCGCAGCAGCAGACCGTGCCCGCGGCCGAAGCCGCTCGCGCCGTCGCCGCGTTCCAGGCCGCGTACGCGGCAGTCGGCAGGTGGGGGCAGAGCATCGCCGACGAAAACCGCACCGCGGCCCGGTTCACCCGGCGGACCGGTCTTGCCGTACCCGCTGTCCTCAAGGAGCCCTGAGCGCGGCTTGCGCCTCGAAGCCGAGGCGGTCGGCTCGGGTGTAGACGTTCATGGACGTCCCCCGCAGGAAGCCGACCAGGGTCAGGCCCATCTCCCCCGCCAGGTCCACCGCCAGCGACGACGGCGCGGAAACCGCGGCCAGCAAAGGAATCCCGGCCATCACGGCCTTCTGCACCAGCTCGAACGAGGCCCGCCCGCTGACCATGAGCGCGGTCCCGGACAGCGGCAGCCGGCCGTCGCGCACCGCCCAGCCGACCACCTTGTCGACCGCGTTGTGCCGCCCGACGTCCTCGCGCAGGCACAGCAGCTGGCCGTCGGCGTCGAACAGGCCCGCCGCGTGCAGGCCGCCCGTACGGTCGAAGATCCGTTGTGCCGCACGGAGTTCGTCCGGAAGGCCGGTCAACGTCGAAGGCGCCAGAGAGAACGGGTCGGCCGCAACCTCCCAGCGCGTTTTCGTCCTGACCGCGTCCAGGCTCGCCTTACCGCAGAGCCCGCACGACGATGTCGTGTAGAAGTTGCGCTCCACCGACGGGTCCGGTGGCGCGACGCCTGGAGCGAGCGAGACGTCGAGGACGTTGTAGGTGTTGCCACCGTCCACAGTGGCCCCGGCGCAGTAGCGGATGGCGGTGAGGTCGGCCGCGGACCGGATCACGCCCTCGCCGGTGAGGAACCCCGCGGCCAGGTCGAAGTCGTCGCCCGGCGTCCGCATGGTCACCGAAAGCGCCCGGCCGCCGACGCGGATCTCCAGCGGCTCCTCGACGGTGAGGGTGTCGGGGCGCGTGGTGTGCGCGCCGTCGTTGAGCCGCAGCACGCGGCGCCTGCTCGTCATCCGGCCCATCGACGCCCCTCCTCAGGCAGCGGGCAGCAGCGACTCCGGCCGGCCCGGCTGGCTCAGCCGCCCGGCCAGCACGGCCCCGGCCAGGCTGAGCACGCCGGCCGCGGCGAACGCTCCGGCGTACCCGTGGGTGGTCACCACGAAACCGGCCAGCCCGACGCCGAGGACCGCGCCCGCGGCCTTCGCGCTGTAGAGCACGCCGAAGTTCTGCAACGCCGAGTCCTCGCCGAAGTACTCGCGGACCAGGCCGACCAGCAGGGTGTAGCAGCAGCCGTTGCCGAGCCCGGCCAGCGCGACCGCGACGAGCAGCCCCAGCGCGTGCCGGTGCTCGCCGGAGTAGAACAGCAGGAACTGCGCCACCCCGCCGGTGACCAGCGCGAACCGCAGGATCCGGCGGCGGCCGAGGCGATCCGACAGCCGGCCCAGCAGGACCCGGCCGCTGCCGGTGACGCCCGCGAGCACGGCCAGCGCGGCGGCCGCGAGCACCGGGCCGCCCCCGCGTTCGGCCACGAACGTCGCCAGGTAGGCCAGGTCGAACAGCAGCACCGCGGCGGCCAGCACCACGACGAGGTAGAGCGCGCGGGTCACCCGGCAGCCGAACAGCTCACCGGGCCGGTAGTGCCGCACGGCCGGGCGGTTCGCCGCGACGCTCGGGTTGTGCGCCTTGTCCAGCGCCCACGAGCGCGGGTCGGTCTCCGCGGGCCACCAGTGCTGGGGCGGGTAGCGCAGCAGCAAGCCACTGGCCGCGACGACCACCAGAACCACGGCGGCCGTTGTGTCGAGCAGCACCGGGCGCGCGCTCCCGAAACCGGCCGCGAGCAGCACGAACGGGACGCTGCCGTAGGCGAACGCGCCGCTGACCGCGCCCGCGCGGGCCGCCGAGGAGTCCGGGAACCACGCCAGCACGGCGCCGACGCAGGTCGCGTACACCAGCCCGGTACCGAGCCCGCCGAGCACCGAGTAGCCGAAGAACACCGCGCTCAGGCTGCCGGCGTGGCCCAGGGTGACCAGCCCGGCGGCGCACAGCACCGCCCCGGCGAGCATCGCCGCCCGAGCCGGGAGCAGGCCGCGATCGCGCAGCCACGCGGCCGGGAAAGCGACCCCGGCCTGGCAGATCGCCCACAGCGCGAGCGGGAGGACGACCTCGGCGAAGCTCCAGCCGTGTGCCTTGGCGAGCACGGGCGCGATGGCGCCGAAGCCGTACTGCTGGACGCCGGCGGCGAACATCGCGGCCCCGGCGAGCCACACCATCCACGATCGCGACCGGCCGAGCAGCTCCCGGTCGGACTCCCCGACCCGGTACCGCCGGCCGTAGACGTCCCGCAGCTCCCGCACCTCGGCCATGACCGTCACCACCGCTCTGGATGTTGTATGCAGTATGGAGTAGTCCGAGTGTGCGCCTCAAGCGGGGACTTGTCCACCGGGAGAATGGGTGACACTCGAAGCGCGAATGTCCACATCGGTCTGGTCACGACGGGATTTTGAGGCGGCCCGGTGACCATCGAGGGAGGAGGCGGCCACCGGGCCTGTGCTCCGGCGCGGTATTCCGGCCGTCCGGAGCGCTCAAGCCGGTTCAGTCTGGCGACCGCGACGGCGTTGGACAAGTGTTTCGACGAGACTGGAAAGATACCGGCGCGGGCAAAATCACGCGGCGGTGGCGCATCACGGCCCGATTGGACATCCTGGAGCGTGAGGCCGGTGGCCTCGCACCAGGGGGAAGGACGTGCCGGGGATGTCGCTGCGCATTCATTTCTCCCCGGTGGATCTGGCCGGAGTCCGGTTCGCGGACGGCCCGGATCCCCTGTGGGAACTGTTGCTGAGCCTGCACATCCTGCAGGAGGACCGGCCCGGCCCGCTGTTCGACCGATGGCGCGCCCGGGTCCGGCGCACCGAACACGCGCGAGACCTCTGCGCGATCGCGCCGACACTCGGCTACTCCCCCGACTTCCTCACCCCGCCCGAAGCAGCCGCGGGGCTCGAAGCCGGGCTGGAAGCGATTCTGCGGACGCCGTCTCAGCGCGTGCACGAGGAACTGTCGATGCTTCCCGAAGAGCGCGACCGGCCGGCGTGGGCCGAGCGGCTCCCCCGTGACGGCACCGCGGTCACCGATCTGCTGACGCAGCTGAGCGGTTACCACCGCGAGGCGCTCCGGCCGTATTGGGGCCATTTCGACAGACAGGTCCGCGCGGACATCGACGCGCGCACGCGGCTGCTGGCCATCGACGGGATGTCGGCGATGTTCGGGACGCTGCACCCGATGCTCAGCTGGGATCCGCCGATCCTGCGGCTGCGGGGCTCGCACGTGGCGGGCGATCTCGAGCTGGGCGGGCGCGGGCTGCGGCTGGTGCCCTCGTTCTTCTGCCGCGGGGCGCCGACCCTGCTGGCCGACCCCCGGCTGCCGCCGGTCCTGGTCTACCCGGTCGCGCACGACCCGGCGTGGCTCATGCCGGAGCCGGACGTGCGCGTGCAGCCGGAGACGGCGCTTTCGGCGCTGCTGGGCGCGACGCGGGCCAAGACGCTGCACGCGGTGGCGGCAGCGGGCGGCTGCACGACGACCGAACTGGCCGACCGGACGGGCGTTTCCGTCGCGTCGGCCAGTTACCACGCCTCGATTCTGCGCGGCGCCGGTCTGCTGGAGACCCGGCGGGAAGGAACGGCGGTCCGGCACACGCTGACCACACTCGGCGCCACCCTGCTCCGGCCGCCGCGGCCACCACACCGCTGACCGCGAAACCGGTTCCGAGCCGCCGTTCCCTTACCGCACAAAGGTTTTCCGAGTACTACGCCTTCTTGCGCGCGGCACGCTTGCGGGGCTTGGCCTCGGGCTCCGGCTCGGCCTGAGCGGCCTGGTCCGCCTCGTACCCGGCGATGATCTCGCTGGAGAGCCGGCCCCGGTCGGCGACCTGGAATCCGTTGGCCTGCGCCCATTCGCGCACCAGCCGGTTGCGTTCCCGGTCGGTGCCCCCGGACGAGGAGCCTGCCAGCGACTGCCCGGTCGCCAGCCGCACCTTGCGGCCGCCGACGCGGCGGGCCGCGGCGACGTACCGGTTCAATTCGTCCCGCAACGCCGAAGCGTTTTCCTCGGACAGGTCGATCTCGTAGGTCACCCCGTCCAGGCTGAACGGGACGGTCTGCGAAGCCTCAGACCCATCGAGATCGTCCACCATCTGGACGTGCACCCTTTGTGCCATGTCGGTCGTTCCTCATCTTCCAAAGAACACGGTCGGACAGACCCTAACCTGTCGAAACACCGGCGGCACGCCCGACACCCGTAAACGTCCACAATGGCCACCCGCGCCACGCGGGCCAATCCGGCGACCGCTACCCGCACCCGAGTCGGAATAGGGCGGATCTTGGCGAATTTCCGATTCGTGATATGCTCGAAATCGAATCGGTACCGTGGGCGCGTGACTCCTCACCCGCTTCCCGGTAATAGCGCCCACCGCTGAACACACTACCGCCGCGCGGCCGCCGGGGGCGCCGCGGATTTTGCCGGCCGACGGCCCGTCACCGATCTTCTTCGCCGTTCTCGCGGCCACCTCCGCCATGGACCGTGGGCGCGACGCGGCCCGGGAATCCGGTCGCTGGACTGGATTCCCCGGCCTGCCCGAGCGCAAGAAGGCGGCCGCCCGGTCGCACGGGAATCGAAGGCGCGACAGCTGGAAGATTCCGGAACATCCATTCCCGGCAGGCGCGGCCGGCCGCGAAACACACGGCCGAACGGACCACTGGTGCACAGTGGACTGGCGCGAACCCGGCCCGTGTCCGCCGGCTGGCTCGCGGTGACCGGATACCTGACCGGTAAGGCAATCGCGCTCGCCCGGAGCCGTCATGCCGGGGTCCGCCCGGGCACGCCGAACCCCGGCGCCGACCCCGGGATGCCACGCGACACCGGGCTCGAAATCCTCGAAGTAGCCGGGACAGCCGCCGAGAGATTGCGCTCGATGCCGGGCCGCACCCGATTTCCCGAACACCGCTGAATGCGCCATCCGGCCTAACCGGCGACCATTTTCGCACTCCGGACTCGCTCAGTCGGGCAGCATCGGCATCTCCAGATCGTCGGGACGGCCCAGCAGCACCGCGCGCGTCACCGACGCCCGCCCGAACTTTTCCCGCACCGAATCGAGCGTGGTGTCGAGCGCGTTCTCCCGCTCGCGCTCGAAGGGCAGCGCGAGCTGGACCGCGGTGTCGTCGTCCAGATTGGACAGTGACGCGCCGATCAGGGTGATGCCCCGGTCATAGATGAGCGGCATCGCCGCCGACAGCAGCCGGCGCGCCGCCGTGGCGAGGGTCTCCGTGCCCGCCGTCGGCTCATGCAGGGTCTGCGACCGCGTCACCCGGGTGAAGTCGGCGAAGCGCAGGCGCAGCGTGACCGTCCGGCAGACACGATGGGCGGCCCGCAGCCGACGCGCGATCCGGTCGATCAACGCCAGCAGCGCCACATCGAGTTCTTCCGGCGACCGCCTGCCCCGGCCGAGCGCCCGCTGGGCGCCGATCGAGCGCCGCCGGCGGCCGAGCGTCACCCGCCGGGGGTCGTGATTGTGGGACAGCGCGTGCATCTGCCTCCCGGAAGCGCGCCCGAGCATCGAAACCAGGTCCATCTCCCGGTACTCGGCGAGCTGCCCGACCGTGCGGATCCCGCGGATGCGCAGCTTCTCCGCGGTCACCTTGCCCACACCCCAGACGACCTCCACCGGCAGCGGGTGCAGGAACTCCAGCTCCCCGTCATGCGGGACAACCAGCAGGCCGTCCGGCTTCGCGACCCGGCTGGCCACCTTGGCGAGAAACTTGGTCCGCGCCACCCCGACGGTGATCGGCAGGCCTACCCGCTCGACGACGTCGGCGCGCAGCCGCTGGGCGATGACACTCGGCCGCCCGGCGATCTTCGCCAACCCTCCGACGTCGAGAAACGCCTCGTCGATGGAAAGCCCCTCCACCCACGGCGTGGTGTCCTCGAACACGGCGAAGACGGCCCTACTCGCCGCCGTGTAGGCCGACATCCGCGGCGGCACGACGATCGCGTGCGGGCACAGCCGCCGGGCCTGCCCGCCGCCCATCGCCGTCCGCACGCCGTAGGCCTTGGCCTCGTAGCTCGCGGCCAGCACCACCCCGCCGCCGACGATCACCGGCCGGCCCCGCAACGCGGGGTCGTCACGCTGCTCGACGGAGGCGTAAAACGAGTCGAGGTCGGCGTGCAGGATGGGACCCTCGTCGGTCATAGAACATATGTTCGCATACCTGCCCGGCAGAATCCGCTCGTCCGCTGAACCCGCTGGACGTTCCGCTGGCCGAAGCTAGGGGTTTCCCGGGTTGTCGACAGCCTGTTACCTCCCTCACACTCGGTAGCAGCAATCACCCGACCCACCAGGGGGCCCACGATGACCAGCCCGTGCAGCTGCGGCGACCACCACGGCATCGCCACACCCGAAGACGAACCCGTCGAGGCCCGACATCCGTTACTGGAAGCCACGCTGCACGACGAGGACCGCGCCGAAGACGCCGGCCAGGCCGACCCGATGGACCGGGTCACCTGCCGGACGCACCGCCGCTGGCTCCACGAGTGCGTCGCCTCGCCGGTGCACACGAACTCCGCGGTCGGCTACCGCTGGTGCCGCCATTGCGACCACCAGGCGCTGGTCGCGGTGGACGAGCTCACCGGTGACGTGATGATCCACTGTGGACTCTGCGGGCGCGCGCCGCGCAGCCGTGCGAACCTCGAGCTGGTCGCGCTCTGCCGCCGTAGCCTCGCCCTGGCCCGCTCGGCACGATTCCCCGACTCGATCGCCGCGGCCTGAGCAACTGCCATGATGCGGGGGTGCCCGAACCCGGAACCACCGCGCTCGTGATCGCCCTGCCCGCCGCCGAACCGCTGCTCGCCGCCGCGAAGCGGGTCAACCCCGCCCTCGTCCGCCCCGGGCTGATCGCCCACGTGACCGCGCTCTACCCGTTCCTCCCCGACCGGGAGCTGACCGGGGACGTCGAGCAGGCGGTCCGCGAACTCGCCGCGACGCTCCCGCCGACCCGCGTGCGGCTCACCGAGGTCGTCACCACACCCGGCTTCGCGGCCGCCCCCGCGCCGGACCTGCAGCCCGTCACCGACGCGGTGTGCGACCGCTGGCCCGAGGTCCGGCCCTACGGCGGGCGGTTCGGCCCGCGGCCCGGCGCGCATGTCACCGTCGCGATGGGCGGCACGGACGCCGAACTCGCCCGCGTCGCGGAGGCAACGACCCCGCTGCTGCCGGTGTTCGACGACGTCGCCGAACTGCAGCTGGTGGCGCTGACCGGTCAGGGCTGGCAGCTGCGGGTCACGGCGCCGTTCGGCTCAGCTGCCGGTACGACCGCGCGATAGCCCGCAGCCGCGCGACATCCGCGTCGAACGGCGGCTCGTCTCCCGGCCGCGCCGCCGCCTCGGGTTCCGGCTCGTGCGGGACGTCGTGGACGAGGCGGGCGGCGGCCTCGGTGGACATCGCCGGCGTCACCCCGGCGAGGATCAGGCCGTCGTTGGTCTCGCTCATCGCGCTCAGCAGCCGCTCGCGGCGGGTCGCCACGCCGGCGTCGAGCCGGACGACGTCGGGGAAGCGCCCGGTGAGGTGGCTGCGCAGCGGCCGCAGGACCCGCAACGTTCGCGCGTCACGCACCGAACGCGCCAGGCCGGGGACCGCCGGGACAGTCAGCCCCAGCACGATCAGCAGCACGGACAACGCCGGGAACCCGACGTCGAGCGTGCATGGGATGGTCGAGAAAGGCCCGTGGCACAAGGCTTTCACCGGATGTTCGGCCTGCAACGCCTTGGCCGTCGCGACGATCTTCCCGGCCAGGTAGGCCACCGCGAGCACCGAGGCGGTGAGCAGCATGACGAGTCCCGCGCGCAGCGCCCCGCCGCTGGCCCGGATCGTCACCGCGGCGACGATCCCGATGTCGATCACGGCGAACCCGAGGTAGAGCGTGTAGGCGGCGATGTAGACGACCAGGCTCGGGTGGGTCTGGTACAGCTCGTCGAACAGGCCGATCCCCCGCGGCAGGCCCGACGTGCTGAAGAACGAGACCATCAGCACGGCCAGCGCGACGCCGAGCGCGACGAGCCGGGTGCGCTGCCCGCGGTCGCGGGTGCCGCTGATGTCGGCGACGGTCAGCCCGATGCCGTACGCGGCGACCATGGTCGCGAGGTTGGACAGCAGCCGGCCCAGGCTCGGGTAGATCTCGCTCTCCAGCATCTGCGCCCGGTTGGACAGGAAGCAGAGCGCGGCGCCCAGGGCGATGAGGGAGATGGCCAGGCCCACGCCGGTGCCGGTGCGGCGGGCGCGGATCGCGCGCCAGATCCCGATGGCGAGGGCGAAGATCCCCACTCCGACAAAAAGTATGTCGATCACGGGGCAGCACTATCCCAGGAGCGAGGCCAGCCGCATAGCCTTCTCCGCCGCTCGCCCGGACACCCCGGGCCGCGCGGCGGGCGGTTCGGTGGTCGCCGCGCTCATCAGCAGGACCGCGATCAGTTCGGCCTCGTACTCGTCGCCGCCGGTGGTGACCCGCGTGAGCAGGTGCGACAGCGTCCGCGGCGTGAGGTCGGGGGCGCGCTCGGCGGCGTCGGCCTCCGACATCAGGCAGGTGCCGGAGTGCGCGGAAAGCAGGTGCCCCAGCTCGTGGGCGATGATGTGGTCCTGGTGCAGGGCCGAGGTGTGGTCGGTGTAGGCGATGAGGTCGTAGTCCTCGCGGGCCTGCCAGGCACCCGAGGGCTGGCCGGGCCGGTAGGCGACCGGCACGAGGTCGATCTCGCGGCCGCGCCAGGACTCGAGCCGGTCCACCCAGCGGTTCATCGACCACGGCCGTGGCAGCGGCACGGCGGAAAGCACGGCGTGCACGCGGGAACGCGCCCGCGCGCGGAGCGCGGGCAGGCTGTGCGGGTCGATGAGCCCTCCCGGTTCGCCGAGGGACGTGGCCAGCCGGGTGCACCTCGGTGCGACCACGGAGACGCTCATCGTAGCCGACCCCGGGGGCTCATTCGGGCTTGCGCCGCCGGCCGTCGCGCCGCCGGTCCTCGTCGTAGCTGTTGAGCTGGTCCATCAGCGCGGACACGGTTTCGCGGTCGCGCGGGGACAGCATCATGGCCCGCTGCGCCATGGCGCGGGCCTCGGTGTCCCGCCAAGCGACGACGTCGGCGACCTGCTGGTCGACCTGTCCGGCGACCTCGTCGTCGAAGAAGTACGTGACCGGCACGCCGAAGAACTGGGCCAGCGCCTGGATGTGCGACCGCTTCGGGTCGCGACGGGCACCGACGGCGAGCTGCTGGACGTGCGTGGCGGACATCGTCACGCCGGTCAGGTCCGCCACACCCTGGACGATCTCGCGATAGGAGTAGGGCTTGCGGTCGGGCGGGTGAACGGTCGCGATCAGGCGCGACAGCCGGTCGGCGAAACTGCGTTCCTCGGACATCGCGCACCACCCTCACCCGCGAACGTAACGGACCACAGAGTACCCGTCCCGAAAACTTGACAGCGATCGTCCCGGAAAGACTACGATACCCGCGGTACGTGTACACGAAACACAACGCAGAGCCCGGGGCCGTCGCATGGCCGCGGGGTGACTCGCGTGGTCGCTGGGGGTGGCCACGCGCCCAGCCCCGCGGCGGCGACGCCCCGGGCTCTCGGCGTTTCCGCAGGCAGGGCTTCAGTCTCATGAGTGGTAGGGAGGGTTCTAACCCGACTTACCACTCACGAGAACCCGGCCCCAGCACCACTCAAGCGTTGACCCCGGTAAGCGCGAAGAACTCCTGCCGCGACCGCGGGTCCGACCGCAGCGTGCCGAGCAGTGTGGACGTCACTGTGCTGGACCCGGAGGCCTGCACCCCGCGCAGGGTCATGCAGGTGTGCTCGGCCTCGATCACCACGCCGACGCCCTTCGGGTCGAGCTGCTCGCTCAGCCAGTCCGCGACCTGCTTGGTCAGCCGCTCCTGCACCTGCGGGCGGCAGGCGAAGTGCTCGACGATCCGGGCGAGCTTCGACAGGCCCGAGGATCCGCTCGCCGGGCAGGTAGCCGACGTGCGCGACGCCGACGAAGGGCAGCAGGTGGTGCTCGCAGACCGAGCGGACCGGGATGCCGCGGGCCAGCACGAGTTCGTCGTAGTTCTCGTCGTTCGGGAACGTCGTGAGGTCGAAGGGGCGCGGCGCGAACAGCTCCGCGTACGCGCGCGCCATCCGGCCGGGGGTGCCGCGCAGGCTCTCGGAGTCGAGCGAGATGCCGAGCGCGGTGAGGAAGTCCGCCGCCGCGGCCTCCGCCGCCGCGAGGTCGGGACCCGACTGGGGCTGGTGCACGACCCGCAGGGCTGTACTGGACATCGGCGCTCCACCTCGGCTCGACGGTTAGACCAAAAAGTATTGGTCTTATTCTCGGCTTGGTCAAGTGACCAGGATCGATATCAGCATGTGAGTATTCAGACAGCCACCGTGGGCGATACCCTGGTTACGTGAGCCACCTCGACAGGCCTGCGGTCTCGGCCGTGGCCGCTCTGGACGACGACCTGCGCCGCCGTCTCTACAGCTACGTCCGGCAGGCCCGGCGCCCGGTCGCACGCGACGAGGCCGCCGCCGCCACCGGGATCTCGCGCAAGCTCGCGGCGTTCCACCTGGACAAGCTCGTCGGCACCGGCCTGCTCACCACCCGCTTCGACACCGTCGGCGGCCCGAAGGTCGGCCGCAAGCCCAAGCTGTACGAACCCTCCGGCGCCGAGATCCACGTCCAGATCCCCGCCCGCCGGCACGACCTGCTGGCCGAGATCCTCACCGACGCCGTCATGGCGCCCGAGCCGTCAGCCCAGGAGGCAGCGTCGCACGTCGCGCGCACGCGGGGTGAGCAGGCCGGGGCGCGGGAGCGGGCGCGGATCCGGCCGGGCCGCCTCGGCACCGAGCGGGCGCTGACGGTGGCGTCGTCGCTGCTGGCGGAGTACGGCTTCGAGCCCAGCCGGGACGCGCCGACGTGCGTCCGCCTGCGCAACTGCCCGTTCCACCCGCTGGCCGGGCGCGCGCCCGAGCTGGTCTGCGGGATCAACCACGCGTTCCTCTCGGGGGTGCTGGCGGGCCTGGAGGCACCGACGGTCGAGGCGGTCCTGGCGCCGGGCGCGGCGGAGTGCTGCGTCGAGCTGCACCAGTCACCGCGCCACAGCTGAAAGCGCGGTGGCACGCGGCGCCACGGACGGTGACACTGGAGGCATGACCACGCCGGAGTTCGCGACGCCCCTCCGGCGCGGCCCACTGCTGGTCACCTCGGCACTCGCCGCGCTCGGCGGCGCCGCGATCCCCGCCGTAGCGATCGTCGGGCTCTGGCGGATCTGGCAGCTCTACGCGATGTTGTCCGGCCTCCTGGCCCTGGTCGAGATCGCCGCGGCGATCATCCTGCTGGGCTGGCCGACCCGCCGCACGGTCCGGTTCGGCGCCCTCCCGCCCGCCGCCACGCTCGTGGTGTGGCTGTCCGACCGCGTCTTCGGCATCATGCGCGCGCCCGATCCGTGGCAGCCCGCCGACACCGTCCTCGGCTTCACCGACTACCTCGACGCCGGATTGCAGGTCATCGCGCTGGCCGGGCTCCTGATCGTCGCCGCACGCGGGCGACGGCGGACCTCGCGAGCGAAGCTGGTCACCGCCTGGATCGCGCTCGTCCCGGTGATGCTGCTGGTCGTCGTCACCAGCGCGGCGGGGGTGACCGCCGCCGCGGACGGCTTCCAAGGCACCGGCGTCCCGCCCGGCGCCGTACTGCCCGCGGGGCTGCCGGCCGGGCAGATGAGCACCGTCGAGTACTGCCGTCCCACCAGCATCCCGCTGGCCATGGACCTGCACATGCCGCCGGCCACCGGCACCCGTCCCGCGCCGGTCGCGCTGTATGTCCACGGTGGCGGGCTGATCCTCGGCGACCGCAAGCCCGGCGGCCCCGGCGCGACGCTCGCCAACTCCTCCGGCGCGCTGTTCACACCGTTGCAGCGCGAGCTGAACGCGCGCGGGTTCGTGGTCGCCTCGATCGACTACCGGCTCGCGCCCGCCGCGCCGTGGCCCGCGCAGCTCACCGACGCGAAGTGCGCGGTCCGGTTCCTCAAGAGCCACGCGAGCGACCTGGGCATCGACCCCGAGCGGATCGCGGTCTGGGGCAGCAGCGCCGGCGGCACGCTCGCCGCGCTGCTCGGCACCGCCGGCGGCTTCGACATCGGCCAGTACCTCGGCCGGACCAGCGGCGTCCGTGCCGTCGTCGACATGTTCGGCCCCGCCGACTTCACGAACCTGGCCGGGTTCGACACGGTCTTGCGCGCGACCATCCGGATCGGCCTCGGCACGTCCCCCGAGACCCTCCGCGCGGCCAGCCCGGTCACCTACATCACACCTGGCGCGCCGCCTTTCCTTATCCTGCAAGGGGAAGACGTCGTCGCCCGCCAGTCCGCCGACTACGCCGCACGCCTGCGCACCGCCGGTGTCCCGGTCGATTACGTCGCCGTCCGCGGCACCGGCCACAGCCTCGACACCCCCACGCAGACCCCATCGCCGGCCGAATTGGTCACCACGATCGCGGACTTCCTCACCCGCGTAATGACGTAAAGTCGCGGGATGGATGTGTGGGCGGTCAGCACCGCGTACGAGGCATACGTCGGCCGGTGGAGCCGGCTGGTCGCGGCGGCGTTCCTGTCCTGGCTGGACGTCCCGCCGGGGCGGCGCTGGCTGGACGTCGGCTGCGGGACCGGCGCGCTGACCGCGGCCGTAGCGGCGACCGCCGAGCCAGCCGACCTTCTCGGCGTCGACCCGTCCGCGGGATTCGTGGCCGCCGCGCGCGTTTCCCACCCTGGCTCTGCGTTCGTCGTCGGGGACGCGCAGGCGTTGCCGCTCCCCCGTGGCCGCGTCGACGCCACGGTCAGCGGACTGGCGCTCAACTTCGTGCCGGACCCGGGCCGGGCCGTCGCGGAGTTCGCCCGCGTCACCGCGGCGGGCGGGGTCGTGGCGGCCTATGTCTGGGACTACGCCGAGGGAATGGCGATGATGCGGTCCTTCTGGGACGCCGCCGTCGCGCTCGACCCCGCCGCGGCCGCGCTGGACGAAGGACGCCGCTTCCCGCTGTGCCGCCCCGAACCGCTCGCCCGGCTCTGGGCAGCCGCCGGTCTGGACCACGTGACGGTGCGCCCGCTCGACGTGCCCACGGTCTTCAGCGACTTCGACGACTACTGGAAACCCTTCCTCGGCGGCCAGGGACCCGCACCCGGGTATGTCCGATCACTGCCCGAAGAGCGGCGTGGCGCGCTACGCGAGTCGCTCAGGTCGCGATTTCCGGAAGGAACCATCACGCTGAGCGCCCGCGCTTGGGCCGTCCGGGGGACAGCGCGTTAGTCCATTGTGGATTGACCGCGTTTAGGTGTGTCGTTTGTACCATGTTTCCCTTGCACCACCGGTGAACCGGAGCTAGGCACCACCCCCGATTTCGGTTAGCCTCGAAATCATGATTGCCACCGTGGTCTGGGGTACGGGCAATATCGGCCGCGCGGCGATCCGGGCAGTGGAGGCGCATCCGGCGCTGAAACTCGTCGGCGTCCTCGTCCACAATCCGGAAAAGGTCGGCCGGGACGCCGGTGAGCTCGCCGGGCTCGGGCACGAACTGGGTGTCGCGGCGACCGACGACATCGACGGCGTACTGGCCGCCAGCCCGCGAGCGGTGGTGTACGCGGCCTCCGGCGACATCCGGCCCGACGACGCGCTCACCGACATCATCCGCGCGATCCGCGCCGGGGCCGTCGTCGTGACTCCCGCGTTGTACGCGCTTTACGACCAGCGAAACGCGCCCGCGGAACTGCGGGAGCCGGTACTTTCCGCCATCGCCGAGGGCGGCGGGTCGCTGTTCGTCTCCGGCGTCGACCCCGGCTGGGGCAACGACGTGCTGCCGCTGCTGATCAGCGGGCTCGCGACCACTGTGGACGTCATCCGCTGCCAGGAGATCTTCGACTATTCCACCTACGAGCAGCCGGATTCGGTGCGCTACCTGGTGGGTATGGGGCAGCCGATGGACTACCCGGCGCCGATGCTGATGGCGACCGTGCCGACCATGGTGTGGGGCGGGCAGATCCGGCTGATGGCGCGGGCGCTGGGCGTCGAGCTCGACGAAATCCGCGAGACGCTGGACCGGCGCGCGCTCGAAACCACGGTCTCCACGCGCACGATGGGCGAGTTCGAAGCGGGGACCCAGGGCGCGGTGCGGTTCGAGGTCCAGGGCATCGTCGGCGGCGAGCCGCGGATCGTCATCGAGCACGTCACGCGGATCCACGCCTCCTGCGCGCCGGACTGGCCGCAGCCGCCCAGCGGCGACGGCGCCCACCGCGTGATCATCGAAGGCCGCCCGCGCATCGAGGTCTCGGTGGAAGCCACCGACGAGGGCGAAAACCGTTCCGCGGGCGGCAATGCCACCGCGGTCGGCCGCCTGGTCGGCGCCATCGACTGGCTCGCCGAGGCGGACCCCGGACTCTACGACGCCCTCGACGTCCCGCTACGCCCCGCCACGGGCAAGCTCGGAAGGAGCCACCGATGATCATCGACATCCCCGAGGGCAAGGACCCGATCGGCTATGTGTGGGGCGAGATGGTGCCGGCTATCGGCGTCGCGGCTTCGCAATTCTCGCTGGCCGTCTACGCGAACACGACGTTGAGCTTGCGCGAGTTCGAGGCCGCGCGGCTGCGGATCGCGCAGATCAACGGCTGCGTTTTCTGCCTGGACTGGCGGACCGAACGCGACGGCCAGAAGGTCGAGCCGGAGTTCGCCGACGCGGTGACCGCCTGGCGCACCACCGATTCCTTCGACGACCGCACCCGGCTCGCCGCCGAATACGCCGAGCGGTACGCCGAGGACCACCACGGCCTCGACGACGAGTTCTGGAAGCGGATGACCGCGCACTACAGCCAGGCCGAGATCGTGGAACTCACCATGAGCATCGGTTCGTGGCTGGCTTTCGGGCGGCTCAACCACGTGCTGGGCATCGACTCGGTCTGCGTGCTGCCCAAGTTTCAGGGCTCGTGAGCGTTCCGGGCGGTTATGAATAACCGCCCGGAACGCTCACGAGTCAGAAATCGGTGGCGATGATCTTCTCGATGTTGCGTTCCGCCAGCGCGGTGATCGTGACGAACGGGTTCACGCTGGTGTTGCCCGGAATCAGCGAGCCGTCGATCACGTACAGGCCCTGATATCCCTGCAGGCGGCCATAGTTGTCGGTCGCCCTGTTCAGTACCGCACCGCCGAGCGGGTGGTACGTCAGGTGGTCGCCCCAGATCTTGTAGATCCCGAAGAGGTCGGTCCGGTAGCTCGTCCACTCCGTGGCGTTGATCTTGTCGAAGATCGTCTTCGCCATGTCGATCCCCGGCTGTTTCCACGCCGTCTGCCAGTCGAGGTCGACCTTGCCGGTGGCCGCGTTCCACGAGAACCGGCCACGGTTCGGGTTCTTCGTGATCGAGAGGTAGAACGACGCCCAGGTCTCGATCCCGGTCGGCAGCGGCGCGACCTCCGCGAACGCACCGCCGGCCGCCCAGTTGTCGATGCCACCACAGGGAATCGACGACTGGTTGGCGCCGGTCGGGTCCCAGATCTGGTTGGCCCGCCCGACCATCACGTTCCCGTTGTCGCCCCAGGTCCCGCCGACTTCGCCGTTCAACGCGGGCAGCGCCCCGGTCGCCTTCAGCTTGACCAGCAGCTTGCTGGTGCCGACACTGCCCGCGGCGAAGAACACCTTGTCCGCGGTCACCGTCTTCGTCGTCGTGACGTCGCCGTTGGTGTTGAGCTGCTCGATGACGACGGTGTACCCACCGCCCGACGCGGGCGCGACCGACGCGACCCGGTGCAGCGGCGAGATCGTCGCGCGGCCGGTCGCCTTGATCCGCGGGAGATACGTCTGCTGCAACGACTTCTTGCCGAAGTTGTTGCCGTAGAGGATCTCACCGGCCAGCGCCGACTTCGTCGCGGTGCCGGCCGCCTCCTTCTTCATGTAGTCCCAGTCGTACACATCGGGGACGAACACGAAAGGGAAACCCGAGCGCTGGGCCTGTTTCCGGCCGACACGGGCGTACTGGTACCACTCGGTCGTCTCGAACCAGGCCGGGTCGACCATGCCGACACCCAGCTCCGAATTCGCGCGCGGGTAGTACTTCGTGTACATCTCGTCGGCGTTCACCGAAGGGAGGATGGCGCCGAAGTTCTCCCGCTTGGGCGTGACCGCCATGCCGCCGTTGACCAGCGAGCCGCCGCCCACCCCGCGCCCTTGATACACGATGATGCCGGCGAACTCCTCGGCGTCCAGGATCCCGGTGTAGCGCGGGATGTCCTTGTCGATCGGGAAGCCAAGGAAGTTGCTCAGCGGTTGTTTCGTCCGGGTCCGGAGCCAGAACGACCGGTTGTCCGGGGTGGTCGTGTTGGCGAAGATCTTGCCGTCCGGACCGGGGGTGTCCCACGCCATGCCCATTTCGATCATGTGCACGTCGACCCCGGCCTGGGCCAGCCGCAACGCTGCGACCGACCCGCCGTATCCGGTCCCGATCACCAGCGCCGGGACGTGTGCCCCGGATTGGATTGGACCAGCCGCGAAGGCGCTTCCTGGCGCCGCGGCGGCGCGGCCTGACAAGGCGGCGGCGCCCAAGATAGAACTGGTTCCTGCGATGAACGTCCGACGCGAGATTCCCCGGGAAGTGCTGTGTCTCATGACATTGTCGCTCATGTGATCTTCCTCACCGTTGAGGATATAGAACAAGTTATACTTGCGCTCCTCCGGCAAGTCACTCCTTACCCGAGGGTAACTTACGGTTGCCCGCGCGAGCCGCCTACGCTGGACGCGGTCGGAGGAGGTACGGGTGGACGTCGAACCGGTCACGGCGCGGACCCCGCGCCCGCTGCGGTGGTCGCCGCTGATGCAGTGGTGGCGCGACGTGACTTTCCTGCACTGGGCGGCAAATCCCGCCTCCGTGGCCGGGCTGCTGCCCGCCGGCACCGTCCCGGATGTGCTGGACGGGGTGACCTACGTAGGCCTCGTCCCGTTCCGGATGCATCCGATCGGCCCAGCGCCGGGTCCCGGTCTTCCTTATGTCGGCACGTTCTGTGAGACCAACGTCCGGCTCTACTCGGTCGACGGGGCCGGGCGGCGCGGGGTGGTCTTCCGGTCGCTCGATGCCAACCGCCTGGTGCCGGTTCTCGGTGCCCGGCTGAGCGCGCGGCTGCCCTACGCGTGGTCGCGGATGCGGCTGAACCGCGACGGCGACGTCTTCAGCTACGAGTGCCGCAGAAAGTGGCCGGGGCCGCGCGGCGCCGCCAGCCGGGTCGTCGTGCGCGTCGGGCCGGAGATCGCCGAGCCGTCCCCGGTCGAGACGTTCCTGACCGCGCGCTGGGGACTGCACCTGCGCTGGCACGGCCGGACGCTCTATCTACCCAACGAACATCCGCAGTGGCGGCTGCACCGGACCGAGCTGCTCGAGCTGGACGACGAGCTGCTTGCCGCCGGGGCGCTCCCGGTCTCCGGGCCGCCGGTGAGCGTGCTGCACTCCCCCGGCGTGCCCGCGCGGTTCGGCACCCCGACGTTCAGGCCCGGCGTGCCGAGGATGCCCAGAACCCGAGGATGACCAGCAGACCGATCTCGAGGACGAGCATCAGCCGTTCGACCAGCCCGGTCCCCACGCTCGGCAGGTGCCCGCCGAACAGGACGTTCACCGCGAACGGGACGATGAACGGCAGATAGAACGGGATCGCGCCGAGCGCCAGCCGTCGCGACCAAGCCGCGAAGCGTCCCCACGCCGGGTGCTCGCGGTGATGGTGGCCCATCGTCCAGCCGGCGATCGGCAGGCTGAGGCAGCTCACCGCGGCGGCGTAGAGGTGGACCTTGCCGGTGGCCGAGACCGCGCCGCCCTGCGGGTCCTTCGTGAAGAGGGCGACCGCCAGCAGGCTGACACACCAGAGCGCGAGCACGGGTGTCCGCCATCCCGCCAATACCCCGCGGTGACGCAGGGCGACCAGCAGCGCGACCGAACCCGCGCTGGTCAGGATCAGCGCGGCCGCCCACATCCACCAACCTGGGCACAGGGCGTAGTCGCTGAGCATCGAGCTGACCGGATTGATCGGCGCCCAGCGGCG
The DNA here is from genome assembly GCA_963762765.1 of uncultured Actinomycetota bacterium. Taxonomy (GTDB): domain Bacteria; phylum Actinomycetota; class Actinomycetes; order Mycobacteriales; family Pseudonocardiaceae; genus Amycolatopsis. The sequence continues at coordinate 218,989 of CAVXMR010000057.1, forward strand.
GTCGAGGTGCAGGACCACCAGCAGGACCGCGGCCAGGGCGAACTTCGCCTGCGCGGTCCGGACGAGGAAACCACTGTGCAGCCAGGTGAGGGGAAAAGACATCCGGGGGCACGACTCCAGGGCTGGGCTGCGGGGGAACCCGGGACAGTACCTGCCGCCCGAACGCGGTTTTCCCGGCGGGGCAAGCGATGTGACCGCGCCCACCGGCGAAACCGGTTCCAGCAGATCATCTTCCCCTTAGACCATTCGGCTCAATCAGCGTTACGCCGAATGTCGGTAACGCTGCGGTGATCACTGTGGCACGCTGCGCTGATTCAGACCAAGGGGCCCACGCTTGCCGGCCCGAACAGCCGGGGAAGTCCATGCACCCTCAGTCCACTCCGTCAGCCGTGCGCCGCTGGTGGTGGGGCACGTCCCAGAGAACGCGGCTGGCCACGGCGTGCCTGGGCACCGCGGCCGGGATGGCCGCCTGTTTCCTGGTGCTGGCTCCCTTCCAGACCGAGCCGTACCTGCGCGCGATCGGGCTGATGGACGACCCCGCGCCCCGGCCCGCGGATACCCGCACGCTGTCAGCCGGTGCGGTGATCACCATCGTCTCGGTGACCTCGGTGGACGTCTTCGACGGCAAGGACGCCGAGAACCAGCGGGTGGCGCTGCGCGTACCCGGAATCCGTTCGGCGCCGCCGTGCTGGGCGAGCCAGGCGCTGGACGACGCCGAGGAATTGTTGCGCGGCAAGCAGGTCGCGCTCGCCGACATCGGCGACGCGGACTCCGGCGGCCGGGTCGCGGCGCGAGTGCAACTGCCCGACGGCCGCGATTACGCCCAGGCTGTGGTCAGCGCCGGCGCCGCCCAGGCCGTCGACGACGACCTCACCGCGGCGCAGGCCGCCGCGCGGGAAGGACATCGCGGCCTCTGGGGCGCGGCATGCCCGGTCGGCAAGCCCGTCGACCCGAACGCCCCACCCGCACCGACGGCCACCCTCACCCCGACGCCGACACCGGCGCCGACTCAGACCTCACCCCACCCTCCCCCGAGCACGACCGCGATACCGACACCCACGACGACGCCGCCCGACGACGTCCAGCAGAACGTCCGGCGGGGTACGGCGTGCTCGCCGGAAGGCGCGCGGGGCATGACCAACCGGGGCGTGTTCCTGGTGTGCACGATGACCAGCGACGGGACGACGAAGTGGAAGAAGGCGTGACCCCGCGCGGGCGGACCGACCAGGGACTGGTCCGGACCACCGGCTGGCTCCAGGCGGGCGCGGAGACGGTGAGCTCGGGACTGGTCACGCTGATGATCTGCCTGCTGCTGGCCCTGGTGACCGCGCTCGCGCTGCTGCCGATCGCACCCGTGGCCGGCGGCCTGGTGGTCTTCCTGCTCCCGGCCGCCGGCTACGGCGGCTGGCGCCTGATCACCACCCGCCTCGCCCCCGCCTCGACCGCGCACAACGTCGACGTCGTCGAGGCTGCCTCGCTGGAGCCCGGCACCTGGATCCGGCTGTACGGCACGATCGGCCCGGTCGGCGAGGTCACCCTGGTGGAGTCCACTGAGGACAGTCTGACCCGTGTGACCTTCACCGGAGGCACCACGATGACCTGGCCGCCCGAGCACGAGCTGCACACCGTCCAGCTCGACGACTGACTCAGCTCGGGAGCCGATACCGCTTCACCAGCTGCCGCGCGATCACGCCCCGCTGGATCTCGTTCGTCCCTTCCCCGACGATCATCAGCGGCGCGTCGCGGAAGTACCGCTCGACGTCGAACTCCGTGGAATACCCGTAGCCGCCGTGGATCCGGACGGCGTCGAGGGCGATCTCCATCGCGGTCTCGGACGCGAACAGCTTCGCCATCCCGGCCTCCAGGTCCGCCCGCTCCCCCGAGTCGTACCGGCGCGCGGCGAACAGCGTGAGCTGGCGCGCGGCCTCCAGCTTGGTCGCCATGTCGGCCAGATAGTTGCCGATCGACTGGTGCTGCCAGATCGGCTTGCCGAAACTCTCCCGTTCCTGGGCGTAGCGCAGGGAATCCTCCAGCGCCGCCCGCCCGACGCCCAGCGCCCGCGCGGCGACCTGGATCCGGCCGATCTCCAGCCCGCGCATCATCTGCGCGAAACCCTCGCCCTCCTGCCCGCCCAGCAACGCCGAAGCGGGCACCGGGAAGTCCTCAAAGGACAGTTCACAGCTCTCGACGCCCTTGTACCCCAGCTTCGGCAAATCCCTCGAAACGCCAAACCCGGGTTCCACCAGCAGAATGCTGATCCCCCGGTGCGCCGGACTCGCGTCCGGGTCGGTCTTGCACAGCAGCGCGACCAGCCCGGAATGCCGCGCGTTGGTGATCCACGTCTTCGAGCCGTTGACGACGTAGCCGTCACCGTCGCGGCGAGCCGTGGTGCGGATGGCCTGCAGATCCGAGCCGCCGCCCGGCTCGGTCAGCGCCATCGTCGCGCGGATCTCGCCGGTCGCCAACTTCGGCAGGTAGCGGTCTTTCTGTTCCTGGGTCCCGAACGCGAGCAGCAGCTTGGCGACGACCGTGTGGCCGCCCATCGCGCCGGCGAGGCTCATCCAGCCGCGCGCCAGTTCCTCGGTCACCCCGACGTAGCACTGGGCGGACACGTGCGCGTCGCCCCACGGCGACGGGATGGCCAGCCCGAAGATCCCCATTTCCTTCATCTGCCCGATGAGCTTCGCCGGGTAGGTGTTCGCGTGCTCGAGCTCCCGCACGACCGGCCGGACCTCCCGATCGACGAACTCGCCGACCAGCGCCACGATCGCGGATTCCGCTTCGTTCATCCGTTCCACCCGAGGTAGCTCGAAACTTCGGCCGCGGCCTTCGCGGTCGCGGGCCCGGCGACGTCGAACCGGATCCGGCCCGCGGGTGCCGAGACGTTCAGCGCCGCCACCACCCGGCCGCGGAAGTCCCGCACCGGCGCCGAAACCCCGGCGAGCCCGTCCTCGAACTCCTCGTGCACCGGCGCGTACCCGAGGCGGCGGCCCTCCTGGATCTTCGCCCACAGCTCGGGCATGGTGCGCACCTCCGAGCGCGGGCCGGCGTCGAACTCCGGGAACCGGACGAACAGCTCGTCCGGGCTCGCGTCGAACAGCAGCACCCGCCCGGCCGACGTGCAGTAAGCCGGGACGCCGCGCCCCTCCCAGCCCTGCGCGCGGAACGAATGCCCGGACACCGACAGCAGCGTCAGGACCTCCTGGTCACGCAGCACGCAGAGGTGGCACGTCTCGGCGAGGTCGGTCGCCAGCGCGCGCATCACCGGCTCGGCCGCGCGCGCCAGCCGGTCCTCGACCGTGCGCGCGACCAGCGAGAACAGCCGCCAGCCGAGCCGGTAGCCCAGCGTGTCCGGGTCCCGCTCGACGACGCCCTCCTCGGCCAGCGCCTTCAAGGCTCGGGAGACCTGGCTCTTCTCCCGGCCGGTCAGCCGGCCGAGCCGGACGACGCCGAGCCCGCCGGCGCGCTGTGCCTCGGGCGAGGCCAGCGCCTCCAGCAGGTCGAGGTCACGGCGCAGGCCGGAGCCGAGGGCGGTCATTTCCGGAGCGTAACTCGCGGAGTTGGCCTGAGCGCAACGCTGATTGCAATGTCCCGCCGGCGCTTGTCGAGCCGTTTCGCCCGCTCTTACCGTCGAGCAGCCGATTCCCTTCGACACAGGGGTCCGATGAAGATCACCGACATCGTCCTGGACCGGCTCCGCCTGGAGCTCGACCCGCCGCTGCACGCGGCCTGGGACCCGCAGCCGCGGCGGCACTTCGACGCCACCCTCGTGCGCGTTCTCACCGACGAGGGCGTCACCGGCATCGGCTCGGGCGACACCATGGACGGCTTCGACGCCGTCAGGGACCTCTTCCTCGGCGAGGACCCGCTCGACATCGCCCGGCACGTCAAGGCGATCGAGACGGCCAACTTCCACGGCGGCAGCTACTGGCCGCTGGAGGTCGCGCTGTGGGACATCATCGGCAAGGTCGCCGGGCTGCCAGTCGCGACGCTGTTCGGTAACTCGGCTAGCGCGGTCCCGGCGTATGCCTCCTCGGCCGAGCTGAAATCGCCCGCGGAACGCGTCGAGACGGCGTTGCGTGCCCGGGAGGCCGGGTTCCGCGCGATGAAGATCCGGATCGACCGCGATCGGGTGAACGAGGGTGTCGCGGCCGTCGAGGCGGTGCGGGACGCGCTCGGCGCCGGGTTCGAGATCATGGTCGACCTCAACCAGTCCTGGCGGATGGCCGGGGACACCGCGCCCGCGTCCGACCTGGTCACCACGCGCAAGCTGGTACGGCGGCTGGCCGAGCTGGACGTCTTCTGGGTGGAGGAGCCGCTCCCCTACGCCGATATCGACGGCTTCCGGACGTTGCGAGCCGACAACCCCGGCGTCCGCATCGCGGCCGGGGAGATGCACCATTCCGTGCCGGAACTGCTGCAGTACCTCGAGCAGGACGTCCTGGACGTGTACCAGATGGACGTCGTCCTGGCGGTCGGCATGCACCGCGCGCGGACGCTGGCCGAGCTGGCCCAGCTCAAGCACCGCGCGTTCACCCCGCACAGCTGGACCAACGGCATCGGCGTGCTGGCGAACCTGCACGTCGCGGCCGGGGTCGGCGGCGGGCCGTACTTCGAGTTCCCCTGGGACCCGCCCGGCTGGACGCCCGAGCGCCGCGACTTCATGCTGGCCGAACCCCTGATGATCACCGGCGACGGCGAGCTGGCGGTGCCGCGGCGGCCGGGCCTGGGCATCGAGCTCGACGAGAAGGCAGTGGCCCAATGGCGGATCTGACCCGCTCCGCCGTCTGAAGGAGACCTCGATGAGGCTCAGTGTGGACCTCACCGGCCGGACCGAGTTCGGCCCGGGTGTGCTCTCGGAATTGCCCGCGTTCGTCACATCCTTGGCAGGCCGGGCGTTCGTGGTCACCGACCGCGGGCTGCGCGCCACCGGGATCGTCGGGCGCGTCGAGCAGATCCTGGCCGCGGCCGGGATCGAATACGCCGTTCACGAGGACATCAGCCCGAATCCGCCGACCACCGAGATCGACCGGGGCGCCGCGCGGTTGCGCGAGTTCGGCTCCTGCGCGGTGATCGCCGTCGGTGGCGGCTCCGCGCTGGACGCCGCCAAGGGCATCTCGCTGCTCGCGGGCAATCCGGGCGCGGCAGCCGCCGACGCGGACCGGCTGCGGGACACCGCCGCCGACGGCCTGCCGCTCATCGCCGTCCCCACGACGTCCGGCACCGGCGCCGAAACCAACGGCTTCGGCGTCACCGAGGACGTCTGCGCGCACCGGAAGGTCTACATCGGACACTCGTCGGTGAAGCCACGGATCGCCGTCCTCGACCCGGAACTCACCCTCGGGCTGCCTGCCCGAGTCACCGCGGCAACCGGCCTCGACGCTCTCGTGCACGGCATCGAATCCCTCGCCTCCGTCGGCTCGAGCCCGCTCTCCGCGGCCTATGCGACTCAAGCGATCACGCTCGTGGGGCGCTGGCTGCCGGTGGCCTACCGCGACGGCTGCGACCTCGAAGCCCGCTCCCAGCTGATGTTCGGAGCACACCTGGCCGGGCACGCGCTCACGTTGTCCGGCCTCGGCCTGGTCCACGGCATCGGACACGCCCTGACCGCGCACACCGGCACCCCGCACGGGGTCGCGCTGGCTTCGGTGCTGGAGGAGGTCATGGCCTACACCCGCGCTGCCCATGAGGTCGTCGCCCACGCCCTCGGTGCCGCGTCCGCGATTCCCGCGGTGCGCTCGATCTCCTCCGCCATCGAGATCAAGCGCCCGCTGCGCGAACTCGGCGTCACCCGCTCTCAAATCCCGGTCATCGCGGCGGACGCGGTGGCCGACGCGGTCACGAAGAACGCCCCGCGCCGGCCGACTTCGCTTGAGGTGATCGACCTGCTCACGTCCGTGTACTGACCGCTTCCCGCACGGCCGGGGCGACCTCGGCCGCCCACCGCCCGAGCGTGATCTCGTCCGGCGAACCGTGGTCGGTGGAGAACAGCATGAACCCCGAGGCCCCGTGTTCGAGGATCGCGCCGGTCAGCTCCTCGACCCATTGCCGGCTCGACCCGCCGATCCAGCGCCCGGCGTCGTCGCGGGTGGCAGCCAGCGGCTTGTCGGTGATCCGCCCGGGGAAGTTGAAGATCGTCTTCACCTCGCGCGGATCCCGCCCGACAGCCGCGGCTGCTTCGTCGACGATCGGCCGCGACGTCTTGTATCGCTCACTGAGCCAGTCCGCCGCGTGACCGGGAATCCAGCCGTCGGCGACGCGGCCCGTCGCGGCCAGCGACTTCGGCCCGACCGACCCGGTCCACACCGGCGGCGCGTCCACCGGCGCCGGCTCGATCCCGTCCACGCGGTAGTGCTTTCCCTCGTAGGTCACCGGAGTCCCACCGCCCGACAACGCCTTGACCAGCACAATCCCCTCTTCGAACGCCTCAACGGCCTCGCCCTGGGAAAGCTTCTTCACGCCCATCGCGGCAATCCGGTCCCACAATCCGCCCGCGCCCATCCCCAGCACAACGCGCCCCTCGGACAGTGCGGACAACGACGTCACCGTCCGCGCGAGCAGGGGCGCGGGCCGCGTCGGCAGGTTGGTGACGTTGGCGAAACCCGCGAGCTTTTCCGTACGCCCCAGGATGAAGCCAAGTGCTGCGTAGGCGTCCAGGCGCCCGCCGAGGTAAGGATGGTCCGACAGCGAGAAGAGATCGAGCCCCTCTCGATCCGCCAGTTGTGTCATCCGCAGCAGCTCCCGCGCGCCACCGATCTCGCTGTGCGCGCCGAAGCCGAATACGATTTCCGGGATGGCCAATGCCCCCGCCTCCTTCAGTTCGTACTACGAACAATATTAGTTCGCAGTACGAACTGCAACCCCTAGCGCTCCAGGAAGACGATCGGCACCTCGTTGTCCTCGACAACGCGCCCCAGCAACCCGGCCAGCACCTCCCGCTCGCCGACGCTGAGCCCGCCCGGCAGCAGGTCGATCCGCCGGCAGGTCTCGGCGTAGAACTCCTCGGCGAGCTTCGCGCCCTTCGGCGTGAGCGCGACCCGGACCGCGCGGGTGTCCGCCGGGTCCGATTCGCGATGCACCAGCCCGTTGCGCTCGGTCCGGTCCACGAGCCCGGTCAAGCTCGACTTCGCGAGCCCCAGCACGCCGCCCAGCTCGCCCATGCCATACGGCTGCGCCATCAGCACGCACAGCAGCTGTCCCTGCTGCGGCGTGAGCCCGTACTCCCGGCCCGACTCGGCGTACACGGCGTTCACCAGGAACGAGGTCCGCACGAGCGCGGCCACCACCCCAAGCCGACCTTTTTCCTTGCCCACCCCGCGAGGATAACAGTTCGCAGGACGAACTTTCCGGCTTCGTGTCCGGTCCGCCCGATCGGCTCCGACCACCGCTCGAAGACACCGAATTCCCGGAGGTTGGCGATGAGCAAGGTCATACTGGACGTGTCGATGTCCCTGGACGGTTTCACGTCCGGCCCGAACGTACGGGCCGAAGAACCGATGGGCGACGGAGGCGAAAACCTGCACACCTGGACGACCGCGGATGCCCGCGCCAAGCTGGACGCCCGCGTAGGCGCCACCGTCATCGGACGGCGCACGTTCGAACTCGGCCTGTCCCCCTGGGGCGGCACGCCGTGGCCGGGCATCCCGAGCTTCGTGGTCACCCACCGCCCGAGGCCGGACCTCCTCGGCGACAACGGCGGAACGTTCGCCTTCGACGGCCTGGAGTCCGCGGTCCACCGCGCCAAGGAAGCGGCCGGTTCCCGGGACGTCTTCGTACTGGGCGCCGACGTCGCCCGGCAGGTGCTGCGGGCGGGGCTGCTCGACGAGATCCACCTTCACCTCGTTCCGATCCTGCTCGGCGGTGGGACACCGATGTTCGACGGGGAGCAGGCCGAGCTGATTCCTGCCGAGCTGTCCGTCATAGAGAACGTGACCCACCTGCACTTCCGTGTCGGGGGTTAGAAGGGTGGTCTCGCGTACCTGGATGGACGGCTCGCGTACCCAGAGGGTCGGCTCACGTACCCAGAGGGTCGGCTCGCGTACCTGGAGGGTCGGACGGAACCCGGAACTCACGTGATTGAAGGCGGAACTCGCGTGATTGGAGGCGTATCACTCCACCGCGAGAGCCGACCCGAGTTCCCGAGCACCCTCACCCGACAACGAAGGCAGCGCGGCGAGCCGTCCGCAGCACACCAGCAGGAGGGCGCCCATCGGACCAAGAACCTCCGGACCGGCGCCGGAGGACCACGAGATGTCCGTGGCCACAAGGCGGAATCCGGAGACCTTGCGCGCTGACGGGAGCGGCGGAGGCCACCGCATCGACAGGACCCGGTCGGCAGCGAGAGCCGCAGCCGACGGCGGCATCGGGTGACTGCGCCCCAAGGGTAGGGCGATGTCCTGGCCGTGCACCAGAAGGTCGGTGAGGGTCTCCAGGTGCGTGGCCCCGAGGTTGTGCCGGCGCAAGCCCGCGGTCGAGCGGATCTCCCCCACGATCCGCGAGACGGGCCAAGCGGCGGCCCGACGACAGGCCACGTGCTGGATGGTGCGATCCAGGTTTCCGCGCCAGCCGGTGATCATCGAGAACATTCCGAAGAGGCCGACCTGTTGCAGCGTCAGGTGCGCCGCGACATCGCGGACCGTCCAGCCCGCGCACAGCGACGGCTGCAGCCACTCGTCGTCGGACAGGTCGTCGAGCAGGTCGGCCACGCTCAGCCGCTGCTCCTCGATCACCTGCCAAATCATGTCCTCACCTCCGCGGAAACAACGGCCGTCACCAGCGCGCGAAGCTGCACGGACGGGTCGAACGCCGGGTCCGGGTTGGCCAGCTCGTGCAGCACGAGACCGGTCCAGTGGTTCATGAGGATCGGCGCGTCCCGCGATGGATCAGCGGAACCGGTGATCCGCAGCCAGTTCGTGAACCAGACGTTCACCCGCGCGCCGGTCACCAGCAGCTGCGCGCGCAGGGACGGGTTGATGCCCGCCTCGACGAGGATCGCGTAGCGGGCCAGGGTCAACGTCCGATGTGGACCGACCGCCGAGTGGGCGAGCTCGGTCATCGCGTCGACCAGCTCCCAAGGCGTGGTCGGGCACACCCGCGCCGCGATGTCCTCCCAGACCGCGCGCTCGCGAGCCGCGAACCGTTCGACGACGGCGTCGAGGAGCGCTTCGCGCGTGCGGAAAAGGTTGGACGCCGACCCGACCGGGAGGTCCGCGGCGGCGTCGACCGCGCGGTGGGTCAGCGCGCGGAACCCGCGTTCGCCCAGCACGGTGATCGCCGCGTCCAGCAGGTCTGCTCGTCGGTTCACCAGCCGAGACTACATCTGTAGTACCAGAGACTACAAGCGTAGTTCACCTGGCCGAAGAAACCCGTGCTCACTACGATCCGCGACGTGGACTACGGAATGCTCTCCCTGATCCTGGTGGTACTCGTCGCGGTCGTCTGGGTCGGCTCGGCCGGCACCCAGCGCCAGGTCGCACGGGTCGAACGGCGGCTCGACCGCACCGAGCGCAAGCTCGACGCGATCATGGCCCACCTCGGGATCGCCGACCCCCGGCCCGACCTCCCCGAGGTGCTGGCGCTCCTGCGCGAAGGCAAGAAGATCCAGGCGATCAAGGTCTACCGCGAACGCACCGGAGCCGACCTCAAGGAAGCCAAGGACGCCGTCGAGGCCCTCGAGCACTGACCCCCGAATTGCACGACGATGCATCGGCATGCATAATCATGCTATGTCCAAGGTGCTTACCTCCCTGCCTGTCGGTGACCGCGTCGGAATCGCCTTCTCCGGCGGTCTCGACACCTCCGTCGCGGTCGCGTGGATGCGCGACAAGGGCGCGATCCCCTGCACCTACACCGCCGACATCGGCCAGTACGACGAGCCCGACCTCGCGTCGGTGCCCGGGCGCGCCGAGGCCTACGGCGCCGAGATCGCCCGGCTCGTCGACTGCCGCGAGGCGCTGGTGGAGGAGGGACTCGCCGCGCTGACCTGCGGTGCGTTCCACATCCGCTCCGGCGGCCGCAGCTACTTCAACACCACCCCGCTCGGCCGCGCGGTCACCGGCACCCTGCTGGTGCGCGCGATGCTCGAGGACGACGTCCAGATCTGGGGCGACGGGTCCACCTACAAGGGCAACGACATCGAGCGGTTCTACCGCTACGGCCTGCTCGCCAACCCCTCCCTGCGGATCTACAAGCCGTGGCTGGACGCCGACTTCGTCACCGAGCTCGGCGGCCGCAAGGAGATGTCCGAGTGGCTGCTCGCGCACAACCTCCCCTACCGCGACAGCACCGAGAAGGCCTACTCGACCGACGCCAACATCTGGGGCGCGACCCACGAGGCCAAGTCGCTCGAGCACCTCGACACCGGCGTCGAGATCGTCAACCCGATCATGGGCGTCCGCTTCTGGGACCCCGAGGTCGAGATCGTGCCCGAGGACGTCACCGTCGGCTTCGAGCGCGGACGGCCGGTGTCGATCAACGGCAAGGAGTTCGCCACCGCCGTCGACCTGGTCCTGGAGGCCAACGCCGTCGGCGGCCGCCACGGCCTGGGCATGTCCGACCAGATCGAGAACCGGATCATCGAGGCCAAGAGCCGCGGCATCTACGAGGCGCCGGGCATGGCGCTGCTGCACGCGGCCTACGAGCGGCTGGTCAACGCGATCCACAACGAGGACACCGTCGCCAGCTACCACAACGAAGGCCGCCGCCTCGGCAGGCTGATGTACGAGGGCCGCTGGCTGGACCCGCAGGCGATGATGCTGCGCGAGGCGCTGCAGCGCTGGGTCGGCACCGCGATCACCGGCGAGGTCACGCTGCGGCTGCGTCGCGGCGAGGACTACTCGATCATCGACACCTCGGGCCCGGCGTTCAGCTACCACCCGGACAAGCTGTCGATGGAGCGCACCCAGGACTCCGCGTTCGGCCCGGTGGACCGGATCGGCCAGCTGACCATGCGCAACCTCGACATCGCGGACTCCCGCGCGAAGCTCGAGCAGTACGCGGCGCTCGGCATCGTCGGCACGTCGCACCCGGCGCTGATCGGCGCCACCGCGACCCCCACGACGCCGCTGATCGGCGCGATGACCGAGGGCGGGGCGGATGTCATCGCCTCGCGTGGCAGGGCGTCCGGCGACGACGAACTCCTCGACAACGCCGCGATGGAGTTCGGCACCGACTGAAAGACTCGTGAGCGTTCCGGGCGGTTATTGGGAGGTAGGCGTCCTTTGCGCCGCTCAAACCAGGCTCCCGGTGTGACGAGTGGGGCACGCGTGACTGGCGAGGCTCAAGTGCCAGCAGCTGCTGGGTGCGGGTATTCTCCGACAACCGACCGCTTCGCCCGGAACGCTCACGAGTCCTCAACTGTTCTTACGCGCCACCAAGGCAAGTCCCCCGGACCGCTCCGGCGACTCGGTGTCGGGCAGGCCCTCGGGCCGCCACTGCGGGGTGTAGACGACGCCGGGCGGCAGGATCTCGAAGCCGTCCACCAGCGCCGTCAGCTCGTCGGGCGACCGCAGCGTCAGCGGCGTCCCGCTCTTCTCGTACAGCGCCACCGATCGCTGCGACTCCTCGCCCTGGCCTTGCCAGGTGCCCGAGGACAGCGCGAGGTGACTGCCTGGCGCCAGCACGTCCCGGTAGCGCGCGATCAGCCCCGCCGGGTCGCGCGTGTCGGGGATGAAGTGCACGAACGCGGCCATGATCAGCATCACGGGCTGCGTGAAGTCCAGCATCTGCTCGGTCGTCTCGTGCTCGAGGACGTCGTCGGGGAACTCGGCGTCGGCGTGCACCATCGCCGCGTTCTCGTTGCCCTTCAGCACGATCTCGCTGTGCGCCACCGCGATCGGCTCATTGTCGACGTACACCACCCGGGACGTGGGATCGATGGCCTGCACGACCTCGTGGACGTGCCCCACCGTCGGCATCCCGGAGCCGATGTCGAGGAACTGCCGGATCCCCTGCTCGGCGCCGAACTTCACGGCCCGCCGCAGCCAGGCCCGGTTCACCAGCGCCATGTGCTGCGCGTTCGGCAGCACGCTCAGGATCCGCTCCGCGAACACCCGGTCGATGGCGTAGTTCAGCTGGCCACCGATCATGAAGTCGTACACCCGCGCCGCGTTCGGCCGTTCCAGGTCGAGCCCCAGCCGGGCGTGCTCATCGGACGTCATCCACCACTCCTCGCTTCCGCACGGAGGATAGCCAGTCGCCGGTAACAACCGTCTGAGAGAATACGACTGCTGGGTGAGGTGCATCACCGAGGAGTGAGATCTTGGACGGGAACCCGCCCGGCGACGAGACGACGCTGAACACCAGCATCACCGTCGACGGCGACAACCACGGTGTGATCATCCAGGCGGGCAAGCACACCGGCGACATCAAGGTCATCCAGCCCGAGCCCCGCCGGGTGATCCCCCGGCAGCTGCCGGGCGCGGCCCGCCATTTCGTCGGGCGCGCCGAGGAGCTGGACAGGCTGAGCGCGCTGCTGGACACCGTCGACAAGGGCACCGTGGTGATCTCCGCCGTCGACGGCACCGCGGGAATCGGCAAGAGCGCGCTGGCGATTCACTGGGCGCACCAGTCGAAAGACCTGTTCCCCGACGGCCACCTGTACATCAATCTCGGCGGCTTCAACGCCGCGGGCGAGCCGATTCCGGGCGCGATCGCGGTCCGCGCCTTCCTCGACGCGCTCGACGTCCCCGCCGCGCGTATCCCGGCCGACCTCGCCGAGCAGGCCGCGCTGTACCGCAGCCTGGTCGCCGACCGCCGCATGCTCGTTCTGCTGGACAACGCGCGCGACAGCGCCCATGTCCGCCCGCTGCTGCCGGGCGGCGACAAGTGCATCGTGCTGGTGACCAGCCGCAGCCGGCTGACGACGCTGGTCACCGAGTTCGGCGCGGAACGGGTCACCCTGGACCTGCTCGACCTCGGCCAGGCCATGGACCTGCTGGCCGCGCGGGTGGGCGCGGCCCGGCTCGAGGCGGAGCCCGACGCCGCGGCCGAGCTGGTGGAAGTCTGCGCGAACCTCCCGCTCGCGCTGGCCATCGCCGCCGCCCGGATCGCCGAACGCCCGCACCACAGCGTGCGCGACCTGGTCGCCGAGCTGCGCGACGAGCAGACCCGGCTCGACGGCTTCGACCTCGGCGAGCTGGACGTCAACCTGCGCGCGGTGTTCTCGCATTCCGTCCGCGCGCTGCCCCGCCCACCGCGCGCCTGTTCGGGCTGCTGGGGCTGCACCCGGGGCCGGACTTCGGCCTCGGCGTCGTCGCCGCGCTCGGCGCGCTCACCCCGCATCGCGCGCGGTCGCTGCTGGACCAGCTGGTCCGCGCCAACCTGCTCGAGGAACACGCCGCCGACCGCTACCGCTTCCACGACCTCCTGCGCACCTACGCCAAGGAATGCGCCCCGGCCGGTGAACGGCAGGCCGCGATCGGCCGGATGACCGGCTTCTACCTGCACACCAGCCTCGCCGCGGACCACCAGCTCTACCCCCAGCGCGAAGCGATCGCGCCGGCACCGGCCGACGAAGGCGCGCAGCCGAAGGAGATCGCGGACTACGCCGCCGCGATGGACTGGTTCACCACCGAGTACGCCTGTCTCGTCGCCCTGGTCAAGTACGCCGGGCAGCACGAACTCGACATGCTGGCCTGGCAGCTGCCGTGGGCGATGCACACCTTCATGGACCGTCAGGGCCACTGGTACGACTCGGTGGCCCACCACGAGACGGCCATCGCGGCGACGCAGCGGCTCGGCAACGGCCGCGCCGAGGCCCGCATCCGTTACAACCTCGGCCACGCCTACGCCAACCGCGAGCGTTACCCCGAGGCGCTGGCCGAAATCGAGCGCGCCCGGAACCTGTTCGTGGCACTGGGAATCCGCGACGGCGAGGCCCACGCGTATCACTCGATGAGCTGGATCCTGGCGCGCGAATCCCGCCTCACCGAAGGCCTCGAACGCGCCGAACAGGCCCTCCTGCTCCACCGCGAGGTCGGCAATCGGTTCGGCGAGGCCGAAGCGCTCAACACGGTGAGCTGGCTGGCCGGCCTGACCGGCGATCACCAGCGCGACCTCGACTGCGGCCTGGCCGCGATGGAGATGTTCCGCGAGCTCGGCCACGGGCACCACGAAGCGCTCGCGCTGTCCGGGATCGCGACCGCCTACCACCGCCTGGGCCGCGACGCCGAGGCAGTCGAGCCGCAGGAACAGGCCGTGCAGCTGCTGCACGACATCGGCATGCCGTACGAGGAGGGCGTCTCCCTGCTCAGCCTCGGCGACACCTACCTCTCGCTCGGGAACCTCCCCGAGGCCGCCACCGCCTGGCGCCGGGCCGAAAAGGTGTTCAGGCTGCTCGGCAGCTCCAAGGCCGAGGAAGCGAAGACGCGGCTGGCGGAACTGCCTTAATCCCGGCGCCAGAGCGCCATCATGTCCTGGCCGAGCGCGCGCCGCAGCGACGGCGTGGCGTTCACCAACTCGTCGCGGTGGACGTACTCGTCGACGACGCCGAGGTCGTCGAGCACGTGGTAGGTCCAGCTCCACGTCTCGGTCCAGCCGAGCCCGCGTGCCATCCCCGCGAGCTGCCCCGGATCGACCTCGCGCACCGGCAGCATCTCGACGTCGGCCGTCCGCGCGCACAGCTCGTCGAACCGCCCGCGGTCCAGGGCCTCCTCGACGATCTGCCCGTTTTCGAGGGTGCGGACGCCGAACCGCTCGCCGGCCTCCCCCGCACGCCGGTAGCTGATCAGCAGGTACCCGCCGGGCGCGGTCAGCGCGTGCAGCCTGCCGAGCAGCCGGGGCACCCTGGTGGTCACCATGTGCTGGATGAGGTGGCTGCACACGACCAGGTCGAACGGCTCGTTGTCGAGATCCTCGATGGCGCCGTCGAGCATCGTGACGTCCGCGTCGACCGTCTCGGCGAACGTCCTGGCGAGCGCGAGCCGGGCCGGATCGGCGTCCACGCCGACCACCTGCCCGGCGAACCGGGCGATCCACGGCAGCAGCCGGCCGTGGCCGCATCCCGCGTCCAGCCCGCGCGTTTCGCCTCGCGGGCCGAACACGCCGTCGAGCCGGCCGGCGACCAGGTCCAGCGCCCGCCGCTCGCTGGTTTCCCAGTAGCCCGGGTAGGGCTCTTCCTGCTGCAGGAAGACGTTCGTGATCCGGTCCCCGGTGTCCGGGTAGCGGTAGTCGACCATTGGCCCGACGCTACCGGCGGCCGCCGGATCCGGGTATCGCCCGTTTAGCTCCCGGCTTCGAGGGGTATTTCCGAGCACGACCACGGACTCACGTCCCCACTGCAGGGAAGGGACGAGGGTTCTTGCCAGGCCGGGCGGCGGAAACCCCAGGCCGCCGCCCGGCCCCCTGCTACTCGCCGAAGACGTGCCGGCGCAGGAACGCGTTGCGGAACTTGCCTTCCGGGTCGAGCCGCGTCGCGAGCTCCCGGAACTCCGGCAGCTTCGGGTGGTTCGGATTCGCCCCGTGGAACAGCTTTCCCCAGTGCGGACGCGCGTCGAACGGCGCCAGCCGTGCTTCGAGCTCCGGCAGCACGGCTTCGACCGCGGGCTGATCCCGCCGCCAGGTGAAGTGCAGGCCCACCCGGTCGCCGCCGTGGAAGGGGCTCAGCCACAGCTCGTCCCCCGCGATCGTGCGGATTTCGGAGACGATCAGCACCTCGGCGAGCCGCGGGCCGAGTTCTCGCACCGCCGCGATGGCTTCCCCCGCAAGGCTTCGCGGCACGAAGTACTCCGACTGGATCTCGTCGCCGACACTCGGGGTGAACTCCAGCCGGAAGTGCGGGATCCGCTCGTACCACGGGCCGGGCACACCGAGCTGCTGAGTCGTGTTCGTCGCCGGGAGACCCGCCGCGTGCGCGGGATGCCGGGGCCCGTCCGCCGGGACCGCGCCGGCCGGGATCACCGGCTCACCCCGGCTCTTGAGCCAGACCTGGTCGACCGACGGGCCGGTCCAGCGGGTGAACATGCTGACGCTGTAAGCGGAATCCATCACTTCGTCGAACGGCGCGTCCCACGGGAGCGCGTCGAAAACGTCGACGCGAATGTCGAATGTGGACACCACGTCCAAGGTCAGCCGCGTCACGACGCCGAGTGCGCCGAGGCTGACGACGAGCCCGGGAAACACCTCCGGATCGCGCTCGCGCGAGTACGTCCTCAGCTCACCATCAGCGGTGACCAGCTCGATCGCCGACACCGCCGAGGCGAGGCTCTGGAGTCCGGCGCCCGACCCGTGCGTCGCCGTCGCCACGCTCCCGGCCACCGTGCAATGCGGCAGCGAAGCCAGGTTGGGCAAGGCGAATCCGGCCGCATGCAAGGTTTCGGCGAAGTCGCCGTACCTCGCGGCGCCCGCGACGGTGACCGTCGAAGCGCCGATTTCCACCGGCACCTCGATGCCCGACGGATCGATCTGCACCCCGCCCGGGGAATCCGCGATGGCGTTGAAGCAATGCCTGCTGCCCAACGCCTTGATGTGAGACGCCTTCGCGACGAAGTCCTGCAGTTCTTCGACCGTGCGCGGGCGGACTACCCGTTCCGCGGTATAGGCGAGGTTTCCGGCCCAGTTCGTACGTCGAGGACTTTCAGAGCGTGCTGGCACCAGCGGACGTTCTCACGCTCGAACGACAGCCCGCGCATCAGGGTCAGGTACGGGCCGATCCGGTCGGCCTCGGCGAGGTAGTCGTCCTCGAACCGGCCGTCGAGCAGACGTGCGCGCAGCCGCTCGTAACGGGCGATCTTCGCTTCGGCGCCGGCCATCCGCTCCTCGATCGCGGACCGCACCGCGGCGCCGTCGCCCGCGTCGACGGCCTGGACCTGCACCATGAGCTCGTCGCGGATCACGCCGGGCCGCGGCGAGGTCGCGGTGAACTCTCGCAACGCCCGCCGGCCGGGGTCGGTCAGCGTGAACAGCCGCTTGTCCGGCCGCCCCTGTTGGTGGACGAGCCGCGCGCGGACCAGGCCGTCGGTCTCCATCCGGTCCAGCTCGCGGTAGAGCTGCTGCGGCGTGGCCAGCCAGAAGTTGGCGACCGACGCGTCGAAGATCTTCGCCAGGTCGTAGCCCGACGCCTCGCCTTCGAGCAGCGCGGCCATCAGCGCGTTGCGCAGCGCCATCCGTCACCCGCCCTCATAGTCAACTAGTTGGCTACTTCGCGCTGAATCTGCTCGAACTCCACGGCCATCGCTTCCGCCAGCGCCTTGGCGGCCGACAGCGGCCGGACCATGACCATGAACTCGTCGATCAGGCCGTCCTCGTCCAGGTGCAGGAAGTCGCAGCCGTCGACGTGCACGTCCCCGACCTTCGTCTCGAAGACCAGCGCGTGCTCACGGCCGTCTTCGCTGGTCATCTCGCTCACATACCGGAAGTCCCCGAACACGCGCATGACCGCGCGCAGGATCGCGGAGGTGAGCGCCTTGCCCTGGTAGGGCTTGAACGCCACCGGGCTCCGGAACACCACGTTCTCGGCGAGCGTGGCCGCCATGGCGTCGGTGTCGCGGGCCTCGACGGCCTTGCGGAAGCTGGTCATGCGGCGCACCTCGCATAGTCAATTTGTTGAGTAGGTGTCCGCCAGCGTAGCGACCTGCCGCCGATTGCGACACCCCGGGCGCGGGTACCCACTGGAATGAGCTCCGACCTCGAACGGGCCGCGCACGCGTATTGCCCGCGCTGTCACCCCGATCCGGCTCCCGGCGAGCTGGTCACCGCGCTGTGCGGGGCCCGCCATCCCTACTGGGGCCGCCGCGACCGCCCGCTCCACACCTGCCCGGCCTGCCAGGACCTGGCCCGAGCGGCCGTTTTCGCGTGCGGGCACTCAGGCTGAAACACCCTTCACGACCACGGCGTCACGGGACGGGGCTGCCGCTCGCCGTCCAGGAACACGTCGACCCGTTCGGTGAAGAAGGCGATGTACCCGGCGATGTCCCGCACGTCGGCCAGCGGCTCGTCGTAGGTCCAGGCCAGGTCGGGCCGGCCGCCGATCGCCCAGTAGGTGGCGTGGCCTTTGTACGCGCAGGTCGTGCGGGTGTCGGTCGGGGTCAGCAGATCCATCCGCACGTCCTCGCGCGGCAGGTAGTAGCGGGTGGCGATGCCGGTCTCGAACAGCAGCCGGGCCGCCGTCGACTCGGCGACCACGACCCCGTCGACCTCGATCCGCACCGGGCTGTCGCTGAGCCGGACGTCGATGCGGGAGAAGGGGTTCCGCGGATGGCCGACGATCGGCTCCGCCTCCTCCAGCCACTCGTCGAAGGCGTCGAAGTCGAGCACGACGAGGTCCTTCAGCTCGGGATCCGCCGGCTGGAACCCGGCACCCGCCAGCGTCACGCCGCCGGATTCCAGCGTCAGCGACTGCCCGGGGCAGGTGTGCACGGCGAAGCCGGTGCGCGGGTCGAGCACCGGCGGCCCGCCCTCCTCCAGCTGCACCGGATGCTCGGAGACGGCGACGTCGTCGGCCGGCGAAAGGGACGCACGCAGGTCCGCTGCCGGAAACGCGTACGACGGGACAACCCGCCGGGGTTCCCAGACCACCACCGCGTGCCGCGAATCGACGAACGTCCGCCCACCGGCGCGCGCCCGGACCCGCTTGTGCACCGGCTCGTAACGCAGGTCGGCCAAGCCGCCTGAGAACCGTGAGCTCATCCGCGTCGCCACCACCCCACGATCCGCGCGGCACGACCCGCCGTCAATGCCCCGCCGCTACGATCATTGACCGGATGAGATACCTCGAGAACGCCCTCAGCCTGCTCCGCAAGCGCGCGCTCGACCGGGACGGCGTCGACTGGCCCGTGGTCCTGGCCCACGCGCGCGAACTGGCCCGGGACGCCACCGCCCCGGCGGACACCTACCCGGCCATCAGGTACGTCATCGAGATGCTGGGCAACGCCCACACCTTCCTGCTCGAACCCGGCGTCGGCCAGACCCACTCCGAGCGAACCGTCGAACTGCCCGAATCCCAGTCGCTCGACGACGGCGTCGCGCTGCTCACGATCCCCGCCTTCCTGGGTGATCGCGCGGACGCACGACGGTACGTCAACGCGGGCATCGCCGCGGTCCGCCCCAAGGAGTCCGCCCGCCGCTGGATCGTGGATTTGCGCACCAATACCGGCGGCAACATGTGGCCGATGATCACCGTGCTGGCCCCGCTGCTGGGCGAGGGCACCCTCGGCTACTTCGTCGCGGCGGGCGGCAAGCGAACGGAGTGGGGACTGCGGAAGGGGAAAGCGCTCCTCGGCCGGAAGTCCATGTCCGTCAAGCCGAACCACACCCGGCTGACGCACGCCGAACCCCCGGTCGCCGTCCTCACGTCGCCGTCCACCGCGAGTTCCGGCGAGGCCACGCTGATCGCGTTCCGCGGGCTCGACCGCGCCCGGACGTTCGGCCGTCCCACCGCCGGGCTGGCCACCGGCAACGAAACCTTCACCCTCCCGGACGGGGCGCGCCTGCTCGTGACGTCCGTGCGCGAAGCCGATCGCACCGGGCGCCTCTACGGCAACACGCCGATCGAGCCGGACTTCCCCGCGGACGACGGCGAGGTGCTCGAAGCCGCCCAAGCCTGGCTCACAGGTCGGGCCAGCCCCGCCGGAGATGCGTGAAGGCCGTCTCCAGGGCGGCGCGCGGATCCCGCTCCCCCGCCGCGACGTCGGGAATCTCCAGGACGAAGCGAGCGGCCAGCCGCAGCGAAAGGTCGTCCCGCCCGGTCTCCTCGGCGATGACCTGCGTGAGCGCGGTTTCGCAGCTGGTCCACAACGTCCGGGCGTAGGCGCGCAGCGCGGGCGTGGCCAGCACCAGGTCCGTCCGCTGCTGGAATTCCCGGCTCCGGGCGGGTGCGAACGGCCCGCGAGTGGCCAGGAAATCCCTGAGCGCGTCCAGGATCGACATGCCTTCTCCTCGCTCGCGGACCGCGGCGGTCAGGGCGGCTTCGCGCTCGACGCTGTCGCCGAGGACCAGTGCCTCCTTGCCGCCGGGGAAGTGCACGAACAGCGTCGACACCGCCGTGTCCGCGGCGTCGGCGATCTCGGCGACGGTCACGCCGTCGAACCCGCGCTCGAGGAACAGCCGCAACGCCGCCTCGGACAACGCCTGCTTGGTCGCGGCCTTCTTGCGTTCCCGTCGCCCCTCCACCGGAGTCATCCCCGCAGTCTAGCCAGAGTGACTACACTATCGGAGTGACTCCGAAATTGACGTCCTGGGATCCCCTCCGGCTCCCCCGCGCCGACGGGCAGACGGTGCTGGTCACCGGCGGCAACGCGGGCATCGGGTACTTCGTCGCCGAGCAGCTCGCGAGCGCCGGGGCCACCGTCGTGCTCGGCAGCCGGGACCTGGTGAAGGCCGAAACCGCGGCGTCGTCCATCCGCTCGCGCGTGCCCGACGCGCGGGTGCGGCACCTGCCGCTCGACCTCGCCGACCTGTCCTCGCTCAAGTCCTCCGTGGACCTGCTCGGGGTGGACCGGCTGGACGCGGTCGTCCACAACGCGGGGGTGTACCTCGACGACGAGGACCGCCGGGAGACCCCGGACGGTGCCGAGCTGATGTTCGGCACCAACCATCTCGGGCACTTCGCCCTGACGTACTGGCTGACTCCGCTGCTCGCCCCTGCCGGCCGCGTGGTGACCACCGGCAGTTTCGTGGCGAAATCGGCGCACCTGGATCTCGGCGATCTCCAGTCCACACAGGACTACCAGGCGAAACGTGCTTACGCGCGGTCGAAACTGGCGCAGATGCTGTTCGGCTTCGAACTCGACCGCCGCCTGCGCGCCGCCGGCCGGAGCACGCTGAGCGTCGTCACGCATCCGGGCGGCGCCCTCGATTCCCTCACGCCGGCGCGCCCGTTCCTGCCCGGACCCACCGCGGGGCAACGACTCCGCAGCCTTCCCGCCGCGGTTTTCCTTCAAGGCAAGGAAGCCGGGGCCTGGCCCGCGGTCCGCGCGGTTCTCGATCCAGACGTGGCCGGCGGTCAGCTCTGGGGCCCGCGATTCCTCGGCACCCGCGGCGTGCCCGTCCCGGAGAAGATCAAGGGCGACCTGGCCGACCCCGAGCTCGCCGCCCGGCTCTGGGACGCGAGTGCCGAACTCACCGGCGTCGATCCGAGTCCTCAGTCGTAGAAACGCCGGGCGCTCGAGCCGATCCGCGTGACGTCGGTGCCGTAGATGTGGATCGAGATCGCGGTCGAGCCGCTGGTGTTGTGGACGCGGTGGATGTCCCCCGGCGGCGCGAAACCGCTGACGTCGCCGACGTGGTTGTCGCTGTGGCCCAGCAGGTTCAGGTCGGCGTCGAACAGGTCCTCGTGCTCGACACCCTGGATGACGCCGAACACACACCAGGTCACGTGGTCGTGGACGCGGGTGACCTGGCCGGGCCGCCACACCAGCGCGATGATCGAGAACGTGCCGTCCGGCTCGACGTGCAGCGGGTGGCTGCAGTAGTGCTCAGGTGAGCCGAGACGCTGTCCGGCGGTGAGCACGTCCGGGCTGGGCAGGTGCCGGCGCAGCTGCTCGGCGACGAGCTCGGCGGTCCCGGCCCAGTCGGCTCGCTCGGCGATCGCGGTGCGGACGCCGGCGACGAGTGCGGTGAGTTCGGTGTGGATCTGTGTCGTGGTCATGGAACCAGCCTGCGCCGGATCGACGCATACGTCTAATGCCTGATTTCAGGCTCATCCATAGATATGCTTGATGAATGCTGGACCTCACCCGGCTCCGCGTCCTCGACGCCGTCGCCCGCCACGGCTCGGTCACCGCGGCGGCGAAGGAGCTGCATTACTCGCAGCCGTCGGTCAGCCATCACCTCGCCCGGCTCGAGGCCGAAACCGGCGCTCAGCTGCTGCAGCGGGTCGGCCGCGGCATCCGGCTCACCCAGGCCGGGGACCTCCTGGCCGCCCGCGCCGCCGAGATCCTCGGCCGGATCGACGCCGCCGACGCGGAGCTGTCCGCCCACATCGGACTGACCGCCGGGCGGGTGCGCCTGGCCGGGTTCTCCTCCGCGATCGGCGCCCTCGTGCCACGCGCGATGGAGACGCTGGCCCGCCGCCACCCGGGCCTGGAGGTCAGCCTCACCGACCTGCACCCGCCAGAGGCGCTCGATCTGTTGCGTGCGGGCAGGATCGACGTCGCGCTGATCTTCCGGTACGACGAGAGCCCGCCCGAGTCCGGCGGCATCCGCCTGCACCACCTGCTCGACGACCCGGTGTACCTGCTGGCGAAGCGGCGCGCCCGTTCGCTCGCCGCGCTGCGGGACGAGACGTGGATCGCGGGCTGCGAACGGTGCCGCGGCCATCTCCTCGCGCACTGCGCCGACGAAGGATTCGCACCGCGGATCGGCTATGTCTCCGACGACATGGTCGTGATGCAGTCGCTGGTGGCCGCCGGTTTGGGCGTGACCACGATCCCCGGCCTCGCGCTGCGCGCACACCGTGTCAAAGGTGTTGTCGCGTCGGCACTTCCGGATTCTCACCGGCACGTCTACGCGGCGACATACGGCGAGCCTCCGGATCCGCCCGCGACCGCCGCGCTGGTCGCCGCGCTCGCTACGGCCGTCCCAGACCCGCGTCCCGCGCCCGGATGATCGCCGCCGCGCGGTCGGCCACCTGAAGCTTCGTGAAGATCGTGGAGACGTTGTTCGCGACCGTCTTCGGCGCCACGTTCAGGCGGGCGGCGATGGCACCGTTGGGCAGGCCGGCGGCGAGCAGGTCGAGGATCTGAGCCTCCCGGCCGGTCAGGTCGGGGAAGGGCACGTTGGCGACGGGCGGAGCGGCGAAGAACCCGAGAACCCGTTGTGCCACAGCGGGTCCGAAGATCGCTTCGCCCGCGTCGACGGCTCGGATGGCCCGGGCGATCTCGTCCTGTTCGGCGCCCTTCACCAGATAGCCGCGAGCCCCCGCGCGCATCGCCGCGAACACCGAATCGTCGTCGGAGAACATCGTCAGCACGAGGACCGCGACGTCGGGCGCCGCGCGGGCGATCTCCCTCGTCGCGGCGATGCCGTCGAGATCGGGCATCTGCAGGTCGAGCACGGCCACGTCGGGCCGGGTCGCGACGACCTCGCGGACGGCGTCGCGGCCGGTGGCGGCGACGCCCACGACGTCGAAACCGGGCAGGGACGTGAGCAGCGCCCGCATCCCCTCCCGGACGATCGGGTGGTCGTCAGCGACGACTACGCGGATATCGGTCATGCCACCACCAGGGGAAGCCAGACGTGGACCCGGCCGCCGGCAGGCGACGGGCCGGCATCGAACCTACCGCCGAGCTCCGCGGCACGCTCGCGCATGGCGGTCAGCCCGACGCCGGGGCACCACGGGCCGTCGGCCGGACCGTCGTCGACGATCTCCAGGTCGAGGTCCCCGGCGCAGCGCATCGTGAGCACCGCGGACGACGCGCCCGCGTGCCGGGCGACGTTGGTGAGGGCCTCCGTGGCGATCCGGTAAGCCGCCACCTCGACCGCGGCAGGCAGGGCCGGGATCAGGTCGGGGACGTCGAGGCGGACCTGGAGCGAGGTCCCGTCGGCCCGCCAGGCCAGGTGCTCGGCCCGCTGCCGCAGCGCGCCGACCAGGCCGAGTTCGTCGAGCGCGGGCGGCCGGAGGTCCTCGACGAGCCGGCGGACGTCGCCGATCGCGGCCCGGATCTCCTTGCGGATCCGGTCCAGGAGCTCCCGGGCCCGGTCCGGATCGGCCTCGAGGAGGTTGGCGGCGGCGTCGGCGGTGAGCGCGACGCCGGTCATCGTCGGGCCGAGGCCGTCGTGCAGGTCCCGGCGCAGGCGTCGCCGTTCCTCCTCGCGCGCGGCGACGATCCGCTCTCGCGAGGCTTGAAGCTGCGCGGAAAGCAGCGTGGCGTGGACTGCGGCGGCGAGCGGCGCGGCGACCAGCCCCAGGACCGTGCGGTCGGCCGCGCCGAGGTCACCCTCCCCCGGCCGGACGCCGACACGCAGTTCACCGACGGCCGTTCCGCCGGACTCGAGCGGGACGACGGCGATCCGGTCCGCCGTCCCGTCCTCGGCGAGCGGCCCGTCGGCCGTGGTGACGGCGACGTACGGCACGCGCAGCGCGGCCCGGATCGCCGACACGACACCGGCGAGCCCCGGCCCGGCCAGCTGCTCGCCCACCCGGGACACCACGCGGGCGGGGTCGCCGCGGTCGCCGTACAGCGCGCGGTCGACGAGCCGCTGCAGGCGCGGCAGCACCGGCGCGACCAGCAGCGCGACCACGATCGTCGCCACGGCCGAGCGGCCGAGCTGCGCGGAGACGAACCGGTCCAGCACGGTGACCAGCACCCCGTAGGCGAGCACGACCCCGGCGGACAGCAGCACCCAGGCGATCACCCGGGACACGACCAGGCGGATGTCCAGCAGCTGGTGCCGCACGATCGCGATGGTCACCGCGACCGGGATGAGCGGGAGCGAGAACAGCACGACGATCGGCGTCCCCGCGACGAACGACCACGGCACGACGAACCCGGCCGCGGTGACCGTGGCCAGCAGCAGCCACAGCAGCTGGCGGCGCAGGACGTCGTCGCCGCGCCGGTACCGCACCACCATCGCGACGATCGCGACCACCAACGCCGCCAGCGTTCTCAGCTCGGAGATCGTCCACAGTGGACTCGCCTGGTCGTGCCAGGACACGGTCAGGTAGCCCGGCGGCAGGCCGGGCAGCAGCGGCTCCGGGCTCGCGCCGATCTCCAGCACGAACAGCGGGGCGGTGAGCGCCACCGCGAGCACCGCGGGCCGCCAGCGCGGCGACGGCGGCCGCCCGTCCGGGAAGAGCACCAGCGCCAGCGGCAGGAACAGCCCGATCGACCACGGCCACGAGTAGGCGAACACGGTGGCGACCAGCCGCTGCAGGCCGATCGGCGCGCCGCCGTCGTGCAGCGCCTGCAGCAGCGGGGCGCCCAGCGCGGTGGTGCAGTGCCCGAGGCCGTCGGCGACGAACAGCCAGCCGATCGGATTCCGCGGCCGGTGCCAGGCGATGACCGCGCCGCACGCCGCGAACGAGCCACCGATGACGCAGTTGGTCACCACGAAGGCGTCGAGGGCCTGCTGCCAGGTCCAGCCGACGCCGATCGTGAGCACGACGGCGGCGACGACCTCCGCCACCGCGAGCGCACCGAGGCCGGCCGGGAGCCGGCGGCTGACTGCCATGGGGACAGTGTGGGCCTTCGGGTTCCCGCTGTCCTGGGCTCACGGTCCCGGATCACCCGGGCGATCTCCCGCGGCCGCGGGAACGCCGTCTCATGACCGGGGATCGTCCGCGGCGCCACGGTGGACGCAACCGAACTTGGGAGGTTCTGATGACCCGATCCGTGCGTGCCGGGCTGATCGTGCTCGGCCTGCTGTCCGTTCTCGACCTGCTGGTGCCGTTGCTCAGCGACGGCGAGCACCCGCCGATGGCGATCGCCCTGGTCTCCGCGGCGCTCGGACTGGCCAGCCTCGCCCTGGCCACGGCGGCGTGGCGCGGCGCCACCCGTGCGGTGATTCCGCTGGTCGTGCTGCGCGTGGTGTCCGCGCTCGCGGCCGTCCCGGCGTTGTTCGTGGACGACGTCCCCGCGCCGCTGGTGCTGACGGTCGGCGCCACGGTGCTCGTCACCATCGCGGGCATCACCCTGGTGCTCGCCCCGCGGATGGGCGCGGTCCGATGACCGCCACCCTGGCCACCCGCCCGGTCACCCGGTGGCCGGTGGCGCTCCTGCTGCCGATCGGCCCGGCCGCGATCGCCGTGCTCCGGCTGGTGATGCCCTACAGCACCACCGACGACTCCGCGACCGTCGTCGCGAAGGTGGCCGCTGATCCGGACACGCA
This sequence comes from uncultured Actinomycetota bacterium, assembly GCA_963762765.1. Lineage (GTDB taxonomy): Bacteria > Actinomycetota > Actinomycetes > Mycobacteriales > Pseudonocardiaceae > Amycolatopsis. Next base: position 244,753 of record CAVXMR010000057.1, read on the forward strand.
GTCCCTCGTCGTCTGGCTGGGTTTCCTCGGCGTGCTCACCCTTGTCCCGGCCGTGCTGGGGGTCGCCCGGCTGACCCGCCAGGCGACCCCGCGCCTCACGGCCGTCGCGGTGCTTCTGCTCGTCCCCGCCTACCTCTCGCTCGGCCTGATCGTCGCGACCGACGCGGGCGTGCTGTTCGGCGTGCGGCAGCACCTCGACGTCGCGGTGACCGCGGGGATCTACGACGGCACGCACCCGGCGATGGGCGTCGCGGAGGCGGTCTTCGTAGCGGGTCACGTCCTCGGCACGGTGCTGCTCGGGATCGCGTTGTGGCAGTCGCGGGCGGTTCCCCGCTGGGCGGCCGTCGTGACGATCATCGCGCAGCCCCTGCACTTCGTGGCAGCCGTCGTTTTGGCGAATCATCCGCTGGATTTCGTGGCGTGGGGCCTGAACGCCGTCGGATTCGCCGCCGCGGCGGTCGCCCTGCTGAGGACGCGGGCGGATGTTTAGGGACCGCAACCGGTTTCGCCTTTTATCGACCGAGATGTCCGGCCGGACGCGTCCATTGCCGCGAACGGGTGCAGTCCCGGTGGAAACCGCTCCCCCGGCATCCCCGGCGGCGTAACGTCATCAGGCCTGGCGCGCTCTCCTCCCCCTCGGAGCGCGCCAGGCCCTTCGGTTACGACGGCAGCGAAGACAGCGGGACGGCGAACACGGTCCGGCCGCAGGTCTGGCTCGCGGCCTTGCAGTCCGCGGTGGACCATTCGGACTGCGACCAGACGAGCCCGGTCGACCAGTCGTAGGTCAGCGACTCCGGATGCACGGCCCAGCAGGCGGTCGACGTCGAGCCGCAGGTGCTGGCGTTGCTCGAGGACGTGGTCTGCGCCCAGAGCTGGCCGGGCAGCGTCGCGGAGCTGTGTGCCACGTACCACTTCCCGTTGTGCGACAACACACCCTGCATGTTGCCGACGGAGCTGCGGAAGGCCTCGGTGGCGGCCGTCTCGAGCAGGTAGTCGGCGCCGGTGTTGTACCGGTAGAGGCGCCCGTGCAGGCTCTGGTCGGAGAAGTACTCGGTGGTCACCAGGCTGGCCGGCGACGTGCTCCGGTCGAGGGAAAGCGACGAGAAGCAGGGCACGCCGGTGTCGGAGGACATGCTGCAGGTACCGCCAGCGTAGGTGTAGTACCCGATCTGCATCATCGCGTACTTGTAGGTGTAGGCGGCGAACCCGGCCGAGGTCTTGCCGATGGCGTTCGACGTGGTGTCGGTCATCTGCAGGATGTGCTTGGTGCTGAAGACGCGGATCGCGGTCGAGGTGCTGCCGACCGCGGTGACGTAGATCTTGTCGCCGAACCAGGCCATCCCGCCCATGTGCGCCTTGGCGGCGTCGAAGTCGGTGCCGGTGGCGTTGGGCACGCCCAGGTAGACCATCCGGAAGCCCGCGTCGGCCGGCTTGTTGTAGTTCACGAACATGATCCGCGAATCGTTGTAGCGGCCGAGATCGGTGCTGCCGTGCCAGCCGGACAGGATGATCTTGTCGGCGCCCCACATGCCGTCGTTGTCGGCGTCGCCGGAGGTCGTGATGCCCTGCGGGACCCAGGTCGTGGTCCCGCCGCGGTCGGCGTCCCAGCACAGCGAGGTACTGGCGGCCGGGGTCTTCGGCAGCGCGGTCTTTTCCGCGGCACTGCATCCGGCCATCGCGTAGTTGGTGTCGTTGACGACGGTGTTGGCGCTGACGTTGGGCAGGGCGTTGTCCAACGCGGTCAGGGCCGCGGCCGGCGTGGCGTGCCAGACCAGGTTCTGCTTGGTGGTCGTGGTGAGCGGGTCGCTGTAGGCGGCGCTGGCCGTGGCGGGCACGACGAGGGCGGCCACCACGGCCGCCAACGCCGGCACGACGAATCTGAATACTCGCATGAAGGAACCCCAGATGTCAGGAATGGGTTGATGAACCATTCTTGACACGCGCGCAGCGGACCGTCAACTTTCGGGTTTGTACGATCCTTGTACATTCACCGGGCAGGCTCGAGCCGAATCCGCACATCGAGGTTCCGCTCGACCTCGCTTCGGGTGTACAGCAGGGGAAACGCCCCGCCCGACGCGTAGAGTCCGTTGAGGTCACTGTAGTGCGGGCTGCGTGGGTCGCCGGACTGCCCGGGCGCGTTGATCGCGTACGAGCCGTTCCAGTTTCCGACGTCGAGCGCCATCTTGAAAGTGGCCCCGATGATCTGCTGATAGGTCAGCGGATGGAAGAACGAGGGATGAATGGTGTGATAGGAACCGCCGACCGGATTCGGCCCCACATTCGGGCTGCCGAGCGGATGCGCGAACAGCTGATAATGCAATGACCCCCACCGCCACGCCGAGGTGTCGTCGCCGAGCTTCCCCGCGACGTCACGGAAAGCGAGCGGCAAGGTGTCCAGGATCAGCTTGTCCCGCACAGCGGCCCCGTCTGGCCCGAGCCACCCTGTTGGGTTCGCGAAGGACGCGATCACCAGGCTGAACTCGGGATTGATGGTGCGCGACAGCACGTCCGCGGCGGCCTGGGGCAGTACCGCGTGCGCCCAGGCGTAGTGCAGGTACTTCATGATCCACGTCTCGAACAGCGCTGCGCCCGGAGAATCGACCGAGGCCACGCCGTCGTACCCGCTCAGCAGTTCCAGCGCCCGCTTCGTGTCCGGGTCGGTGGAGGACAGCCCGCGCACGAAGGTGAGCAGCTGCGTGGCCACCAAGGACTTCTCGTCCTTCTGGATCGCCAGCGAGTCGGCGACGGTCGCGCGCGGCTTCGCCTTGATCAGCTCGTCGATCCGCTGCTTGCGGTAGGGCAGCTGCCACTCGTAGTTGGACACCACCGGAAACCCCGGCGGGATGTTGAAGTCGTTGGCCGAGGCGAAGAATCCCGGCTTCGGGTTGTACTGCCCGGGCAGCTCACTGTTGGCATGGAACCCATCCCACTCGTACCGCCCGTCCCCCGGCACCGGCAGCAACCCGTCGTAACCCGCACCGGTCCGCCGCGGCGTCAGCCCGGCCGGCACATACCCGATGTTGCCGCGCACGTCGGCGTACACGAGGTTCGACCCGGGCGTGCCCCACTTCTGCATCCCGGCGGTGAACTCACCGAAGTTCCTGGCCCGCTGATAGTCGAGACTCCCGAGGTAGGCGGCACTCCCGGGCTCCGACCAAGCCGTCCTCACCGCGAAAGCCCGATGCGCCGCCTCGTCGACCTTCACCACCGGACCGTGCCGCGTAAAGGACACCTCCCGCGCGACCGGCGCGCTCCCCCGGACCGGGATGGTCTCGGTGACCGTGGTCATCCGCTCCCAGCCGTTGCCGTAGCGGTACCGCGTATGGTCGTCGGGATCGAGCTCGTAGACGTACAGATCGGTCTGATCGATCGGCAGATTGGTCAACCCGAAGGCGATACTGTCGTTGTGCCCGATGGCGATCCCCGGATTCCACGGCTCCCCGGCACCCGCCAGATTCAACCCGGGCGCTTCCAGTTGTGCAAGGTATCGCCCCGAAGGCAGCGCGTCGGCCCCACGATGCGGATCGTTGGCGAGAATCGGCCGCCCCGACGCAGTCCGGCTCGGCCCGACGACCCAGGAGTTGCTGCCCGAAGTGGCGTCGGCGATGTCCTTGGCCTGAAACCCGCTGCCGGTAAAGGAAACCGCTGCGGTCGCGAGGTTGTACACCTTGAGCACGTCATCCGGCACCGAACACGGATCAAGTCCGGCGGGCACCACAGCCTCGTGCGCGGGATACAACCCCCGCAGATACTTGCTCGCGCCCGGCCCGGCAAGACACACGAGCTTCGCGCGGGCGACCTCCCACATCAGGTTCTCCCCGATGGCATGCGTGCGAATCCGCACCACATCCTCCGGCCGCCACCGCGCGGGCTGATACCCCAGCTTGCCGAACTCCGGCGGCGTCGCCCCCGGCGTACGCCCGAGCCAGTCAAGATAGGCGTTGATCCCCTCGGCGAACCTGGTGGCGGCGAGCCGCCCCTCCGGCCCATACGACGCCCACTCGGCGTCCATGTCACCCCGGTACAAGAAGAGCCGGGCGGCCCGATCCTGCTCCACATAGGACGGCCCGAGCACCTCACTGAGCGTCCCGAGCCCCCGGCGTCGCCAAGTGTCGATCTGGAACAACCGATCCCGCGCGATGTTGAACCCCTGGGCGAAGAAAAGGTCACTGGTGTCGGCGGCGTAGATGTGCGGCACGCCCCACTTGTCGACGAGCAGATCCACCGGCCGATGCAGCCCGGCGACCTGATACCTCGGCCCTGCCGTGGCGGTGGCCGGCACCGAGCCCAAGCAGAGGACAACGAGCACGAGCAGCAGCAGGCGCCTGCCCGCCTTGGGTGCCACCATCATGTTGATCCCCCTCGTCCGGATTCGCCCCTCGATATCTACCGGCCGCGGACGCGCTCCCACCAACCCCTAAGGGGCCCTCCCACCCTGTTCAGGGGCCAATCCGGACTGCATTCCTCCGGTTCCGCCACCAGCCGACGCGCCCGTCACTCGACGTGACCGGTCCGCCCAGCTGCAAATATCGCCACTGACCTGGGACTACAGTCCCCATGAGGCCAAACCGCAAGATCTTTCCAGGCCCGCGCGCCGCAGGATGAGCACCCCCCTCAACGAGGCCGCCGAGGGACCGTATACTCTTTCTTCAGCAGGTCCGAGTGGCGGAATGGCAGACGCGCTAGCTTGAGGTGCTAGTGCCCTTAACGGGCGTGGGGGTTCAAGTCCCCC
>CAVXMR010000058.1:0-15424 GCA_963762765.1 uncultured Actinomycetota bacterium
ATTGCACCGTATTGCCCTCGCTAAAAGCTCTGACTAGCGTCGAGGACGTGACCATCACGCAGCTCGGCGACGTCGAGATCGCCTATGACGACAGCGGCCCCGGCCGGACCGGCAGCTCGATCCTGCTCGTGCACGGGCACCCCTTCGACCGCACGATGTGGCGTCCGCAGGCCGAGCGCCTCGCGAAAGCCGGGTACCGCGTCGTCGTCCCGGACCTGCGCGGCTACGGCGACTCCGAGGTCGCCGGCGGCAAGACCGGCCTCGAGGTCTTCGCCGACGACCTGATCCACCTCGCCGATCACCTGGGCATCGAGCGGTTCGTGCTCGGCGGGCTGTCCATGGGCGGCCAGATCGTCATGCAGACCATCGCCCGCCATCCCGAGCGCGTCAGCGCCCTCCTGCTCGCCGACACCTTCCCCGGCGTCGACACCCCCGAAGCGCGGCAGCACCGCCTCGACACGGCCGACCGCATCGAGCGCGAGGGCATGGCCGGACTCGCCGAGGAGCTGCTGCCCAAGATGATCTCCCCGAAGACCCTGCGTATGAAGCCGGACGTCGTCGCGCACGTCCGCGCGATGATGACGGCGGCCCCGGCCGACGGCGCCGCGGCGGCCCTGCGCGGCCGTGCCGAGCGCCCCGACTACACCGAGAGCCTCACCCGGATCGCGGTCCCGACGCTGGTGGCCGTCGGCAGCGAGGACGAGTTCACCCCGGTGAACACCGCGCGGCTGATGCACCGGCTCGTCCCGCGTTCGACACTGGCGGTCATCGACGGCGCGGGCCACCTGCCTAACCTGGAGTGCGAGGCCGAGTTCGACGAGGCATTCGGCCGCTTCCTGACTACTACGGAAGAACGGTGAACGATCGAATGTCGCAGCAGACCGTATTCGTGACCGGCGCGAGCGCCGGCTTCGGCGCCGCCATCACCCGGCGGTTCGTCGCCCAGGGCGCGCGGGTCGTCGCCGTCGCGCGCAGCAAGGACAAGCTGGACGCGCTGGCGGGCGAGCTCGGCGACGCCGTCCTCCCGATCCAGCTCGACGTCGGCGACCCCGACGCGATCAAGGCCGCCGTCGACGCACTCCCGGCGGACTGGGCCGCCATCGACGTCCTGGTCAACAACGCCGGTCTCGCCAAGGGCCTCGAGCCCGCGCAGCGCGCCGAGCTCGCCGACTGGGACGAGATGATCTCGACCAACGTCCGCGGCCTGGCGCATGTCACCCGCGCGGTGCTGCCCGGCATGGTCGAGCGCGGCCGCGGGCACGTGATCAACATCGGCTCGATCGCGGGCACCTATCCCTACCCCGGCGGCAACGTCTACGGCGCGACCAAGGCGTTCGTGCACCAGTTCAGCCTCAACCTGCGCGCCGACCTGCACGGCACCGGCGTCCGCGTGACGAACATCGAGCCCGGCATGGTCGGCGGCACGGACTTCTCGAAGGTCCGGTTCGACGGCGACCAGGCCAAGGCCGACCAGGTGTACGCCGGGACCACGCCGCTGACCGCCGAGGACGTCGCCGAGTCGGTGTACTGGGCGGCCGCGCAGCCCGCGCACGTCAACATCAACGTCATCGAGCTGATGCCGGTCGTGCAAAGTTTTTCCCCGTTGCAGATCTTCCGCGACAACTCTTGACCATCGGCCGACCGGGACAGGCAGCATCGGAGCACCGCCGTCGTTCACAGTCATGTCGAACTTCGGAGGTCACGATGGATTCCCTGTCCCGGCGCACCGTTCTCGCCGGCATCGGCGCACTCGCCGCGGTCCCGCTCATCGGCACCGGCGTAGCTCAAGCGGCTCCGGAAAGCGTTATCTGGGACGGCGACGCGGCGCGCGGCACGTCGGTGTTCGACGGGCTGGAGAAGGAGCCCGGCAGCATCACCGTCGTCAACGACGCGACGTACGGCAAGAGCTTCCGCTACGAGACCTGGGACAACGCCGACGGCTCCAAGGAACGCTGTGAGAGCCGCGGGCTGCGGCTGCCGACGGCAAGCTGTACTTCCAGCTCACCGGGCCGAGCGGGGCAGACCCGCTACCCAGGGCCGACCCTGTGGGGCACGCACGTCAACCACAAGTGGGGCGTGTACCGCTCCGGCCCCAACAGCGGGCACGCGACGGCGCTGCTCAACCACGCCAAACTCGGGAGCGCCTACGCGGATGTGGCGCTCTAGAGCCCGAACAGCTCGGCCAGGGCCTGCTGCTCGGCATTGCGTTCGGTGGGCAGGCGGCCGGTCCGCGGCCGCCCGCCCGTGGACGGGTAGCGGACCACGAACTCGCCGATCCCGGCCAGCCGGTCCAGCAGCTCGCGGACGGAGAGGTTCATCCCGGCCCGGTCGGCGTCGCGGCGCATGAGGTGGGTGACCGTCGCCGCGAACATCGAGACCAGCGCGTGCACGGCCACCCGCCGGGGCGTCCACTCCCAGCGGGGGGTCGGCCCGGTGGCCGCGGGCGCGGTCAGCCAGCGGAACGTCGATTCGAGGTGGGTGCGCGCGCGGTAGGCGGTGACCACCTCCGCCACCGGCCAGTCGTGGTCGGTGACGAGCACCTGCTTGCCGAAGAACTCGTCGTCGAGCCGCGCCAGCGCGGCCGTGTCGATCCGCCGTTCCAGCCGGATCTCGCCCGAGCGTGAACCACTCAGCACCGCCGTGAGCACGCGCTCGATGCGCCGGCCGCGGGTGACCCGGCCGATCTCGGCGTGCACCTGGGCCCGGTCACCACGGTGCGTGCCCGCCGCCAGCGCGCCCGCCAGGCCGTCCAGCTCTCGGGTCGCGGTGGCGAGCTCGTCGGCGAACGCGCGGGACTGGGCCGCGTGCAACGTCGCCGAATGCGTCAGGATCACGCGGCGGCGGACGCCGTCGACGACCGCGTGCGTGTCGAGCGCGGTCAGCCCGGCGAACCGCTCCGGGTCGACGCGCTTGCGGGCCGACGCGGGCTGGGTCAGCAGCTCCGGGTGATCGGTCAGCGGGAGCGAGCCGACGAACCGGCGCCGCGAGCCTAGGTCCAGCTGCGCCGCCTGACCGGCGTGGAAGACCAGCGTGGCCGGGCGCTCGGTGCGCAACTCGCGGGCGAGTTCGGCGAACGTCGGCGCGGTGCCGTCGTCCCGCCGGTACACCCGTGACGCCAACGGAATCGCGCCGTCGCGGGTGACCAGCAAGCCAAGCCCCACAAGGACGTCCTGGCACGCCGAAGCGAGCGTGCAGTCGGCGGCGGTGAACGCGGCGAACTGCGGGACGTCCACCGCGAGCGCGGCCGGTTCCTCGTCCAGCAGCGCCAGCACCGCCTCGGCGACGACGGCCTCGATCCGCGAGATCCGTTCCGGCGTAAGGCGTTCCAGCGACCGCCAATGCGCGGCGACGTCCACTGTGGACTGCTTCGGCCGCACGATGTCCGCCGCGGCACCGGCCGCCCACCATTCGTCGAGCGGGATGCCCGGCGCCGTCGCGCGGTGCAGCACCGCGATCGCGAGCGTCAGCCCGAGCGTGGTCCTGGCGCGCTGGGCGCCGACGACGGCGTCGACCCGGCGCACGAAGTCGAGCCGCTGCAGCGTCGCCCACACCGCGGCGACGTCCCCGTAAGTCCGATAGCGGGCCGCCGACGGATCGCCGCCGGGAACCGCGCGCGCGATCTCCTCGGCCGTGCCGAGATAACGCTGAGTCACCACTCGCGGCGCACCCTCGACCCGGGCGGACTCCGCCAGGTAGTAGTACGTCCGTCCGCCTATCTTCTTGCCGACCACCGATGCCACACTTTAGGTAATACACGCCGTCCCGGAGATCGACAACTCCCTTGGCCCGTTGACCTGCGACGACGATCACCGGACCCGATCGGGCAGGCCGGGTGCGTCGCGCGGACTGGCCGGTCGTGTCGGCGCGGTCCTAGCGTGGCGGGAATGGGACCCGAACCCGACGCCACCGCCCCGACCGCCTCGGCGATGCGCCGCGCGCTCGCCCGGGCGCGTGACGGGAAGACACTCGACGTAGCCGAAGCCGCCGTTCTGCTGCACGCGCGGGGGGACGACCTGAAGACGCTGTCCGAGCACGCCTCCCGGATCCGCGACGCGGGGCTGGCCGAGGCCGGCCGCGAAGGCATCATCACCTACAGCCGCAAGGTGTTCATCCCGCTGACCCGGCTCTGCCGCGACCGCTGCGGGTACTGCACGTTCGTCACCGTGCCGGGACGGCTCGAATCGCCGTTCCTCTCCCCCGACGAAGTCCTCGACATCGCGCGCAAGGGCGCCGAGATGGGCTGCAAGGAAGCCCTCTTCACCCTCGGCGACCGGCCCGAGGACCGCTGGAAGGTCGCCCGCGACTGGCTGGACGCGCACGGCTACGACGACACGCTGTCCTACGTCCGCGCGATGGCGATCCGCGTGCTCGAGGAGACCGGCCTGCTGCCGCACCTCAACCCGGGCGTGCTGACCTGGCAGGACTTCCAGCGGCTCAAGCCGGTCGCGCCGTCGATGGGCATGATGCTGGAGACCACCGCGACCCGGCTGTGGTCGGAGAAGGGCGGCCCGCACTACGGCTCGCCGGACAAGGATCCCGCCGTCCGGCTGCGCGTGCTCGAAGACGCCGGCCGCAGCTCCGTGCCGTTCACCACCGGTGTGCTGATCGGCATCGGCGAGACGCACGAGGAGCGCGCGGACGCACTGTTCGCGTTGCGGAAGACCTCGCGCGAGTACGGCGGCATCCAGGAAGTCATCGTGCAGAACTTCCGGGCGAAGCCGGACACGAAGATGCGCGCGACCCCGGACGCCGACCTCGAGGAACTCGCGGCGAACATCGCCGTCGCGCGCTTGGTGCTCGGGCCGAAGATGCGCATCCAGGCGCCGCCGAACCTGATCGGCAACCAGTACGACCTGATGATCCGCGCCGGGATCGACGACTGGGGCGGCGTCTCGCCGCTGACCCCGGACCACGTCAACCCCGAGCGCGCGTGGCCGCAGATCGACGAACTCGCCCGCCGCACCGAGAAGGCCGGGTTCGAGCTCAAGGAACGGCTGACGATCTACCCCGAGTACATCCAGCGCGGCGAACCGTGGCTGGACCCGCGGATCACGCGGCACGTCGCGGCGCTCGTCGACCCGGCGACCGGGATGGCGCGCGAAGGCGCGATGCCGGTCGGTATCCCGTGGCAGGAGCCGGATGGTGGCTGGCAGCAGTCCGGGCGCACCGACCTGCACACCGAGATCGACTCGACCGGCCGTACCGAAGACCGCCGTAGCGACTTCGACTCCGTGTACGGCGACTGGTCCGAGCTGGCCGGGAAGATCAAGACCGGCCCGGCGAAGTTCGACACGGACATCCTGGAAGCCTTGCGCAGCGCGGAAAAAGACCCCGCAGGTCTTTCCGACGACGCGGCGCTCGCGCTCCTGCACGCGGACGGCGCCGAACTCGACGCCCTCACGCGACTCGCCGACGACTTGCGGCGGGAGACGAACGGGGACGACGTCACCTTCGTCGTCACGCGGAACATCAACTTCACCAACGTCTGCTACACGGGTTGCCGCTTCTGCGCCTTCGCGCAGCGTCGCACCGACGCCGACGCGTACACGCTCTCGCTGGACCAGGTCGGCGACCGCGTCGACGAGGCATGGGCCGCGGGCGCGACCGAGATCTGCATGCAGGGCGGCATCCACCCGGACCTGCCCGGCACCGCGTACTTCGACCTCGCGGCCGAGGTGAAACGCCGTCAGCCGGACATCCACCTGCACTCCTACAGCCCGATGGAGGTCATCAACGGCGCGTCGCGGACGAACCTGTCGCTGCGCGACTGGCTGACCCAGGCGAAGGAGTCCGGCGTGGACTCGCTGCCGGGCACGGCCGCGGAGATCCTGGACGACGACGTCCGCTGGGTGCTGACCAAGGGCAAGCTGCCCACCGCGCAGTGGATCGAGGTGGTCACCACGGCACACGAGGTCGGGCTGCCCACGACGTCGACGATGATGTACGGCCACGTCGACACGCCCGCGCACTGGGTCGGGCACCTGAAGCTGCTGGCCCGGCTGCAGCGCGAAGGCCTGGAGAAGCACGGGCGCCGCGGGTTCAGCGAGTTCGTGCTGTTGCCGTTCATCCACCAGAGCTCGCCGATCTACCTCGCCGGCCTCGCCCGCCCAGGCGCGACGCAGCGCGAGAACCGCGCGGTGCACGCGCTGGCTCGACTGCTACTGCACGGCATGATCGACAACATCCAGAGTTCGTGGGTGAAACTCGGCGAAGAGGGCAGCCGGGCGGTGCTGCAGGGCGGCGTCAACGACATCGGCGGGACGCTGATGGAGGAGACGATCAGCCGGATGGCGGGCGCGTCGCACGGTTCGTACAAGACGATCAGCGACATGCGCGCGATGGTCGAGCCGCTGGGCCGTCCGCTGCGGCAGCGGACGACGTTGTACGGCACGCCATCGGAGGAGCGCGTCGCAGCGGCGGCGTCCTCGGACGGCGTCGCGCGCGAGGTGCGGAAGCTGTTGCCGCTGGCTTAGCGCTACCCTTCCACCGCATGGGGGTTTTCCGCTTCGCACCGCTGCTCGTCGTCGTGCTGCTGGCGGGCTGCGGTCAGAAGCGACTGCCGCCGCCTGTGCCGGTACCCACGACAACGCCGAGCCCGACCTACGCGCCGCCGCCGTCGAGCGGACTGTCGTTGTCGGTGGGTCAGGTCGAAGCCGGGCTCGGGCATCGATCTCAAGCTCCTCGCGGCCGACGGCTCGGTCGTCGAGGTCACCGTCCAGCACGAGACGTCCTACTTCGCGCGTGATCTCGGGCCGCAGAACCTGATGCTGCGACCAGGCGAAAAGGCGCTCGCCGTGCTGGCGTGGTCGGTCACCGTCACCTCCGGCGACAAACACGTCGGCGCCGCGATTTCCGTCGTGCCCGCCCCGGGCGAACCGGCGCAGACCCAGCCGCTGGAGACCGACCTCGGCACCACGGACTCGGTCAAGGTCAGTTCCTGGGCGAGCAAAATCGGCGATTGACCACCTTGTGTCACCGGTCACAAACTCCGGGTTGACGCCGCCGGTTCTGTGCTACTCCTTTTCGATGAGCACCGTGGCCGCGATCGAGATGATCGACGTCGAACGCTATCCGCTCGCCGACCCGGAAAGCCCGTCGTGGCGCGAAATCGTCGCCCGCACCCGCGCTGAACTCGCCGTAACCGGGTGCAGTGTGCTGGCCGACTTCATCCGGCCGGAACTGCGGGAATCGCTGCGGACCGAATGCGCGGAACTCGCTCCGCACGCCTACACCAAGATCGAAAAAGTCAACGCCTACAACATCGCGCTCGACACGCCGCTGCCCGAGGACCACCCCGGCCGCACGATCATGGAGCGCGGCAACGCCTTCGTCGCGCGCGATCGCATCCCGGCGTCGGCGATCATCCAGCAGGTCTACACCAGCCCGCTGTTCCAGCGCTTCGTCGCGGACTGCTTCGCCCTGCCGGAGCTGCACGAACTGGCCGACCCGCTGGCCGGGCTGACGCTCAACGTGATCGCGCCGGGCCGCGCGCACCCGTGGCACTTCGACACCAACGAGTTCACCGTCAGCATGCTCACCCAGCAGGCCGAGGACGGCGGGGTTTTCGAGTACTGCCCGAACATCCGCTCGGCCGCGGCGGAGAACTTCGGCGACGTCCGCGCGGTGCTGGCCGGTGAGTCCCCGCTGGTCCGGCGGCTGCACCTGCGGCCGGGCGACCTCCAGTTGTTCCTTGGCCGGTTCTCGCTGCATCGAGTCAGTACGGTGGACGGCGGGACCGCCCGCCACACGGCGATCTTCGCCTACAGCGAGCGTCCCGGCGTGATGGGCAGCCCGGAGCGGACCCGGCAGCTGTTCGGCCGGGTCCTGCCCGCGCACACCGGCGCCGCCGTCCGCGGTGACGAGCTGCTCGACTGAAGGAGCCAGCCAGTGCCTTTCGACGAAACCGGCAAGATCTCCTTCGACGACATCTACACCGAGCCCGATCCGCGCGCGTTCTTCGGCACGCTGCGCGAGCTCGATTACCAGATTCCGCAGCTGGCGAAGCCCTACTTCACGAAGCTGATCGAGGGCTTCCGCGCCGAACGCGGTGTCGCCGTGCCGACCGTGCTGGACGTCGGGTGCTCGTACGGCGTCAATGCGGCGCTGCACCGCTGTGACGCCACGATGGACGACCTCTACGAGCACTACACCACGGCCGGTCCCGGTGACCGGGACGCGCTCATCGCGCGTGACCGCCGGCTGATCCGGTCGCACGCGCAGCCCGAAGACGTGCGATTCATCGGCCTCGACGCGTCCGGCCCGGCGCTGGACTACGCGCTGGCCGCGGGTTTCCTCGACGAGACCATCCACGCGAACCTCGAGGACGACGAACCCGACGAGGCGCAGCGGGCACTGCTGGCCGGTACGGACCTGGTCGTCTCGACGGGCTGCCTCGGTTACGTCACGGAAAAGACGATCGAGCGGATCGCGCGGGAGTCGCGGCCGTGGATGGCGCACTTCGTGCTGCGGATGTTCTCCTACGAACCGATCGCGGCGAGCCTGGCCGAACTGGGCTACGAGACCGCTAGCATCCACGGCGTGTTCAGGCAGCGGCGCTTCGCCTCGGGCGAGGAGCAGACGCAGATCCTGGACACCCTATCCGCGGCCGGGGTCGATCCGCAGGGCCTGGAAACCGAAGGCTGGCTGTACGCGCAGCTGTTCGTCTCCCGCCCACGCGGCGCGGCCACCGGCCTCGCTTCAGCCCTCAACAGCGTGTCGTACGAAGAACGAGGATGAACGTGGAACTCTCTTCCCGCACCTTCGGCAACGAGGAACTCCTGCCCAAGGTGCCCGTCCCGACGCTGGAAGCCACCGGCAGGCGGTTCCTCGAGTGGTGTTCACCGCTGCTCACCGCCGACGAGCTGGCCGAAACCGAAGCGGCGCTGGCCGATTTCCTCGCACCGGACAGCCCGGCGCACGAGCTGCAGGCCTCGCTTGAGGCGTATTCCGAGGGTGCGTACAGCTGGCTCGACACCTTCTGGCCGTACCGCTACCTCGGCCGTCGCGACCGGATCGCGCTCAACGCCAACTTCTTCTTCCTGTTCCAGCCGTCGCCGCTGGGGCAGCTGGAGCGCGCGGCCGAGCTGGTCGCGTCCGCCGTGGACTACAAGCTGAAGCTGGACGATGAGCTGGTGCCGCCGATCGTGCTCCGCGGGCAGCCGCAGTCGATGGTGCAGCACAAGTTCCTGTTCTCGGCCACGCGCATCCCGGGCGAGGTCCTGGACACCGCCCGCACGCCGTACAGCGCGGAGTGGCCCGGGCCGTCCACCGCGCGGCACATCGTCGTGTTCCACCGGGACACGCCGTTCGTCCTGGACGTCCTGGCGGAGGACGGTCGCCCGTACTCCCCCGAGCAACTCGCCGCCGGGTTTCAGGCGATCGTCAAGAACGGCAAGCCGACCGAGGACCCGCAGACCGCGGCCGGGCACTTCACCACGAAGGCCCGCGCGGAGTGGGCGGCGACGCGGGAAGCGTTGCTGGCGGCCGGAAACGCGTCCGCGCTGGACACCATCGAGACCGCGTTGTTCTGCCTGGTCCTGGAAGACTTCGCGCCGGCCGACACGCAGGAGGCGTGCGACAAGCTGCTGCACGGCGACAGCGGCAACCGGTGGTTCGACAAGGCCGTCTCGCTCATCGTGTTCGAGGACGGCACGGCGGGGATCAACGTCGAGCACTGCGAGCTGGACGGGACGACGATCCTCGGCTTCACCGACGCGCTGCTGACGGCCGAACGGCTCTCACGTGAACACGCCGACGGCGTACCGGCCTTCTCGCCGCTCGAGTTCGTGCTGACCGACGAGCTGCGCGAGGACGCGCGCGCGGCTGCCGCGTCGTTCGCGGCCTACGCGGACGCGACCGAGGCGAAGATCCTGTCCTATCAGGACTTCGGCGCGGCCAGGGCGAAGGAGCTCGGGATGTCGCCGGACGGCTTCGCGCAGATGGCGTACCAGCTCGCGCACAAGCGCGCGAAGGGGCTGACCGGCGCCACCTACGAGTCGATCGCGACCCGGCAGTTCCGCAACGGCCGGACCGAGGCCATGCGCGTCGTCACGCCGGAGGTGCTGGCGTTCGTCGCGGCGATGGACGATCCTTCAGTGTCCACTTCGGACCGGCGCGCGGCCTTCCGCGCGGCGGCGTCCAAGCATGTCGCGCGGGCCAAGGAATGCCAGGCGGGGGATGCGCCCGAGCAGCACCTGTGGGAGCTGCAGCTGATCCAGAAACGCCGTGGTGTCACGGAGTTTCCGGCGCTGTACGCGAGCCCTGGCTGGCTGAAGATGCGCGACGACTACCTGAGCACCAGCTCGGCGCCGTCGGTGAACATCCAGTACTTCGGGTTCGGGTCCACGAGCCCGCAGTGCATCGGGATCGCGTACGTCCTGCTGCCGGACCGGCTGAACATCTACCTCTGCACGCCGCGCCACGTCGCCGACGAGATGCACCGCTTCGCCGACGAACTGACCCGGGCCTTGCAGGAGCTGCAGGATTTGCTCAAGGAAGGCTGAGCACCCTTCGGAGCCAGGGTAGCCGCGCTTCCTGCGCCGCCTGGGAAAGCGCGGCGCCGGGCACCTTGGCGTCGAAGCCGTGGTAGCCGCCGGGCCAGACGTGGAGTTCGGCTTCGCCGCCCGCCGCCCAGATCGCGCTCGCGTAGGCGACCACCTCGTCGCGGAACACCTCGGCCGAGCCGACGTCGAGAAACGCCGGCGGCAGCCCCGAAAGATCGGTGGCCCGGGCGGGCGCGGCATAGGGCGAGACATCCTCACGACGTGAGCCCAGCAACGCCGTCCAGGCGACGGCGTTCGCCTGGCGGTCCCACATGCCCTGAGGCGTCGGAGAACTGCCGCGCGGACGTCGAATCGTCGCGGTCGTCCAGCATCGGGCAGATCAGCAGCTGAGCCGCGAGCGAAGGGCCGCCTCGGTCGCGCGCCAGCAGCGCCGTCGCCGCCGCGAGCCCGCCACCGGCGCTGACCCCACCGATCGCGAGCCGGTCGATACCGAGCTCGGCGGCCTGCCCGGCCGTCCACAGCAGACCGGCGTAGCAGTCCTCGACCGGCGTCGGATGCGGGTGTTCGGGCGCCAGCCGGTAACCCGGTGACACGATGGTCAGGTTCAGCTCGGCCGCCCACGACAGCAGCCGCACGGTGTCCGCACCGAGGTGGTGGCCGAGGATCATGCCGCCGCCGTGCAGGTAGTAGAGCCCGGCCCCGCTCGGCTTTTCCGGGCTGACGACGAGCAGCGGAACCTCACCCGCCGCACTGGTCGCGAAGCTCTCGGTGAAGGTGAAGCCGGGGAACATCCCGGCCAGCTCGACGGTGGTCCGCACCTCCGCCGCGCCTGCCTCGCGTCGTAGCGGGATGTCCTGCAAGGACCGCAGCGGGGCCTTGGCGGGCAGCCCGTCCAGGGCAGCGGCGAGCTCGGGGTCGTACGGCGGGCGCATCAGGCTCCTGTGGGGTTCGAGACGACGAGGACGAGCGACCCGTCGAAGGTCGGCTGGTGGCGCAACCTGCCATAACGGCGCTCCCAGGTGCCGTCGTCGAGATCGTGGCGCAGCTCCGCGGCGAAGCGGTGGTGCACCTGGTCGTCGACGAAGCTCCAGGCGGAGCACGAAAGCCGCGCGCCCGGGTCGAGCAGGCGTTCCGGGCGGGCGTAGTAGGCCTCGTTGAAACCGTCGGTGCAGTCGATCGGCACCGGCACGCCGATGACCGCGGTGTCGCCGCCGAGCGCGTCGGCGATGTCGTCGATCGAGGGGTAGCGCCGGGCCTCGGTGTCGATCACCTCGGGCGCGTAGTCGAGCAGCCAGAACCGGCGCAGGCGGGTTGGGTCACAGGTCAGCACGGCCACCGGGCCGCGGGTGACCCGGCGCATCTCGCGCAGCCCCGCCCACAGGTCGTTCCACTGGTGGACGCTGAACGTCGTCATCGCGCCTTCGAACGTCCGATCCGGGAACGGCAGCTTCTCGGCCACCGCGTCGACCGCCGGCGAGAGTGTGGCCGGACGTTGTGCGCGCATCGACGCGGACGGCTCGACGGCCGTGACTTCCCGGTCTTCCGGCTCGTACGCGCCCGCTCCCGCGCCGACGTTGAGGACGGTTCGCGCGTCGCCGAGTGCGTCGAGGACGTACTGCCCGATCCGCGGGTCCGGCGTGCGGTAGTCGGTGTACACGCCACCGATCGCGCCGTAGTCCGCGTCCCCCGCGCTGCCGTCGGCGCGTCGCTGACTCATGTCCCGAACCTACCAGCCACGCCCGCGCCGGATCGTTGCTCCGGCAGGACAAGGCCCGCCAGGCCTCGGCCTCGGCCTCGCCAAGCAGCCTGTGCGGCTACCGCGACGAAGGATCGACCGTCGTGCCACGGTGCAGCTCGTCGAAATCTTGCGCTCGATTGCTGTAAAGTTTCGCCCATGACGCGTCGTCTTGCCGAAGTCGCCCGCCAGGTCGGGGTCAGCGAAGCCACGGTCAGCCGGGTGCTCAACGGCCGGTCCGGGGTCTCCGCGAGCACCCGGGCCGCCGTCCTCACCGCGCTGGACGTGATGGGCTACGAACGCCCCACCCAGCTGCGCGGCGAGCGGGCCCGCCTGGTCGGGCTGGTGCTGCCCGAGCTGCAGAACCCGATCTTCCCCGCGTTCGCCGAGGTGATGGGCAACGCCCTGGCCCAGCAGGGCTTCACCCCGGTGCTCTGCACGCGCACCGCGGGCGGGGTGTCCGAGGCGGAGTACGTCGAGCTGCTGCTCCAGCAGCAGGTGTCCGGCGTCGTCTTCGCCGGCGGGCTGTACGCGCAGGCCGACGCGGTGCACTCGCACTACCACCACCTGGTGGAACGCAAGCTGCCGACGGTGCTGATCAACGCCGCGGTCGACCACCTCGGGCTGCCGCAGGTCAGCTGCGACGACGCGGTCGCGGTCGAGCAGGTCGTCGGGCACCTGGCCTCGCTCGGGCACGAGCAGATCGGGCTGGTGCTCGGCCCGGCCGACCACATGCCCTCGCGCCGCAAGCTCGAGGCGTTCCGGTCGTACGCGGAAAAGCTCGGGCTGCCGGTGCTCGACGAGCTCGTCGAGCACGGCATGTTCTCGATCGAGGGCGGGCACGCGGCGGCGGCCCGGCTCTACCCGCGCGGCGCCACCGCGGTGCTGTGCGCGAGCGACCCGCTGGCGCTGGGCGCGATCCGCGCGGCACGGCGCCAGGGGCTGTCGGTGCCCCAGGATGTTTCCGTGGTCGGCTACGACGATTCGGCGCTGATGAACTGCACCGATCCGCCGCTGACCACCATCCGCCAGCCGATCGAGGCGATGGGCCGCGCGGTGGTCGAGCTGCTGGTCAAGCGGATCAACGGGGGTGAGGTGGCGGCCGAGGAGCTGTTGTTCGCGCCGGAGCTGGTGGTCCGCGGCTCCACCGCCCGGCGCGGCTGACCGCGTCCTGTTCGTAACTTGCAGCTTCTCGTCTGGTTATTGCGGCGATCTGGTCCACACTTTAGAGTGACCGCCATCACCTGACAGCCGTCGCGACCGCGAGAAGAGGCTTTGAGATGAGCAGTACCTGGTCCAGAAGCGTGTCTCACCGGATGCTGTGCCTGCTCGCCGCCGGGGGGCTCGCGCTAGGCCTGACCGCCTGCGGCTCCGACACGCCGCAGGCCACCGGTGGCACCGTCACGATCACCGTGACCGGCCAGCCGCCGACCACCGAGGCGTTCGAGCGCAGCGTTTTCGACGCCGACGTCAAGGAGTTCGAGGCCGCGCACCCGGACATCAAGATCGAACCGCACGAGGGGTTCATGGACCCCAAGACGTTCTCGGCGAAGCTCGCCGGGCAGAAGCTCGAGGACGTCTACTACGTCTACTTCACCGACCCGGCGCAGATCATCGCGCGCCACCAGGCCGCCGACATCACGGAAGCGGCGAAGAGCGTCCCGCACATCAACGACATCCAGCCGCAACTGCTGGACAACTTCCGTGACGCCGGCGGCAAGCTCTACGGCCTGCCGACGATGAACTACACGATGGGCCTGGTCTACAGCCGCCCGCTGTTCCAGCGCGCCGGGCTCGACCCGAACAAGCCACCGCAGACCTGGGACGAGGTCCGCGCGGCCGCGAAGAAGATCTCCGCGCTGGGCAACGGGATCGTCGGGTACGCCGACTACAGCAAGAACAACCAGGGTGGCTGGCACATGACCAGCTGGCTGTACTCGATGGGCGGCGACATCGCCCGCAAGGACGGCGAGAAGTGGGTCGCCGATTTCGACAACGAGAAAGGCAAGGCCGCGCTGCAGTACCTGCACGACATGCGCTGGACCGACAACTCCATGGGCAGCAAGCAGCTGCTGGAGGCCCAGGACGTGCAGCGAATGATGGGCGCGGGCCAGCTCGGCATGTACATGGCCGCCCCGGACAACGTGCCGGTGCTGGTCAAGCAGTTCAACGGCAAGTACGCCGACTACGGCGTCGCCGGGATGCCCGGTGGCCAGGGCACGCTGCTCGGCGGCGAAGGGTACATGATCAACCCGAAGGCGTCCCCGGAGAAGATCAAGGCCGGGCTCACCTGGATCCAGTGGAAGTACCTCAACCCGGACCGCTTCGAGAAGCACATCCAGTCCTACGTCGACGGCAAGCAGCCGGTCGGGCTGCCAGCCGAGCCGACCCCGGACGTCTGGCAGGGCGCGGTGCGTGACCAGCAGCTGGCGCTGAAGGCCAAGTACGCCAACGTCCCGGCCGAGAACTTCCAGTCCTATGTGGACGCCAGCGGCAAGATCAAGGGCAGCATCGAGCCGCCGAACGCCCAGCAGATCTACGCCGCGCTCGACAGCGTCATGCAGGCAGTGCTGACCGACCAGAACGCCAACGTCGACCAGCTGCGTCGCGGCCACCTGCGAAGGTCAACAGTGTCCTCGCCCAGGTCAAGTAGCTGCTCGACTGGCCCGCGACGTCTCGTCGCGGGCCGGTCGGCCAACGGTCACCCGGAAGCGCCGTACGCATCCGCGAAAACCTGACGGCGTACGGACTCCTCTGTGCGGCACTGGTCGTCTTCGCGGTGTTCTCGTGGTACCCGATCGTGCGCGGTGTGCTGCTGAGCTTCCAGCAGGTCGACTTCGTCAACGCGCCGACGTGGGTCGGGTTCGACAACTTCACCCGGCTGTTCGAGGACCCGCTGTTCGGCGTGGCATGGCGCAACACGCTGCTGTTCACCGGCCTGGCGCTGGTGTTCGGCTTCGCGGTGCCGTTCCTGACCGCGGTGCTGCTCAACGAGATCCGGCACGCGCGGGGCTTCTTCCGGCTCGCGGTATACCTGCCGGTGATGCTGCCGCCGGTGGTCACCGCGCTGATGTGGAAGTGGTTCTACGACCCCGGTCCCGGCCTCTTCAACTCCGCGCTCGGCGCGGTCGGGCTGCCCGGCGGGCAGTGGCTGGACTCCTCGAGCACCGCGATGCTGTCCCTGGTG